>NZ_JBIVLK010000007.1:0-431941 GCF_044751215.1 Streptomyces sp. NPDC088730
TGGTGTTTTTTTTGTTTTTGTTGTGCGTTTCTTTTTGTGTGGTGGGCGTGTTTATGGGGGTTTTCTCCCGGGGGGGGGTTGGGGGGCGCGGGCCCCGCCCGGGGCGGGCCCGCGCGACGTCGGCGGGCCGGGATGGTCAGCCAGGGCCGGTGGCGTGGGCGCGGGGCCGGTTGCGGGCCCACTTCTTGAGGTCGCCGACGCGGTAGAGGAATTCGGCGCCGCGCTTGTCGACCGGGCCGGGGAAGTCCGGGTCGTTCTGGCGGGCCCAGCGCAGCGCCTTGAGGCTGGCGACGATGTCCACCAGGTGGTTCTCGTACGCCTCGCGCAGGCCGACCACCGCGTCGTCCGGGTCGGGTACCGGGGCCGGGGCCGGGTTCGCTGGCGGCGGCACCGCCGCGTCGCCGGAGTCGACGTCTGGGGTCGGCGGTGTGAGGCTCCAGGCGTCGGCGAGGAGATCCCGGTCGGCGGCCGGATCGGTGGTGGTCGCGGGCGGGAGCTCGGGGGCGCTGGTGTTCCAGGCGTCGGTGAGCGGGTCGGCGGCCGGGGTGGGCGTCTTGTGCAGGGTGGGGCCGGTCTTGCCCTGGGCGTGGACGCCGGACATCGCCCACTCGCGGGCCTCCGCGTTGGACAGGTTCAGGACCTGCGTCTCCTGGGCGCGGCCGCGGGTGACGACTTGGACGCGGCCGTGGTGGTCGCTCGCCATCGGGATGGGGCTGACTTCGGGAACGAGCATGCGCCAGGCGTTGAGGGTGTAGCGGACAAGAATCCGGGTGGAGAAGTTCTCGCGCATCGCGGGGCCGCCAACGGCCTGGGCGGTCGCGGACTGGGCGACCAGGAGCACGTGCAGGCGGACCTGGCGGCCCATGAAGAGGATCTCGGCGAGCGCGTCGACGGCCGGGGACGTCTTCGGGTCGCCGCTCTCGCGGATCTTCGCCCAGTACCGCTTGAGCTGCGCCATGGTGGCGTTGACCTCTTCGAGGAGGATCACGATCCTCGGGCCGACGCGCCACGGCTCCTTTTCGAGGACGTCGTCGGCCAGGTCCTCCGAGAGAGTGAGTCGGCGCCGGTCTTCCTGGGCGAGGCGGACCAGGGCGTCGTGGATCTCGCCGATGTCGCGGCAGTAGGTGACGCCGGGTACCCCGCGGGCCCAGGTGTGGGAGATCCGCTTGAAGTCCAGGACGTAGGCGAGCGCGCCGTTGTGGACGAACTGGCAGGTGATGCAGCGCAGGATGGTCGACTTGTCGCCGCCGGTGCCTGCGGAGATCAGGACGTGCGGTGAGTCGTGGTCCAGGTCGACGGAGACCTTCTTCTTGCCTGAGCCGAGGCCGATCAGCGGTGCGGACTCGGGCATCTTCGCGAGGATCTCCCGCACGCCCGGGTCGGACAGGCTCAGCTTCTTGGGCGGGACCTTGCGCTTCTTGACGATGACGTGGGTGTCCTTGCCCGCGCGGCGCCAGGTGAAGGAGACGTTCTCCAGGGCGAGCTTCTTGACGATGAGGTCGGCGACCAGGTCCTCGTTGAACCTCATGTGGGTGGGCACGTCGATGCGTATCTGGGCGTCGTCGTCGGAGAAGTGCCTGGGTACGTGGAGGTAGCGGCGTGGGTCGGTCAGCTCCGAGACGCCCAGCGGCACGGCCAGGGCCTCGTGCAGCGGGGTCACCCACTCACGCATGAACTCCCGGCGCCCCCGGGTCAGCAGCCCGTACGCGACGCCGCCGGCAGCCGCGGCCGAAGCGACGGCGATGCCACCGGTCTCCAGCGTCGCCAGGGCGGGGGCGGGGTTCTCCCAGATGTCGCGGGCGGTGGCGAAGGTGGAGTCCTGGTTCTCCCACAGCGCCCGTCGCGGCCAGGCCGCTGATGCGGAAGGTGAGGCGCTACCACCCGGCCCGGTAGGAGGAGCGGGACACCTTGCCTTCGACCGTGGGCAGGACGCGGGAGCCCGTGCACCAGAACGTCGCGTCGGTCTTCCGCTCCCCGTCCATGGGGCGGCCGGCCAGGAACCGGCCGATGCCGAACGCCACTGATCCGGCGGTCTCTTCCACCTGCTTGTCGAACTTGGTCTGTGCCATGGCGGTGCCCCTTCGGTGTGCGTCCAGGCACCTCACACCCGGAAGCGGACACCCCCACTTCTAGAAGCCCGCCCCTGTGGACAGAGACCGGCGACTCAACACCCCAAACCGTTCGCACCTTTTGTGTGACAACGCAGCGCAGTTGGCAGATCGGCACGCTTATTGGCAAACGAGGCCGACGTTGCTCTGTAGTTACTCTGCGGAGTCGTCCTACCGCAGGGCAGCTGGCGGATTCTCACCGGATCCGGGCAAGGCCGCTCGCCGAGAAGACGATGGCGCGGATCAGATTGGGCCTGGGCGGTACAGGACAGCCCTGGTGCCAGTGGAGGGCGCGACGGGAAGCAAGCCATTCTCCTTGGACCGGCCGATACGAAGGTGTACCGGCAGGGACGAGCCCGGCCTCCTCGTCCCACCGCTCGCCACGGTGTGCGCGTCGGGAACCATCATGGCCTGGTCGAGCTGGCCCTGACCGTGGAGGACTGCGGCTTCCGCTTGCTCCAGGCGCACGAGTACACGGCGGCGATGGCGTTCCCGGCGACGTACCGGTGGCGGGGCTCGAAGCGGGACCGGGTACGGATGGCCGGAACGCAGCGCCCTGCAGCATGGCGGCGACTTCGTCGTCGCCTGCGGTGTCGGATCCATCCCGTAGGAGGGGTGTTCACGAGTGTCTCTGACCAGGTGGAAGACAAGCGGTTGAAGATCGCTTCCCAGTTAGCCGAAGATCGTTTCCTGCTGATGGGACGGCCACTCGATATGGAGTGGAGTCACGGCGGCTACGCAAGGCAGAGTGAGACGGTGAGTCAACTGTGGGCACATAGCTTGACGTGGGCAGATGTGGATCCGGCTCGACATCCGTTCGAGATGGACGACCATGCGGCGGAGGAGTTGGCGAGCCTTGTCGCGGGACGACGCCTACGAGCCGGCATCCGCGCGGGCGGGCGAAGTCGACGTGATCGTGGACAAGCACAGGAACGGGCCCACCGCCTCGATCACGCTCGGGAACCAGCTTCACTACTCGCGCTTTGTCGATCTGGCAGAAACGTAAAAAAACTGCAAAGGCGCCTGCGGACATGCATGGCACAACCTGCCAGCGGTGACCGAGCATCCATAGCATCGGCCGTTCCGGCTCGGGCTGGGCTGGTTATCGAGCGGCCCCTTCTGGGTGACATCCGTCCGCAGGTCCACGTGCTGCGGGTGGGGAGAAGCGTGAGCAGGCCTGAGGTCCGGGCACTGGCGGTTTGAGGAAAGGACACCGTCACCCTTGCGCCCTCCCTGGGGCCCCAGGGGGCCATTGAGGCCACGAGGCGGACCTGTCGACCCATTTCCGCTACCGCGGATCCCGCGGAGCCGCAGACGGGTACACAGTCGATCAACGACGAACCGGACGGAACCCTCCATCAACCGGTGGCACCCCACCCAGCCTCCTGGGACGCCACGTCGAAGATGCCCAGCAGTAGCTGGTTACCAGGGGCGGAGCTGGGCGCGGAGTTCCTCTAACCACCGGTGGCGGTGTTCATCTTCGGGGTCAGGACAGGGACCGCGGACAAGGCTCTGCCGTACCGACCAGTCATCCGATGCGAGAACGATGGCGCAGGACAAAAACTCCGTAGAGGGATAATTGTGGCCAGTCATCCCAAACATGAACCTCTTGGTGTGGCACGCACTCCCCATCGCCGTAAGTGATTGTTTTCGATCCCAGGTGCGTTGAGCGTGGTGAGTGTCGGTCGTCGTCAGCCTCGGGCTCATCGCCGACTTCTTGTCACAGGCGCGTGGTTGGGTGGCCGCATCACTTATAGGAGGACCACGTGACTGATCTCAAGGCGGAGTTGCACCGCAAGCTGCAGGCAGGACGGGCCGGTTTGCTCGGCAAGCTGGAGGGACTCGCCGAATACGACATGCGCCGGCCTATGACGCCCACCGCCGCGAACCTGCTGGGCTTGGTCAAGCATCTGGCAGGCCTTGAGTACGGATACCTCGGCGAATCTTTTGACCGGCCAGCACCAGAACCCCTGGCCTGGGTCGAGGACGGTTCAATCTGGGAAGGCGCAGACATGTGGGCCAGATCCGATGAGTCCAGCACGTACATCATCGGGCTCTATGAACGTGCCTGCGCGCATGCCGACCGGACGATCACGGATCTCGCTCTCGAAACCCGGGGCCAGGTAGCGCACTGGCCCGAAGAGCGCCGGGCCACCACCTTGGGCGTCCTGCTGGTTCGCATGGTCTCCGAGACGGCCCAGCATGCCGGCCACGCCGATGTACTGCGAGAACTCATCGACGGCAAGGCCGGACCAGATCACGACGACTTCGGTGACGATGCCAAGTGGCAGCAATACCACGCCCGCATCCAGGCGGCGGCCGACACTCACCGCGTTCAACCTTGACGAGACCGTTCAACTTTCGGGGCGCAGGGCACCTGTGATTGCTTCCTCGACCAGCTGGAGGTGGTGCCTCTGCGGGCGAGGCGCCTGGTCATCACGGTGATGGCAGCCCAGGTGATCAAGGTTCCGGAGTGCTGGATCAGCCGCTCGTAATCTCGCGCATGACGGCGGGCGTTCATCATCCAGGCCAGACTCCGTTCGACCACCCAGCGACGGGGCAGCAGGACCCAGCCGGATGTGGTCTTCGGGCGGCTGACGGTCTTGATCGTCAGGTTCAGATATCTCTTTGCCCACGTCACAAGCTTGCCCGCATAGGCTGAGTCAGCCCAGACGAGCGTGATCTCGGGGTGCGTCAGCCGAAGCCGGAAGAGGACTTCCTTCGCTGCAGCGGAGTCGTGGAGGTCTGCCGGGGTGACCATCACCATCAACGGCAGGCCCTTGGAATCGACCACCAGGTGTCGCTTGCGGCCGTTGATCCTTTTGCCCGCGTCGTAGCCGCGGCTGTCCTTCCCGACGGTCGAGGCCGCCTTCACGGACTGGGAGTCGCTCAGTACGTGGGGACGCCGCAGGATACGAGCTGCATCCCGCGGCGCGGCTCGATGGTCTCAGTCTCGACTCGGTGCCGCTTCGGCCGGTGGTCCGGCTGGTGAGGCCGTTGGCAAATGCTCTCGCCGGTCTGTACTTGCCGCGTCGGAGTGCTTGTCGGCCCTGTGGCCGTCGTCCTCGGTCCGATCAGGAGGGCGACGATGAACCAGGGCAGCCGCTCACCGTCGCGGCCCTGGTCCGCCGTCGCCGCCTGGAGCGCTGACGTCCAGCAGGGCGAGCCACTGCTGTTCGCTCGGGACCCACGGCAGTTTCGTCACGCGCGCGAGGAGCCGGTACGCAACCGTGTCATGCTCGCTAGCACGAACGGCCGGGCGTTGGGGCCGATCTGGCCGCCCCACGAGCGCCGGAAGTCGGCCTGTCGCGGACGAACAGGGGGCAGGGAAGTGAGCGACGCTCTGGACTCCCAGTTCCGGGACACTGACCGGCGGGTCCGCGATGCCGACCGGCGAGTAAGCGATCTCGACAGCCGACTGGACGATCTGGAGGGCGAGCACGAGCGGTTGAAGTCCCGGTTCGGCTATACCGAGGACCTGGACCACGAGCTGCGTTCCCTCCGCGACGACATCTCCAACCTGGAGACCACAACCGAGGAACTCGACGGCCGGGTCGACGAGCTCGACGACCGCGTCGAGGCCGCAGAGCAGAAGGTAAAGCGGCTCACCCAGCACGTGCGACTGCTGGAAGGCCAGATCATGGCTGTCGGGAACGTCCCTCCCGCGGACCTGGACACCTACACCAAGGACCAGGGCGCCCTGGCCGCCACGATGGAGTCCGGGTGGGAAGCCGCCGACGCCCTCCTCACCAGCTCCCGCCGCACCCACCACCACACCCGGGTACAACGCTTCCACGACGCCCAGGCCCGGCACCGGGCCACCTGGAAGGAAGTCGTCGCCCTGGTCGGCACGCTGCTCTCCACCCCCTACAGCACCCAGCCCCATGCCAAGGCCGCCACCAAGCTGCGCTCCGTCATCGCGCGCGCGAGGCCACCGAGCAGCAAGGCCTCGCCCGGCAGGCTTCCGAAGCACGCACGTCCACCACGGCCCTCGCCGCGGACCGGGCGGCCACCGCCGAAAACAGCCGGCCATCGCCGCCGGCCGGCGCGCGGAACAACGCCTCACCCTGGCGCTACGCAGCAAACTGGCCGATGCCGTCAGCAACCGCCTGCTCCTGCCCGCCTGGTTCGCCACCGTCCTCGGCCCGGCCCCACCAGCACGAGACACCGAACGCTGGCTTGAATGCGCGACCCGCGTTCTGCTCTACCGCCTTACCTACCGCGTCACCGACCAGGTCCTCGCCCTCGGCCCCAGCCCCGACCCCGAAGACAAACACCGCCACGAGTGGTGGGAGGAACTGCGCACCGCACTCCGCCCCTGGTAACCGCACTTCCAGCAGACGCCTGCGCCGGCGCGCCGAGCAACAGCGGAGGAGCTCGCGGACAAGCTGGACTGACCGCTCCCACCGTTCACCTTTCCCATGACCGCGCGGCCTCCCCGTCGTAGAAGAGATCCCGGGAACAGAGCGGCGCCTTCGCCCCGCCCTTCGAACGGGCCGCCACCCGGATCGCCGACGCCACGGAAGAGGTGCCCATGCCGGCCGGCCTTACCCCGGAGGGCGCCTGGATCCCGCACGGCGTCGCCTGGACCGTGCACGCCCTGGCCACCGGGGAGCTGGGCGGCACATCCAGTTCAACACCGAGGAGCTCGACCCGGAGACCGTCGCCGGCTGGGCGCGCACCTACGCCGCCCTGGTCGAAGCGGCCGTACGGGAGCCCGACCGGGCCTGGAACAGCCTCGGGTGACGGGACGCCAGAGGGGGGTGGGGTACGGGAGGCCTCCCGTACCCCACCCCCCTCTGGCGGCTCAGCCGCCGTACGTGACGCCGAGGAGACCATCCGACTGTTCCCACAGCCGCCGCCACGCCCGTTCGTCCCGGGCCGGCCGGCCGGGGTCCCGTACCGCCGGCACCATATGCGTCCCGGGGCGCGCGAGCGCGGCGGCGGTCGCGAGGCCGATGCCCGAACCGGCACCGGTGACGACGGCGGTACGCCCGTGCCGTTCCGGCGCCAGGGCAGCCGCCCACCGCTCTTCCGTTGTCAGGCCGAACACGCCGGTCCTCCTTCCGCCGCCGCGTACACCGCTCAGGCCGGGACGCTCGCAGCCCGGCCGTAGCCCACGGTCGTGATCCGGTGCGCGGATTCGAGGTAGTAGTCGTCGGACACCGGCAGCGCGGTGTCCAGGCAGCTGACATACCGGTTGAACATGCAGAAGGACGCCGCGATCAGCACGGTGTCGTGCAGGTCCGCGTCGCTCGCGCCCGACCGCCTGGCCTCGGCCACTGCCTCGGCGGAGACGGCCCGGGCCGCCGCCTGCACCTCGGCCGCCACGGCGAGCAGGGCGCGCAGCTTGGCGCCGATGGGGGCGCTCGCCGGGTCGGCGAGGACCGCGTCGACCAGGGCCTGGCCCTCCACCAGCTGTGCGGCGGCGAAGGCGGCGTGCGAACCGGCGCAGAACGGGGTCCGGTTGAGGTGGGAGACGTACGCCGCGATCAGCTCCCGCTCGCCCTGGGGGAGCGAGGCGGGCGCCCGCAGCAGGGTCTCGGCGAGGTGGTTCAGCGGGGCGGCGGTATCCGGCCGGTTGGCCATCAGGCCGGTGATGCCGGGGAGGTCGTTGTCGAGCGCGATGTGCGTCATGCGAGGCCCTTTCAAGGAGGAGTGTTACGTGGGGATCGGCGCGGAACGCGGGGAGGCGGCCAGTTCCGCGTCGACCAGCGTGAGAGGCGGGTCGTCCGCGAGATACAAGTGGCCTCAGGGTACGACGAGTTGGCGGAAACCGCCGGTGGTGCGCCGCGACCAGCCGGCTGCCTGTCCGGGGCCGGTCACCGGGTCCGCGTCACCCAGCACGCCGGTGAGGGGACAGCCGGCGCGGTCCGCCGGACGCGCCGCTTACCGACTCGCCATGAGCAGGTCCGCCCGGATGTACGGGAGTACCGGCCGAGGAGCCCCGGATCGTCCAGCAGCGCGGGGTTGGTGCCCCCGAGCCGGACCAGGATCGCCGCGAGCTCGTCCGGGGACGCCGTCTCCAGCCCGGCGGGCGCCGATCGCGGAGGCGGGGCCGAGGCGCCGGAGACGAAGAGGTGACTGGGCGGAACACCGCCCCGCTCCAGCAGCAGCGCCGTCTCGAACGCGGCCCAGACACCCATGGAGTGCCCGAACAGCGCCACCGGGCGGTCCGCCAGAGCCGCGACGCCCGCCGCGAGATCGCAGACGTCCGTGCCGCACGGCTCGGCCGCCGGTCTGCACGGCCCGGATAACGCGCCGCGTATACCTCGAACCGCCCGCCGGGCGCGGCCCAGTCCCGGAAGAAACGCGGCCGTGCTCCCGGCGTGCGGGAGGCAGGCTACGCGAAACGCGGCACCGGGCGCGACCCGCGTGCGTTGAAGCCATGCCATGACCACGCTCCTCTCCCGGGCCGACGGCGGAACCCGGAGGGCAGCCTTCACCACCCGCGACGCGCCCGACGCGCTTGAACATGCGTTCAGGCACAGCGGAAGAGCGAGCACAGCACGCGGGAAGACGGTCCCGGCGCCCCCCGAGCCCGTTGCGCACGAAGGAAGGTGCGCCGCGCCCGACGCGGACCGCAGCCTAGGGGCCTGTCCGGGCATGCGGGGTACCCGGGCCTGCACGCACTGCCGGCCCGACACCGACCTCGGGGTGCTGTAACGGCGCGACAGCGGCAGGCTGGAGCTGTGGAACTCCCGATCAAGGTGGCCCTGGCGAGGCTCGGCAACCGACGGGAGCGCACCGTCCGCCGGTCAAGGAAGCAGAACACGAACCGTCATTCTTCGGCAGGGCTGCGCCGTGGCCCCGTACGGCGCACCGCCCAGCGGAAACTCAGCCCCGATCACCCCGGATCGGACGCCCACCGCGTCGTCGTCCTGGTCGTGGTCGTGGTGCCGATCGGTGGTATCCGCCGCTGCACGGAGCTCGTGGTTCCCATGGGTGACGACCACTGCGCGGCCACAGGTTTCTGACAGTTTCCTGACATCACTCAGCGACTCTCTTCTTCCGGCTCCGCGCCGGAAGATCCCGCCTTGCCCTCAAGGAGAGAGTCACGCATGGAGATACTCAGCCGCATGCGGCACACGGCCGTGTTACTCGGTCTGTGTGCGGCACTGGTCGCCGTTCCCGCCGCGGCGTCGGCCGAACCCACAGCTCCGAAGACGCCACGGATCCCCCTCGTCTCCACGGAGCAGATCATGCCGCACCTGCGGGCGCTGCAGTCCATCGCGGACCGTACCGGAGGCAACCGCGCCCACGGCACCAAGGGCTTCCAGCAGTCGCTGGCGTATGTGAAGGGCGTACTGGACAGGGCGGGCTTCCGCACCAGCCTGCGGCCCTTCACGTACAACGGCGTCCTCGGACACAACCTCATCGCGGACTGGCCGGGAGGCGACGCGGACCACGTCGTGCTCGTCGGCGCCCACCTCGACAGCGTCGAGGACGGGCCCGGTATGAACGACAACGGCTCGGGCTCGGCCGCCGTGCTCGCCTCCGCCGTCGCGATGTCGCGTGCGGGTGTCGCGCCGAAGCGGCATCTGCGGTTCGCGTGGTGGGGAGCGGAGGAGCAGGGCCTGATCGGCTCCGAGGACTACGTGCGCAAGCTCTCCGCCGCCGGGCGCGAGAAGATCGATGTCTACCTCAACTTCGACATGACAGGCAGCAAGAACGTGCAGCAGTGGCTCGTCGTCCACGACGACCCCAGGGCCACGGACGTGTTCGAGGCCTACTTCGCGGCCAAGGGGCTGCCCACCTTCGACATCGGCATCGGCGGCTCGGACCACGAGTCCTTCGGCAACGCCGGAATCCCGGTCTCGGGCTTCACCACCGGCGTCGGCGACTGCCTCCACGACGCATGCGACCGCATCGACAACGTGGACCCCGGGACCGAGACCGTCAGCGCCAACGCCGTTCTCGGCGTGACCTGGCAACTCGCCACCCGCTGATCACCGACCACGCCCCCTACGGTCAGGAGCAGGACCTATGCGCAGTACGAAGAAACGGCACCGATACCCCGCGGTGGTGGGCATCCTGGCAGGCAGTGTGCTGCTGACCGCCGTGCCCTCCGCGGCTGTCACCGGCGGTGGGTCCGGTGTGGGTGACCCGTACTTCCCCGACGACGGCAACCCCGGATACGACGTCTCCCACTACGACGTCCGCGTGGCCTACGATCCGGTCCGCCCCGGCCACCTCGACGGCGACACCACGGTCACCGCCACGGCCACCGACAGACTCGACCGCTTCCACCTGGACCTGGAGGGCTTCCAGGTCGGCTCGGTCACCGTCGACGGCGTCCCCGTCAGGGGCTTCACCCGCAGCGGGGCGCACGAGCTGGTCATCACCCCGGCCGGCCGGATCTCCAAGGGCGCGCAATTCGCCGTCCGCGTGCGCTACTCCGGTAAGCCCGTCGGTGAGAGCTGGCACCGGCTCACCAACGGCGGGGTGAGCGTGACCGGCGAGCCGCACTCCGCCACCGCCTGGTACCCGGCCAACGACCACCCGTCCGACAAGGCGACGTTCCGGGTCACCGCGACGGTCCCCGACGCCTGGACCGTGATCGGCAACGGCCGCCCCGGCCCGACCACCTCCCCGGCCAAGGGCCTTAAGACCTTCCGTTGGCATGAGGACAAGCCGCTCGCCACCTACCTCAGCACCCTCGCCATCGACAAGTTCACGGTTCACACGTCGAAGCTGGCCGACGGCACCCCGGTCATCAACGCCTACAGCCCCGGCGCCTTGATCGACCCGGCGTCCGAGGCGCTGCTCCCGGAGATCATCGACTTCCTGGCCTCGAAGTTCGGCCCGTACCCCTTCTCCTCGGCCGGTGGCATCGTCATCAGCGACGAAGCCGACGGGGGTGGCAACGGTCCCCTCGCGCTGGAGGCGCAGAGCCGTCCGACGTACAGCGGGGTGATGTTCGACGCCTCGATGGTCCACGAGTACGCCCATCAGTGGTTCGGCGACAGCGTCTCCTTCTCGGACTGGCGTGACGGCTGCATCGCCGAGTGCGTCGCTCAGTACACCAACCAGCTGTGGGAAGAGAAGGGTGGCGCCGACCTCGACACCGGCTTCTACGCCGGCATGGTGGAGGAGAGCGAGCAGGACCCCGGTTTCTGGAACGTGAAGCTCTATGACCCCGGCCAGGGCAAGGAGCTGGACCCGGCGCTGTACAGCAAGGGGTCGATGATGATGCACGCCCTGCGGCGGACCATCGGGGACGCCGCCTTCTTCGGGACCCTCCGGCGGTGGCAGAAGGAGCACCGCTACGGCAACGCCACCTGGCCCCAGTTCGAAGCGCTCACGAAGAAGATCTCCGGCCGGCCGGACCTCACCGGATTCTTCGACGCCTGGGCACACGGCACCACCGTCCCGGAACGGAAGTACCTGTACCCCGGAAGCCTCGGCCGTCTCCGGTGATCGGGGCGCCTGCAGTCGGGCCACGGCCACGGCTGGGTGGGCGGCCCAGTCGGCCGGCTGGAGGCCGGCCACGGCTGGGTGGGCGGCCCAGTCGGCCGGCTGGTGGCGGAGGTCCTTGAGGCCGTTGTACCAGTCGGGTCCGCAGTAATCCTTGGTGGTGCGCTCAAGCAGGTAGGGGCATCAGTCCTGCCATGGCGGCGGCCGGCAGCGGCTTGTAGAAGCGGGGCCGTCGGCCTCTTCGGGGCCGGCGGCGAGGCGGGCGTTCATCGCCGCGTCGTCGCAGAACGGGCTGTCCACCCGGCAGGCCCATCGCCGCCCCCGGCCTCGTGGAGCAGGTTTGCGATCCGTCCGGCTTCACGGATACGCCCGAGTCGGGGGTTCCTTCCGGCTGGTTCCCGTAGCCGGGTGCCCGGCCTGGGACAGCCAGGACGGGTAGGACTCGGTTCTGAGCAGCAGGCGGGGTGGTCGCGCCGGATGATCCGTTCTGCCGCTTCAGGAGTGGGCCACACCTGAAGGAAAGGAGGTACGCCTCGACCGGACCGTCGTCCGGTCCGAGGCTGTCCTCGGCATGTCCCTCGTCACGGCCGTGGACGTGGACACGCATTCGGTAGCTTCCCGGTCCGTTGGCGGCAAGGTCGGCTCGACGATGTAGAACCGACGGGAACGCACCCACGCACAGGTGGTTCCGCACTCTGCCGGCATACGGCGCTTCCTCGGCGTCGGGCCGGCAGGTGGGCATGAACCGGGGCCGGGCTCCAGCAGAGCCCTGGGCGGTCAGTTGGCGAAATTGTCGCCGAAGTAGGAGATCCCGGCAGGTCCGCCGACCGATCCCGGACCGAAGGACGTCGATCCGGTCGCCGTGATACCGCTGGCTCCCGTCTTGAACAGCCAGACCGAACCAACGCCGTTATTCTCCGCGGCGGCACCGGCCACCAGTTCCGCACGGCCGTCGTTGTTGCTGTCCGTGGCCCATACGGAGCCGCCGAACTCGTCACGGGCCTCGGCGGCGCCGGGGACCCCCGCTGTGTCCTGGGAGAAGCTCTTCGAGCCGGTCCCCGTCAGTCCCTTGGCCGAGCCGCGCAGCACCGTGACTGTTCCGGCCGACTGCTTTGATCCGAGGGCCTCGCCGGGGGCGCCGACGGCGACATCGGCGTACCCGTCGCCGTTGGTGTCACCCGCGGACACGCTCCACCCGAAGCGGTCGTTCTTCTCGGCGGTGCCCGGGACCGAGGTGGTGTCCTGGGTGATCCGGACAGGGGTCCGGGTGGACAGTCCGGAGGAGCTTCCGTACGTCACGGTGACCGCACCGCCCGGACCGCCGTTCGGTTCATCGGCTGACTTCTCCATGAAGTTGCCGGTGATGATGTCCCCGTAACCGTCCTTGTCGACGTCGGCGATGGCCGCCGCGTAGCCGCCCGCGAGTTTGCTCGATGCCTTGAGGCCGGTGGAGCTGCCGTTGTAGAGGACGCTGCGGGTGGCGTACACGTTGCCGCTCTCCTGCTGGCCCATGACGAGGAGGTCGGCCGCGCCGTCCCCGTTGACGTTGCCGGCGACGAGCTTGTCCGGGTAGATGCCGGTGGCGGCGATGGTGTCGATGCCGACGAGTGCAGCGGCCTTGCCGGTACGGGAGATGGGGCCCTTGAAGATGTCCAGGCTCGGGGTGGAGTTGTTACCAGCTGCGAGGTCGGTGTGTCCGTCGCCGTCGAAGTCGCCGGCCGCCAGGGCCCAGCCGAGTTCGTTCCGGTACTCGGGCAGCGGGGACGCGATGTCGGTGCCGGTCTTGAGGCCGGTCGCCCCGCCCCAGATGACGGTGAGGACACCGAACGAATCGGTGGAGCCGATCTGCTCGGAGTGCACACCGACCACGAGGTCGGTGTACCCGTCGCCGTCGAGGTCACCCGTGGTGAGCCGGTCACCGAAGTAGTCACCGGCCTCCGGAGTGCCGGGGATGCCCGTGGTGGCCTGGCTGATGACCGTGTGCTTGGACTTGTCGAGGCCGCTCTTGGTGCCGTAGACGACCGTGACGTAGCCGGCCCCTTCCTTGCCCGAGATCTTGCCGAGGGGCGCGGCTATGACGAGGTCGCGGTAGCCGTCACCGTTGAAGTCGCCCTGAAGCCTGGAAGGCGCGGCGGAGGCGCCGGCCGCACCGGCGACGAGCAGCGCGCCGGTGACCGCGGCAGCGGTGGCGGCCGCGGTGACGATACGGAGGCTCTGGTGCATGTGGGTCTTCTTCTCCTGCGGCAGGCCGGATGTCGGTGGTACGGCATTCGGAATTCGGTTGTTCGGTCGGCGCGGGTGCGCGAGTCGGCCGGTGTTCAGGCGCGTACGCGTATGCACTCACGTCGTTCGGTGCAGGTATGGACTGTTGGAAGGCCCTCGGGGTTGTACGGGACAGGAGTGCCGTCACGTGTAGTGGCAGGGCTCTTCCCGGTGGAGCCGCGCCGATTTCATGCTGACCGACCCCGCGTCGCACCCGGCTGGTCGCACGACACGGGGTCCGAGGGGTGTACGGCAGCGAGCGTCATGACCCGGCGGCCGGGTCGGGGCCCGGCCGCGACGTCCGCGAGCCGGCCGGTGGGCCGCTGGACCCGCAGCTGATCGAGGTGACCGACTGGACGGATGAGGAGGTCAACACCGACGCGTACCTGATCACCCCTCACAGCGCATAGGGGCCGGGCGGGCATCGTACGGGCCTGCCTCCGGCCGTCCTACGGAGGCACTACGCGCCGTGCGCCGTCGAGAGAGCCGTGGCAGCGCCGGTTCGTCTCCCGCTTCCGGCAGCCGGCGGCCTGGGGACTCACGCTCGTGCTCAGGTGGTGCGTGCCCTGATGTGTGCGCGTTCGCCCTGCCGGCCGAAGAGGATCAGCAGCTCGACCGCGCTGCCGTCGGCGCTGCCCAGGAAGTGCGGGAGTTCGGTGTCGAACTCGGCGGCCTCGCCGGGCGGCAGCACGAGGTCCTGATCGCCGAGGACCAGTCGCAGCCGTCCGCTGAGGACGTACAGCCACTCGAACCCCTCGTGCGTCTGCGGTGTCGGTTCGGCCGGGGCGCCCCGGCCGGGGATGAACATCTTGAACGCCTGCATCCCGCCCGGTCTGCGCGACAGCGGAATGAACGTCATGCCGTGCCGGTGCAGCGGCTTGAGGTGAACACGGGGGTCGCCGGTGGGCGGGGCGCCCACGAGGTCGTCCAGCGGGACGCCGTAGACGCGGGCCAGCGGGAGGAGCAGTTCGAGGTTGGCGCGGCGCCGGCCACCCTCCAGCCTGGACAGCGTGCTCTCCGAGATCCCCGTGGTCGCTGCCAGCTCCGCCAGGGTGATCCGGCGCTGCCGACGCAGCGCGCGCAGCCGCGGGCCGACCGCGTCGAGGATGCCCTCCAGGTCGTTCGAGCCGTTCGAGTCGCTCCGGTCGTCATTCATGGTGAGCATCATGCCGATCCAGCAAGTTCTCGTGCAATTCTGGCCCATGCTCGGGCAGTCTCGTCTCGCTACGTCCGATGAGGAGCACCGTCCATGACCGAAGAGACCATTGCCGAGGGGCACTCCGATGCGGGCCATTTCCGGGAAGAGCACTACAGCTCACGAGATGTGTCCACCGGACGCCGGTTGAATCCGCTGCTGGTGCAGATCGCTTCCGGTCTCACTCCGGGGACCGCACTCGGCCTGGGCCCCGTCCTCGGTGGTGACACGCTCCGGCCGGCCGGTGCGGGCCGGCGGGTGGCCTCCGTCGACGTTTCCGGCACGGCCGCGGCGCAGGTCGCCGACGCGGCTCGCGAGCGCGGGCTCGGTGACCTGGTCCATGCCGAGCGCACGACCTGGCCGTCGACTTTCCCGAAGGGCGCTTCGACCTGGTGATCGCGCTGTACCTGCGGTCGCCTTCGATCTGCCGCGTGCGCGGGTGCTGCGGACCGCGGCGCGGGCGCTGTCACCGGGCGGACTGCTGCTGGTCGTCGACCACGGATCGACCGCCCCGTGGTGGTGGAACCAGGACCATGACGCTTCGCACCCCACACCGCACGAGATCGCCGCCGATCTCGGCCTGGAACCGGACGGCTGGTCGACCGAGAGGGCGGCCTCGCCACGACGGATCACCATCGGGCCGAAGGGTCGGACCGCCGAGGTCGTCGACCACGTCCTGCTGTTCCGCCGGACCACCGGCTGAGCCGCACGACCCAGCTCCCCCTGCTCAACCGTTCGCACAGAAAGGCAATTTCATGAGTTCCACCCGTCGCCGTGACCTGCCGCCGCCGAGCACCGGTACCTCGGAGAAGGACGTACTGCTCGGCTTCCTCGACTACCTGCGCGCCGGCGTGGCGGCCAAGGTCGAGGGCGTTCCGGAACCGCAGGTCCGCACGCCCGGTGTCGCGTCGGGCACCAATCTGCTGGGGCTGGTCAACCACCTTGCCCACGTGGAGCGTTTCCTGTTCCTCGGCGAACCGGTCCCCGACTGGCAGGCCACCTTCGCCGCGGCTCCCGGCGACGCGGCCGACGAGGTCCTGGCCGCCTACCGCGACGCGGCCGCCCGGTCGAACGAGGTCGTCCGCGCCGCATCCGACCTGACCGGCACCGTCGCCCGCCCGGGGTCCCGGTCGAAAGGACCGTCCTTGCGGTGGGCGCTCACGCACATGATCGAGGAAACGGGACGTCACGCCGGTCATGCCGACATCCTGCGCGAACTCCTCGACGGGACCACGGGCCGTTGAACCGACCTGACCGGACCTGCCGCGGCTCAGGCGGCACCTCCCCCTGTCGGGCGTGGGGGCCGACGCGGAGCCTTGCCCCTGGCCGCAAGCGAGCCGATCAGGACGGCGGCCACACCGGCAGCGACGCGCTTGCCGATGTTCACGTCGACACGCTGATGGCGCAGGAGGTCATGAACGGTCCGAAGTGGGCGGCCATGCTCACCGATGCGGACCGCCGGGCGCTGTCACCGCTGTTCTGGAACCGCGGGAAACCGTCGCAGCCGCAACGTGAGGAACGGTCGGGCGTCCCCGCTGTGCGGTGGGCCGAACCGCGATCTCGTTCCCGGCGACCTGGCCCGGCGGGGTGATGGCGTACGCGATCTGGCGCGGCCGAGTGAAGGCGTATGCGGAGGCCACCAGACCGCGGACCTCAGCCAGTACGACGTACAAGTCCAGGCCGGCGGACGCAGGCGGCTGCGGCCCCCGGAACGGGAGGCGTCCGACTTCGTCCGCACCGTATTCCACCTGGCGGAGCAGCCGGAGCCGACTCTGGTCAGGTACGGCGAGATCCCGCAGTGGCGCGTGATTGCTGTACGTCCTCAGTCCGTGCGGCCGCCGCGACGCAGCGCGCGGGCGCACCAGCCGATGATCGCCGCGTTGACCGCTGCGCCGAGCGCGACAGCGGCGATCAGCATGACGGTGTTGTCCGGCAGGACGAGGAACACGAGGCTGACGGGGGCCGTGGCAAGGACCGGGATGACCCCGGCCATGGACTCGCCCGAGCTGTCGGTGACGGTCACCACGAGTGCCCATACGACCAGGACGACACAGAGAACGAGGTAGCCGAGGCCAACGACGCCGAAGAGATCGCGCAGTCGGCGGGGGACGGATCGGCCGGTATCAATATCAGTATTGGTATTGGTGTTGGTCATGGCGAGAAACTCCTTGGTGCGGCCGGGTGGTCAGAGGTGGTTGCCGGGCGGGTTCGGGCGGGCGAGGCCGAGGTCGTACGCGAGGATCGTCGCCTGCACGCGGTCGCGCAGGCCGAGCTTGCGGAGCAGCGCGTTCACGTGGGACTTCACGGTGCCTACGGTGATGCCGAGTTGGTCAGCGATCTCCGCGTTGGTGAGTCCGGCCGCGACCAGAACGAGGACGCCGCGCTGGCTGCCGGTCAGGCTGTCCAGTTCGGGGTAGCTCCCGACCGGGACCACGGCGGGTGGCCCGGCGGCGTAGTGTCCGATGAGTCGGCGGGTCGCGGACGGGGCGAGTACGCTCTCGCCGGCGGCCACCTCCCGGATGCCCTGCAGAAGTTGGGCGGGGTGTACGTCCTTGAGGAGGAAGCCCGAGGCGCCGGCGCGCAGCGCGTCGAAGACATACGCGTCGAGGTCGAAGGTCGTCAGGACGAGAACACGCGGCGCGTTCTCCTGTCCGGTGATGATGCGGGTGGCGGCGATGCCGTCCAGTTCGGGCATGCGTACGTCCATGACGACCACGTCGGGGGCCAGTTCTTCGGCCAGCCGCACCGCGGCGGCGCCGTCGGCGGCCTCGCCTACGACCGTCATGTCGTCCTCGTTGTCGATCACGGCGGCGAATCCGGCCCGTACGATGCCCTGGTCGTCGACGACCAGCACGTTGAGGCTCATTGATGTCTCTCCTCGGTGTCCGGCGCAATGGCGAGTGGCAGCCGGAGGCGGACCGTCCCCTGTGGGCCGGTGTCCAGGGTGCCGCCGACCGCCGCGAGCCGTGCGGTCAGCCGTTCCCGAACGGCGGGGTCGGCGGCGCGGGGCACACCGGTGGCCGTGAGCGTCAGCGTTTCTTTCTCCACGTCGAGTTCGAGTGTCGCAGGCTCCTCGCCGCCGGCCGCCAGCACCGTCTCCGCGGCGTGGTAGGCGGCCAGGTCGACGGCGGTGGGCAGTCGCTCCGGAACACGGTCGGTCAGCCGTATCTCGATGTCGCGGCCGGTGGCCCGGAGCTGGTGGGCGAGCAGGTCGAGCGCTTGGAGGGTGGGCTGCGGCCGCAGTCCGGGGCCTGTCCCGCCGTCCCGGACGGTGTCGAGCAGGGCGCGCATCGCGGCCAGGGCCTCGCGGGCGCGGGTCGCTGTCGCGTCGAGCCGGCCTGCCTCCGCCTCGGTGACCATGTCGGCGGTGCGGGCCAGTACCGTGGTTTCGAGGCCGGCGGCGATGCGGTGGCGCTCGGTCCACGCGTCGCGGACGGCTTCCTCAGTCCAGGCGGCGAGGCGTTCGTCGTGGGCGCGGCGGTCGGCGTGCCGGCGCCGGCGGCGGCGCTGTCCGGTCAGGTGGGCCGCGGTGCCGGTGAGGGCTGCGCCGACTGTGGTTGCCGCGATGACGGTCCAGATAGGAGCGGCCGTGCCCCGGTCGAGAACTGCGGTGGTGGCGGCCCCGGCGTGCACAAGTACGGCGAGGAGAATGGCCGTGACGTGGCCACGGGCGGGTGGGGGCTCGTCGCTTCCGCGCTCATGGTGGGCCCTCTTTGCGGCGGAGCCGCCTTTCGGCGCAGCGCCGCGCTTCTTCCGGGGCGGTGTGGTTCGGGCCGGCCCCATCGCGAGGGCCGCGAAGGTGGCCAACAGGCTCAGCGCGGGTGGGAGGAGGACCGGTCCTCCGTAGTTTCCCAGTGCCATCGCCACCGGCCACAACAGCGCCAGTCCCAGCAGCATCCCGTACGCCGTCCGCGGCGCCCTGCGCAGCCACGGCAGGGCCATCGCCTGGCCCGCCGCCAGCAGGGCGAAGAGGGCACCCGCCGACACCGGCGTCCCGCTCGACGCGTCCTCGGCCCGGACGACCAGGACGGGGAGCAGCGGCTGCAGGATCAGGCCTGTCGCCGCCGCCACCTGCGCCATTCGGTAGGTCCTCGGCGCAGGCGGTTCCACCGTCGTGGCCGTCCGGCCCGGCAGTACCGCCCGTACCTCCCAACCGCCGTCAGCCGTCGGGCCGCTGTGCACCGTGCCGCCCGCCTCCCGTGCGCGGGAGCGCAGGAAGCCCTGCCCGCGGCCGCCGCCGAGTCCCGCGCCGTGGGCCACCGCGCCGGCCGGCGGGGGTGTGCTGGTGACTACGACGTCAGTGCGGGTGTCGCCGTACCGGCACAGCATCCTCGTATGTGCGCCGGGGGCATGCCGCGCCACGTTGGTCAGCGCCTCGCGCACGATGCCGTACGCGGCGTCCGCGACGGCGCCGTCCGGCAGGGGGTCGATCTCGCAGTCCACCTGCTGGTCCAGGCGCCGGAATCCTGCGGCCAGGTCCAGCAGCCGTTCCTGCGGTGACGGCACACTCCCCCGGGAGGGCGCCGGCGCTCGTACCGCGCCGAGCGCGCGGGTGACCTCGCGGCCGGTCTCGACCGCGAACTCCAGTGCCTGTTCGGCAAGCTCGGGACGGCGGTCGTGCAATCCGAGGGCCGCCCCTGCCGTGACCACCACAGCCGTCAGATGGTGGGCGCTGACGTCGTGCAACTCCCTTTCCATACGGCGTCGTTCGACCGCCGGGAGTCGGTGTCGCTCGGACTCGGCCCGTTTCAGCAGTTGTTCGGCCACTCGCCGTGTGCGACGGGTCCGCCGCACGAGCAGCCCGGCGCCGCACGCGGTGGCGTAGAGCAGCGCGGTCAGGACGACGTCGAGTCCGTTGCGGTCGCTGAGTCCGTGAAGGCTGATGCCGTGCAGGAGCTGCCAGGCGGCAAGTGCCAGCACGCACAGTACGGCGGTGAAGGTGTCGCCTTCGGTCGCCACGGTGCAGAGGGCCAGTGCGATGCCCGCGGTCCCGAGCACCGCCATGGCCCCGGCGGGCAGGGGGCCGGCTCCCAGCGCGCAGGCGGCGGCGACCACGACCAGGGTGGTCACCGGGCGGGTACGGCGCAGGGCGAGCGCGGCCGTCACCACTCCGGCGACCAAGGCCGCCACGAGTAGGGCGGACGCGGGCGGGACGGCTCCGCGCATCAGCGGCGCCCCGGGCCAGACCAAGGCCTGGGCGCAGGTCAGCAGGACCGGGAACAGCCGGTCGTCGGTTCGGTTCATGTCGGATCAAGGCTATGTCCGCAGGTGAGGGGCCCGGCTCCGGCTGGAGGGGGATTCCGGCCTCTTACCTGGGTTGCAGAGTCTCTGCCTGTGGTTCGACGCGCCAATCGTCCCGCAGCGCGAGGACGGCGCCCTGCCCCCGGTCATAGGCTCGATCACGTCGAGAACGCGGTCGGCCACCGCTTCTACGACCACTTCCGGAACCGGCTGCACCAGAGGTGCTTTGACGCTCCTGTGCGTGTCCGGCCCAGCCTTCCAACGAAATCAGGGGATCTTCCATGTCCAAGCGCATTCTCTTCTCGTCACTCATCGGCGCAGTCGCCCTCGGCGCGGTGGCCTCCGGCAGCTTCGCACTGGCCTCGCCTCCCACGGAGCCGACCCTGGAGCACAGTTCGGCTCACTATGCGGCTCCGTCCGGCGGCAGCGCCGGCTCGTTCACCTACACCGTTGACGTGAGCGACGACTCGGGCGTCCGGGGCCTGAAGTTCCTTGCCTGGCCCGCGAGTTCGAAGCTCAACCCGACCGAGGCGGAGCTTCGCTCGGCGGAGAGCGCGAAGTGCCGGAGTACCTCGGACGAGACAGCACGCTGCACCTACACGCTGAAGGTCACGAAGCGGGATGCGGCGGACCTGCCCAAGGGCACCTGGTATGTCTCGGCACTGGCGACGGCCGCGGACGGGGGCACGGCATTCGTGGCCCGCGCCGCCACGTTCGACCTGACACGCTGACACTCCGGTCGGACCGTCGTTCAGTGGGGGCGGTCTGCCGGAAGCGGCTTCCGGCAGACCGGTCCCTGTCCGTGGAAGCTCCAGCCGCAGCGCTCGTGGTCTGCACGCTTGCCGCCAGCAGGGCGGGACTTGCCCGACGCGGTCGGCCTTCACCTGACCCACGCGTACGCGGAACACCTGCGGGGACGCACCCCGCCCGCCCCGGGAGATCACTCCGCGAGACGGGCCGCCTCCCCGCGGCCGAACAGCACTGCCCAGCAGTGGAATAAGTGTGCGATCATCTCGATGATTCTTCACATGTCACACACATGGCTGGCGCCTCGGCAGCTCTCCGTTCGCGTACTCCCGTGCGCGGGCGGCCACGCGTTCAGTCATGTCCCGGTCCGGGGGGAACGGTATGCCTCACCATTCGTACGCGCGGGCGAGAGCGGTCGCTTACGCCGCGCTGCTGCTCACGCTGGCGGTCCTGTTGTCCCTGCTGCTCCCGGCAGGCGGTGCACGGGCGTACGCCGCCGGCGCGGCCCCGGTTCCAGGCGTGCCGGGACCGGTCAAGGCCGCCTCGGACGGGGAGGACTGTGCCGTGCTCCCGCTCTCCGGATTCGGTGAAGCGGCGGCTTCGGCGGGCACGCTGGCGGTGCCGGGGGATTCGACGGTCTGCCTCACCTTCACGGCCGAGACGGCCGGACTGCACCGCCTCCTCCAGTCCGGCGGCAATGGGACGTACCTCAGCGTCCTCGACGGTGCGGACCAGCTCGACTGCTACGACCGCGAATGGGGGGCGGGCTGGTGCGAGTTGCCCCACTCGGGCACCTACACGCTGCAGTTGGCAAACAACTCGTCCGCCCCGGACACGCTCACCGTGTCCGTCGTCGCCCTCGGCACCGTCGAAGGGTGCGCACCCGAGATCAGCACCGCGTGGGACACCGCTCCGGTCACCGGCTCCGCGGCCGGGCCGACGGCCCTCCAGTGCCAGCTGTTCGCGGGGAAGACCGGTGAGCGAATCACCGAGACGATCACCACCCATGTGTACGGGGAGAGCAGAGTCTGGATCACCGACGGGACCGGCGCCCGGATCTGTCCGCACTTCAACGAGGGTGACGACGAGGGCTGCGTCCTTCCCGGAAACGGCCCCTATCGGGTCCTGTCGCAGATCAGCAGCGCCGAGACCGGCTTCCCCGCCGCGTACACGCTGACGGTACGCCGGCTCTCCGACCCGGTGGGCTGCGCGCACGTACCCCTCAACGCGTACAACTCCGCGCCCTCCACGACGGAACAGCCCACCGGCTGCAAGATCTTCACCGCCCCGGCCGCCGGACGCTACGACGCGTACAAGGTCGGCTCCGGCACCCGGACCGCGCTCCGGGTGTACGACCGGGCCGGCCGGACCGTCTGCACCAGCGGATCGGGCTGCAGCCTGCCCGCAGCCGGGGAGTACATCGTCCTCACCGATGACGCGACGCTGATCCTCGACCGGTCGGCCACCGCCGGCTGCGAGCCGGTCGGGCTCGGCCCGTACCGCTCCACGTTCGCCGAGGCAGGCGAGATCGACTGCCTGTCGCTCCCCCTGCCCGCCGGGGCCCGCATGGCCCTGCAGAAGCCCCTCAGCGGACCCGGACCGTACCCCGACGCCATCGTGATCGACGGCGCCGGAGAGCAGCTCTGCGACTGGATCTCGCTCAACGACGGCACCTGTGCGCTCACCGGCAAGGCACCGTTCAGGGCCCTGGTCTCCACCGACGCCGAGGACCCGCCGACCGGCGCGTACACCGTCGCGCTGCACCGTACGGACGCGTCGGACGGCTGCCCGGCCATCCCGGCGGGCGACTTCACGGCGACGAGCCCCACGGCCCGGGTCTCCACCGGAGACGGTGTCTTCTCACAGTGCCTGAGCATTCCGGCCGGGGGCCACAGCGCACACGAGGTGCTGCAGCTCCGGGCCGCCCCCGGCACCACGTCCCCCGCCCAGTTCACCGTCATCGACCCGCACGGCGCCAAGGTCTGCTCCGTATACGCCTCGCTCACGACCTGGATCCACTGCCCGCTGACGCCGGGCGTCGCCCACACTGTGCTGGTCACCGGCCGTGACACGGCCGCCTCCTACACGCTGAGCCGGCAGGACGTCACCGCCTCGGCCAAGGGCTGCACGGCCGCTCCGGCGAGCATCCCCGGCGGCCCGTCCACGGGCGGGGTCACGGCCGATCCCGGCCTGCTCGTGTGCCGGCAGGTCACCACCGCAGACGCCCGCGACACGGTGCACCTCAACGTCCGGGACGCGCTCGGCACCGCGAACCTCGTGGCCTTCGACGAGGCCGGCGAGAACCGGTGCAACAGCAACGCGGCCTGCGCGGTCACCGGTTCCACCCGCTACCAGGTGCTCGTCACCGTCCCCTCGCGGCTGAAGGCCGCTCCCACGTACCGCCTGGACACCGTGCGCATCGCGACGGCAGCCGGCCCTGCGGCGGAGTGCACCGAAGTCCCCGACATCAGCTACGGATACGGCCCGTTCACCGGAGTCCTCGACGAACAGCACGCCACGGCCTGCGCGGTGCTGCCCACCGCCGACGGCGACCGGTTCGACGTGGGCATCAGCGAATCCGGGGACGGAACCCCCAGCGCCGTGCCCGCGCTCTACGACGCGAGCCTCGGCAACGGCTGCACGCGCTATATCCCCATCGGATACGAGTGCGCGGTTTCCGAGCCGGGCGTCAGGGGTGTCACCCCGAGCACGCTGGTCCTGTCCCTGCCCGAGAACGCCGCCCGGACGTCTTACCGGGCCGAGCTCACCTGCAGGGCCTCCCGCTGCGGTGCGCAGGCCGTCACCATCGGCGAGCTGACCCCGACGACCGGTCCCACCGGTACCAAGGTCACCGTCCGCCTGTCCGGCACCGCTCTGCACGAGGACGACACGGTGTGGATGGTGCTGTCCGGCAAGAGGATCGAGGCGAAGACCACCGCCGTCTCCGCCGACCGCAGGACTCTGACCGCGGTGGTCGACCTGACCGGGGCAACGGCCGGCACCTGGACCGTGTTCGTCGACACGCACAACGGGTGGCAGTACCAGCGCGGCTCGTTCACCGTCACCCCGGCGGCCCTCGTCAGCGCCACCGCCCCCGTGATCGGCGGCACGGCCAGGGTCGGCGCCAAGGTCACCGCGTCCACCGGTACCTGGTCGGGCGCGCCGACATCGTACGCCTACCAGTGGAAGGCGGACGGCAAGGCGGTCACCGGCGCCACCGGCTCCTCCTACACCCTCCCCGGGACGCTGCTCGGCAAGAAGCTCACCGTCACGGTCACGGCCCGCAAGGCCGGTGCCGCCGACGTGGGGCGCACCTCGGCGGCGGTGACCGTGACGGCGGGGGCGGCCCCGAAGGCGACCACCGCCCCGAAGACCACCGGCACGGTGAGAGTGGGCGCCAAGGTCACCGCCGCACATGGCACGTGGAGCCCCGCTCCGACCTCGTACGCCTACCAGTGGAAGGCGGACGGCAAGGCGGTCAAGGGCGCGACCGCGTCCACGTACACTCCGTCGTCCTCGCTGCTCGGCAAGAAGCTCTCCCTGACGGTCACGGCCCGTCGCACCGGTCACACGAGCGGCACGGCGACCACCGCGGCGGTGAAGGTGGCGGCGGGCAGCGCCCCGAAGGCCACCAAGGCACCGGCGGTCTCGGGCACCGCGAAGGTCGGCCGCACGCTCAAGGCCGCCCACGGGACCTGGACTCCCGCCCCGTCCTCGTACGCCTACCAGTGGTATGCCGGCGGCAAGGCGATCAAGGGCGCGACGAAGTCGTCACTGGCGCTGAAGACGGCGCAGCGCGGCAAGAAGATCACCGTCAAGGTCACCGGGCGCCGCACCGGCCACACGAGCGGCACGGCCACCAGCAAGGCGACGAAGGAGGTTGCCCACTGAGGCGGCATCCGGCCGGGGAGCAGGGCGCGCGGTGACGGAATGACGCGGTGCAAGTGTGACGTCATCGCACCGCTGCGCACCGCCGCCGAACACCGCGGACCACTGGCGCTGTGCTGCCGGGGCCGCGTGACGCCCGCTCGGCCCCGTGGACGGGCACCGGCCGGCCCCGAGGAGATGCGCCGCGCGGCCGGCCGGGCGCGGTGGGCAGGGCAGGGCGTTCTCCTCGGCCCGGCTCCGCCCCGGGGCGGCCTGCGTGGCTTCGGTCGTGGGGACGCGGCGGGCGCAAGGTGGCTGCGGGGGCTGCTCGCGGCACCGGTGCTCCGGTTCCTGACCGGCAGATCGATCGCGGTAGCGTAGTCGTGATAGTGCGTGGAGTGACCACGCGGCCCGAGGGACTCCGCACCGGATGCGCCCCGGCCCGGCAGAGAGGAACGAAGCCGCGATGAGCCTGTCGAAGCCCGAGATCGACTTTCCCGAGGGAGAGGCTCCCGATGATCTGAAGATCAGGGACATCGTCGTGGGGGACGGTGCGGAGGCGAAGCCCGGTGCCATGGTGGAGGTCCACTATGTCGGCGTCACCTTCGCCACCGGCGAGGAGTTCGACGCCTCCTGGAACCGGGGGCAGGCCTTCAGGTTTCCCCTGGGCGGCGGCCGGGTCATCAAGGGGTGGGACCAGGGCGTCGAGGGAATGAGGGTCGGCGGCCGGCGCGAGCTCGTCGTTCCCCCGCACCTCGCCTACGGCAACCAGTCGCCCTCGCCTCTGATCCCGGCCGGCTCGACGCTCATCTTCGTCGTGGATCTGCTCGGCGTCTGAGGCTGACCCACCGCCGCCCGCCAGGCCGTCCGAGGCCGGGCGGGCGGCGCTGCTCCTCCCCCACGCAGGATCCGCCGGACAGTCCCTCCGGTGCCGGGCCGGTGCCGGAAACGTCCAGTCCCACGTCCCGCAGGCGCCCTGCGCCGTGCCCGGGGCCGCACCCCGGCTCCGCCGGCCGGCCCGGCACCGGTCGTCCGCGCGCGATCCGCGAACGCGGCGAGCACCGCGCGGTCCTGCGGCGGTACGTCGAGCGCGTCACGGGCGACGGCGTCGCAGACGACGGCGAGGGGTCACAGTCGCCGTCGGCCGCCCGGACGAGTCCGACGGCGCCGATCCCCGACCGGATCGCCCTTGGGCCGCGCTGTCCCGATCCTGATGCCCGCCGGGGCTCGATCGACCGAGTCGGGCATATCGGCCTCCAGGCGCGGATCAGTCCCGTCGGGGGCGTCAGCTTCGTGATGTCCGATTCACCCGCCGCAAGGGTGAGTGCGTGGGGTGCGACGGAGGCTTTCGGTCATCAGGGGTGGCGAGTGCGAGGGGAGTGCGAGGCGCGTGTGATGGGAGCGGTGCGCCGACGGCGGCATGGGTGAGTGCGCGGCGAGGGCCGTCCGGCGCGGAGGCCGTAAACCTGTCGCGCCGGGATGGCCGACGGAACGCGGCCATCCCTTTACGCATCCGGTCGAGTGCGTTGCGCTGTGCGGAGCTTTTCCTCCGTCACAGCGCGGTTGTGCGGCTGTCGGCGGTGCGGTTCAGCAGCATTGACTTGAGGGGAAGAACCATGGCCACACCTCCTGCTCCGCTCCGGGTCGCTCTGGTCAACGGCAGTTTCGAACAGCCACCCGTCACGGGTGTGGAGTACCTTCCGGATGCCTCGCAGACACAGGCGGCGAAGCGGGTTCCGGGCTGGCTCACTACCGCCACCGACCACACGATCGAACTGTGGCACTCCGGCTTCAACGGGGTGCCCTCGGTCGACGGTTCCCAGTTCGCCGAGCTCAACGCCTTTCAGGTGTCCACGCTCTACCAGGATCTGCCGACCACACCCGGTACGAAGCTGTACTGGCGGCTCTACCACCGCGGCCGCCAGGGGGACGACACCATGGCGCTGGACATCGGCGCCCCGGGATCCACGGTGCAGCAGAGGCGCTTCACCGATGGCAACACCGCCTGGGGCTACTACACCGGCACCTACACCGTCCCGGCGGGTCAGACGCTGACGCGCTTCGCCTTCCGGTCCATCTCCGCCGCCGGCGGGAATCCCGGCATCGGCAACTTCCTGGACGGGATCTTCTTCGGCACCGCTCCGAACGTGTCGCTCGTCAAGGCCGCCGTACCCGCCGGGCCGTTGGAGGTGGGTGACGTCGTCACGTACCGCATCACGGCCAGGAACGAGGGCGGCGGTGCCGCCGAGAGCCTGGTCCTCTCCGACACCGTTCCGCAGGGGATGACCTACCTGCCCGGTTCGCTGCGCGTCGTCGACGGCCCGAATGCCGGGGCGAAGAGTGACGCGCAGGGTGATGACCAGGCGTACTACGACGCCGCCGCGAACAAGGTCGTATTCCACCTCGGCAACAGCGCGTCGGGCACAGCCGGGGGCAGCCTGCCCAACACCGAGACCCTGTCGGCCGGGACGACGGTGGAGTACCGGGTGGTCATCGACAGGGCCAGCGGTGGCAAGCAGATCACCAACACCGCGTCCGCGTCCTACGAGAACCGGCTGGGCGACAGGCCCGAGCCGCTGACCTCCACGTCCAACGAGGAGGTCACGCGAGTCAATCCGGCGGCGGACCTGGCGGTGACGAAGGCGGCCGACGCGACCACCGTCACCGTCGGGCAGACGGTCACCTACCGCGTCACCGTCCACAACACCGGCCCGAACGCTGCCACCGGCGTCACCGTAACCGACCGGCTCCCCGACGGCCTGCACTTCCTGTCCGCCGACGGCACGCCGGGCAGCTACGACCCGGCTAGCGGGCGGTGGACCGTGGGCGACCTGGCCGAGGGCGCCACGGCCACCCTGGTGCTGCGGGCCAAGGCCACCAAGACCGGCCGGACGGAGAACACCGCGACCGCCACCGCCGCCGAAAAGGACCCCGACACCACCAACAACACCGACACCGTCACCATCTGCGTCGAATCAGCCCCCTCCTGCTGCGACCCCTGCGCCACCGAGGAGTAGCCCCCCGGAACCCCATCCAGCGTGCCGTTCCTCCCGTCCGAACGCTGTCCGCAGGCGGTGCGCCGGTCACCTCGCGAGCGGTACCACGCGAGTGCGTCGGCGGCGCAGGTGCAACCGCACCAGCCGCAGGCGGCGCGACTCGCGGGCGCACAGCGCCACCTCGTCCGCGAAGCGGCGGTCGTTGTGCTCATGCACCTGCGCGAAGAGGAGACCGGCTTCGTCCATCGCGTCCACCGCCTCGCTCCTGCTTGCCCGCGCTTCGAGGTGGTGGGCGTAGTCGAACAGAGCCCGTGCCAGTTCGCGTTTGTGCCACACACTGTGCGGAACCACTTCCCGATACGTCTCTACGGCCATCCGCATGTTCTCGGCCGCCTCGGCGTAGCGTCGGGCCCCGTAGTCGGCCCTCGCCCTGCTCAGATGGGATTCCGCCCGGGTTGTCTGGGCCTCCAGCTGTTTTCCTGCCGCCTCCTCGATCCCTGCGGCCTGCCGGGTGAGGTCCTCCGCCGCGAGAGGCTCGGAGGTCACGTCGGCCGGGACGCGGCCGGCGAGCCGGTCGATCACTGTCCGGCGTCCGGCCGCCACCAGGTCGGCCTTGGCCGCGTACCGGTCGCTGAACCGCGCCAGCTCCCGGAAGGTTCCGAGCGCCACCTCCGCCAGCCGCCGCGCCTCGGCTGCTCCGGTGGCGGCCTGGTGTTCGGCGATGAGCCTGGCCAGATCCAACTGCGCGTCAGCGGTCTGGGCGTACAGCCAGGCGAACCGGTCCTTGAGCGGGCTGTACCCCGCAGAGAACAGCACCGAGTCGTCACCCAGCCGTCGGGCGACCCGCTGGGGGTTGTCCACCTCGCGATCAAGCCTTGAGTACACATCCAGCGCCGCACGTGCCGCGGAAAGCGCCGCACGGCCGTCCCCGCGCGATTCATGGATCTGACTCCTGAGAGTCAGAGTCTGCGCCAGCAGCACCACATCGTCGTCATGGTCGGCTGTCGCCACCGCCTCTTCAGCCGCGGCCACCGCGATCTCGCTGTGCCGCAGCGCCGCGTCCCAGCGTTCACTCGCGACGGCACCCGTCGCCCGCGCCTGTGCTCGGGCTGCCCGCACACGAGAAGCTGCCGCTGACCTCTGAGCCATACTGCCTCCTCCGCGAGCACCCACCGATGGTCTACCAGACCGGCCTGCCTCGCCGCATCGTCCGGACCGGCATGATGGCCGGCGGCCGGAAGTGTCCGGGCGGATCCGGACGCACCTGGCCGAGCCGTGAAAGCGCACGGTTCCCGGCGGGGAGTAACCCGTAGTCCAGCGGATACGCGTGTGTGACTGAGCACTTCAGCCGGCGGGCTCAGCGCCGGTACGCGCCGGTAAGGTCGCCCGTGGCCGCTGGGCGGGCGCCGGGCCGGGCTTCTACTGATGATGAGGTCGGACATGACGAGCGTCGCCGAACAACGCGCTGGAGAAAGCAGGCCCACGCCGCGAGAGCATGATGTGAGGCTCGCGGCTCCCGGAGGGTGCGCACAACGGCGGCGTCCTGTACCGCGTTCCGCGTACTGAGGGCCCATGAACAGCGCCGACGTATTTCTGGAGACCCTCGCGACAAGCGGCCTGCCGCCCCTGCTCGGCCGGCGGCACGCCGGCGACGACTTCCACGCCGGCATCGTCACCCGCGACCTCGGGCCTCTACGGCTGGCCGAACTGGTGACTCCCGAGGGTGAGTGCTTCCGGGACGAGCGGTCCGCCCGCGCCACCGACGGCGAGCTGTGGCAGATCGAGCTGGTGAGGCAAGGACGGGTGCGCGCCGAGCAGGGCCGCAGCACCGCTGTACTCGGGCCCAACGACCTGGTGCTGATCGACCCGGTGCGGCCGGTCCGGTTCGCCAGCACCGAGTCCACGCACGTGACCATGCTGATACCCCGGCGCTCACTGCGACTCGGAGCGGACGACGCCGCCCGGCTGACTGGAGTGCGTATTCGCGGCGACCAGGGCCCCGGGGCCCTGGTGTCCTCGCTCGCACGGGACATGGTGGGGTCCCTCGACGGATTCCGCGCCGACGAGGCGGACCGGTCGGCGGCCGCGGTGATCGAACTGATCGCGGTGGCACTCTCGGCTCAACTGGGCCATTCGCAGAGGCCGGCCGCCGACGAGACGTTGCGCACCCGGATCCTCGGCTTCATCGGGGCAAGGCTGTCCGACCGGGATCTCACTCCGGCGAAGGTGGCCGCGGCGCACCACATGTCCGTGCGCCGACTGCACAAGCTCTTCGAGGACCAGCCGCTGACGGTGGCGGCCCTGATCCGCCGGCAGCGCCTGGAACGCTGCCACGCGGACCTGGCCGGAACCGACCGGACCGTCGCGGCCGTCGCCGCCGACTGGGGGTTCACCGATCCCGCGCACTTCAGCCGGCTGTTCAAGGCCACCTACGGATACAACGCCGCGGCACTCATATCCAACAACCGTGCGCGGATGATCAATGCGTCCACCGGCCGACCCGCCGAGGATGGTGGCTAAGAGTACGGATAGCAGAAAGGCGATCACATGGAACAGTCGGTCGAGGCAATGCGCGCCATCCCGGCCCGGATGAACGAGGGCTGGAACAGCGGTGACGCCACCGCGTTCGTCGCCGATTTCGCGGATGACGCCGAGCTCGTAGACTTCGAGGGGACCATCCACAAGGGGCGCGAAGCGGTGATTGCGTTCAATCAGCCGCTCTTCGACACCATGTTGAAGGGTTCCCGGATGGTACGGAGCGAAGTGCCGTTCGCCCGTATCGTCCGCCCGGGCTGGGGTGTGGTGCACCACCGCGTCGCCATGGTGATGCCGGGCGAGGAGGAGCCGCCGGCGAGCCGCTCCTTCATGCAGCTGCTGGCGCTCGTGTGGCAGAACGACCGCTGGGAGGTCGCGACGCTGCAGAACGCGCGCTTGATCTCGCTGGAAACCGCGATGGCCCTGGACGCCCGGGCAGCCGCCGGGTAGGGGGCACGGTCCCCTCAGTCCGCCTCGCGCACGCCGGCCGGCGTCTCTCCTCTGCGACAACGACTGCGCAATGGCTCATAGGTGTCCTATCCGGTCGCATTCAGCTGCGTTAGCGTCGCCCTTCCGAAAACCGATGGGGAGGTCTCGTGCGCGCTCTCGTCTATCTGGGTCCAGGCTCCGCCGAACTGCAGGACAGGCCGGCCGCGCAGCTTGCGCACGATGATGACGTCGTGGTGGAAATCGTCGGTACGGGCATCTGTGGAACGGACCGCAAGATCCTGCTCGGGCGGTTCCCGGCCCGGCCGGGTACCGTGCTCGGACACGAGTCGGTGGGTGTCGTGCGGGAGACCGGACCGCAGGTGCGTTCGGTCGGGGTCGGGGACCGTGTGGTGGTCAACCCGACGTTGTACTGCGGCTGGTGCTCACCGTGCCGCCGGGGAGCGACCAACTTCTGCCGGCACAAGGCCGGGACCGAGGTCGGTGTCGACCGGGACGGCACGTACGCGGAGGCCGTGACCCTGCCGGAACGTTTCGTCGAACGAGTTCCCGCCGGACTGCCCTTTCGCAGCGCGGTTCTGATCGAGCCGCTCGCTTGTGTCCTGAACAACGTCGGGGCCGCCTCCGTCGCGTGGGGCGACACCGTGGTGGTGCTCGGCGCGGGTCCGATCGGCATGCTGACCGCACTGGTCGCCGGCCGCCAGGCGCGCCGGGTCACCGTCGCCGAACCGGACGGCTACCGGCTGGAGCGGGCCCGCGAACACTTCGCGCACGTGGTGGACGTGGGCGGAACCGACCCGGTGGAAGCCGTGGCGAAGACATGGGGCGACGAGCGTCCCTCCGTCGTCTTCGACACCACGGGCACCGGGTTGGACACGGCGCTGCGACTGGTCGACGACGGCGGCCGGGTGGTGGTGATGGGGTTCGACGACACGTACTCCATGCCGCTGCGCCCGCTTCAGCTCACCAACCGGGGCATCAGCGTGATCGGCGCCGGGGACTACCGGGCCGACATCTTCCCCGTGGCCGTGGACCTGGCCGCCGAACTCGGCGTCCCACAGCGACCCGGCAGCGGGACCGGCACTCTCCTGGAGCGGCTGGTGACGCATGAGTTCCCGCTAGAGCGTTACTCAGAGGCGTTCACCGCGCTCGGCGGCCTCACCCGGGATGACGGGGCCGACGGGGATGACGGCAGCGAACGGCAGCCGCGCTACGACGCGCTCAAGGTCGTGATCCGTTCACACTCCGGCCCGGTCGGCGCCGATGGCTGGCCGGTGGGCTTCTGATGAGCGCGCCACGGCTCGGCTCCATCGAATCGGGCGGGTCCAAGTTCGTCTGTCTGGTCGGCTCGGCCCCCGACCGGATCGAGGCCGAGACCCGGATCCCGACCGGCCGGCCGGGCCCCACCCTGGCTCGGGCCGTCGCCTTCTTCCGGGAGACGGTCGCCAGGACGGGTCCGCTGGACGCCATAGGCATCGCCTCCTTCGGCCCCCTGGAACTGCGACGGGGGCATGCCAAATTCGGTCATCTCGCCGCCACCCCCAAACCAGGCTGGTCCGGGGTGGACGTCGCCGGTCCCTTCGCCGACGCCCTCGCGGTGCCGGTGGGCATCGACACCGACGTCAACGGTGCGGCCCTCGGTGAGGGCCGCTGGGGTGCCGCACGGGGACTGGACACCTACATCTACCTCACCGTCGGCACCGGGATCGGCGGCGGCGCGGTGATCAACGGCAACGTGGTCAGCGGTCTGATCCACACCGAGATGGGCCACCTCACGGTGCCCCGGCTCGCGGGCGACACCTTCGCCGGCTCCTGCCCGTTCCACGGCGACTGCTGGGAGGGGCTGGCGGGCGGCGAAGCGATGGGCGCCCGCTGGGGCGCCCCGGCCGAAGAGCTGACCGGGGACGCACTGCGTGAGGCACTGCGGATGGAGGCCGGCTACCTGGCGGCGGGGCTCCGCAACATCATCTACACGACCGCTCCCCAGCGGATCGTGATCGGCGGCGGTGTCGCGGCGTTCCCCGGGCTCTTTCCACTGATCCGCGCCGAACTGACCTCGACCTTGGCCGGGTACCCGGGGCTGCCCGAGCACGCCGCCGAGGACTTCGTGGTCCCGGCCCGGCTGGGCCGGCTCGCCGGACCGGCGGGCGGACTGGTCCTGGCGGCCGGGGCGGCGGCCGCCGCGCGACCGTCGCCCGGCGCTGGGCCATCGGGGGGAACGGAGGCATGAGCGCGGCCCGGAGCCGGGCAGGCTGGCCGGTATGACGCGCCCTCATCCGGTGGGCCTCCTGGACCCGGCCACGCACACGTGGCTGACCCGGCACGCTCTGCCCGGGGCCCTGCTCCACGAGGTGGGCCCGCTCGCCGGGGGGTTCACCAACGACATGGCGGTGCTCACCGTCCACCGCCCCGAAGCGGCGGGTGCGGAGCGCTATGTGCTGCGACGCCATCGGCCTTGCGGCAGCCGGTTCCCGCGCAACACGTGTGCGGTGGAGATCGCTGTCCTCGGCCGGGCGGCGGCCCGTTCCGTCCCGGTGACCGCGGTGGTCGCAGCCGATCCGCAGGGTCACGCCACCGGCCGCCCCACCCTGCTCTACCGGTTCGTGGAGGGGATCCCGCTCAGCCAGGTACTCGCGGACGGCCCGGCGGCCGGCGAAGCGCGGTCCCTGGGCCGGTCCGTCGGCTCGGCGCTGGCGCGGATCGGCCGGGTCAGGCTGCCCCGCCCAGGCGCCTTCGGCGACTCTTCGCTGGCACCGGCCCCGGACGGTGCGGCCCCGCTGGGCGACCTGGCCGGTTTCGTCGACCACTGTCTGGCGACAACGGCTCCGGGCGGGCCGCTGAGCGGAACGGACTCGGCCGTCATGCGCGCCCTGGCCCGCCGCGGGCCTCAGGCACTTGCCGCCGTGTCGGGTGAACGGAGCCTGGTGCACGGCGACTTCAACCCGAAGAACGTCCTGGTCCGACGATGCGCAGGGCAGTGGGCGGTGGCCGCCGTGCTCGACTGGGAGCTCGCCTTCAGCGGCTCCCAGCTCTTCGACGTCGGGAACATGCTGCGTTTCGCCCGCGAGTACCCGCGTGCCTTCACCACGGGCTTCGTCGACGGCTTCCGGGGCGGGAACGGCCGGCTGCCCGCGGACTGGCCGCGGCTGAGCCGGACGCTGGACCTCTTCGCGCTCGCGGACATCCTCACCGCACCGCCCGACCCGGCCTACTTCGCCCGCGCACGCGCCGTTCTGCGGCGGTCCGCCGCCGACTGGCACTGATCCTCCGCGATCTCATCCGTCTCCGGTTGTCCCCGGGTGCCCCCGCTTTCCCATCCGGCCCGTGACCCGCTCTATTCCCAGGGGGAACTGCTGTCCACGTGGGCCACGGAATCCTGGCAATAAAATGCCTGGAAATGGCTGAGAGGCGCTACACGGCCTTCTTTTCAACATCGAAAATTCCGGTTAATGTGCCTGGATCGAAGTGAATGATCCTTTGACCGAGGGAGATCTTCGCCGTGGAGATCGGAAGTCCGGAAAATGCTGTGAAGACGCTCACTCCGACCGTTCGATGCAACGGAACGCCTCCCACGCCCGCCCTGCGGGAAGGGCCGTACTACAAGCCCGACACCCCACTCAGGACCAGCTTCCGGGGCGATGACGACCAGGGTGTCCCGATGGTGCTGCACGGCGCCGTACGCACCCCCGACGGGGAACCGATCGGGGGCACTCTTCTCGACTTCTGGCAGGTCGGAGACGCTGGAGTCTACGACGACGACGGCTTTCGGCTGCGCGGCCACCAGTTCGCGGACGCCGAGGGCCTGTGGCGGCTGGAGACAGTCCTGCCGGCCATGTATCCGGGGCGGACGCGGCACGTGCATGTGAAGGTGCAGCCGCCCGGCGGAGCGGTGCTCACCACGATGCTGTATTTTCCCGGCGAACGCCGAAATCACCTCGACAAGTATTTCCGGCCAGAATGCCTGATGGAAGTACGGAAGACGTCGGAGGGCTGGGATGCGGCGTTCACCTTCGTCCTGGAGGTATGAGATCTCACGCCCGTAACGCCGGCGGGAACTGAAGGTTCCCCTGCCTGGCAATATCGATTTTCGTCGTCCGTCGTGTCTGCGGGCGGAATTCGACAGGAGTCACATGGCTGACCTCACGCGCGTCGAGCGCGGTGCCCGGGGTGACGTACGAAGCGACGCCCTGAGCTACGCGCAGAAGCATCTGTACTACCCGGTGAGTGCGTACGAGATGGATCACGGCGAGGGTGTCCACCTGTACGACACAGACGGCAACGAGTACCTCGACTGCGCTTCCGGCACGTTCAATCTGAGCCTCGGCTACGGACATCCCGAGGTGGTCAAGGCCATGCGCGACCAGGTCGAACGGCTGGTGCACACCACATCGACCTTCCAGACGGCGCCCGTCAACGAGCTCGTCCGGCGGTTGGTCGAGGTGACCCCGCCGAACCTGACCAAGGTGCACCTCAAGGTGTCCGGCGGGTCCACCGCCAACGAGGGCGCGGTCAAGATGGCCCAGGTCGCCACCGGGCGCCGCGACGTCGTCACTCTGTTCCGCAGTCACCACGGGCAGACGATGATGACGACCACCATGTCGGGCGAGTCCTTCCGCAAGGCACCATTCCCGCATCTGATGCCCGGCGTGCTCCACGTCCCCGACCCGTACTGCCTGCGCTGCTTCTACCGCCAGGCGGGCCCGGACAGCTGCGGCATGCTCTGTGTCGAGCGCATCAACGACTTCCTCGACCACGCCAGCTCCGGCAGCGTCGCCTGCGTGGTCGTCGAACCGATCTCGGGCAGCGGCGGCAACATCGTGCCTCCCGACGGATATCTGCCCGCGTTACGTGCCCTGTGCGACGAACGGGGCATCGTCCTGATCTTCGACGAGATCCAGACCGGCATAGGCCGGGTCGGCCGGATGTTCGCCGCAGAGCATTACGGGGTCCGGCCCGACATCCTGACCACCGCCAAGGGACTCGGCGGATCCGGCGCCCAGGTCGCGGCCATTGTCGCCGACGAGCGGATGTCCGGGCTCAGCGCGGACCATCACTCCTTCACCTACGGCGGCAACGTCCTCGCAGCCGCTGCCTCGGCCGCCACGCTCGACGTGATCGGCCGTCCTGGATTCCTGGAGAACGTCCGGGAGGTCGGCGCCCACATCATGGAGAGACTGCGCGACATGGCCTCCCGCCACCCCACCGTCGTGGACGTGCGCGGCCTCGGCCTGATGATCGGGATCGAGATCGGCGACGACCAGGGACTCCCGCACAGTGAGCGTGCCCAGGCCCTGGCCCGGCGCGGCATGGATCACGGTCTGATCCTGCGTACCTCGCGCTACGGCAGGGGCAACGTCATCAAGATCCGTCCACCGCTCATTCTCACCCGCGCGGAGGCCGACCTGCTCTGCGACCGGGTCGAAGCCCTCTTCGCCGCCGGGGCCGCCGCATGACCGGCCCCGAGCACGACGGACCCGCGGGCGCCGCGGCCGTGCGGCAGTACGTGACCGGTCTCGCCACAGCCGTCCGGGACGCCGTGACGGCGGCCCAGCACCAGGCGGGCAGCCGGCTGGTCCGGGGCCACTCACCGGGAGGAGACGCCCAGTTCGGCCTCGACGACATCGCGGAAGCGGCCACCTGGAAGTACGTCGCCGACCACGATCTGCCCGTCGCTGTCTACTCCGAGGACCGCGGCCTTCAGTACCACGGCACGGACCCCGCCCATCTGCTCGTCGTCGATCCGATCGACGGCACCCGGCCCGCCGTCGCCGGCCTGGAGTCGGCCACCGTCTCGGTCGCCGTCGCCCGCATGTCGCAGCGCCCGCGCATCGCCGATGTCGAACACGCCATTCTGATGGAGCTGCGCTCGGGCGCCTACCTCTACGGGGACCGGGAGACGCCCGGCATCACGGCGCACGGATACGACCACGCAGTTCCGGCGCTGACCAGCACCACCGACCCCTCGCGGATGCTCTGGTCACTGGAATTCAACGGTCACCCGGCCCAGCTGATGACCGAGGCCTACGGCCACCTCATCGACCGCTCGGCCAACACCGGCGGGGTCTTCGTCTTCAACAGCGCGACCTGGTCCATCTCCCGGGTGCTCACCGGCCAGCTCGACGCCTACGTCGATATCGGCAACCGACTGCTGCGCGACGACCCGGCGCTGCTGCCCGAGTTCGAACGCGTCGGCAACGGCCGGGTCCTGCACCTGTTCCCGTACGACATCGCGGCGGCCGTCTTCCTCGCCGAGCGGGCCGGGGCGGTCATCACCGACGCCTACGGACAACCGCTCGGCGACACCGTCCTGACCGACCTGGGCATCGCCAACCAGCGCTCCTGTGTGGCCGCCTCCACCCCCGAGCTCCACCGGGCCTTGTTGTCGACCATCCGATGGAAGGAGTGACGTCCATGTGCCCCCCGAACACCCCTCCCGTGCGAGCGGTGACCGCGACAGCGGACGACACCGAGTTCCAGGCACTGCTCGACCGGCTCTCCGACAAAGCCACCGCGGACTACTACAACCCGTTCACCACCTTCGACTGGCCGGCCTCGATCCCCACCGACGAGCTGTGGATGTCGCCCGAACTGCTCTCCCCGTACGGCACCGAGGTGATGGACGGGCTGAGTACCGCCCAGCTCCATGCCCTGAGCCGGTGGGAGAGCGTCAACTTCTACAGCCTCAACGTGCAAGGCATCCGCGAGCTGCTCGTCGAGGTGACCCGGCGCGTCCACACACCTGGCTTCGAGCTCCCCTCCGAGTTCTTCCACCACTTCATCGGTGAGGAGAACGACCACATGTGGTTCTTCGCCACCTTCTGCCTCAAATACGCCGGCAAGATCTACCCCGACAGGTCGGTCAGGCTGCCGGAGACGCCACGCGACGCGGACATCGAGAACTTCCTCGTCTTCGCCCGGATTCTGGTCTTCGAGCAGATCGTGGACCACTACAACGTCCAGCTGGCCGCCGACAGCCGCCTGCACCCGACCGTCCGGCACATCAACCGGCTGCACCACCAGGACGAGTCCCGCCACATCGCCTTCGGCTGCCGTCTCGTGCAGCTCCTGTGGGAGCGCCTCCTCGACCGGGGCCTGGATGAGGGGGCACGTCACGAACTGCGCGGCTACCTCGGCCGCTACCTCACCACCAGCATCGAGTCGTTCTACAACCCGGCCGTCTACCGCGACGCGGGTCTACCGGACGGCTTCGCGCTGCGCCGGAGACTGCTCGCCCACCCAGCCCGGCAGGCCGCCCACGCCAAGGTCCTGCACAAGACGACGGGCTTCTTCAACCGGATCGGGGTGCTCGATGCCCGTCACTGATGCCGCGGCCACGGACGAGACCGGGACCGCCTGGTCGGTCCGCGACGGGCTGGCCACCCTCGACGAACCCGCCGTTCTGCTCAAGGGCGCGCTGGACGCGGTGTTCACCCGCTGGGCCACCGGGGACGGAGCCCGACAGCAGAGCTACCCGCCGCTGCTACGGGCCGACGACCTGCGGACTCTCGACTACTTCCAGAACTTCCCGCACCTGGGCAGCCCGGTCACCCGCATCCGCCCCGACCGGCTGGCCGACCGCGCAGCGTCCTGGCCGGAAGCAGCCGCCCTGCCTGCCGTCGACCTGGCCGACGCCAGTCACCTGCTGCCCTCCGCAGCCTGCTACGGCTGCTTCCTGCACCTCTCCGGCACCAGTGCTGACAGTCCCGTCCTGATCACCACCGTCGCGCAGTGCTACCGCAACGAGGACCACCACGACGGGCTGCGGCGGCTCTGGGCCTTCACCATGCGGGAGATCGTGTGCGTCGGCTCCGCCGAAACCGTCCGGGCCCATCTGGACCGCTACCGCGAGCGGATCGTCGCCTTCGGTTCGGCCCTCGGCCTCACCCTGGACCGGCAGCCCGCCACCGACCCGTTCTTCGAGAAGGACGGCTCCCGCACACTCATGCAGATGCTGGCTCCGGTCAAGGACGAGTACCTGCACACCGACGGGACTGCCGTCGCCTCCACCAACAACCACCGCAACTTCTTCGGCGAGCGCCGTGCCATCAGCCACGCCGGCCGCCCGGCCTTCACCGGATGCGTCGCCTTCGGCCTGGAGCGGTGGATACATGCCCTGGGCGACCTCTACGAAGGTGACCTGGGAGCCGCGCACCGCGCGGTACGGCGGTGCGGAGAAGGCTCATGACCCGGCTGGCGGACCGGCTCGGCCTTGCGCTGCCGCTGCTGCAGGCCGGGATGGGTGCCGTCGCCGGAGCCGAGCTGTGCGCCGCGGTGTCCCGGGCCGGAGCGGGTGGCACCCTCGCGCTGTACAAGGAACCGCCGGCACGGGCCGCCCGGCTGGTCCGTGAGGTGGCGGCCGCCACCGGCCGCCCCTTCGGCGTGAACGTGATCCCCGAGGTCACCGGCCCCGCCGCCTGCCTGGACCAGCTCCGAGCCGTCCTGCCCGAACTGCCCCGGGGTGCCTTCGTCACCTCCTTCGGCCTGCCCGACGCCGATGCGGCCAGGGCCGTCCGGGCCGCCGGGCACCCGCTGGTGATCCAGGTGGGCACCGTCATGGAAGCCGGCACAGCGCTCGGACGAGGCGCGGCCGTCCTGGTGCTGCAGGGCACCGAAGCCGGCGGCCACCTGCTCGGCCGGCTGCCGGTGCGCGATCTGCTGGCCGGCGTACGGGCCCGCCATCCGCACGCCGTACTGGCCGTCGCGGGCGGGATCGCCACCGGCGGTGACCTCGCGGACGCCATTGCCCGGGGCGCGGACGGGGCCATGGCCGGAACGCTGTTCATCCCGGTCGCGGAATCCACCGCGCACCCGCTCTTCAAACAGCGGGTGACCGAGGCCGTGGCCGACGACACCCTCATCACCTCCCTGTTCCGCATCGGCTGGCCGCACCGCCCGCACCGGGTCCTGGGCAACCCCCTCACCATCGCCGGTGAACGCGCCCCAACCACCTTCATAGCCACCACCCGGGTGGACGGGCGGGAGTACCCGATACCGCGCTACAGCGCGGCGGCTCCGGGCAACGGCACCACCGGCCGCATCGAGGAGATGGCCATGTACTGCGGCCGGTCCTGCACCCGCGTCACCGGTCGGCACCCGGCAGCCGTCACCGTCGCCCGGCTCAGCCAGGAGTACGAGAGCGCACGCGGGCTCCGCACCGCCTCCCCCGGCCCCGCGAACGGCATCCCCGCCCGCACGAGCGGCTCCGCAAGCCGACCCCAGAGCCAGGAGCGATGACATGGACGACGTGATCAAGCCGGTTGTGGACTGGCTGCTCGAACGGAACCCGGGCCGAGAAGAGATACCGGAGGACCTCGACCTCATCGAGAACCGGCTCATCGACTCACTCGGCTTCATGGAGTTCCTCCTGCTGCTGGAGGACCTGATCGGACGGGAACTGCAGCTCAACCAGATCGACGTGGACCAGTTCCGTACTCTCCGCTCCATCAATCAGCACTTCCTGAAGGGCTGACCGCCCATGGCACTGGAACCGCAGCAGCTGTCCGGGCCGGGCCGGATCACCTCCTTGTACCTCGCCTCGCGCGCCGGCGATCCCACCTTCCGCGTCGCGTGGGCACGCGCGGTGACAGGCCGTGGCCTGGCAGGAGACCGCAACTACTGGGCTGGCGAGGGCCCCCGGCCCCGGCGTCGCGGGGCCGGCCGGGCATCCGGCGTCTGCGATGTCACCCTCATCGAAGCCGAAGCCCTCGATGCCCTGGGCCGCGAGCACGGCATCACGCTCACTCCCGCCGAATGCCGGCGCAACCTCATCTCGCGGGGCATCCGGCTCAACCCGCTGGTGGACCAGGAGTTCCAGATCGGCACGGCAGTCCTGCGCGGCCTCAGACTCAGCGAGCCCTGTGCCCGCCTCGAACAACTGGTCCGCCCAGGCCTTGTCCGCGGCCTGCTGCACCGCGGCGGACTTCGGGCCGAGGTGATTCGCGGCGGGATCATCCAGCCGGGCGACCAGATCCTCCCGCTGCCGCAGGGCACGCGGCCTCTTCTCGCTCCGGCCGCCCCTCCCTGAGCCACCTGGGTGTCCGGCCCGGACAGGCCGGGACACCGCGCCGAATGCCCGCACCCTGGGCAGGTGTCCGCCGGCCGAACCCGGCGACGGCCAGACACCGGAGCCGGCATGTCCCGTCCGCGCTGAACGGCGGCGTTCAAGGACATCTACGGCCGACCACACCACCAGCATCCACACCCGCAGCCCCACGGTTCTCCCAGGCGCCACGCGGAGGAGGAGTCGTCCAGCCGTGGCCTTGCAGACAGGAAGGCACCATGACGATCGAAGGCGTCGGCCCGGGGCACACCGGGGGCACAGTGTTCCAGCACGGCACGGACGGCCCCGCGGCCAAGGCCGTCGAGCGCGCGAAGGAGGCGGCCGAGAAGCTGAACGCGGCGGGGACGGCCGTCTCCGTCCGCCTGTTGGCATCGGGCTTCGCTCTCCGCCTCGGCCAGCGGGCCGCCGAGCACCTCGCGGAACCCGACAGGAGCGGGCCGGACAGCGGCTTCCGTGACCTGGTGTCGGAGGTGCTCGCCGGATACCTTCCCCCGGATACCGCCGGAACCGTCGACGCGGCTCTGACCGGACGCGCCGAACAGATACGGTCGGCCGCCCAGGGCGCCGGATGCGAATTGCACTCGCCGTGGTCCGTGCCCACCCTGCTCGCCCCCATGACCCTCGACGCCGCACCGCGCGAGACCGGCCTGTGGTTCAGCGTGTTCACACCTGGCGCGGGCTGGGGCGCCGACACCCAGTTCACAGCCCACTTCGCCTCCGAGACCCCCGCCCTGGCCGTCTTCGGTGACGACTTGTACTGCGTCTACCAGGGCCGGGGCGACGATCCGGGCCTGCGGTGGACCGTGCACCGCGCGGACGGCAGTCGGTCGGAGGACCAGGCGTTCCCTGCCCACCACACCCTGGGCAGCCCGGCACTGGCCATATTCCAGGACCGGCTGTACTGCGCGCACCGCGGCGGTTCGGGCGACTGGGGCATCGCGGTGACCTCCTGTGACGGCGATACCTGGACGCCGGACCTGCCGGTCCCGCACGCCGAGAGCGTCTACGGCCCGGCGCTGGCCGTCTTCCGCGGCTCCCTCCACCTCGCCTACGCCGACGCCGCCCAGCGGATCATGGTCACCACGAGCCGGGACGGCCACAACTGGACGGCCCCCGAGCCGATTCCCGGCTGCGCCACCACGAGGTCCCCGGCGCTCGCCGTCCACGACGGCACCCTCCACCTGCTGCACGGCAACCCCAAGGATGGGGCCATCCACTGGAGCCGGCTGCGCGACACCGGCTGGACCTCCGAGGGCGCGCTGCCGGGACACCGCACGCGGAGCAACATCGGCCTCGCCGTCTTCGACGGAAAGCTGATGTGCGTCCACCGCGACCCCGCGCGCCAGCAGCTGTGGTGGTCCGCCTTCGACGGCGCCGAATGGAGCACAGACACCGAGATGCCGGGGCACAGCAGCAAGTACGGCACGGCACTCGCCGCACACCGTGACAAGGCCGGTACCCGCGACCAACTCCTCTGCGTCCACCGGGGTCACGCCCAGCGCTTCGTCACCGGAGCAGGGGAGGTCCTGACCGACGAGGACCCGGCGGGACTGCACGAACTCGACGATGGGGACTCCGTCGCCGACTGAGACCGGCCTCACGGCAGCCGGGGCGGGGGGCCCGGAGTCTGCGGTCGCCCTCGGCACACCGCGAGAGGCCACTGATCCGGAAGAGGACGAGGCCGTCGTGCCGGGGTCACGACATGACCCCGGCAAGGTCACCGGCATCACGGGCCGTCCGCACACTCCCCGTTGACCGGATCCGAAGCGCCCGATCCGGCCCATCTCCTCACGGAAGGTAACCTGGACATCACTCCAGGTTGGGAATGTTCGTGAAGAGAGTGGTACGGCAGTGACCGACGTGCTCGACGCTCCACCCCCTCCCGGCACCGGGACCGACGGGAGCGCGCTGCTCCTGCTGGCACACGGAAGCATCGACCCCCAGGCCCAGGAAGCCACGCGTGCCCTCGCCCACGCGGTCGGGCTCTCCTGGGCGGGCCGGATCGAGGTCGCCTATCTCCGGCACGCCCGCCCCACAGCACGTCAGGCGCTGCACGCCCTCGCCGAGACCGGACACGGTCCTGTGGTCGTCGTGCCGTTGCTGCTCACCTCCGCCTTTCACGCCCGGGTCGACCTGCCCAAGGCGCTCACCGGTCCACCCGCTCAACCACCGGTCGTGACACCGGTGCTGGGCGGTTCCCCGGACGGGCCCGACGAACGCCTCGTCGCAGCGCTGCGACGCCGTCTGACCGAGCTGCACGTCGGCTTCGACGCCGTGGTGGTGGCGGCTGCGGGCAGCAGCGACAGCGACGCCTGCCGGTCGGTCAGTGCCATGGCGTCCGCAGTGGGGGCCGGCCTCGGACTGCCCTGCCTGGCCGGCTTCGCGTCGACCGCCTCGCCCACGCCCGCCGAAGCGGTCCAGCGACTGCGCGACGCGGGAGCGCGACGGGTCGCGGTCGCGTCCTACTGCTTCGCACCCGGGAGGCTGTTCCGCCAGGCGGTCCAGTCGTCGACCGAGGCCGGAGCGGTCGGCATTTCCGAGCCGCTGGGTGACGCACCCGAACTCGTCCGGCTCATCCTGGACCGCTTCCGCCAGGCCTGTAGCTCCGGGCCGGCCGAGGAACACTGACCGAGCGGTCGGGACCGCGAACGGCTGTGCGCCCGTCGCGTACAAGGGAGCTGCGGCGGGACAGCTGACCGGTCATGGTTCTCCTCAGCGATAGAGCAGGTTGACCGACTCGGCGCGGATACGCTCCTCGTCGACCTCGATGCCCAGTCCGGGGGCTGTGGGGACCATCGCGACGGCCTTGGTGAGGGTCAGCCCGTCGACGTACAGATCGGTCAGGAGCTCAGGCCCGTTGAGTTCGGCGGGCAGGGCGAGTTCGAGCTGGCTGAAGACGTGGAGGGCGGCGGTGAACGCGATGCCGCAGTCGGTGAGACCGCTGGCCAGGATCTCCAGACCGCCGGCGAGCGCGGTCTGGGCGGTCTTCAGGGCGTTGCGCAGTCCGCCGGACTTGCAGACCTTGATCACGACCAGGTCCGCCGCGTCCAGCCGGATCGCACGCGCCAGGTCCTGGGCGGAGAAGCTGCCCTCGTCGATCGCGACCGGCAGGTCGATCAGTTCACGCACCCTGCCCATCGCGAGCGTGTCGGTGCTCGGCACGGGTTGCTCGACACAGTGGATCGTGCTGATGTGCGCCGTCCGGTTCCGGAGTTGCCTGAGGGCGGCCGGGCGGTACGACTGGTTCGCGTCGAGCCACAGCGGTTTGCCGTCGGCGGCTTCCGCGGCGGTCTCGATGGCCGCCGTGTCGGCGTCCACGTCGCCACGGATCTTGATCTTGTACGCCGCATAGTCCGACGACTGGAGTACGTGTGCGCGGACCGTGTCCTGGTCGCCGACTCCGATCGCCGAGCAGAGCGGGATCTCGTCGTGCACCTTGCCACCGAGCAGCGCGTGTACGGGGACGCCCGCGAGTTTGCCGGCCGCGTCGTGCATCGCGACGTCGACCGCGGCGCGGGCGAACGGGAAGCCGTTCGAGACCGCGGGGCTGAGGCGCTGGGCGGCGCGCCGTTGGAAGAGCTCGATGTCGAACGGTGTGAGCTGGAGCAGGATCGGCGCGAGGTGGCGGCGGATGATGACGGCCATCGTCTCGGCGGTCTCGTAGCTCCAGCTCGGGAGCGCGCGCTGTTCTCCCCAGCCGACCACACCGTCCTCGGTGGTCAGCTTGACGAAGATCACCGCCGCGGACTGGTCCGGCGCGGCGTCGGGTGTGCCGACGGCTCCGCTGCCGAGCACGAACCGGCGGGCGAACGGTACAGCGACCGGGAAGACCTCGACCTGGGCAATGCGGGACATCGGCGGTCCTTTCAGGCGGTGATCGGCCAGGCGGCCGGTTCGACGAAGCCCGGCCCCCGGGTGCCGTCGGCCAGCCACCGCAGGGCGTCGCGCAGCACATAGCCCGCGAGCGCGCGGTGACCTTCGGCGGTGTCGCCCGCGATGTGCGGGGTGAGCAGGAGGTTCGGGGCCTGGAGGACCGCCGCGTCGAACGTCGGGGGCTCTGGGTCGTAGACGTCCAGGGCCGCGTAGATCCGGCCGCTCAGCGCGTGGTCCAGGAGTGCTTGCTGGTGGATCGCGGAGCCGCGTGACGCGTTGACGACGACCGCGCCGTCGGGGAGGTTCTCGATCAGCTCGCGGGTGATCATGCCTTTCGTCTCGGGCACGTTCGGGACGTGGACACTCAGGAACGGACTGCCCGCGGCGTCCTTGAGCGTTGTCGTCCGTACGCCGATCTCCTGTGCGGCGGCGGGCGACAGGTAGGGGTCGTGGACGGCGATGTCGCAGCCGAACGGTTCGAGCATGGTGATCAGTGCGCGGGCCGTGCTGCTCGCGCCGATGATCCCGACCTTGGCGCCGGCCAGCTCGTGACCGCGGTATTCCGTCTGGTTCCAGCCGCCGGACCTGATCGCGCCGTCGAACCGGGGAAGGCGGCGGACGAGGGTCAGCAGGGCGCCGAGGCAGTACTCGCCGACCGACCACGCGATCCGCCGGCCGGCCGAGAAGACGCCGACGCCGTGGTCGAGGATGACCGGATCGATCAGGTGCTTCACCGTGCCGGCCGCGTGCGCGACCGCCTTCGGGCCCCGGCCGCCGGCCCACAGCTCGTTGCCGAGCTTGGGCGTGCCCCAGCTGGTCAGCAGGACGTCGGCGTCGGTGGCCAACTCGGTCAGGGCGGCCGGGTCGAGACCAGCGGGGCTGCCCGGCTGGGCCGGGCCCGTCGCGTGCCCGGCTTCCGCCCAGACGACGTCGAAGCGTTCGTCGAGAAGCCGGTGCGTTTCGGCGTCGATGACATCAGCGGCACGTTCGGGGGAGATGAGGGCCGCGAGTCGGGGAATCGGCACGGGAGCTCCTTCGGGCTTGGCGTGGATTCGACGGTAGGCGCCATCCGCCATGCAGGTCCAAGCCCGTTTTCGCATGAACCGATACCGTGCGCGCATGAGTTTCACGCTTCAGCAGCTCCGTGGCTTCGTCGCCGTCGCCGAGGAGCTGCACTACGGGCGGGCGGCGCGGCGCCTGAACCTGACCCAGCCGCCGTTGACCCGGCAGATCCAGGCCCTTGAACGGATGCTTGGCGTCAGCCTGTTCGACCGCCCCGGCCGTGGCGTCCGGCTGACCGCGGCCGGCGGAGTGTTCCTGGAGCACGCCCGCCGCGTGCTGGCGCTGCTGGAGGTGGCTCCGGAGGCGACCAGGCGCGCGGCCGAGGGGACGACCGGGACATTACGGCTCGCGTTCACAGCGATCGGCGCGTACGCCGTACTCGCGGATTTCCTGGCCCTGGTCGGCAGACGGACGCCGGGGGTGACGGCGGAGCTGACGGAGCTGGTGAGTCCCGCGCAGTTCGAGGCGCTGGCGAACCTCGATATCGATCTCGGGCTGGTGCGGCCGCCGATCCCGGAGGGGTTCGAGTCGATGCTGGTGCACTCGGAGGACCTGGTGCTCGCCGTACCGGTCTCGCATCCGCTGGCGTCCGGTGACGGGCCGGTATCACTGGCCGACGTCACCGCGGACTACATCGGGTACAGCCCGGAGGGTTCGCGGTACCTGCACGACATCTGCGCGGCGATGATCGGGGTGAACCGCTACGCCGTGAGCCAACTGGCGTCGCAGGTGCCGACGATGCTCGCGTTGGTGCGGGCCGGTCTGGGATGCGCGCTGATCCCGCGGTCGATCACGGCGATGAGAGTCGAGGGCGTCAGGTACCGCGAACTGGACGCGGCCGACGCGCATTCGGTGACGCTGCACGCCTGCTGGAGCCCCGACAACCCGAATCCGGCGCTGCGGCGGCTGGCGGAGAAGCTGCGCGAGGAATAGCCGGGGCCGGGGAAACGACCGCATCAGCGTGGCCGTGTGTCCCTACAGCTCGTCTACGTGCCGGCCCCCTTTCCTGGATGCCGCCATGGATATGGCCGGACGGCGTCCAGCACGGGCCCGATGACACCGGTCGGCACCCCCCGCAAGGGCACGGCTCAGACGCCGTCCTCGTACCGGCTGAGATGCCGCGCGAGGCTGAGCTCCAGATGCTCTCGCATGGCGTCCTCCGCCCGTTCGGGGTTGCGCCGCAGTACCGCTCGCAGGATACGGCTGTGCTCCACCGCCGTGGCGGGGCTGCCGCCGGTGACCGGGCTGAGCCGGAAGAGGTGGAGGTGCGCGTGCAGCCGTTCCACCGCGGCGGCGAGCAGGGTGCGCCCCGAGGCGGCGGCCAGTGTGTCGTGGAAGCGCTGGTCCAGCACCGCGAAGCGCCCGTAGACGGCGAAGCTGTGGCCCTTGTCGGGCAGGCCCTGCATCTCCTCCATCAGGGCCTCGATCCGGTCCAGTTCGGTGTCGCCGGTCTGCTCGGCGGCCAGAGCCGCGGCCCGGGGCTCCAGAAGGAGCCGCATCTCGAAGAGTTCCTCCACGTCCCGCCGGCCGAGCAGTTCGGTGGTGCGGTAGCCGGACAGCGACCGCTTGAGGACCAGACCGTCCGCTTCGAGGCGGGCCAGCGCCTCACGCACCGGGGTGGGCGAGACGCCCAGTGACCGGGACAGTGACTCGATGCCGACCCGGGCACCCGGCTGGATCACGTGGTCCATCACCATCGCCTTGACGGCCTCGTAGACGCTGTCCCCCAGCACCTCGCGCTTCGCCGCCGCACCGGCGGCCCGCTCAGTGGCCGCGACCGGGACGGACTCCGGCCCGTCGGTGTGGTTCACCGGCATAGTGCTACTCCCTCAGACTCAACAATCCTATGTGATTCAACACGCCTCCACTCCGGAGGGCCATACGCCGGAAGGCCGGACTTCCACCCGACCCCGAGCGGATAGCCGCTCACCACCGGGGCTATCGCACCCCATTCAAGGTATTCGACGCACAGGCCTTGACGGGGCGATCCCCTCTCCCCCAGCATCTCGGCAACAGAATCCTATCTGATTCAACTGAGGCAATGATCATGATCCTTCGTAGATCCGCACTGCCCGCTGCCGCCGCCCTCGCCCTCCTGGCCATCTTCTCGACGGCATGCACCGTGAAGTCCTCCGGCGACACCGGGCCGGCCGGCACCGCGACCGCCGGGACCGGCAAGGGGAGCGCCGAACTCGCCGACGGTTCCGGCACCAGGGTCGCCCTCGTCCCGGGCGGCGCCCACCCGTACTTCCAGCCCTGGAAGAAGGCGGGCACGGACGCCGAGAAAACGCTGAAGCTGGGCGATGTCGCGTTCGACGAGACCGCGGAGTGGGACCAGCAGAAGCAGAACAACCTGCTGTCGACCCTGGCCGCGCGCGGCTACAACGCATTCGGCGTCTTCGGGGTGTCCCCCACCGACGTCAACACCACCTTCTCCGACCTCAAGTCCCAGGGCCTCGCGGTGGCCTCCCTGGGCTCGTGCCCCGCCGGCGGCAGGAACGAGGCCGACTTCTGCCTCTCCACCGATGTGGAACTGGCCGCCTACAAGGCGGCCGAGGCCGCCATCGAGGCGATGGGCGGCAAGGGCACGATCGTGCACCTGACGGGCAACAACGTCGACGCCAACACGCAGTTGCGGATCAGGGGCGTGGAGAAGGCCGTGAAGGAGTCCGGCGGCAAGGTCGGTCTGCTGCAGAACATCACCGACATCGACAAGGACCTCCAGACCGCGCAGAAGGCAGTCTCCGACCTGCTGGCGACCAAGGGCTCGCGGATCCAGGGCATCGTCTCGACCGCGTACAACCCGGCGGTCGCCGCGGCCGAGGCTGTCCAGGAGACCGGCTCGAAGGCCAAGGTCGTGGCGATCGACGACGACGCCAAGATCCTCTCCTCGATCAAGAACGGCTCGGTGAGCGCCACGGTCGTGCAGAACCCGGTGGGCCAGGCCGAGATCGGCGCCTGGGCGCTCGCGCTGCTGCAGAGCAAGCAGTGCACGGTCAAGCAGCCGGGCCAGGTCATCGACTCGGGTTCCTTCGTCGTCACGAAGCCGAACCTCGGCACGTACGACAAGGCGCGCGAAGCCAAGACAGCGGAGCTGAAGAAACAGTTCGCCGAGGAGTACCTCTCCTGCGGCTGACCGTTCCGGCACAACGACAGAAAGTCAGCGCACCCGCATGACCATGATCACGAAAGCGACGGCCCTGCTGGCCGACATCGCGGTGGAGACCGACCGCACCGACGCCGTGCAGTCCTTCGTCAAACAGGAGACGATCCTCGTCACCCTGACGACCACGGACGGCGTCGAGGGAACCGGCTACGCCTACACCATCGGCACCGGCGGCACGTCCGTCCTGGCACTGCTGCGGGACCACCTGCTGCCACTCCTCGCCGGGAAGGACGCGCGCAACGTCGAGGGGCTCTGGCAGGAGCTGTTCGGCCTGACCCGTGCCACCACCACCGGCGCCATCACCTCGCTCGCGCTCGCCGCGATCGACACGGCACTGTGGGACCTGCGCTGCAAGCGCGCCGGCGAACCCCTGTGGCGGCTGGCCGGCGGTCACCGCCGGGAGATACCGGTGTACGACACCGAGGGCGGCTGGCTCCACCTCGGCACCGACGAGCTGGTCAAGTCGGCCCTCGCCGCGAAGAAGGCGCGGTTCTCCGGCGTCAAGATCAAGGTCGGCAAGCCGCACCCGGCCGAGGACGCGGAGCGACTGCGCGCCGTACGCGAGGCCGTGGGACCGTTCCTGCACATCATGACCGACGCGAACCAGTCGCAGTCGCTGTCCTCCGCCGTGCGGCTGGCCGCCGCCCTCGAACCGTACGACCCGTACTGGCTCGAAGAACCCATGCCCGCCGACGACATCAGCGGCCACGCCCGGCTCGCCCGCTCGACCCGGATCCCGATCGCGGTCGGCGAGTCGATGTACGCGCCGATGCAGTTCCGCAGCTATCTGGAGACGGGCGCCGCCTCCGTCGTACAGGTCGACGTGGCCAGGGTCGGCGGAATCACGCCGTGGCTGAAGGTCGCCCACCTCGCCGAGACGTTCAACGTCGAGGTCTGCCCGCACTTCCTGATGGAACTGCACGTCAGTCTCGTCGCCGCCGTCGCCAACGGCGCGTACGTGGAGTACATCCCCCAGCTGCGCGCGGTCACCCGCACCGAGCTGACCGTACGGGACGGGCTGGCCGTCGCTCCGGACGAGCCGGGCATCGGGATCGACTGGGACATGGACGCCGTCGACCGGCGGAGGGTGTCATGAAGACGGCCGTCGCTCCATCCGGCAGCGGGACGGACCGCCCCGCCGACGGGGCCCGGCCCGCGCACCGGCTGCCCTTCTGGGTCAACCAGCGGCTCGGGCTCCTCGTCATCATCATCGCGCTCGCCGCGCTGTTCGGCGTCCTGCGGCCGGCGTTCTTCGACGAGCGGCTGGTGCTCTTCCCGCTCCTGAGGGACATCTCGACGCTGACGGTGGTGGCACTGGCGCAGATGGTGGTGCTGTCCATCGGGCACATGAACCTCGCCGTCGGACGCATGGCCGCGTTCGGTGCGTTCTTCGCCGGCTTCGGCTATGACCGGCTCGGTCTGCCGCTGCCGCTCGGCCTGCTGCTGTGCCTGGTGGCGGGCTGTGCGATCGGCGCGCTGACCGGCTGGATCATCGCCCGTACCGGGGTGAACTCCTTCGTCGTGACGCTGGCCATGGACTTCGCCCTGCTGGGACTCGTCTCTCTGCTCTACTCGGCCTTCACGGACAACGCCGCGTTCACCACCCGTCCGGACGGGCTGGCGGAGCTGCGTTCCTACTCGCTCGCCGACGTCTGTGCCGGGCGGATCTGCGGCTCCGCGGCCGTCCCGCAGATCATCCAGTTCACCGTGATCGCCCTCCTCGGCCTCGGCTTCCTCTACTCCCGTACCCGCATCGGACGCGAGCTGCTGCTCACCGGCGCCAACCCGGGGGCCGCCGAGCTGTCCGGCATTCCCACCGGCCGCAGGATCGTGCTCGCGCACGCGCTCTCGGGACTGCTCGCCGCACTGGCCGGGTTCATGGCCGCCGTCGGCACGGGCACGTTCCGCGCGTCCATCGGCGACGACTTCATGCTCCCCTCGTTCCTGGGCGCGGTCCTGGGCGGGACCCTGCTCACCGGGGGCGTCGTCTCCGTCGTCGGCGCCCTGCTCGGCACCTCGCTGGTCGGTGTCATCCGCAAGGGCCTCGACCTGCTGGGCGTCGGGCTCGAAAGCCTCAACATCTACCTCGGCTGTGTACTGCTTCTGGCCCTGTCCGCAGACCGGGTGCGCACCGTCGTGTCCTACCGCAAGGTGGTGCGTTCCACGTGACCCCGCTCCAGAGCGGCAGGACGGCGGCCCGGTCCGCACTGCGCCGCTTCTCACGCTCCACGACGACCACCCTGCTGGGCGTCGCCCTCGTCGGCTACGTCGCCCTCGGCGTCTCGTCGTCCGGCACCTTCTTCGAAGGGCCCTCACTCCGTACGTTCCTGCAGTACCTCGCCACACCGGTCCTCATCGGACTGGCCCAGATGGTCGCCCTGTGCGTGGGGCAGCTCAATCTCGCGGTCGGCGCGCTGGGCGGGTTCAGCGCCTGCCTGATGGGCGTTCTGATGGCCGACGCCGGCGTCCCGGCCGGGCTCGCCGTACTGATCGGTGTGCTGGGCGCGACCCTGACCGGCCTGATCACCGGCGTGTTCATCGTCGCCACCCGCATCAACGGCTTCATCGTGACGCTCGGCACCATGACCATCCTGCTGGGTGCGCAGTACCGGCTCTCCGGTACCCGCACCATCGACGGGTACTCCGCCACGCTGCGCGACCTCGGCCGCGCCGCGCCGCTGAACATCCCGCTGGTCTTCGTCACGGCCCTGGTCTCGGCCGCTCTCCTGGCCGCCTTCATGTACCGCACCGTCGCGGGGCGGCGGCTGCTGGCCGCGGGCGGGAACCCGCTCGCGGCCAAGCTGTCGGGCATCTCCACCGACCGGCAGATCGTGCTCGCCCACACCCTGTCCGGGCTGCTCATCGGCATCGCCGCGCTGACCGCCACGGCCTCGCTGCCCGGGGTCAACCGCAGTGTCGGCGGGGACTGGCTGCTGCCCAGCTTCGCCGCGCCCATCATCGGCGGCATGGCGCTGACCGGCGGCTCCGTCGCGGTCCTCGGGACCGTACTCGCCGCCTTCGTCATGCGCCTGATCGACACCGCGCGGGCCCAGTTCTCGCTCGACCCGAGCTGGGTCAACTTCCTCATCGGGGTGGTCGTTCTCGGCACCGTCGTCGGCGGCCAGCTGCACCAGGGCCACCTCGCCAGGAGGGGCGGGTCATTCCGAGGCACTCCCCCGCCGGAGCCTCCCGAGGGGACAGCCCGGCCGACGGCCGTACCGATGCCGACGGGAGAGGCCCGATGAGCGAAGTCCTGCTGGAATGCGATCAGATCGTCAAGGTGTTCCCCGGTGTGCGCGCGCTCGACGGCGTCGGCCTGCGGCTCACCGCCGGCTCCGTGCACGCCCTGCTCGGCGAGAACGGGGCGGGGAAGTCCACTCTCATCAAGGTGATCACCGGCGTGCACGCGCCCGACGGCGGCAGGCTGCTCAAGGGCGGCCAGGAGATCCAGCCGCGCTCCCCGCTGGACGCCATGCGCGCCGGCATCGGTGTCGTCCACCAGGAACGCAACCTGATCCCCGGGTTCTCGGTGGCCGAGAACATCACGCTGCAGAACCCGCCCTCGCGCCGTGGCCTGGTCGACCGGGAAGCCATGACGGCTCCGGCCCGGCGCTGTCTGGCCGAACTCGGCCTCGACATCGATCCGCACCAGCTGGTGTCAGAACTATCGGTCGCGCAGCAGCAGTTGGTGGAGATCGCCAAGGCGCTCCACACCGACAGCAAGGTCCTCCTCCTCGACGAGCCGACCGCCTCGCTCTCCCCGCAGGAGGCCGAACGCCTCTTCGACGTCGTCCGGCGGCTCACCGAGCGCGGCACGTGTGTGGTCTTCGTCAGTCACAAGCTGGAGGAGGTCTTCGCGGTCTGCGACACCGTCACCGTGCTGCGCGACGGCCGGTCCGTACTGGAATCGGCACCGCTCGCGGAGCACACCCAGGACGACGTCGTGACCCTGATGGTCGGACGCGCCCACGCGGTGACGGCGATGACCCCGCGGCCCGTGGACACGTCCGCGACGCCCGCGCTCTCCCTCACCGGGCTCTCGACGGCCTCCGGCCACCGTGACATCTCCCTCGACGTGCTCCCCGGGGAGATCGTCGGGCTGTACGGCCTGGTCGGTGCGGGGCGCAGCGAACTGGTCAAGGCCGTGCTCGGTCTGGACCGCGTGACCGGCGGTGAGATCCGGGTGTACGGGGAGCCCGCGAGGATCGGCTCGCCGCGGCAGGCGCTGCACGGGTACGGGATCGGCTATCTGACGGAGAACCGCAAGGAGGAGGGTGTCTTCCTGGAGCAGCCCATCCTCCGCAACATCACGGTGACGGTCTGGAGGAAGCTGGCGAACGCTCTCGGGTACGTTCCCGCCCGCCGGGAGCGCGAGACCGCGGAGGATCTTGTCGAGCGCCTCGGCATCAGGATCTCCGGTCTCACGCAGAACGCCGGTGAGCTGTCGGGAGGCAACCAGCAGAAGGTCAGCCTGTCGAAGTGGCTGGCGGCCGACACCCGGCTGCTGGTCGTCGACGAGCCGACCGTCGGCGTGGACGTGCGGACCAAGCACGCCTTCCACGAGCTGATCTGGGAGCTTGCCCGCGGCGGTCTGCCGATCCTGCTGATCAGCAGCGACCTGGCGGAGATGGTGACTCTGGCCGACCGGGTCGTCGTGATGGCCGGTCACCGCATCCGAGGCGAGGTGGCCAACGACCACGACTACGGCCGGATGAGCGGCCGGATCATCCGTATGATCCATGACCGGCCGGCCGTGGCCGGGTCCGCGAAGGGGCCGGCCACGTGAGGCGCGTCGCACAGGTCATCGCCCTGCGCCCGGATATGGCTGCGGAGTACCGGGAGCTGCACCGTGCCGTCCCCGAGCCCGTGCTCGACCGGCTGCGACGTTCCCACATCGCCAACTACTCGATCCACCTGCTCGGAGACCGGCTGTTCAGCTACTTCGAGTACCACGGCGACGATCTGGCCGCCGACCTGGCCCTGATGGCCGGCGACCCGGCCACCCAGGAGTGGTGGCGGCTCACCGCTCCCTGCCAGCGGCCCGTGGACGAAGCCGAGGCCGGCGCGTGGTGGGCGTCGGCCGAGCAGGTCTTCCTCATGGAGTAGGCCGTCGGGCCGGCGGCGGCGCGGGCGGCCCGGCGGGGGTTCCCGCTCTCGCCTCCGTCCTCGGCCGGCGGGGCAAGGCCCCGGTCGCGTCGGGGAAACCGCGGCCGTGGGCCGGGCGCGTGCGCGGGCCGGCCGTCCGCCGGACACGGTGTGCAAGCTCTCGCAGCGGGTCAGCCGCTGACGCCCGTCGGGGCGCCGGCCCGGTCGGTCACTTCTCCTCGAACCGGCTGAGCTGGCGCTCCAGGCTGTGCGTCAGATGGTCCGTCATCGCCTGCGCGGCCCGCTCGGCGCTGCGGCGCAGTATCGCCCGGACGACCCGCTCGTGCTCGGCCAGGGTCGGATCGTCCTCGACGGAAAGGCTGCTGAGGCGGAAGACGTGGAGATGCGCGTGGAGCCGCTCGACCGCGTCCAGGAGCAGTGGGCGACGGGCGGCCACCGCGACGGCGTCGTGGAAGCGCTGGTCCAGGGCCGCGAATTCACGGTAGGACGCGTAGGGGCCCGCGGGACCGGGGTGGGCCTCCATGTCCTCCTGGATGGCCTCGATGGCGTCGAGCTGGGACTCGTCGGCGTGCAGCGCCGCCAGCGCCGCGGCCCGCGGCTCCAGGAGGAGCCGCATCTCGAACAGCTCCTCAACCCCCTGCCGGGTGAGCAGCTCCGTCGCCCGGTATCCGGAGAGGGAACGCTTGACCACGAGACCGTCGGACTCCAGGCGGGCCAGCGCCTCGCGGACCGGGGTGGGTGAGACGTCGAGCCTGCGGGCGAGGGATTCGATGCCGACGCGGGCGCCCGGAGCGATCTCATGGTCCATGACCATGGCCTTGATGTCCTCGTAGACGCTGTCGGACAGTGGCTGGCGGACCGGCGCCGTGGGGGGCCATGGCCTCCCGGCCCGGTCGTCGAAGACGCTCGGGTCATTCGTCGGCATCCAGTTCTCCTCACTTCACCACATGTGCGACCACCAGCAGCTTAGCGAGGTGGAACGGGCGAACGGCGGGGTTCACCGTGGTCCCGCAGGGCAGCGGGGGCGCTGCGGAACGCTTCGGGCGGCGGCCTCCGTGGGCGCCCTCTTCGCACGCCGGGAAGTGAACTCGTGGAACGGTCGGGCGGGGGTGTCCGTTCGGTACACGGACACCCCGCCGGTGCCGCTCACCGTCGCGCGCACCCGGGCTTCGCAGGCCGCCGCCGTGCAGGCCCGATGCCGGTCGCCACGCGCTCGGGCGACGGACGTCCTGACCGCCTCGACGGCCGCGGGGGGCCGTCCGGGGCGGTCACCGTTCGGACCCGTCCGGGCTGCGGCAGTTCCGACGTGCGTCGAAGTTGGACGTATGCCAGCACAGAGCCCGGTCGGCGTTCCCGGCGGTCAGTCGTCCCCGCGCTTCCGCGGTGTCGGAGAATGCCTCAGCGGGCGATCGGTACGCCTGGTGCTCGGGGTGCTGGTGCTGCAGACAGCGTTTGTGCTCTCGTGCGTCGGCGCGTTCCGCGATCCCGTCCCGCACCGCGTTCCCCTGGCCGTCACGGCCCCCACGACGCGGATCGCCGACGACGCCTTCTACCAGCTCGCGTTGCTGCCCGGTGAGCCGGTGGACCCGCTCCGGGTGGCCGACGAGGCCGCTGCGCTGGACCGGATCCACGGTCGGGAGGTGGACGGTGCGCTCGTCCTCTCCCGATCCGGCACCGCAGACCTGCTGCTGGTCGCCAGTGGGGCGGGCCCCTTGCTGGCCGAGGAACTCGCCAGGCACGTCACCGCGGCGGAAAGACACCAGGGCCGCACGGTCAGGGTCCGGGACGTGGTGCCGGTCGCGCCGGGTGACAAGCGTCTCCTCTCCTCCTTCTCGCTCGTTGTGGGCTGGTGTGCGGGCGGCGTCCTGTGCGCCTCTGCGCAGGCGTACGGTGCCCGGCGCCGTCGTCCGGCGGGGCTGCGCGCGTCGGCCGCCATGGGCGTGCAGCTGATGTACTCGGTGCTCGCCGGACTCCTCGGCGTGCTGGTCGCCAGGTCTTTCCTGGGCGCGGTACCAGGCAACTTCTGGGCCCTGTGGGCGCTGGGATCCTTGCTGGTTCTGACAGTCGGGGCCCTCACACTCGCCCTGTACGAATGGGCCGGAGCGCCGGGAATCGGTCTGGCGCTCCTGCTCGTGGCCGTCCTCGGCGTGCCGAGCGCGGGCGGGGTGTATCCCACCGAGCTGCTGCCCCCGTTCTGGCGCGCTGTGGGCCCGTCCTTGCCGCCCGGCGCGGGCCTGGATGCCGTGGACTCCATCGCCTATTTCCGTGGCGCGGGTGCCGGCGGTCCGCTGTGGACGCTCCTGGCGTGGGCCGGCGGCGCGGTCGTTGTCCTGCTGGGCGGGGTGCTCGTATCCCGGTCCCGTCCTCCCGCGGCGCGGGTTACTCGCCGGCCCTGACGCCCAGTCGCCGCTGCGACGCCGCCGGCCCCCCGGTGTCACCAGTCCTCGTCCGGCCACTGGTCGAGCAGCGCTTCGCCGTTGAGGCTGCTGTGGGGTACCTCGGTGCCCAGGGACTGCTCGGCCCAGATGACTTTGCCGCGTGCGGTGTAGCGCGTGCCCCAGCGGTGTGCGAGCCGCGCGATGATGAACAGGCCGCGGCCGCCCTCATCGGTGGTGGCAGCCTGGCGGACGTGCGGGGCGGTGCTGCTGCCGTCGGCGACTTCGCAGATCAGGGTGTCGTCGTCGTGCAGCAGCCGGAGCCGGATCGGCGGGGAGCCGTACCGGATCGCGTTGGTGACCAGCTCACTGATGATGAGCTCCGCCGTGTAGGTGGCGTCTGCCAGTCCCCACCCGTTCACCACACGCGCCGCTTCCGCACGGATCCTGGAGACGGTGGTCGGGTCGTCGGGTACGTCCCAGTCGGCCACGCGGCCGGGATCCATCAGGCGGGTGCGGGCGACGAGCAGGGCGACATCGTCTGTGGGCCGTTCGGTCAGCAGGGCGTCGAGGACCGCTTGGCATGTCGCCTCGGGACCCGGGTCACCTGGGCGGGCCAGCGTGGCGCGCAGGACGTCCAGCCCGGCGTCGATGTCGCGGCCGCGCCGCTGGACCAGCCCGTCGGTGAACAGGACCAGCCTGCTTCCTTCGGGCAGCACGAGCTCCGTGGTCTCCACCGGCAGGCCCTCGTTGATCCCGAGCGGCGGCGACCCCGGGATCTCCGGGTAGGTGACGGTGCCGTCCGGGAGCACCAGGGCCGGGCCCGGGTGACCGGCCCTGGCCATGGTGCAGTGCCCGGTGACCGGGTCGTAGATGGCGTAGAGGCAGGTGGCTCCGGAGACGTCGACGTCGCTGTCCCCCTCCGCGTCGATGCGGCTGACGAGGGCGTCGAGGTGGGCGAGGAGTTCGTCCGGGGCCAGGTCGAGGGCGGAGAAGTTGTGCACCGCGGTACGCAACCGTCCCATGGTGGCCGCGGCATGGAGGCCGTGGCCGACGACATCACCGACCACCAGCGCGACCCGGACCCCGGGCAGCGGGATGATGTCGTACCAGTCCCCGCCGACGCCCGGCTGGGCCGGGAGGTAGCGATGGGCGACCTCAAGGGCGGAATGCGTGGGCAGGGCGCGGGGCAGCAGGCTGCGCTGGAGTGTGACAGCCATGGCGTGCTCGCGGGTGAAGCGGCGCGCGTTGTCGATGGCGACACCCGCTCGGGCCGCCAGCTCTTCCGCGACGGACAGGTCCTCGGGCTCGAAGGGGTCCTTGTCCTTGCGCCAGAAGTCCACGCTCCCCAGCACCACACCGCGTGGCCGCAGCGGGGCGGAGACCAGGGAGTGGATGCCGTAGTCCAGGACCGCACGTGCCCGTGGCCGGTCCAGGTCGGTCCAGCCCCCGGAGGCCGAGAGGTCGGCCGCCAGAACGGCCCGGCCGCCGGCCACACCGAGCGCCGCGGGACTGCCGGGAGGCAGGTGCAGCACCTCCCCCACCGGGTAGAGGGGGTGATCGTCGCGGATACCGGCGATCGCCGTGCGGCGCATGTCGGAGTCCGCTCCGGTGGGTTCCTCACCGCGCAGGACGGGGTCCAGCAACTCCACGGTGACGAAGTCGGCGAACCGGGGTACCGCCACGGCGGCCAGTTCCTCGGCGGTGCGCACCACATCGAGCGTGGTGCCGATGTGCGTCCCGGCGTCGTAGAGCAGTCGCAGCCGGGACCGCGCCACTTCCGCCCGGCCCGCCAGTTCACGCAGCTCGGTGGTGTCGCGCAGGGTGACCACGCTGCCCCGGGGGCCTCCTGGCCCCTCGACGGTACGGAGGTTGACGGCGAGGAGCCGGTCCCCGTTGGCGTGGACCTCGTCGCTGGCTGTCCGGCCCGAGACCAGGAGCTGCGTGGTGTCCGGGGTCAGACCGAGGTCGGTCACCCGTCGTTGCTCGGCGTTGCGCGGCAGGTCGAGCAGGCGTCGCGCCTCGTCGTTGGCCAGCGTGAGCACGCCGTGGTCGTCGATGATGAGCACGCCTTCCCGTACCGAGTGAAGGACCGCGTCATGGTGCTCGTACATCCGTGTCATCTCGGCGGAGCCCAGGCCGTGGGTCTGATGGCGCAGGCGTTTGCTCACGGCCGCCGCCCCGGCCGCGGCCAGCAGGAGTGCCCCGCCCGCGACCGCGAGGATCGCCGGTAGCTGGTGCGCGACCATCTCGTTCACGCTCTTGACGTAGATCCCCACCGAGATCAGTCCGACGACCCGGCCCCTGTTGTCGAACACGGCGACCGTCGTGTCGACCGCTCGTCCCAGGGCGCTGTCGAACGTCTCCTGGAAGGGCTTGCCCGTGAGCGCGGGTCCGAAGCTGCCCGTGACGTGGCCGCCGATGCGGCTCGGGTCGGGGTGGGACCAGCGGATGCCGTTCGGGTCGAACGCCACCACATAGCCGACGTGAGCGCTCTTGCGCATCTTCTCCGAACTGGGCTGCAGCAGCCGTGTCGGGTCGGCCGACCGCATCGCCGCGGCGGTGCCCGGTGCGTCCCGGAACGCCACGGCCACGGCGAGCGACCTGTCCCGCGCCTCGGCTGTGCCGGTGTGCTGGGACTGGACGAGGAGTACCAGGAACATGGCGGCGATCAGGAAGACCGCGACGACCACCTGCAGCAGGAACACCTGTCCCGCGACACTCCGCGGCAGCGGCTTGGGAAACCGGCCACGACGCCTGGTCCGGTACCGCCGCGGAGACCCTTTCTCGACCATCCGCCCAGCATCACCGAGGAGAGGCCGGCGGAGCGGCTGACCGCGCCGGTACGCGGCAGTGCCTTACACGACGGGGTCACAGCCCAGGCGGTGCACGGCGGCCGGTGGGCCGTGGGACGTCCCCGAGCAGCGGTGGTTCCGTCCCGCTCGCGTGATCGGGTGGAATCAGTCCTTGCGCCCCGTCACGGCGACGGTGACGCCAAGGCCGATCATGGTGAGCCCGCCGGCCCCGCCGACCAGGGAGAGCCGCTGGGGTGAGCGGGTGAAGTAGTCCCGGGCGGTGGACGCGACAAGCCCCCACACCAGGTCGGAAGCGACGGCGATGATGTTGAAGACCAGGCCGAGCACCAGCATCTGGACCGCGACATGCCCCTGACCACGATCGATGAACTGCGGCAGTACGGCGGCGAAGAACACGATGGCCTTGGGGTTGGTCACGCCGACCGCGAACCCCTCCCCAAGGGTGCGCAGACCACTGCGCGCGGCTTCCCCGCCGGTGACCGCGGCATGCAGCGAGCCACGCTGCCGCCAAGCCTTGACGCCGAGGTACACCAAGTAAGCGGCACCGGCCAGCTTGAGCAGTGTGAAGACGAGGACCGAGCGCTCCACCAGTGACCCGATCCCCAGGGCCACGGCCACGATCAGCGCATAGGCGCCGAGCGTGTTCCCGACGACCGTGGTCAGTGCGGCACGGCGTCCCTGCGCCAGTGCCCGCCCGATCACGAACAGCACGCTGGGTCCGGGAACCACGATCAGCAGGAACGACATGGCCGCGAAGGCGAGTAGACGGTCTGCAGACACCATGAGGGTATGCAAGCACGGGGGTGCTCACCCTTCCAGCAGGTTTCCGCATTCCGGTCGGGCTTCTCGACGGTGCCGATCGCACGCCGGGGCGCGCGGCCCGGCGTGCCGGGGCTGCGGGCGCTTCCCGGGCCGGGTCCCCGGCCGTTGCCGGCGCAGGCTGAACGGTCTTCCGCGCGGGCGCGGGGAGCGGGGCCTCGGCGTCATCGAGGACCGCATAGAGTGACCGTGCGCCCGGCCGGTCCGGCATGAGGGCTTCCGGCGGCGAGCGGATGAGGCTGCGATGAGTGAACTGACGAAGCCCGAGATCGAACGCCCGGAAGGTGACGCTCCCCACGAGCTGACCATCCGCGACCTCGTCGTCGGGGACGGGCTTGAGGCGAAGCCGGGCCGGGTTGTCCAGGTTCACTACGTCGGCATCACCTTCGAGTCCGGAAAGGAGTTCGACACCTCCTGGGACCGGGGCAAGGCGTTCAAGTTCGCCGTGGGCGGTGGCAAGGTCATCAAGGGATGGGACCGCGGGATCAGAGGGATGAGGGTCGGCGGCCGGCGCGAGATCGTCATTCCCCCGCGCCTCGGCTACGGCAACCAGTCACCCTCGGCACTGATCCCGGCGGGCTCGGCACTCGTCTTCGTGGTGGACCTGCTGTCCGTCGCGGTCTGAGGCCTTCTGCTGCCCGGCCGCTCCCCCGGAACCGAGGCCGTGCGGCACCTGCCGGCGGACCGCGACATCACAGCTGGGCAGGCCGGGGCCGGGGGCACGGGCGGGGTCGCGATGACGGGCGCCGCCGGAGGCCGGCGGCTTGAGGTTCCGGAAGAAGTCGTCCTCGCGCGGCGTGGTGACGCTGACCGACGCGCCCTCGGCTCCCGCATCGGGCGCGGACGGCCGCCGAGCCATGCGGACGGCGGAGCGATTGCCGGGCCGCCCACCGCGGGGTGTTCGCGGCGCCCGGCCGTCCTCGTGCGCAAGGTCATCGGGCGGCCCTGCGGGGGAAGCCGAGGGCGACCACGGCCGTCAGGGCGATGCCCGCCGCTGCCGCCAAGAGCGCGGTACGCGTGCCGTCCACCGTGGCCGCCGCCGAGGCGTGCTCGCCGGGACCCGCGATGCCGACCAGGACCGCCAGGCCCACCGCGCCGCCGATCTGCTGGGCCGTGGACGCCATGCCGGAGGCGATGCCCTGCTCGTGGCCCGCGACTCCCGCGGCGGCGGCGCCGAACATCAGGGTGTAGGCCGTCCCTTGGCCCAGGCCGAGGGCCAGGAAGCCGGGGACGAGCGCGGCGTAGGAGCCGTCGGCGGCCATGGCGAGGGCCACCGTCGCCGTTCCCGCCGCGCCGAGCGCCAGGCTGCCGGCCATCGCGGCGCGCGTCCCGAGCCGCGTGGTGGTCCGGCCCGCGAGGAGGGAGCCCGCGGTGATCGCCAGCATCGGGACGAGGTAGGCGAGGCCGGTGCGCAGGGCGCTGTAGCCGAGCACGTTCTGGAAGTAGCCGGTGAGGAAGTACGCGAGGCTGCCGATCGTCGCCATGAAGAGGAACGTCACCGCCATGCCGGTGCGCAGGCCCCGGCCGCGGAGCAGCCGCAGGGGCATCAGAGGATCGCGGGTGCGGGCCTCGATGAGGAGGAAGCCGGCCAGCAGGGTCGCGCCCATCACTGCGGAGAGCGTGACCTTCGCGGACAGCCAGCCCGACTCCGGGCCCTGGACCAGGGCGACGACCAGGCCCGTGACGCCGAGCGTGGAGGTCAGGGCGCCGGGCAGGTCGATCCGGCGGCCGGCCCGCCGGACGGTGTCCGGGGCGACGAGGCGGAAGGCGGTCACCACCGCGATCAGGGCCAGCGGGACATTGACGTACAGCACCGAGCGCCAGCCGAGGAGTTGAGTCAGTACGCCGCCGAGCAGCGCGCCCACGACGAGGCCGCTGCCGCCCGCCGCGCCCCACACCGAGTAGGCGCGGTTGCGCTCGCGGCCCTCGGTGAAGAGTGTGCCGACGAGGGTGAGCGTCGCGGGGAAGAGGAACGCGCCGCCGATGCCCTGCACAGCGCGGGCCGCGATCAGCAGAACGGGTCCGGTGGCGAGGCCGCCTGCCAGCGAGGAGACCCCGTACAGGCCCAGTCCGAGCACGAACGTGCGGCGTGGCCCGTACAGGTCGCAGGCGCGGCCGCCGAGGAGCAGGAAGCCGCCGAAGGCGACGGCGTACGCGCTGATCACCCACTGGAGGTGCTGTGCGGAGAAGCCCAGGCCGCTGCCGATCCGGGGCAGCGCGACGTAGACGATGTTGTAGTCGACGGAGATGATCAGTTGGGCGAAGGCCAGGAGGGCGAGGGTCGCGGCGCTCGCCCTCCCGCTCCGCGCGGCGGGCGGGTGGGGGCCGGTCCCCGTCACCGGGGCCGCCATCAGTGGGCCGCCCGCTCGTCCTCGCCCGCGACCTTCGCGGTGCTCAGGGCGATGCGGTTCCAGGTGTTGATGGTGAAGATCAGGGCGAGGATCCGGGCCAGATCCGGTTCGTCGAAGTGGCGGGCGGCCGCTGCGTAGACGTCGTCGGGGACGCCGTCGTGGGAGACGAGGGTGACCGCCTCGGTCAGGGCGAGGGCGGCCTGCTCCTTCTCGGTGAAGAAGCGACGGGCCTCGCGCCACACGCCGATCATGTGCAGCCTGGCCTCGTCCTCGCCGGCCTTGCGGGCGTCGGAGGTGTGCATGTGGAGGCAGTAGGCGCAGCCGTTGAGGAGCGAGGCGCGGATCTGGATCAGCTCGACGAGGGCCGGGTCGAGGCCCTCGCGGGCGGCGGCGTCGAAGCCGATGAGGGCCTTGAACGCCTTGGGCGCGGCCTTGGCGAAGTTGAGGCGCGGGGCGTGGTGGTGAGCGGTGGCGGGGGTGTGGGGTGCGGTCCGGGCGGTGTGCGCGTTGTCTGTCATGATCATGAATCTAGAGGCCGGATAGACCTCGGGTAAGGTTCATTCCTGTGCCGGAATCATGGGTCAATTTGGCGGAACGCATCGGCAGTGACCTGTACTTGGAGCTGTCCGGTCCCGGCAGTCGCCGCGCCGTCCTCATCCGCGCGCTGCGGGACGCCGTGCGCGAGGGACTGCTCGCGCCGGGCACCCGCCTGCCGCCCTACCGCTCGCTCGCCGCCGACCTCGGCCTGGCCCGCAACACGGTCGCCGACGCCTACGCGGAACTGGTCGCCGAGGGCTGGCTGACCGCGCGCCAGGGCTCCGGGACGCGGGTGGCGGAAGGCGCCGCGCCCTCCACGCGCGCACGGAGGCCGAAGCCCGCTCCCGTGCGGCCCACCGCCCCCCGGTACGACCTGCGCCAGGGCGCTCCGGAGGCCGCCTCGTTCCCTCGTACGGCCTGGCTCGCGGCCGCCCGGCGCGCCTTGGGCACCGCACCGGACGAGGTCTTCGGACCCGGCGATCCACGCGGCCGCATCGAGTTGCGCCGCGCGCTCACCGACTACCTGACGCGTGTCCGCGGGGTTCGCGTCGATCCAGACCGGATCGTGGTGTGCTCGGGCTTCGCGCACGCGCTGCGGCTGCTGTTCGACGGTTCGCGCGGCGCGGGCGGCGGGCCGCTGCGCGGTCCCTTCGCCGTGGAGTCGTACGGGCTCCGCTTCCACTGCGACATCCTGGAGGCCTCGGGCGTTCGGACGGTGCCGCTGGACCTGGACGAACAGGGCGCTCTGGTCGAGCAGTTGGTTGAGGAACCACGGGTACGCGGTGTCCTGCTCACGCCCGCGCACCAGTTCCCGACCGGCGGCCCGCTGCACCCGGCCCGGCGCGCAGCGGTCATCGACTGGGCCCGCACCCATGACGGTCTGGTCCTTGAGGACGACTACGACGGGGAGTTCCGCTACGACCGCGTGCCCGTGGGCGCCGTGCAGGGTCTGGACCCCGAACGGGTCGTCTACCTCGGCTCGGTCAGCAAGAGCCTGTCCCCCGCGGTGCGCCTCGGCTGGATGGTGCTGCCCGCGAACCTCGTCGAGGGCGTGCTCGCCGCCAAGGGGACGCGGGAGGCGTCGGCGAGCGTCCTCGACCAGCTCACGCTCGCCGACTTCATCGCCTCCGGGCAGTACGACCGACACATCCGCCGGATGCGGCAGCGCTACCGGCACCGCCGCGACCGGCTCGTCACGGTCCTCGCCGAACAGGCCCCGCACATCACGGTCACCGGCGTCGCGGCGGGACTGCACGCCGTCCTCCGGCTGCCGCCCGGCACGGAGGCGTCCGCGGTCAAGGCCGCGTCCTGGCAGGGGATCGCGCTGGACGGCCTCGCCGGGTTCCGGCACCCACGGGCCTCGATGCCGGCCGGGGACGGTCTGGTCATCGGGTACTCGACGCCCGCGGAGCACGCGTACGGGGCGGCGATAGAGGCGCTGCTGCGGGCCCTGCCGCCCAGCGCCGCCGACTCCCCGGCCTCGCGGTGCTGAGGCCGCCCCAGTCTTCGCGACTGTCTTCCCGACGACGTACGCGATCCTCGTGGGCTCGGGACTCCTCGGATCGCGGCCCGGCGAACGGCCCCGTTCCTTACGCGCCCCGCGTGGAGTGGGAGGTCGGCAGCTCCTGCCGAAGGGATCGCACATGGCCTCGGACCACGACATGCTGTGGCCTCGCCGCGCGTACCGGGGACGCCTCCTGCTGCCACTACTCGACCAGCAGCTGTGGCGGCGGGATCGCCGCCGGGAGCGGCTGCGGGCCCTGGGACATCGACCCGGTGGTGGGGGAACGGCTCACCGAGGTCATCGCGGCCCTGGCAGGTCACGCCGTCGCGCTGGACGCTCCGTCGTCCGCGCCAGAGTTCGGGAACCTGCCCCTCGGTACCGTGGGCCGGCGCGACGACCGGCAAGTGCGGCTTCGGGCTACTCACCGGGCTCCCGGACACCTTCGGCGACGAACGCGACGACATCCCGGTCAAGGTCTTCCGGCTGTACGCCTGCAGAGGCGGCCGGACCGGTCTCCAGCTCTCGCGCTCTGCGCCCACCCGTAGCCTTCGTCGACTCGGTGCGTTTCGACGCCCGCTATCTCCAGCCCAGTGAACCCACTGGCCGCGACCCGATGGACCACCGCGTGGAGATCTCCCAGCGCGCCCGATCCCTGACCCTGTGGGTGATCCTGCACCACGAGGGCCGTGACGGGATCGCCCGTACCGTCGAACACAACCGTTCCGCGGCCGGCGAACCGGGATGGCTCCTGGAGGGAGAGCCGGGCATCGAACTGCTGGCTCCCGTCACACCCAGCCAAGTACTCCTGAGCGTCAGCGAGGAACACCGTGCGCAGCGGGTGATAGACGCGCTCAGCAGCAGCGGCTCGTGCTGGGTCACCCCCACCACGTGGAACGGCCGCTCCGCCGCCCGAATCTCCCTCTCGAACTGGAGGGGCAGCGAGGAGAGCGCCGAGGCCACCGCGGCCGCGTTCCTTGAGGCGTACCGCGATCACCCGGGCTGACCCCGGTTCCTCTCGGCTGCCGGGCCCCCCTGAGCGCCGTGTCTCACGCCCGATCCGGTGCGTAGCCGCCTCTACACGTTGCTTGGTCGGGTAGCCGGGTCACGTTGCCGTGACCCGGCTACCCACCTTGCGGAGACACTCCATGGCGGTAGTGCAGGTGCGGGTCGCCGGTCTTGTTCTCACTGACGGCGACGAGATGCTGGTAGTCGACTGCGACACCGCGGAGCAGGGCGTGAACGGCTTGCTCGACTTCGGCGTCACTGGTGGAGGCGTGACCGAAGAGTGCGCGGTAGTGGACGAGCGAGGCCAGAAGATCCAGCAGCAGGTCCCGGTCGACGTCGTCGCGCAGGTCGCCGCGGACGATTGCGCCGTCGAGGACCCGACCGACGGCATGGCGTGGTGGATCGAACAACGCCGCCATGAACGCCTCGTGGCGCTGGGGCTCGTCGTTGCAGTCCGCCAGCAAGGACGCGAGGGCATCCGGTGGCATCCGCTGGAACGCGCCGACGTGGAGCTTGATCGCGTCGCTCAGGTCACAGATCGTGCAGTCGGTGTCGGGCACCTCCAGCTTGCCGAGCCGTGCGGTCAGGGCATCGAGCAACAGCTCGGGCAGACCGGCCCACCGGCGGTAGATCGTCGGCTTCGTGGTGCCGGCACGCCGGGCCACCGCCTCAAGCGTCAAGCCCGTATAGCCGACCTCGTCGAGCAGCGTGAGACCGGCGTCAAGGATGGCCTGATCGATCGCGGGATCGCGCGGACGGCCTCCAGGACCTTGACTCGACTCCGCAGGGCTGCCAAGTCGCAACGGTCGTCCGGCACCGTGCGCCGGCCGTCTCTCGGAGGCAGGGGTGTGATTCGACATTGACCTCAGGGTATCGTACGTTCCGTTCCGATCCGTATCGTAACTATTGAAGGAGTTGAGATGACTGAAGCAGCTGAACGGATAGCGAACGCAGAGGCGCGCCGGGCGACGGGGTGGGGCGCGCTGCTTGGCCGCAGACACGGACCGGTCTCCGCGACATTGGCCGGCGGAGTCGCGCTGCACGCGATCAACGTCTATCTGGCAACCACGATCCTGCCGTCCGTGATCACAGATGTCGGTGGTGCGAATCTGTACGCGTGGGCCACAACGGTCTTCGTCTTCGCGTCGGTCCTCGGGTCAACGGTTGCTTCCTCGGTCCTCGCCGCACGCGGACCACGAGCCAGCTACCGGCTCGCGTCGCTCATCCTCGGAATCGGCACGGTCGTCTGCGCGCTTGCTCCAACGATGCCGATCCTGCTCGCCGGGCGACTCGTGCAGGGGATCGGTGGCGGCCTGCTTTTCGCCCTCTGCTATTCAGTGGTCCGGATCACCTTCGATGAAGCGTTGTGGCCACGGGCAATGGCACTGGTGTCAGCGATGTGGGGCGTCGCGACATTGGTCGGTCCTGCCATCGGCGGAGCCTTTGCCGAACTCGGCGTCTGGCGCTGGGCCTTCTGGGTGCTGGTCCCGGTCGTGGCGTTCTTCGGCCTCTGGGGTGCGGCACAACTGCCGGCAGGCGGCGTCGACGGAGCGGCGCCGCGTATACCCTGGGCCGGCGTGAGTCTGCTGGCCGCCGCGGTCCTGGTGATCTCGGGGGCGAGCATCTCGTCGCGACTCACGGTCAACATCGTCGGACTCGTGGTCGCCATTCTGCTGCTGGTGGCCTGGCTGAGACACGAGCGCAGCGCAACACGCCGGCTTGTCCCCGCCGCTGCTTTCGGCCCAGAACCACGTCTACGAGTCGTCTATCTGACGATGGCGTTACTCGTTATCGCCGGCACTGTCGAGGTCTTCGTCCCCTATTTCGGTCAGCGCCTGCAAGGGCTCGGACCGCTCGCGGCCGGCTACCTCGGGGCCGTGATGGCCGCCGGCTGGACCGCGGCCTCGCTCACCTGCAGCGGCATCGAGCGCCGTCGCGGGCTCATCATCGCCATCGCTCCGGCGTTCTCGGCTCTCGGACTCATAGCCCTGATCTTCACCGGACCGGTCCACTCGGACGGAGCCGTCCCGATCGGCGGCGTCGCGCTCGGCCTGCTGCTTCTGGGTTGGGGCATCGGCATGGCCTGGCCGCATCTGACCACCATGGTCCTGCAGCTCGTCCCGGACTCCGACCAGGGTCTTGCCGGCTCCTCGGTCACGACCATTCAGCTCACCGCGACCGCGTTCGGGTCGGCCATCGCCGGTGCCGTCACCAACGTCGCTGGATTCTCCGACAGCGCCGGTATCAACGGAACCCAGACCGCGGCCCGGTGGCTCTTCGCGATCTTCACCCTCGCAGCCCTCTTCGCGCTCGCCACTGTACGCTCCGCGCGCCAGTGACCCCGCCCCTCCGGTGAGCGTCAGAGCAATCGCGCGGACGGGGTGAGTCCGTGACGTCGCAGCGCCGGAGGCGGCCCAGAACGCGACAAGCAGAGACCAGGTTGTCGACGTGGGCGGCCATCGCCGCCGGGGCCGGGGCGACCGTGTTCCCGGTCCTGGCGGGCATTGGCATCTACGGCTTCCTCGCCCTATCCGACACGCGGACCCTCTCGCCACCACCGCGACCGCGCCGAACGCGCCTGCTGGTCGGCCGGGTTCGGCAGGAGGGCGAGGCACGCGAGGCCGGTGATGATCTCGCTGGTCCAGGCCCAGTGGCGGGCGAGGCGGAGAGGGTGCCATCGAGGCCGGGAGCGAATCCAACCGCCCTGTCGACGGCCGGCGGGCGTACCTCGGGGTGGGTCGGGTTCGATGCTCGGGTGGGGTCAGGACGGCGCACGCTGCCAGCACTCCCGCCGGGCCGGAACGGACACCGGGCGAGGCGCGGGCCGCTGCGGTCCTGCCCACGCGGCCGCGGTGGGGTGCCCGGCCGCAAAAAGATCTCCCGAACACCGAACCGCTCCGAGGCATCACACATCTTCAGAGGCGTAGGCGCGCATCACCTCGCGCGCCGATTCGTAAACGAGGGGAACCCGAACGTCATGAAGAGCAAGCTGACCGTCATGACCCTAGCGGCCGTCGTCGTCGCCGGGACCGCCACTTTCGCAGTACCGGCAGCGGCCGCCTCCGCCAAAGCACAGCCGACCCGCTGTCACACCGCAGACCTGAAGGCCGGCTTCGCCCTGGGCGGTGACGCGGCGCCGGAGATGAACCAGACCAAGAAGCAGACCCAGGCGTTCATCTGGTTCACCAACCAGAGCAAGCGCACCTGCACCCTGTCCGGCTTCGCCGGTGTCGACATGATCGGCGCTCAGAAGACTGACGGCACCTGGTCGGTAGCGCGTTCGTCCAAGAAGGCCACGAAGTTCACCCTGAAGCACGGGGACACGGTGGACTTCAGCATCACCCTGCTGCCGGTGGCCAAGTCCACCGCGCAGAAGCAGAAGTTCGTTCCGGCGAAGTTCCTGGTCACTCCGCCGAACGAGACGAAGCACCTCACCCTGAAGTGGCCCTTCGGCGGCCAGATCCTCAAGCAGGACGGCGCCACGCACCCGGCGACCTACCTCAACCCGATCGGGCTGTAACCAAGGCCGGCCTCTGCACCTCTCCCGCCGGTAACGGGCGCTCACAGCAAGGTACTTCTCGGTGACAAGGACCTCGTGGGCAGCCACGGCCCACGCGGTGGTGGGGGCCGGCGGGGTATGGGCTTCGGCGCCGGAGCGCAGGTTGCCGGTCAGGGCACCGGGCCTGGTCGCATCTGCGCGCCCCGGACCTTCTCGAAGGTCAGCAGGACCCGGACGGATAAGCCGAAGATGTCGGCGACTTGACGCAGGTGGTTTCGCCGCGGAGATGGACATACCGGTCCGGCCCAGGGGTGTCCTGGGGATCTTGCAACCGTCACAGTCCTTGCTCGTTGGCATGTTCTCGGGGCGAGGAGGTCTCACAAGCGAAGGATGGACCCGGCTGAAGCCGCATCTGCCGAAATCGGGTCAGCGAGGCGGGCGTTGGGGCAGCCACCGGAGGATCATCAACGGGGTCCTGCACGGGAACCGGGCCGGGGTGCCGTGGTGGGATCTGCCTGCGCGTTTCCGGCAAGTGGAGGACCGTGTACGAGCGGCATCGACGCTGGTCAGCGGATGGCACGTGGGACAGGCTCTGCGCGGCCGTCCTGGTCGATGCGGACGCGGAAGGCCGCGTCGACTGGTCGATGGCGAGCGTGGACTCCACCGCCTGGCGGGCCCGCCAGCACGCCGCCGGAGCACGCAAGAAGCCTCCGCGACCGCTGGGAAAAGACGCACGCCCCGGCAGCACCGCCCCGACGAGGGACTCTGTCGCTCCCGGGGCGGCCTGACCTGCAAAATCCACCTCGCCCGTGAGGGCGGACGACGCCCACTGGCCCTGCTGTTCGCCCCAGGCCAGTGGGGCGACGTCCCGCAGTTCATCCCGGTCATGGAGCGTGTCCGTGTCGCCCGCCTCGACGGCGGGCGTCCCCGGACTCGGCCCGACCATCTCGGCGGCGACAAGGCGTACCACTCCCGCCGCAACCTGCGACGACGCCAGATCAAGCACACCATTCCCGAGCCGAAGAACCAGCGGGCCAACCGCCGAGCCCGCGACAGCAAGGGTGGCCGACCCGCCGGCTTCGACAAGAGGATCTAACAAGCGCAGGAACGAAGTCGAGCGAACGATCAACGCGCTGAAAAGCTCCCGGGCCGTGGCCACGAGATTCGACAAGCGCGCCTACGTCTTCCACGGCACCGTCACCGTGGTTTCAATCCGCCTTCGGCTCAAGCCGTGATCACTTGGCCTTCGTGACAAGATCTGGGCGTGACGATGTTGTTCCTGATGGTCGGCCTGCCAGCGGCCGGAAAGACCACGCGAGCGCGGCAGCTGGCCAAGGAGCACAGCGCGCTGCGGCTGACGCCGGATAAGTGGATGATCCCGCTGTTCGGCGATCCGCAGCCGGCTGGAAAGCGCGATGTGCTGGAAGGACGGCTGCTCTGGCTTGGTCTGGAGGCGCTGAGGCTGGGGACCGACGTGGTGCTGGATTTCGGATGCTGGTCCCGTGACGAGAGGTCCGCGATCCGCTGGTTGGTGATGTCTGTGGGCGCGTCCTGTCAGCTTGTCTACGTGCCGGTGGACCATGAGACCCAGCGTGCTCGGATCGCTCATCGCCATTCGACCACCCCTGATCAGACTTTCGCGATGAGTGAGGCGGATCTGCTGCACTGGAGGACGCTGTTCGAGGAGCCCGACGTCACGGAACTCGATGGACAGGTGGTGGGAGATCCGCCTCCTGGGTGGTCAGGATGGCTGGAGTGGGCCGCCGATCGGTGGCCATCGCTCGCGTGACTGTCCGGCCAACCTTGGTACGGCCCATCAACGCAGCCGTGCCAGGAGTATCGGGCCCGTAAAGATCCGCCGGTCAGGCTCTAGGCAGGTGCCGACCACGACGGTGGTATGGCCTTCGTGGGCGTGGATGTGGAGCCGGCCGTGGCGGATGGCGTCGTGGACCTTCTGGGCCCGGCCGGAGACCTCGCGGAAGTCGCTGCGGAGCACCAGGGCACTGGGCAGTTGGCCCAGGTCCAATCGTCGTCCACGGCCTCCCGGAGCCGGGGGTGATCTCGACGGTGATCCCCTCGGCGGTCAGGTGTTTGGCCGAGCCTGTGCCCAGTAGGGCTCCTCGGAGTCGATGCGGGGCAGAACCAGGACGTTGTCCGCGACGACGGTCCCGTCGGCTGGAACGTGTACCAGCGCTGCCTCAACGCCGTGTCCATCCGGCCCGGGACTGTGATGCGAACCGAGCAGCGATGGGGCACCGCACTGCCGGGAGTCCTCACACGCGCAGGTCCGACCGATCAGGTCCCAAGTTCTCTATTTGCGCTGACGGTCACCGAGGTGACCGGACCGACCGCCGCGTATTCCACTGCGCTCAGGCCGCTGCGGCCGCGGCGGGACCGGGCCTGAGCCGGGCCGGATCGCCGCCGATCCGCCGCCTCGCTCACGGTGAACGCCGCTTGCTCGGCGGATCTCAGCGACCTTGCCATGGCGACACGAACCGGCCACGGCTTTCCACCGCCTTGCCGCACTGACCGGCCCAGTCGGCTGACCGACGTCGCCTGCCCGCCCACGATCCGAGGGACCCCGGAGAATCTGGCCACAGCGCCGGAATTCCGCCATGACCTGACAGCGAAATCGCCACGCCCGCACAACGGCTGACGATCATGGGTGGCACGTCATCGCGACCGAACAGTGAGGCTGGCAGTCTGTCGGCCGCCTGGGCGCCGGGCACCCGGGCGCGGGGTTCCCGGGCTCCACCGGGCAGCCGGAGGCGGGGAGAGTTAAGGACAAATTTCGCTCATAAGGGCTGTTTGGAGCTGTTGGATCATTCTGCGAAGTTTGGTGTGGTGTGTTCGTGTGCAGATTGTGGGTGTCGGCCGCGGAGCATCTGCGGCCGCGCACTTCGAGAGGCTTCCTCATGCGCTTCATGCGCACCACTGCTCTTTCCCGGACTCTGCTGGTCTCCGCGATCACGGTGGCCGGACTCACCGCCGCCCCTGCCCTGGCTTCCGCGTCGGCCCGTGCCGAGATGGGCAGCGTCCGGGATGTGGGTGACTTCAGTCTCCGGGGTCTTCCGGGGGGTAATGGGGCCAACGGTGTGGGCACCGGTGGTGGGATCGGCGGCCTGGGCGGTACCGGCGGCGCGGCCGGTGCCAACGGTAATGGCGGCACCGGGGGTGACGGCGGCAATGCGAGCGGCAGCGCCAGCGTCGGTGGCGCGGGCGGTGCCGGCGGCGCCGGGGGTGCCAACGGCAACGGCGGTAGCGGCGGTCCCGGAGGCGGAGCCGCCCTGGGCGGTATCGGGGGCAAGGGCGGTGTGGGCGGTGTCGGCAACGCGGGTGCCGGTATCGCCGGTGGCAGGGGCGGCAACGGCGGAGCGTCCACGGTCGGTGGCGGACACAAGGGCGGTACCGGCGGTGCGGGTGGCGCTGCCAGCCCGGTGTGTCCCGGCAAGCCCGGTGGCACCGGCACTGCCGCCACGTTCACCGCGGACGGCACTACCGGTGCCACCGGCGCCGCCGGGAACTCCACCCTTCCCTGCTGAACCGACCTCCGCGGGGACTGCCGAGCCAGCTCCCGCAGGACAAACACGTCTCATTCACCCGCGCTCTACCTGAGTCTGAGGAGACCCCGTCATGAACAAGAACCAGACCGCCGCTCTCCTCGCCCTGCCCACGTTCTTCGCCGGCGCAGCACTCTTCCTCGGCTCTCCGGTCGCGGCCTCCGCCCTCGCCTGCACCGCCGGCACCGCGGGCGTCGCGGGTGCCAATGGGGACTCCTCCCATCCCAACGGTTTTCCCGGCACCGCAGGCGGCCCCGCGACCGGAGCAGGGGACTGCGCCGGCGGTGCGGGGGGTCCCGGCGGCAACGGCGCGGCCGGCGGACTGACCGGCGCGGGCGGAGCAGGCGGCGCCGGCGGTCTGGGTACCCGCGGGGGCACGGGCGGCGCCGGAGGCTCCGGCGGCAACTCCGGCGCCAACGCCGGCGCGGGCGGCCACGGTGGCCTCGGCGGCGCCGGGGGCCCCAACGGCGGTGCGGGTGGCAACGCGGGCAGCGGCGGCATCGGCCACGGCGGTGGCGCGGGCGGTAACGGCGGCGCGGGCGGCGTCAACAGCGCCGGCAACGGCGGCAAGGGAGGCAAGGCCGGCAATGGCGGCAATGGCAGCCCTGGTGGCGCCTACCCGGGTGGTGCCGCAGGTGTCGGCGGGGCGGGGGGCCTGAGCTCTGGAGGGACCCTCAACTTCGGCGGCAACGGCGGTGACGGGGGCAACGGCGGCGCCAAGTCGGGTGCCGGCGCCGACGGCGTCTGCGGTATCGGCGGCGCCGGCGGCAACGCCACCGGCGGCCTCCTCTTCCACGGCGGAACCGGAGGGACGGGCGGGACCTTCGGCTTGGGAAGCCCCTGCGCGAACGGAGCCCACGGAACGCCGTGACCCACCACCACCGGTGCCCCGCGCCACCCCCTGGCCGAGGACACCGGGTGCGGCCCCCACGTGTGACGGTCGCACGCTGACCATCTCGCCACTGAGAGCCGGAGAGCCGACTCCCAGTGGCGAGGAGTAACCGGATCCGGCGTGCGCACGGACCAGGTAGCGCCCGGGGGCGACGCCGTACGCACGGCTGCGTCCCTGCCGTACCCGCTTCCCTGACGCCGTCTCCTGTCGTCCGACCGGGTCTGCCTGGTGTGTTTCCTCAACAGCTCCGACGCGCACCGTCGTGGTACCGGGACAAGTGCACCAGGGGTGTCAGGTTGCCGGGAGGGGCGGGACAGCAACGGGCAGCACACAACCTGCTGCTGCGGCCGCGGTCTTGAGGGCGGCCGCAGCCGCATCGTTGGCCGTCTTCTGGGCTTCGAGGGACGCTAGGCCGTTTCTTCTGGATCACTCCCGTCGGAGTTGGTTGTCAGTGCGGGGTGGGAGAGTCCTGGGCATGACGTTGCCGAAGAACCTTGAGGGAGTGCTGACTGAGATCGGACGCGACTTGTTCGACGTTCTCGTCATCAGGACCGACTTCAGTGACGACGAGGCATGAAACGCCGTGGTTGGGGAGCTGCACCGGCCGTGGGGGCCGGGCGGTGGGTTTGCCGCAGCAGTGCAGCTGGTTGATGCGCCTGCTTGGTCAGGAGCATCGGCCGACGAGGTTCTTGCCGCTGTGGTGGATGAGGATCTGGTTGTCGTCTTCCCCGCTGACCGCGGCACGATGAAGTCGCCGGCGCGGGCGTTGCTGGCTCTGTCGACCGTCTGGGAAGACGTGAGTGGCCTTGACCCCGTCTACTACCAGGAACTCATCGAGTCGCCGGATCCCAGGGAGTTTCGAGCCCTGCCCACCGCGGTGCACGGCGTCCAGGTGGACCTGGCGCTCGGCAACGTGGACTTCGCAGAGTACGCCGGGGCTGCTTCCGCAGAGCCTGATCAGGTACTGCGGCCTATCTGACTGGTACGGCGCACAGCCGAGGGCGATCTGGACTGGGTCGTCGCAGTCGACTCCACGGTCGTTCATACTCACCAGCACGCGGCCGGGACCCGCAAAAAAAGGGCCTTGGCCAAAGAAACCGGACCATCATGCACTGGGACGGTCTCGTGGTGGGATGACAACGAAGATCCACCTGGCGGCCGACAACCGCTGCCGCCCGCTGGCCTTCGTCATCACCCCCGGCCAGGCTGGTGACGCCCCGGCATTCCCGGCGTGATGACGGGGATCCGGGTGCCTCGGCAGACCCCGAACGACGCCCACCGCGGTCCTCGCGGACAAAGCGTATTCGTCTCGCGCGATCCGCACCTACCTGCGACATCGCGGGAACCGGGCGGTGCCCCCCCAACCCGCCGACCAGGCAGCCAACCGCAAGCGGCTCGGCAGCCGCGGTGGACGCCCTCCGGCGTTCCCGCGCGGAACGTACAAACAGCGGAACACGGTCGAGCGGTGCATCAACAAGATCAAGCAATGGCGCGGCCTGGCCACCCGCTATGGCAAGACCGCCACCATCTACCTCGCAGCCCTCCACCTGGCAGGCATCTTCGTGTGGTCAGCAAGGTGATCCGGAGGAAACAGCCTAGGCCTTGCAGGCGGCGACTGCCGCCTCGGCAGCAGTGGCGGCGGTGGTATCGGCATCGACCGCCGCGTTGGCCGAGGTGACAGCGGCGGCAGCGGTGGCGGTGGCGGTCGTACTGGCGGCAGCGATGGCGGCCGCGTCCGGCGGGACGGCGGCCAGGGCCGCGGTGAGGGTCTTGAGGGCTGCCGCGGCGCTGGACGCGTCTGCCGCAGCGGCAACCGCAGCGGTACTGGCATTGGTTACGGCAGCAGCAGTAGTGGTCGTGGCGGCGGCGCAGGCTGCCGGGTCGGGGACGGCCACCCGGGGCGCGGATGCCGGGGCGGCGCCGGCGGGAGCCGTGATGAGCGCTGTGCCGCCGAGGGCGAGGGCCACGGTGGCCAGGGATGCGGCAGCGATGCGGTGGATCGGCATGCGGAACTCCAGGGGACGGGTAGCGGGGGTTCTCGAGTGCCCGGTGGGACAGCCAGAGCGCGAGAACCCGGGGCGGCCCGGGATCGGGCCGACTCACACTGAGAAGAAGATCAGCGAAAGTCCCCTATGTCCTCCTGAAGGTCGCGGCCGCGCTGACGAAAGCGCCTTGGGCGACACCGTTTTGACCATGAGCAGGAGATAGTTCAACATCCTGCTGGACGAGCCCGCCCCTGGTGGGGCGCTGTTTTGCGCCGCACCACACGTCGAGGTCGTGGCCGTCGGGACCGCCTCGGCGTTCTTCGCCCGCTGCGCAACAGTGGTGGCAGCTCAGGGCCGGATGGCGGCGCCGGCGGGACCGCCGGATTCGGCGAGACGGGCGGGACGGGCAACTCCGGCGGCCGACGCGGAGGGTGGATTGGCGTGAGGGACGGTGGTGGTCAGGGTCTGGCGGGATGCGATCACCCCCGTCGGTGAGCCAGTGCTGGCAGGTAGCTCATCCTCACTCCCAACCGCGGTGTCGACGAAGGTGGGCTTCGCCGCTTCGCTGACGTCTCGGCTTCGGCCCGCTGCCGCGCGGTGCGCTCCTGTGTCGACGAAGGTGGGCTTCGCCGTTTCGCCGACGTGGGATCGGTTGCTGTCCGTGAACGCGAAAATGCCTTCTGAGCTGGGACGATGAACCTTGTCGAGAGGTAATGCCGGTCCAGGCGGAAGGCACTTTCCGCGCCCCGGGCTTCCGGACAACGTACGGGAGATGCTCGCCGCGGACCCGGAGATCCGGGTCGTCGTGGAACTGGCACTGTGGACAACAGCCGACATGGCGGCCCGGCTCGCCCGCCATCCTGACGCGGAGGTCCGCCGCGCGGCTGCGGCGAACGAGGCCCCGCCACCGGATCTCCTGGCCGCGCTCGCCAACGGTGAGGGGCTTCCCCCGGCGGAACGGTGGCTGGTCTGCGACAGCATGGAGACGCCGTTCACGCACGATCCGCACTGCCCCCCGGTCCGACTGCGGTCTGCGGTCCGGTGCCGCCTGCGACGGCTCCCACGGATCCACCGTCCATGAAACGGCCGAGCGGGTACTGCGGAATCCCGCCGCGCCGGTCGAGGCTCTCCTCCGGTTCGCCGGCCATCCTTCCATGATGCTGCGCTCGCCGCCCGCCCCGGCCTTCCGCCGGAGACAGGGCTGAGGCTCGCGGGCGATCCCCGTTCCCGGAGTCCGGGCCGAACTCGCGGGGAACCCGGCGATCGACGCGCCGCTCGTCCGGAAGCCGGCCGCCGGCCACGACGTGCAGCGCGCACTCGCGCACGACCCCGGGGTGCCGCTGGACGTACTCCCCCGCCTTGTGGCCGCCGTCAGAATCGGACCGACGCCGCTGCCGCGGGTCTCAGCGGCCACCGCCTCCGAGGCCGAGGATCTGTCCCGCTCGCCGGATCCCACGGTACGGATGCTCCTGGCCCAACGACGCGACCTGCCGGCCGGGGCCCGCGACAGGCTGGCCGCCGATCCCGAAGCGAAGGCGGTCAAGTACATCGCGAGGCACCGGGCCTGTTGGATCGTCAGCTACGGGCCATGGTCGAACGGCACGGAGTCCAGGTCATGGCCGGGGGGCGGCCAATCCGGACACATCGCCGGCCCTGCTCGACGAGTTGGCCCGGCACGTTCCACCGGCCCGCAGAGCACTGCGTGAGGTCGCCCGGCACCCCTAGGCGCGGGGACCGCCGCCGCTCGCCTGTCTCGCCGACAGCCGGGCCCGGCCCCTGACCGCCCGCCACCCGGCCCTTCCACCCCGGACCCTGGTCGAACTGCTCGCCGCCGACGACTGGCAGGTGGTGGGGGCTACCGCCGCCGACGCCTCGCTGCCTCCGGCGGTCATGAGAGACCTGCTACCCGGAGCCGAGCAGACTCCCTCAGCGCCCGCAGCCTGTCAGTGACCAGAGGCGTACTCCCCCAGCCGCGCCGGAGGAAGCCGACCAGCCGCCGCATCGGGAGCACTCCGCCGTTCAACGGTATGCGTACGAGCTAGTAGCTCTGCGGGAACGTCGCGAGGCGCGGCAGCAGGCAGATGCCACGGCCGGCGGCGACCGGCGCCGCGATCGCGGACCAGTCGACCGCGTTGCGGGTGACGCGGGGTGAGAAGCCCGCTGTCTCCGGCTGCCTGATTCCAGGCCTCGTTCTTCACATGGCCGTCGGCTGAACATCTCGCCACTGCACCGTTGTTGAGCTTTGGCTACCGGTGCCGGCCTGTCGGCGGGGACAACTCAGCACGGTGGACAGCGAATTGCGGATGACGTCACGGAACCCCCTTGCGCAATGGTCAAGAAGCGTTGACCATTGAGCGCATGCCTACCGATGATCTGCCCGAGACGCTTCACGTCACCACCGACGAGCAACTGCGCGCCGTCTCCAGCCTCACGCGCCACCGGATCATGGCCGTGCTCCGCTTCGAACCGGCGACGATCACGCAGATCGCCGGGCGGGTGGGGCTCGCGAAGGGGAGTTCCAGCTATCACGTGCGGCTGCTGGAGCGGGCCGGCCTGGTGAAGGTCGTGCGGACACGGAAGGTGCGAGGGGTGACCGAGCGGTACTACGCGATGGCCGCGCGGTCGATCGTGCTGCCGGATCCGGGGACCGGGCAGCCGGATGTGCTGATGCGGCATGCGGTGGCGGATCTGGAAGCGGCGCCCGTGGATGGCGAACGGTATGTCCGGATGGCTCATCTCCGGCTCACGGAAAAGCAGTTCACGGAGCTGGGGGCTCGACTGGAGGAGCTGGCCGACGAGTACCGGCAGCTGTCGGATCCGGCACTGCCGGACGTGTCGCTGGCCTTCGCGCTGTTCCGGCCGGGGCCGCGCGATCAGGCCGAGGGAGAGGCCAAGTGACCTCCGACATCGGGAAGTTGCCGACCGGGTTCGGGCGGCTGTGGACCGCTCAGACCGTTTCCTCGCTCGGCGACGGCGTGACGCATGCCGCACTGCCGCTGCTCGCGTTGACGCTGACACGGGATCCGATGGCTCTCGCCGTCGTCACGGCCGCCGGGACGCTGCCCTGGCTGCTCTTCGGGGTGGTCGGCGGCGCGCTGTCGGACCGCTGGGACCGCCGGCGCACGATGTGGGTCGCGGACACCGCTCGTGCCCTGCTGCTCGTGATACCGGCGGCGGCCGCAGCGCTCGATCTGCTGAGCATTCCGCTGCTCGCGGCCGTCGCCTTCCTGCTCGGCCTCGGCGGACTCTTCTTCGACACGGCCGCCACGGCCTATCTGCCCGATCTGCTCGGCCGCGACCCCGTACACCTTGAGCGCGCCAACTCCCGGCTGCGGGGCGCCCAGACCGCCATGTCCGGATTCGCGGGGCCGCCCGCGGGCAGTGCGCTGCTCGCGGTCGGCCGGGCGGTTCCGCTGGTCGCCGACGCGGTGTCGTTCGCACTCTCCGCGCTGCTCGTACGGTCGCTGCCCGCCGCGCCCCGGCCTGCCGGGGGCGTCCGCGCGTCGCTGCTCCGGGAGGCACGAGACGGGGCCTCGTACGTCTTCCGGGACCGGTTGCTGCTCGGGCTCGCGCTCCGCCCGGCCGTCGGGAACGTGGCCTTCCTCGCCGTGGAGACCGTGCTCGCCCTCTTCGCGCACGACCGGCTCGGCATCGGCACCTTCGGCTTCGGCCTGCTGCTCACGGCGGAGGCCACCGGCGGGCTGCTCGGGGCGGGCATCGCCTCCTTCCTCGGCCGGCGGCTCGGCACCGGAACCGCTCTGACCTGTACGGCCGCGGTCGAGGGCCTCGCCGTCCTGGGACTCGCCGCCGCCCCGAATCCGTACCTGGCCGGGCTCGCGCTCGCCGTCTGCGGGGCGGGCATGGGCGCCACGATGGTGCTCGCGCCCTCCCTCCGTCAGGCGATCGTCCCGGCCCGCCTGATGGGGCGGGTCGCCTCCACCTCCCGCATGCTCGCCATGTGCGCGGCCCCGTTCGGCGCATTCGCCGGAGGATGGCTGGCCGCCTCGTACGACGTCCGCACCCCGCTCTACGCCGCCGCCGGCCTTCTCCTCACTATGACGGCCCTCACCGCGACCATGACCGGCAACCGCCGTGTCGAGGCCGCGCTGCGGGGTGCCGCACCGGACGGCGGCCCGGCGCGGCCGGCATCCGGGGAGTCCGTCCGGGAGGGTGCGCCCGGCCCGTCGTCGTGACCCCGTCGCGGATGGTGTCGCGGAGACCTCACGTGTCCCAGGTCAGCGTTCGTAGGTGCCGGTCAGCCGACCCCGGGCGAGGACGGGCGCTGTGATGCCGCCCAGGAGTGCGCGGGGCCGTGTCCGGTCGGCCGTCTCCGCGCCGAGGGCGCCGTCCACGGTGGCCGCGAGGGCGAACAGCTGGAAGGTGTAGCGGTGTGGTCCGTGGCCCTTGACGGGCGCGGGGCCGTGGTAGCCCCGTCCGATGGTCGAACGGAGCACCCGCACCCCGGCGGCGGGCCGTCGCGCGTCGAGTGCGCCTGGGCCGAGGTCTCCCGATGCCGGGTCGACGAGAGCTACGCAGTGCACGGCGGGCCTGGGCAGGGGGACGTCGGTGTCCTCGACGACCAGGAGGAGTTGGGCGGTGCCCGGGGGCGGCGCGGTCCAGGTGAGGTGGGGGGAGAGATTGCCGCCGCCGACGTTCTTCGCAGCGTGCCGCGGTGGCATGGCCTCGCCGTGGGCGAAGTGGCGGCTGGTCAGGGTCAGGAGTGCGGGGCCCTGGAGGTTCGGCAGGTTCCACGCCGTATGGGCCTCGCCCGCTCTGCGGTTGTTCAGGAGCCTGCCGAGCAGGGTCATCGGGTCGCCTCCACCATGTCGATGACCTCGGCGGTGGCAGTGGTCTCACCGATCTTGGGAAAGACGCGTTCGATGCTGTGGCGGTGGGCTTCGGGATCGGGGTCGCACATGGCGTCGGTGGCCATCACGACGTGGTACCCGTGGTCGGAGGCCGATCGTGCGGTCGACTCGACGCCCGCGCTGGTCGAGATGCCCGCGAGCACGACCTGGGTGACGCCCAGGTCTCGCAGGAGGGTGTCGAGTCCGGTGTCGTGGAACGCGCTGCGCCGCCGCTTGGTGATCAGGTGGTCGGCCGGCCGGACATCGAGTTCGTCGATGAGGTCCGCCCAGCCGGCGGGCCGGACGCCGTCGCTCCCGGCCCGTCCGGCGTCGGTACGTCCCGGCGCGCGTCCGGTGACGTTGACGAGGACCACGGGCAGCTCGTGGCGCCGGAACGCGGCGGCCAGGTGGGCCGCCTGTTCGACAGCGGTGGCGGCGAGTGGACTGCCGGCCAGGGCGGAGACGATGCCCTTCTGCAGGTCGATCACGACGAGCGCGGGCCTGGGATCGATCGTAGTCAGTGTCATGCGGTTGTCTCTCCTGTGGATGCGGACCGGTTGCCGGGCCGGACAGTGCGGTGGTCGCAGCCGCTTCGGCGGTTGCTGCCGCCGGACTACCTCCGCGGTCGCGCGAGGGGGTCGACGGTGGGGGTCTCGTGCGGCACCGGGCCTTGACGGCGGGGCTACTGCCGCGCGGAACGGAGGCGATCGCGGCGAGCAGCGCGAGGGCCGCGCCGAAGGCGAACACGATGACCAGGCCGGAGTGGGAGGGGTCCGTCGATCAGGGACAGAAAGACCTCTCTTCCGGTCAGGGCCAGTTGCTGCGCGGCCGAGAGGTGCGTGAGGGCGCCGGTGGGCTGGAGCAGGTGCTGGATCGGGTTGACACCCAGCTGGGCGGCTGACACCCAGCTGGGCGGCGAAGAGCGACGAGACCGGGGGCGGGCTGCCGACCTGGCCGGCGACGTGTGCCGGGACGCCCTGTTGTCGCAGTGCGCCGGTCAGCGTGTGCGGGAGGCTGCCGGCCAGTCCGGCGATCATGAGGGAGAAGAACACGCCGATGGACGGCGGTGCCGGAGTTCTGGAATGTGGCGCGCATGCCGGAGGCGACGCCACGCAGCCGGGCGGGCGCGCTGCCCATGATCGAGGAGGAGTCGGGGGCGGCGAACATGCCGCCGGCGATCCCGTTCAGCGTGATCAGCACGGCGAATATCCAGTAACTGAAGTCGATCGGCAGGAACATCAGGCCCAGGAAGCCGGCGCCGAGGAGCAGCGCTCCGCCGGTGGCCAGGCCCCGGGAGCCGATCCGGTCGGACAGATAGCCGGAGACAGGCCCGGCGGCGAGGCATCCGGCCGTCAGCGGCAGCATGAAGATGCCGGCCCACAGGGGCGTGTCGCTGTAGTCGTAGCCGTGCAGCGGCAGCCAGATGCCTTGCGGCCAGATGATCAGTACGAACCGCATACCGCCTCGGCCGATCGAGACGGCCAGGCCCGCCAGGGTGCCGAAGGTGAGGGCCCGCAGGCGGAACAGGCTCAGTTCGATCATGGGCGCGGAGACGCGGTTCTCGATGACGACGAACGCCGCCAGGAGGATCAGTCCCCCGGCTATCAGCCCGTCGGTCAGCGGATCGGTCCAGCCCATGGTGTGCCCGCCGCAGGGCAGGAGGCGGAAGGTGACCGCGATCAGGACGGCGCTGAGTCCGGCCGCGAAGGTGGCGTTGCCAGGCGATCAGCCACATCGTTCCATGGCCTCCGGTGTCAGATGTTCAGATGGTCCGGGCCAGCCGGTCCAGCAGTGGCCCTGCCGCCGCGAGCTGTTCCAGCTCGGCCGGGGTGAACGCGCCGTCGGCCAGGGCCTTGGCGATGAGCTCGGTGCGCGCGTTGCGCTTGTCCTTCAGCTCCCGCCGGCCGGCGTCGCTCACGGTCAGCACCACGCGCCTGCCGTCGTCCGGGTCGGGGCTGCGCTCGACCAGTCCCCGGGACCTCAGCGCGGCGAGCGTCGCCCCCATGGCCTGGGCGGTGATCTGCGCGTCCCGGGCCAGCGCGGAGGAAGTGGTGGGCCCCGTACGTTCCAGCTGCGACAGGGCGGTCCGCTCCGGCATCGTCAGCCCTCCCCCGGTGGGCACTTGCCGCACGCGCCGCAGCAGCGCGCCGACGCCCACGAGAAGGGAGGCGGCGACCTTTCCGGGGTCCAGATCTTCGTTCACATAGTAAGGCTACCTTATCAACCAGCCTTATTTGTTTGGACGTGGGCGGCACTGTCCGCCGGGTCAGGCGGAGAGTGTCCTCTCCAGTGAGGCGAGCCCGTCGCGGTAGATGCCCCCGAAGAGGGCGGTCGCCTCGCCGTCGGCGACTCCGTCCGGTGTGAACGTCCCCGACCACTCCACCCTGGACCCCGCCGCGCCCAGGTCGACGACCTTGAGCGTGGAGCGGTAGCCCGTGACCGGGAAGGGTGCCCGGACTATGGAGTAGGCGTAGCTGCGGGCCCGCTCGTCGAAGGACTCCAGGCGTTCCACGATGACGCCGCCCTCCTCGTTCGTCAGAGTGCGCAGCCGGGCACCCTCACCGAACCGGCTCTCCTTGATGTACGGGAGCCAGTCCGGCAGGGAGCCGAAGCCGCCGATGAGCTGCCAGACCCGGTCCGCGGACCACGCGGTGGTGAGGGTGGCGGTCGTGGAGGTCATGACGCTTCCCGTAGGGGAACGGGTGCGTCGTGGGCGATGATCTCCTGGTCCCGCAGCGCCTTCCAGAAGGCGTACGGCACATTTTCGGTGAGCGCGCCGAGGTCCTCGGCTATGCGGCTGGGGCGGGTCGCGCCGGGGATGGCCGCGGCGACGGCCGGGTGCGCCAGGACGAACTGGAGCGCGGCGGACTTGATGCCGATGCCGTGCTCCTGCGCCAGCGCCTTGATCCGGCTCACCTTCTCGACGATGGCGGCGGGCGCCTCCGCGTATTCGTAGTGGTTGCCGCCGGCGAGGATGCCGGAGCTGTAGGGGCCGCCGACGACGATGTCGACGTCGCGCTCGGCCGCGGCGGGCAGGAGGCGCTGCAGCGCTCGTGAATGGTCGAGCAGGGTGTAGCGTCCGGCGAGGAGGAACGCGTCGGGGCGCGGCTCGTCCAGGTCCAGCGTCATCTCCAGCGGCTCGACCTTGTTGACGCCGATCCCCCAGGCCTTGATGACCCCCTCCTCCCGCAGCCGGGTCAGGGCGCGGAACGCACCGGTGCGGGCGCTCTCGTACATGGACAGCCAGCCGTCGCCGTAGAAGTCCTGGGCGATGTCGTGGACCCAGACGATGTCGAGGCGGTCCGTCCGGAGGCGCTTGAGGCTGTCCTCGACGGAGCGCAGCGTCGCCTCTGCGCTGTAGTCGTTGACGATCCTGTTGGGACGTCCGTGCTCGAACAGGGCTCCCTTTTCACCGAGTTGACGGCTCGTGGGGTCCTCGACCTCGTCGAGGACGACCCGGCCCACCTTGGTGGACAGGACGTACTCGCCGCGCGGCTTACCGGCGAGGACGTCGCCGAGGCGGATCTCGGCGAGGCCGGCGCCGTACAGCGGGGCCGTGTCGAAGTAGCGGATGCCCTGGTCCCAGGCGGCCTGCACGGTGGCGGCGGCCTCTTCGTCGGGGATGGCGCGGAACATGTTCCCCAGGGGGGCGGTGCCGAAGCCGATGCGGCCGGGCAGCAGGGAGCGGATGGTCATGGGTGGTGCCTCGATCTTGTGTGGGGGCGATGTGGTGGTGGCCGGGGAGGGTCAGTTGAGGGTGTCCGGGTCCGGTCCGGTGCGCAGGGCGCGGTCCAGGGCGGTGAGGGCCTCGACGTCCCCGGCGCTCAGCCGGAAGCCGAAGACGTCGAGGTTCTCGCGGATGCGGGCCTCGGTCACCGACTTGGGGATGACCACGTTGCCGGTCTGCAGGTGCCAGCGCAGGACGATCTGGGCCGGGCTCCTGCCGTGCTTCGCCGCGAGGGAGACGACCGCCTCGTCGCTCAGGACGGCGCCCTGGGCGAGCGGGCTCCAGGCCTCGGTGGCGATGCCGTGACGGGCGTGGAATTCGCGCAGCTCCCGCTGCTGGAGGCCGGGGTGCAGCTCGATCTGGTTGACGGCCGGGACGACAGAGGCGCTCTTCAGCAGGCGCTCCAGGTGGGCGGGCTGGAAGTTGGAGACGCCGATGGCGCGGGTGCGCCCGTCCGCGAGGAGCTTCTCCAGGGCGCGCCAGGTGTCGGAGTAGAGGTCGCGGGCCGGGGTCGGCCAGTGGATCAGGTAGAGGTCGACGTGGTCGAGCCCGAGCTTGTCCAGGGAGGCGTCGAAAGCGGCCAGCGCGGAGTCGTAGCCCTGGTCGGCGTTCCACAGCTTGGTGGTGATGAACAGCTCGTCACGGGCGACGCCGGATTCGGCGAGCGCCCGGCCGACGCCCCGCTCGTTGCCGTAGACCGCGGCGGTGTCGATGCTGCGGTATCCGGCGTCGAGGGCCGTGGCTACGGCGGCGGTGGTCGCCTCGTCGGGGACCTGGAAGACGCCGAAGCCGAGCTGCGGCATGGTGACGCCGTTGTTGAGGGTGATGTTCGGGATGGAGCTCATGTTGTTCTCGCTACTCTCCGGGGGGACACGCGTGCAACAGCGCCTTACAAGCGATAACAATAATTGCATGCGCGGGCTATTGCAAACGCACCATGACGGCGTGCGCCTTATGCCCCGGGGGCTCCCCGGCCGCGTGTCCCCTCGCCCGTTGTCCCCTCAGCCCAGCAGCAGGGACCTCGGCTGCGCGGAGAGCGCCTGGTCCAGGACGAGGGAGGCCGCACCGACGGCAGCCACGTTCTCTCCCAGGGTGGTCGAGGCCACGGTCGTGGCGTGGGTCGCCCTGACGAACGGGGACCTGGCCACCATCGGCTCGATGGTGGCCAGGAGACGCTCACCCAGTACGTGCCAGGCAGGTCCGCCGAAGACGATGCTGTCCACGTCGAGCAGGGTCGCCGCCGCGCACACCCCCCGGCCGACGCGCAGCCCCAGGCGCTCGATGATGCCGTCCGCCTGGGCGTCCCCCTCCGCGGCGAGCTGTCCGAGGCGCTCCAGTCCGCTCTGCGCGTCGGCCGGATCGAGCACGGTGTACTCGCCACCGAGCACGCCGAGCGCGATGGCCTCCTCGACCAGGGTCCGCGTCGAGCAGGCGGCGCCCAGCCCGCCCACCTCGCCCGCGTTCCCGGAGACGCCGCGCAGCACGGTGTCGTCCACCACGAGCCCCATGCCGGAACCCGTACCGAGGTAGAAGAAGAGCAGGTTGCGGCTGTCGGGACCCGCCCCCGCCCAGCGCTCGGCGACGACGGCGGCCGTGACGTCCTTGTCGAGCAGGGCCGGGAGCCCGGTCGCCTCACTGAGCCGGTCGCGCAGCGGATAGCGGCCCCAGCCATGCAGTTCGGGCGGTTCCACCACCCAACCCGCGGTGACGTCTACGGGCCCCGGCGCTGCGATGCCGAGACCGAGGATCCGTCCGTCGTCGATCCCGGACTCCGCCACGATCCCGGACACGGACGCGGCCATGTCCGCGACGGTGCCGTCGGTGTCGCCGCCACTGGGGGTACGCCCGCTGCGCTGGGCCACCACCTTCCCGAGCAGGTCCACCAGGACGCAGGTGATCACGGCGGGGTCGAGGTGGACGCCCACCGCGTACCGGGAGGTGGGGACGATCTCCAGCAGGGTGCGGGGCTTGCCGCTGCCGGTGTTGTGCTTCCCCGACTCACGGGCGAGGCCCTGGTCGAGCAGTCGTCGGGTGATGTTGGAGACGGTCTGCGCGGACAGGCCGGTGGCCTGCGCGAGCTCCACCCGGCTCAGGCCGCCGCTCCCCCGCCGGCGGATGGCGTCGAGGATCACGGACTCGTTGAAGTCCCCCATCCTCGGCAGGTTGGTGCCACGCCTGATGGCGCCCTTCTCCGTGCTCGCCGTCTTGCTCGTCAACGTGCCTCTCCCAGCCTCGGCGGGCGGCGGCGGAACCGCCGCCCCGCCTGCGACGGCAACAGAATCGATGGAATGGTACGACGCGGGAGGGACAGCGCGCCGGGGACGAACGCGCCCCGGGGCACAACTGTCCCTCTCTCCTGGCGGTTTCACTTCCTCACCGCCGGTCGCAGGCGCACCGTGCGGATCTGGAAGGGCCGGAACGCGAGGCCGACCGCCCCGTCCTCCGGCGCCAGCTCGCGCTCCGGCTGCTCCAGCAGGTCGCAGTCCTGTGCCCCGGCGAGCGGGAATCCGGCGCTCAGCCGGGACCCGACCGCTCCCCCGCACGCCTCGTACAGCCGCACCACGACGTCGCCGCTCCGGTCGTCGGCGAGCTTGACGGACTCCACCACCACGTCCGTGGTGTCGAGCGTGACCAGCGCGGCCGCCTGCGCCGGGGCCGCCCGCAGCGGCAGGTTCAGCGCGTAGCCGCCCGCGACGGCCTCCTCGATCCCGGCGCCCGCGAGCAGCGCGTAGCCGAAGCGGTGGGTGCCCCGGTCGGCCTGCGGGTCGGGGCTGTGCGGGGAGCGCAGCAGGGTCAGGCGCAGCGTCGTGGTGGTCCCGCCGCCCTGGCGGGTGTCGCGGCGCACGTCGTGCCCGTAGGTCGAGTCGGTCAGGAGCGCGGCGCCCCAGTGCCGCTCGCCCACGTGCACCCAGCGGTGCGCCCACAGCTCGAAGCGGGCGGCGTCCCAGCTGGTGTTCTCGTGGGTGGGCCGCTGCACATGGCCGAACTGGATCTCCGCGCTCTCCCGTTCCGCGTGCACATCCAGCGGCCAGGCGGCCTTCAGTACCGTGTCGCGCTCCTGCCAGTCGATTTCGTTGCGTACGGTCACCTGGCGGCTCTCGGCGGCGAGTTCGATGTGCTGGACGAACCGCGAGTCGCCGTGGACGCGTTCGACCCGCACCGACGCGAGCAGCGGGCCCCCGTCCGCGAGTGCCACCGACTCGCAGGTGTCGAGGTCGTGCACGACGTCGCGGTAGTAGGAGTCGATGTTCCACGCCGACCACAGGTTCGGGTCGTCGGGGTGGAGCTGGAGGAGGTTGCCGGCGGCGCCGGGGGCGATCGCCTCCCGCCGTGCCGTGTGGTCGTACACCGAGGTGACCAGGCCGCGCCGGTCCACGACGACGGTCAGCACGCCGTTGTCGAGGACGAATCCGTCGTCCTGCGCGCGGGCCGTGACGGGCTGGCGGGCCTGTGCCGTGCCGCCGGAGGCCAGCGGGCCGGCCTCCGCGAGGACCGCCGTACGCCCGTCGGCGAGGTGCTGTGCGCCGGGGAACCCCGGGTCGCCGGCGAGAACGGCGACCTCGCGGCGCGCGTACGGCCCGGCGTTGAGGAGCGCGGGCCGGCCCGGCAGCCGCTCCGCCGCCTCCGCGATCAGCGTCTCCAGTTCGGCGTGGATCTCGCCGTACTCCCGCTCGGCCTGCTGGTGCACCCAGGCGATGGACGAGCCCGGCAGGATGTCGTGGAACTGGTTGAGCAGGACCCGCTGCCACAGCGATTCGAGCCGTTCGTACGGGTAGGGCGCGCCGGACCGTACGGCGGCGGTGGCCGTCCACAGCTCGGCCTCGCGCAGCAGCGCCTCGCTGCGCCGGTTGCCCCGCTTGGTGCGGGCCTGGCTGGTGTAGGTGCCGCGGTGGTTCTCCAGGTACAGTTCGCCGCGCCAGACGGGCAGTCGCGCGCCCTCGCGTTCGGCGCGTGCCGACTCGAAGAAGGCGTCGGGCGATTCGACCACGATCTTCGGTGAGCCTTCGAGGTCGCGCAGTCGGCGGGCCTTCTCCAGCATCGAGCGGCTGGGCCCGCCGCCGCCGTCCCCGTAGCCGAAGGGGACGAGGGAGCGGGTGGCAACGCCCTTGTCGCTGAAGTTGCCCTCGGCGTGGGCGTTCTCACCGGCCGTCAGTGAGGCGTTGTAGCTGTCGACGGGCGGGCAGTGGGTGAAGATCCGCGAGCCGTCGATGCCCTCCCATTCGAAGGTGTGGTGGGGCAGCCGGTTCGTCTCGTTCCACGAGAGCTTCTGGGTGAGGAACCACTCGGCGCCGGCCAGTCTGGCGAGCTGCGGGTAGGCGGCGGTGTACCCGAACGAGTCGGGCAGCCAGATCCCGGGCTGTCCGACGCCGAACTCCTCGGCGAAGAAGCGTCGTCCGTAGACGAGCTGGCGGGCGAGCGCCTCACCGCCCGGCAGGTTCCCGTCGGCCTCGACCCACATGCCGCCGACCGGCACCCAGTTGCCGTCGGCAGCCGCCTTCTTCATCCGGGCGTAGATGTCCGGGCGCTGCTGTTTCATCCACGCGTACTGCTGGGCGGAGGAGCAGGCGAAGACCAGCTCGGGGTACTCCTGGGCGAGGGTGGTCATGTTGGTGAAGGTGCGCGCGCACTTGCGTACGGTCTCGCGTACCGGCCACAGCCAGGCCGAGTCGATGTGTGCGTGGCCGACGGCGGAGAGGGTGTGCGCGGAGGCGTGCGCGGGCCGGGACAGCGCGTCGGCCAGAAGCGCCCTGGCGCGCGCCGCCGTTCCGGCGACATCGGCCGGGTCCACGGCGTCGGCGGCGCGGCGCAGGGCGTAGAGGATCTCGTGGCGCCGGGTGGAGCTGAGCGGCAGCTCGTGCATCAGCTCGTCGAGCACCTCGATGTCGTGGACGAGGTGCCACACGTCTTCCTCGCGTACCGCGATGTCGGCCTGCCTGAGGCGGTAGAGGGGCGCGTTTCCGGCGGTTTCCAGGGAGCCGTGGTGCAGGTGCAGTCCGGCGCTGCCGACGATCGGCGGGTTGGCGGCCAGCTCGATCAGCAGGTCGATGGCGGCGCCGCCGGTGGCTGAGCCGTCGAGGAGCACGCTGCGGTTGTACGGGTGCAGACCCTGGAGCGGCGTGCCCTGGGCATCGTGGACCAGGCCCTCGGCCTGGCCGCCGGGCCCCTTGGACAGGTCGAAGTCGAGGTCGAAGACGGCCTCCACGCGGCGCCCCGACCAGTCTCCGGGAATGTCGGCGCGCGCCCGCATCCAGGTCGTCTGCCAGGGGCTGCCCCAGGCGTCACCGATCGTGAAGGGCTCGTAGTCGGCGCCCAGTGCCTCGGCGACGGGGACGGGCTCGCCGTCCACGCGCCAGGCGCTCAGGGCCAGCGGTCGTACGGCGCTGTAGACGGCGGGGCGGACGGTCCGGTCGAGCAGCTTGCGGATCCGGTCCTCGATGATCCGGCGGTCGTCATGCACGGAACTGGTCCTTCCAGGGGTCGTACGCGGTGTCGTCGGGGGCGGGCAGCCGGATGGTGTCGTGCGCGCCGTCGGGCCAGCTCACGTCCGCGAGCAGGGCGTCGCCCTCGGCGCGGGTGGTGACCTGGGGCAGGGCGCCGGGGCCGGTGCCGCCGAGGTGGATGAGGGCGACGTGGACCGCGCCGTGCGTGACGGGTCCCTCGGTCGCCACGACCGGGGTGGCGGAGGAGGCGCCGAGGGCGTTGCTGCCGGCTCCGGCCACCGAGGCCGCGCGGGGCAGCCGGTGGGTCCCGATGACGACGGAGACCAGCCCGTCGGCCCCCTCGACCCGGGCCGCGGCCCCCTCGACGGTCGCGGCGCCGGCCCCGGAGCGGGGATCGACGGCCAGCGCCCAGCCGCCGACACGCAGCCGGTGGCCGGCCGCCGTCCCGCCGTCCGCACGGTCCTCCGCGCAGTCGTCGACCCGTACGGCACGCACTTCGACGGACCCCCGCAGGGCCGAACCCGTGGTGATCCAGGGGCCCAGGGCGTAGCGGGTGTCGGGCCCGCCGAAGACGTCCCAGGTCGCGTCCTGCGGCCAGTGCGCGCGGGACCGGGAGACGGCCGTGGCCCCGCCGATGGAGATCCGTTCCGCGGGGCGCCGGTGCGAGGCGCGTCCCGCCGCGTCCAGCAGGACGACCGCGTTGTCGAGCGGGTCCGCGTCCGCGCTGCCGCCGGGGACCGTGGGGTCTCCGGGGGTCTCCGGGGCGGTGTGCGTCGAGTAGGCGAAGCGGGCGTAGCCGGGGTCGTCGGCGTGCGGGCGGGCCGGGTCCGCGTGGTCGCCGCCGTGGTTGACGACGCGGACGACCCCGTCGGCGGCGGTGCCGGAGACGAGCCAGCCGGGCGCGGTCAGGGTCCGCGTGAAGTCGCCCTGCTCGACGGGGAGTGAGGACACCTCCTCGGTCCACACCGGGTGCTCGGGCGGCAGGGCGAGGCCGATGAAGCCCTTGCTCGCCCAGTACGGGGAGGCGGGGCCGGAGTACCCCTGCAGAATGCCGCGGAAGGGCCGGTGCCAGCCGAGTGTCAGCAGGCCGTTCTCGTCGGTGGCGCCGTGGTCGGTGAAGTGGTCCAGCATCCGGCCGGCGAGTGCCCGGGTCTCCCCCGGTGCCAGCGGTGTGGCGTCGAACAGCGCGCCGGTCCACAGCGGGGCGAGCGCGGCGTGCCGGTAGGTGAGGGAGCGGCCGTGGACGAGCGGCGAGCCGTTGCCGCCGATCAGGAGCCGCTGGTCCGCCAGGAATCGGTGCAGCCTGGCCCGGTAGCGGTCGAGGAGTCCGCTGGGCGCGGCGTCGCCGAGGATGCGGCAGAACCACAGCGGGTAGAGGTGCATGGCCCAGCCGTTGTAGTGGTCGAAGTTGCGGTGGGCGGCGCCGGTGAGCCCGTCCGAGTACCAGCCCTCGCCCGCGTACCAGCCGTCGGTGAGGGCGATGACCCGGTCCAGGTCCTGCTGGCGCCACTGTCCGCCGGCCGTGCGGGCGAACGCCTCGGTGACGCCCTGGAACCAGATCCAGTTGTTGCCCGGCATCGGGTCGCCCACCATGGGCGCCAGCCAGTCCAGGACCCGCTGCCGGACCCGCTCTTCGAGGCGGTCCCAGATCCACGGCCGGGTCTCGTGCAGGGCGATCGCGATCGAGGCGGCCTCGACCTTCGCCTGGCCGCTTTCGGCGAAGGTGGGCCAGCGCTCCGGGCTCGCGGGGTCGGTACCGGCGGCCAGGCCCGCGGCGTACCAGCCGGCGAGGTCGAGCGGGTCGGCTCCGCCCGCTCCCGCCAGCCGGAATCCGGCCAGCAGGAAGGTGCGGGCGAAGCCTTCGAGACCGTCGCTGTGGACGCCGTTGTGGCTCGGGACGCCGGGCAGGCCGATCAGGGCGTGCTCCTCGCTGGCGTAGGGCCGTACGGCGAGCAGCATCCGTTCCGCGGTGCGCTCCCAGTGGGCGCGGTCCTGGGTGGGGGTGCGGTTCATGACTGGCGGCTCTCCCATGCCTGTTCGTACTCCGCGCGGATCCGGTCGCCGGCCTGCTTGCGCCAGTTCCGCATCGCCTCGTTCCACTCCTTGAGGGGGACGCGGCCCTGCATGATGCCCTTGCGGGTGTCGTCCAGGGTCTTCTGGAGCAGCGCGGACATCTTGGCGTTGGTCGGCGAGTAGAGGTCCTCGGTCGGGTTGGCGAGCAGCCGTTGGACCGCTTCCTTCTGGAACGCGTACTGCGTCTTCACGATCTCCGGCCTGGACGGGTAGTACAGCGTGAAGGGCGCGTCCGTGGCGAAGATGGTCGGCAGGGCGACCTCGGCCTGGCCCTTCGGGGTGAGGATCGGGTCGGTCCCCTTGAGGGTGTGGTCCGTGCCGGGGACGCCGTACTTGCGCAGCAGGTAGCCGTCCGTGCCGAAGGGCGAGGCGAGCGCGTTCATCGCGCGCAGGATCTGCTTGATCCGCTCCTTGGGCGCCTTCTTGATGATGAGCATGCCGTAGTAGGACTGGCCCTGCCATTGGACGCCCTCGCCGCCGTCCCAGCCGGGCGCGAGCAGGTAGCCGAGTTCGAAGCCCTTCGTGGCCGGGGCGTACATGGAGTAGTAGTCGTTCCAGGCCACGGGCCCGTCGGGGTTCAGGACGGTCTGTCCGGTGCCGAACCAGTCCTTGACCTTCCCGGTGACGCTGTAGGCGTCCGGGTGCATCACGCCGGCCTTGGTCATCCGGCGGACCGCGTCCAGGGTCTGCCTGGCCTCCTCGGTCTCGAACCACCAGGTGAACTTCCCTCCTTCCTCACGCCACTTGTTGGGTCCCCCGAGCATCTGCATCACGGTGTCGAACGCGGTGATGGGGTCGCCCATGGCGTACTGGCTGTGCTTGCGGTCGGTGACGTCCTTGCAAAGCTGGAAGAACTCCTGCCAGCTCTTCGGGTCCGGGTCGAGGCCCCGTTCGCGGATCAGGTCGAGCCGGGTGTAGACGGGGCCGCCGGAGAGCGGGCGGGGCATCGGGATCGCGTAGATACCACCGTTGAGCACGCAGGGCGCCCAGGAGGGGGACGGGATGTTCGCGAGGTACGGGTAGTCCCGGATGCTGTCACCGGAGAGATGCTCGGTGAGGTCCTGGAAGAGCGCGTCCAGCATGCCCGGGGTGGCGGCGGAGTTCTGGCTCGGCGGCAGCATCAGCATGGTGTCGGGCAGGTCGCCGCCCGCGACGGTCACGGCGAACTTGTTGGGGTAGTCGCTGACCGGTGAGATCTGGAAGTTGAGATCGCACCCGACACTTCTGTTCAGGGCCTGCCACATCACGTTGTCCGTGACCGGTGGCGGCACCGGGTTGAAGATCAGCGTCATGATGTCGATGGCCGGGCCCTTGGCGGGCGGGCCGCCCGGCAGTGACTTCACCGGCTCGGCCGGGAAGTTGAGATACCCGGGCGCGACACCGGCGGCGGTGGCCGGCATCGGCGTCGGGACGCCGTTGTACGGGATGTAGGCGGGGAGCGGCACCTTGGCGTTGGCGGCCTTGGCCGACACGGGGCGGTAGTCCCCGCAGCCGGCCAGGGTCAGTCCGGCCGTGACGCCGGCGGCCGAGGCCAGGAATCCGCGCCGACTCAGTGATGAGTTCATGACAGTTTACCCCTTTATCCCTTCACCGCTCCGACCATCACGCCCTTGTTCATGTGGCGCTGGAGGAAGGGGTAGACGATCACGATGGGCACGATCGACAGCACGAGGATCGCGGCCTGGAGGGACTGGGCGGGCGGCAGCGGCGCCCCGGCGGCGACATCCACCTGACCGCCGCTGAGCGCGGCGTTGTTGACGACATAGGTACGCAGCACGAGCTGCATGGGCCACTTCGACGCGTCGTTGATGTAGAGCAGCGCGTTGAAGAACGCGTTCCAGTACGTCACCGCGTAGAACAGGCCGATGACGGCCACCGCGGCCTTGGAGAGCGGAAGCACGATCCTGGTGAGGATCGTCGTCTCGGAGGCGCCGTCGATGCGCGCGGAGTCCAGCAGCTCCTTCGGGATGCTCATGAAGAAGGAGCGCAGCACGATCACGTTGAACGCGTTGATCATGGTCGGCAGGATCAGCGACCAGTAGCTGTTGATCAGGCCGAGCTGTTTGACCATCAGGTAGCTGGGGATGACGCCCGGTGCGAACAGCATGGTCATCAGCAGCATGAGGAGGACCGGCCGGTGGCCGAAGGAGCCGGGACGGCTGAGCCCGTACGCCAGCATGATGGAGCAGACGAGGCTCAGCGCGGTGCCGGCCACGGTGATGCCGACGCTGACCAGCATGGCCTTGGACACCAGGCCACCGGAGAGCAGCGCCGAGTAGGCGGACCAGCTGGGGTTGTCGGGCCACAGCACGTAGCCGCCGGCCCTGGTGACCTGGCCGGTGTCGGCGAGCGAGGTCGAGATGATCGCGAGGAACGGCAGCAGGACCAGCACGACGCAGATCAGCAGGATCAGCGATTTGAGGGCGCGCCACGGCGGGGATCCGGGGGTCTCCCCCGGGATGGCGCTGTAGGACCTGCGAGGCCTGCGGCGCACCGGGTGTGCGGGTGACAGTGTGGTCATGACTTGTACACTCCTTCCTCGCCGAACAGGTGGGCGATCTTGTTGGCGCCCAGGACGAGCGCGACTCCGATGACTCCCTTGACGAGCCCGACGGCGGCGCTGACGCCCCAGTCCCCGCCGAGGAGGCCGTGGTTGTACACGTAGGTGTCCAGGACCTCGCTGTTCTCCAGGCCGACACCCCCCTGTTGCAGCAGGATCTGTTCGAAGCCGACGGACAGGGCGTCACCGAGACGGAGGATGAGGAGCAGGATCACCAGGCCGCGCAGAGCGGGCAGGGTGACGTGCCAGGTCTGCCGCAGCCTGCTCGCGCCGTCCATGGCCGCCGCCTCGTAGAGGTCGTTGTCGACGCGGGAGAGCGCGGCCAGGAAGAGGATCGTGCCCCAGCCGGTGTCCTTCCAGATGACCTGGGAGGTGAGCAGGGTCTTGAACAGCTCGGGGTTCCCGATGATGTTCCAGGTGCCCATGTCGTGGGCCTGGAGGAACAGGTTGAGCATGCCGCCGTTGCCTAGCAGCTGCTGGAAGAGGGCGACGACGACCACCCAGGACAGGAAGTGCGGCAGGTACAGGACGTTCTGCACCCACTTCTTGACCCGTTCGCTCACCAGGCTGTTCAGCGCCAGCGCCAGCAGAATCGGCACCGGGAAGACGAACACCACCTGGATCAGGGTCAGTTCGAGCGTGTTGACGAGGGCCCGGACGAACTGGTCGTCGCCGTTGAAGAGGACCTCGAAGTTCTTCAGCCCGTTCCACGGGCTGTGCAGTATGCCGATGTAGGGCTGATAGTCCTGGAACGCGATGACGTTGCCCAGCAGCGGTATGTAGTGGAACAGCAGCAGGACCAGGATGCCCGGGACCAGGAACCAGAACAGGGCCGTGTCGCGCCGGCGGGGTGGGCGGCCGGGCCGCTCGCGGCCCGCCTGCCCGCCCTCCTCGGCCGCGCGGGCGGCCGGTTGCTCACGTGTTGTCATGACATCAAGCCCTTTCACCGGGGATCAGGCATCGTCGGCCGCCTCTCGGGGCCGGCTGCGTGAGGTGGTGCGCTGAGTGATGTGACGTCCGTGGGGGCGGGAAGCGAGCGCGCGGGGCGCGCGGCCGGTCAGGCCAGCCGCGGGAGCGCTTCGCGGGTGACCTCGCCGAGCAGCGGCTCCCCCGCCACCCAGCGCTCGGTCTCCTCGACCGCGTACTGCCCGAGCCGTCGCACCTCGCTGCCCTGCGCCCCGGCGATGTGCGGGGTGAGCAGCACGTTCGGCAGGGCCGACAGCGGATGGCCGACGGGCAGGGGTTCGGGGTCCGTCACGTCGAGGTAGGCCTCGACGCGGCCGGTCGCGCACTCCCGGGCGAGGGCGTCCGTGTCGACGACGGCGCCCCTGGCCGTGTTGATCAGCGCGCCCCCGTCGGGCAGGAGCGCGAGCATCGCGGCGTCGATCAGGCCCTCCGTCTCCGGCAGCAGCGGAACGTGGACGCTCACCACCCGGGACAGCCGGAACAGCTCGGCGAGGCCGGTCCGCCGCGCGCCGAGCCGGTGCGCGGTCTCATCCGTGATGTACGGGTCGTACAGCAGGATCTCGTGATCCGCGCCGGACCTGGCCAGTTCGGCCATCACCCGGCGGCCGATGCGCGAGGCGCCGACGATGCCCACGGTGAGTCCGTCGGCGCCGCAGCGGTCGGCGGCGCCGGGCCACACGCCGGGATATCCGGCGGCCATCGTCAGGGTCCGGCGGGCGGCGAGCCCGATGAGGGCGACGGTGTACGAGGCGACGGGTCCCGCATTGGCATCGGCGGCCGACGACACGACGATGCCGCGTTCCCACACCGCGTCGCTCACCAGGGACTTGACGGTCCCGGCCGCGTGGATGACGGCGCACAGCCGAGGAGCCCGCGCGAGGATACCGGCGGTCAGCCGGGGGCAGCCCCAGCCGCTGATCAGGACCTCCGCGTCGCCCAGCGCCGCCGCCAGATCGCGCCCGACGGGGGCGGGAGCGAGGCGGACGGCCTCGGACAGGCGGTTGCGCAGGTCGGCGGGGAGTACGGAATCGGCCACGGCGGGGTCCATGACGCAGACCGCGGCCGGCCGCTCGGACGGCTCCGGCTGTCCGGGTGGCCCGGACGATCCGGGCCGCTGCCGCGGCTCCGGTGGGTCGGGTGGTTCCTGTGAATCCGGTGGCTCGGGTGGTTCCTGCGAGTCCGGTGGTTCGGGGTGTGCGGCTCGGGCTGGCATGCGGGATCCCCTTCTCGGTCCTCTTCCGGTACGTACTGGCCGTCCGGCTCACCGGGACGCCGGCGGCGGGGCGTGCGCCGACGGCCTCCCGGCTCGGGTGCCGCCGTCCCGGGCGGCACGTCGTCAGGCTCGGGGCAGGCGCAGGGTGACCAGCTGGAACGGCCGCAGCGCGAGCACGACGCCGCCGGCGTGCTCAGCCGGCCGTTCCGCGTCGTTCAGGGGGCGCTCCAGGAGATCGGCCGGGACGGCCCGCGCGGTGGCGAAGCCGTCGACCCGCACGGTGGCGCGGGCCCGTCCGCCATGCGCCTCGTAGAGGCGGACGACCAGGTCACCACTGCGGTCGTCGGCCAGTTTCACCGCGCTGACCACGACGGCGTCGTTGTCCACCGTCACCAGGGGCGCGACCTCCGCGGCGGTGCCGGTGACCCGCCGCTCCGGCAGGTTGGCCCGGTGGCCCTCGCGGACCGCGTCACCGATCGTCGCGCCCGGCACCAGCGCGTGGTGGAACCGGTGGACGCCCTGGTCGGTCTCGGGGTCGGGGTAGCGGGGCGCACGCAGCAGCGAGGCCCGTACGGTCGTGGTCGTGCCGGCGTCGGCCCCGGTCCGCACGGCACGCGTCACGTCATGGCCGTAGGTCGCGTCGTTCACGATCGCGACGCCCCAGCCCGGTTCGTCGACGTGCACGAAACGGTGGTTGCAGGCCTCGAACTTGGCCCATTCCCAGCTCGTGTTCTGGTGGGTGGGCCGGTAGACGTGGCCGAACTGGGTCTCGGAGGCGTACCGGTCGGCCTTCACGTCCAGCGGGAAGGCCAGCTTCAGGAAGCGTTCGGTCTCGTGCCAGTCCACCTCGGTGGCGATGTCGAGCCGCTTGGCGCGGGCCGGGACCGTCAGGAGCTGGACGACGCGGGAGTCACCGAAGGACCGCTCGACGCGCACCGCCGCGCCGTCGGCGGCCAGTTCGGTGACCTCGGTGAGGTCAGTGCCGACGTTCCGGTAGAAGGCGTCGACGTCCCAGGCGTCCCACTGGTTGGGGAAGTCGGGGTGCAGCTGGAGCAGGTTGGCCGCCTGCCCCGGCGCGATGGCCTCGCGCTCCGCGCCGTGGTCGTACACGGAGACGACGAGGCCGCGTCCATCGATCTCGACCCGCAGAAGGCCGTTGTCCAGGACGTATCCACCACCGTCGAGCGGTACGGGGACCACCGCCTCCTTGTGCGCCGGCCGGGGCGAGGCACCGCCTGCGGGCACCGAACCACGGCTGTGCGGTGCGGAGTTGAAAGCCAGATCGGTGCCGCCGGACGCGTCACCGGCCAGCGCGCGCTGCGCCCCGCCGATGATGTCCTCCAGCTCCGCGGCGAGGCGCGCGTAGGTCTCGCGCGCCTCGCGGTGCACCCAGGCGATGGACGAGCCGGGCAGGATGTCGTGGAACTGGTGCAGCAGCACCGTCTTCCAGATCCGGTCCAGTTCCTCGTAGGGGTAGGGGAACGCGGTCCGCACCGCAGCGGTCGTGGCCCACAGCTCGGCCTCTGCCAGCAGCGACTCGCTGCGCCGGTTGCCGCGCTTCGTCTGCGCCTGGCTGGTGAGGGTGGCGCGGTGCAGTTCGAGGTACAGCTCTCCGACCCAGACGGGCGGGTCGGGGTACTCGGCCTCGGCCTTGGTGAAGAAGCCGGCGGGGGTCTCCCACTCCACGGTCGCCGATCCTTCGAGACTGCCCATGCGGGCGGCCTTGGCGACCATCTCGCGGGTGGTGCCGCCCCCGCCGTCACCGAATCCGGTCGGCGCGAGGGACCGGGAGGCGACGCCCTTCTCCTTGAAGTTCCGCGCGGCGTGGGCGATCTGCTGACCGCTCATCTCGCAGTTGTACGAGTCGACGGGCGGGAAGTGCGTGAAGATCCGGCTGCCGTCGATGCCCTCCCACTGGAAGGTGTGGTGCGGGAACGTGTTGGTCCTGCTCCAGGAGATCTTCTGGGTGAGCAGCCACTTGGAACCGGCCGCCTTGATGATCTGCGGCAGTCCGGCCGCGAAGCCGAAGGTGTCGGGCAGCCACGCCTCGTCGTTCTCGATGCCGAACTCGTCCAGGAAGAACCGCTTGCCGTGCACGAACTGACGGGCCATCGCCTCCGAGCCCGGCATGTTCGTGTCCGACTCGACCCACATCCCGCCGGTGGGTACGAACCGCCCGTCCGCGACCGCCTTCTTGACCTTCCTGTACACCTCCGGCCGGTGCTCCTTGATCCAGGCGAACTGCTGGGCCTGCGACATCGCGAAGACGAAGTCCGGCTCCTCCTCCAGGAGGGCCGTCATGTTCGACGTCGTGCGGGCGACCTTGCGCACCGTCTCGCGCAGCGGCCACAGCCAGGCCGAGTCGATGTGCGCGTGCCCGACCGCGCTGATGCGGTGCGCGGCGGGAACGGCAGGGGCGGCGAGCACACCGGCCAGTTCCTCGCGGGCGGCCCGCGCCGTACCGTTCACGTCCTGGAGGTCGAGGGCGTCCAGCGCCCGGCCGACCGCCCGCAGGATCTCCCAGCGGCGCGCCCCCTCCACCGGCAGTTCCGCCATCAGTTCGCCGAGGACCTCCAGGTCCATGACCAGGTTCCACACCGTCTCGTCGAACACGGCCAGGTTCATCTCGCCCAGGACGTACTGCGGCGCGTCGCCGGCGGTGGCCCTGTCTCCCATCGGCGTCGGCTGGAACGGCACGCCGCTCGCGTCGATGTCGGGGTTGGAGGCGGCCTCGATCCGCCAGTCGACCTGCTCCCCGCCGGCCACCGGTGATCCGACGCGGACGTACGAGTTGCGCGGGTGGAGGCCCTTGACCGGGGTGCCGTCGGGCCGGTGGACGAGCCCCTCGCACTGGAAGCCCGGCGTGCGCGGGGTGAAGCCGAGGTCGAGCACGGCTTCGACGGTGTGGCCCGCCCACTCCGCGGGGACGGTCCCGGTGACCTTGAACCAGCTGGTCCCCCAGGGCGCGCCCCACGCGGTGCCCGGGGTGATGGGCCGGTCCGGCGCCGTGAGGCCCTCGGCCGGCGGGACGGGCTCGCCCGACGTGGACCAGATCTCCACGTTCAGGGGGGTGGTGACGGGGTGGACGGCCGGCCGGATGCGTTCCCTGAGGACGCGGTCCAGACGTGCTTCGACCAGGTTCCGGTCGTCGTGCATGAGAGGTGTCTCCTGTTGCTGCGGGCGGGCGCGGGGGCTCGGCGGGTGGCGCCGGCCAGGTGTCCTGGAGCAGAGCGGCGCCGAGCCGGGTGATGCCGAGCGTGAGTGTCGGCGGGGAGGTCGCCGGCGGCGGTCGAGGCCGGTCAGAGGCTGGTGTCCGCCACCGGAGCGGGGCGCTCGCAGGTGGTGGTCACCGGCAGTGCCCGGCCCTCGGCCGCCGCGTCCATGAGGGTGAGCATGACGTCCAGGACATGTGCGGCGAGCTCCGCGGACGCACGGTGCGGGCGGCCGCTGTGGAGCGCCTCGGCCAGATCCGCGAGGCCCGCGCCCCGCCCCGCGCCCCGGTAGCCGGCCGACACGGGCAGCGTTTCCCAGCCGTCGCCGCGGTGGATCTCGACGGGACCGTCGAAGTTGTTCGGGTCCGGCACGGACAGTGAGGCGCCGGTGCCGTGCACCTCGATGCGCGGCAGCCGCGCGGCGCGCACGTCGAAGCTCATCACCAGCGTGGACAGGGCCCCGTCCGCGTGCTCCAGGACGCCCGTGATGTGGGTGTCCACCTCGACCGGGAAGGTCTCCCCCGCACGCGGCCCGCTGCCGATGGTCCGCTCGGTGCGGGGCCGGGAGGAGGCACCGGTCACCTTGACCACGGGGCCGAGCAGGTGGACCAGGGCCGACAGGTAGTACGGGCCCATGTCGAGCAGGGGGCCGCCTCCGGGACGGTAGTAGAACTCAGGATCCGGGTGCCACTTCTCGTGGCCCGCGGTCGTCATGAAGGCGGTGGCCGCGACCGGCCGGCCGATCAGACCGTCGTCAACGGCCCTGCGCGCGGTCTGCGTTCCGGTACCGAGGACGGTGTCGGGGGCGCAGCAGAGCCGCCGTCCGGCCGCACGCGCCGCGGCGAGCACGGCGCCGGCCTCCTCGCGGTCGACGGCGAGGGGCTTCTCGCCGTACACGTGCTTGCCCGCGGCGAGTGCCGTCAGAGCGACGTCCGCGTGCGCGGCCGGGACGGTGAGGTTGAGGACGGCGTCCACGTCGTCGCGGGCGACCAGGCCGGCGACGGTCGGCGCGAGGGAGACGCCGTCACCGGCCTGCTCCGCGACGGCCCGCGCGCGGCCGGTGTCGAGGTCGGTGACGGCGGTGAGCCGCACCGACGTCAGGCGCTCCAGCGTGGACAGGTAGGCGCCGCTGATCTTCCCCGCGCCCACGATGCCGACGTTCAGAGGCTTCAGCGGCTCGCCCACAGCAGTCCCCTCTCGGTCAGCGTCCGGACCTGGGGCACGTCGAAGTCGTCGGGCTTGTGCCCGATGGTCGAGACGAAGACCCGCCCCGCTCCCCAGGTCCTGGTCCACACGGCGGGCATCACGGCGGGTCCGTCGTGCGGTTCCGCGGCCGGGAAGGTGGTGGTGGCCAGGACCTCGATACGCGGGTCGGTGAGGACCCAGTACTGCTCGCTGTGCACGGAGAAGTCGTCGAGGCCGGCGATGACCGGGTGGTCCGCGCGCTCGGGCAGGAAGGTGTAGGTGTGGTCGTGGAAGCCCGGCGGGTGCATCACGAACTTGCCGCCGGTCAGCAGGTGGTAGCCGTGGTCGTGGAAGCAGTCGACGATGCCACCGTGCCAGCCCGCGAGACCGGTGCCCGCCCGTACGGCCGCGGCGAGGTTCTCGCGCTGCTCGGGCGTGATGGTGCCCATCGTCCAGCACTGCACGATGAGGTCGGTGGCGGCGAGCTTCTCCGCGTCCTCGTACACCGCGAGGTCCTCGGAGGTCTCGACGGCGAACCCCTGTTCCTTGAGGAACGGGAGGAATCCGTCGCTGATCGTCACGGGCTGGTGCCCGTTCCAGCCGCCGCGGACGACGAGCGCCCGCCTGGTGTCGGTGGTCAAGGTGATTGCACGCTCCCATCGGCGCCGCACGTGCGGGGTGCGGCGGTAGGGGTCTGGGCGAGTTCGGCCGGCTGACCGGGGTGAAGCGGGGGTTACCGCTGCTCAGGCCGGTCGTCGGCTGGGTGCGATAAGAACGTACGAACGGCGGACATACTTTGTCAATACACTTTACGAAGTGCGTCGGAGAGGCCTCGGCCGGGCCGCCGCGATGTCAGTCGGTGATGTGGAACGTGGCCGGGGAGTCGTTCCGCAGCGCCAGTTGACCCGGACGGAGATTCTCTACCGTGTTGCCCGTGAAGGCTCCGGTGCCGGTGACGCCGGCACCAACCAGGATTCCCTGCGTCGCGGGACTGTCGATGGTGTTGTTCCTCAGCGTCACGTCGACCCGTGTCAGGTCGATGAAGAGGCCGGCCCGGAAGGCTCCGCGCATCACGTTGTCGCTCAGGGTGACGTGCGTATAGGCGTCGGGGAACAGTGAGGCGCTGTTGGGGGAACCGATCCGGACCCCGTGCCGGACGCCGTTCCAGCCACCACCGCCGATCAGGACGTTGCCGCTGATCGTGGCGGACTCCAGGGGATGCCCGGTATCCCCGAACACGCCGATGTCCAGGGCACTGTTCGAGGAGACGCTGTTCACGAGATTGCCGCGCACCTCTACGTTCTCGCCGCCGGCCACCCGGAGGCCGTTGGCCCACCAGGGCGCGATCGCGGTGTTGTTGAGGATCTTCGCCCCCCTCACCTGACCGTTGGTGCCGCTCACGCCCGCGTCGGAGTACGTGGCGAAGGAGTCGTCGCCGGTGTTCCGGGCAAAGTTGTTACGGACGGTGATGTTGTCGCCCTGCTTGTCCGGATCCCTCGTGTTGCCGTTGTTGATGTTGAATCCGTCGCCGTAGCCGTCCGAGGTCCGGCTGTTCTCGATGAGGCCGTTCGATCCGGAGAGCCAGTTCGCGTCGGTGTGCCGCGTCCAGATCCGCTGGACCAGCCACCCGTCGGCACCGCTGGCGTTGATGCCGTAATCCGCGCCGCCGGTGCCGCCGACCCCGCGCCACACGGCGTTCGAATCGATCTGGATGTCGCGCAGCGTGGTGCCCGATCCCACCAGGGTCTTCGAGCGCCACGACGTGGCCGGCAGCGGGGTCTTGCGATAGAGCGTCGAGTACCACATCCCGGCGCCTTCCACCGTCACGCCCGTGAAGTCGAGCGGCGTGGGCTGGAGGCTGTTCGTCAGATACCTGCCGCGCGGGATCCACACCGTCTTCCCCTGAAGGCGGGCAGCGTTCACCGTGTTCTGGATGGCGGCCGTGGAGTCCTTCCCGGACCGGGGATCGGCGCCGTAACTCACCACGGAGAGGGAGTTCGCCGGCTGGGACCGCGCGGGCCCCACGTTCTCCAGGTCGACGGAGTCGATGTCGTAGACCACGGCCTTGTTGCCGGATCCCTTACGGAACGTGACCGTGCTGCCTGCCGGGATCGGCGCGCCCGTGACCCAGACGGGGAAGTCGTTGTAGAAGCGGTAGGGCATCCCGCCGGCCTTGGGGTCGTCCGGGTTCGTGGTCGCCTCGCGGTAGTTCCACGCCTGCGCGGAACTCAGCGTGATCGCCTGACGGAACGTGCCGTTGACGTACAGGTCCAGCGACGCGCTGATGCCGCCGCCTTCCGGAGCGTCGGGGATCGAGGCACGTACCACGAGGGTGTTGGCGCTCCGGCCCGAGCTGTTCGGAACCGACACCTCGTCACCGGTGTTCTCCAGCTCGACCAGCGCGTTGCCCGACGCCTCGGTCTCCAGGGAGGCCGAGGTCGGGACCGTCGCTCCGGGCCTGATCGAGCGGACGCGGGCGGCGCCGCCGAGCGTCCCGGATTCGGCCTCGACCGTCACGAACGGCGTGGTGGCACCGGCCGTCTCGGCCATCCCGGCAGGGGCACCGCCAAAGGCCCCGGCCGCGGCCTCCGCGTAGCCTCCGGCGCCGGGAAACACGCCGAACAGCGTGCCCGCGACGACGGCGGCTACGCCACCGGCCAAACGGGAGTGTCCTCGAAATCCTCTGCGGTGCATGGTTCACCTCGTGTGGGAGTAGGCCATGGGATACCCGGCAGCGCCGGAGGAGCGGGCCGCACGTGGCGGCGCTTCATGCCCGGGGGCGACCGCACGCCGCAGGTGCCTGCCGGGGCCCCGGCAGCAGGACGCCACCGGGTTCCGCCACCTGGCCGAGACCTGATCGGTCATCAGGGGTGGGGCAACAGGCTTGCGAATGAACCGAGTTGACGGAACGCGGCGACGATCGGGGTCACCTGAGAACCTAGGAACCGTCACCACGCTTTGTCAATACGTTGTACTAATGTGGTCGCATCCCACTCCAGCTACCACCGCGGTGATCCTCGCCGCCTACGATGGCCGATGAAATTCGTCATGGTGCCGGGCGGCTGGCAGGGCGGATGGGCATTCGGCTCAGTGGCTGTCGAGCTGAACCGAGCCGGTCATCAGGTCGAGGCGGTGACCCTGGCGGGGCCGGCGCCGGACGGACCGGCGGCTGTGGACCGGCCGCCGAACCTCGACACCCATATTGACCAGGTAGCGGAGATCATCGAGCAAGGTGACGGGACACCGCCGGCGCTGTGCGGGCACAGCTACGGCGGGATGGTGATCGCCGGTGTCGCGGGCAGGGCCGGCCCCCGCCTCGACCACCTCGTCTTCATCGACGCCTATGTTCCCGGGCGACGGGGGATTCGTGCTGGTCCCTCACCAGCGACAGCTTCCGGGAGTCGTTCGTCGCCGGTTCCCGCGCCGACGGCCGGTGGATCGCGGTCCCGGACGGGCTCGACCCTCGCGCGACCGCACCCGCTGGCGAGCTTCATCCAGCCGGTCAGGCTGCGGCACGGCTCCGGCCACGCGCCGCCCGCCCGGACGTTCATCAGCGGTGGCGCGTGGCCGGACAGCCCGTTCCCCAGCCTGACCGAATGGTTGCGCGACGACCCGGCCCGGCGGGTTCACGAACTTCCCGCCGGTCACAACATCGCCCGCCGCGACCCCCATGGCCTCGCGGCCATCCTCCGCACGCTTCCGCCGGCCGGCGGGAAACCATGACCCCGATTCCGGGGCCGCCGGGCCGAAGGGGTGCTCCGACGGCCCGGCGCCGGCCGGCCGGCAAGACAGGAGCCGCGTTTGGCGACAGGAATCGACCCGTTACGCCTTGCGGGCCACGGCGCACCACATGGGCAGGGTGTCGTCCGCGATGTCGGACGGGCCCGGACGCCAGCGGGTCAGGGTGACGAGCCCCGGTTCCAGGATCTCCAGGCCGTCGAAGAAGCGCCGCACCTCGGCGTGGGTGCGGGGGGTGGCCGAGGCGTGGCTGGCGGCGCGCTCGTTGTAGATCCGCATGGACTCGGCAACCTCGGGCGCGGTGACGTCGGCGGCCGGGTGCGACAGCACCAGGTGACTGCCGGGGGCCAGGCGGTCCAGCAGCCGGCGGGTGATGTCCCAGGGGTCCTCGGTGTCCTTGATGTACTGAAGGATAGCCACGAGCATGAGGCCGACCGGCTGGTCGAAGTCCAGGTTCCGGGCGGCCGCTTCGAGGATCGCGTCCACATCGCGCACATCGGCCTGCACGTAGTCGGTCTGTCCCTGGGGTCCGCTGACCAGGAGCGCCCGCGCGTGGGTGAGCACGATCGGGTCGTTGTCGACGTAGACGACACGCGATTCGGGGGCTGACTGCTGCGCCACCTCGTGGGTGTTCGCCGCGGCGGGGATCCCCGTGCCGATGTCGAGGAACTGGCGGATACCGAGGTCGGTGAGGTGACGTACGGCGCGACCGAGGAAGGCTCGGTTGGCCCGGACCGACGGCACGATCGTCGGGTTGGCCTGGGCGGCGAGCTCTGCCGCCTCCTGATCCACTACGTAGTGGTCCTTCCCGCCCAGCCAGACGTTGTACACGCGGGCGGGGTGCGCGCTCGCGGGATGCGGGACGGAAAGCGTGTTCTCGTTCATCGTTCTGTCTCCTCGTGCGGCCGCCACAGCCAGCTCGAACTCAAGTACGGGACACGGTACATCCGTGATCCATCGCTCATGACCCATGAGCACATGGCATTTGGTTCCGGACCGGGGCCGGCCCGGGACCGGCGCTGTTCGGGCTCCCGCTCATGTGGCGCTCCGTCACTCATACCGTTGCTTCGGTGAGTCCGCCTCCTCCCCTGCTCGATGTCGGCGATCGTCAGCTCCGGCATCCACAGCTGGGCCGACGTCGTCCCGGCCCGGACCGGCCGGGCGTCCACCGGCAGCCACCGCTCCGGCTTCCACGTGGCGCTGCGCAGAGGGGAGTTGGGGCAGTGCGAGCAGATCTCCTCGACGCCCGCCACCAGCGTGCCCGGCCGGCGGCTCTCCCGCGGCGGTCAGCCGCGACAGCAGTTCCGCACGGGTGGAGGCGACGGGAAGTGCGTAGGCCCGGCGCAGCGCCTCCCGGACCGGCGCTATGCCTCCCGGACCGGCGCAGCGCCTCCGGCCCGGCACGGTGTCGGGACGGAGCGAGTCGAGGGATCACTTCCATGAGCGGCAGCAAACTCCGGCCCGCCCGCGCCCGCCGAGGCCCCGAGGGGCCGGCCCGCCGCTCCCCCGCTCCGCTCCGCCTCCTGGAACGAATTCGTCTCATTCGTCACCGGCGCCGTGGGCGAGGTACTCAGCGCGAGCGAGGCACAGCGGTCATTGCATTTGCTGGCGTACAGGTTGTACTTTGCTCGCGAAAGTGAACTGACTTCCCGGACCAACGGGTTGAGGTCATCGCTCCGTCACCCCCGACGGTGTTTGCGCACCAGTCCGAAGAAGGAAGAACGTGCCTGCCAAGACGCTGTTGATTCCCACCGCCGACGGTCGGGCCGACGCATTCGCCGCCTTCCCCGACAGTGACGAGCGGCATCCGGGCGTGCTGCTGTACCCGGACGCTTTCGGCGTGCGGCCGGTGGTGGAGGAGATGGCCCGTGAACTGGCCGGGCACGGGTACTACGTACTCGTCCCCAACATCTTCTACCGGCACGGCGCGGCACCGGTGATCGAGCTTCCCGAGCACATCAGCGCCGAGACCCGGCCCGCGGTCTTCGCCCAGGTGATGCCCTTGATCAAGGCACACACGAGCGAACGCGCCCTGCGCGACGCCGAGGCCTACCTCGGGTTCCTCACCGGCCGGCCCGAGGTCAGCGCCGGACCGGTCGCCGCTGTCGGCTACTGCATGGGCGGGGCCCTGGCGATGCGCACCGCGGCCGCATATCCCGGTCAGGTGGCGGCCGTCGCCGGATTCCACCCCAGCCCCCTGGTCACCGACGAGCCCGACAGCCCGCACCAGGGCTTCCCGGAGGTCTCCGCCCAGGTTCATCTCGGCCTCGCCGAGGGCGACATGACTCCGGAATCCCTCAGCGAGCTCAACCGGGCCCTGGACGCCGCGGGCGTCAGCCACACCTGCGAGGTCTACCCGGACACCACTCATGGCTTCACCATGTCCGACACCGACGCGTTCAGCCCCTCCGGGCTGCGGCGCCACTGGGACCGCCTGCTGCCGCTCCTCGACCGCGCGCTCACCGGCCGCTGAGGCTCCGGGGCCCGCACCCGCGCCGGCGTGGATCTGCTCGCCCGGCAGGCGGGTGAACCCTCCTGTCGTTGTTGGCGGCACTCCCCTGGCCCGAGGACATCACCGGCGACCGCCCGGGGGCGGCGAGGCCCCGTAGCGTCCCGGCCGCCCGCGTCCGGCTGAGCGCGTGGTGGTGACCGCGGGCCGGCCGCACGGCAGCCGGCCACGTCCCGGCTATCCCGTACTCCCCGTACACACGGCAGGATCGGGCCCCATGTGTCCGGGCCGGGCCGCCCGCCAGGACACCTACGTCACCGCACTCCAGGAGCCGTCACCCTCATGCTCGACAGAAACGACCTGCTGGTCATCGGTGAATGCGTCGCCGACATCGTCCGGCTGCCGGGTGCGGCCGACCAGGTCCATCCGGGAGGCAGCCCGGCCAATGTCGCGTACGGCCTGGCCAGGCTCGGACACGGTGTCACCCTGCTCACCCAGCTCGGGCCGGACGCCCACGGGCGGCGGATCCGCGACCATCTGGCCGGTGCCGGGGTCGAGGTCCGCACGGACGGTGCCACGGCCCCGACCCCGTCCGCCGCCGTCGCGCTGGACGGTGCCGGGCGGGCCGCGTACACCTTCGAGATCACCTGGACGCTGGGCCCGGTCTCCCTGGAGCGGCCGCCCCGGCACGTCCACACGGGGTCGATCGCGGCCGTGATGGCTCCGGGCGCGTCCGCGGTCCTCGCCGCCGTCGAGTCGCTGCGGACGGCAGCGACCGTCAGTTACGACCCCAATGTGCGGCCGGAGCTGATGGGGGACCACGAGGCGGCCGTGCGCGAGGTCGAGCGCTGTGTCGCGCTCAGCGATGTGGTCAAGGCCAGTGACGAGGATCTGGGATGGCTGTATCCGGGGCAGGAGCCGGGACGGGTCGCCGAGCGGTGGCTCGCCACCGGGCCGGCCCTGGTGCTGGTCACCCGGGGCGGCGACGGGGCCCTGGCCGTCCTGCCCTGCGGCCGCGTGTCGGTCGCCGCGCCGGCCGTCGACGTAGCGGACACGGTGGGTGCCGGGGACGCCTTCATGTCGGGCACCCTCCACGCACTCGCCGCGCACGGGCTGCTCGGCGCACAGGGGCGGGAGCGGCTCCGCTCGGTGGACCGGGCCACCGTCACCGACGTCCTGCGCCACGCGGCGGCCTCCGCGGCCGTGACCGTCGCGAGGGCGGGTGCCAGCCCGCCCGATGGTCCGGAACTCGCCGAGGCGCTCGGCCGGACCGGCCGCTGACGCCGGGACCGGCGGGGAGCACCCCCTGACGCCGGCCGCTACCCCCAGCACCACTTGGGTTCCCGGCGGGCGGCGGCGATGAGCGGGCGCGGGGACTTGGGGCGGGGCTGGAGCCGGTTGCGCACGGAGGGGCGTCCGGGAGCGGGCGTGCTGCCGGCGGTGAGGCTGCGGATGTGGTCGGTGAATCCGGGGGCGGGCAGGGGCAGCTCGAAGTCGTCTATGTGGCCGACCGCCGCGGGTACGTAGTCGAGGACGGCTCCGACCATGGCGGGCACCGGGACCGGGTCGGTCTTGAGCGCTCCGAGGATGCGCAGCGCCGTGGGCAGCAGGCTCGCGTCGGTGGTCGTCACGGCGTTGAGCGCGTCGCTGACGATGCCCGGCACGTCGTCGGCGGTGACGTCGGGCACGGTGTCGGTGAAGTCGTCGGTGGAGGGGGGCGCGCTCTGGATCTGCTCGGTCTGTTCGTACCACCAGCGGGCCTCGCCGTGCTCGCCCAGCGCGAGGTGGTGGAGGTAGAGGCAGTAGGAGGCCGCGGGGTCGCCGGCGCCGGCCGCGTACTGCCACCAGAAGCGGGCGTTCTCCTCGGATTCCGCGAGCTGGAGGATGCAGCCCAGGACCCGTGCGCCCGGAGGTTCGGGGAGTTGCGGGGTGAGGAAGGTGTCCAGGGCGCTGAGGGCGGTGTTGCGGGTGACGACGGTCTCGCAGAGGGTCTGCAGGTTCTGGGCCGCTTCGTGTTCCGTCGGCTCCTCCGGTACGGCGACGGCCGGCGGCGGGGCACAGGACGGGCCGGCGGTGTGGAGGCGGGCGAGGAGACGGGTCTCCGCGGCGTGGATGTCGTCCTGGGTGTAGGGGGTGGTGACGAGGCGTGCGCGGGAGAGGAACTCCGTGATGTGGCGTGTCATCGTCGCCCTTCCATGGCGCGGTCCGGTCCCAGGATGTCCCGCAGCCGGCGCGTCGCGTGCCGGACGGTGGAGCGCACGGTGGCGCTGGTGATGCCGAGTACGTCGGCCACTTCGGGGGCGTTGAGCCCGTGGAGGTAGGTCATCACCATGACGTCGAGCTGACGCTCGGTGAGCTGCCGCATGGCCCTCATGAGCGCGAGGGTCTCGGTGACCTGCCCGTACGGATCCACGGCGTCGCGCAGGGCGAAGGTGTTGAAGGCCTCGTCGTCGAGCAGCGGGGGCCGGCGCCTGCGCGCCCGGCTGTGGTCGTTGACCTTGTTGCGCATGACGGTCCACGCGTAGCCGGACGGGTTCTCGACGAGCAGGACCTTGTCCCAGGTGCGCAGCAGCTGCTCGAAGGCGCTGTCGATCGCTTCCTCGGCATCGTGGCGGTTGTGCAGGAAGGTCTCGGCGTAGTGGATGTAGCGCGGCCGGTTCATCTGGTGGAAGGCGGTGAACGAGAGGTCGGGGAGCGGCTGGGTCATCGGATCGGCGCCCGGACGGGTGCGGCTTCGGTACTCGGTCACCGGCCTTCCTTCCGGTCACGGGGGCGGCGGTTCAGCTCGCTCACCCCGATCCGGACTCCCGCGGCCGCCAGGTGGCGCAGCAGGGTGCGGGCGTCGTTGCCGAAGACGCGGATCGTGACCGCCAGGATCATCAGGTCACCTACGAGGTGGATCGTCACAGGCGCGAGCCTCTGTTCGTGCGGAGAGCCGGGCGCTTCTTCGAGCCCGGGAAGTGCGCGGTCGTGCGCCCTTCACTCTCAACAACACCTGGCAACGAACAACTGTGCATGCGTCATTCGGAGAAAGTGACGGAACGGCAGAACCGGTGAGGCGCGGACGTTCCCGCTTGCTCATCCGGCACGATCAGCCACCCCGCGCCAGGCGCCCGCCGGTACCGTCACCAGCGCACACGCTCCACGGCCGCCACTTTGCATAAGTTTGCGCAAAGACAGCAAAGTTCTATCGTGATCCAGGTCACACCCGCCATCCGCGACGGGATCCCGACTTCGATCACGGACATGCCCCGGGCCCCGGCGGGGAAGAGCTCGACGGCCTCACCGCGGCGTTCATGATTCACGACGGCGAAGGGAAGCGCGACCCGGTACGGGCTGTTCAGGCGTGGGCAAGGGTCCTGCCCACGGGCGCGAAGGAGAAGCCGAGCAGTTCCTCGACCGGGGTGTACACCTCGGGCATGTGCATCGTCGAGGAGAGCAGCAGGTTCGCGGCCGGGGCGCACAGCACGGCGAGCCCCTTTCCGACCGCGACGTCGGCGGAGGCCAGCGGCTCGCCGTTCTCGTCGAACGTCGTGATCAGGTCGGGGAACGCGGCCCTGCGCTCGCCGCCCGGTTCCAGCGTCATGTACTCGTTGACGAAGTGCAGCACGGTGCCCTCGGCGTCGTCCAGCACGGCGACGCCGACGTCCAGGCCCTCGCGCTGCTCGCAGCGGTACTCGCGGACGGTGCCGGTGGCGACGATCCCGCCGCCCAGGTGCCGTGCCGCCCCGGCCGGGCCGTCGGCCAGGAACCGGTGGCCGAGTTCGATGGCGGAGCCGATGGCGCCGGACGCGCCGTGCCGCGTGGCGTAACCGACCTCGATCGCGTTCCTGGCGACACCCACCCAGCCGCCCGCCTCCACCGACGCGCGCCGGACCACGGACGACGCGGCGTCCAGACCGCCGGCGACGGCGCCCTCGACATACGTGTGCGGCTTGCCGCCCGCGTAGCCCTGGACCGAGCGGTAGCCGTCCTGCCGGTGCAGCCCCATCGCGCCCATCACGCTGGAGGGGTGGGCGCGCCCGTTGCAGGCCAGGTCGATGACGGGCAGTCCGGTCATCGCCGAGTGGAACCAGCCGTTGACGGTGGTCTCGGCGCCGTTCTCGTTCGTGTGGATCGCGGCGAGCGGGCGCGGCAGGTCGCGGCGCAGCAGCTCCAGGGCGCGCAGCAGGTGCGTGGGCAGCACCAGCGGGTCCGCCGCGGCGGGGGCTCCCACCAGCGCGACGGTGGCGGTGAGGTCCTCGGGCGCGAACTCGTCGGCGGTCCACAGCTCCGGCGCACCCACCTGAAGGGCGAGTTCGGCGGTGCGCAGCCCGCGCCCGACGAATCCGCCGCCGCCCCCGCCGAGCACGGCACCGCCGTACACGGCCGCGCGGATGTCCTCGTGGGTCAACTGTCGCTTCACGTTTCTTCTCTTCCTTCCCCGAGGGGACCGGTTCGCCGAGGGGATGCCCGCAAGGCAGCCCGGTGTACGGGCCCGTCCGGCCGCTCGCGCGGGGCGTCGAACGCGCCGCGACCGGAGGGACAGAGGGCGTCTCCCGCGATGGCACGGCCGGCTCAGCGGGCCGGCGGCCAGCGGGATGCCGAGCTGTCGGCGCGGCCCGGCCACCCTGATCGGCATGGGAGTTCTACATTATGGAACCAGGTCCTATTATATGGACTACTCATGGATCATCGGATCGGAGGGGCCTCGGCGTCAAGAAGTCTCAGAATGCGGGCGGAACGATCACGGCTCCGGGGCGGCATACCATCGGACGCGACGCGGCCGGGGGCGGCCGGAGAGGGAGGAAGACGGTGAGCACACTCGCCAACGCCCGGGACGTCCTGCGTCTCATGGCCCGCCTGCGGCGCGATGTCACCGTCACCGACGTGGCCGGCGAACTCGGGCTTCCCAAGAGTTCGGTGTCGCGGACCCTGAGCATGATGGCCGGGTACGGCTTCCTGGAGCGCGACCCCGTCACCCGGGCCTACCGCCCCGGCGAGCTGATCATGGAGGCGTCGTACCACTTCCGCGCCTCGCGCGGCACGGTCTCCCTGCTGGAGGAGGAAGCCGCCCGGCTGGTGTCCGAGACCGGGTACACCGGGTACGTCGACGTCCTGGACGGCAGCGAGTCGCTCGTCCTGCACATGCGCGTCAGCGCCATCGGCTCCCTCCACGCCTACACCCCGGCGGGCACCCGGGCTCCCGCGTACGCCAGTTCGATGGGCCGGGCGCTGCTCGCGCGGCTGGAGGACGACCAGGTCACCCGCCTCGTCGACGACCGTCTGGAACACAGCGTCGGACAGGCGCCGAAGACCCGCGCGGAGCTGCTGACGCAGCTGGCCCGGGTGCGGGCGGACGGGTGGGAGTTCTCGCGCGGCGAGTACGTGCCCGGCGTGGCCGGGATCTCGGGGGCCGTCCTGGACGGCGACACGGGCCAGATCTTCGGGATCGGCATCGCGCTCCCCGCCCAGGAGCTGCGCGACGGCATGCCTGAGCAGTTCGGCAGGGCGGTGCGGGACGCCGCCCTGCGCGTCGGCAAGCGGATCGGTGATCCCTACTGGCTGCGGTTCGCCGCGGCCGGCAGCGGACGGTCCCGCGGAGTGTCGGCCCGCCCCGGGACGGCGGATGACGGACCGGTGCCATGACGACACCGCCGCCCCGGCTCCTCGCGGCGCTGGACCGGTTCCACACCGCCCGCCCGTGGGACCACAACGCCCACTACCACCGCTGGATCATGCGGCAGATCCCCAAGCGCTTCGGCACCGCCCTCGACATCGGTTCGGGCAGCGGGGACCTGGCCCGGCTGCTGGGCACGCGTGCCGGCTCGGTGCGGGGTCTGGACGCCGATCCGGCGATCGTCGCTCGGGCACGCGGACTCACCGCGCCGGACGCGCCCGTCGCGTTCAGCGTCGGGGACGCGCTCACTGACATACCGTCCGGCTGCTACGACGTGATCACCTGTGTCGCCGCCCTCCACCACCTGCCGTTCTCCGACGCTCTCGGTGTGTTCCGCCGGCACCTGGCGCCGGGCGGGACGCTGGTTGTCGTGGGGCTTGCCCGCCCGCAGTCGGCCGGTGACCGGCTCCTCGGCGCGGTCGCCGTTCCGCTGAACGTCGCCATGGCCTGGATCAGGAACCGGGGGCGCCGCTCGGCACGGCCGGTGTCGATGACCGCCCCCACCAGGCCCGCGGTGATGAGCTTCGCCGACATCGCGCGTGAGGCCCGGCAGGCACTGCCGGGTGCCCGGCTCCGCCGCAGGGTCTTCTGGCGGTACACCTTGGTCTGGCACCAGAACCGACCTGCCCCGCAGGGAAGTTCCAGGACGGCGAAGGCTGCTGCCGACCGTGAGGAGGCCCCTTCGTCTAGCGCTCGGACGGGCGCGGCGCCGGGCCCTCGGGGCGTACGTCGCCGGCGTCGCCCGTCACACGTGTGCCGGGGTGCCACAGCGAACAGATGAGGGCGAGCACGAGGGCACCCGCCATGGAGTAGAACACCCACTGGTTCGCCTCGGCGAAGTCCAGCCGGAGCGCCTGCATCGACTCCCGGGCGAGCTCGGCGGCCCTGCCGTCTCCCGTCGGCTGTCGCGCGTCCGCGTTCCCCGTGACGGATTCCGCGATGCGCCGGGCGGCGGTGCGGGCGGGCCCGGACGGCACGCCCCGGTCCCGCAGCGACTCAAAGACTCGGTTCACCGTGACATGCGTCAGCACCGTGCCGAACACCGCGAGACCGATGCTGGCGGCGAAGTTGCGGACCGTCTGCGTGATGCCGGTGACCTCACCGTAAGAGGCGCCGATCGACCGGTTGACGGCATCGGTCGAAGCTGGCGCGAGCAGGAAACCGATGCCCGCGCCCGCGAGCGCCGCGTACGGCCACTGGTCGTGCATCGAGAGCGTCGTCAGCCTGGCGGCCCAGAGCGCGAATCCAACCGCGCCGAGCGCGGCACCGGTCTTCAGGGCCGGGCGGGCGCCGCGCTTGTCCAGGATGCGGCCGCCCCACTGGGAGGCGAGGGCGAACCCCACGAAGAAGTAGAGGAGGTAGAGCGCCGCCTGGTTGGGCGAGGCGCTCAGGGAGACCTGGGCGTACACCGAGGCGAAGAAGAGCACCGGCACGAAGGCCGTCATGGCGAAGAAGAGCACGAGCATGTCGACGGAGAACGCCCGGTCCCGGAAGACCTGGAGTCTGACGAGCGGATGACGCCGGCGCAGTTCGAAGCGGCAGAAGCAGGCCAGGACCACGAGCCCCACCACGATGCACGTCCACGTGGACCAGGCGTCCCAGCCCCAGGACACGGACTGCTGGAGTCCCAGCACGGTCAGCCCCATGCCGACCGCCATGAGCACGGTTCCCGGCACGTCCAGCGGTTCCCGGTTGGAGCTCTCGGGGATGTGTGCGAGCAGCGCCAGGACGATGGCGACCACGGCGACGGGGACGTTGATCCAGAAGATGGCGCGCCAGGTCCATTCGGTGAGCCAGCCGCCCAGCAGCGGGCCGATGGCCGTGAGCCCGCCCGAGACGCCGAAGAACAGCGCCAGCGCGCGCCCGCGCCGCTCCACCGGGAACACCGCGATGACCACGGCGAGCGCCGCCGGGAACATCAGGGCCGCGCCGAAGCCCTGGATCGCCCGGAACCCGATCAGCCATGCCTGGGCGTAGTCCCCCCTCGGCACGGCGCCGCAGAGCGCGGAGGCGATGACGAAGAGGAGCGTGCCGCAGAGCATGACGCGGCGGTGGCCGAAGATGTCGGAGAGCCGGCCTCCGAGCGCGAAGAACGCGGCGAGCGTGAGCAGGTAGGCGTTGATGACCCATTGCATCTGCGAGGAGGTGAGACCCAGCTCGTGAATGATGTCGGGGGCGGCGATCGCCACGATGGTCTGGTCGATGAACGTCATCGACACGGCGAACATCATCGCGGCCAGTGCCAGTGTCTGGTTCGGCGGCCCGCTCGCACCGGCCTTCGCGGGGTGGTCCGGACCCTGCGCCCGTGGCGCCGAGTTGCTCATGGCCTCATGTTGTCCGCGCCCGTCCCGCCCCGCACGCCGGACGGATCAGCGGGAGGAGACCCGGGCACGCGGGGCGGCCGGAAGGGGTTCTGGGAGGGGTTCCGGGAGGGGTTCCGGGAGGGGCCTTGTCAGTATCCAGAATCCTGGTTACTGTTTGATTCGTGAACGACTTCGACGACCGCTTCCTCACCCGCAACGGCCTCGCCGCGCGGCAGCTCGCCGTCCTGCTCCTGCACCACGAGCCGGACACCCGCCTGCCCCGTGTGCGCGACTTCGCGCAGGAGCTGGGCTGCGGAAACGGAACCGTTCAGGCCGCCCTCCACCTGCTGGAGGAGGCCGGCGCGATCTCGACGACCGCCCGCGGCCATCTCGGCACCTTCCTCGTCCACTCGGACCGCACCGTCCTGTGGCGGCTGTCCGGCCTGGGCACCCTGCTCGCGGCGATGCCACTCCCCTACTCACGGCGGTACGAGGGCCTGGCGACCGGGCTGCGCAGCGCGTTCGAGGAGGCCGGCGCGCCGTTCGCGATCACGTTCATGCGAGGCGCCGGAGCCCGGACCGCGGCGCTGCTGGAGGGCAAGGTCGACCTGGTCGTCCTGTCCCGGTTCGCCGCCGACCAGCTGATCGCCGAGCACCCGGTGGAGCTGGTGGCCGATCTCGGCCCCGCCACCTACGTCGGCGCGCACGGCATGCTGGTGCGGCACGGGGTGGACCTGGACACGCCCGGACTGCGGGTGGCGGTCGACCACGCCTCCGAAGATCTGCGGATGCTCGTGGAGCGGGTCTTCGCCGACCGGGAGGACGTCGTGTGGCGGGAGGCCTCCTACATGCAGCTGAGCGACTTGTTCGCGCGGAACGAGGTGGACGCGACCGTCTGGAACCTGGACGAGGCGCAGGACCGGCTCGGGGTCGGCGTCGACGTGCTCCCGCTCGGGGACGAGGTCAACCGGGAGCTGGCCCTGCGCAACTCCACCGCCGCGGTGATCGGCCGGTCCGAGGGGGCCAAGGCGCTCGCCGCGGTCCGCGATTCGCTCGACCTGTCGCTGGTGACCCGGCTGCAGAGCGAGGTGCTGCGCGGTGAGCGCGTCCCCTCGTACTGACCAGCGGGCCGCGTGACCGGGGTCTCACAACTCCGGGGCGTCGCTCGCCCTCAAAATACAAAATCCTGGTTACTGTTGATTTTAGGAGGATCACCATGGACGACCAGCTCGCACTGCGGATCCAGCTCTTTCGCGAGGGCGGCACGGTCAGGCCGGAGGTGGCCGACTTCGTCACCACCGAACTGACCTCCCTGGAGGCGGAGGGCCACACGGTCACCGAAGCGACGGCAGGCATGCTGACCAGCCATCTGATGATGGCGCTCGGCCGGATCCTGGACGGCGAGGCGATCGAGCAGTTCCTCACCGACGAGCAGGTCGCCGCCGAGCTGGCCGGACATCCCGACGCCGTCGCCCGCGCCCGTGCCGTATCGGCCCGCGCCGAGCGGGAGCTCGGAGCCGCGCTCCCGGAGTCCGAGGTCAACTTCCTCGGGATGCACCTGGCCGTCCTGGCGCAGCAGCCCCCCTCCGCACCCACGTCCTGACCGGTCACGGCAGGCGTCCCGCTCCTACCCCGCAGCACAACCCGACGCAGAGAGAAGAACAGCCATGACGAAGATCCTCACCGGTGGAGTCGGCAAGGTCGAGGTCACCGCGGCCATCGGCAAGCTCGGCATCGACTCGCTCGACGTCGTCGCCTCCAGCGACATGGACGCCGCGATGAAGCTCCGGGCCGGCCAGGCCGACTACTACCTGGGTACCTGCCACACGGGCGCCGGCGCCTCGCTGGGCGTGCTCGTCGGGCTCATGGGCAGTGCCGCCTGCCACACCTTCGGGCGCAGCGTTCCGACGGAGGAGCAGGTCACCGCCCTGCTCGCCGAAGGCAAGAAGGTCTTCGGCTTCTCGATGGACCAGATCGACATCATCGCCCCCCTCATGGCGCGCGCCATCGCCGCCCGCGGCTGAACAACAGCCCGTTCTCATCATCCCGGGCACCAAGGAGTGACTCGTGAGCACCACACTCGCCGCCGGCGCCAGCCTCGACTTCACGCTGGCCCAGCAACTGACCGTGATAGCCCTCTGTGCGCTGACGGCCTACATCTCGCACATGGCCCTGGCCGTCTTCAACGACGGGGTACGCCCCTTCATGCTGGACTTCATCCAGGGGCGCACCACCCGTAGCGCGACGACGGCTGTCTCGTTCGGTCTGTCCGCCGGGTTCATCTTCGGACTGGGTGCGCCGATGGCCCTGTCCACGGGTGTGCTGAACCCGTGGCTGGTCTTCCTGCCCACGGACATCCTCGGGATGCTGGCACCGAAGAAGTGGCTCGCCCCCATTCTCGGTGCCGCCTGGGGCGCGGTGGTCGTGTTCGGGCTGAACGGCGCGAACAACGTCGCCCACGACCTGGCGGTCGACTTCCTGACCGCGATGCAGCAGATGTCGACGCCGATCCTGTTCCTGTTCTCGCTGTTCCCGGTGCTCGCCATCACCAAGCAGTTCGGCCGCAAGTGGGGCGGGATCGCGGGCGTCCTCGAACTGGCCCTCGTCGTCATGACCATGAAGCTGTGGCCGAACATGTTCGCCGGAGCGCTGGCCATGGCCGTCGGCGTGCTGATGCTCATCGGGCTCGCGGTCGCCAAGGACGTCCGGCAGCGCCGGGCCGACCGGGCGGCGGGCGTCGAGGAGGTCGTCCTGGAGGACGACCCGATGGCGTCGCTGTTCAGCGCGAGCGCGGCCCGGCTGCGCCGGTACCTGCCGCTGTTCATGGTGCTCGGGGCCGGGGTCTGTGTGCTCGCCCAGATGCACATATTCGGCGGCGGCGAGGCCACCAGCTTCCTCATCGCGAAGGGGCAGTACTCGGAGGCCGCGCAGGTCGACTTCTACCGGGTGTTCGGCTTCATCCCGCTGATCGCGACCACCGCACTCGCCTCCGGGGCCTACGGCATCGCCGGCTTCACACTGGTGTACCCGATCGGCTACCTCATGCCGAACCCGTTCCTCGCCGCGGTCGTCGGCGCGCTCGTGTTCGCGGCCGAGGTGCTGGCCCTGTCCTGGATCGGCCGGCTCCTCGGCAAGCTGCCCAGCGTCCGGGACTCGTCGGAGCACCTGCGCAGCGCCATCGGTGACACCCTCCAGCTCGCGATCCTGTTCGGTTCGCTGATGGCCGCCAACGCCATGGGAGGCGGACTCGGCATCCTCGTCGTCGGCGGGCTCTACCTGCTGAACGAGGCGATGGGCCGGCCCGTCGTGAAGATGGCCGCCGCACCCGCGGCCGTGATCATCGGCGGCATCCTGCTCAACATCCTGTACTGGCTCGATCTGTTCACCCCGGTCAAGGGCTGACACCCCCGCGGCCGGGACCTGTTCACCCCGCGTCAGGGCCGGCACGCCACTGACCGGACCGGGCCCGTACACGAAGAAGGAACCCCACGATGAACCACCCCGCCCCGCACACCCTGCGCACCGTCACCGGCGATATCGCGACCGCTTCGGTGCGCGGCCCGGCCCTCGCCCACGAGCACCTGGTCCTCGATCTGGACCAGCGGGGCGACGGTGCGGCCGTCCTGGACCCGCGGCGCCACGCGGCGGCCGTGACCGCCGAGCTGAGCGCTCTGCGGGAGGAGTTCGGGCTCTCCCTCGTCGTCGAGCTGACCTGCCGGGGCATGGGACGCGACGTCGGCGCCCTGGCCGCGATCGCCCGGGACGCGCGGGTCGCGGTGGTCGCCGCGACCGGCTGGTACTACGAGCCGTTCCACACCCCGGAGATCGACACCGCCGACGTGGAACAGCTCACCGAGGTCCTCGTCCGCGAGATCGAGGACGGCATCGGCGCGACCGGCGTCCGGCCCGGTGTGCTCGGCGAGATCGGCAGCCACGGGGACGTCCCCACCGCTCCCGAGGCCAAGGTGCTGCGGGCCGGCGCACGGGCCGCGCGGGCCACCGGGCTCTCCCTCGCCACCCACGCGCAGCTGGGCCGGGGCGGGCTCGCCCAGCTGGAACTGCTCACCGGTGAGGGGCTGCCCGCCCACCGCGTCAGCATCGGCCATCAGGATCTCCTCGACGACCCGGGCGTCCACCGGGAGCTCGCGGCGCGCGGGGCGTACGTCGCCTTCGACACCGTGGGCAAGTCGGCCTACCAGAGCGACCGGACCCGGCTGCGGCTGCTGCTGGCCCTGGTGGAGGCCGGGCACGCCGACCGGGCCCTGCTCAGCTGCGACATCTCCCGCCACGGCTACCTGCTGGACGAAGGCGGCCAGGGCTACGGGCACCTCTTCCGCGGCTTCCTGCCGGAGCTGCGCGCGGCGGGCGCCGACGACGATCTGATCGACCTGCTGACCCGACGCAATCCGCTGCGCTTCCTGACCGGCGCGAGCGTGGAGGAGAACTGACATGAGCCCCGTACCTCCCGTGCTCCCCGCCACCTTCCCGCTGGCGACCGTGGATCTGGACGACGCCGTGGCCAGGCAGTTCCGGCTGCTGGAGGCCACCGCCGCCCATTTCGAGGGGCAGCAGCTGTTCTCGTCCGACGCGGGCGTCGTACCCGGTCTCGGCCGGCCGCGCACCACCGCCCGGGTAGAGGCCGTGCTCGCGGACTTCTTCGGGGCCCAGGACGCCGCCTTCGTCCAGGGCGCGGGCACCGGCGCGATCCGGGCCGCCCTCAACGCGGCCGTCCGGGCGGGCGACCCACTGCTCATCCACCGCGCCCCGGTCTACCGCACCACAGAGGTCACGCTGCGGGGCATCGGCGTGCACACCGTCGAGGCCGACTTCAACGACGCGACGGCGCTCCGCGAGGCCCTGGAGTCCGGGCGCTTCCGGTGGGCGTACGTCCAGCACACCCGGCAGCGGCTCGCGGACTCCTACGATCCGGCGGAGGTCATCGCCGCCTGCCGGGCCGCCGGGGTGCGCACGATCGTCGACGACAACTACGCCGTGATGCGCACGCCCGCCGCCGGGGTGGAGCTGGGAGCCGACGCCTCCTGCTTCTCCCTCTTCAAGCTGCACGGGCCGGAGGGCGTCGGCCTCGTCGTCGGGGCGCGCGACCTGGTCGAGCACGTCCGCCGTGACAACTACTCCGGCGGCGGGCAGGTCCAGGGCCACCAGGCGCTCGACGCCCTGCGCTCCCTCACCCACGTTCCGGTCATGTGGTCCGTGCAGTCCCGGGTGGGCGCCGAGGTCGCGGAGCGGCTGGCGGCCGGCGAGGTGGACGGGGTGGCGGAGGTACGCATCGCCAACGCCCAGGACCGCTGCCTGCTCGTACGGCTCGACCGGCCCGTCGCGGCGGGACTGCCCGCCGTCGCCGCGCGGTTCGGCGCCGCCCCCTACCCCGTCGGCTCCAACTCCCGGTACGAGATCGCGCCGCTCTTCTACCGGATGTCCAGCTCGGCTCTCGACGACGCCCCCGAACTGGCCGACTGGACCGTACGCATCAACCCGATGCGGGCGGGCGCGGACCTCGTCATCGACATCCTGCGCCGCTCGCTCGCCGCCCTGGACGACCCGAAGGACGACTGACCGTGTTCCTCGACACCGTACTCACCCGCAATCCCGGGCTCGTGGACGCCGCGGCCGCCCTGCACCGGAACGGCGACATCCCGCCCGACACCTACGTCGTCGACCTGGACGCCGTCGAGGCCAACGCCGAGCTGCTGGCGGCAGAGGCGGACCGCCTCGGCATCAGCCTCTGGTTCGTCGTCAAGCAGCTGGGCCGCAACCCCGAGCTGATCCGGGCCATCGCCCGGCACATCCCCCGCTCGGCCGCCATCGACCCGGCGGAGGCCCGCACCCTGCACGCCGCCGGAGCCCGGCCCGGCAACCTGGGGCACCTCGTCCAGATCCCCCGGCGCGCGCTGCCCGAGATGCTGGCCTGGCGCCCGGAGACCGTCACGGTCTTCGACCTGGCCAACGCCCGCGCCGTGTCCGAGGCGGCCCGCGAACTGGGCTTCGTCCAGCCTGTACTGATCAGGCTCGAAGGGGCCGAGGGCGACGTCTATCCCGGTCAGGAGGGCGGCGTACCGCTCGGCCGCCTGGACGCCTTCGCCAAGGAGGCCGAGACACTGGGCGGCATCCGGATCGACGGCGTCACCGCCTTCCCCTGCGTACTGTGCGACCCGGTGACGGGCGTGCCCGCCGCCACCCCCAACTTCGGCCTGGCGACCGAGGCCCGCGAACTCCTGACCGCACGCGGACACCGCGACCTCAAGCTCAGCGCCCCCAGCGCCACCTCGATGGCGTCCCTCCCGCTCCTCGCCGAACTGGGCGCCACGCACGGCGAGCCGGGCCACGCCCTCACCGGCACCACCCCGCTGCACGCGGTCGATCCGGCCCAGCCGGAGAAGCCCGCGTACGTGTACGTGAGCGAGGTCGCCCACACCCTGGACGACGGCCGACCGGCGATATTCGGCGGCGGCTTCTACCCCCGCGCGCACATCCGGAGCGCGCTCCTGCCGCGCACCGGAACCCGGCTGGGGGTCCAGAACGCGCCCGCCGAGAACATCGACTACTACCGGCTGCTCGACGCGCCCGGCCGCGCGGCGGACGCCCGTGCCGGGGACACCGCGCTGCTCGCCTTCCGTACCCAGATCTTCGTCACTCGCTCGACCGTCGCCGTCGTCTCCGGGCTCGCCGCCGGCACCCCCCGGCTGAACGGGCTGTACGACGCACACGGCCGAGCCCTGTAAGGAGCACCTCATGGCCAAGACCGTCATCGTCGTCATCGACGGATTCGGCGTCGGCGCCATGCCCGACGCGGGCACCCTGCGCCCCGGCGACCTCACCGCCGACACCTGCGCTCACGTACTCGACCACTGCCGGGCCGCTTTCGGGCGGCCGTTGCGCCTGCCGGTGCTCGGGGCGCTGGGGCTCGGGCTGGTCCACCCGCACCCGGACCTGGCGCGCCGCACCCATCTGCCCGTCGCCGCGGGCAGGGCCGCGCTCGGCTACCCGGGCGCGGACACCTTCGCGGGACACCAGACCATGATGGGCGCCGACTTCAGCCGGGTGACGGTGGCCCGGCTCGCCGACCACCTCGACGAGGTGTCCGGCGCTCTCACGGCCGCCGGTCACCGGGTCGAACGCCTGGACGGCAAACCGCTGCTCGTCGTCGACGGGGCGGTCCTGGTCCACGACAACCTGGAGGCCGATCCGGGAATCAACTGGAACGCCTCCGGCCGCCTCGACGACCTCCCGTTCGACGGGCCCGGCGGCATCCTCGCCATCGCCCGTACCGTGCGCGCCGTGGCCCCGGTCGCGCGGGTCATCGCGGTCGGCGGCCACGCGGACGGACCGCTCCGCGACTTCGTCCGCCCCGGCGACGGGGAGACGGTCGGGCTGGACACTCCGGCCACCGGCTTCTACCGCAACGGCGGCCTCCAGGTGCAGCACCTGGGCGCCCCGCTCGACCACACCCGCCAGCTCCCCGAGCTGGCGGCTCGGGCCGGGATCCCGGTCACCCTGGTGGGCAAGGCCGCCGACATCCTGGTGTGCGGGGCGGCGATCCGTCATCCGGCCGTCGCCACGGCCGACGTGCTCTCGCACACCCTGGACGCGGTACGCGCGGAGGGCGACGCCCTGGTGGTCGCGAACGTCCAGGAGACGGACCTGGCGGGCCATCAGCAGGACACCGAGCGGTACGGGCAACTGCTGGAACAGGTGGACGCCGGGCTGGCCGGGCTCGTGGCACTGCTCGCGGACCCGGGCGACCGGCTGATCGTCACCGGCGACCACGGCAACGACCCCACGATCGGCCACGCGCACCACACCCGGGAGTACGTCCCGGTGCTGATCCACCGGCCCGGCGCGGACGGCGTGGAACTCCTGCCCGACGCAGACAGCCTGGCGGACGTCGGAGCCACCGCCGCCCTGTCACTGGCGCTGGACCCGGAGGGCCTCGCCGGAGGCACCCCGCTGCACACGGGCCGCCGCGCGGCCTGATCCGAACGGGAGGCTCCGGGCCCCGGACGGGTGACGTGGCCTCCATAACCTTCCCCGGGGGCGGCGGAGCGGCTATGTCTGTTGCCCATGCTCACGAACCTGCTGCGCGCCGGGGCGCCGGTCGCCCTCGCCGCCCTGTCCCTCACACTGACCGGTCCCGCAGACGCCGTGGAGGGCTCCGCGGCACACCGGGCGAACCCGTGCGCCACCGTCCTCGCGCCTCTCGGCTCCGTCTGCGTCCCGGCGCCCAAGCAATGCTTCACAACGCCGTGCTACCAGTACGACATCGTGCCGATCCTTTCCACGCCCTGGCCGCCGGGCCGGGCCCGCACCGCCTGATCAGTCCTTGTGACCGGCGGGCGATCCGCTCGACGAGGCGAAGCAGCGGCGCCCGGGGCCGGTTCCGTAGGCGGCGAGCAGTGGGCTTTGCCTTGCGGGAGCCGTTGTCGCCTACGCGGCGACGGTCCTGATCACAGTGACCACCGAGTGGTCGTGACTGCCTGGTTCCGCCGGGCGTGATGCGAGTGGGGAGCGGTTCTCACAGGAGTTCCACGGTGAGTCGGGCCGCCCCACGAACGGGGAGTGACCCCGTCTGCCCTTCGCGTACGTCACTGCGGCGCGAGGCCAGGGTCCGTCCCGACGGCCGCGGCCGCCGGCGGAAGCTGACGGCCCATCACCAGCCGCGGGCCGGGCTGGGCTGCCCGCCCGGTGGGAGCAGCCCTGCCCCGGTCAGCCGGTCACAGCCAGCCTGCCTGCTCGATGACCGATGCGGCGATGCCGGTGACCGAACCCGTGGTCGTGTCGACGGTGAAGTCGTCGACCGTCGAACGGTCGAGGATGGCGTCCAGTTCGCCGCACCGGTCCAGATGCCATCGCAGTGCTTCGGGTTCGCCGTCGTGGCGGCGGGTCAGACGCCCACGAAGGACAGCGGGATCGGCCCTGAGCCGGCACACCGTGAGTCCGGCGCCCACGGCCTCGGCCAGTCGTCGGCGCTCGTCGGGCTGCTCGATCACACCCGCGAGCACGAGACGGGTCGCGCCCGCGTCGAGATAGTTGGCGGCGACGCTCCGCACGTTCCGCAGCAGCAGGCCGAAGTTGAAGCGGTCACCGGGCAGCGCGGGCCACGACTGTCTCAGGCTGTCGAGGTCGAGCACCGCGTGGGAGATCCCGGCGTCGGCGAGGAGGTCACCCACTGCCTCGGCGACGGTCGTCTTGCCCACGCCGACGGTGCCGTTGACCAGAAGGGCGGAGGCATCGCCGTTGCCGTGTACACGCATTGCGGCATCCTAGTGTGGCGTCCCGGCCGGACCCCCGGCCCTACGCCGCGAGCGGCATCGCCACCATCACCGTGGCCAGCAGTCCGACATACGCCCAGGCATGGGTACGGTCGGCGATCCGAGGCGGGCGCCGGCGCAGCACCGCGATCACCGGCAGAGCCCCGAGAAGCAGCGCGGAGGCGGCGCGGAGGTCGACGAGACCGGCCAGGTGCGCGTGCGCCTCCGCGGCGGCGGGGACCGAGGCGCCGCACAGCGACACCGCGGTGGCCGGGAGCGCGATGGCGAGGGTGAGCGGGTTGGCCAGGGCGGTCGCCACCCGCATCGGGTGCCCGGCGCGCCGCATCGCGGGGACGGTCATCACGCTGCCGCCCACGCCCAGGAAGGCCGCGACCGCGCCGACCGGCGCGCCCAGGAGCGCGGGCAGCGGGCGCGGAGTGCCGGGGACCTCCTCGGCCCGCGGGCGCGGGCGCAGGAATCCCGGGCGCAGCAGCAGGTCGACGATGGTCAGGGCGACGTACCCGACGAAGGCCCAGCGCGCCGGACCGGCCGGGGCGAGCGTAGCGGCAGCGGCTCCGGCCGAGGCGCCGGCCGCCAGGAGGAGGAGCAGCGCGCCGCTGCCGCGGAGTGCGCGGAGCACCTGCCGGGGTGTGACGGCCGTCGCGAAGCCCGCGTTCACCACCATCACCAGCGCGGAGGTGGCCGTCGCCACCCGCATCGCGTCCCCACCGAGTGCGGCGTCCGCCCACACCACGACCGGCACCGCGACGAATCCGCCGCCGAATCCGAACAACACCGTCGTCAGCCCCGTGAGGAGTCCGATCCCTGCCAATGCCACCACGTCCATGGGCACCACTCCATCAGCGCGGGCGGGCTGCTCGCATTCGATGACCGGCACCGTTCCTTCGCGTTTCGGCCAGCGGCGTGGAAGGCTGGAACGGTGAAGAACGTTCCCCTGGCCGACGTGGACCACATCGACCGGGCCGTCCTGCCGATCGGCACGGACTACCCGCCCGGTCACGTACTGGACTGGCACGAACACCGGCGCGCGCAGTTCCTCTACGGCGCCACCGGGGTGATGGTCGTCGACACCGCCGACGGCACCTGGACCGTTCCGCCGGAACGCGCCGTTCTGATCCCGGCAGCCACCCGGCACCGGGTCCGCATGCTGGGAGTGAGTACCAGAAGCCTGTACATCGAGCCGGCCGCGGTCCCCTGGTGGCCGGTGACCTGCACGGTCGTGGACGTCTCCGCGCTGCTGCGCGAACTGCTCCTGGCCGCGGTCGGGTTCGAGAGGGATTACGCGCTGTCCGGACGGGAGGGGGCCGTCGCCGCGCTCCTCCTCCACGAGATCGCCGAGCGCGCCCCCCTGCCGTTCCACGTCGGGATCCCCGCATCCGCCGACCTCGCGAGCCTCTGCCGCGAGTATCTGGCCGCCCCTGACGCGACGGTCACCAACACCGCGTGGGCGGCGCGGACGGCCATGAGCGAACGGGCCTTCACCCGGCGCTTCCGTTCCGAGACGGGCGACAGCCCCGCTGTCTGGCGGGCGCGCGCCCGGCTGCTCGCGGCCGTCGCGCTGTTGCGGACCGCGTCGGTGAGCGAGGTCGGCGGCAGGCTCGGCTACGCCTCCCCCGCCGCGTTCACCGCCGCCTTCACCCGCACCTTCGGCCAGCCGCCGTCCCGCTTCACCGGTGACCGGCAGGGCGCCGGGAGCCGGCGCCGCTCCTGATCAGGAGGCCCCTCGCCGGACAGGAGGACCGGCCGGCCGCGCCGCCGCAGGCTTCGCAGCGGTCAGCTTCGGCGCGGTGGGCTCGGGCAGTGTGCGGAACAGCAGCCAGCTCAGGGCGGGCATCAGGATCAGTGGTGTCAGGGCGGTACGGAGGGAGGTCGCGTCGGCGATACCGCCGATGAGGGGGCTGGCCAGGCCGCCGATGCTGACGGTCAGCCCGAGGGTGATCCCGCTCGCGGTGCCGACGCGGGTGGGCAGGTAGTCCTGGCCGAGCGTGACCTGGAGCGAGAAGGGGACGTACAGACCGGCGGAGGTCAGCACCACGCATATGTAGACCGCCGGGCCGGGTACGTACACGACCCCCGCGACGGCGGCCACCGAGACGAGGTACGACCAGCGGGCGACCACGACCCGGTCCCAGCGGTTGGCCAGACTGCCGCCCAGCACCGAGCCCACCGCGCCGCCGAGATAGAGCACGAACAGCGCCGCGGTGCCGGCCGAGGTGCTGCCGCCGAGGCGCTGCTTGACGTAGAGCGAGATGAAGGTGCTCAGGCCGATGAAGGCGATGGACCGGCAGACCACGGCCAGCGACAGCTTCACGAACGACGCCCTGTCGTCGGCATCGGCCCCGGCCGCCGCGCTGCCGGAGCCGTCCCGTGCCGTCCTCTCCAGCGCCCGCAGGACGGGCAGGCACAGCACGCTGCCGACCAGAGCCGGCACCACGAACAGCGGTGCCAGGCGCAGGCCGCCGGAAGCGGCGACCGCGGTGACCATGAGCGGGGCGGCGGCGAAGCCGAGGTTGCCGCCGACCGAGAACCAGCCCATCGCGGTATGGCTGCCCCGGCTGACGAGCCGCGCGACGCGGGCGGACTCGGGATGGTAGGCGGCGACGCCGACACCGGACACGGCCACGAACGTCAGCGTCAGGGCATAGGAACCGCTCACACAGCTCAGGGCGATGCCCAGCCCGCCGAGGATCGTGCTCACCGGCAGCAGCCAGGGCATCGCCCAGCGGTCGGTGAGCAGTCCGAACACCGGCTGGGCCACCGACGACAGCAGGGACGCGGCGAGCACGACCCCCGAGACCGCCGCGTAGCTGTAGGCGCGTTCGGCGACGAAGAACGGCACGAGCGACGCGACGGCGCCCTGGTAGATGTCCACGCAGGCGTGGCCGACCGACAGCATGAGGATGGTCCTGTTTCTTGGCACATCGCCATGTTCATCGCCGGAGGACATGACGCGCTTCCGATATACTGCCAAGCAATGACGGAAATCCGCCACGAGCCCGTGGCTCCGACCCGCACCCTGTGGCTGGCGTCCGGAGCGGCCATCGACGCCCACCGCCACGACGGCCACCAGATCGTCTACGCGGGCCGGGGAGTACTGGCCGTGACGACCGGCAAGGGCACCTGGATCGCACCGGGCACGCGTGCCATCTGGGTACCGGCCGGCACCGTGCACGCCCACCAGGCCCATGGCGAACTGGAACTGCACCTGGTCGGTCTGGACGCGGGTGACAACCCGCTCGGCCTGGACGAGCCGACCGTGCTGGCGGTCGGTCCCCTCCTTCGTGAGCTGATCCTCGCCCACACGCGTATCCCGTACCACGACGGGCCCGAGCGCGGCAGGCTGCGGGCCGTGCTGCTCGACCAGTTGCGGGCCTCGCCCCAGGAGCCCCTGCACCTGCCCACTCCGACCGCCCCTCAACTGCGGGCGGTGTGCGAGATCCTGCGCACGAATCCGGCCGACGACCGCACGCTGGCCGCACTGGGCAGGGAGGCCGGCGCCAGCGACCGCACGCTCTCCCGCCTGTTCAAGGCCGATCTCGGCATGACGTTCACGCAGTGGCGCACCCAACTGCGCCTGTACCACGCGCTGGTCCTGCTCGCCGAGAACATCCCGGTGACCACCGTGGCCCACACGTGCGGCTGGTCGTCAGCCAGCGCGTTCATCGATGTCTTCCGCCGCGCCTTCGGGCACACACCGGGCGCGCACCGGCCCCGCTGACCTCCTCGACACCTACCCGCGTCTTCGTGCGGCCCGTGGCAGGGTGTGCGCATGACTATTGAGGTTCGCCCGGCTTCGGTCTTCGAGGACACCCGCACTCTGCTCGGCCCGAAGTCACTTGCTTCCACCGTCTGTTGGTGTCTCAGCCACCGCATCCCCGCGAAGCTGAGCAACGAGCTGCGGGGTCCGGCCCGGAGTGAGTACGTGGCCGAGCTGTGCCGTAAGCAGCCCCCTCCGGGGGTGCTGGCCTACGACGGCGGGGAGCCGGTCGGCTGGGCCGCCGTGGCTCCCCGCTCGGACACCTCCTTCGCGCGCAGCCGCAAGATCCCGCACGTCGACGACCTGCCGGTCTGGTCCCTGTGGTGCGTCCGGGTGCGCCCCGGCCACCGGAAGAAGGGGATCTCGCACGCGCTCATCGCGGGTGCGGTGGAGTTCGCCCGCGCCCAGGGAGCACCGGTGATCGAGGCGTATCCGCTCGACAACGGCGACGCCAGGGTCGACCTGACGATGGCGTACGCCGGGATCCGGAAGAACTTCGAGCGTGCCGGGTTCACCCACGCGGCCGACACCACCTCGGTGCTCGCCGGCCATCCCCGCGTCCTGATGCGGCTCGACCTGCGCTGCCCGTCAGCTGCCCCGGCGCGCCCGTCTGCGCCGAACCGCCGTCATCCGGTGCGCGTGGTTCACGGACGGCCCAGTGCGGGGTAGTCGTTGTAGCCCTCCGCCCCGTGCACGTGCATCAGCAGTTCCGGGCGGATCTCGTTGAGGGGCGCGCCGGTGCGCAGCCTCTCGACGAAGTCGGGGTTGGCGAGGAAGCCCCGGCCCAGCGCGATCAGGTCGGCGCCCTCGGCCAGCAGCCGCTCGCCCCGCCGCTTGCCGCCGTCGGCCGCGCCCTCCTCGCGGGAGAGGACCGGGTTCGCCATCAGGGTGCCGGGCCAGGCCTTGCGGATCCCGGCGAAGAGCGCGCTGTCCGGGTCGGCGTAGACCAGGTGCAGATAGACCGGGTCGATGCGCGCGAGGGCGGGGAGCAGCGCCCGGTAGATGTCCTCCGTGTCACCCTCCTCGACACTGTTGACGCCCACTCCGGGTGAGATCCGCACGCCGACCCGGTCAGGGCCGATGGCTTCGGCCACGGCCCGAACCACCTCGGTGGTGAACCGGATCCGCCCCTCCGCCGGCCCGCCCCAGCCGTCGGTCCGGCGGTTGGTGTTCTTCGCCAGGAACTGCTGGAGCAGATGGCCGTTGGCGGAATGCACCTCCACACCGGCGAACCCGGCCTCGACGGCGTTGCGTGCGGCGGTGGCGAAGTCCGCGATGGTGGACCTGATGTCGCGGACGGTCATCGCGCGGGGTTCGACACCGCGCTGCGGTCCGCTGGGGGTGTGCAGCGCTTCCGGGAACCGTACGGCGGAGGGGGCGAGCGGGATGTGGCCGCTGGTGTCGGGGTGGCCGACCCGGCCGCCGTGCTGCAACTGGAGGAACATCCGGGTGCCGGAAGCCGCGCGCACCGCGTCGGTGACACGGCGCCAGCCGGCGATCTGGGTGGAGCTGTGGATGCCGGGGATGTGGGGGTAGGTCTGGCCGACGGGGTTCGGCGTCGTGCCCTCCGCGATGATGAGGCCGGCCGAGGCGCGCTGCGCGTAGTGGGTCGCCATCAGCTCGCCGGGAACCCCGTCGGCCCCGGCCCGGTTACGGCTCAGCGGTGCCATGACGAGCCGGCTGGACAGCTCCAGGGGGCCGAGGCGGGCGGGCTCGAACAGCCGGGATACGGCGGGGGCCTGCTGTGTGTTCGTCATGCCGGTAACGTAGAACCTGACATTGATGTCAGGTTCAAGTCGCGGGGTGGGAAGTGCGTATCGGAGAACTGGCTTCACGCACAGGTGTCAGCGAGCGGTCGCTGCGTTATTACGAGGAGCGGGGACTGCTCGCGTCCAGCCGGACGCCCGGCGGCCACCGGGACTTCTCCCCATATGCCGTCGATCGCGTCATCCGCATCCAGGAGCTCTACGCGGCAGGGCTCCACAGCTCAGCGATCGGGCGGATCCTGCCCTGTATGCGGGACGACGACGGGGGCCCGGCCGCCAACGCCACCCCGGCGCTGGTCGCCGAACTCACCACCGAGCGGGACCGGATCGACCGCACCGTCAACGACCTGCTCCGCTCGCGCGACGTCCTGGACCAGGTCATCAGCACCGCTGCGGCCGGGAGCGCTCCGGTCCCGCAGGGCCAGGAGCGGCCCCGGGGGTGAGAGGCGGTGGGTCCCCGCCCCGGACCGGCCGGAGGAAACCAGCAGGGCCCGGAACCTTGTGGTTCCGGGCCCTGCTGCGAAAGTAGCGGGGACAGGATTTGAACCTGCGACCTCTGGGTTATGAGCCCAGCGAGCTACCGAGCTGCTCCACCCCGCGTCGTTGTGATCCCCACCCTACGCCACCTCGGCGGGCGTCCCGACCACCTCGCGGCGCATTCGTAGCAGTCGGTCACCGTTCGAGATGCAGGTGCGCGGGAGCGCTGATTCGCTGGGGGCGTCGGCTCTCCCCCGAGATCCAGGAGTGATCATGAGTGTTGCGGACGAATCCGGAGGCCGCGCCGAGCGTATTCGCGCCAAGGCGCAGGAAATGCAGGAGGCCGCCGAGCGGGCCTCCGATCCACATGAGCGGGAGCGCCTCAAGGACAAGGCGCGCCGGCTCCAGGAGCGAAGTGATCAGGTGAGCACGAAGGGCGACGGCGGCATGAATGCCCTCTGAGCATCCCGGTGAGGTCCCCGTCGGCCGCCGTCCGCGGGTGCGGTGGTCACCGGGGCCGGTGGGCGGCCGGGCAAGAGCGCCGCGGCGGCCCGGCCGCGTCGCTACTGGGTGAACCGCGGCAGCCACTTCACCTGGTAGTCCGGGTGTCCCGCGTGCTCGGCGGCCATCTGCCGGACCACGAACCCCAGGCCGAAGGCGCGCCCCGAGGCGAAGTCCCGCTCGGGGCGGTCGGTGTCCAGCGCGGCCACCTCCGCGTACTCGTCCAGGAGCACGCGGCTGGTCTCGATGCGCTGGAGAGTGCGCGCGGGATCCTGCCGGGCGATGTGGTGATTGTAGCCGTGCGTCCGCAGACTGAACGCGATCGCGCCGGCGCGGTCGTGGATCTCGCCCGGCACCTCGGCCGGACACCGCCAAGCCTCACCACCGGCCGCACGCGCGACGTCTTCTTCCTCGTCGAGACGCGCCCGGACGAACGCGACCAGGCGGACATTGTCTGTCATCAGGTTCTGAATCCTTCCCACTCGGCCCCGCACCTCAAGGGGCCGTGCTGGAGAGTATCCCGCCGCGCCGGGTGCCCCGTAGCAGCTCATCGCCCGCCGTGTGTCCGCCGTTGCGCACGGGGCCGCGGGGCAGGTGTCCCCGGCCCGGCGTGAGGACCGGAGAGACGGCCGGAGGCCCCACAGTCCCGGAGGGAACCGGTGGGGCCTCCGGGGCGCGCTCAGCGGTACGGCCGCGCCCCGTTCTCGTACCCGTGCCGGGCCGGTCAGTGGCCGGTCTCCGCCGGTTCCAGGACGAAGACCGGGATCTGCCGGTCGGTCTTCTTCTGGTAGTCGGCGTAGTCGGGGAACGCCTCGACGGCCCGCTCCCACCACAGCGCCTTCTCGTCCCCGGTCACCTCGCGGACGTTCATGTCCTGGCGTACCGGGCCGTCCTGCAGTTCGGCGCGCGGGTCCGCGGTGAGGTTGTAGTACCAGACGGGGTGCTCGGGGGCTCCGCCCTTCGAGGCGACCACCGCGTACACCCCGTTGTGCTCGACGCGCATGAGCGGTGTCTTGCGGATCTTCCCGCTCCTGGCTCCCCGGGTGGTCAGGATGATGACGGGCAGGTCCCGCATCGTCGTCCCTTCCGTACCGCCCGAACTCTCGTACTGCTCGACCTGGTTCCGGACCCACTCGGAGGGGCTCGGCTCGTACTCACCTTGCAGAGGCATGATGTCTGTCCCGTCTTCGACGATCCGGCCGTGACACTTCATCGGCCGCAATTCCTCATCATCGCTTCAACCGTATCGGCCGCCCCGAATCCCGGGCGCGGCCGACGTGTCGCGTCGGCCGGTGTGAGCCGTGGGGCCGGCGTCCGTAGCCGCCGCGCCCGCGGGCGGCGGTGACGAAGCCGCCGACCGCGAACACCCCCAGCCCGGCGGCGCCTCCGGCCACCGCGAGCACCAGCGCCCCGGTACCGGGCGCCGAGCGGCCCGATGGCCTCGCCGCTGTCCGGCCCGAACGCGCCGGGCGGACCGGGCGGACCGGGCACCAGCACCGTCGCGGCCCTGACGTCTCCGTCCCGGCCCGGTGCGGCGCGTACGGCCTCCGCCGCCGCGACCGGCACCGCTCCCGCGCTCAGCGCCACGACGAGGACGGCCGCGAAGGCGTATCCGCGACGCCAACGCGCCCATGCACCGGAAGGACCTGGGCGGCTGAGGCCCAGAGGGTTCGATATGAGCATGCTGATCCCGTTTCTGCGGACGCGGTGACGGACTCAGCGTCGCCGTGCCCGGCCGGATCGGCGCGGCCCGTACAGCATGCGGGTGACGGGCCCTGCCATCCGGGTACCGCCCGCCCGGCGCCCCGTCCCGCCGCCGGGGCGGGGCGAGCCGGGATCGCGGTGGCCCTGCGGGACCGCTGTGCCACGAGAAGGACCCCCGCCCGGTACCGGGCGGGGGTCCTTCTCCTACCGGCCCGCCGAAGGCGGCGCCGTGGCCGGCCACGGCCCTCCGGGGCGGCGGGGCGGTGCGTGCGGGGTCAGCTGACGTTGACGTCGATGCACGCGTAGAAGGCGTTGGCCGTGTCGGCGATGTTCCAGACCGCGAGGACCTTCTGCCGGCCCTTGAGGCCGCCGAAATCGACCTGGTGGATGACGGTCGCGCCGGGCTGGGCGCCGTTGTCGTTGAACTCCGCGATCTTCTGGCCGCTCGCGAAGTACTGCCAGGTGCTGGTGGAGTGACGTGCCGTCAGCACCCACTGGAACGCAGTGCTGGAACTCACCGGAGTGACCTTCCAGCCCTTGGCGTCGTCGTCGAGTTCGGCGAACGCGCTGTTGCCGCCGCTGCAACTGGTCAGCCCCTTGGGGCCTTCCACGCTCTGGGGCTCGTAGGTGATGGAACCGCAGCTGACCGTACCGGCGGCACACTGCGCCTGCCTGCTCGGCGGTGACGAGATGTAGCCGTGCGCGCTGGCCGGCCCCGCCGGGAGGGACAGGGCGAGTACCGGTGCGAGTACGGCACCGACGGCTACGGCGGTCTTCCTTTTCGCGTGCATGCTTCTCCTTCACATGAGGCGTCGCTGCGACGCGGGCGGGCCGTGGGGGGCCCGGTAGCGGCAGTCCAGCCTCTCAGGTGTGGGGCCAAGAGGCGCGAAGGGAACGGCAGGATCCATGACCGGACATACCCCTGGAATGCGGAAGTCCGGCGCCGTCCCTGCACTTGGACTAGACCATACCCATCGAGGCGCAACCGTCAAGGGTGCGGCATCCCAAGGGAGTTGGGATGCCGCACCGCGGGGAGTCCGGCGAGGTACCGGCCGGGAGCGAAGTCGGGGACCGGAGCCGGGCGGCGGCGCCGGACCCGCCCGGTGGCCGTGTCCTACTTTCGGGCGTCACCGTAGTGGACCGTGACCTCCTCGAAGCCGAGCGAGCCGAGCAGCCCCTGGAGCATGGCGGTGGTGTTCTTCTCGGCGCGCTGGGTCAGCCCGCTCTCCTTCGCCGCCTCACCGATGTGCTGGGCCGCCAGCTTGTTCACCGCCTGCTCGCTGCCGGGATTGTCGGAGAAGAAGTCCCCGATCCGGTCCAGGAGCCCGCGCTGCTTGGACACCGCGTAGGAGCGGTCGGGATCGAGGGCCGGTTTCCCGAGCACGGCGTGCGGCAGGCGGAGTTCGGCCGTGGTCCGGTCCTCGTTGACGACGACTCCGTTCTCGGCGACGTCACCCAGGTCCACGGAGGCGCCGACCGTACCCGCGCCCACGTACAGCGTGCGCGAGCCCCGGATCGCGTCGGGGAGGAACTTCGTGTCCTTCTCCAGATCGACGACTACCTGGAAATTGCCCGCTGCCGCCTCGTACTTGCTCATGTCGCGAATCGACTTGAGCACGGCGGGGCCGGAGCGGTCATGGGTCTTCTCGCCGAAGATGTCACCCAGCCCCGGGAGCAGACTGAGCCGCGTGCCGAGGAGAAGCAGCGCGACGGCGACCGCGAGGACCGCGGCCGCCCTCCCCCATCGCCGGCCGCGGCGGGGGCCGTTGCCACGGCCGTCGCCCGCTTGCCCGTCGGACTTGCCCGGTGCGTCTGTCGGTAAGTCGGTGGAAGTCATACTCACCGTGTGACCCGCCTGTCCGGATTCACTCCGCCTCCGCCGCGGTTCCGCTCGATTCCGTACCTTGATACAGACGGCCGGCCGCGCCGGCCCTGCGCTCACGCCCCTGTGACTCCGTCCAGCCGCTCGCTCACCGGGCCGGCGTGGCCGATCTGGCGGGTGTACTCGCTGATCAGATGGCTGTGCACCATGCGCGGGCGGTGGACCCCGCCGTCCTGGGTGAAGGTGTCGTCGAACGAGGCGCCGGCGACGGCCTCGTCGGCCAGCCGGGCCCCTCCACCAGCCGGGCGCAGTCCTCGGCGGCGGTGGCCGGATCGAGACGGTCGAAGTCCGCGTCCTCGCCGTCCGCGGCGCGTGTGCGCACTGCTTCAGTGGCTGTCCATGTCATCGCCCGGCCATGTCTGTTGACGGGTGCACGACGCGGCCGTTCTGCTGCCGCATCCACGCATCGGTGTCGTCGGAGGATGGCCGGGTGGCGGAGGTCGTGATGGCGCTCACGAGCCCGAGGACCAGGAAGAGCACCAGTAGCGCCTTGGCCCCGCCGCTCATGACCAGCGGCCGGGTGGCGGAGCGCCCCTGCCGCTCCGGCACGGAGAGCGCGTCCTCGCCGAAGAGACGCTTGGGGTAGGCGGGGCTGAGCAACGACATGTAGGCGGACACGCGCATCTCGTAGCGCAGCGTGGCGGCCGTGGCCTGGAAGAGGGGGCGGGGCATACGTCCCAGGATCAGCGTGATCAGCCACCACAGGATCGCCAGGACGTACCAGCCGGACGTGACGAGGCTCTGCACGATCGCGGCGGGGATGACCAGGATCAGCCGGAAGAAGACGGCCAGCCTGTTCAGCCTCGTCGGGCGGACGTCGATCTGAACCGGATAGCCGGGCGGCGGGTTCAGCGCGAAGGGCGGATAGCGGTCGATCAGCAGCATCGCGCTCGCCGCGACCCTCGTTCGGTAGCCGAGCACTCCGGCGAGGAAGCGGAAGACGGGCTCGGGCAGCCGGCCCAGCACGAGCGCGGCGAACCAGCCGAACACGGCGGTGAAGAAGGCCGCGATCTCCAGGAAGAACAGCACGACGAAATGCGGAATCAGCAGGAGCAGCCGGAGCAGGACGGTGAGCCGGCGCTGACGGATGGGCTCGATGAGGTCCAGCACGGGCAGGAATTCATCCGCGTCCCCCGCCCTTCGCCCCGGGCTCCACTGGGCGTCGGCCATGGCGCTCGCCTCCGGCAGGTGATCGCGTACGCCCTCTGCGCACTCCGCGTCCCCCACCCTCGGGCCCGGGTAACCGGCCCGCAAACGGTCACGGGCCGATCGGGTGCCCGCCGGTCCGGCCCGGACGGTCAGCGACCGGGCCCGGACGGTCAGCGACCGCGGAACCGGTCCAGCAGCGCGCGGCCCGGGCCGGTGCGCTCCTTGTCCTCACCCGGGGTCCTGCCGCGTGCCACCGCGGACTTGGGCTTGGCCGTTGTGGCACCGGACTTGGGCTTGGCCGTTGCGAGGGGCTTCGCGACGGGCTTGGGCGGGATCTTCGCGTCCGCCCCGGCCTTCGCCGCCGGTTGCTTCGAGGGTTTCGTCTCTGGTGTCGTCGCCGGCTTCGTCCGTGCCGTGGCCTTCGCCCACGCCCCCTGCCAGGGCCGACGGCGCGTCTCCGTCTCGTGCGCGCCGCTCCCGGCCGGCCCGGCAGTACGCGTGCGTTCATCCGCCGGCTCCGGGACCGGCTCCGGTCCGGCCGCGAGCACGTGGTAGCGGTGGCTCAGGCGACGGCCCAGCAGCAGATAGCCGAGGAGCGCTCCGGCGGTGTTGAGGATGACGTCATCGACGTCGAAGGCCCGCCCGGCGACGAGCGCGCCCTGCACCAGTTCGACGATCGCTATGACCAGCACGGTCAGCAGGATCATCCGGATCATCCGCAGGCGGCGCGGTACCAGAATGGGCAGAAGCACGCCGAACGGCATGCCCAGCACCAGGTTTCCGCCCGCCTGCTTGCACGCCGCGAGGAACGTGTAGTCCTCGGCGTACTGCCGCAGCGAACGGCCGGGATGCAGATTCGACTTCACGAGTTCCTCCGAGGCCGGCGACGGGGTCAGCGTCACCTTCGCCAGTACCACGGAGAAACCGACCATGGCCAGGAAGGCCAGCACCAGGAAGGTCACCTGCAGAAGTACGCTTCCCCATGTTCTGCGCGGCGTTCCGCTCCGCGTACCACTCTGCGTACCGCTCTCAGCCTCTGCACTCATGGGCGACAGTTGCCCCCGTCCGGTGGTACCACACCTGGCAGTTGGAGCCGTCCCGGAATCGGCGCGCCCCTTCGGCACCGCGGAGCCGGCCCCCGTACGGCGGAACAGCCGTGGCCACGCGGTCAGCCCCGGTCCGCGAGAACCTCACGGGCCGCACGTGCCCCGGAGGCGAGTGCTCCCTGCACCGACCCGGTCGCGCGGTGGTCTCCGCACACGTACCGGCCCGGTCCGACGCGTGAGGTGCGGGACAACGGCCACGGGGGCGGCATGGCGGGCAGCGCTCCCGGCACCGAGTAGGTGGCGACCAGGTCCCAGGCGGCGGTGTCGGTGGCGTGGACGTCCGCGAGATCCCGCCGGATCCGCGCTTCCCGGCCCGGCGCGTCGGCGCCCGTCACCGATGTCGAGACCAGCGCGTACCCGACGGGTGCGCAGCCGGGTACGACCTCGCTGAGTACCACGGTGTTCAGGAAGCGGCGCCTGCTGTCCACGAGCAGGGTCGGTTCCCGCAACGGGGACGAACGGGCCACGTGGTAGTACGTCGTGACGGTGCGGGTCTCCGGAACCGTCAGGCCGGGCAGCAGCCGCGCGGCCCGTTCCGGTCCCGTCGCCACCACCACGGCGGCCGCGGGACGCTCCGTACCGTCCTCGCAGAGCACGCCGTCGTCGGTGAGGCCGTGCACGGGGGTGTCCACCGACAGGGTGCGCGGCGGCAGCGCCGCGGCGAGCGCCGCCGGTACGGCTCCGATGCCGGCTGCGGGCAGACAGAGGGTGCCGCGCAGCATGCTGCGCCAGACGAGGTGGAAGACGCGGGACGAGGTCTCCAGTTCCTCCTCCAGGAAGACGCCCGACAGGAACGGCTGGAGCAGGGTCCGCACCAGCTCCTCGGAGATGCCCGCGTCGGCCAGTTCGGTGCGCGTCGTGCGGTCGGCGCGCCGCTTGATCGCGCTCACCGGGCCGAGCATGTCCCGGGCCGAGAGCACCCCGAGCGCCAGCAGGTCGCGGCCGGAGGCCAGTCGTCCGGGCAGCAGTTCACGGACGGAACCGGGGCGGCGGGTCGGGTCGCTGAACCGGACTCGGCCGGTGGAGCCGGTCCCGGTCTGCACGAGCATGCCCGGCGTGAAGGGGTGCAGCCGCAGATCACGGAGGGTCAGACGCTTCCTGACCTGCGGGTAGGACGTGTTGAACACCTGGAACCCGCGGTCGAGGAGGAAGCCGTCCCGGCGGTCGGTACGCATGCGGCCGCCCACGTCGTCCGATGCCTCCAGGAGGTGGACGGAGAGTCCGGCAGCGGTCAGGTCGGCCGCACAGGCCAGGCCTGCCACTCCCGCTCCGATCACGACGACATCGGACCGGGGCTCCGCTGGGTTCGCCATGGGATTCGCCTTTCGTACGGGCTGGGGGCCGCGGCCGGGGCCCGGCATGGAGCCGGACCCGTGCGACCGGTTCGGTCCGTGCCGGGCTCATCGCGCATGTTCCCAGCTCGGGGCGGATCCGCCCGGCAGGCGGTGGGCGGCGCGTCCTACCGCGCGCACAGTCCGGTGAGCATCCTGATCGCCTCGGCCAGCTCCCGTGGCCGGTGCGTGCCCGGCATCGGGGGGCCCGCCCAGCCGGGCCCGGCGATCAGCACGGCCGGACGGGTCCTGGCGCCCCGTACCCCCCGTTCGCTGGATGCCACGTGGTGCGCCAGCGGGCGGGCAGCCGTGTTCCGCGACTGGGACCACAGCACCACGGCCGACGGGCCGGTCCTGCGGACCGCCTCGGTCAGCGCCTCGCCCGGCACCGACGCGCCGAACATCCGTACGCCCAGGCCTCGTTCGGTGAGGCAGGCGGCCAGCGCCTCCAGGGGGAGCGTGTGCGTCTCGCCCGGTGTGCAGGCCAGCAGGGCGAGGCCGGTCCCGTCGTCGGCGGCGGCGGCCTGCGGTACGGTCACCCGCCGCAGGGCACTGGAGACGTGCCAGGACAGCAGGTGCTCGACCTCGACGTACTTCTCACCGGACGTCTGCCATTTGCGCCCCACCGCGTGCAGCGTCGGCATGATCACCTGGTCCCAGGCGGCCACCGGTCCGTACCGGCCGATCGCGGAGGTCAGCCGGTCGTCGATGGTCCGCGCGTCCAGCCGGAGTGCCGCACTCATGAGCCCTCGGCGTTCGTGGCGCGCGGCGTCCGGTGCGAGCTCGTCCGGCTCCGCGCGGGAGGACGCCGGGCGCGGCGGGAGTGCGGGGGGCACCGGGTGGTGCGCGGCGGCCCGGGTCCGAGCGCCGGGAGCCGCGTTGAGTGCCGTGCGGGCGGCCTCCGCCGGGGGGACGCCGGAGCCGGTCAGATCGCACATGTGTGCCAGTACGGCGATGTCCTCGGCCGTCCACCGCCGGTGCCTGCCGCCCTGCCTGCGGGCGGGGCCGATGCCGTAGCGGCGGTCCCAGGTCCGGAGTGTCGTCGGCGCGACGCCGAGCCGGCGTGCCACTGTGCCGGTGGTCTGGCCCTGGGCGGTGGTTCCGGCCTGGGCCCGTTCCGTGGAGGACGCCATGCGTTTGATCATACGACGCAGAATCGACGCAGCTTGTCCGGGCGGGATCGCTGTTGGAACGCTGCCGGTCGAGGGCCCCCGACGGAGGCCCGGAGAGCAGACCGGACGGCGCCGGCCGGCCGCGGCGCGAGACGCGGCTCCTGGGCCGGGGCGCCCGGAGGAAGGACGGCCATGACCGCGCTCGCACCGCAGGACACGCTGCCCGGCAGACCGGACCCGCGACCGTGCGTCGCGCAGGACCTCGCCGACGAGGAGCTGGCCGCCGGCCTGGTGCGCGGCAGCGAGGACTGCTTCGCCGCCGCCTACCGGAGGTGGGGCGCGCTCGTGCACTCCCTGGCCGCCCGGTCCCTGGGCGACAGCCGGGAGGCGGAGGACGTCACCCAGCAGGTCTTCATGGCCGCCTGGCGCGGCAGGCTCGGCTACCGTCCGGAGCGCGGCCCGCTGCCCGGCTGGCTCGTCGGCATCACCCGGCGCAAGATCGCGGACGCGCTCGCCGCCCGTACCCGCCGCGCCGAACTGGCCGCCGCGACGGCGGCGCGGCTGCGGCTCCTGGAGGCCGGCGCGGCCGGGGGGCCGGACTCGGCGCTGGACCGGGTCCTGGTCGGCACGGAGCTGGGGAAGCTGCCCCAGGTACAGCGGCGCATCCTGCACATGGCCTATTACGACGGTCTCCCCCAGACCCGCATCGCGGAACTGACGGGGCTCCCGCTCGGCACGGTCAAGAGCCACGTGCGCCGCGCGCTGCACCGGATCCGGCGCTCGCTGTCCGGCGGCGACGCGGAGCCCTGACCGGCCGGATGGGCAACCGGGACGCGGCGGCAGCCGAGGCGCAGCGTGTTACCGACGCACAACCGACGCGGCGCGCCTCGGGACCCCGCGAGTGTGACCATGAGCGGATGCGTCCGCCGCATCCGGACGCCTCGGAGAGCGTGATGCGTGACGACGAGGCACGGTGAAGCGAGCGGTAACCGGCCGGCCGATGCGGAGAACCCATGAGGACGAACAGCACGGAGAAGTCCGAGAAGCTCTTGCGCTGCCTGGTGACCGGGGCCACCGGATACATCGGGGGCCGGCTGGTGCCCGAGCTCCTGGAGGCCGGGCACCGGGTGCGGTGCATGGTCCGCACCCCCCGGAAACTGCGGGACTACCCGTGGGCCGCGGACGTCGAGATCGTCCGGGGCGATGTCACCGACGCGGAGTCCGTCGCCTCCGCGATGGCGGACATCGACGTGGCCTACTACCTGGTGCACGCGCTGACGACCGGTGCGGACTTCGAGGAGACGGACCGCAGGGCGGCCACGGTCTTCGCCGGGGCGGCCGTCCGGGCGGACGTCGGCCGGATCATCTATCTCGGCGGGCTCACGCCGCCCGGCGTACCCGAGCGGGAACTCTCGCCGCATCTGCGCTCGCGCGACGAGGTCGGCAGGATCCTGCTGGATTCCGGGGTCCCGACCACGGCCCTGCGGGCCGCGGTCATCATCGGATCCGGTTCGGCCTCGTTCGAGATGCTGCGCTATCTCACGGAGCGGCTGCCGGTCATGGTGACGCCGAGCTGGGTCTCGACCCGGATCCAGCCGATCGCGGTCCGGGACGTGCTGCGCTACCTCGTGGGCAGTGCCCGGATGCCCCGGGACGTGAACCGTACGTTCGACATCGGCGGCCCCGACGTCATCACGTACCGCGAGATGATGCAGCGGTACGCGGAGATCGCGGCGCTCCCGCACCGGCTGATCCTGCCCGTACCGATGCTGACACCACGGCTGTCCAGCCACTGGATCGGGCTGGTCACGCCCGTCCCCAGATCGATCGCGCGGCCGCTCGCGGAGTCGCTGCGGTACGAGGTCGTGTGCCAGGAGCACGACATCGCGCGGTACGTGCCCGACCGGGCCGGGCAGCCCTTCACGTTCGAGAAGGCCCTGCGACTGGCCCTCCAGCGGGTGCGCGAGGCCCGGGTCACCACCCGGTGGTCGTCGGCGTCGGTGCCCGGCGTGCCCAGCGACCCGCTGCCCACCGACCCCGACTGGGCCGGCGGCAGCCTGTACACGGATGTGCGGGAACTCGACGTCGAGGCCTCGCCGGAGGCCCTGTGGAAGGTCGTCGAGGGCATCGGCGGCGATCACGGCTGGTATTCGTTCCCGTTGGCGTGGGCCGTGCGGGGCTGGCTCGACCGGCTGGTGGGAGGGGTGGGCCTGCGCCGCGGGCGCCGGGACACCGACCGGCTGCGGGTGGGCGACTCGCTGGACTTCTGGCGGGTCGAGGAGATCGAACCCGGCCGCCTGCTGCGGCTGCGCGCGGAGATGCGGCTGCCCGGCCTGGCCTGGCTGGAGATGTACGCGGAACGGGACGAGCGGGGCCGGGCGCACTACCGGCAGCGGGCGCTGTTCCATCCCCGCGGACTGCTCGGCCACGCGTACTGGTGGAGCGTGTCGCCGTTCCACGCGATCGTGTTCGGCGGCATGGCCCGCAACATCGCACGGGCTGCCGCGGCGCTGCCGTCCTCCCCGGCGGCCGAGGACCACGGTGCGCTGACCCGGTGACCACCGCATCCGCCGGGTGCCCGCGGACGGAACAGGAACATGTCCACGCCCCCGAGCAGGAGTTTGCGCCATGACCGTAGCGGTCGTCCTCTTCACCGCCGATCTCCGTCTGCACGACCATCCGCCGATGCATGCCGCGCTCGCGTCCTCGGACGAGGTCGTGCCGCTGTTCGTCCGCGACCCGGGAATCGACGCGGCGGGGTTCGGCGCCCCGAACCGCCTCGCCTTCCTCGCCGACTGCCTGCGGGATCTCGACGCGGCGCTGCGCGAGCGGGGCGGCCGGCTGGTGATCCGCTCGGGCGACACGGTCACCGAGGTGTGCCGGGTCGTCTCCGAGACCGGTGCGGTCGACGTCCACCTGGCCGCGGGGGCCAGCGCCTACGCCCGCCGCCGCGAGGAAGGGCTGCGGGCGGCCCTGGAGTCCGGCGGGGCCCGGCTGCACGTCCACGACGGCGTGGTCACCGCGGTCGCGCCGGGCGCCGTGACCCCCGCGGGCTCGGACCACTTCGCCGTGTTCACCCCGTACTTCAGGCGCTGGTCCGGGGAGCGGATGCGTGACCCCTTCGGTGCGCCGCGGGCGGTACGGGTGCCGGACGGTCCGGGGTCCGAGGACGTGCCGGTCCGCGCCGCCGTGTCCGGCGTCTCCGCGGGGCTCGCGGAGGGCGGCGAGCGGGAGGCCCGTAAGCGGTTCACGGCCTGGCGGCGCCACGGGCTCGCGGCGTACGAGGACAACCACGACGACCTGCCGGGAGACGCCACGTCCCGCCTCTCGCCGCATCTGCACTTCGGCACCCTCTCCCCCGCGGAACTGGTCCACCGGGCGCGCGCTGCCGGTGGCGTGGGAGCCGACGCGTTCGTACGGCAGCTCTGCTGGCGCGAGTTCCATCACCAGGTCCTCGCGGCCCGGCCGGGGGCGGCCCGCCTCGACTACCGGACCCGGCACGATCACTGGCGGTCCGGGACCGCTGCCGCCGAGGAGACCGAGGCCTGGCGGCAGGGCCGCACCGGCTATCCGGTGGTCGACGCGGCCATGCGCCAGCTGCGCCACGAGGGCTGGATGCACAACCGCGGACGGCTGCTCACCGCGGGCTTCCTGACCAAGACCCTGTACGTGGACTGGCGCGTCGGCGCCCGGCACTTCCTGGAGCTGCTGGTGGACGGAGACGTCGCCAACAACCAGCTGAACTGGCAGTGGATGGCCGGAACGGGGACGGACAGCCGCCCCAACCGGGTGCTCAATCCGGTGCTCCAGGCCAAGCGCTACGACCCGGACGGCGACTACGTCCGACGGTGGGTGCCGGAGCTGGCGGCGCTGGCAGGACCCGCCGTGCACGAGCCGTGGAAGCGGAGCGGCGCGGAGCGCGCCCGGCTGGACTACCCGGATCCGGTGGTGGACCTGGCCGAGGGGCTGGGCCGGTTCAGGCAGGCGCGCGGCCTGGAGTGAAGGACGCGGGCGCTCCGGTGTGCCGCACGGCCGGTGCGACGCGGCACGCCGGTCCGGCGGCAACCCGCCCCTGCGGGCCGCGCGCCAGCGAAAATGCGGCCATGCCGACTCCCGACGCGCCCGCCGCCCCGGCCGGCCCCGCCACCGTGGACGAGCCGCGCGGCCATACGGCCCTGCTGCTCCTGTCGGCGGCGTCCGGCGCGGCGGACGCGTTCGTCTTCATCTGCGTCGGCCAGGTCTTCGCCGGGGTGATGACGGGGAACCTGATCCTGCTGGGGGCCTCCGCCGCCGGGGCGGGTGAGGAGGGGGTGGCGCTGCGGGTGGTGACCGCGCTCGTCTCGTACGGCCTCGGGGTGGCGTGGGGTGCGGTGGCGGGCGGGCGGGTGTGGCGGCGGCTGCCGGTCATGCTGGCGGCCGAGGTCGCGCTGCTCGCCGCGGCCGCTGTGCTGTGGGGGCTGGGTCTGATCACGTCGGACGCGGAGCGGCTGGGCCTGCTGTCCCTCATGGGGCTCGCGATGGGGATCCAGGCCCGGCTCCGCGCCACGCCGACGAACTACTTCACCGGCACGCTGACCTCCCTCGTCGGCCGGCTGGCCGCGGGGTCCTGGCGGCGGGGCGACGGCTGGGCGGCCGCCCAGCTGGCGGCCGTGGTGGCGGGGGCGGCGGCGACCGCGCTGGCCGTGCGCGAGCGGCCGGATACCGGGGCTGTGGCAGCGGCGGCGCTCGCCGCGGCGGCGCTGCTGGTCGAGGCCGCACCGCGCCGGCGGTGAGCCGGGGCGGGGCCGCGACCCCGCAAAACAGCGAAGCCCCGGCCGGATCGGGGGAATCCAGCCGGGGCAGTTCTTGGGTGTGTGCGCTCAGCGCGTCATCACATATAGGTGAACGATAAACCATCGCCTCGCGTTCCCGGGAATCCGCGCCCCGGACTGTGATCCGAAGCACGGACGGACGGGCGGACGGGCGCCGGGATGCCCAGCGGTCAGCGCTCCTCGCGGAAGAGGACGTGCCGCCCGGCGGCCGGGTCGTACTTGCGCAGGACCAGCCGGTCGGGGCTGTTGCGGCGACTCTTGCGGGTCACATACCGCTGCCCCGTTCCCGCGGTCGAACGGAGCGTGATGACGGGACGGGCTTCACTTCGGGCCATGGGAACCTCCGCACTCGCGAACCGGACCCACTCTTGATGGGAACGGGATTCGTTTTCGTTCTGCCGGTGCAACGCGGCACCGGGCGGCCGCATTCCCACCGGCTTCCCGGCCCGGATTCCGGAGCGGGCGGCCTCAGGCCCGACGCTCGTCCACCACGGGTCCGGCACTCTTCCACGACGCCGTCACGCGAGGCCGTCACGCTCGTTGACCGCAGTACCCGGCACAGCGAACGACCGCCCGAGGAATATGACCCATGCACCCCAAGAGCCTCCTCTCCGCCGTCACGACCACCGCGATGACCCCGCCCGCGCACTGACGGGGGCGGGGCCCGGCGGCCGCCCACGGAACCCGGCCCGCGGAACCCGCGTCCCGCATATGCCCCGACGTGTGCCGCGCGCACCGCACCGGTCCGGCGCGAAAGGGCACACGGGGGACCTCCACGCACCGGACCGCCTGGCTCAACAGCCTTTGAAAGAAAGGCTGTTCGAAAGATCGTCACACCGCTCAGCCGCTGGCATATGTCAGAAGCAAGAACGCGTCGAGTGTTACCAAACCGCTTACGGGCCCCAGCCGGCTGTGCGACAGTCGTATTCGGTCCACCCTCAGACCTGGTTGTACCGCGCCTGTATCGGAGTACGTCATGCCGTCCCATCTGTCCGCGGACCGCCCCGCCCCCCAGCCGCCCGAGCGCGATGCCGTCGACGCGTTGATCAACCGGACGCGCCGGCTGCGCGGCGATGTGGACGCGGTGCGGCGCGACGCCGTGGCTGTCGACGCGGACGATCCGCAGCTGCGCTGGCAGCGCGCGCTCTGCGATCTGGCGGTCCATCACCTGGACGATCTCGGCGCACATCTGGGACAGCTCAGGGAGGGGCTCCCGCCGGAGGCCGCGGAACAGCTCGCGGCCGAACTGTCGCTGGGTACGGGTCCGGTGCCCCTCAGCGAGGAGCGGGCGGGTTCGCTGATCGGCCGGGTGGGCAGCGCCGAGTGGAATCTGCTGACGGACGAGGTCAGCTGGTCCGAGGAGCTGCTCCAGATCTTCGGCCGGACCGCGGAGGCCGGACCGCTCTCCCTGGACGACCTGCCCACCGTGCTGTTCCCCGAGGACCAGCCCTTGCTCACCGCCCTGGTGACGGACTGCCTGGTCGACGGCAAGCCGATAGACGGCGAGTTCCGGATCCGCCGCGCCGACGGGGAGACCCGGACCCTGCACATGATGGGCGAGCCCGTCCTCGACACGGACGGCTGCACCGCTTCGATGTGGGCGGTCCTCCGTGACGTCAGCGAACTGCGGCGCAGCCAGCAGACGGTGCGCCGCACCCATGACTCGCTCCGCCGCCAGCAGCACATCGACCGCACCGAGCGCCGGATCGCGGTCGAGCTGCAGGAGGCCGTGCTCCCGCCGTGGCGGGGTTCGCTGCGTCTCCCGGACCGGGGGCCCGGAGTCCTGGACATCGCCGCCCACTACCTCCCCTCCGGTTCCGGCGACCTGATCGGCGGCGGCTGGTACGACGCCATGGAACTGCCGGACGGCCGGACGCTGCTCACGGTCGGTGATCTGACCGGTCACGGCATCCAGGCCACGTCGGCCATGGCGATGATCCTCGGTGCGCTGCGCGGCATGGCGATGGCCGGCATCGACCCGGGAGCCCTGATGGGGCATCTGAACCAGTTGCTGGAGACGTCGGTCCAGCCCGCGCTGGGCAGCGCGGTATGCTGCCGGTTCGACCCCGCGACCCGCACCCTGGACTGGGCGCAGGCCGGGCACCCCGCACCGCTGCTGTTCCGCGACGGAACGGGGCGCCCGCTGCCGCAGCCCGACGGTGTGCTGCTCGGAGCGGCCTCCGGGGTCGCCTACGAGCAGGACGAGGCGGCCCTGCTGCCCGGAGACGTGCTGGTGCTCCACACCGACGGACTGGCCCGGACCGACGAGGGGCGGGGCGGCCTCCGTCAGGGCACGGAGACGCTGCTCGGACTCGCGCCGCGTTTCGCCGTGGCCCGTACCGCGCAGGACTGCGTACGCGCCGTCGCCGAGGAGTTCGGCGGCGCGAGCCGGCTGGACGACGCCTGCGTACTGATCGCCCGCATCGGCGGCTAGGGTCTGTCCGGTGGATCAGGGTCGGATCCGTGCCCGGGGTCAGATCTCGGAGCTCCTGGTCCGCTGCTTGACGAGGGTCCTCTGGGGCAGTGAACGCTCGATCTCCTCGCGCAGGTCCTCGATCTTCCCGTGGCCCGCGAACTGGCCGGTGAGCCGGTACATCTCGCGCAGCCGGTCCCAGGTGCGGTGCGAGGAGGTCTCCCCCATCGACACCAGGGCGAGCCGGGCATAGCGGTCGGCCTGCTCGGGGTCGTCGGCGATGAAGCACGCGGAGGCGAGCGAGATGTAGTCGAAGATCTTCGACCGCTGGCGCCCGTTGACCCGCAGTTCGAGTGCTTGTTTCGCGTGCCGCTGGGCCATGACGGCGGCCGAGGGCTCGTGCTCGGCGAGGGTGCGGAACGCCAGCGCCTGCATACCGTGCAGATCCGCCTCGTCGAACATCTGCATCCAGCTGGGCGATGGGACATCACCCTTGTCCGAGACGAAGAGCTCCTCGGCCAGGCCCAGCGTGCGCCGCATGGCCTGGCCGCGCCCCATCGAGGCCTGCGCCCAGGCCTCGATGGTGTAGAGCATCGCCTGGGTGCGCGGCAGAACCATGTCGCCCGAGCCGGACTTGGCGAGCTTCATGAGGTCGAGCGCGTCGTCCGGACGGCCCAGGTGGACCATCTGACGGGCCGCCCTGGACAGCGCCTCGCCCGCGCGGGGCCGGTCGCCGCCCTCGCGCGCCGCGTGCGCCGCGATGACGAAGTACTTCTGAGCCGTTGGTTCGAGGCCGATGTCGTGGGACATCCACCCCGCCAGTACGGCGAGGTTGGCGGCCACGCCCCAGAGGCGTCGCTGCAGATGGTCGGGGTGGCGGTAGGCCAGCATGCCGCCCACCTCGTTGAGCTGGCCCACCACGGCCTTGCGCTGGAGACCGCCGCCCCGGGAGGCGTCCCAGGCGCGGAACACCTCCACGGACCGCTCCAGCTCCTCGATCTCCTGCGAACCGATGGGCGCGGCCTCGTACCGGTCGAAACCGGCCGGGTCCGCGTGCACGGGATCGTCGATGCGTGGGGCGTCGGCCGCCAGTACGGGGTCGGTGTGCAGCCAGTCGTGCATGGGGCCGGCGATGGTGGAGCCGGCGGCGAGCGCGGCGCCCGCGCTCACCAAGCCGCGTCGGTTGAGCATGAGGTCCATTCCCGTGAATTCGGTGAGGACCGCTGCCGTCCGCTCGGGCGCCCAGGGGAGTTGGTCGGGATTGTGTTCCGTCCCGGTCTCACGCCGTTTCCCCACACGCCCGCGCCGGCCGAACCCGAGGTCCTCGATGGTCACGACACGGCCGAGCCGCTCGGTGAACAGGGCTGCCAGCACTTCCGGGACGGGATCGCGGGGGGACTCCCCCATGTCGATCCAGCGTCTCACCCGCGAGGTGTCGGTGGCGAGCTGGGGGTGGCCCATGGCCGCCGCCTGCCTGTTCACCATTCTCGCGAGTTCGCCCTTGGACCAGCCGGCAAGGCCGAACAGGTCCGACAGACGGGTGTTGGGTTCTCCGGTCACGTCAAGCCCCCAGGTTCTCGGCTGTGTTGACAGTAACCCCCTGTCAGACGCCCTGCGACTATTCGCCAGGGTTCGCCAGGGTCCGCCACATGGTCTGCCACCCGCGCGCCGGTGTCAGGTAGGAAAGCGCCACCCCGCCCGGCAGCCCTAGGTACTCCCCAGGGTGCCGAACGGCCGCCGGCCGGGGCGGCGCACGCAACTTGTCGGCGCGCGAAGGGATCTGTCTCGCCCATGTACACAGCATCGTCCTCCGTGTCCGCCCCGCCCCGGCCGCTCCGTCCTCTCGGGTCGGGCGGCGGACCGTATCTCGACCCCCGCGCCGCTGTTCCGGCGCCCGGCATGGGTCGGGCCCGGCGCATGGCAGGGCCGGGTGCCCCCTCACTCAGCGGGAGACTGGACCTGTCCGGCCCGCAGGGCGCGCAGCTGAGGATGGCGATCGCCTCGGTGCACCGGATCTGCCCGGAGTTCAATCCGGTGCAGGTGCTGCGGCGCAGCGGCCGTTCGGTGCTGCTCGTCGGTTCGACCGGACGCGCCACCGCGGTCGCCAAGTGCTTACTGGACCACTCCCCGGCGTGGTCGGAGCGGTTCCGCCACGAAATAGCGGCATACCGGGCGTTCGTCCGGCACCGCCCGCCGGTACGGGTTCCCCGGCTCATCGCCGCGGACCCGGAGAACTGCACCCTGGTCATCGAACGGATGCCCGGCCGGGTGGCGGCGCTGACGAGGCATCCGTCGGAGGCGCCGCCGCGGGCCGATCTGCGGGCGGTGCTCGGAGCGGTCAGCCGGGTGAACGCCTGGCGGCCTCCGTCCGGACTCTTCGAGGCCCCGCTCGACTACGCGGCGCGCATCAACCGCTATCACGAGCTGGGGCTGTTCACCGACCGCGACCTGGGTGACCTGCAGAAGCTCCTGCACGGTCTGGCCCACGCGGGCGGCCGTCAGGGGATGGGACAGTTCTGCCACGGTGACGCGCTGCTCTCCAACATCCTGCTGTCGCCCACCGGTCCGGTGCTGGTCGACTGGGAGCACGCCGGCTGGTATCTGCCGGGGTACGACCTGGCGACGCTGTGGACGGTGCTGGGCGACGCCCCTGTGGCCCGGCGCCAGATCAGCCAGCTGGCCCAGGTCGCGGGCCCGGCGGCGCGGGACGCGTTCCTCGTCAACCTGATGCTCGTGCTGACGCGGGAGATCCGTACGTACGAGACGGCCGTGCAGCGGGCCATGCGGGACACCGCGGGCCCCCGGGCCGGTCAGGACCGGCCGGGCGCCCTCTCGTCGGGCGAGGAGCAGCGTCTGCTGCTGCGCCGGCTGCACGACGACTGTGCGCTGGCCAGGCGGGCCGTCCGAGCCGCGGTCGGCACTCGCTAGACCCTCCAGGGGGACGCGCGCTGCGGGTCCGGTGCCGACACACCGGACCCGCAGCGCGCTGTGTCGCGCCCGCCGCCGGACGGGCGCGCTCTCAGTGCGCGCGGACGATGTCCACGTCGGCGGCCTTCACGAAGGCGATGCGGTGGCCGATCTGGACGGTCACGTACTTCTCCTTGCCCTTGAAGAAGGCGTGGTCCAGCGGGTAGGAGGCGTCGATCGTCGGCGCGTAGAAGAAGCCGGTGGGGGCCTCGCCGCCGCCGGGGTAGGACTGGCCCGCCTTGATCGTGTACTGGAGCGGCGTGCCCACCCGCTGGTCCGCGAAGTCCGCGGGGTACTCGGACTTCTCCGGGTATGCCACGCCGTACACGGGCACCTCGGCCCTGCCCGCCTTCGGCCTCACGACGTAGCCCTTGGTGGGGGTGGTGGTGCGGGTGCGGGCCGGGGTCTCGAACCAGGCCTTCTGTCCGTACCACCAGATCGCCGTCCAGCCGGGCGCGTGGCCGGCGACGACGGCCTGCTGGGTCGCGCTGATCTTGCTGCCCCAGTCGGCGGCGCAGTTGGTGCCGGGCGAGCCGTCGGTGTGCAGCCCCGGGTCGGAGAAGAGCGGTGCGTCGGTGGCGGGCCCGGTGTGGAGCGGGACGGCGCTGGAGCCCTGGACGGGCAGGTCGACGTCCTTCTCGCAGTCGCGGAACGCCTGCTTGTTGTCCTTGAACCGCGGGCTGACGGTGATGAGTTCGCTGCTCTTGCGGGCCGTCGGCACGGTGGGCCTGCCGAGCAGGGCCATGAAGCGGTTCCAGTCCCAGTAGGGGCCCGGGTCCCAGTGCATGCCGGCGGTCCCGGAGGCGCTGGTGGGCGGTACCCCGTCGTGGCCGATGATGTGCTGGCGGTCGAGCGGGATGTCGTACTTGGCGGCGAGGTAGCGCACCAGTGCGGCGGTCGAGCGGTACATCTCGGGGGTGTACCACTTGGCGCCGTCGACGGCGACGCCCTCCTGCTCGATGCCGATGGAGTTGGAGTTGAGGTACCAGTTCCCGGCCTGCCAGGCGACGTCCTTGTTCTTCACCATCTGGGTGACATGGCCGTCCCCGGAGCGCACCACGTAGTGGGCGGAGGTCTGCTTCAGCGGGTTCTGGAAGATGTCCAGGGTGGTGTCGAAGTCCTCCTCGGTGTCATGGAGGACGATGAATCTGATCTTGTTGGTGTGCGGCCGGTCCGCGGTGTCGTAGTTGCCGTACGTCTCCTTGTCGGCCGGGTCGCCGGTCTGCTGGTAGGCCGCCGGGACCCAGTCGCATTCGAGGCCGCGCGGGCACTCCGGCCGCACCCCGTCCGCACCGGCCTGCGCCGTGGGACTGAGCAGCGCGAGACTCAGTGCGCCGACGGTGGTGAACGCGACCGCGAGTCCGGTCCTCTGCTTGGACGTCATGACAACCCTTCTTGGAACTGTGCGCTTTCCGGGCTTTGCCTCGTGCGCGCACACTCTGTGACCTGAGGTGAGAGGACGTCAAGAGCACTGTGAGGGCGATGGTTCGAGCCAGTGGACCAGACCACTGGCAGGGGTGCTGACCTGCGAAGGGCGGTGGGCGACGACTATCTGACAACATCAAGGTTTGTATGACTATTCAGGGTTGCGCGTACCCCGAACGGCCGAAGGGTAGTGCTCGCGCGGACACGACGAACCGCGTGACGCTCACGCGAAGGCTCATCGAAAGGCCGTACGCACATGGCTCAGCCCTTCACCCTGCCGGACTTCTATGTTCCGTATCCGGCGCGGCTCAATCCTCATGTCGAGGAGGCCCGGCAGCACACCAAGGGGTGGGCGCGGGCCATAGGGATGCTGGAGGGGTCGGGCATCTGGGAGGAGAAGGACCTCGATTCCCACGACTACGCGCTGCTGTGCGCGTACACCCACCCCGACTGCGCGGCAGAGGCGCTGTCGCTGGTGACCGACTGGTACGTGTGGGTCTTCTTCTTCGACGACCACTTCCTGGAGCTGTTCAAGCGCACCCCGGACCGCGCGGGCGGCAAACGCTATCTGGACCGGCTGCCCGCCTTCATGCCGATGGAGCGCGGCGCGCCGACGCCCGAGCCGGAGAACCCGGTGGAGGCGGGGCTGGCCGACCTGTGGGCGCGGACCGTGCCGGGGATGTCCGACGGCTGGCGGGCGCGGTTCGCGGAGGCGACGAAGAACCTGCTCAACGAGTCGCTGTGGGAGCTCGCCAACATCAACGAGGGCCGCATCGCGAACCCCGTCGAGTACATCGAGATGCGCCGCAAGGTGGGCGGCGCCCCGTGGTCGGCGGGTCTGGTGGAGTACGCGGCCGGTGCGGAGGTGCCCGACGCGGTGGCCGGTGAGCGGGCGTTGCGGGTGCTGCGCGACGCCTTCTCCGACGCCGTCCATCTGCGCAACGACCTCTTCTCGTACCAGCGCGAGGTCGAGGACGAGGGTGAGAACAGCAACGGCGTGCTGGTTCTTGAGCACTTCCTGGAGTGCTCGACCCAGGAGGCCGCCGAGGCGGTGAACGACCTGCTGACGTCGCGGCTCCAGCAGTTCGAGAACACGGCCCTGACCGAGCTCGGCCCGCTCTGCTCCGAGAAGGCGCTGGATCCCGCACAGACGGCGGCGGTCCTGGCCTACGTCAAGGGCCTCCAGGACTGGCAGTCCGGCGGCCACGAGTGGCACATGCGCTCCAGCCGCTACATGAACGGCGGAGGGGCAGAACAGGCGACGTCCGGCTTCGGGATGGCGGCCGCGTCGATCCGGTTCACCCCCCGGTCGGAGTCGGCCAGGCTGCGGAGTCACACGTATCTGCCCTACCAGCACGTCGGCCCGTCCCTGCTGCCCGATTTCGAGCTGCCGTTCGGCACGACGCTCAGCCCGCATCTGGAAGGGGCCCGCCTGCGGCTCGTCGACTGGTCGTCCCGGATGGGCATCCTGGAGGCGCAGCCGGGGGTGCCCGGCTCGCACATCTGGGACGAGCGACGGCTGCTGGCGATCGATCTGCCGCTGTGCGCGGCGGGGATCCATCCCGACGCCACCCCGGCCGAGCTCGATCTCTCGTCGCAGTGGCTGGCCTGGGGAACCTATGGCGACGACTGGTTCCCGGTGGTGCACGGGCGGGCCCGTGACCTCGCGGGGGCGAAGGTGGCCAACGCCCGTCTGTCGCAGTTCATGCCGCTGGACGGGACGGCCGGGCCCGAGCCGGTCAACGCGCTGGAGCGGGGGCTGGCCGACCTGTGGGAGCGCACGGCGGCGCCGATGGACGAGAGCGGCCGGCGCGCCTTCCGTACCTGCGTCGAGGACATGACGGCGAGCTGGGTGTGGGAGCTGGCGAACCAGGCACAGAACCGGATTCCCGATCCGGTGGACTACATCGAGATGCGGCGGATGACCTTCGGTTCCGACCTGACGATGAGCCTGTGCCGGCTCGGGCACGGCAGGAAGGTTCCTGCGGAGATCTACGTCAGCGGCCCGCTGCGCTCCCTGGAGAACGCGGCGGCGGACTACGCCGCGCTGCTCAACGACCTCTTCTCGTACCAGAAGGAGATCGAGTACGAGGGTGAGGTGCACAACGGCGTCCTGGTGGTGCAGAACTTCTTCGGGGTGGACTACCCGACCGGGATGCGGCTCGTGTACGACCTGATGAAGTCGCGGCTGCGTCAGTTCCTGCATGTCGCCGAGTACGAACTCCCGGTGCTGTACGACGACTTCGGGCTGGATGACGAGGCACGCGAGATCCTGGCGGGGTACGTGCTGGAGCTGAAGCACTGGATCGCGGGCATCCTGATCTGGCACCGGGGCTGCCGGCGCTATCGCGAGGAGGATCTGCGGCAGGGCGCGGCTGCCCCGTGGCACCTCAGCGGTCCCACGGGGCTCGGCACCTCCTCTGCCCGGGTGTCCTCGCTCTTCGGTCAGCTCTCGGGGGTGAGCGGGTAGCTCTCTCCGGCGAGCGCCCTGAAGGTCTTCGTACCGCTCGGGAACAGGGTGCTGCTGACCGTCACCTCGCGGGTGCGGCTCGCCGTGATGACCACGCGGCGGGCCTTCCCCGAGGCCCATTCGACATCGACGGTGAAACCGCCCCGGGCGCGCAGGCCGCGCACCGATCCGTCCGGCCAGCCGGCCGGGAGGGCGGGGAGGATCTCGACGGTGCCGTGCTGGCTCTGCAGCAGCATCTCCGCGACACCCGAGGCCGCACCGAAGTTCCCGTCGATCTGGAACGGCGGGTGGTTGTCCCAGAGGTTGGGCAGGGTGGAGGACTTCAGCTGCTCGGAGAGCATCTTGTGGGCGTGGTCGCCGTCCCGCAGCCGAGCCCAGAAGTTGATCTTCCAGGCCTTGGACCAGCCGGTGCCGCCGTCACCGCGGGCGCCCAGGGACACCTTGGCCGCCTCGGCCCACTGGCTCCCGGCCTCGATCTGCCGTCCGGGGTGGAGGCCGAAGAGATGGGAGACATGCCGGTGGTCGTCGGCCGGGTCGTCCCGGTCGGTCTTCCACTCCTGGAGCTGGCCCCACGAACCGGTCCGCAGTCCGGGGTCGAGCTGGTCCAGGACAGCCTCCAGCCTGCCCCGGAAGGCCGCGTCGTCGCCCAGGGTGCGGGCCGCCTCCAGAGTGCTGGTCAGGAGGTCGTGGACGATCTGCTGGGACATCGCGGCCCCGGCGGTGAAGTCGCCGTGCTCGGGCGAGTAGCTCGGGGTGACGACGAGGAGTCCGTCACGGGGGTCGGTGCGCAGACTGTCCAGCCAGAACTCCGCGGCCTCCTTCATCGCCGGGTAGGCGGTGGCGCGCAGATAGTCGGTGGAGCCGTTGAACCGGTAGTGCTCGTACATCTGCTGGGTGAGCCAGGCGGCGGCCTCGGGGAACCAGAACGAGGTGGAGTAGTCGTGGACACCGGTGAAGCCGTAGGGGTTGGTCTCGTTGTGCACGACCCAGCCGGCGCTCCCGAACATCTCCTTCGCCGTCCGGCGGCCCGGCTCTCGCATGGCCTCGACGTAGCGGTCGTACGGCGCGGTGGTCTCGGCGAGGTTGGTGACCTCTGCGAGCCAGTAGTTCATCTGGAGGTTGATGTTGGTGTGGTAGTCGGCGGACCAGGGCGGGGTGGTGGAGTTGTTCCACACGCCCTGGAGGTTGGCGGGCAGTGAGCCCTCGCGCGAGGAGGCGATCAGCAGGTAGCGCCCGTACTGGAAGAACAGCACCTCCAGGGCCCGGTCGGCCGGGGTGGCCCCTCCGGTGTACCCGCTGAGCAGCTGGTCGGTGGGGAGGTCCGGGTCGGGCGCTTGCTGGCCGACGTCGAGTGCCACCCGGTCGAAGAGGGCGCGGTGGTCGGCCGTGTGGGCGTCGCGGACCTGCTCGTACGTGGCGCCGGCCGCGGCGTCGACGGCCGCGGTGACCCTGTCGTGCGGGTCCGCGCCCCGGTAGTCCGGATAGGTGTCCGCGTAGTCGGTCCCGGCGGCGAGGAAGAACCAGGCGCTGTCGGCGCCGGTGACGGTGAGGCTCCCGTCGGCGCCGGCGGTGACGGTGCCGCCCTCGGTGCGGACCCGGAGCTGGGCTTCGAAGCGGAGCCCGTTGTCCTGGAGCGCTCCGCGTACGGTGAGCCGGTCGCCGGTGGCGGCTGCGGTGAAGTCGCCGCGCGGCGAGGTGTAGCGCAGGGTGAGGGTCACCTGTCCCGGCCGGTCCGCCGCGAACCGTCCGCCGATGACCGCCCCCGGGTGCGAGGCGAAGTACTCCCTGGTGTGGGCGGCTCCGTCCCGGGTGTAGCCGACGGTCGCGAGGGCGGTGCGCAGGTCGAGGGCGCGGCGGTAGGAGGCGTCGGGGGCGGCCGGGGCGCCCTCCACGTCGATCAGGAGGTCCCCGAAGACCTGGTAGGCGCCGTAGCCGCGGCGCGACTGGCCGAGTTCGGCGGCCACGGCGTCGGGGCCGAGGGCGCCCTCGGTGTCGAGGCGCTGCCGGACGGCGTCGAGGACGCCGGGTCTGGCGCCGGTCCAGTTCCCGAAGTCGTATCCGTCGGCCGAGCCGGGCCCGCCCGACCACAGGGTCTTCTCGTTGAAGGTGAGGCGTTCGGTGGCGAGCGTGCCGTGGACGCTCGCGCCGAGGGCGCCGCCCCCGATCGGCAGGGATTCGCTCTCCCAGTCGGCGGCCGGGGCGAGGTAGTGGAGCACCGGGTTCGGCAGCTCCCTCGCGTCTCTCACCTTCACCGATTCATCGGAGGTACCGGCGGCGGCCGCCCTACCGGACAAGCCTGGAACTCCCAGTGCCAGAGCCCCAGTTGCGCCGATCGCCGTCTTCATGGTGGTGCGTCGCGTCATCCCGGATGTCATGCCGAACGACGGTAGAGGTCCGACGACTACTTAGACAAGACGAATGACAAAGTCGCCTCTTGGGCAGAGTTGGGCAGAGGCGGGATGTGGTCGAAGGAAGTGCCGCCGCCGGACCGGACAGCGCGGGCTGTGCGACGGCCCGGCCGCGGGGGCGGTTCAGCCCTGCTGGAAGAGTTCCGCGGGCAGCGGCTTCAGAAGCGTGTACAGGTCATCGGTGATCGGACGGTCCCAGCTGGCGATCGTGACGAGCACACCGTCGCTGCGGTCGAACTGGACGCAGGCGATCCGGCTCTCGGAGAGCTTGACGCGGCGGACGATCAGCAGGTTGTCGCCCTGCATCACCGGCATGTCCTCGGTTCCGGTGACCTCGACCGGCTCGTCGTTCTCCAGCGCGAGCAGCAGCTGGGCCACCTCGAAGGGGACCTGGCCCTCCTCGGTCTCGCGGGCGGGCGAGCCCTCCGGGAGGTTGCCGATGATCATCGCGGGGCCGCGGCCGCCGAACAGGTCGTAACGGAGGAAGACGCCCTGACAGCTCCCGTCGGGAGCGGGCAGCAGACCGGCGCCGAGGTTTCCGGGCCAGTCCCCCGGGTCCATGGCCAGGACGTCGAAGTCGGGGCCCGCGGGGGTGGCGGCGCTACGGCGGCGGAGGAAGGACATGCGGACATGTTACGTGGCCGGGCCCACCTCGCGGCGCCCGGTCCCACGGAGGCCCGGACGACACCGGAGGGGCATCGTCCGGCACCCGGTCACCCCGTCTTCGACTCCGCCGCCAGCCTCTCCAGGACGGTGACGGCGACGGCGGCACGGTCGTGCGGCACAAAGAGGTGGTCGTGGTGGAATCCGGCCACCACGTTGCAGCTGATCCCCGCGTCGGTGAGGGCGAGGGAGACCGCGGCGGTCAGTCCGACGGCGTCCAGCGCCGAGTGCACCCGGAGCGTGATCCAGCCCGCGGGGTAGGAGTGGCTCAGCCCCGCCGTCACGGCCTCCGCCTCCGGCAGCACCAGCGTGAGCCCCTCGGCCTCACTCACCGTGACGGCAGGGCGGACTCCGGCGGGCACCACGCCGTCCGGCACGGTCGCGAAGACGTACCGGCCGGGGTGCAGCTCCGGGCGAAGGTCGCGCAGCAGGGTTCGGAGGTCGCTCTCGGCGGTCACACCCACCAGGCTACCCACGGTGACCCCGGGCGTACCGCATGTGGCGGCCGCCCGGGACCGGGCGTGGTCAGCGCGTGGGCGGTTCGGCGCCGACCAGCCACATCGAGAAGAACTGCGCCCCGCCCCCGTAGGCGTGGCCGAGCGCCCGGCGCACGCCTTCCACCTGGTGCTCCCCCGCCTGTCCCCGCACCTGGAGGGCGGCCTCGGCGAACCGGATCATGCCGGAGGCGCCGATGGGATTGGTGGAGAGCACTCCGCCCGAGGGGTTCACCGGCAGGTCGCCGCCGAGTTCGGTGACTCCGGCCTCGGTGAGCTTCCAGCCCTCGCCCTCGTCCGCGAAGCCGAGGTTCTCCAGCCACATCGGCTCGTACCAGGAGAACGGGACGTACATCTCCACCGCGTCGATCTCCCGGCGCGGGTCGCTGATCCCGGCCTGCCGGTAGACATCGGCGGCGCAGTCCTTGCCGGCCTGCGGCGAGACGAAGTCCTTGCCGGCGAAGAGGGTCGGTTCGCTGCGCATCGCGCCGCCGTGCACCCAGGCGGGCGGCCGCGGTGACCGCTCCGCGCCCGCCCGGTCGGTGAGGACCATCGCGCAGGCCCCGTCGGAGGACGGGCAGGTCTCCGAGTAGCGGATCGGGTCCCAGAGCATCGGTGCGGACTGGACCTTCTCCAGGGTGATGTCCGGGTCGTGGATGTGCGCGTACGGGTTCTTCAGCGCGTTGCGCCGGTCCTTGTAGGCCACCAGCGAGCCGACCGTGTCGGGCGCTCCGGTCCGGCGCATGTAGGCGCGTACGTGCGGGGCGAAGAATCCGCCGGCGCCGGCCAGCAGGGGCTGCTGGAACGGGATGGGCAGCGAGAGGCCCCACATCGCGTTGGACTCCGACTGCTTCTCGAAGGCGAGGGTGAGGACGGTGCGGTGCACCCGGGCGGCGACGAGATTCGTGGCGACCAGTGCCGTCGAACCGCCGACCGAGCCGGCCGTGTGGACCCGGAGCATGGGTTTGCCGACCGCGCCGAGGGCGTCGGCCAGGTAGAGCTCCGGCATCATCACACCCTCGAAGAAGTCGGGAGCCTTCCCGATGACGACGGCGTCGATGTCCGCCCAGGTCAGTTCGGCGTCCTTCAGCGCGGCGACGGCGGCCTCGCGGACGAGTCCGGCGAGCGAGACGTCGTGGCGGGCCGCGACGTGCTTGGTCTGGCCGATGCCGACGACGGCCACGGGCTCCTTAGGCATGGGTGCTCTCCCCTTCGAGGACGGCGACCAGGTTCTGCTGGAGGCAGGGGCCGGACGTGGCGTGGGCGACCGCCCGGTCCGACTCGCCGCGGTGGATGCGGGCGGCGGCCTCGCCGAGGCGGATCAGCCCGGCGGCCATCAGCGGGTTGGCGGCGAGCGCGCCGCCGGACGGGTTGACACTGACCTCGTCACCGAGGCCGAGCGCCTTGCGCAGCACCACTTCCTGGGAGCTGAACGGGGCGTGCAGCTCGGCGGTGTCGACGGGCCGTTCGAAGACCCCGGCCCGTTCGGCGGCGAGCCGGGTCGACGGTGACTCGGTCAGCTCGCGCACCCCGAGGCCGTGGGCCTCGATGCGGTGGTCGATGCCGCGGATCCAGGCGGGCCGGGCGCACAGCGCCCGCGCGGTGTCCCCGGCGGCGAGGATCACGGCGGCGGCGCCGTCGCCGATGGGCGGGCAGTCGCCGGAGCGCAAGGGCCGCACGAGGTAGTCGCCGGCCGGTACGTCTCCGCTGAGCTGGGCGTGCGGGTTGTCCGACGCGGACTGGCGGCTGCGGGTGGCGATGGCCGTGAGTGCGCTCTCGTCGGTGTCGCCCGCGTCGATGAGCGCCTGGGCCTGGAGGGCGGCGAGTGCCACGGAGTCGGGCCACAACGGGGCGGTGTAGTAGGGGTCGAGCTGACGGGTGAGCACGTCGCGCACCTGGCCGGGCGAGGACTTTCCGTACGCGTAGACGAGCGCGGTCTCCGCCTCGCCGGTCTGGATCTTCACCCAGGCCTCGTACAGGGCCCAGGCGCCGTCCATCTCCACGTGGGACTCGGAGATCGGCGGGTGCGCGCCGACGCCGTCGAGCGCCATGGTGAAGGAGAAGGCGCGGCCCGCGAGGTAGTCGCTGGAGCCGGAGCAGGTGAAGTCGATGCCGCTGGTCCGCAGGCCGGTCGCGTCGAGGACCTGGTGCAGGACGGGCATCAGCATCTCGACTTCGGAGAGTTCGTCGGTGCGGCGCAGATGGTCGGTCTGCGCGAAGGCGACGATCGCTACGTCCCGCATCTAGACCAGCTCCTTGTACACGTCGTAGTCGGCGTCCGGTTCTCCGGTCGGCCGGTAGTGGTCGGGATGGCGGCTTCCCTCGGTCCACACGGGCTCGACGCGCAGACCCATCCGCACCTGGTCGTACGGGATGCCGCCGATCCGCGCGTGCAGGGCGAGGTCGGCGCCGTCCAGGGCGATGTGCGCGTAGACGTAGGGGACTTCGATGTCGAGGTTCTTGGCCTTGATGTTGACGACGCAGTAGGTGGTGACCGTGCCGCGCGGTCCGACCTCGACCCGTTCGTCGGTGGCGACGCCGCAGGTGGGGCAGGCCCCGCGAGGCGGTACGTACACCTTGCGGCAGGACGGGCAGCGTTCACCGACGACGCGTCGGTCCGCGAGCGCTTCGAGGTAGGCGCTCTGGGCGCGGCCCGGGGTGTAGATGTAGTCGAGCCGGGCGGGGGTGACGATGCCGGTGACGGGTTCGGTGAACTCGCCGTCGTGCGGCGCGGTTTCGCCGGGTTCGCTGTCGTACGGCTCGAAGCAGGCGATGTCCGTGACGGCTCCGGTGCGGTCCCGCGCCCAGCGGACGCGGACGCGCATGCCGGTGCGGACGGCTTCGGGCCCGGGTGCGTCCAGGACGTGCAGGAGCGCGGTGTCGGCTCCGTCGAGCCGTACGAGCACCCAGGCGAAGGGGGTGTCCAGGGGCTGGTCGCGGCGGGGCAGCGGATTCCAGGCCCAGGTGGTGACCGTACCGGTGGCGGCGACCTCGACCAGGTCGTGGATCTCCTCCGCGGTGACCGGGTCGTACTCGACGGGCGGGACCAGGACCTTGCCGTCGCCGGTCCGCACACCGAGCACGGTGCGTTCGCGCAGTCCGGTGAGGAACGCGCTCTGGACCGGGCCGAGGGAGCGGGTGAAGGGGAATTCGACCACCAGCGGTGCGCTGAGGATGTCGGGCACGGGTACCTCCTGATTCAGCCGCGCCGGTAGACGGGCGGGCGCTTCTCGGCGAAGGCGCGGGCGCCCTCCTTGGCGTCGGCGGTGGCGAAGACCGGCCAGCCGCGCTTGAGTTCCGCGGCGAGGCCGTCGGTCTCGGTCATCTCAGCGGTCTCGTACACCGATGCCTTGACCTCCTCGACGGCGAGCGGGCCGCAGGCGTTGATCTGCTCGGCGACCGCGAGGGCCGCTTCCAGCGCGGTCCCGTCGGGGACGACCCGGCCGATCAGTCCGATCCGGGCCGCTTCCCCGGCGTCGTACGGGCGGCCGGTGAGCAGCATTTCGAGGGCGTGGGTCCGGGCGATCTGGCGGGGCAGCCGCACGGTGGAGCCGCCGATGGGGAAGAGGCCGCGTCTGACCTCGAAGAGGCCGAAGGTGGCGCCCTCCCCCGCGATGCGGATGTCGGTGCCCTGGAGGATCTCGGTGCCGCCCGCCACGCAGTGGCCCTCGACCGCGGCGATGACCGGTTTGCGGGGGCGGTGGTGGCGCAGCATGGCCTTCCAGTGCAGGTCGGGGTCGGCCTTCATCCGGTCCCGGTAGCGCTCGCCGTCCATGCCGTCGCCCGCGAGGGCCTTGAGGTCCATCCCGGCGCAGAAGCAGCCGCCGGAGCCGGTGAGGACGACGGAGCGGATCCCGTCGTCCGCGTCGGCGGCCAGCCAGCCGTCGTACAGGCCGACCAGCATCGGCAGCGAGAGCGCGTTCTTGGCTTCCGGCCTGTTCAGGGTGAGCACCAGTGTGGCGCCTTCGCGCTGCACGGTGAGGTGTTCCGTACCGCCCATGGTCTGTCTCCCGTCGTAAGGCTAGAACAGGTTGCAGTAGTCGGGGAGGCAGTTCAATAGTTTTCTGACAGTCAGTCAGTTTTCTTCGCCTGGCCCCCTTCCCACTTGTGCCGGTCGGCGCTCTAATGACCGCCGGGCCACTCAGCAACCGGGGTCAGGAGGAACGGTGGAGTACAACCTTGCCGACCTGTTCGAATCGGTCGTCGACGCTGTCCCGGAACGCGAGGCGCTCGTCTACCTCGACCATCCCGGGACGGGCGCCGAGCGCAGGCTCACCTACGCGGAGCTGGACGCCGCGGCGAACCGCGTCGCCCATCATCTGATCGAGGCCGGCATCGCCCCCGGCGAGCACCTGGGGCTGCACCTGTACAACGGGGTCGAATACCTCCAGACGGTGCTGGCCTGCCTGAAGGCGCGCATCGTCCCGGTCAACGTCAACTACCGCTACGTGGAGGAGGAGCTGGTCTACCTCTACCAGGACGCGGACCTGGCGGCGCTCGTCTTCGACGCCGAGTTCGACGAGCGCGTCGCGGCCGCCGCGCCACAGGCGCCGAGGCTCCGCCATCTCGTCCGGGTGGGATCGCCCGCGGAAGGGGTACCCGGCCCGGACGCCGTCGCGTTCGCGGCGGCCGAGGCCGCCGGGGATCCGGGGCGCGGCTTCGCCCCCCGCTCCCCCGACGACCAGTTCATCATCTACACGGGCGGCACCACGGGCATGCCCAAGGGCGTGATGTGGCGCCAGGAGGACCTCTTCTTCTCCGGCCTGGGCGGCGGCGCGCCGACCGGCGAGGCGGTGAAGACCCCGCAGGAACTGGCCGAGCGGGTCGCGGCGGGCGGGGAAGGCATCACCTTCTTCCCCACTCCCCCGCTGATGCACGGCACCTCGACGCTCACGGCGTTCATCGGCTTCAACTTCGGGCAGCGGGTCGTGCTGCACCGCAAGTTCGTGCCGCACGAGGTACTCCGCACGATCGAGCGGGAGAAGGTCACCAGCGTGTCGCTGGTCGGCGACGCGATGCTGCGGCCGCTGATCGACGCGCTGAAGGGGCCGCTGAAGGGCACCGACTGCTCTTCGATGTTCTCCGTCTCCAGCTCGGGCGCCGTGATGTCGGACTCGGTACGCGCGGAGTTCCAGGCGCTGGTGCCCACGGTGATGCTGCTGAACAACTTCGGCTCGTCCGAGTCCGGATTCAACGGCACCGCGACGGCGGACTCCGGGCCGGAGAACGGCTTCCGGCTGCGGATGAACTCCCGTACGGCGGTCGTCGACCCCGCGACCTACGAGCCGGTCTCCCCGGGCGAGCCGGGGCGGATCGCGCAGCGCGGCCATGTGCCGCTCGGCTACTACAACGACCCCCGCAAGACCGCGGAGACGTTCTTCCGCAAGGGCGAGGAGCGGTGGGTACTGCTCGGCGACATGGCGACGGTCGACACCGATGGCATCGTGACCGTGCTGGGCCGGGGTTCGCAGTGCATCAACACCGGCGGCGAGAAGGTGTACCCGGAGGAGGTCGAGCAGGCCCTCAAGGCCCATCCGGACGTGTACGACGCGCTGGTCGCCGGCGCACCCGACGAGCGCTGGGGCAGCCAGGTCGCCGCCGTGGTACAGCTGCGCGAGGGCGCGGAGGAACCCTCGCTCGACGACGTCCAGGCCCACTGCCGGACCCGGCTGGCCGGCTACAAGATCCCCCGGCACCTGGTGATCGCCCCGCAGATCCGGCGCTCCCCCAGCGGCAAGGCGGACTACCGGTGGGCCCGCTCGGTCGTCGCTCCGGTCCGCCCGGCCGACGGCTGAGACGGGCGCCGGGCCCACGGCTGAGACGGGCGACCGGCCGGCGCCGGGGCCGGGACGGCGGGCGGCGGCCGGGACGGGGCGGCGGGCGGCGGTCGGCGCCGATATCACCCGAGTGCGCGGCCCCGCGTCCGCCGCGGACGGGGGCCGGGGGGCATGGCGTAAGCCATTCGGGCACGTCCGGTACCCAACCGCTCACCCTGCGTGGCATCGGGGGGTGATCGCCCATAGCTTCGGCTCATGAGGAAACGACACTTCACATGCCTCGTGAGCATCGCTGCCGCCTCGGCCGCCGGACTGGGCGCGGCTGTTCCGTCCGCCTCGGCCGCTGCCGCCGGCGACCGTGTGGTGTATCCGGGCCAGTCGATCCAGGCAGCCGTGGACGCCGCACGGACCGGTGACACCATCGTCGTCCGGCCCGGCACCTACCGCGAGAGCGTGCTCATCAGCACACCGGGCCTGACCCTGCGCGGCTCCGGGGACCGGACGGTCATCGTGCCGGACACCAGCCGCGCGCAGCCGGACAACGCCTGTGCGAAGGCCGGCAACGGTGTCTGCGTCCAGGGGACGGCCCAGCACACCGTGGACCACGTGTCCGTCCGCTCCCTCGCGGTCACCGGGTTCGCCAGGAACGGCGTCTGGGCCTCCTGGACGGACGGGCTGGAGGTCCGGGACGTGACCGCCGGCTCCAACGGCACCTGGGGCATCGCCCAGCAGCGCTCCACCCGCTCCGACATCCGGGACAACACCGCCCGCGCCAACGGCGACGCGGGCATCTTCGTCGCCAACAGCGTGGACGAGGAGGGCGGCGCCACGGACACCCTCGGCACCCGGGTCCGGGGCAACACGCTGACCGACAACCGGATCGGGTTCACCGCACGCCGGGTGCGGAACCTGCTCGTCGACGACAACACCCTCACCGCCAACTGCACCGGCGTGTTCGTCGTGGGCGACGAGGGGACGCCGAAGGCCGGCGCCATGACCATCCGGTCCAACCGGATCACCGGGAACAACAAGTTCTGCGGTGCCACCGACCGGCTGCCCGCCCTCCAGGGCTCCGGCATCGTCCTCACCGGCACCGAGACGACCCAGGTGCGCTCCAACGTGATCCGGGACAACGTGGGGGCCACCCCGCTCTCGGGCGGCGTCGTGCTGTTCAAGAGCTTCGTCGGAGCGAAGAACACCGACAACACCATCACCGGCAACGTGGTCACGGGCAACCGGCCGGCCGACCTGGCCAATGAGGACACCGGCACGGGCAACGACTTCACCGGCAACGTCTGCACGACGTCCGCACCGGCCGGAATGTGCTGACCGGTGCGCCCCCGTACGAGGAGAAGCGAGAGCCCATGACCACCGTGAGTACCACCCCCACCCCCGCCGCCGCACCCGCTCCCGGCCCGCCCGCCGCCGCGGCCGCACCGCAGCCGGCGATGCGGCTGCGTGAGATCGTGTTCGGCGCCGCCTGCGCCGCCGCCGTGCGTGCCGCGTGCCGGCTCGGTGTCGCGGACGCGCTGGGCGAGACACCCGCCACCGCGGCCGAACTGGCCGAGGCGGTGAAGACCGAACCGGTACCGATGGAGCGGCTGCTGCGCGCCCTGTCCTGCTACGGCATCTTCACCGAGACTCCGGACGGCGCCTTCGCCCACACCGAGATGTCGCGGCTGCTGCGCGAGGACGACCCGGACAGCCTCCGGTACATCTCGCTCTGGTGCACCGAGCCCTGGACCTGGGACGTCTGGCCTCGGCTGGACGACGCGGTGCGCTCCGGCCGCAATGTCTTCGAGGACGTGTACGGCAAGGAGTTCTTCGACTACCTCCACCAGAACGCCCATGAGTCGGCCCAGGTCTTCAACCGGGCCATGACCACGTCCAGCGTGCAGTCCGCGCTGGACGTCGCCGCGCTCCTCGACCTCACCGGGGTGTCCGTGGTCGCCGACATCGGCGGCGGTCAGGGGCACGTACTGGCGAGCCTGCTGGAGAAGCACCCCTCGGTGAGCGGGACCCTAATGGACCTGCCGGGTGTGGTGGCACGGGCCGACGAACGGCTGCGGGACGGCGGCCCGCTCGCCGGCCGGGCCGCCATCGTGGCCGGGGACTGCCGTGAGGGCATCCCGGTGGCGGCCGATCTCTACATCATCAAGAACATCCTGGAGTGGGACGACGACAGCACCCGCCGGGCGCTGCGCAGCGTCGTCGCGGCGGCCCGTCCGGGGGCCCGCGTCGTCGTCATCGAGAACCTCGTCGACGACACCCCCTCGATGCGGTTCACCACCGCCATGGACCTGCTGCTCCTGCTGAACGTCGGCGGCGCCAAGCACACCCGGCAGAGTCTGGTGGACCGGCTGTCGGAGGCCGGGCTGCTCATCGGTGAGATCCGGCAGGTCAACCCCTACCTCCACGCGTTCGAATGCGTGGTCCCGGACTGATTCCGCCGTTCCGGCGAACGCACGCGGATCGCCCCGGGCCCGGCCGAGAGGCCGGGCCCGGGGCGATCGTCGTCGTCAGGCGGAGGCGTCGCGCTCCCAGCGGTAGAACTCCTGGGCCATCGCGTCCTTGGGGCCCCGCCAGGTCTGCGGGTCGTACGGGCTGATGAAGGCGGTCAGCCGGTCGCTGAGCCCCTTGAACTCCGGGTGCTCGGTCGCCTTGGCGATCTCCGGTCCGGGCGGCCGCTCGGACTCGATCATGTGCAGATAGACGTCGCCGAACTGGAAGAGCTTGCGCCGGGTGACGCCGACCAGGTGCGGCAGCTCGGTGCGGTCGGAGGCGGCGAACAGCTCGGCGATGTCCGGCGCCGACTCCGGCGCCATCCGGGCGACGATCAGTGTGTGGTGCATCGGGTGGTGCCTTTCTGGTACCCGGCCCGGTACCCGGTACGGGGCCGGGTGGCCGGACCGTCGGCGGACGGGACGTCAGCCGGCCGTGACGGACGCCGAACGGTGCTCACGGTCGCGCTGCTCGATCTTGTCCCGGATGAGCTCCATCTGGACACGCGAGTTGCGGTTGATGTTGTCGGTCATCCAGGCGTCGTCGACCGGGGCGTCCGGGCGCATCGCGAAGTCCTGCGCCCAGTGCATCCGGGTGCCGCCGGGGACCTCGGAGTACTCCCAGTGGATGTCCATGTGCTGGAACGGGCCGGGCTCGATGCGACGGGCACGGACCTTGCGGGCGCGGCGGTCGGTGGTGCGCTCGGAGACCCAGCTCCACACCTTGTCGTTGTCGTCGGGGTGCATGGTGAGGCGGAAGGTGGTCCGCTCGCCGTCGCGCTCGATGATCTCGACCGCGGCGTACTCGCTGAACAGGTCCGGCCAGTTCTCGAGGTCGTTCGTCATGTCCCAGACGAGGTCCAGGGGGGCGGCGATGATGATCTCGTTCTCGGTGTGTCCGGACACGTCAGGCTCCTGTCACGAGGCTGTTGTTGACGAGGTCGAGGAACTCGCGGGGCGTCTTGCACCGGTCGGCGTCGGCCGGCAGCGGCTGTCCGTGCCGGTTCTCCAGCACGCCGACGATGCCGAGGAGGCCCAGGGAGTCGAGGCCGAACTCGTCGAAGGCGGTGCCGGGGCGGCTCTCCATCTCCCGGGGGTCGACGGTCAGTCCGGCGCCCTTCTTCATCAGGACGGCGAGTTCGTCGTAGGTCAGTCGGTCGGTCATGAGGGGCTTCTTCCTTCTCGCGGGGATTTTCGTTGGGCTCTCACGCGCCGTGGGCGGGGCGCCGCAGCACCATCGCCGCGTTGGAGCCCATGAGGCCGCGGCTGAGCACGAGCGCGGTCCGCAGTTCGGCGGGGCGGGCCCGTCCGGTGACGACGTCGAGGTCGTGGCAGACCTCGAACACGTTCGGCGTCGGCGGGATCAGGCCGTTCTCCATGGCGAGCACGGCGGCGGCCGCGTCGAGGACGGGGGCACCGCAGTACGCCCGCCCGATACCGGTCTTGGGCGCCGTCACCGGAACCCGCCTGCCGTGCGTACCGAGCGCGTCGGCCAGCGCCTGCGCCTCCGCACGGTCCGCGGCGGGTACGCCGAGGGCGTCCGCGAAGACCACGTCGATCTCCTCGGGCGCGCAGCCGGCCTCCCGCAGCGCACCCTCGATGGCGTGGGCGAGCCCCTCCCGGGACTCCTCCCAGCGCATCGCGGTGGTGAAGGTGGCCGCGTGACCGGCGATCTCGGCCCTGACCCGGGCGCCGCGCTCCCGCGCCGCGCCCTCCTCCTCGACCACGAACATCGCGCCGCCCTCCGCCGGCACGAATCCGCAGGCGTCAGAGGTGAACGGGCGGTAGGCCCGCGTCGGGTCCTCTGCGGAGCTCAGGTCCCGGTATCCGAGCTGGCAGACGACGGAGTAGGGGGCGAGGGGGGCCTCGGCCGCGCCGACCACCACCGCGTCGGTGCCGCGCCGGACGGACCGGGCGGCGTGCGCCATCGCGTCGAGGCCGCCGGCCTCGTCACTGGCCACCACCGCGCAGGGCCCCTTGAAGCCGCCGCGGATGGAGATCTGGCCGGTGCTCGCGGCGTAGAACCAGGCGATCGACTGGTACGGGCCGACGTACTTGGATCCCTGGCCCCACAGCCGTTGCAGCTCGCGCTGGCCGAACTCGCCGCCGCCGGAACCGGCGGCGGTCACCACGCCCACGCTGAACGGCTTGTCCTCGTAGTCGGCGCGGCCCAGCCGGGCGTCGTCCAGGGCCATGTCCGCCGCGGCCATCGCGAAGTGCGTGAACCGGTCGGTCTGGACGAGGTAGCGCTCCTCGATCAGGCTGACCGGGTCGAAGCCCCTGACCTCGCCGGCCACGCGCAGCGGCAGCTCCTCGCACCCTTCGCGGGTGACCCGGTCCAGTACGCTCAGGCCTTCCTGCGTCCGCTTCCAGAAGGTCTCGGTGGACGTGCCGTTGGGGGCGACGACCCCGATGCCGGTGATAACGGTCTGCCGGGCCTTGTCGGTGCTCATGGTGTCCTCCCACCGGTTCTGGTCAGGGCGACAGCGGACTGGAAGCCACCGAAGCCGCTGCCGACGGAGAGAACACTGCGCAGCTTCAGCGGGCGTGCGGTGCGCGGCACGTAGTCGAGGTCGCACTCGGGGTCCGGGGACTCGTAGTTCGCCGTCGGCGGGACCGTCTGGTGGACCAGCGCGAGTACGCAGGCCGCGATCTCTATCGCCCCGATCGCGCCGAGCGAGTGGCCGACCATCGACTTGATGGAGCTCATCGGTACGTCGTGGGCGTGCGCGCCGAGCGCCCGCTTCACGGCGGCCGTCTCGTGCCGGTCGTTCTGTTTGGTGCCCGAGCCGTGCGCGTTGACGTAGTCGATGTCCGACGCGGCGATCCCGGCGTGGCCGAGGGCCCGGTTGATGGCCTCGGCCATCTCCAGGCCCTCCGGGGTCAGCCCGGTCATGTGGTACGCGTTGCCGAAGGTCGCGTAGCCGGCGATCTCGCAGTACACCGTCGCGCCCCGGGCACGGGCGTGCTCCAGTTCCTCCAGCACGAGTACGGCCCCGCCCTCGCCCATCACGAAGCCGTCGCGGCGGGAGTCGAAGGGCCGGGAGGCGTGCTCCGGGTCCTCGTTGTTGGCGGAGGTCGCCTTGATCGCGTCGAAGCACGCCACCGTGATCGGGGTGATCGGGGAGTCCGACGCCCCGGCGATGCACACGTCGACGCGGCCGTCCTCGATGGAGTGGAAGGCGTATCCGATCGCGTCGAGGCCGGAGGTGCAGCCCGTCGATACGGTCTGCACCGGACCGTGCGCCCCGACCTGCTCGGCGACGGCGGAGGCCAGCGAACTCGGTGAGAACGCCCGCTCCAGATGGGGCCCGGCCGGACGGTGGTCGACGTCCCAGCGCGCGCCGCTGCCGCTGACCGCGACGTAGTCGTGCTCCAGCCGGGTGGTTCCGCCGACGGCCGTGCCGAGCGAGACGCCCATCCGCCAGGGATCGGTGCGCTCCTGGTCGAGGCCCGCGTCCGCGAGTGCCTCGCGGGCGGCCACCATCGCGAACTGGACGTACCGGTCGGAGCGGGCGACCTCGTCCGCGTCCAGCCCGTGGGCGGCCGGGTCGAAGTCGCACTCGGCGGCGATCCGGGACCGGAAGCCGGCCGGGTCGAAGAGCGTGATGCCGCGCGTGGCGGTGCGGCCGTTGGCGAGGAGGTCCCAGAAGGCCGGTGCGCCGATCCCGCCCGGAGCGACGACCCCGACCCCGGTGACCGCCACCCGCCGGGTCATGAAGCGGCCTCCGTTCGTTCTGGCGGCGCGCCCTGCTCGGGGGCGGCGTGATCGGGCAGCTCGGTGTCGACGTGTCCGAGTTCCGGGCGGGGCGCGAGGGGGCCGAGGTGGAAGACCATGCGGACCTCGGTGTCACCGACGTTGCGGAAGCGGTGGCGTACGTTCAGCGGGATCAGCAGCCCCTGGTCGGGCCGCATCGCGTAGGGCTCACCGTCCAGGTCGACCTCCAGGAGCCCGTTCACCACGTACACGAACTCCTCCGAGTAGGGGTGGTAGTGCTCCGCGATGCGGTCGCCGGGCTGGATGGTGGCCAGTCCCATGAAGCCGCTGGTCGCGCCTACGGCCGTCGGAGTGAGCAGGGCGCGCAGGTCTCCTCCGCGCCTGGTGTTGGGCTGGGTCTCGCTGAGGTCCACGATGCGTGGCCGGTGCGTGGTCATGAGTGTCTTCCTCCTGGCGCGTTGCGAGTTGTGCCGACGGGTTGAGCGAGAACCCCCCGCTCTGCTGGTACGCGGTTCAGGACTCCGCTGCCCGCCGGTCGGTGATCAGGTGCATCCCGGCACGGCTGAGGAAGCGCATGGCGTCCTGTTCGCCGGTGGGCACGGGGTTCGCCTCCCCGTCGAGGAGGCGGGCGAGCCTGACCGCCTTGCCGGGGCCGTGGATGCCCAGCGACCGGTCGGGCTGCGCGTCGAGGGGGCCGTCCACTTCCAGGAGCCGGACGACGATGTCGTCGCGCTGGAAGATGGTGCTGCTGTCGATGGGGCTGCCGGCGTCGTCGGCCTCCTCCTCGTCGTGCTCGGCCAGGAGGCGGGCCAGCGCCATGCCGCAGCCCTCCTTGGCCTGGTAGAAGAGCGCGTGGCGCTTGAGGTCCCGGTCGGGGTGGCGGCCCGTCGTCACGTGGTGGACGGTGGGCAGCGCCGCCCGGGTGAAGAACATCCGGGCGGAGTCGGGGTCGGCCAGGTCGCGGTCCTGCTCCAGGTACGGGTTGAGCGCTTCCTCGACGGCCCGGATCTCCGGCTGCCGGGAGACGTGGCGCAGGGCCGCGAGGAGATCGCCCTCGACCTCGACCGCGCGCACGACGCGGTTGCCGTGCATGAAGAGCGAGGTGCGGCGCAGCCGGGTGTGCTCGTCGACCCGTGCCTTCGGGGGGTCGTAGTCGGCGAGGATCTTGGCGACCCTCTCCTCGGTGCCCGGCTTCACGGTGAAGGTCAGCGCGTGGCGCACGATCCCGTCCCCGAGGCGGGGCGCGGCCTGCAGGCCGCCCTTGGCGGGCTCGAAGCTCTCCTCGAAGGCTGCGCCGGTCTCGCGCAGGACGCTGAAGCGCAGCGAGCGGGTGTCGCGCACGCAGCTGTGCAGGGGCTGGACCGTGGCGACGTGGTCCTCGCTGTTGACCCAGGCGAGGAAGGGCGGGGCGCTCTCCCACTCGCTGGTGATGAGCCACTGGGAGGGGTTCTCGATGGACTGGCACAGCTGGTCGCTGATGTGGCCGGGGATGGAGGCCACCTGGTTGCGCATGTGCTCGTAGGCCTCCAGGAACTGCTTCTGGGCGCCGTCGTGCAGGTCAAGCAGCAGGATGACCCGCAGCCTTGATCCGTCGAAGGCGGACTGGGAGGTCCGTTCCGAGAGGGTGGTGGTCATCTTTCGAACTCCTTCGAGCGGTGGGGCGGCCCGGCCCGCCGGTTCGCTGGGTAACCGGTGGCTGTCGAGTGGAATCGGAGCGGGGAGTCTCCCGGCAGCTGCGCACGGTCCGCCCCGGACCGCGGGCGTCGTCTCCGTCACCGATCGTGAAACGCTGGTCCGGCTGACGCGAGATTTATGAACCGTTCAGGTGAGCGAGCGTCCGAACCGCTCCGACCGGGCCCCGGCAGGGGCATGGACACTGCATCTGTACGGCGTCCGAGCTGGAGCAACTCATGAACGAGAACGTCGACCTCCGCGTACCGGTCCTCATCGTGGGCGGATCCCTGGTGGGCCTGTCCGCGTCCCTCTTCCTCGGCCGGCTCGGCGTCGAGCATCTGCTGGTCGAGAAGCACGCGGCCACCTCGACGCATCCGCGCGGCCGCGGCAACAACGTCCGCACGATGGAGGTCTTCCGCCGGGCGGGGGTGGAGGAGCGGATCCGGGCGGCCGCGTCGGTGCTGGCGGAGAACCACGGCATCCTGCAGGCCGGTTCGCTGACCGGTGACGACCAGGAGTGGCTGTTCAAGGAGATCGACCCGGGTGGCGCACTCGCCCGCTTCAGCCCGACGGGCTGGTGCCTGTGCAGCCAGAACGACCTGGAGCCGGTGCTGCTGGACCGGGCCCGGGAGCAGGGCGGTGACCTGCGGTTCTCCACCGAACTGCTGTCGTTCGACCCGGACGGCTCAGGTGTCGGGGCGGTCCTGAAGAACCGGGAGACCGGCGAGCACACCACCGTGCGGGCGGACTATCTCATCGCCGCCGACGGTCCGCGCAGTCCGGTCCGCGAGCAGCTGCGGATCGGCCGTTCGGGTGCCGGCGACCTGTTCCACAACGTGAGTATCACCTTCCGCTCCCGCCGGCTCGCCGATGTGCTCGGCGACCGGCGCTTCATCGTCTGCTACCTGACCAACCCGGAGGCGGACGGCGCCCTGCTGCCGGTGGACAACGAGGAGCAGTGGGTGTTCCACGCGCCGTGGCAGCCCGACCGGGGCGAGACCCTGGAGGACTTCACGGACGAGCGGTGCGCCGAGCACATCCGCAAGGCGGTCGGCGCTCCGGACATCGATCTGGAGATCACCGGCAAGGCACCGTGGCACGCGGCGGAGCGGGTGGCGGACCGCTACTCACGGGGCCGGGTGTTCCTCGCCGGTGACTCGGCGCACGAGATGTCGCCCACCGGGGCGTTCGGCTCCAACACCGGCATCCAGGACGCGCACAACCTGGCGTGGAAGCTGGCGGCCGTGCTCCGCGGTGAGGCGGGGCCGGGTCTGCTGGACACGTACGGCGCGGAGCGGCTCCCGGTGGCGCGGGCGACGAGCGAGCGGGCCTCCGCGCGTTCCGGCGAGCACAGCCACCCGGGGTACGCGCCGCCGCCCACCGTGGGCGGCGGCAAGCGCGGCGGCATGCTGAACGTGGCGCTGGGCTACCGCTACGTGGACGGGGCGGTGCTGGGCGTCGCCCCGGACCAGCCGGTGGTGCCGCAGGGGATGCAGCTGACGGGTGAACCGGGCAGCCGCGCACCGCACCTGTGGGTCCGGCGGGCCGGTGAACGGATCTCCACCCTGGACCTGTACGAGCGCTCGTTCGTACTGCTCACCGATGGCGCGGACGTGGCGTGGCGGCGGGCGGCGGCCCGGGTCGGCGACCAGCTCTCGGTGCGGCTCGACGCGTTCGGCATCGGCACCGGTCCGGGCGGCGATCTGGAGCCGGAGGCCGGTGCCGACTGGGCCGAGGCGCACGGGACGAGCACCGAGGGCGCTGTGCTGGTGCGCCCGGACGGGTTCGTCGCCTGGCGTTCACCGGCGGGCGTCCCGGACGCGGAGACGACGCTGCGCGACGTCATGGTGTCGCTGCTGCGCCGGGGCTGACCCGCCCGGCCGGCCGCGTCAGTCCACTCCGAACGACCGGAGCGCCGCGAGGAATTCCTCCGGCCGTTCGGTGTGGACGAGATGGCCGGCGTCGATGGTGACGAGCCGGCCGCCGGGGATCCGCCGCGCCATCCAGGCGAGGTCCTCCTGGTCGATCCGGCTTCGTGGCCCGCCGCCGACGACCAGGGTGGGCACGGTGATCTCACCGAGGCGTTCCCGGTTCTCCGGATCGGGTTCATTGAGCTGGGCGTTGATGGACGGCACCACGGGCCAGTCGAAGCCGAGCTCCCCCTCGGGGCGTTCGACGGGTCCGCGGGGCGGGTCGAGCGGGAAGGGCGGCGGGGCCTCCTCCAGGACGAGCCGGCCGATGAGTCCGGGCTGCCGCCCGGCCAGCAGATAGGCCGCCGCGCCGCCCATGGAGTGCCCGACGACCGTGGCGCCGGAGAGGTTGCGGGCCTCCAGGAACGCGTGCAGGTCGTCGCGGAACAGCTCGAAGGAGTAGCGGCCGGGCCAGTCGCTGAGGCCGTGGCCGCGGAAGTCGATGGCGTACACCCGGTTTCGGGCCGCCAGCTGTTCGGCGATCCGGGTCCAGGTGCGGCTGTCGTCGCAGCGTCCGTGGACCAGCACGACCGGCGGTGCGGAGGGGTCTCCCCACACCCGGTAGGCGAGCCGTGTCCCGCCCGCCTGCACGCTGTGCACCTCCGGGTCCAGGAAGGCGGCGGTGGTGCGGACGAAGGCCCCGGGGTCGTCCAGCCACGGGAAGTGGGCGGCACCACGCTGTACGGCGAACTCGGATTCCGGGAAGAGCGCGGCCAGTTCGGCGGCGCGGTCGGGGGTCGTCACGCCGTCGTACTCCCCGGCGAGGACGAGCACCGGGGACGCCAGCTCGTGCAGTGCGGCCACCGTCGCGGCCGGGTCGAGGGCTCCCGGCGCGTAATAGTGCTGTGCGGCGGCGGCGTTGATCTGCGCCGCGGACGACGCCGCGTGGGCCCGCGCGGCGTCGTCCCAGCGGCCGTAGAGGAACGGCCGGGCCGAGGCGCGCAGTTCGTCGTCGAGGCGTCCGGCCCATATCTGCTCCAGTGCCGGCAGCGCCTCCTCGTACCACGGTTCCGCGCGACGCAGCCCGGCGGCCTCGCGGGCCTCGCGCTCGGCGAACCCGAGTCCGGCGGCCCGTGTCGCGGGGGCGACGAGGAGCAGACGGCGCAGCGCCTGCGGGTATCGCGCGGCGTAGAGCACGGCGAGGTCCGCCGCCGCCGAGTGGGCGAGCAGGTCGATGTGTTCCAGCCCCAGGTGTTCGCGCAGTGCCTCGACGTCGTCGACCAGCCGGTCGCAGCGGTAGGTGGAGGTGTCGTCCGGTACGGCGGAGTCCCCGGTGCCCCGCAGATCGAGCAGCACCAGTTGCCGGTGGCCGTCGAGTCCGCCCAGGCGTCCGAGATAGGTACTGGCCCGCATGGCCCCGCCAGGCAGGCAGATCAGGGGTGCGCCCTGTCCTTCGAGGTGGTACGCGAGCTCGGTTCCGTCGTACGTGTGGAAAGTCGGCATGGAAACCATCCAAACAGGGCCGACCGGGTGATGCGGCTCTGTTCGGTACGAGCGTATCCGCGGCGGGCCGGCCGCATCGGGGGCGGCCGGGTGACATGCGTCCGGTCCCCCCTCTTGCCAGCGGGCCGAAGATCCTGAATTACTGCTCCCGGGAGGAACGACCGAATGATCGGTCGTCTGCACGGTGCGCACGGAAGAGGGAGATCCGCATGACGGCTCTGCTGGACGCGGCGGAACGGATGGACCGCGAGGAGCTGCGAGAGCTCCAGCTCGAACGGCTGCGGGCGACGCTGCGGCACGCGTACACCCACGTCGGCCACTACAGGGCCGCGTTCGACCGGGCGGGACTGCACCCCGACGACTGCCGCTCACTCGCCGATCTGGCCCGGTTCCCGTTCACCACCAAGGCGGATCTGCGGGACAACTATCCGTTCGGGATGTTCGCGGTGCCCGAGGAGCAGGTGCGCCGGATCCACGCCTCCAGCGGCACGACGGGCCGCCCGACCGTCGTCGGCTACACCCAGCGGGATCTGGACACCTGGGCGGACGTGGTCGCCCGCTCGATCCGGGCGGCGGGCGGCCGCCCGGGGCAGAAGGTCCATATCGCTTACGGATACGGGCTGTTCACCGGCGGACTCGGCGCGCACTACGGCGCGGAGCGGCTCGGCTGCACGGTCATCCCCGCGTCCGGCGGCATGACCGCCCGGCAGGTCCAGCTGATCCAGGACTTCCGGCCCGAGATCATCATGGTGACGCCGTCGTACATGCTCACCCTCCTGGACGAGTTCGAGCGGCAGGGCGTCGACCCGAGGTCGGCCTCGCTGAAGGTGGGCATCTTCGGCGCCGAGCCGTGGACGCAGGAGATGCGGCGCGAGATCGAGGAGCGGTTCGCGATCGACGCGGTCGACATCTACGGGCTGTCCGAGGTGATGGGTCCGGGCGTCGCCCAGGAGTGCGTGGAGACGAAGGACGGGCTGCACATCTGGGAGGACCACTTCTATCCGGAGGTGGTCGACCCGTTCACCGGCGAGGTGCTGCCGGAGGGGGCGGAGGGTGAGCTGGTGTTCACCTCGCTCACCAAGGAGGCCATGCCGGTGATCCGTTACCGGACCCGGGACCTGACCCGGCTGCTGCCGGGGACGGCACGGGTCTTCCGGCGCATGGAGAAGGTCACCGGGCGCAGCGACGACCTGGTGATCCTGCGGGGGGTGAACCTCTTCCCGACCCAGATCGAGGAGATCGTGCTCCGTACCCCGGCCGTCTCGCCGCACTTCCAGCTGCGGCTGACCCGCGAGGGCCGGCTGGACGTGCTGACGGTGCGCGCGGAGGCCAGGGCCGGGGCGACGCCCGAGCAGCGCGCGGCCGCCGCGGTGTCGGTCGCGGCGGCCGTCAAGGACGGGATCGGGGTCTCGGTCGGGGTGGAGATCCTCGATCCGGAGACGCTGGAGAGGTCGGTCGGCAAGTTCAGGAGGATCGTGGACGAGCGGGACCGGCCGGGCAGTTGACCGCGGCACCGCGCCGCCCCGGTCCGATGTGGCAGGGTTTCGCGTGCAGTCGCTGTGGCAGGATGCGTCGACGGGGCGCCTCCTGCCTGCTCCCGCGCACCGAGGAATTCTGGAGCTGCCATGACGCCGGATCCGGCCGACACCCCGATCATCGACACCAGCAGGCCGCACCCGGCGCGCGTCTACGACTACCTCCTGGGCGGCAAGGACAACTACCCGGTGGACCAGGAGCTGGGCGAGCAGATGCCGCCCATGGCGAAAGCGGGTGTCGCGCAGAACCGGGCGTTCATGCGCCGGGCGGCCGGCTGGGCCGCGCGCACGGGTATCGACCAGTTCCTCGACATCGGAACGGGCATCCCGACCCGGCCGAACCTCCACCAGATAGTCCAGGAGATCAACCCGGCGGCCCGGGTCGTCTACACGGACAACGATCCGATCGTCCTGCGTCACGCGGAGGCGCTGCTCATCAGCACGCCCGAGGGCTCGACGGACTACCTCGACGCCGATGTGCGCGAGCCGGAGAGGATTCTCCGTCACGCGCGGAACTCGCTGGACTTCGACCGGCCCGTCGCGCTCTCCCTCATCGCCCTCATGCACTTCGTGCCGGACGAGGAGGACCCGTACGGCATCACCCGCACCCTCCTGGCAGCGCTGCCCGTCGGCAGTTGCCTGATCCTCTCGCACTTCACCAATGAGTTCCTCCCGGCCGAGGAGGACAAGACCGAGACCTACCGGTCGAGCGGCATCAGCCTGCGGCCCCGGACCCGCCCCGAGGTCGCGCGGTTCTTCGACGGACTCGACCTCGTCGATCCCGGCGTGGTCACGGCCCCGCTCTGGTACAAGGGCACACCGGCTCCGCAGGGCAGCGGCCACATCGACAGCTTCCACGTCGGAGTCGGCCGCGTCACGGTCAGAGGGTAGGGCGCGGCAGGGGGACGCCGCGTCAGGCGAAGCGGTCGCGCAGCTCCCGCTTGAGGATCTTGCCGCTGGCGTTGCGCGGGAGTCCGTCCACGAAAAGGACCTTCTTGGGGGCCTTGAAGTGGGCGAGGCGTTCGCGGGCGTGTTCGATCAGTTCGGCCTCCGTCGCCTCGCCCCGCAGCACGACGACGGCGGTGACGGGGTGAAGTGGGCGAGGCGTTCGCGGGCGTGTTCGATCAGTTCGGCCTCCGTCGCCTCGCCCCGCAGCACGACGACGGCGGTGACGGCCTCGATCCAGCGCTCGTCGGGGAGTCCGACGACCGCCGCCTCCGCGACGGCGGGGTGGGTGTAGAGGGCGTCCTCGACCTGGCGGGAGGCGACGAGGACGCCGCCGGAGTTGATGACGTCCTTCACCCGGTCGACGATGGTGAAGTAGCCCTCCGCGTCGCGTACGGCGAGGTCGCCGGAGTGGAACCACCCCTCGCGAACGCCTCGGCGCTCTCCTGCGGCTTCTCCCAGTAGCCGCCGCACAGCTGCGGTGAGCGGAACACCACTTCGCCGGCCGTGCCGTCGGGGACGTCCGCGCCGTCCTCGTCGACCACCTTGGCCTCGACGAAGAGGACGGGCCGGCCGCAGGAGTCCATCCGGCCCTCGTGCTAGTCGGGCCCCAGGACGGTGGCGAGCGGGCCGATCTCGCTCTGCCCGAAGCAGTTGTAGAAGGCCAGTTGGGGCAGCCGGGCGCGGAGCCGTTCCAGTACCGGTACGGGCATGACCGACGCGCCGTAGTACGCCTTGCGCAGCCCGCCGAGGTCGCGGCGTTCGAATTCCGGATGGTTGGCGAGGCCGATCCAGACGGTGGGCGGGGCGAAGACGCTGTCGGCCTGTCCGGACTCGACGAGGTCGAAGATCCGGCCGGCCTCCGGGGCGTCCAGGACCGTGTTCTCCGCCCCGACCGCGAGGTAGGGCAACAGGAACACGTGCAGCTGCGCGGAATGGTAGAGCGGCAGGGCGTGGACGGGCCGGTCGCCGGCGCGGAGGTCGAGGGCGGTGACGGCGCTGACGTACTCGTGGACGAGGGCGCCGTGCGTCATCATCGCGCCCTTGGGGAGCGCGGTGGTCCCCGAGGTGTACAGCAACTGGACCAGGTCGTCCGCTCCCGGCTCACGGCCGGGTGTGAAGGCGCGCGGCGCGGCCAGTGCGGCCAGGAGGGAGTCCGGGGCGTCGCGCAGCGCGCGTACGGCGTAGCCGTCCGGAACCCGGCCGGCCAGGTCCGGGTCCGTGAGGACCAGGGAGCTGCCGGACTGGCTCAGGATGTACGCCAGGTCCTCGCCGGTGAGGTTCTGGTTGACGGGCACGTGGACGAGTCCGGCGCGGGCGCAGGCCAGGAAGCCGATCAGGTAGGCGTCGGAGTTGTGGGCGTAGGAGGCCACCCGGTCCCCCGGGCTCAGCCCGTGGCCGTCCATCAGGACGGCGGCCGCGGTACTGACGGCCTCCTCCAGTTCCCGGTAGGACCAGGTCCGGTCGGCGTACCGCAGGGCGGTTCGCCCGGGGGTACGCCGTGCGCTGCGGGTCAGGACGCCGTCGACTGTGCTGCTTCGTACACCTGTCATGGCGTGATCCTGTGCGGGCCGGGCCCGGCGGTCAAGGGCCCGGATACCGGTTGGGATGTCCGGGGCGTCCGGCGGGTCCGTTCCGACGGCGGCGGGGAGCGGCGCGACCACGGGCCGGGGCCCGCGCGGCGGGCGGGCCCCGGCCCCCGCCGCGTCAGGTGCGCCCCTCCCAGTACGGCTCACGCAGACGCCGCTTGTACAGCTTGCCGTTGGGGTCGCGGGGCATCGTCGTGATGAAGCCGAGGGTCTTGGGACGCTTGTACCCGGCGAGCCGCTCGGCGCAGTGGCCGAGGATCTCGGCGGCGAGCGCGTCACCCGCCTCGTACCCCTCGGCGGCTTCGACGACCGCCCGGACCTCCTCGCCCCAGTCCGGGTGCGGAATGCCGAAGACCGCGGCGTCCGCGACAGCGGGATGGGTGAGCAGTTCGCCCTCGATCTCGGCGGGGTAGATGTTGACCCCGCCCGAGATGATCATGTCGATCTTCCGGTCGCGGAGGAACAGGTAGCCGTCCTCGTCGAGGATGCCGAGATCGCCCACCGTGAAGAAGTCCCCGATGCGGTTCTTCCGGGTCTTGCCCTCGTCCTTGTGATAGCTGAAGCCGCCGGTGCTCATCTTCATGTAGACGGTGCCGAGCTCGCCCGGTGCGAGGCGGTTGCCCTCGTCGTCGAAGACCGCGAGTTCGCTGATCGGCCAGGCCCGGCCGACCGTGCCCGGCTTCCGCAGCCAGTCCTCCGCGGTGGCGAAGGCGCCGCCGCCCTCGCTGGCCGCGTAGTACTCCTCGACACACTGGCCCCACCAGTCGATCATGGCGCGTTTGACGTGGTCGGGGCAGGGGGCCGCCCCGTGGATGGCGTGGCGCATCGCCGTGACGTCGTAACCCCGCTTCACCTCGTCGGGGAGGGCGAGGAGTCGGTGGAACTGGGTGGGGACCATGTGGGTGTGGGTGCAGCGGTGGGTGTCCATCGCCCGCAGCATCTCCTCGGGCGACCACTTGTCCATCAGGACCAGCGGGTGGCCGATGTGCAGAGCGGCTCCCGCGAACTGGAGCACCGCGGTGTGGTAGAGCGGTGAGCAGACCAGGTGGACGTTGCCGTCGAACGGTTTGATGCCGAAGATGCCGAGGAAGCCGCCGAGATAGGTCTCCTCCGGAAGCTTTCCGGGCAGCGGGCGGCGGATGCCGCGCGGCCGCCCCGTGGTGCCGGAGGTGTAGTTCATGACCCAGCCGAGGGTGCGTCCCCCGGGGGGCGATACCGGCCGGTTCTCCAGCAGTTCGGCGTACGGGCGGAAGCCCTCGACCTCGCCGACGCCGTAGCGGTGGCTGGTGGGCAGTTTCGCCTCGTCGGCGGCGGCCGTCGCGGCGTCCGTGAAACGCTCGTGGGCGATGAGCACCTTGGCGCCGGAGTCGGAGACGATCCAGGCGATCTCGGGGCCCATCAGGTGGTGGTTGACCGGGACGAGGTAGAAGCCGGCCTGCGAGGCGGCGAGGTAGGCGGTGAGGAACTCGACGCCGTTGGGCAGCACGACGGCGAAGGAGTCGCCCTCCTCCAGGCCTGCGGCGCGCAGTCCGTGGACCATCCGGTTGGCGTCGGCGTGCAGCCGGCCGGCCGGCCACTTCTCGCCGTCGGGTGCGATCAGGATCGTACGGTCGGGGTCGGCGGTGGCCTGGGCCCAGAAGCCGTTGGGCGGCTGGTTCATGAGGTGCTCCGTCCGGCTATGCGGTTGATCCGGTCCACGGCGCGTTCAAAGCCCCGGGTGAGGTCGTCGAAGACGGCCTGCACGCTGCGCTCGGTGTTCATCCGGCCGACGATCTGGCCGACGGGGGTACCGAGCAGGGCGCCCGTCTCGTACTTCTGGATCCGCGAGACGGCCTCGGCCACCAGGAGTCCCTGGAGCGGCATGGGCAGCGGGCCGGGGCCCGCCGGGTCGTCCCAGGCGTCGGTCCATTCGGTACGCAGCTGGCGCGCGGGTTTTCCGGTGAGGGCGCGGGAGCGAACGGTGTCGCCGGAGCCCGCGGCGAGGAGTTTCGCGGTCAGGGCGCGGGAGTGCATGTCGGCCTCCTCCGTGGTGAGCCAGAGCGAGCCGAGCCAGACGCCCTGGGCGCCGAGGGCGAGCCCGGCGGCGACCTGTTCGCCGCTGCCTATGCCTCCGGCGGCGAGGACCGGGAGCGGGCCCACCGCGTCCACGACGTCCGGGACGAGGACCATGGAGGCGATCTCCCCGGTGTGGCCGCCCGCCTCGTAGCCCTGGGCGACGACGACATCGATGCCGGCGTCCGCGTGGTGCCGGGCGTGCCGGGCGCTGCCGGCGAGGGCGGCGACGAGCACGTCCTGCTCGTGGGCGCGGGCGATGACGTCGGCGGGCGGTGATCCCAGTGCGTTGGCGAGCAGCTTGATGGGGTAGCCGAACGCGACGTCGAGCTGGTTGCGGGCGACCTCCTCCATCCAGCCGGTGATGCGCCAGCCGGAGGCCTCGCCCTCGGCGAGTTCGGGGACGCCGTGCTTGGTGAGGGTGTCCTGGACGAACTGCCGGTGTCCGGCCGGGATCATCGCCTCGACATCGGCCTCGCTGACACCCTCCACCTTCTTCGCGGGCATCACGACGTCGAGGCCGTAGGGCTTGCCGTCGGTGTGTTCCTGCATCCAGTCGAGGTCGCGTGCGAGTTCGTCGGGGGCGGTGTAGCGGACCGCTCCGAGCACACCGAATCCGCCGGCCCGGGTGATCGCCGCGGCCACCGCGGGGAACGGCGTGAAGCCGAAGATGGCGTGCTCGATCCCCAGTTTCTTGCTCAGCTCCGTCTCCATGGGCGGCAGGATGCCGCAGTCGGACAGCCGAAGGAAGAGCTTTTCTGATGCAGTGTCAGATTCTTTGTGGCCCCAGGGGCCTACGGGGCGGCGGGGGGTGACAGTACCCTCTGGTCCGGCAGGAAGTTTCAAGGTCGGAAGAGATTTCGAAAGTTACTTTCACGCATGGGAAGGGGTTCCGGATGACCGAGGACACGGCGGGCGGGGGCATCAGCCGGCGGAGGCTGGGCGGTGGGATGCTGGCCCTGGGCGGAGCACTCGCCCTGGCGCCGATTCCGTTCGCGGAGGCGGCGTCCGCAACGGAGCCGGAGGCGGGGGCGTCGGACATGCGCGCAGGAACCGCGGCGGGATCGCCGTCCGGGCAGCACCGGCCGACGCTGCGGCGTGGCTCCGCCGCGCGGGCCGGGCTGCTCCAGGAGCCGCTGGACCGGCTCGTCACCGAGGCCGAGAGGTATCTCGGCGACTCCCCCGAGCACCCCTGGTACGCGGGCGCGGTGCTGCTCGCCGGGCGGGGCGGGACGGTCGCGCTGCACCGGCCGATCGGCAAGGCGGTGCGCTATGCGGCGTACGACGAGAAGACCGACACCGGGGTGGAGTTCCCGCCGGAGCAGCAGATCGCCATGGCCGAGGACACGGTCTTCGACCTGGCGTCGGTGTCGAAGCTTTTCACCTCCATCCTGGCCGTGCAGCAGATCGAACGGGGCAGGCTGGAGCTGGAGGCGACGGTCGCCTCGTACCTCCCCGACTTCGCCGGCGGCGGCAAGCAGGACATCACGATCCGTCAGCTGCTCACCCACACCTCGGGCTTCCGCGCCTGGATTCCGCTCTACTCGGCGCCGACCAGGGCGGGGAAGCTGGCGCTGATCTGGAACGAGGTGCCGGCCAGCCCGCCGGGCACGGCATACCTCTACTCCGACCTCAACCTGATCTCGCTGCAGCTGGTGCTGGAGAAGATCACCGGCCGCACCCAGGACGTCCTGCTCCGCGAGCAGATCACCGCTCCGCTCGGGATGCACCGCACCCGCTACAACCCGCCCGCCTCCTGGCGGCCGAAGATCGCCGCGACCGAGGACGAGCGGCCGCCGTGGTCCGGCCTCGACCGAGGGCTCGTCTGGGGCGAGGTGCACGACGAGAACGCGTACAGCCTCGACGGCGTCGCCGGTCACGCCGGGGTCTTCTCCTGCGCCTGGGACCTGGCGGTCCTCGCCCGCACACTCCTCAACGGCGGGGTCTACGGACGCGCGAGGATCCTCTCCGCCCACTCGGTGGACCTGCTGTTCACCGACTTCAACACCGCGTTCCCCGGTGACGCGCACGGCCTCGGCTTCGAGCTCTACCAGCACTGGTACATGGGGGCGATGGCCACCCCGCGCACCGCGGGCCACACCGGGTTCACCGGCACCAGTCTGGTCCTGGACCCGACGACGGACTCATTCCTGATCGTGCTCGGCAACTCGGTCCACCCGGTGCGCGACTGGCGCTCCGGCAGCGCGCCGCGCGTCGCCACCGCCAACCAGCTGGCGCGCGCCGTCGCGGTCCCGCCCGCGCGGGGCCGTACGGCCTGGTTCTCCGGCCTGGCCAGTGCGTCATCGGCCACCCTGGCGCTCCCGCCGCTGCCCCTCACCTCGTCGCGCGCCCGGCTGAGCTGCGCGCTGTGGTGGGACACCGAGCCGGACTCCGACTTCCTGTTCCTGGAGGGCTCCTCGGACTCCGGGACGAGCTGGCGGCCGGTGCCCTTCAGTACCGTTCCGGCGCCGCAGGACCGGCGGCCCCGGCCGGAACCCCATCCGGCCGGCTCCGTCTCCGGCTGGTCGGGCCGGGTCTGGCACCGGCTGGACGCGGACCTGTCGGCCTGGCACGGCACCGAGCTGCGGCTGAGGTGGCGGTACGCCACGGACCAGCTGTACGTCGGCCGCGGGGTCTACGTCGACGCGATCCGGGTCGAGGACGGCGGCCGCACGGTCTTCGACGAGGGCCGGGCGGGCGACGCCCACCGCATCGAGGCGAACGGCTGGGCCCCCTCGGCGAACTGATCCCGGTGCGGCCCGCGGCCCGCACCGGGTGCGGGCCGCGGCCGGCCGGATCAGGCGGCGGAGCGCTCGCCGGGCACGCGCCGGCGCAGCGCGGCCTGCCCGATGGCGGGCGGGTCGTAGGCCATGTCGAGCATCCCGACGTCGGTTCCGGGCGGCACGATGGCGTCGATCCGGTCGAAGACCTCGTCGGTGAGCACGGTCCCCTCACCGGCGAGCAGGTCGTCGAGGTGCTCCATGGTGCGCGGGCCGATGATCGCCGAGGTGACGCCGGGGTGAGCGATGGCGAAGGCCATCGCCAGGTGGGTCAGGGACATACCCGCCTCCTGGGCCACCGGGATGAGCTGTTCGACCGTGTCGAGCCGGCGCTCGTCGCTCAGGTGCCTGTAACCGCGGGCCGCCCGGACGCTGTCGGTTCCGGCGCCCTTGCGGAAGCGGCCGGTGAGCAGCCCCTGCGCGAGCGGGCTCCAGACCATGGCGCCCATGCCGTAGCGCTCGCAGACGGGCAGCACCTCGCGTTCGATCCCCCGGTTGAGGATCGAGTACGGCGGCTGCTCGGTGCGGAAGCGCTCCAGGCCGCGCCGCTCGGCCGCCCACTGCGCCTGGACGATGTCCGACGCGGGGAAGGTGGAGGAGCCGATGGCGCGGACCTTGCCCGCGCGCACCAGGTCGGTGAGGGCGGAGAGGGTCTCCTCCACGTCGGTGTCCGGTGCAGGCCGGTGGACCTGGAAGAGATCTACGTGGTCGGTGCCCAGCCTGCGCAGGGAGTCCTCCAGCGCCCGGATCAGCCAGCGCCGGGAATTGCCCTGCTGGTTGGGGTCGTCCCCCATCGGGAGGTGGGCCTTGGTGGCCAGCACCACGGTGTCACGGCGGCCCTTGAGCGCCTTTCCGACGATCTCCTCGGACTCACCGCGCGAGTAGGCGTCGGCGGTGTCGACGAAGTTGATCCCCGCGTCCAGCGCCTTGTGGATGATCCGGACGGATTCGTCGTGATCGCGGTTGCCCGCGGCACCGAACATCATCGCGCCGAGGCAGTACGGGCTGACCTTGATGCCGGTTCGGCCCAGTGTGCGGTAGTTCATGGTTCTCCTCGTACCTTGACCGGTGCCCGGCAGAGCGCACTCGGGCGCTACGCTTGGACAACCGGAACAGCGTTCGACCTAGAACGATACGGAACAGTGTTCCGCTTAGCAAGGGGAGCGTCGTGCACGAGGACACAGACCGGGAGACCGGCGCCGGCACAACAGGGGTGCCGCCCGGCAAGCGCCTGCGCGCTGACGCGCGGCGCAGCACCGACGCCCTGCTGACGGCGGCCGCGGAGGTCTTCGCCACCTCGGGGGTCGACGCACCCGTACGTCAGATCACCGCCAAGGCCGGCGTGGGCGCCGGCACCCTCTACCGGCACTTCCCCCAGCGCTCCGACCTCATCGCCGCGGTCTTCCGCAACGAGGTCGATGCCTGCGCCGACGCCGCGGAACCCCTCTCGGCGCGGTACGAGCCGGCCGAGGCGCTCGCCGCGTGGCTGCAGCGCTTCGCGGTCTTCATCGGCACGAAGCGCGGGCTGGGCGCCGCCCTCCACTCGGGCGACCGGGCCTACGACAGCCTGCCCGATTACTTCCAGCAGCGATTCGTACCCGTACTCGGCGCACTCCTGGACACGGCGGCGCGAGCGGGCGAGATCCGCTCCGACATCGGTCCGGACGATCTGCTGCGCGCCACGGGCAACCTGGCCATGCCCGCCCACGACGACGGGGAGGACCACACCCAGCGAATGGTCGCGCTGCTCGTCGACGGGCTGCGCTACGGCGCCCGGCCCCGGGGGAATTGACCGAAGATTTTTTCTGCTTCGAAACATTTCGCTGCGGAGGCACCCGAATTCCGGGCCACACCTCACGCACAGCGATCATGCACGAGTGAAATCGCAGGTCGGCCGCGACAGACGTGAACACATTCCGCAGTCGCGACCAGCTTCCACCAATTCGGCCGGACAATATTTCGGAGTGCTTTCGTAACGCTCGGATGCGAATGTACCCATCCGTCCCCCCGCTCAAGCGTAAGCACGCTGCGAGAGACTCCATAGAGCCAGGTCACAGCCGTATATCGCGATGCATGGACGATTAATCCGTTCGAAATATTTCGGAAATGCGGCGTTGACGCATCTTTCCGGCGCGCGCATACTCTCCCTCGCTCCCCGCACCACCCGATCAACCGGAAGAAGGTGTTGGAAAGTGATCCTCAATCCCCCAACCGGTGGAGAATCCGCGCGCCGGCCGCTGCGCTCCCGGGCACGAAGAGCATTCACCCTCGCCACGGCGGGAGTTCTCACAGTGGCCGGAGTCCTGTCGCTGGCGGGCACGGCCGACGCCGCGACCTCACTCGGCTCCTCGGCAGCCGCAAAGGGCAGGTACTTCGGCACCGCGGTCGCGGCGAACCACCTCGGCGAGTCCGCCTACGCCTCGACGCTGGACACCGAGTTCACCATGGTGACGCCCGAGAACGAGATGAAATGGGACGCGGTCGAGCCCGCCCGCAACTCGTTCGGTTTCGGTTCCGCGGACCAGATCGTGAGCCACGCGCAGGGCAAGGGCATGAAGGTCCGCGGTCACACCCTGGTCTGGTACTCCCAGTTGCCCGGCTGGGTCGGCGGGCTCGGCACCGACGATCTGCGCTCGGCGATGAACAACCACATCACCAAGGTGATGGACCACTACAAGGGGAGGATCTACGCCTGGGACGTCGTCAACGAGGCTTTCCAGGACGGCGGCAGCGGGGCCCGGCGCAGCTCGCCCTTCCAGGACAGGCTGGGCAACGGCTACATCGAGGAAGCCTTCCGCACCGCACGCGCCGCCGACTCCGGCGCCAAGCTCTGCTACAACGACTACAACACCGACGGGCAGAACGCGAAGAGCGACGCGGTCTACGCCATGGTGAAGGACTTCAAGCAGCGCGGTGTGCCCATCGACTGCGTAGGCTTCCAGTCGCACTTCAACAGCAACTCACCCGTCCCGGGCGACTACCGGGCCAACCTGCAGCGCTTCGCCGATCTCGGTGTCGACGTCCAGATCACCGAACTGGACATCGAGGGCTCGGGTTCGGCACAGGCCGCCGACTACACCAAGGTCGTCAACGCGTGCCTGGCCGTGTCGCGCTGTGCGGGAATGACCGTCTGGGGCGTCACCGACAAGTACTCGTGGCGCAGCGGCGGCACTCCGCTGCTGTTCGACGGCGACTACGCCAAGAAGCCCGCGTACACCGCGGTACTGACCTCGCTCGGCGGCTCCGGCGGTGGTGGTGACGGCGGAACCGGTGGCGCCACCTGCACGGCCACGTACGCCAGGACCGACTCCTGGGGCGACCGGTTCAACGGACAGGTGACGGTGCGGGCGGGGAACTCCGCGATCAGCGGCTGGACGGTACCGGTCACGGTGACGGCACCGCAGAAGGTCTCCGCCACCTGGAACGGCACCCCGTCCTGGGACGGCAGCGGCAACGTGATGACCATGCGGCCCAACGGCAACGGGAACCTTGCCGCCGGGGCCTCCGTGTCCTTCGGGTTCACCGTCATGACGAACGGCAACACCTCGGCGCCCGCCGTCGGCGCCTGTACCGCCTCCTGAGATCCGCGTTTCCGGGGCGCGGCGGCCGTTCGACGGCCCCTTCCCGGACGCCCGCGCGGGGGCACGCCCGTGGGGCGGTGTCCTCGCGCGCGCCGTCGCCCGGTCAGCCGCGCGCCCCCGCCGCCGGAGCCGCCTGCTCACCGATGCGCGCCCGGTTCACCGGCACCACCGCCACGTCGGGTGCCTGCGCGGTCGACTTCCGTACGACGAGCCTCGGCCGGATCAGCAGCGAACGCCCCGCGACCGGCGCGGAGTCGATGCGTGCGCGCAGCTGCTGAAACGTCTCGGCGGCCATCTCCGGCAGCGGCTGGCGGACCGTGGTGAGCGGCGGCTCGAAGAGGTCGGCGAGCAGGATGTCGTCGAACCCGACCACGGAGACATCCTGTCCGGCGCTCCGTCCGGCGTCCTTCGCACCCCGGCAGATCCCGATCGCGCACATGTCGTTGATGGCGACGAACGCGGTGGGCGGTCGCGGCCGGCCGAGGAGCTCGCGAGCGGCGTTGCGGCCCAGTTCCGCGGCGTCCTTGTCACCGAACTCGGCGGTGTCCGCGCCGGGCCAGACGATCGCGTCGGCGGGGTCGAGGCCGGCCGACTCCAGGGCGGACCGGAACCCGCGCAGCCGCTCGCGGCGGTTGACACTGTTGACCGAGCCGGAGACGAACGCCAGCCTGCGGTGCCCCAGCTCAAGCAGGTGCCGGGTGGCCAGCTCGGCGCCCATCGCGTTGTCGACGCTGATGGAGGACAGCGAGGGAGGGTCGCCCGCCTGGGCGGTGCGGTCGAACGCGACCATCTTCAGGCCGCGTCCGAGCAGCGGTGCGACGTGGTCGAGCGAGGGCAGTGAGGAGCAGAGCACCACGCCGCTCACCCCGTCGGCCAGCAGTTCCTCGCTGTACTTGAGCTCGCGGGCCGGGTCGCGCTCGCTGTTGCAGAGCAGTACGTGGTAGCCGTCGGCCAGCGCGATGGCCTCCAGCTCGCGGGCGAGCGACCCCCAGAAGGGGTTGGCGACGGACGGCACGATCAGGCCGATGACCTTGATCCGGCCGGTGCGCAGCATCCGCGCCGCACGGTTGGGCCGGTAGCTGAGCTGCTCGATCACCTGCTCCACACGGGCCAGGGTGGCCGCCTGCATACGGTCCGTACGCCCGTTGAGGACGTTCGACACGGTGCTCGCGGATACCCCCGCGGCCTCCGCGACCTGATGGATCGTTACCCCGCTCATGCCACCTCCGGTTCGGAACGCGTTCAGCCAGACTAGTGTACCGATTTACTGAACTCTCTTCACCGGTACACCTGTTAACTTCCCTGAAAATTGTTGTGCATCAGCTGTTGACGCGCCTCTCGCGGCGTTCCTAGTCTCAGTGCATCGATTTACCAGCGCTTCCCAGCCATGGCCGGGTTGCCATCGCTGGATCGATCCACTGCCTCCACCTCAAAAGGGGTGCCCATGGAACTCAAACGACGGTCGCTGCTCGCCGCCATCGGCGCCGGTACCGCCGCGGCCGCACTCTCCGGCTGCGGCACCGGCTCCTCCGCGGCCGGCTCCGCCGACGGTCCCGCCGAGGGCGAGATCACGCTGCTCACCCCGATCTACGAGGGCGCCGACGGCAAGACGCTGTTGGAGAAGCAGATCCTCGGCGGCTTCCGGAAGAAGTACCCGGACGTCAAGGTCAACGTGGACTACACCACGTACGCGCAGCTCAACGAGAAGATCACCACGGGACTCGCGGGCGGCCTGCTGCCCGACGTGCTGATGATGGGCGTGGGCTGGATCCCGCCGTTCGCGGCCAAGAAGGCGATAGCCCCGCTGCCCGAGAAGTTCGCCACCGCCCACGACTACGAGAAGCGGGTGCTGGAGCCCTCCCGCTACGACGGCAAGCTGTACGCGCTGCCGGTGGTGCTGGACACCCGCATCGTCGTCTACCGCAAGGACCACTTCGCCGAGGCGGGCATCAAGAAGACACCGGCCAACTGGGCGGAGCTGCGGGCCATCGCCAAGCAGCTGACGAAGGGCGGCCGGATCGGTTTCGACCCGTTCTCCATCGATCTGCGGCAGTGCTGGGAGACCTTCCTCTTCGCCAACGGCGGCCAGCTGTTCAGCGAGGACGGCAAGAAGGTGCTGTTCACCGACAGCCGGGGTGTCGAGGCGCTGCAGTTCTTCAAGGACCTGTCGAAGGACGGTTCCGCCGACTACACGAAGAAGACGGACGCCGGTGCACCGTCGAACGTCCAGACCGGCAAGGCGTCGATGATGATGACGACCAGCGCGCTGTGGGAGCAGTGCCGCGAGCAGTCGCCGGACCTCCTCAAGGACGACAAGCTCGGCTGCTTCGTCCTCGCCAACCGCAGGCCGGCGATGCTCCAGGGCGGCACCCTGGTCTCCCAGTCGGCGACTTCCAAGCACCCCTCGGCGGCCCGTGCGCTGGTCGAGTACCTCTCCACCCCGGAGTCGATCCTGGGCGCGGCCAAGCAGCGCGGTTCCGTGCCGGGGCTCAAGGACCTCAACGAATCCGGCTATGTGAAGGAGAACAAGTTCGTCGATCTGTCGCTGCGGAACATGAGCGCCGCGCGCTCGGAGGGCGGCACGGCCGCGTGGATGGAGATCCGCGAGAAGATCAAGCCGACCCTTGAGCCCGCGATCGTGGGCGGACAGTCCGCGAAGGACGCCATCGCGGAACTCGGCCGGCTGGCCGAGTCCGCCATCGGCCGGATGTGAGGCGTCACTGTGGGAGCTGTATCCGTACTGAAGGCACGGCCCGCGCGGCCTCCTTCCCCGACTGAGCACAGCGCACCGCCGACCCGGCGGTCGCGCAGGACCGCGACGGGCCCCGGGCGTCGCAGGCGACGGGCCGGCATGCTCATGGTGGCACCCGCCCTGCTGCACGCCTCCCTCTGGATCGGGCTGCCGGTCATCGCCGCGGTCGTACTGGCCTTCACCAAGTACGACGTGCTGACACCGCCGCAGTTCGTGGGGTTCGACAACTTCCGGGACATGCTGGACGACGCGGTCTTCCGCAAGTCCATCGTGAACACCGTCATCTACACCTTCTTCACCGTGCCGTTCGGCATGGCGCTGGGGCTGCTGACGGCGCTCGCCCTGCACACGGGGCTGAAGGCGCGGGGTGTCTTCCGCACCGCGATCTTCCTGCCGCAGGTCACCGCGACGGTGGCCATCGCCCTGGTCTGGCTGTGGATCTACAACCCGGGCAACGGGCTGTTCAACACGCTGTTGTCGTTCGTCGGCATCCAGGGCCCGGCCTGGCTCTCCTCCACCTCATGGGCGATGCCGTCGGTGATCCTGGTCGGCATCTGGCAGGGCATCGGCATGAAGATGCTCATCTACTTGGCCGCGCTGCAGTCCCTGCCGAAGGAGCTGTACGAAGCGGCCTCCGTGGACGGCGCCTCGAAGGTCCGGCAGTTCTTCTCGATCACGCTGCCGCTGCTGAAGCCGGCGACGTTCTTCGTGCTCATCACCTCGATGATCAACGCGTTCCAGTCCTTCGACCAGATCTACATCCTGACCGACGGCGGACCGGCCAACAGCACCACGATGATGACGTATGAGATCTACAAGTCCGCCTTCCGGGAGTTCCGCGTCGGCTACGCCTGCGCCCAGTCCCTGGTGCTGTTCGTCCTGCTGATGGGCTTCACCCTGGTCAACCGGCGGATCATGGGAGGCACCCGTGGCCACAGCTGAGCCGCTCAAGTCCGGGGCCCTGCGTACGCCCCGGCCCGCCGCGAAGGTCGGCCGCCGTCCGGCCGGCCGGATCGCGCTCTTCCTGACGCTCTGCGTCGTCTCGCTGCTGATGGTCGTGCCGTTCGTCTGGATGGTGCTGACCTCGCTCAAGACACCCGTGGAGATCGCGTCGCAGGACGCCGGACTGCTGCCGGAGCACTGGGAGTTCGGCAACTACGCCGACGCGCTGAAGGCCGCGCCCTTCGCCACGTACGCCCGCAACAGCTTCATCATCGCGTTCAGCCACACCCTCATCAACGTCCTGGTGGCGTCGATGGCGGGGTACTCACTGGCCCGGATCAGGTTCCGGGGCAGCGAGGTCATCTTCTACCTGTTCATCGCGGCGCTGATGATCCCGACGTACACCAAGGTGCTGCCGGAGTTCCTGATCGTCCGCTTCATGCCGCTGGCCGGTGGCAACGACCTCTTCGGCCAGGGCGGCAGCGGCTGGCTGGACTCCTGGTGGGCGCTCATCGTGCCCGGCGCGGTCACCCCGTTCGCCGTCTTCCTCTTCCGGCAGTTCTACCTGGACCTTCCGGTGGAACTGGAGGAGGCCGCCCGGCTCGACGGGCTCGGGGAGTTCCGGATCTACTCCAGGATCATGTCCCCGCAGGTCAAGCCGGCCTTCATCACCGTGGCGCTGCTGACCTTCGAGTCCTCCTGGAACAACTTCCTGTGGCCGTTGCTGGTGACCCATTCGGACAACCTCCGGGTGATCCAGGTCGGGCTCTCCGTCTTCAAGACCGAGAACGGCACCCAGTGGCACTTCCTGATGGCGGGCACCACGCTCGCCACGCTGCCCATGGTCGTTCTCTTCCTCATCGGCCAGCGCTATTTCGTGCAGGGCTTCGCAACCGCCGGTCTCAAGTGACCGGTCCCGGTCCCGAGTGACCGGATACCGAAAGGTTTACCCCCCATGTCTGCTGATCTCCAAGGTTCCCGCGCGCTGGTGACCGGAGCGGGCCACGGCATCGGCCGTGCCATCGCCGTCGCCCTCGCGGAGGCCGGTGCCGATGTCGCCGTCCACTACCACTCCTCCGCGGAGGAGGCCGCGAAGACGGTCTCCGAGATCGAGGCGCTGGGCCGCCGGGCCAAGGCGTTCCAGGCCGATGTGACGGTGACGTCCGAGGTGGACCGCTTCGTCGAGGAGGCCACCGGATTCCTCGGCGGCCTGGACGTCCTGGTCTGCAACGCCGGCCATCTGATCGGCCGGGAGAAGATCGCCGAGATGTCGGACGACCACTTCGACCAGGTCATCTCGACCAATCTGACCTCGACGTTCCGCACCGTGCGGGCCGCCCTGCCGCATCTCACGAAGTCGTCGGCCGGGCGCGTCATCACCATGGCCTCGCTGGCCGCGCACAACGGCGGCGGTCCCGGATCGGTCGCCTACGCGGCGGCCAAGGCCGGAGTCGTCGGCTTCACCAAGGGCCTGGCCAAGGAGCTCGGCGGCACCGGCATCACGGTGAACGCCGTGGCGCCGGGCTTCATCAAGGGCACCGCCTTCCACGACACGTTCACCGCGCCCCAGGCGCAGCAGGCGATGGAGGCGGGCATCCCGGTGGGCCGGGCCGGCACTCCGCAGGACGTCGGCTCCGCCGTCGTCCACCTCGCGTCACCCGCGTCCGGCTTCCTGACCGCCACCACGGTGGACATCGACGGTGGCGTGTGGCCGCGTTGAGGCGGATCGCCCGGGAGCGGGGCGGCTGGTGGCACGCGTACGTGTGCCCGGCGCACGGGGTGGAGCTGGACCACGGCGATGTGCTCGGCGGGGTGTTCCCCGAGGGCGGCGCGCGCTGCGCGTACGGCTGCCGGGTGGACGACGCGGCGGTGCGCGGCGCCTGGCTGGTGCTGTCGCACCAGGCGTGGGCGCGGCACCTGCGGGTGCTCGCCCACCGCGGCGAGCGGGCGGAGGCGGTGGCCCGGCTCGTCGAGTACGCGGGCCTGTACGAGGAGCTGGCCACCGCGCAGCACGGCGAGGCGCAGGGCTGGATGCTGCGCGGCCGGCTCTTCCACCAGGCGCTGACCGACGCGATCTGGGCGGTGAACATCGGCCACGCGGTCAGCACGCTCGCCGAGCACGGCACGGATGATCTGGCCGGGGTGCTGCCGCTGCTGGACGCGCTGGAGCGGGCGGCCCTGGACGCCCGGGACGTGCTGACCGGAAAGGGGCAGCTCGCCTCGAACTACACCGCGTGGCTCAACGCGGCGGGGGTGGCCGCCGGTCGCGGCGCCGCTGCGGCGCGCGGGCAGGAGTGGGACGGCGGCAAGGAGTGGCTGGAGGGCGAGCACGGCCTGTACGCGCATCTGCGGGTCGCGGTCGCGCAGGACGGCTGGGAGTGGGAGGGCAGCACCTACTACCACGGGTTCGTGCTGCGGGCGGCGCTGCTCGCGCTCCGGGGGACCGATCCGGCGGCCGTCCCGGCCGATGTGGTGGATGTGCTGGCCGGGATGACGGACGTGCTGGCGGCGATCGCGACACCGGGCGGCATTCTGCCGGCCCTGCACGACGGTCCGTACCTGCGCGCCCCGCTGGCCCTGGAGTGGCTCGAACTGGTGGCACTGGCACAGCAGTTGGTTCCCTCCGCCGCGCTGGAAGCGGTGGCCGGACGGGCCCGTGCCGAGCTCGGTGACGCGGACGACGGTCTCGACCGGGAGCTGGGCGGCTGGTTCGCCGGCCCGCCGCTGCCGGAGCGGGCCGCGCCCGGTGCGCTGACGGTGTTCGGGGCGGCGGGTTACGGGGTGCTGCGGGTCGCGGGCATCCACGCGCTGCTGGACTTCGGCCCGCACGGCGGTTCGCACGGCCACCGGGACAAGTTGTCTCTTTATCTCTACGGCGATACGACCCCGTGGCAGCCCGACCCCGGCCAGGTCCCCTACGCCCACGCCGAGTTCCGTGATCTGTACGCGTCGACCGAGGCGCATCCGGCGTTCCGGGTGGACGGCGCGGAGCAGGCCGAGTGCACGGGCACGCTGCTGGGCTCGGACGACCGCTCGGTGACCGCGGAGGTGACCACCGCGTACGAGGGGGTGCGCGCGGTCCGCCGGATCGTGGCGGGCGAGGGCTTCCTGGTGGACCTGCTGACCGTGACCGCCGGGGAGGACCGGCGCATCACCGCGCAGCTGCGCCCCGGTACCGCCCTGGACGTCCAGTCCCAGGGGACCGGCCCGGTGCGCACCACCTGGTACGGCGACGAGACGCTGCACGGCTGGCACACGCACCTCGCCGGGGTGCCGGTGCGCCCGGTGAGCACGCCGGGTCCCGGCCCGGCCGACGACCCCCAGCGGGTGCGGACCCGGGTCGACTTCACCGCCGTCACCGACCGGGTCACCTTCGCCTCGGTGTACCAGGCCGGGTCCGCCGGTCCCGCCGTCACCGACGTGACGCTGGCGCGGGACGGGCTGACGGTCCGGCTCGCGGACGGCAGCACCACACGGTTCCGATCGGAGGACTGACCCTTGTTGCTCTCGGCGACCCCGCCGGCGGGCCCGCGCCCCGCGCAGGAGGCCCGGCTGTACGAGGAGGCTGCCCGTCACCGCGGGCTGACCCCGCCCCGTACGCACCCGCTGGCCAGCATCACCTGGCTGGGCCCCGCGGCCTCCAACCCGGCCCTCGCCTACCGCGTCGGCGGCGATCCGGTCCATCTGGCGGAGAGCCTGCGCTGGATCGAGGCCGCGGTGCGGCTGCCCCACTGGGGCAAGGCCCATATGCCGGACCACGACCTGGACGCCGGCTGGCTGCTGCACCACCTGGCCCTCGCGTACAGGTGGATCGGTGACGAACTGCCGGACGGGGTACGGGCGCTGCTGCGGTACAAGCTGCTGCTCCAGGGGCGGCGGATGTACGAGTACGCGGTGGCGAGCGAGGGCAGCTGGTGGTCGTCCTCCTACTGGCAGAACCACAACTGGATCTGCTACGCGGGACTGGCGACGGCCGGGTACGTGCTGGGCAAGGAGGAGTGGACGGAGCGTGCCAGGGAGAATCTCGGGACCGTGCTCGACCTGATGCCGCAGGACGGCTCGCACGCGGAGGGCGTCGTGTACTGGCGCTACGGCGTGCCCTTCCTCGCCGTCCACCTGGACCTCCTGAAGGAGGCGGAGGACATCGACTGGTGGGATCGCGGCGGGTTCATGTCCCACACGTTCCGCTACCGGCTGCACCAGACCGCGCCCGGCTTCGCGTTCAACGTCGACCACGGTGACTGCCACGACCGGCGCAGCGGCCACAGTGCCGGGCTCTACTACCGCCTCGGTGCGCAGTACGGCATCCCGGAGGCCCAGTGGATGGGCGATCTGGCCTCGGGCGAGCTGCTGTGGAAGGAGGCGGCCGAGAGCGGTGTACGGCCGGGGATCCTGCCGGAGGCCTACCTCGAATACCTCTGGTACGACCCGTCCGTGGAGGCCGCGAGGCCCACCGAGACCCGGGCGTTCTTCCCGGACCTGGGGCTGCTGGCCGCGCGTACCGGCTGGGACGACGACGCCACCCTGGTCTCGTTCAAGGCGAGCCCCGGCGGGGGCCACCGGGCCTGGGAGACGGCCGCGAAACACCGGGCGGAACACGGCTGGGAGACTCTCAACCAGGGTCACCACCACCCCGATTCCGGCTCGTTCGTCCTGGTCTCGCAGGGCGCGTTCCTCGCGGTGGACGAGGGCTACAGCAACCGCAAGAAGGCCGCGCACCACAATCTGCTGCTGGTGGACGGGCAGGGGTACGCGGACGAGGACCGGTACCACGTGTACCGGGACATCCCCTTCGAACGGCAGGCCAGGCAGCGCGATGTGCTGCTCTCCCCCGACTGCGGATGGGCGCACGCGACGGCGGAGATCGCCGCGATGTACGACCCCGCGCTCGGGGTGCGGAGGCTGGACCGGACGCTGGTCTTCACCCCGTCGGGCCGGCTGGTGCTGCTGGACCTCGCAGAGGCGGACGAGGCCCGTGAGTGGACGTTCCTGCTCCAGACCGACGGGCCCACGGAGGGGCTGCCCGACGGCAGCAGGGTGATCCGGTCGGGGGACGCCTCCGCGCGGGTGCGGCAGTTCGCGCCCACCGACGGCCGGACCGTCAGCGAGGTCACCGAGGTCGTGGCCAATCCGACGTCCAGCACGCCGGAGCTGAGCCTTACCCGGACGCTGCACACACTCCGTTCGACGACCGCCAGGTCCGCCGAGGGGCTGTTCCTCACGGCGATCGGCCCGCTGACGGGGGCGGACGCCGCGCAGGTCCGCTGCGCGGCGGGGCACGGAGTGACGTTCGGTACGGAGACCGTGCTGCTCTCCCCCGTCGCCCGCCGGATCCGTACCGAAGGCGTCAGCGCCGACGCGGCGGCCGTCCTGCTCACCCCGGACGGCGCCCCGTACGTGGTGGCGGCCACCAGGCTCGAACTGGACGGCGAGGCCGTCCTCGACGTGCCGGAACCGTACACAGGAAAGGTCGGCTGACCCATGCAGGCAACTCTCTCGTCCAGCTGGCCGACGCTGCTCCGGCGGCTGGAGTTCGTGGCCTACCCGGCCGCCGCCGGGGCCGCGTTCGTGGTGCTGTCGCTGGGGGTGGTTACCTGGCTGCCCGCGCTCGCCGCGATGGCGCACGGCCTCCAGCGGTGGCGGGCCGAGGGAGACAGCCACTGCTTCGCCAACACCTTCGCCTCCTTCCCCCGGTACTGGCGCTCCCTGTGGCGGCACGGGCTGGCCTCCACGGCCGCGGCGGCCGTACTGAGCGCCAACATCGTCTACCTGCTCGGCCGTCCGGAGCCGTGGACATTCGTCCTGCTCGCCACCCAGGCGGGCATCGCGGCCGCCCTGGTCATCCACCATGTGGCGCTCGCGGCCGAGGCCGGCCGGGCACCCGGCGGAACCCTTCGCGACTGGACCCGGGGCGCGCTGGCGCTCGGTTTCGGCTCGGCCGCCCGGGGCACCGCCCTGCTCGGCGCGGTGGTCTCCGCCGTACTGCTCTCTCTCGTCGTACCGCTGGGGCCGCTGCTTCTCGGCCCCAGCATCCCCGTACTGCTCGCTCTGTCCTTCGCCGATCCCAGGAGGCACACCTCATGAGCCACGCACTGCGCACCACCCTCGTCGCCGCGCTCGCGGTCGGTACCCCGTTCGCCCTCGCCCCGTCCTCAGTGGCCGCTACGGCCGCGACCTCGTACTACGTGTCGCCGTCCGGCAGCGACACCAACTCCGGTACGTCGGCGGGGTCCCCGCTCGCCACCATCCAGAAGGCGGTCGACCTGGCGCCGACGGGCGCGGTGGTGAACCTCGCGGCAGGCACGTACAAGCAGGATGTCGTGACCAAACGCGCCGGGGTCACCCTCACGGGACCGTCGAACGCGGTGGTGAAGGGCGCCGGCGACACCCGGATCATCCAGGTGCGGCACGACTCGACGACCCTGAGCGGATTCACCGTGGACGGGCTGCACGGCTCGTCCACCGATGTGTCGGGGTACCGCCTCAAGCTCATCTATGTCATGAGCACGACTCCCGGTAACGGGGTGGGCGGTCTGCGCATCACCGGCATGACCCTGAAGAACGCGGCGGACGAATGCCTGCGGGTGCGCTACCTGGTGACCGGCGCCGAGATCTCCGGCAACACGATCACGGACTGCGGTGTCGCGGACTTCAAGTTCGGCGGCGGCGGCAAGAACGGCGAGGGCATCTACCTCGGCACGGCCCCGGAGCAGCAGGGCGCGAACGGCGCCCCCGACGCGGCACCCGACATCAGCCGCGACAACCGCATCCACCACAACACCATCGCCACCCGGGGCAACGAGTGCGTCGACGTGAAGGAGAACTCGACCAACAACTACGTCGAGTACAACGACTGCAGCCAGCAGCAGGATCCCAGCTCCGGCGGGCTCGACGCACGCGGCAGCGGCAACATATTCCGCTACAACACCATCCACGACAACGTCGGCTCGGGCATCCGGCTCGGCGGTGACACCGCCACCGACGGCACCGCCACCAGCGTCTACGGCAACACCATCACCGGCAACGCGGGCGGCGGCATCAAGTTCATGCGCACCCCGCAGGGCCCCGTCTGCACCAACACGATGAGCGGGAACACCGGCGGCGACGCGGTCGGCACCTACGGCAGCGAGTACACCCCGACCGGCGCGTGCCCGCAGTGAGCGGCCGGGGGCCCGCGAGACGCGGGGTACTGACGGCCGCGGCCGGACTGGCCGCCGTCGCGGTGGCGGCGCCCGGTGCGCATGCCGCCGGAGGCACGGACGGCGACGCGCGCCGCGCACGCTGGACGACATCCTGGGCGACGGCTCAGACCGCGCCGACCGGCACCGACCCGGTGGCGAGCGCCGGGCTGACCGGCGGCACCTTCACCGCACACGTCCGGCTGTCGGCCGGCGGGCAGGTGCGGCTGCGCTACGGGCACGCCTTCGGCGCGGCACCCGTGCTGATCGGCCCGGTGACCGCGGGCGGCAGGCCCGTGACGTTCGGCGGGCAGCGGCAGGCGTGGCTCGCCGCCGGCGCCTCGCTGACCAGTGACGCGGTCGCCGGCCTGCGGGCGGCGGAGGGCTCCCTGCTGACCGTACGCACCGGACTGCCGGGTCCCACCGGGCCGTTGTCCTTCCACCGCAACACCCATGCCTCGCACGACGTCGACGGGGAGCGCACCACTTCGGTGTACCTGCTGACCGGTGTCGAGGTGACGGGCGCGCACGGGCCGGTGGTCGCGGTGCTCGGCGACTCCATCGCGGAGGGCGTCGGCACACCGGACGACTCCGGCCTGCGCTGGCCCGATCAGCTGGCCAGGAGGCTGCCCGGCTCCGCGGTCGCGGATCTCGGGATCAGCGGCAACCGGTTGCTGCTGGACGACGCCCGGTTCGGCCCCGGCGGACAGGCCAGGTTCGACCGCGATGTGCTGTCGCTGCCCGGACTGCGCACCGTCCTGGTCCACCTCGGCGTCAACGACCTCCAGCAGCCGCCGAGCCAGTCGGACCCCGCGCTCGTCCTGGCCGGCTACCGGCAGCTGGTGCTGCGCTCACGGGACGCCGGACTGCGGGCCGTCGGCGCGACCATCGCCCCGTTCGGGGGCTGGACCCGCTGGACGCCCGAGCTGGAGACGGCGCGGCTGCGGATCAACGCGGCGGTGCGGACCGGCCGCGTCTTCGACGCCGTGGCCGACTTCGACGCGGCGCTGCGGGACCCGGACCACCCGGAGCGGCTGCGGTCCGCGTACGACAGCGGCGACGGGCTCCACCCCAACCCTTCCGGCCATGCGGCGCTCGCCGCGGCCGTCGACCGCCGACACCTACTGTGAGGGCAGCGCCATGAACCCAGGCACCACCCCGGGCACCAACGGCACCACCACCCGCCGCACCGTCCTGGCGGGCGCGGCGGCCCTCGGCGCGGCCGCCGCCCTGCCGCTCGTACTCCCGGCGGGCAGCGCGCGGGCCGCCGCCCCGGACCCGGCCGACGACGCCGCCTCGCTGCGCACCCGGTGGCACACCCTGCTCACCGGCGGTCCCGGTCTCGACCTGACGGACCCCCGGATCGCCGCCGCCGTGGCCCGGATCGGCAAGGCCGCGACGACCTCCGCCAAGGGCCTGGACCCCTCGCGTACCGACGGGCTGTTCCCGGACCTGACGAGCACCACGCTCTCCAACCACGTCACCACCTCGTTCAAGCGGCTCGCCACGGTCGCGACCGCCTGGGCCGTACCCGGCACCCCGCAGTACGGCGACACCGCCTTGCGCGATCTGCTGCTCGCGGGCATCGACTGGATGCTGGCCAACCGCTACGGCGCCGAGCACACCCGCTTCGACAACGACTGGGACTGGGAGATCGGCTCCGCGCTCGCGCTCAACGACGCGACGGTGCTGCTGTACGACGCGCTGGGCGCGGAGCGGCTCGCCCGGATCACCGCGGCCGTCCTGCACTACACGCCCGACCCGAACCTGTGGCGGGCCGACCGGCAGATCGCGACCGGCGCCAACCGGGTGTGGATCTCCACCGTCGTCGCCGTGAACGCGGTGCTGCGCGACAGCGGGGACGACCTGGCCCGGGTCCGTGACGCTCTTTCGGACGTCGAGGGTTCGGGCGCCAACAGCGTCCTCGCGTACAACGACGCGAGCGCGGCGGCCGAGGGCACCGGCGAGGGCTTCTACTCCGACGGCTCGTTCCTCCAGCACTACAAGCACCCGTACAACGGCGGCTACGGCAAGGAGCTGCTCAACAACCTCTCCCGGCTGCTGAACCTGCTGGCCGGTACGGCGTGGACGGTCACCGATCCCGACCTGGACAACGTCCGCGGCTGGGTCGACGAGGGCTTCGATCCGCTGCTGGCACGCGGCGACGTGATGGCGTCGGTGTGCGGGCGCGAGATCGCCCGCCCGAGCAAGCAGGGCCACGTCTCGGCGCAGACGGTGATCGAGGCGGTGGTCCGGCTGATCCCGGGCTTCCCCGGCGAGACCGCGGACCGGTTCACCGCCCTGGTCAAGCAGTGGATCGCCGAGGACACCTACCGGGACTTCCTCGCCGTCACCGACCTCGCCTCGCTCGTGGCCGCCCGGCAGGTCATCGCCTCGCCGGTACCGGCGCGCGGTCCGCTGGTCGCCCACAAGCAGCATCCCAGGATGGACAAGGCGGCCCACCACCGCCCCTCGTTCGCGCTCGGCATCTCCGCGTACTCGTCCCGGATCTACAACTACGAGTCGATCCAGAACGAGAACCTGCACGCCTGGCACCTCTCCGACGGCATGGTGCTCCTCTACACGGACGACCTCGGCCACTACAGCGAGGACTACTGGCCGACCGTCGACCCGGCGCGGCTGCCCGGCACCACGGTCATCGCGGGCCGGCCCGCCGACGCGGCGGGGCAGCGCACCACCAGCACCGCCGACTGGGCGGGCGGCGCCGCGCTGCCGGGCACGACGCTCGGCGCGTACGGCATGGAGCTCCGGGCGTTCGGCAGTTCGCTGCGGGCCCTGAAGAGCTGGTTCTGCCTGGACGACGTCATCGCGTGCGTCGGTTCGGGCATCACCGCCGACGCCGGTACGGCCGAGACGGTCGTGGAGAACCGCAAGCTGCGCGACCCGGCGGCGGCCCTGCTCGTGAACGGCGAGGCCGTCCCCTCTGACACCGGCTGGTCGGCGCGGCTGGACGGGGTGCGGTGGCTGCACGTCGCCGGGACCGGCGGATACGTCTTCCCGGAGCCCGTCACCGTGCACGGGGTGCGCGAGGACCGGACCGCGACCTGGCGCGAGATCAACCTCAAGTACGGCACGGACACCTCCGTGACCCGCCCCTATCTGACGCTGTGGCAGGACCACGGAACCGCACCGGGCGGGGCCGGCTACTTCTGGCTGCAGGCTCCGGCGGCGTCCGCCGAGCGCACGGAGCAGTGGTCGTCCGCGCCCCCGGTGACCCTGGTCGCGGACTCCACCGCCGTGCACGCGGTACGCCGCGGCGCGGACGGACTGCTCGCCGCGAACTTCTGGACGGCGGGCACCGCGCAGGAGCTCACCGCGGACGGTCCGGCCTCGGTCCTGGTGCGGCCCGAGGGGAAGACGGTGACCGTCGCCCTCTCCGACCCGACCCAGCTGCGGTCCTCCGTCGTGCTGGACCTGGCGCTGCGGGGGCTGACCGTGGTCTCCGCAGACCCGGGGGTGAGCGCCGCACCGTCCGGCAGCGGCATCCGGATCACCGCCGACACCGCCGGGCGCCACGGCGCAACCCTCAACCTCACCCTGAAGAGGAGCTAGATCCTTGCTGTTCGACATGCCACTGGACCGGCTGCGCGACTACCGGCCGGAGCCGGAGGAGCCGGCCGACTTCGACGCCTTCTGGGAGAAGACCCTCGCCGAGACGTCCAGGCACCGGCTGGACGCCGGGTTCGTCCCGTACGACGCCGGATTCGCCACCGTGGACGTCTTCGACGTGACGTTCACCGGCTGGGGCGGCCAGCCGGTGAAGGCGTGGCTGATGCTGCCCAGGGCCCGCTCCGGTCCGCTGCCCGCCGTGGTGCAGTACATCGGCTACAACGGCGGCCGGGGCATCCCGTACTCCTGGCTCACCTGGAGCGCCCTGGGCTACGCGCACCTGATCATGGACAACCGGGGGCAGGGCGGCGGCGGCAAGAACACCGCCGACACGGTGGACATCGGACCCGACGGCAACGGCTCCTCCTCCCCCGGCTTCCTCACCCGGGGCATCGAGGACCCCTACCGGCACTACTACCGCCGGCTCATCACCGACGCGGTGCGGGCGGTCGACGCCGTGAAGGCGCACGAGGCGGTGGACGCCTCACGGGTGGCGGTGCTCGGCGGCAGCCAGGGCGGCGGCCTCGCACTCGCCGTGGCCGGGCTCCGGGACGATGTCGTGGCCACCGTCGCCGATGTGCCGTTCCTCTGCCACTACCGGCGCGCCTCGCAGATCACGGACACGGGTCCGTACGCGGAGATCGCGCGCTGGCTGTCCGGGCACCGGTTCCGGATCGACGAGGCGATGGAGACCCTGTCCTACTTCGACGGGGTGAACTTTGCGGCGCGGGCCACCGCCCCGGCGTGGTTCTCGGTGGGGCTGATGGACAAGGTCTGCCCGTCGTCCACGGTGTTCGCCGCCTACCACCGCTACGCGGGTCCGGCCGAGATCGAGGTGTTCACGTACAACGGCCACGAGGGCGGCGCGGAGTACGACCTGCCGCGCAAGATCGCGGCCCTGCGCGGCGTGTTCGGGCGGTAGCGGTAGCGGTCACCGGCCCAGCGCCGCCATCGCGGCGTTGTGGCCTGGGACCCCGCTGACGCCGCCACCGCGCACCGCGCCGGCCCCGCACAGCAGGATGTTCGGGTGCGCGGTCTCCACGCCCCAGCGGCCGGTCGCCTCTGTGGCGTACGGGAAGGAGAGGTCCCGGTGGAAGATGTGGCCACCGGGCAGCCGCAGCTCCTGCTCCAGGTCCAGCGGGGTCTTCGCCTCGATGCAGGGCTCACCGTTCCCGTCGAGGGCCAGGCAGTCCGCGATCGGCTCCTCCAGGTGCGCGTCGAGTTCCGCGAGGGTGGCCTTCAGCAGGGCCGCACGCGTCGCCCCGTTGTCCGCGGCGAAGAGCCGGGCCGGGGTGTGCAGGCCGAAGAGGGTCAGGGTCTGGTAGCCGCGGGCGGCGAGATCCGGACCGAGGACCGAGGGGTCCGTCAGCGAGTGGCAGTAGATCTCGGAGGGCGGGGCGGCGTGCAGCCGGCCCGCCGCCGCGTCCCGGTACGCGTCGGCCAGCTGCCCGTATCCCTCCGCGATGTGGAAGGTCCCGGCGAACGCCTCACGCGGGTCCACCGAGCGGTCGCGCAGCCGGGGCAGCCGGGTGAGCAGCATGTTCACCTTCAGCTGCGCGCCCTCGGCCGGCTCCGGCGGCTCGTCCCCGAGGAGCGCCGCGAGTGCCTGGGGCGAGGCGTTGACCAGGACGCGGCGGGCGCCGACGGTCCGCTCGCCGCCGTCCGACCGTACCGTCACCTCGGCGTGCGTCCCGTCGGTGCCGATGCGGATCGCCTCGTGGCCGGTGCGGATGTGGGCCCCGGCCGCGCGTGCCGCCGCCGCGAGGGCGTCGGTGAGCGCGCCCATGCCGCCGACCGGCACGTCCCAGTCGCCGGTACCGCCGCCGATGACGTGGTAGAGGAAGCAGCGGTTCTGGAGCAGTGAGGGATCGTGCGCGTCCGCGAAGGTGCCGATCAGTGCGTCGGTGAGCACGACGCCGCGTACCAGGTCGTCGTCGAAGTTCTCCTCGACGGCGACGCCGATGGGCTCCTCGAAGAGCATCCGCCAGGCATCCGCGTCACCGATCCGCTCCCGCAGCGCGTCGCGGGCCGGCAGCGGCTCCGTGAGGGTGGGAAAGACCCGCTCCGCGACCTGCCCGGTACGGCGGTAGAACCGCTGCCACGCCGCGTACTCCCGGTCCGAGCCGGTGAGCGCGGCGAAGGACTCACGGGTGCCGTCGCCGCCGACGAGCAGTCCGGTGGCGCGCCCGTCGCGGACGGCCGGGGTGTACGAGGAGACGGTCCGTTTGCGTACGGCGAAGCCGAGGCCGAGCTCCCGGACGATCTTCGGCGGCAGCAGGGACACCAGGTACGAGTAGCGCGACAGCCGGGCGTCGACGCCCGCGAAGGGGCGGGTCGAGACGGCCGCTCCCCCGGTGGTGCCCAGGCGTTCCAGGACCAGGACGGACTGCCCGGAACGGGCGAGGTAGGCGGCGGCGACGAGACCGTTGTGGCCGCCCCCCACGATGACCGCGTCATAGCTGTCGGATACAGGCATGGCTCTTGGTAGCACGGACGACGGCCGCGGACCAGAGCGGGTGCCGGGGTCCCGCGGTCAGGGCGGCGGAACGGCCCGCTGCCGGCGCAGCGCCGCGACCTGCCGGTACAGCCCGACCGCCTCGGTGCCCCGGCCGAGCTGTTCCAGGCAGTGCGCCTCGTCGTTGCGGCTCGCCAGCACGTCGGGGTGGTCGGCGCCGAGCAGCCGGGTCCGCACCTCCGCGACCTGCCGGTAGACGGTGAGCGCCTCGCCCCAGCGGCCGAGCCAGCCGAGGCCGACGGCGACCTCGCGGCGGCTGACGAGGGTGTCCGCGTGGTCGGCGCCCAGGACGCGGGTGCGGGTCGCGCACACCTCGCGCGATTCGGCCAGCGCCTCCTCCCAGCGGGCCAGCCGGCCCAGGTTGACGCCCATTCCGTGGCGGGCGCGGAGGGTCTCGGGGTCGTCCGGACCGCTGACCCGGGTCCGGTCCTCGACGAGCGACCGGTACAGCTCCAGCGCCTCGGCGCTGCGGCCCAGCCGGCCGAGGCTGATTCCTGCCTCGTAGCGGGCCGCGAGGGTGTCGGGGTGGTCGGCGCCCAGCACCTGCGACCGGCCCTCGACGACCTCCCGGTAGGTCTGCAGGGCCTCCGCCCACCGGCCGAGCCGGCCCAGTGTGTAGCCGACCTCGTAACGGGTGACCAGGGTGTCGGGGTGGGTCGCGCCGAGCAGCCGGGCGCGGGCCTCCGCCACGTCGTGGGACATCCGGTACGAGTCCTCCAGCCGCCCGAGCCGGCTGAGGTTGAACGCCAGGTTGTGGCGGCAGCGCAGGGTGTCGGGGTGGTCGGGTCCCATCGAGCGTTCCCGGGACGCGAGGACGGCGGCGTAGATCTGGTGGGCCTCGAAGTGGCGGTCGAGCTGGCCCAGTACGTACGCCATTTCCTGGCGGGCCGCGAGGGTCTCCGGGTGGTCGGGGCCGAGCGTCCTCTCGCGGCCCTCGGCGACGCGGCCGAACTCGCGCAGCGCGTCCGCAGCGCGACCGGTGCGGCTGAGGGTGAACCCGACCTCGTAGCGGCTGGCGAGCGTGTCGGGGTGGTCGGCGCCCAGTGCGTGCTCGCGTTCGGCGGCGACCGCCCGGTGGACCTGGCCCGCCTCGTCCCAGTGGCCGAGGCGGGCCAGGTCGAGGCCGGCGCTGTGGCGGCCGGCGAGTACCGCGAGGTGTTCCGGCGAGGGCGTGGGCCGCCCGGCCCCGGCCGGCGGCACTGGTCCGGTGCCGGTCCTGGGGCCGGTGCCGGTGGTCCACTCCCCGGTCAGGCCCGCCGAGTGGTCGGGCACCGGGAGGCCCGGTGAGGTGCCGCCCGTCGCCTTGACGCCGCTGGTCATGCCGCGGGTCCAGGCGGGCAGCCGCGGCAGCGGGCCGGTCCGTCCGCCGGGATGCCCCACGGGGACGGGCGGCGCGAGCGGCACCCGGCCGGCCGGATCCAGGTACGGCCGGCCGCCGGTACGGCCGAGGGCGATGCGCCGGCGCAGGTCACCGGCGTCGGCGGGCCGCTGCTCCGGGGTCTTGGCGAGCAGCTCCAGGACGACGCGGTCGAGGAATCCGGGGAGTTCCGCCCGGTGGCTGCGCAGTGGCTCGGGCTGGGTGTCCCGGTGTCCGACGAGCACCCCCCAGGCGTCTTCGAGGTCGAACGGCGGCGCTCCGGTGGCGATCTCGTACAGCACGCAGCCCAGCGAGTAGAGGTCGCTGCGGTGGTCGATCTGGCCGCCGCTGATCTGCTCCGGCGACATGTAGTGGGGGGTGCCCATGGCGATGCCGACACCGGTGAGCCGTGAGGTGACGCTGATGTCGTGGCCGAGTCTGGCTATGCCGAAGTCGCAGATCTTCACCGTCCCGTCGGCCAGCCGCATGATGTTGGCGGGCTTGAGGTCGCGGTGGACGATGCCCTGCTGGTGGGTGTAGCCGAGGGCGTCGGCGACCTGTTCGGCGATGTCGACGACGTCGTCGACCGGCAGCGGGTGCTGTTCGTTGTCCTCCAGGAGCTGGCTGAGGTTGCGGCCGTCCAGGAGCTCCATCACCAGGTAGAGCAGGCCCTCGTGCTCACCGAAGTCGTGGACGACGGTGACGCCCCGGTGCTGGAGCGCGGCGGCGACCCGGGCCTCCCGGCGGAAGCGCTCGCGCAGGACACGGGTGAAGTCCTGGTCCTGCTGGGGGCCCATCGGCTTCAGGCATTTGACGGCGACCTGCCGGCCGAGTGACTCGTCGCGGGCTCGCCACACCTCGCCCATGCCGCCGCGCCCGATCAGATCGAGCAGTCGGTACCGGCTCTGGATCAGCCTGGTTTCCGCCATCCCCGCTGTCGCCCCCGTCACTCCGCCTGCTGTCGCCGCGCCCTCCCCGGCCCGTCCAGTATGGCTGCCTGCCTCTTCAGTCTGTACGGGGTGGGGCGGCTGCCGGGACCGAGCCTCGCCATCGCGTTCAGAATATGGCCCGGCGGGAGCTGCCAGCGCAGCCGGGCCGGGATGCCCCGCAGGAGGGTCCCGGCGGTGCGCAGCCGCCGGTCGACGGTGGCGGCCGCGGGCGCGGGTCTGCCGTACAGCTCGTGGGCGTACGGGGGCAGCGACTGGTAGGCGAGCATCGCAACGCGCCGCCACAGCAGGGCGCGCGCGGGCACCAGCAGGGGGTGGACCGGGGGGCGCCGCAGGAAGTCGTCGACATCCCGCGCATCGGGTGAGGCGGCCAGTTGGGGCCTTACCCGATCGAAGTACGCGGCGAGCTGTGCGGTGGTGGCGGGTACGCCGGCCGGGTCGAGGCCGACGAGCCGGGCGCCGCGGCGGTGTTCGTCTATGTACCGGTCGGCCTGCGCGCCGGTGAGCGGGAAGCCGGAGCGGCGTTCGACCTGGAGGTAGGAGTCGACCTCCGCGCAGTGGACCCACAGCAGCAGTTCGGGGTCGTCGACGCCGTACGTCTCGCCGGTGAGCGGGTCGGTGGCCTTGAGGAGACGGTGGATCCGGCGGACCCGGGCGCCCGCTTCCTCGGCTGCTTCGGTGGTGCCGTAGGTGATGGTCCCGACGAATCCGGCCGTGCGCATCAGCCGCCCCCAGGCGTCCTTGCGGAAGTCGGAGTTCTGCATGACGCCGCGCACCGCCCGGGGGTGCAGCGCCTGGAGGTACAGGGCGCGCACCCCCGCCACCCACATCATCGGGTCGCCGTGGATCTGCCAGGTGACCGATTCGGGCCCGAAGAGCCCGGGGTCGGCTTCCGTCATGTCGTCCCGCCTCCCGCTCGACCGTGCGCCCCTCACCGCCGGGTCCTACCGCGCGCCCGCCCCCGCCCTGGTCACGGTCCGCGCCAGATGTTGGCGAACGCCGCGTTCTCGATGGACCTCCGCTGGCGTACGGCCTCCAGCTCCATCACCGCGTCGTGGACGATGGCCACGACCGTCGTCACCGCCTCGTCGTCGAAGCCGGTCTCGTCTTCGGGGTGTCCGCCGTCGATGCCCACGACGGAGGCGAGGGCGGTCAGTACGGGCTCCCGCCGCTCCCAGCGGTCGGCCGCCCTGCGGCGCGCGGGTGTATCGGCAGGTTCCACGCGCTGCGAGCCGAAGGACAGGCGGCCGCCGCGCTTCGGGGTCAGTTCACCGGCCTCTTCCAGGGCGCTCTGGTACGCGGCCGAGAGGTCACGGCCCCGGCGCCACAGCCAGTCCTCGATCCGTTCGTAGGGTGTCTGCCGGAGGATCGCCGCGACGGCCTCGTCCATGAGCCGGTCGTCCTGCGCAGGCGCCACACCCGGCACGATGCGGTCGCCGTCCACGGCAACCGCCTCCACCCCGATGAGATCGATCAGCTCGGCTCCGGCGAGCGCGAGCGACAGGTCCCCCTGTCCCACGGAGTCCTTCCGCTCCGGGTCCGTGGCGATCGTGAACAGGTCCTTCGCCGTGGTCATGAACGGCTCCCCTCGGAGACATCGACAATGGTGCGCCCACCGGGCCGGCCCGCGTCCGGGGCCGGCCCGGCAGCGGACGGCTGTCACGATCAGTATCGCTCCCGCCCCCGCGGTCCGGAGCTGTTTCGCCCGGCGGTGTCGGAACCCGCCCGTGCCCGTGTGCGGGAGCCGATCGCCACGCCGCGCTGAGCGCGATGCACACGGCGTCGGCGTCGAGCCCGGCATGGTGCTGGGAGACGGCCGCGGCAACGGCGACCGGGCCGGCGGACCGGACGGTACGACGAAGGCGAGCGGTCATGATCGAACCCCACGGGATCTCGGCTCCGGCAACCGCGACCGCTCCTGCCCGCTCAGGGCGACCGGCCGGATCCGCGATCCGCTGTGCATGGCACCCCGTGAGCTGACAGCCGGGCCGGAGGTGCTCACCGAGCCCCTGTCCGCAATCCGTCGCACGACCGCCGGCCGCGACCGGGTGGGCTCAGGAGGTTGCCGCACGAAGAGCGGTGACGGCCAGGGTGGTGTACTCCATCGTGAAGTGCCCGCCCAGGGAGTCGATGGCTTCCCCGACCGCGTCCAGCACCTCGGCCAGTGGATCCGGACGGAGCCGTGTGAGGCCGCCGGTGGTGGGCAGCAGATCGAGCCATTGGCCGCGCGTGTAGGACTGCCGCCAGTCGAACCGCCACTGTTCGGGCTCGTCGAACTGTCCGGTCCCGCGGATCGTGCCGGCGGACTTCGCGTACGCCGCCCGGTAGAGATCGAGCGGCCGCCGGGCCGGCATGCCGTTGAACGGGGAGTCGGGCACCACCCGGCGGCATGCGGCGGCGAACGGTTCGGCCACCTCGGCAGGCGGCTCGTACGCGTGCCCGAAGATCGCCAGCCGGCCCCCCGGGCGCAGCACGCGTGCCGCCTTCGCGGCGCCGGCGACCGGATCGACCCAGTGCCACGACTGGGCGGCGATGACCGTGTCGAACCTCCGCCCGGCCGGCTCCCAGGCCTCGAACGCCGCCACCTCGACCGGCAGCCCGCGGGCCCGCGCGACGTCGGCCATCCGCGCATCGGGCTCGACACCGAGTACGGCGCAGCCCGCGGCCTCGAACTGGCGGGCGGCGATGCCGGTGCCGCAGCCGATATCCAGCACCTCCCGCCCGGGGCTCCCCGCGACGATCCGTGCCACCAGCGCGTCCGGGTACCCGGGCCGGGCCGTGTCGTAGCGCTGCGCGTCCACGCCGAACGACTCCGCGATACGCCGGGCGCGGTGCGGCTCCTGCGGAGATGGCTCTGACTGCTCCCGCGGTAGAGTGGGCATGCGCCCACCCTAGTGGGCAGATGCCCACTAGACAACGGGTCCACCTTGGTGGACGCGTGCCCACTGAACAGCGGATGCCGACGGGCAGACCGCACGGGAGGAGCCGCACGTGCCGACCGGGGTGCACATTCGCGACGCGCGGCAGCAGTTGTTCGACGCCGCCGAACGCGTACTTCTGCGGACCGGGGCGAACGGCCTCACCAGCCGGGCCGTCACCGACGAGGCGGGCTGCGCCAAGGGCGTCCTGCACCGGCACTTCAGCGACTTCGACGCCTTCCTCGTCGACCTGGTGCTCGACCGGGCGGCGCGGCTCGACCGGGAGTCGGAAGCGCTGGCCGGGTCCGTCGGCACCGGCACGGTGGCAGGCAACCTCACCAGTGCGCTGACCACCCTCTTCGGCCCGGTTCCGGTGGCGATCATCCCGCTGATCACCTTCCGGGACGAGCTGCGCGCCCGGCTGCGGCAGTTGATGCCCGGAGGCGGCATCGCGATCCTGACCCAGGCGACGACCGCGGTCTCCGCCTGTCTGGCAGCCGAGCGCGACCTGGGCCGCATCGCGGCCGACGCCGACATCGACTCGCTCACTCTCTCCCTGGTCGGAGGCGGCCATCTCCTGTTCGCGGACCGCACCGCGGGGCCGCCGGCCGCGGAGGCCGTCGACAAGCTGGTGACAGCGGTCATCGCCGACGCCGTGCGGAGACGGCCGGGCAGGCCGTCCCGCTAGAACCAGTGCAGGCAGTGCGGGACGTCCTCTGTACGGAAGAGCGCGTCCGCGAGGGCGGCGGCGTCCGGACGGCAGGCCCGGATGTGCCCCGCGCGCACGAGCGTGCTCGGGGCGATGCCTCCCAGGTAGAGCGAGCCCAGGTCGCGCACGTCCAGCGCCAGGTCGGGCTGCCGGTCCGTGGGGACGCATTCGGCCCTGCCCTCGCGGACGGTCAGCAGGTAACGGCCCCGCTCCCCGAGGAACGGGTCGTCCACGTCGAGGACGAGCTCACCGTCGGCGAACCAGCCGCGTGCGGTCAGGGCGCGCGGGACATCGAGGAGACGCACCCACAGCCAGTCGCCGTGACCGCCGACCTCCCCGGCGCGGATGTCGGCGAGCTGCCAGCGCAGCGGGTGCTCGGGCGGGACGTGCCGGAACACGACCTTCGAGACCAGGTCGTGTCCCAGTACGAACCCGGCCAGGGCCGTGAAGACCGCGTCGTCTGTGGCGATGGTCTCGTCGACCGTCAACGTCGTGTGCTCACCGATCGAGTAGCTGGCATACCCGTCCGCCGCTCCGTCGGCGTCCCGGTGGACGGCGACGTAACGCGGTGCGGAGGAGACCGGCGACTGCCCCGCGCCCAGGGCCCACCAGCGGTGCGGCCGGGACAGCGCGCCCGGCTGGGCGCGGCGGTAGCGGTCGTAGACCTCTTCGAGGATCTCGCCGCAGTCGGCACGCCGCAGTACCTCGACCGTTCCGCCGGCCGTGCCGGTCCCCGGAGCGCCGGCCGTCGCGGGAGCCCCAGGAGCCCGGGGGACCGCGAGCGCGGCCCGGTGCCGCGGCACCGTCAGCCGGGCGGTGAAGGTCGCCGGTCCATAGCCGAACCTGCCGTAGATCGGAGCCTCGGAGGCCAGCAGCACCGAGAGGAACTCACCCCGGGACCGTACGTCGGCGAGCTGCCGCCGCATCAGCTCTCCGAGTACCCCGCGCCGCCGGTGCGAGGGCAGCACGCCGACCGCGCTCACCCCGGAGACCGGGGCGAGGGCCCGGCCGGGCAGGGTGAGTTCGAAGGAGTACGCGGCGGCGGTGCCCACGGGCCGGCCGTCCTCGGACAGGGCGAGCAGGCCCCGGTCCATTTCGAGCGCGGACCACCAGCGTCCGCCACCCGCGACCGGGGACTCCGGGAAGTGCCCGAACGCCGTGTGGACCGTATCGACGAAGACGTCCAGGTCCTCATCGGTCGTGGGTCGGATCTCCATCGCTGTCGCTTCCCTCTCTCAGTACCGGCACGGTCGGTCATGATGTTCGTTCACAAGGATGGCGCCGCGTCCCGTCCCCGCGGGCGTCCGATGGTCACCGCGCCCCGGAAGTCCTCCGGCGCGATGACCGACATCGTGTCGAGCGACGCGTCGGGGACCGGCAGCAGGTGGGCGTCGACCCAGGTGTCCCCCGTTGCCGCGTTGGCCCAGGGATCTTCGATCACGATGGCGCCGGGTACCGCGCCGTGGCAGAGCACCCAGTGCGGCACGTCGAACCCCTGCATCCCGGCGAGCGAGAGCAGGAGCAGCACATGCTCGCCCCGGCCGACCGCGTCCCGGACCGCGGTCAGGGAGAGGCGGCTCGGGTCAATGGGGACACCGGTGCGCTCCGCCTCGGTCCGGGAGGCTCGCTGGAGCAGGGCCCGCCACTCCTGGTCGTTCTCCGGGAGGTGGCCGAGCAGCACCGGCCGGTCGGTGTCCAGGTGGACCGTGACCGGGGACGAGGGACGGGCCCGGCGCAGGGCGACGCCCAGCCCGACCGGCTCGCAGGCGAGGAAGTTGGTGGCGTCGCGCCACAGCGTCAGCTCCGCCTGCCGGTCGAGTGCCTCCCACGCCAGCGCGCCCGCGTGCGCCTGCGCGACCAGAGCGGTGACGGCGCCGCAGGTGAAGTGCGTGGTCTGCCCGTAGTACGCCGGCGCGGTCGTGACGCCGTCGCACAGCCAGCGGAGGTAACCGGCGGCCGGTCCGGCGGCGGCCTCCGGCGGTGTGAGCGGAGGGGTCAGGGCGGCGAACCCGGTGGCGGCGACGTCCTCGGGACGCGCCGTCCACCCTTCCCACTTGACCTGCGCGAGCGCTCGGCGCTCCGCGTGGGCGACGACGGCCTCGACGGCCGCGCGCACGTCACCGACGGCATCGACGATCTTCAGATAGGCCGTGCCCGGACGTGCTGTCACGAGCGCCGCAGCGGTCCAGTCCTCACCGTCTTCTCCGGGAACGGCCACGAGGTGCGGGGCGTGGGCGGAGCGGTCGACCGCACGCCAGCGCTCCGCCACCTCGCGGTCGACGAGGCACGCCAGCTGAGCCGGCGGGGCATCGGGCTCGTAGCGGACGACGATGCTCTTCGCGGGCCGCACGGGGCCGGCGAGCCGCGCGGGCGTTTCCTGACGGGGCAGCATTTCCGGTGCTCCTGGCGGGACGGAGGGACGGGGGCGGGGGACGGGGTGGACTTGAGAGGAGGGGGTGGGGCCGGAGCCCGAACCCGTCGGCACGGACACCGTCCCCTCCCCCGGGTCATGCGCGGGACTTCCGGAGCACCCACACGAAGTACGGTGCGCCCACCAGCGCGATCATGAGGCCCGCCGGCACCTGGGCGGGGGCGACGAGCGTGCGGCCGAGGGCGTCCGCCACGCACACCAGCAGTCCGCCGAGCACCATCGCGACCGGGATCGCGCGGCCGTGCCGGGCGCCCACCAGGGAACGGGCGAGGTGCGGGGCGACGAGTCCCACGAAACCGACGACGCCGACGGCGATCACGCTGAGGGCCGCGAGGACCGCGGCGATCGACAGGGCGGTGAAGCGGGTGCGTTCCACCCTGACACCGACGATGCGCGGGGTGTCCTCATCGACCGCGAGCAGGTCGAGCCGGCCGCGCATGAACAGCAGTACGGGCAGGGCGAGAGCCAGGGCCACCGCGACCGGGACGACGTCGGGGAAGGTGCGGCCGTAGGTCGTGCCGGAGAGCCAGGTGAAGATCCGGGGCGTGTTGTACGGGTCCGCGCGCAGCAGGAGGAAGGTGGTGACGGCGCTGAGGCCGTACCCCATGCCGATGCCGATCAGTACGAACCGGTCGGGCAGGAAGCCGCCGCGCCGGGCCAGCAGGGCGATCAACGCGAACGTGGCCAGCCCGGCCGTGACCGCGACCGCGATGAGGACCGGCCGGCTGCCGGACAGGCCGGAGGTGGCGACGCTCGCCGCGCCGAGGCCGGCCCCCGCCGAGATGCCGAGCACCCCGGGCTCCGCCAGCGGGTTGCGCACCGAGCTCTGTACGACGCAGCCGGCCAGTCCGAGCGCCGCGCCCGCGAGGATCGCTGCGGTCACACGTGGGACCCGGTCGTCGAGCGCCTGGCCTATCAGGTCCGGGGCGGCGCCCTGGAGCCACAGCACGATGTCCCCGGTCCGCAGCCAGAGGCTTCCCGCCAGGACCGCGGTGAGGGCCGCCGCGACCAGCAGGGCCACCGCGCCGGACGTGACGAGGAGGAAGGCACGGCGTGAGCGTGCGGCGACCCGGGCGCGCGGTGGCCGCCGGACACCGCCCGTGTCACGCAGCCGCAGCGCGAGGACCACGATCACGACGGAGCCGAGCAGCGCGGTCGGCACACCGGTGGGGATGGCGGCGGCCCCGTCCGCCCCCTGCACCGCGCGCAGGGCGGCGTCCGCGAGCAGGACGAGCAGCGCGCCGAGCAGTCCGGCCGCCGGGATCAGGAGCAGGTGCCGGCGCAACGCCCGCACCCGCCCCGCGATCAGGCGGGCCACGACGGGCGCGCCGAGACCGACGAAGCCGATCGGCCCCGCGAGGGTCACCGCCGTGCTGGTCAGCAGCACCGCGCAGAACACGGCGGCCACCCGGGTGGTCCGGATCGGCACGCCGAGGGTGGAGGCGGCATCGTCGCCGAGGTTCATCACGTCCAGCCGCCGGGACAGCGCCAGGGCGACGCACAGCACCACGAGGACGAGGGGGACGGCGCGTACCGACGCGTCGATGTTCAGCTGCGCCAGTGAGCCGCTCCCCCAGGCGAAGAGACCGGTCGTGTTCTGGTTGAACAGGATGAGGAGCATCCCGGTCGCCGCGTCCAGGGCCATCGCGGTCGCGGATCCGGCGAGGATGAGGCGGGTGCCCGCGGTACCGGCGGCACGGCCGGCGAGGAGCAGCACGAGCGCCGCCGCGACGAGGCCGCCGGCGAAGGCGACGCCGCCCGAGGCCCACAGCGGGACGGCGAGGCCGAAGGCGGCGACGAGCGTGAGGGTGAAGTAGGCCCCGGCCGTGACCGCGAGGGTGTCCGGCGAGGCGAGCGTGTTGTGGGTGACGGACTGGAGCAGCGTGCCCGCGCAGCCGAGGGCGAAGCCCACCGCGACGCCTGCGAACAGGCGCGGCAGTCGGGAGCCGGTGAGGATCTCGCCGACGGGCGCCCCGCCGTCGCTATCGCGTTCTCCGGCGAGATGGCGCAACAGGTCGCCGACGCCGACGCCCGATGTCCCCTGCGTCAGGTGCCACATGCCGACCAGGACGGTGGCGACGAGGAGGAGGGCCAGGACGGCCGCCCCGGCGGGACCGCCGCCGGGCTTCGCGCCCGGCAGCGGTCCGGCCTCGGGTGCCGCTGTGCGTACCGTGCTCACTTCTTGTCGAGTACGTCGACGTACGCGTCGATCGCCTGCGCGCAGGAGCGCGGACCACCGGCGCCCCAGACCCGCGCCGGGAAGGCGTGGGCGCGGCCTTCCTTGACGGCCGGGAGCTTCTTCCAGATCGGGTTCTTGTTCAGCGCGGCGACGTACCCGCCGGCGCCGTCGTCGTTCGCGTAGAAGAGGTTGGCGTCACCCACGGCGGTGAGCCCCTCGACGTCGGTCTGGGCGAGGCCGTAGGCGGCGTCCACGCCTCCGTCGCCGTGCTTCTTGTTGATCTCGTTGCTCCACGCCGGGGTCATGCCGAGTTCCTTGCCTATCTCGGTGAACAGGGCGCCATCCGCGTAGGGGCGTACGGTCAGGTTGCCTCCTTCGAGCCAGCCGTCGAAGAACAGGAAGTCCTTCGTCGGCAGGCCGGCGTCGTTGACCCGCTGCTTCGCTGTCGCGAGGTGCTGGTCGAACTCCTTGAGCACCTGGTCCGCCCGGTCCGTGTGTCCCGTCGCCTCGCCGATCATGCTGAACACCTTGCGCATGTTCCCGATCGGGTCCTTCGGGTCCGCCCCACGCGTGGCCATGACGGGGACGCCCCGCTTCTCCAGCTTCTTGATCATCTCGTCCTTGGCGTCGAAGGCCTCGATGACGATGAGATCGGGCTTGGCCGCGTAGAGGGTGTCGAGGTCGGGCTCCTCGCGGGTGCCGATGTCCGTCACGCCGGCGGGCAGTTTCTCCGCGCTGGTCCAGGTGCGGTACCCCTTGGCGTCGGAGACGGCGGTGGGGGTGACGCACAGCGTCAGCGCGTCTTCGACCTGCTGCCATTCGAGGACCGCGATCCGCTTGGCGGGCTTGTCGAGCTTCACCTGCCGGCCGACGCCGTCCTTGAAGGAGACGGGCCCCGTCGAGGGGGTCGCGGTGTCCTGCGCGCAGTCCTTCGACGCCGGGGACGCGGCGGCGCTGCTGCCGGCCGTCGCCTTGTCGACGTCGGTCGTTCCGCAGGCCGTTGCGGCGAGCAGGGCGAGCCCGGTCGTGGCTGACGCCGCCAGGCGACGGGCACGGTTCATGAAGGTTCCTCTTTCACAGGTGATGTGTGGGCGACGCGGGGACGGCGCGTCGGTGTTTCAAGGCGGCCCGGCACCGCCCCGGAGCGGCCCACGGGCCGGCTCGGGGAGGTGCCGCCGCGCTCGGGGGACGGCACGGGTGCCCCGTGTTCCGGGGAGGTGAGCGGTGCCGCAGTGTCAGGAGAGGTGGCGTCCGGACGGATCGATGCGGAGCCGCCCCGTTCGGGGGTCGACGGCCACCTCGACGCGGATGTCGTAGACCTCACCGATGTTCTCGGCGGTGAGGACGTCTGCGGGTGCGCCGGCCGCGTACACCCGGCCCGAGCGCATCAGGACGAGCGTGTCCGCGACCCGGGAGGCCTGGTCGAGGTCGTGCAGCACGATTCCGACCGCGATGCCGTGTTCCTCGACGAGATCCCGGACCAGGTCGAGCGTCTCGAACTGGTAGCGCAGGTCGAGATGGTTCGTCGGCTCGTCGAGCAGCACGACGCCGGTGCCCTGGGCCAGACAGGCCGCGAGCCAGACACGCTGCATCTCCCCGCCGGAGAGTTCTCCGACCTGCCGCGCGGCCATGTCGCGTACTCCGGTGACCCCCATGGCATGGTCGACGGCGGTCCGGTCCTCCGCGGTCGGCCCGGCGAAGCCACGCCGGTAGGGGTGGCGCCCGAACGCGACGACCTCAGCGACCGTCAGCCCTTGGGGAGCGGGCCTCGACTGGGAGAACAGCGTGACCTCGCGAGCGAAGCCACGGGAGCTGAGCAGGGAGGCGTCACGTTCGGGCCCGCCGTCGGGGGCGCCGAGCGTCACCCGGCCGCCGTCCAGCCCGTGCAGTCGGGAGAGCGCGCGCAGCAGCGTGGACTTCCCGCTGCCGTTCGGCCCCACCAGGGCGGTCGCACGGCCCGGCTCCAGCGCGACCGAGACACCGTGCACGACGGGTTTGCCGCCGTAGCGCAGCACCAGGTCGTACCCGATGAGCGCGGCCGCCGGGGCGGCGGCGGGGGCGGCCGCGGGTTCTCCGGCTGGCCGGAAAGGGCTTGTGAACATGACGGTGTCCGGACGATCGCAGGGGCGTGGACCGAGGTAACCTCCGCCCGGTCCGACCGGCACAGGACGCGCGCTCGCCCACGCACGGACAGCGCCGTGCACGGCGAGCACCAACTAAGGGTTACCTAACTCCGTGAAGGTAGCATTCCGCTTGCCGCGTGGACAATCAGGAGTTCTGGTCACGCGATACGGAATTCCGGACATCCCCCATCGGTCCGGCTGCCGCGTCGAAGAACGCACCCGGCGTGACTCCGGTGACCCGCCGGAAGGCGACGATGAAGGAGCTGGGCTGCGCGTAGCCGAGCACCTCGGAAACCGTGATCACCTCGAAGCCTTCGGCGAGGAGCATCAGCGCACGGTGCACGCGCAGCATCTGGCGCCACTGCGCGAAGGAGAGACCCGTCGTCTGACGGAAGGCGCGGGTGATCGTGCGGTCGCTGATCCCCAGCCTGCGCGCCCAGTCCTCCAGCGAGCGGCCGTCGGAGGGATCGTCCAGCAGGGTCTCCGCGATGGCGTCGATCCGCGGATCGCCGGGCAGCTGAAGCGCGAACTGACGCTCCGAGGGCCGGATCACATCGAAGACGACCGACTCCGCCCGCGCCCTGGCCGCCGCGTCGAGCTGCGCGGAGGCCAGATGGGTCAGCAGCGACTCCAGCAACGGCGTCATGGCGATCGCCATGGGTTCCGTGAACGCGAACGGGGTGCGATCGGGGGCGAAGAAGGCGTGGGAGAACTCCGCACCCGCCGTCGCCCGGCCCCCGTGGACCATCCCCGCGGGCATCCAGAGCCCGTGCCCCTCGACCACGGTCAGCACCCGGTCCCCCACCCGGGACGTCAGCGTTCCCCCGCGCACCCAGACGAGTTCGTGCGGGGAATGCGAGTGCGGCGACCACTCCGTGGGGCCGGGGACGATCCGGGACCCGGCAAGGATGGCAGCCGCCGTCGGCTCCGGGAGCGGCGCGGCCGGCCGCACCACAGTGCCCGCCTCACGCCGCCACATCCCGGGGGTCACCGCACCACGGGACACTCGAACCATGACACGGAGTCTATCGGTGCCGGTCAGAACCGGTCCCGGGCCATGGCCCGCCCCTGACCCCGGTGGTCGGCCCAGCAGGATTCCGGAGCCGGCCGCCGGGCGTCGCGAACGGTTCTCCTGCCGTCCGGGACTCCCCGTCCCACCCGCTCAGCGCCGTACGCGCGGCATCCCGAGACCGATCCACGAGATGATCTCCCGCTGGATCTCGTTGTTGCCCCCGCCGAAGGTGAAGATCACGGCGGAACGGTATCCGCGTTCGAGTTCGCCGTGCAGGACCGCGCCGGCCGAGCCCTCCTTGAGCGGGCCGGCCGAGCCGACGACCTCCATGAGCCAGGCATAGGCGTCACGGCGCGCCTCCGAGCCGTAGACCTTGACGGCGGAGGCGTCCTGCGGGGTGAGGGTGTTGTGCTGGACGGCTGACACCATCTGCCAGTTGAGCAGCTTCATGGCGTCGAGGCGGGTGTGGGTGCGGGCGAGGCGGGCGCGGACCCAGCCGAGGTCGATGACGCGGCGGCCGTCGGCCAGCCGGGTGTCGGCGGCCCAGCGGCGGACGTTGTGCAGGGCGCGGATGGCCATGGTGCCGTGGGCGGCGAGGGTGACACGCTCGTGGTTGAGCTGGTTGGTGATGAGGCGCCAGCCCTTGTTCTCCTCACCGACGCGGCGGGAGACGGGGACGCGGATGTTCTCGTAGTAGCTCGCGGTGGTGTCGTGCGAGGCGAGGGTGTTGATCAGGGTGCAGGAGTAGCCGGGGTCGGACGTCGGGACCAGGAGCATGGTGATGCCCTTGTGCGGCGGCGCTTCCGGGTCGGTGCGGGCGGCGAGCCAGACCCAGTCGGCGGTGTCGCCGTTGGTCGTCCAGATCTTCTGCCCGTTGACGACGTACGTGTCGCCCTCGCGCACCGCCCGGGTCTTCAGGGCCGCGAGGTCGGTGCCCGCGTCGGGTTCGCTGTAGCCGATCGCGAAGTCGAGCTCCCCGGCCAGCACCTTGGGCAGGAAGTAGGCCTTCTGCTCGTCGGTGCCGAACTGCATGATCGTGGGGCCGACGGTGTTGAGCGCCATCAGCGGCAGCGGGACACCGGCCTGCGCCGCTTCGTCGAAGAAGATGAACTGCTCCATCGGCGACAGGCCGCGTCCGCCGTACTCGGCGGGCCAGCCGACGCCGAGCCAGCCGTCGGCCCCCAGACGTCGGATGGTGTCCCGGTAGAAGCGCTTCTGCTCCGCGGGGTCGGCGTAACGCGCGTAGGCGTTGTCGGGGACCAGGGCGGCGAAGTACGCGCGCAGTTCGGCGCGCAACTGCTGCTGCTCAGGCGTGTATTCGAGGTGCACGGCCCCTCCAGGAGTCTCGCGTTCGCGTCGCCCGTGTGCGGCGGCGCACACAGTAGAACGTGTTGCAAGAATCCGGAAGGGGCACGGCGCCCCGGCGGCCGGGGGTCAGCGTTTGACGGCGCGCAGCACCACGAATTTGGGGTCGCCCGCCACCGTGGTGCAGTTGCCGAACGTGCGGCGCAGCTGGGTGTGGTAGCCGAGGTGCCGGTTGCCCACGACCCACAGCTCGCCGCCCTGGCGAAGCGCGGCACGCGCGCCGTGGAACATGTTCCGGGCGGTGGCGTCCGTGGTGGCCTGGTGCGAGTGGAACGGCGGGTTGTTGAGGATCAGGTCGACGCTCGCGGGGGCGGCGCCGGCCAGCCCGTCCCCGACCACGAAGCGGGCCTCCGTACCGGGGTCGGCGTTGGCCCGGAAGGTCTCCTCCGCCGAGGCGACCGCCTGGTACGACTCGTCGATGAACGTGATCCCGGCCTCGGGGTTGGTGAGTGCGGCGGACAGCCCGAGGACGCCGTTTCCGCAGCCGAGGTCGACGACCCGGTCCGGGCCGCTGCGCACCGGCAGGTGCTTCAGGAAGAAGCGGGTGCCGATGTCGAGCCGCTCCGCGCAGAAGATGCCGGCGTGGTTGGTGACGGTCCGCCCCGAGACGGCCCCGACGTCGTCGGGCAGCTCGTAGCGGTGGGGCCACGGGCTGCTCGCGCGGACCGGGGCCTGGTCCGGTGTGCAGTGGATGAGCCGGGCCTTCTTGACCGCGAGGGAGGTGCGGGTGGGGCCGATGATGCGCTCGAACAGCTTGAGGGTGGAGGTGTGGATCTCCTTCACCATCCCGGTGCCGATGACGACGGTCCCCGGGTGGACGGCGGGCGCGAGCCGGTACAGCTGGTCCTCCAGGAGCGCGAGGCTCTTGGGCACCCGTACGAGCAGGACGTCGACGCGTTCCGGCGGGGTGTCGCGGGCGGACAGCAGCCGTACGGCGTCCGCGCCGGCCCCGTTGCGTTCCAGGTTCGCCGCTGTCGCCCGCTGCGCGAGGTAGGAGTCAGTGATCTGCACCGGCCGGTGGCCGGCCAGTACCGTGCTCAGCGCACCCCAGCGGTCACCGACCACGACGACACTGCCGGACAGGTCGACCGGACCCGCCCCGTCGATCCCCTCCAGGTGCCGCAGCAGGTACTCGTCGGCCGCGTCCCAGGCCCGGAAGGGGTCGCGGGGGTCCTCGGGGAATCGGGCGAGGTCGTAACCGGCCCCTGACGTCGTCAAACGGTTCATAGAGCGTTCAGGCTAACCGAGCGGGGGTAGACACCCGAACACTTCCGGCCGCCACGAGGGCACGCGATCGCCACCGCGCCGCCCGGCCGCGGCTACGGCAACTGCTTGTCGATCGCCGACCGGCCCTCCCTGGACAGCCTGCGCCGCGCCCACTCAAGGGTCTGCGGAGTCAGGTCCCGCCCGGAGGCGAGCACCAGGTCCTCCGGCGACGGATCATCGCTCGCGCCGGTGTGCAGGAGGCTGTCGGGGGTCACGCCCCGCAGCGCGGAAGGGTCCGCCCGCGGCGGTACGGATACGGATTCGGGCTGGTCGCTCATGCCGCCTCCTCGTCCTTGCGGCAATTCTCGCCCCGCGCCGACGGCGGCGCATCCGATGCCCGGCCGCGGTGTCCGACGGGCCCGGCACCGGCCCTCACTTGACCTGCACATGATAGGTACGCAGCGTTCACACCCGGGTCACGGTGCGTGTGGAAGGCTCCCGCTGACCACCCATCACACGACCACCGCGGCAGCCGCCCCCCACCCCGCTCCGGCGCCGCGGTGCCCGTATTTCCGGAGAGGACACCCCACATGTCCCGTCGTCACCTTTCCTCCTGCCGGCGCCCGCTGCTGGCCACCCTCGCCGCCTTCGCGGTGCTCACCGGCACCGCGGCCGCCGCACCGGCCGGTACCCCGCCGGCCCCGGTGACCGCCGGCACCCCGCTCGGCGCGCTGGACGACACCTACTACCAGGACGCGCTCGGCAAGACCGGCACCGCGCTCAAGGGCGCCCTGCACACGATCATCAGCGACCAGTCCAAGCTCACCTACAGCCAGGTCTGGGACGCGCTCAAGGACACCGACGAGGACCCGTCCAACTCCTCGAACGTCATCCTCCTCTACTCCGGAATCTCCGAGCCCAAGAGCGACAACGGAGGCGGCACCGGCCAGTGGAACCGCGAGCACGTCTGGGCCAAGTCCCACGGCGACTTCGGTACGGCCACCGGCCCCGGCACCGATATCCACCATCTGCGCCCGGAGGACGTGTCGGTCAACTCCGTCCGCGGCAACAAGGACTTCGACAACGGCGGCAGCGAGGTGAGCGGGGCGCCCGGCAACTACACCGACAGCGACTCCTTCGAACCGCGCGACGCCGTCAAGGGCGACGTCGCCCGCATGATCCTCTACATGGCCGTGCGGTACGAGGGTGACGACTCCTTCGCCGACCTGGAACCCAACGACCAGGTGTCGAACGGCTCCGCACCGAACATCGGCAAGCTCTCCGTCCTGAAGGCCTGGAGCCAGGAGGACCCGCCGGACACCTTCGAGAAGCGGCGCAACGACGTCATATTCGACCAGTACCAGCACAACCGGAATCCGTTCGTCGACCACCCCGAATGGGTGGACGCCATCTGGTAGGCCGCCGGGGCGGGCCGGATCTCAGCCGGTCCGCCCGGTCGCGCACCACTCCACGGCGTCCTCGCGGGAGACGAAGTACCGGGGAGCCCCGGCGGCGGCGCCCTGTCCCGCGAGACGGCCCGCCGGGTCCGCCACGGCTGCGCGCCGGCCGCCGGCCGTGAGCCGGGCCAGTCCGCCGATCAGCATCGCCCGCGCCGCCGGGTCGATGTCCGTCACCCGGCGCAGGTCCAGCACCACGGCCGCCGTGTCCCGCGGGCCCGACTCGTCGAGGGCGAACAGCACCCGCTCGGCCGCGGTGAAGTCCAGCGCGCCCTGGGCCGCGACGACCGCCACCCGCTCGCGGCGGGCGCGTTCCCGCTCCCCCGCCGGCGCGGAGGGCAGATCGTCGGCCGTGGTGACCAGGGTGACGGTGGAGCCCGCCAGGGCCGGGTTGTGCATGAGGTGCAGCCCGAACCGCTCGGACAGCGCGCCGAACGCCAGTTGTCCCCGTACGGAGGTCCCGGCCGGGTCCAGGAGCGGGCTGTACGCCGCGAGTCCGAACCGGGCCGGTCCGGCGGCGATCAGACCGCCGGACACCCCGCTCTTGGCCGGCAGCCCCACCCGGAGCAGCCAGTCGCCAGAGGCGTTGTACATCCCGCAGGTCGCCATCACGGCCAGGACGTGCGCGGCGACGGGCTCCGGCACCACCGCGTCCCCGGTGACCGGATGGACTCCCCCGTTGGCCAGGGTCGCCGCCATCGCGGCCAGGTCCAGCGCCGTGACCCGTACCGCGCACTGGCGGAAGTACGTCTCCACGGCTGCCACCGGGTCGACGGGCAGCGGCCCCGCGCTGCGGATCAGATACGCCAGGGCGCGGTTGCGGTCGCCGGTGAGCGCCTCGGAGGCGTACACCTGCTCGTCGACGTCCAGCGGCCGGCCGGCGAAGCGGCTCAGGAAGTCGAGGATCCGGTCGAACCTCGGAGCGTCCCGGGTGTCCGGGACCAGCGCGGTGGTGACGATGGCGCCGGCGTTGACCATGGCGTTGGCGGGACGTCCGGTGCCCGGTTCCAGACTGATGGCGTTGAACGCCTCGCCGCTGGGCTCCGCGCCGACCCAGCGGCCGACCTCGTCGAGCCCCAGCGCGGACAGGGCCAGGGCGTAGACGAACGGTTTCGAGACGGACTGTGCGGTGAACGGCACCTCGACGTCACCGGTGCTGTAGCGGTGGCCGTCCATGCTGATCAGGGCCAGCCCGAACGCGTCGGGGTCGGCCAGCGCCAGCTGCGGAATGTAGTCGGCGAGCCTTCCGTCGCGCAGACCGCCGAAGCGGGTGCGCAGTTCGCGCAGGGCGTCCGTGACCGCGTCCGCGGCGTTCACCGGCCGGCCGTCAGCCGCGCTCGGCCTGCGCGATCCGCGGGAACGTCTTGACGCCCGCGGCCTCGCGGCTGTTGGCGTGCTGACTGACGGTGCGGCCGGGCGGGGCGTCCGCGAAGCCGAGCACCACCGAGTCCAGGACCTTGCCGGAGGAGTCGGCGAAGTCCACCTCGACCGCGTAGAAGGCGGCCTTGTCGGTCGGGTTGGTCACCCGGACGAGGGCGCTGCGGAACTGCTCGGAGGGCTTGACCGCGAGGCCGGTGACGGAGACGTCCTTGACCGCGTCGCCCCTGCCCTTCACACCTTTGAGCGTGGTGACGGCCTTCTGCCGGTTGCGCTCCGCCTCCGCGGACACCGAGGCGGCGAACTCCTGCTGGGTGCGCCGGCTCTCCGTGGCCCGCGGGGACGCCGTCGGTTCCGCCGACACCGTGCGGGTGCTCTTGGCGGTCCCCTGCGAAGAGGTGCCGGAGCTGTCGCAGGCGGCGGCGCCGGCGGTGATCAGCGCGGCCAGCAGGGCGGGGGTCAGGCTGCGGGCCGCACGGCGGCCGATGGCGCGCCGCACGGGTCTGGGCTGGTTCACGGACGCTCCGTCTGCTCGGAAGTACGAAGGAAGGACCGGCTCTCGCTCCAGCCGTCCAGGGTGCGCGTGGGTCGCGTATGCCTCCTGGAGTCGGAAGCACCAATTCGCTCATATTAGGATCAAAAGGTATGAATTGACTCGTTGAATCACCCGCTCAGCGCCGCAGTACGCCAAGTCCCCGGGAGGGAACAGATGGACACCGACGCCCTGACCGCCGGCCTCCTGCAGGAGCTCCGGGCCGCCAAGCCCTATCCCGCCCTCTCCCTGACCATGCCGACCCACCGGCGCGCGCCCGACAACGCGCAGGACGCCGTCCGGCTGCGGAACCTGGTCGCCGACGCCGGAAGCCGGCTCGACGCCGATCCCCGGGTCGGCCGCGAGACCAGGACCGCCGTCAGACAGCAGCTCGACCGGGCGGTCGCGGAGATCGACCCGCGCCGGGCCCTGGACTCCCTGGTGGTCCTCGCGACGGCGGACGAGTACCAGATCTGGCAGCTCCCCCGCACCGCGCCCGAACGCGTGGTGCTGAGCGACACCTACCTCACCCGCAACCTGGTCGCCGCCAAGGCGCAGGCGCGGCCGTTCTGGGCGCTCACCGTCTCCGCCGACCACGCGGCCCTGTTCAGCGGCACGGCGGACGCGGCGCACGAGGAACGGATCGGCGGCTTCCCGCTGACGGCTCCGCACGAGCCGCCCAACCCGCAGCGCGAGGAGCGGATCGGCGACACCCCGAGCACCTTCAGCGACGAGGACACCCGCCAGTTCCTGCGGACGGTGGACGAGAAGCTGCGCGGGGTCCTGGCCACGGATCCGCGCCCGCTTTACCTGGTCGGCCTCGCCCCAGCGCTGGCGATGCTGGACGAGGTCGGTGAGAGCACCGGGGCGACGGCCGGGCGGGTGACCAAGGGCGCTCCCGCCGACACCACGCCCAGCGGCCTGCTCACCGAGCTGCGTCCCGCGCTGGAGGCCCGGCAGAAGCGGTTCGCCGCCGAGATCGACGGCAAGCTGGACGAGGCGCGCGGCCGTCACGCCTTCGCCGGCGGTCTCGACGAGGTGTGGGCCGCCGTGCGGGAGGCGCGCGCCGGCCTGGTGGCGGTGGAGGAGCACTACCAGCAAACGGTCCGGGTCGCCCAGGAGCACCTTGAGCCGGTGAGCGCGGACGCCCTGGACCCGGCGGACGGGACGGTCCGTGAGGACATCGTCGACGAGCTGGTCGAGACGGCGCTGGACAGCGGCGCGGAGGTGGTGTTCGTGGCGGACGACTCGCTCAGGGAGCACGGGCGGATCGCGGCGGCGCTGCGCTACTGAACAGGGCCCCGCCACTCGGCGAAGGGCCCGGACGGCACGGCCGTCCGGGCCCTTCCTCGCGTGCGGCGGCCTCAGCCCTCCCAGGTCCAGTCCGCGACCTCGGGCAGGTCCGTGCCGTGCTCACGGATCCAGGCGTGGTGACGGGTGCGCGTGTCGGACATCGCCTGGCGCACCGCCACGGCGCGGACACCGAGGCCCGGCACCCGGTCGATGACGTCCATGACCAGCCGGTAGCGGTCGAGGTCGTTGCGGACCACCATGTCGAACGGCGTGGTGGTCGTGCCCTCCTCCTTGTAGCCGCGCACGTGCAGCTGTGCGTGGCCGGTGCGGCGGTAGGCCAGTCGGTGGATCAGCCAGGGATAGCCGTGGTAGGCGAAGATCACCGGCTTGTCGCGGGTGAAGAGCGCGTCGTACTCGGAGTCGGGCATCCCGTGCGGATGCTCGTCGTGCGGCATGAGCCGGGCCATGTCGACGACGTTCACCACCCGCACCGCCAGCTCGGGCAGGTGGCGCCGGAGCAGGGCGGCCGCCGCCAGGACCTCCAGGGTGGGGACGTCCCCGGCGCAGGCGAGCACCACGTCGGGTTCGCGGCTGCCGTCTTCCGTACCCGCCCACTCCCAGGTCCCGGCGCCGCGCGCGCAGTGCGCACGGGCCTGGTCGAGGGTGAGCCAGTCGAAGCTGGGCTGCTTTCCGGCCACGATCACGTTGACGTAGTCACGGCTGCGCAGCGCGTGGTCGGCCACGGACAGCAGCGTGTTGGCGTCCGGGGGCAGGTAGACGCGGACGACCTCGGGGCTCTTGTTGAGGATGTGGTCCACGAAGCCCGGGTCCTGGTGGGAGAAGCCGTTGTGGTCCTGCCGCCAGACGTGCGAGGTGAGGAGGTAGTTGAGGGAGGCGATGGGGCGGCGCCACGGCAGCCGGCGCGAGGTCCGCAGCCATTTGATGTGCTGGTTGACCATCGAGTCGACGATGTGCGCGAACGCCTCGTAGCAGGAGAACAGTCCGTGCCGGCCGGTGAGCAGATAGCCCTCCAGCCAGCCCTGGCACAGGTGCTCGGAGAGGACCTCCATGACGCGGCCGTCGCGGGCCAGGTTCTCGTCGGTGGGCAGCGTCCCGGCCTGCCAGGCCTTTCCGGTGGCCCCGTAGAGGTCGTCGAGCCGGTTCGAGGCAGTCTCGTCGGGGCCCACGACCCGGAAGTCCCTGCGGTCCGCGGTGGCCGCCATCACGGCCTCCAGCAGCCCGCCCAGGACCCGGGTCGGCTCATGCAGGACGGTGCCCGGCCGGTCCACCCCGACCGCGTACCCGTCGAGCGGTGGAACGGGCAGGTCGCGCAGGAGCATCCCGCCGTTGGCGTACGGGGTGGAGCCGAGCCGGGCCGCGCCCGCGGGCACACCGGCGAGGACCTGCTCGGAGGGGCGGCCTTCGGCGTCGAAGAGCTCCTCCGGCCGGTAGGAGCGCAGCCACTCCTCCAGCTGACGCAGGTGGGCCGGGTTGTCCCGGACCCCGGGCAGCGGGACCTGGTGGGCGCGCCAGGTGCCTTCGACGGGCAGCCCGTCGACCTCGGCGGGGCCGGTCCAGCCCTTCGGGGTGCGCAGCACGATCATGGGCCAGCGCGGGCGGTCGGTGTCGCCGCCGGTCCGGGCGGCCCGCTGGAGCTCCCCGATGCGGTCGACGGCCCGGTCCATCGCGGCGGCCATCGCCCGGTGCACGGTGAGCGGGTCGTCGCCCGAGACGAACAGCGGTTCGTGACCGTAGCCGCGCAGCAGGGCGTCGAGCTCCTCCTCGGGGAGGCGCGCGAGCACCGTCGGGTTGGCGATCTTGTAGCCGTTGAGGTGGAGGACCGGCAGGACGGCCCCGTCGTGGACCGGATCGAGGAACTTGTTGGCGTGCCAGGACCCGGCGAGCGGTCCGGTCTCCGCCTCCCCGTCACCGATGACGCAGGTGACGAGCAGCTCCGGGTGGTCGAGGGCGGCGCCGTAGGCGTGGGCGAGGGAGTAGCCGAGCTCGCCGCCCTCGTGGATGGAGCCGGGGGTCTCGGGTGCGACGTGGCTGGGCACACCGCCGGGGAAGGAGAACTGCTTGAACAGCAGGCCCATGCCCGCCGCGTCCCTGCTGACGTCGGGGTACGTCTCCGAGTAGCTGCCCTCCAGCCAGGAGTTGGCGAGGACCGCGGGGCCTCCGTGGCCGGGGCCCCACACGCACAGCGCGGGGATGCCGCGGGCGGCGATGATCCGGTTGAGGTGTGTGTACACGAGGTTGAGCCCCGGTGAGGTGCCCCAGTGGCCGAGCAGTCTCGGCTTGATGTGCTCGGGGGCCAGCGGCCGGGTGAGCAGCGGGTTGGCCATCAGGTAGATCTGGCCGACGGCCAGGTAGTTGGCCGCCCGCCAGTGGGCGTCGAGCGCGGAGATCTCTTCGTCGGACGGGCCGGACGTCGGTGAGGCCGGTGGGGCGTCGCTCATGGTCACCTTCTCAGCGGGCGGAAAAGCAGGCAGGACAACGGGCGGAACAGCGGGCGGGAGCGGGCACGCGCGCCGGGGACGCGTTCACTGCGGCTCGGAGCCGTACCAGACGGTGGTGGCGTTGCAGAACTCGCGGATGCCGTGCCCGGCGAGCTCACGCCCGTAGCCCGAGCGCTTGACGCCGCCGAACGGCAGCGCGGGGTGCGAGGCCGTCATCCCGTTGAAGAAGACGCCGCCCGCCTCCAGGTCGCGGACGCAGCGCCGGCTCTCCTCCGCGTCACGGGTCCACACGTTGGAGCTGAGCCCGAACGGGGTGTCGTTGGCGAGCTCCACCGCCTCGTCCAGGCTGTCGACCCGGTAGAGCGTGGCGACGGGACCGAAGGTCTCCTCGCGGTGGATCCGCATGGCGGGCGTGATGCCGGTCAGGACGGTGGGGGCGTAGAACCAGCCGTTCTCCAGGCCGCCGGCCAGCCCCTCGGGCCGGCCGCCGCCGCACAGGGCGACGGCGCCCCGCCGTACGGCGTCGTCGACGAGTTCCTCCAGGTCGGTGCGGCCCTGCTCGCTGGAGAGCGGGCCGACGTCGGTGGACTCCTCCAGCGGGTCACCGACGGTCAGGTCGCGCATGCCCACGGTGAAGCGTTCGGCGAACTCCTCGTACACCTCGGTGTGCACGATGAACCGCTTGGCCGCGATGCAGGACTGGCCGTTGTTCTGGACCCGGGCGGTGACGGCGGTACGGGCGGCCCGCGCGACGTCGGCGGAGGGCAGGACGAGGTAGGGGTCGCTGCCGCCCAGCTCCAGGACGGTGTGCTTGACCTCGTCGCCCGCGACGGCCGCCACCGCGCGGCCGGCCGGTTCGCTGCCGGTCAGGGTGGCCGCGGCCACCCGCCGGTCGCGCAGGATCGCCTCGATCGCGGAGGAGCCCACCAGCAGGGTCTGGAAGCAGCCTTCGGGGAATCCGGCCCGACGGAACAGATCGCCCAGGTAGAGCGCGGTCTGCGGCACGTTCGAGGCGTGCTTCAGCAGCCCGGTGTTGCCCGCCATGAGAGCGGGGGCCGCGAACCGTACGACCTGCCAGAGCGGGAAGTTCCACGGCATCACGGCGAGCACGGTGCCCAGCGGACGGTAATGGACGTAGGCGCGGGAGGCACCGGAATCCTCGACGTCGGCGGGCGCGGGGTGCTCGTCCGCGAGGAGCTCCCGCGCGTGGGTGGCGTACCAGCGCATGGCCTTCGCGCACTTCGCGGCCTCCGCGCGGGCCGCCTTGACCGGCTTGCCCATCTCCAGGGTCATGGTGCGGGCGATGTCCTGCTGGTCCTCGTCCAGGAGATCGGCGGCCCGGTTCAGCAGCCGGGAGCGCTCACCGAAGCCGGTGGTGCGGTACTCCCGGAAGGCGGCGTCCGCAGCGGCGAGCCGCCGCTCGATCTCGTCCGCTCCTAGGGCGTCGAACGTCCTCAGGGTCTCGCCGTTCGCGGGGTTGACCGTCGCGATGGGCATGACTGTGGCCTCCTTGCCTCGGTACTCCGACCGTGCCGTGCCGCGCCCGGTGACGCAACGCGGGCCCGGCACACACGTACCCGTCCGGCGGGGATCATGCGTGCGGTACGCACACGATCCGCGCCGGACGGGAGGACTGCGGGGTGGCCGTGCTCCGTGCCGCGCGCCTCAGACGAGGGCGGGGGCGTGGGCCGGCTCGGCGGCGTCGCTCCCGGCGGGGGCCGCCGCCGCGGCCGCGGGGAACTCCGTGACCACCGCGGGCGGGCGGCGGAACTCGCGGACGTCGGGCAGCGGCGGGAGCGGCACCAGCTCGATGTGCTGCGGCTCCTGCGCGTACCGGGTGAACCAGACGACCTTGCCCTCGGCGGTCCGGCAGGTGCCCCAGCTGTCGCTGAGGGCCATCACCCGGCTGAGCCCGCCGCCCTCGTGGAGCAGCCGGGGCATTTCGGCACCACTGTCAGCGACGGAGACCGTGAGGTGCCGTCCGGACCAGCGGAGTTCGAGGACACAGGTGTTGTCGTCACCGACGTGCCGCTGGACGTTGGTCAGCAGCTCCTCCACAGCACGGCACACGGGCCGTACGTGGAGTTCGAGACTCCAGTGGCGCAGATGCGCGGCGACGATCCGCCGCAGCTGGGACACGCGCTCTGCCGAAACCTGGAGTTCGACCAGATAGTGCCGGTCGAGTGGAACGGTCATCGTCGAGGCTCCTCACATCGAGGCCCACATGCTTCACCCCGTTGAACCAACGACCCCCGAATGCAAAGAGTGAGCAGATGTCACTTCTGGGTCACTCCTTAGGGTGACCCGGTAGAGCCGGTTGCGCAACACATCCGGCCGCACACCCCCGGTGACCAGCGCATTTGCCTCTGCGGGGACCCAGGGGCACCACCGCCCTCAGGGCAGGTGCGGCAGCAGCCTGTCCGGGGTGAGCGGGAGGGTGCGGAGCCGGACACCGGTGGCGTGCCGGACGGCGTTGCCGATCGCCGCCGCCGTGCCGACGATGCCGATCTCACCGATGCCCTTGCTGCCCATCGGGTTGAGGTGCGGGTCCTTCTCGTCGATCCAGTGCGCCTCGATGCCGACCGCGTCCGCGCAGGCCGGCACGTGGTAGGAGGCGAGATCGCTCTCGGTGAAGTCCCCGAAGACCGGGTCCATGGTGCTGGACTCGGTCAGCGCCATCCCGAGCCCCATGGTCATCCCGCCGATGAACTGGGAGCGCGCGGTACGGGAGTTGAGGATGCGTCCGGCGGCGAAGACCCCGAGCATCCGGCGCACCCGGACCTCGCCGGTCCTGCTGTCGACGGCGACCTCGGCGAAGTGCGCCCCGAAGGCGTGCCGGGCGTACGGGGACTCGGCCGCCGTCTCGCTCCCGGTGTCGGCGGTGACCGTCACTCCCTCGCCGGGCAGCGCTCCGGTGCGCTCACCGAGCCGGCGTGCGAGGCCGGTCGCCGCCTTGTGCACCGACCAGCCCCAGGAACCGGTGCCGGAGGAGCCGCCGGCCAGCGGGGCGTCCGGCAGATCGCTGTTGCCGATGTCGACGCTCACGTTCTCGACCGGGGTCTCCAGCGCGCTCGCGGCGATCTGGGCGAGGACGGTGCGGGCGCCGGTACCGATGTCGGTGGCGTTGACCGCGATGCGGTACGAGCCGTCGGCTGCCGCGTGGGCCGAGGCGTGGGAGGCGCTCAGGTAGACGGGGTACGTGGCCGAGGCGACGCCCGTACCGAGCAGCAGCGCCCCTTCCCGGCGGATCGCGGCGCGGGGATCGCGGCCGTGCCAGCCGAAGCGCTCCGCACCCTCCCGCAGACACGCGGCCAGACCTCGGCTGCTGAAGGGTTTCCCCGAGTCGGGCTCTTCGGGCGGGTCGTTGCGCAGCCGCAGTTCGACCGGGTCGATGCCGAGCTCCACGGCGAGTTCGTCCAGGGCCGATTCGAGCGCGAACATGCCGGGGGCCTCGCCCGGTGCGCGCATCCACGAAGGGCTCGGGACGTCGAGGGCGGTGACCCGGTGGACGGTGCGGCTGTGCGCGGAGCCGTACATCACCCGGGCCGGTACGGCTGCCTGCTCCACGAACTCCTTGACGGTGGAGGTGTGGGTGACGACCTCGTGGGCGACCGAGGTGAGGGTGCCGTCGGCCTCCGCACCGAGCCGGACGCGCTGGAGGGTGGGCGCGCGGTGACCGACGACCGCGGCCATGTGGCGCCGGGGCATGGCGAGTTCGACGGGGTGACCGGTGTGCAGCGCGGCCATGGCGGCGAGCACGGCCTGGGGGCGCGGAGTGCCCTTGGAGCCGAAGCCGCCGCCCACGTGCTCCGAGACGACGGTGACCTGGTCCGGCCGCAGCCCGAACACCGTGGCGAGACTGTCGCGCACCTTGGTGGCGCCCTGACCGGAGTCGTACACGGTGAGATGCCCCTCCGGCGACCAGTGGGCGGTCGTGGCGTGCGGCTCCATGGGGTGGTTGTGCAGGGCGCCGAGCGTGTACGTGGCGTCGATCCGTACCGGCGCGGCGGCGAACGCCTGGTCGAAGTCGCCGCGTTCGCGTACGGCCGGGTAGCCGCCGTTGGCGGTCTCCGGGGTGTACAGGCCGGGGTGATCCGCAGTCAGTACGACGTCGTGCGGGGCGCTCTCGTAGGTGATGTCCAGCGCCCCGGCACCCGCCCGCGCGCTTTCCAGGGTGTCCGCCACGACGAGGGCGATCTGCCATCCCCGGTGCGGCACACGGCCGTTCTGCAGGACGGCGAGGATCGGATCGTCCGGTTCCCGGGTCCGCGGCGCGTTCTCATGGGTGAGGACGGCGCGGACTCCGGGGAGTGCCATCGCGTCCGCGGTGCCGATCGCGGTGACGCGGCCGCGCGGGACGGTGGCGGGCACCGGCCAGGCGTACAGGCAGCCGGGCAGGTTGCGTTCGGCGGAGTAGCGCGCGGCGCCGGTCACCTTGTCGCGGCCCTCGCGGCGGACGACGGGTGCGCCCAGGGGCTGGCGGGTGTGGCTCATGGTGGGAGTCCTCGGCTCTTCAGGGGCGGGCGGCGAGTTCGGCCAGCGCGTCGACGGCCAGCCGGCGGGCCAGGGTGACCTTGAACGCGTTGTCGCGCAGCGGGCGGGCCGCGGCGAGTCCGGCGTCCACCGCGGATTCGTAGGTCGCGTCGGTGGCGGGTGCGCCGCGGAGGACCTCCTCGGCCTCGCGAGCCCGCCAGGGGCGGTGTGCGAGGCCTCCGAAGGCGAGGGCCGCGTGTTCGGTCCGGCCGTCGCGGACGCGCAGGACGACGGCGACGGAGGCCAGGGCGAAGGCGAAGGAGGCGCGGTCGCGGACCTTGCGGTAGAGGGAGACCGTGCCGTCGGGCAGCGGCGGCAGGAGGACTTCGGTGATGAGTTCGCCCGGCCGGATCACGGTGTCGGTGGCCGGGTCGTCCCCGGGCAGCCGGTGGAAGGCGGTGGCGGATACGGTCCGTTCGCCGCCCGGTCCGTGCAGCACGACCGTCGCGTCGAGGGCGGCCAGGGCGACCGCCATGTCCGAGGGGTGGGTGGCGACGCACGCGGTGGAGTGGCCGAGGACGGCGAGGTCGCGGTGGGCTCCCTCGCGGGCCGGGCAGCCGCTGCCGGGCTCGCGTTTGTTGCAGGGCTTGGAGGTGTCCTGGAAGTACGGGCAGCGGGTGCGCTGGAGGAGGTTGCCGCCGGTGGTGGCGGTGTTGCGCAGCTGCCCGGAGGCGCCGGCCAGCAACGCCTGCGAGAGGGCGGGATAGCGGGTGCGTACCGCGGGATGTGCGGCCAGGTCGCTGTTGCGTACCGTCCCGCCGATGCGCAGCGCGCCGTCGGCGGATTCCGTGACCCGGTCGAGCGGGAGCCGGCTGACATCGATGAGCAGGCCGGGGGTCTCGACGCCCAGCTTCATCAGGTCGACGAGGTTGGTGCCGCCGCCCAGGAAGCGGGCGCCGGGATTGGCCGCGCTCTCCCGGACCGCCTCGGCGACGGATCCGGCGCGCAGATAGCCGAAGGGTTTCACGGTGCCACGTCCCCGATCGCCTCGACGATGTGCGGATACGCGCCGCACCGGCACAGGTTGCCGCTCATCCGTTCGCGGATCTCGGCAGCGTCCAGGTGGGCCGGAGCGGTGACGGGCGCGTCGTGCCCGGTCGCGTGGGAGGGGAAGCCCTCGGCCGCCTCGTCCAGCACTCCGACGGCCGAACAGATCTGGCCGGGCGTGCAGTAGCCGCACTGGAGCGCGTCACGGTCCAGGAAGGCCTCCTGGAGGGGGTGCAGCCGGTCACCGTCGGCCAGTCCCTCGATCGTGGTGACGCGGGCGCCGTCGTACGCGACGGCCAGGAGCAGGCAGCTGTTCGCCCGCCGGCCGTCCACCAGGACGGTGCAGGCGCCGCACTGGCCGTGGTCGCAGCCCTTCTTCGCGCCGGTCAGGCCCAGGTGGTGACGGAGCGCGTCCAGGACGGTGGTGCGGTGGTCGAGCGTCAGGGTCCGCTCTGTTCCGTTGACGTTCAGGGTCAGTGCGGAGCGGCCGGCGGTCGCCCGCGAGCCCCCTGCGCCGCCTTCCCGCCGGATGGTGGGATCCACGTGCCGCAGCCTTTCACTCGGGGTCGGTCTTGGGTGTCCTGCCGAACGGCGGCGCTTCGGCCCGTTTCGGCTCATGCCGCCTCACGCCACTTCACGGCGTCGCGGAGCCGGACTGCTTGTTCGCCAGCCTCAGCCGCACTTCCTCCTCCTGGTCGCCGGAGACGGTGCCCACGACCCGGACCGCGAAGGCTCCCGCCAGGCTGTGCCTGAGCCGTTCGACCGCCCAGTAGCCGCCCTGGACGTCGACCGTGACGCTCGCGCCGAGCTGTACGGTCCCGGACACGACGCGCTCCTCGGTGACGTCGACGGTCGCGGCCCAGACGGTGGGCCGCTTTCCCGTGACGTCCTGTGGCACGTCGGCCGAGGCCCGGTCGGTGACGAACGCGGCCCGCAGCACGTCGAAGACCGTGCCGGCGTCGTCCTTCGCGCACCCGCTGAGGACGACCGACACCTCTCCGCCCTGCTGGTTCTCCGCCGCCTGTACTTCCCCTGTGCTGTTCACCGCGGTTCCTTCCTGAGGGTGTGTCTCCAGGCTCTCCCCGCGGCCGGGTGTCTGCGAGGCGAGCGGAGCCCGCCGTCGCGGGATGGCCGATGCGGAGCGACTTGTACCGATCGAAACGCTTTTCGCTTTTATATCCACTTAAAACATGAATTCGACCTCCGTGCCGAATGACAGCCCGGTCCGGGGGTATCCCGCATGCATGGACGTATCGAATGGAGCCCTGAATTCTCTGGCCCTCACCCTCGCGGACGGGCGGGGAGCGACCGGGGTGGTGATGGCCGTCGTAGGCGTGGTCCTGGTGGCCATGCTGATCGGTGCCGTGTGGCTGGGCAGGCGGCGGCAGGCCCAGGGACCACCCCCGCCCCGGCCGGAGGAGCAGCCGGTGGCGCCGGACCACCGCACCCACGTCGAGGAGTCCGACGTCCACGGCGACGACCGCTTCCCGGCCGACGGCCACGGGCTCTCGCCGTACGAGCTCGGTGAGCACCAGGACGGGACCGTCCGCCGGGAGAACGACGAGCAGCGCGACTGAGGCGGGAGCAAGGGCGACCGGTCCGGTCCGGCGCGTGTTGCGGGAGCGGGCGGCCGCGGTGAGGCTGGTGAGGACCCGCAGGCCATCGGCACATATCTGCCGCACACCCGATGAAGGCAGTAGGACCATGACCGCAAGCAGCTCTGGCACGGCACCCGCTCCCCTGACCGGTCCCGCGGCACCGTGCTGGGTCAACCTCATGACCCGGGACCTGGAGTCGGCCCAGGAGTTCTACGGCCCGGTGATGGGCTGGACCTTCCGGCCGGGCAAGCTCGGCCAGGAGTTCTCGGTGGCCCGCCGCGGGGACGTGCCCGTCGCCGGGATCGGCGCGGTGGCGACCACGTTCCGCGTCGCGGTGGCGTGGACGCCCTACTTCGCCGTCGGGGACGCCGATGTGGCCGCTTCCCGGATCCGTGAGCGCAGCGGCACGGTGGCGGTGGGGCCGCTGGCCCTGGGCAAGGGGCGCGGCGCGCTGGCCGCCGACCGCGAGGGGGCGGGGTTCGGCATCTGGGAGCGGACGGAGCCCGCGACCTCGCCGCCCGCGCCGGACGGCCATTCGCACGCCTGGCTGCGGCTGCACACCAGGAGCGCCTTCGACGCCGCGATCTTCTACGGCGAGGTGCTGGACTGGGCGAGCGGGCAGCCCGGCTCCTGCGAGGTGTCCTATGCGAAGGACGAGGTGATCGTCACGTGCGGCGGGCGTCAGCTGGCCCGGATCAGCTCGGGCGCGGTCGAGGCGGCCCCCGATCCACTGGTCCGTCCGCACTGGCAGGTCAACTTTCCGGTCCCGGACGTGGCCGCCGCCGTCGCGGCGGCGCGGGAGCACGGCGGTTCGCTCGTCGAGGAGCTGTCGCGGCCCGACGCCCGGGAGGCGACGCTGCTCGACCCGGACGGCGGACTCTTCACCCTCACGGACGTCCACAACCCCGCCACGACCGCCCTGGCGTGACGGACCTGGCCTGATCACAGCTCCCGGACGTCACCGGGAGGGCTCGACGATCCGGGGAGGGCGCGCCTAGGATCCCCGGTACGGCATCGCGCGTCGGTCACCGGCCGGGTGAGGCGTGGAGGTGCCCGTGAGATGCCCGTTGGAGGCATTCCACAGTGTCAGTCGAGTTGAATCACACCATCGTTCACGCCCGGGACAACCGGGAATCCGCAGAGTTCCTGGCCGGCATCCTGGGGCTGGAGACCGGCCGGGAGTGGGGCCCGTTCATCCCGCTCAGCACGGCCAACGGAGTCACTCTGGACTTCGCGACCATCCCCGCCGAATCCATCACTCCCCAGCATTACGCCTTCCTCGTGTCGGAGGCGGAGTTCGATACCGCGTATGCCCGCATCCGCGAGCTCGGGGCCCCGTACTTCGCCGATCCGCACGGCAGGCAGCCGGGCGAGATCAACCACAACGACGGTGGCCGGGGCGTCTACTTCACCGATCCCTCCGGGCACGGGATGGAGATCATCACCCGTCCGTACGGGGGCTACGAGTCCTGACGGCCGGGCACCGCTCCGGGGCCCGGCCGGATCCGCCGTACGCGGGTCCGGCCGGGCCCTTCGCCGTCCTCAGGTGACCGGGAGCAGCAGTTCGGGCCGGTCCCACATCACGGCGGGCGGAGCGGCTCGCTCGGTGCCGGTGCGCAGGGCGCCCAAGCTCCGGTAGAAACCCTCGGCCGGCGGGTGCGAGACGATGCGGACGCCGGTGAGGCCGGCCTGCCGCGCCTCGTCCAGCAGGTGGCCGGCGAGCAGTCGGCCGATGCCGCCGCCCTGTACGTCGTCGGCGACGAACATGAGGTCGAGCTCGGGCGGATCCAGGACGAGGGAGTAGAAGCCGAGCAGCCGTCCGGTGGCCTCCTCGACGGCCGCGAAGACCCTGTGCGCCTCGATGTAGTCGGGGCCCACCCGGTATCCGGCGACCATCGGGGCGTACGGCCCCTCGTAGGCCCGCGAAGCCTGGACCAGTCGGGTCAGCCGCCTCGCGTCCCGGGCGACCGCCCGCCTGATCCGTACGCCTTCGCCCGGCGCCGGGCGCCCCGACTGCGTAACACTTGATCTCATGCGCCGAGTATTACGCACTCGGAGCGCGGGACCGTCGGTGGTCCACCTGCCACCGGCTCAGGCGGAGTCGCGCGCCGCGCGCCACTCCCCGGCCAGGGCCTCGACGTCGAACGGCTTGAGGTTCAGGAGGGGTCCCGGCGGCGGCCGTCTGACGGTCTCGGCGATCTTCTCGTTCACCTCGGTCAGCATCCGCCGCACCTCGGCCTCCGTCCGGACTCCGGGCAGAGCCGCGAGGACGTCCTCCGCCTCCTTGCGCAGAGCCAGTGTCGGCGGCAGCACCGATACGCCCTCGCGCTGCATCTTCGCCTTGATCCACCACGTCTCGTCGTACGGGCGGTCGAGACCGTCGAGCGGTTTGCCGAATCCCGGCAGCTGGGAGAAGTCACCGCGCTGTTCGGATTCGCGGATCTGCTTGTCGACCCAGGACTCGAAGCTGATGCCCGCCGGTTTGCGTTCGGTCACCGTGACGCCCCTCTCGGAGAATTCCTGATGGCCCCTTCACGATACCGAGGAGCCGTGGGCGGACCCGCGCCGGAGGCGTCGCGCAGCGTTCGCACCACCGCCGTCCGGCAAGCAACTCGCGGTTTCGGGGCATGAATCCGTGCGGCGGGGTACACGAGCGGCACGCCCGGACCGAATCTCGGCCGGGGCACGGACCGAAAGGAATGGAGCATGACCACTGTCGTGATCATCGTCGCGGTCGTCCTGGTCGTGGCCGCCGGACTCTTCTTCGCCTTCGGCCGGAAGACGGGCGGGCGCGGTCTGCAACGCCGCTTCGGACCGGAGTACGACCGGGCCGTCGCACGCCATGACGGCGACGCCAAGGCCGCCGAACACGAACTGAGCGATCGGTTGAAGCGTCACCGTTCGCTCGACGAACGCCCGCTCTCACCGGAGGCCCGTGCGCGGTACGCCGAGCGCTGGACCCAGATACAGGGCGGGTTCGTCGATGCCCCGCAGCAGGCCGTCGCCGAGGCCGACGCCCTCCTCGCGGAGCTGGCCCGGGACACCGGATTCCCCGACGGCAGCGACTTCGAGGAGCAGACAGCGGCCCTCTCCGTCCACCACGCCGAACATCTCAACGGCTATCGCCGGGTGCACGCCGTCCAGCGGGGCGAGGGCAGCACCGAGGAGATGCGCGAAGCCATGATCGAGGCCCGCGGCCTCTTCGACGTCCTGGTCTCCAACGGTAACGAGAACCCGGTCCGAGAAGGCCACCACCACCATGCCGAAGGAAGTGGCACAGCATGACGTACGACACCGAACGCACCCCCCGGATCCCCACCGGATCGCCTGCGGCCGCCGAGCAGTCACCGGTCACCACCGACCGGTCCGCCGAGCAGTCACCGGTCACCCCTGACCGCACCACCGGCCGCGCCAACGAGCAGTCACCGGTCACCACCGACCGCGCTGCCGGAAAGTCCCCGGTCACCACCGACCGCGCCAACGAGCAGTCACCGGCCACCACCGACCGCGCCACCGGACAGTCCCCGGCCACCACCGACCGCGCCACCGGACAGTCCCCGGCCACCACCGACCGCGCTGCCGAGCAGTCCCCGGTCAGCACCGACCGGTCTCCGGCAGGCCACGGCCGGAGCGCCGGACAGCCGCACACCGGCTCCTCCCCGACAGGCGACACCGCCGCCCCGGCCAACCGGCCGCTTTTCCGGGAGGGCGATCAGGAAAAGCTGGCGCTGCGGCTCCAGCAGGCGGTGACCGAATTCGTCGAGAACCCCCTGCGTGCGGTGGAGGAGGCCGAAGGCACCTTCGACGCGGCAGTCGACGGCCTCGCGCACGCTCTCAAGGAGCGCCGGCGCGAGATAGACGTCCAGCAGCAGGGCAAGGAGTCCGGAACCCGGACCGAGGAACTCCGGATCGCCCTGCAGCAGTACCGCGATCTCACCGAACGGCTGCTGAAGATCTGAGCCGACCGGGAAGGGAAGAGCCCCTCAGGCGGTAGCCACCAGTTCGGCACGCAGGCGCCGCAGGGCCTCTTCGGGGAGGCGGAGCCCGTCGCGCACATAGCCGTCGAGTCCTCCCCACCGTTCATCCATGGCATCCAGTGCCGTGTCGAGATAGCGGGGGCGGACCTCGATGATCGCGGACGCGATCTCGGGGTCGCCCCCCGCGTCGAGAAAGTTCTGCACGTACGGCCGGAAGGCGACCCGCACCACCGGGTTCACCGCGAGGTACTCGATCCTCACCGTGTCCCTGGAAGCGCCCAGCAGAAGCAGGAGCAGCGCCGCCGCCCAGCCCGTACGGTCCTTGCCCGCCGTGCAGTGGAAGAGCACCGGGCCGGCGGCGCTGTCGGCGACCGTGTCGAGGAAGGCCCGGTACGCGGCCGCGGCGCGGGGCGAGAGCACCATCTGCCGGTACGTCTCCGCGAACATCTCCTCGGCCTTTCCGTCCCCGAGCAGCCGCTCGGCCTCGACGGTGTCGGCGAGCAGGGACCGGAGCCGGGCCGGCGCCACCCCCGGGTTGTCCCCGAGCACATCCGCGACGAAGAGCCGGGCTCCGGGCGGCAGGCGGTCGGGGGCTGACGCCCTTTCGTCCGCGGTGCGCAGATCGACGACCGTGCGGATGCCGAGCGCCGCCACCGAGGCCTCGCCCGCCGGATCCAGCCCGCTGAGCTGGCCGGAGCGCAGCACCCGGCCGGGCCGGACCCGACAGCCGTGCTGCAGGGCGATGCCGCCCAGGTCACGCAGGTTGAGAACGGACACTGCCGGGACGGCCCTGACGGTTTGCACGATGAACTTCCTCTTTTCCCGGCACGTATCCGAGTTTCATTTCGGTCTGGCCGGATCAAAAGTCGCATGAGGTCCCGAAATCGACAATGTAAAACGCCGGGGATGATCGATCGGGCATGGCGGTGGGCGCGGAGGAAACGGATGAGGAGACGAAAGAGAACCGCTGCCCGACCGGCCGCGACTCCATGGGGACAACGGGAACGAGCGCCATCCACCGGAACGCGAGGAGAGCGGGTACGAAATCGCGGCGGCGGGGTTCCGTACTGATCGTGTGTCCGTCGGGCCGAATGACCGTTACGGAGTCGGCCTCGGCGAATTCCCGGTAACCTCCCGTCCCGCACGGGAGAGGAACGCGTCCACAGAGCCCACGGAGGCGGTCGCGGTCATTCAGCCAGAAGTCTGTTCTTCCGGGCCGCGAACTCGGCGTCCGTGAGGACTCCCCGCTTATTCAACTCGCCCAGTCACTCCAGCTGGTCGATCAGGTCGCCCGGAGCCGGGGCGGCGCCCGGCCGCTCCATCTCCCGTTCGGCGGACCTCTCCCGCTGGTGCTGCCGGTCCCGGCCGCTGACCGCGGAGGCGGTGCCCGCGACGACGGCCGTGCCGGTGACCGCGCTCTCGACCGGCTCGAACGGGTCGAGGCCGTCGGGGCCGAGATCGTCCCGCTCAACGGTCTCGATCGTGCCGTCGCCAGCCCGGTGCACGAAGGTCGGGTCGATGACGCGGACCGCCTCCGAGGCGTCCGTGTCGGCCGGCGCGGACGCGATGGCGCCGGTGGACCGGTTGCCGGGGAAGGCGACGGCGAGGTACTCGACAGGTCCCACAGCCACGGGGTGTCCTCTCCGGGGGGATCGATTGTCAGCAGCATAACTTCGGTCATTTACTGCCGCACTGCGACAAATAGGCCACTGGCCTCCGGGACAGAGAAACCGGGTGCGCCACACCCCCGCTTGTTACTGCACAGTACGTAAAGGATCAAGCGCGCTCGGGGAGGGCAAGGTCACAGCCGGCGCCTCTGCTGCGCCTCTAGAAACCTGCCCTAGCATCTGGGCATGACGGTCCTGCCTGCTGACGGGCTTTCGTTGGCCGCCGAATTCCCTGACCCCGCCCATGAGCAGTGGCAGAGCCTCGTCGAGGGTGTGCTGCGCAAGTCGGGCAAGGACGTTTCGGGTTCGGCCGCCGAGGAAGCGCTGTCCACCACGGTGGAGGACGGGCTCATCACCCGCCCCCTCTACACCTCGCGCGACGACGCGCCCGATGCCGGTCTCCCGGGCTTCGCCCCCTTCACCCGCGGCGGCAAGCCGGCGGGGAACACGGCGGGCGGCTGGGGCGTCCGGCAACGCCACACCATCCCCGATCCCGCCCGGCTCAACGAAGCCGTGCTCGCCGATCTGGAGAACGGAGTCACCTCGCTGTGGCTGACCGTGGGGGACGCCGGTGGCGGCGTCCCGGTCTCCGGTCTCGCCCGCGCCCTGGACGGCGTCCTTCTCGACCTGGCTCCGGTCGTCCTGGACGCGGGCGCCGAACTCGACGCCGCCGCGACGGAGTTGCTGCGCCTCTACGCGGAGCGGGGGGTGCCGCCGCAGTCGGCGCGCGGCAGTCTGGGCGCCGACCCGCTGGGGCAGGCCGCCCGCTCCGGCGCGGCGCCGGAACAGGAGGCGGCGGTCAGCTGGGCGCTGCGCTGCGCCCGTGAGTACCCCGGGCTGCGGGCGCTGACCGTGGATGCGATGCCGTACCACGAGGCCGGCGGTTCGGCCGCGCAGGAGCTGGGCAGTTCGCTGGCCACGGGGGTCGCCTACCTGCGGGCACTGACCGAGGCGGGCCTCGGCGTCGAAGAGGCCTGCGCGCAACTGGAGTTCCGGTACGCGGCCACCGCCGACCAGTTCCTGACGATCGCCAGGATGCGGGCCGCGCGCCGGCTGTGGGCGCGGGTCGCCGAGGTCTGCGGCGCCGCTCGGGCCGGAGCGCAGCGGCAGCACGCCGTGACGTCGCCGGTGATGATGACGCGGCGCGATCCGTGGGTGAACATGCTCCGCACCACGCTGGCCTGTCTGGGCGCGGGCGTCGGCGGGGCCGACACGGTCACCGTGCTGCCGTTCGATCACGCGCTGGGCCTGCCGGACGCGTTCGCGCGGCGCATCGCCCGTAACACCTCGACGATTCTGGTGGAGGAGTCGCATCTGGCCCGGGTGATCGACCCGGCGGGCGGTTCCTGGTACGTGGAGCGGCTGACCGACGAGCTCGCGGAGTCCGCCTGGGCCTTCTTCCAGGAGATCGAGCGGGCGGGAGGCCAGGCGGCCGCGCTGGAATCCGGGATGCTCGCGGAGCGGCTCGCGGCGACCTGGGCGGCGCGCAAGAAGAACCTGGCGCGGCGCAAGGAACCCATCACCGGCGTCAGCGAGTTCCCGCAGCTCGCCGAGCGCGCGGTGGAACGCGAGGCCGCGCCGTCCACAGCAGGCCGGGGCGGGCTGCCGGTGGTCCGCCGCGACGAGGCGTTCGAGGAGCTGCGGTCCCGCTCGGACGCCCATCTGGCGGCGACCGGTCAACGGCCGCGGGTGTTCATCGCCGCGCTCGGCCCCGCCGCCGCGCACACCGCCCGTGCCTCGTTCGCCGCGAACCTCTTCCAGGCGGGCGGCATCGAGCCGGTCCACGAGCCAATCCAGGTGAATGCCTCCTCGGTCGCCGCGGCCTTCGCGGCCGCCGGGACGGACGTGGCGTGCCTGTGTTCCAGTGACGCGCTCTACGCCGAGCAGGCCGGCGAGGTCGCCGCGGCGCTCGTATCGGCGGGTGCGCGGCGCGTGTACCTGGCGGGACGGCCGGGCGACTACTCCGGTGTCGACGAGTACGTCTTCGCCGGCTGCGATGTGGTGGCCGTGCTCTCCTCCGTTCTCGACCGTATGGGTGTGGCGTAATGCGGATCCCCGATTTCTCCGACATCGAGCTCGGCCCCGGCAGCGGCGCCGAGGTGACAGAGGACCAGTGGCGTACGGCGGTGAAGGAGTCCTCCGGGAGCTCCGACGGCGACCTCCGGTGGGAGACCCCGGAGGGCATCGCGGTCAAGCCGCTGTACACCGGCCAGGATCTGGAGGGGCTCGACTTCCTGGGTACATATCCGGGTATGGCGCCGTATCTGCGCGGCCCGTACCCGACGATGTACGTGAACCAGCCCTGGACGATCCGGCAGTACGCGGGGTTCTCCACCGCCGAGGAGTCCAACGCCTTCTACCGCCGCAATCTGGCGGCCGGCCAGAAGGGGCTCTCGGTCGCGTTCGACCTGCCGACCCACCGGGGTTACGACAGCGACCACCCGAGGGTGACCGGTGACGTCGGCATGGCCGGGGTGGCGATCGACTCGATCTACGACATGCGCCAGCTGTTCGAGGGCATCCCGCTGGACAGGATGTCGGTGTCGATGACGATGAACGGCGCGGTGCTCCCCGTACTCGCCCTGTACATCGTGGCCGCCGAGGAGCAGGGCGTACCGCCGGAGAAGCTGGCCGGGACCATTCAGAACGACATTCTGAAGGAGTTCATGGTCCGCAACACCTATATCTATCCGCCGAAGCCCTCGATGCGGATCATCTCCGACATCTTCGCGTTCACCTCGCAGAAGATGCCGCGCTACAACTCGATCTCCATCTCCGGGTACCACATCCAGGAGGCCGGGGCCACGGCCGATCTGGAGCTGGCGTACACCCTGGCCGACGGGGTCGAGTACCTGCGCGCCGGGCGGGACACCGGCCTGGACGTGGACGCGTTCGCACCGCGACTGTCGTTCTTCTGGGCGATCGGCATGAACTTCTTCATGGAGATCGCGAAGCTGCGGGCCGCCCGGCTGCTCTGGGCCAAGCTGGTGAAGCAGTTCGATCCGCAGAACCCCAAGTCGCTGTCCCTGCGCACCCATTCGCAGACCTCCGGCTGGTCACTGACCGCGCAGGACGTCTTCAACAACGTCACCCGCACCTGCGTGGAGGCGATGGCAGCCACCCAGGGGCACACCCAGTCCCTGCACACCAACGCCCTGGACGAGGCGCTCGCCCTGCCCACCGACTTCTCCGCGCGCATCGCCCGCAACACCCAGCTCCTGCTCCAGCAGGAGTCCGGCACCACCCGGGTCATCGACCCGTGGGGCGGCAGCGCCTACGTCGAGAAGCTGACCTACGACCTGGCCCGGCGGGCCTGGCAGCACATCGAGGAGGTCGAGGCGGCCGGCGGCATGGCCAAGGCCATCGACGCGGGCATCCCCAAGCTCCGCATCGAGGAGGCCGCCGCCCGCACCCAGGCCCGCATCGACTCCGGGCGCCAGCCCGTCATCGGCGTCAACAAGTACCGCGTCGAGACCGACGAGAAGATCGACGTCCTGAAGGTCGACAACACCTCGGTGCGCACCCAGCAGATCGAGAAGCTGCGGCGGCTGCGCGAGGAACGCGACGAACAGGCCTGCCAGGACGCGCTGCGCGCGCTGACGGACGCGGCAGGCCGGGAGCCCGGCCCCGGGCTGGAGGGCAATCTGCTGGCGCTGGCCGTCGGCGCGGCACGCGCGATGGCGACCGTGGGCGAGATCTCGGACGCGCTGGAGAAGGTGTACGGCCGGCACTCGGGCCAGATCCGTACGATCTCCGGTGTGTACCGCAACGAGGCAGGGGAGTCACCGTCGGTGGACCGTACCCGCGCGCTGGTCGACGCGTTCGAGGAGGCCGAGGGGCGGCGTCCGCGGATCCTGGTCGCCAAGATGGGCCAGGACGGACACGACCGGGGCCAGAAGGTCATCGCGACCGCCTTCGCCGACCTCGGCTTCGACGTCGACGTCGGCCCGCTGTTCCAGACACCGGGCGAGGTCGCCCGGCAGGCGGTCGAGGCGGACGTGCACATCGTGGGCGTCTCCTCCCTGGCCGCCGGCCACCTCACCCTCGTCCCCGCACTCCGCGAGGAACTCGCCGCCGAAGGACGGGAGGACATCATGATCGTGGTGGGCGGAGTGATCCCCCCGTCGGACGTCGAGGCCCTGCACGAGGCGGGTGCGGCGGCGGTGTTCCCGCCCGGAACGGTCATCCCGGACGCCGCGTACGACCTGGTGACGCGGCTCGGCGCCTCACTCGGCCACGAGCTGTGAGCCGCTGACCCATGGCACCCAAGATCGACCTCGACAACTACGCGAAGGGCGTACTCGACGGGAAGCGGGCGCACATCGCACGCGCCATCACCCTCGTCGAGTCCACCCGGCCCGACCACCGCGCACTGGCACAGCAGTTGCTGCGCGAGCTCCTGCCGCACTCCGGCAGCGCCCGCCGCATCGGCATCAGCGGGGTGCCGGGAGTCGGCAAGTCCACGTTCATCGACGCCCTCGGCACGATGCTCACCGGCCTCGGGCACCGGGTCGCGGTGCTGGCCGTCGACCCGTCCTCCAGCCGGACCGGCGGCTCCATCCTGGGTGACAAGACCCGGATGGAGCGGCTCGCGGTGGACCCGGCGGCATTCGTGCGCCCCTCCCCCACCGCGGGCACGCTGGGCGGGGTGGCCAAGGCGACCCGGGAGTCCATCGTGGTGATGGAGGCGGCGGGGTACGACGTGGTGCTGGTGGAGACGGTCGGGGTCGGCCAGTCGGAGACGGCGGTCGCCAATATGGTCGACACGTTCCTGCTGCTGACCCTGGCCCGTACCGGCGACCAGCTCCAGGGCATCAAGAAGGGGGTGCTGGAGCTGGCCGACGCCATCGCGGTGAACAAGGCCGACGGACCCCACGAGCGCGACGCCCGCTCCGCCGCACGTGAACTCGCGGGCGCGCTGCGGTTGATGCACCCTCCGGACGCGGCCTGGACCCCGCCGGTACTGACGTGCAGCGCCCGCGAGGGAAGCGGCCTCGACACCCTGTGGGAGCGGCTGGAACAGCACCGGACCCTGCTCGAATCGACCGGCCGGCTGACGGCCAAACGGCGTGAGCAGCAGGTCGACTGGACCTGGACGATGGTGCGCGACGAGCTGCTGGAGAGCCTGCGCGGCCACCCCGGGGTGCGGGCCCTCGCACCGGAGCTCGAACTGCGGGTCAGGGAGGGCACCCTGCCTGCCACACTGGCCGCCGAACAGATCCTGGAGGCCTTCCGGGGCCGGTAGGACGCTTCCGGGAGCGACGCCCGGGGCCGGACAGAGGAGCGGTCCGCCCCGCGGGCGGACGGGCGAAAATCGGGCTGCGGCGGGAGTCCAGGCCTCGCCATACTGGGCGGGCCCGAACTCCCGGACTCCGAAGGAACTCCCCCGCGTGCAGGCCGCTGTCACCGTCACACCCGCCCAGATACCCGAACTGCTCCTGGGACTCGCCACCGTGCGGCCCGTGTTCCTGTGGGGAGCACCGGGGATCGGCAAGTCGTCGCTCGTGCGACGGTTCGCCGAGTCGCTCGGACTGGAGTGTGTCAGCCTGCTCGGGACGCAGCTCGCCCCGGAGGACCTGATCGGCGTACCGCAGATCCGCGACGGCCGTTCGGTGTTCTGCCCGCCGGAGTCCATCGCCCGCGACGAGCCCTACTGCCTCTTCCTCGACGAGCTCAACGCCGCCACGCCCGATGTCCAGAAGGCGTTCTACTCCCTCATCCTGGACCGCCGGATCGGCTCGTACGAGCTGCCCGCCGGCTCGATCGTCATCGGGGCCGGCAACAGGGCGACGGACAACGCGCTGGCCAGGCCCATCGCGTCCGCGCTGGTCAACCGGCTCACCCACGTCCATCTGCGGGCCTCGTCGCAGGACTGGCTGGTGTGGGCGGGCGAGAACGGCATCCACCCCTGGGTGACGGACTACCTGACCGACCGTCCCGACCACCTGTGGTCGCAACCGCCCAAGACCGAGGAGCCGTTCTCCACGCCGCGGTCCTGGCACATGCTCTCCGACGCCCTGCACTCCTTCGGGCCGGACATCGGTGAGGAGACGCTCAAGGTGATCGTGCACGGCACGCTGACACCGGCCCACGCCGTCTCCTTCTGCGGATACGCGAAGATCGTGCGCCACACCTTCGGTATCGAGGCGATCCTCAAGGGGGACGCCTCCTGGCCCACCCGGCTGGAGGACCGTGACCTCCTGTACTACCTGGCGGAGGCGTTTCGTGGCCGGCTCGTGAAGGAACTGCCGCGCCGGAAGGAGCACGTCTCCGCGTCGATGCGGCAGACGTCGTACCGGGCCAAGTCGCTGCTCGTGCAGCTTGCCGAGATATCGGTCGAGGTCGCGCAGACCGTCATCGCGGACGACGCCGACGGACTGCCGGTGCTGCCCGCCTGGTTCCTCGTCGAGGCGGCGCGCGACATGCCCAGGCTGGTCGAGGCCCGGCGATGAAGGCCTCGGCCCGCCGCGCGAACAGCAAGGGCGGCAAGGGCGGCGACTCCGACCCGGCCGCCGCGGCGTTCGCCGCCGGGCTCGCGCTGGTCACGCGCAATCCCGCCTTCGCCGCCCTGAAGGCGTCCGTGTGCAGAGAGCCCGGCTGCGACCTCGCCCCGACGGGAGGGCTGGCCGCTGTCACCTCCAACGGCACCATCCACGTCCACCCCGCCAAGCGCGCGGACCCGGCCGAATGGGCCTGGGCCCTGGCCCACTGCCTGCTGCATCTGGGCTTCGGCCATGTGCCGGCCGCCGCGGACGATCCGCGTGAGCAGCCCGACCGGTTCGACCTCGCGGCACGGTGCGTGGTCGTCAACCGCTTCCTGCTCGCCCATCCGGTGGGACGGCCCCCCGACGACCTGCCGACGGACAGTCCTGGGGGCGACGAGGAGCAGCTGGCCGCACGCTGGCGCCGCGACGGCATCCCCGCCGTCCATGAGCACTGCGGCACCGCGGGCGACCGCGCGGACCAGATCCTCACCACCTGGCACGCCTGGAACGGCTCCGCCGTCCCGGACTGGGAGACCGCCTTCGCACACGCCCTCACCCGCAGCGTGTCCGCCGCGATGGACGTGGCGGGCGGCCGCGTCGACCGCACGACCGGGGAGCGCCTGCCGCAGCGCCCCTGGGACCGGGCCCTGAACTGGTTCGTCTCGTCCTACCCGCTGCTCGGCGGGATCGCCGCCGGGCTCACGGTCGTGGCCGACGCCGAACTGGCCCGCTCGCAGAGCATCGACATCGCCGCGGTCAGCTCCGTGGCGGGCGAGATCTACATCAACCCGCTGCGCACGTTCACGGACGAGGAATGGCGCTTCGTCCTCGCCCACGAGATGCTGCACGCCGCGCTCCGCCACGGCGAACGCCGCGGTGGCCGCGACCCGTTCCTGTTCAACGTGGCCGCCGACTACGTCGTCAACGACTGGCTGGTCCGGATGCGCGTCGGTGACATGCCCGCCGGCCTCCTGTACGACCCCGGGCTGCGGGACCTGTCGGCCGAGGAGGTGTACGACCGCATCGCGGGCGACCTGCGCCGGCGCCGCAGGCTCGCGACGCTGCGGGGCAAGGGCGCCGGTGACATCCTCGGCGACCCCCTGCCGCGCCCCGGGGCCCGTCCGTACACCGACCTGGACGAATTCTACCGGCGCGGCCTCGTCCAGGGCTTCGACCTGCACCAGTACGGCGAGCGCGGCCTGCTGCCCGCCGGGCTGGTCGAGGAGATCCGGGCGCTGGCCCACCCGCCGGTGCCGTGGGACGCGCGACTGGCCCGCTGGTTCGACGAGTACGTGCCCCGGCCGGAGCCCGTACGGTCCTACGCCCGTCCGGGACGGCGGCAGGCATCGACCCCCGGCATCCCGAGAGCGGGCCGCTACTTCCCGCCCGAGGAGACGGCCCGCTGCACCTTCGGCGTCGTCCTCGACACCTCCGGCTCGATGAACAGCCGCCTGCTCGGGAAGGCGCTGGGCGCCATCGCCTCCTACGCCGAGGCGCGCGACGTCCCCACGGCCCGTGTGGTCTTCTGCGACGCGGCGGCCTACGACGCCGGCTACCTGCCACCGGCCGAGATCGCCGGCCGGGTACGGGTGCACGGTCGCGGCGGGACCGAACTGCAGCCGGGAATCGACCTCTTGCACCGGGCGGACGACTTTCCGCCGGCGGCGCCGCTGCTCGTGATCACCGACGGCTGGTGCGACACCCTGCGGATCCGGCGCGAGCACGCCTTCCTGATCCCGCAGGGGGCGTCCCTGCCGTTCACACCGCGCGGCCCGGTGTTCCGGCTGAGCTGAGCGCGGCTCCGGCCGGCGTCCACAGGCCCCAGCCGCCGGACCGTGACCTCCGGGTACGGTCCGTGCTACATTGCCCTTGGTACGTGTGTACGCCTTGAGATTCGGGCGCCGGTACCGGTTCACCGCTCATCGCATTCATTTCTCATCACGCTGACGCGCCCGTCCATTCCGGCCGGCGATCCGGCGTTACCGCATTTTATGCCTCAGTCCGGCGCGGGCTGTCCCGCCGGTCTTTCCTTGCCCGTCGTCCGGGGCGTGAGATCTCCGCCCCCGTTTCTGCCGGGCCCCTTCATTCGCATGTCCGCGAAAGGACCACCCCGCATGACCACCACACTCGAACACCCCGTTACCACCGAGCCCGCCGCCCGCGCGGCCGCGGCCGGTGTCCTCGACATCACCCAACAGGGACACGGCACCCTGCGTCCCGCCGACGGCCACGCCACTCCGCGCGACGTCCAGGTACCGGCCGCCCTCATCCGCCGGCACGGCCTGCGCAAGGGCGACGCCGTCGAGGGGACCTGCGACCGGCCCCGTGCCCTGAGCACCGTCGTCCGCGTCAACGGCCTTCCCCCGCAAGCCCTCCGGGGCCGGCCGCACTTCCGTGACCTTACCCCGCTCCACCCCCGGCGGCGGCTGCGCCTGGAGACTCCCTCGGGCGGCCCGTCGACGCGCGTCGTCGACCTCGTCGCCCCGGTCGGCAAGGGCCAGCGCGGGCTCATCGTCGCCCCGCCCAGGACCGGCAAGACGGTCCTGCTCCAGCAGATCGCGGCGTCGGTCGCCGAGAACCACCCCGAGTGCCACCTGATGGTGGTGCTCCTCGACGAGCGCCCGGAGGAGGTCACCGACATGCGGCGCTCGGTACGGGGCGAGGTCTACGCCTCCACCTTCGACCGGCCCGCCAAGGAGCACATCGCGCTGGCGGAGCTCGCACTCGAACGCGCCAAGCGGCTGGTCGAGCAGGGCCGGGACGTCGTCATCCTGCTGGACTCCCTCACCCGGCTGTGCCGGGCCCACAACAACGCGGCCTCGGCCGGCGGCCGCACCCTCAGCGGCGGTGTCGACGCGGCGGCCCTGCTCGGACCCAAGCGCCTCTTCGGGGCGGCACGGCTCACCGAGGAGGGCGGCTCCCTCACCATCCTGGCCACGGCCCTCGTGGACACCGGCTCGCGCGCCGACGAGTACTTCTTCGAGGAGCTGAAGGGGACCGGCAACATGGAACTGCGGCTCGACCGCTCCCTGGCCGAGAAGCGCGTCCACCCTGCCGTGAACATCGCGGCCTCCGGGACCCGCCGCGACGAACTCCTGGTACCGGCCGAGGAACTGACGGCCGTACGCGGTCTGCGGCGCGCCCTGCACTCCAGGGACGCGCAGACCTCGCTCGAAACGCTGCTGGACCGGCTCCGGCACACCCCGGACAACGCCGCCTTCCTCAAACTGATCCGCGACACGGTGCCCAACGCCTCAGCGTCGGTCACCCGTCCTACCATGTAGCGCCACTTACCAGCAGAGGGAGAGCAGCCACATGGAATTCCGCCGACTCGGCCGCAGCGGTCTGACGATCAGCGAGATCGCGTACGGGAACTGGCTCACCCACGGCTCCCAGGTGGAGGAGGAAGCGGCGCTCGCCTGTATCCGTGCCGCCCTGGACGCCGGCATCACCACCTTCGACACCGCGGACGTCTACGCGCAGACGCGGGCGGAGGCAGTGCTCGGGCGGGCCCTCAAGGACGAACGCCGCGAAGGGCTGGAGATCTTCACCAAGGTCTACTTCCCGACCGGCCCCGGGCAGAACGACCGGGGGCTCGGCCGCAAGCACATCATGGAGTCGATCGACAACTCACTGCGCCGGCTCCAGACCGACCACGTCGACCTCTACCAGGCGCACCGCTACGACCACGCCACGCCGCTGGAGGAGACGATGGAGGCGTTCGCCGACGTCGTCCGCTCCGGCAAGGCGCACTACATCGGCGTATCGGAGTGGACGGTCGGCCAGCTGCGCGCCGGGCACGCGCTGGCCCGCGAACTGCGGGTGCCGTTCATCTCCAACCAGCCGCAGTACTCGGCGCTGTGGCGGATCATCGAGGACGAGGTGGTGCCCGCGTCCGAGGAGCTCGGCATCGGCCAGATCGTCTGGTCACCGATCGCCCAGGGCGCGCTCACCGGCAAGTACCGACCCGGTGCGCCGCTGCCGGCGGGCTCGCGTGCGACGGATGACAAGGGCGGGGCCGACATGGTCGCCGACTGGCTGCGCGACGAGGTGCTGGAGCGGGTGCAGCTGCTGCGCCCGCTGGCCGAGCAGGCCGGACTGAGCATGGCGCAGCTCGCGGTCGCCTGGGTGCTGCAGAATCCCAACGTCTCCGCCGCGATCATCGGCGCCTCCCGTCCCGAGCAGGTGACGGAGAACGCCGTGGCCTCCGGTGTGCGGCTGGACACGGACCTGCTGAAGGCCGTCGACCAGGCGCTGGACCCGGTGGCGAGCCGCGATCCCGGGCTCACCGCCGGCCACAAGGAGAACAGCTGACGTGACAGCGGCGGGGCCCGGCCGGGATTCCGGCCGGGCCCCGCCGCTGTGCCGGGTCACATCCGGGTGTGCAGCTCGGCGGTGTGCTCGCGGACCTGCTCCGGGGTGAGATAGCTGTCCGTGTGCTCGAAGTCGCGCAGGGTGGCGGGTTTGCGGGACTGGAATCCGGTGCGGACGAAGTCGTCGCCCGCGGCCGCGTTGATCAGCCAGTTGGTCATCACCCTCGCCTTGGCCACGTTGGTCCGCAGCGCCGACCAGTGGTAGCCGCGGGCCACGGCCTGGGCGCCGATCCCGTGCATCTCGATGCCGAGCGGCTTGGAGACGGCGTCCTTGCCGCCGAGGTCCACGACGAGCCCGAGGTCCTTGTGGACGTACGGCTGGAGCGGCTGGTTGCGGAGGGTGGCCAGCAGGTTGTCGGCGATCCTGCGGCCCTGGCGCATCGCGTGCTGCGCGGTGGGCGGGCAGACCGCGCCGTCGCCCTTGGCCAGGTCCGGGACGGCCGCCGCGTCACCGAGGGCGAAGATGCCGTCGTGGCCGGGCAGGCTCAGATCCGGGGTGACCGCCAGCCTGCCGCGTACCGTCTCCGCGTCGAAGGTGGCGACCAGCGGGCTGGCGGTGACGCCCGCCGTCCAGATCAGGGTGCGACAGGGCAGCACCCGCCCGTCGGTGAAGGTCACCTTGTCGGGGCCCGCCTCGGCGACCGACACTCCGAGGGACACCTCGATCCCCCGCTCGCGCAGGACCTTCAGCGCGCTCTCACCGAGCTTGTCGCCCAGTTCGGGCATGAGCTTGGGGGCGATGTCGATCAGATGCCATTTGATCAGCCTGGGGTCGAGCCTGGGATAGTGCCGGACGGCGTTGGTGGTCAGCCGCTGCAGGCAGGCCGCGGTCTCGGTGCCCGCGTACCCGCCGCCGACCACCACGAACTGCAGCCGCGAGGCCCGCTCCTCCTGGTCGTGGCTGGCGTCCGCGAGATCGAGCTGCGCGATGACGTGGTCGCGCACGAAGGCGGCCTCCGCCAGGGTCTTCATGCCCCGGGCGTTGTCGAGCAGCCCGGGGATGTCGAAGGTGCGGGTGACGCTTCCCGGGCTGAGCACGATGTAGTCGTAGCGCTCGTTGACGACCTCGTCGGTGATCTTGCGGATCACGCAGACCTTCGCCAGCGGGTCCACTCCGATGGCCCCGCCGGGAATGATCCTGGTGCGGTGCCGGCTGCTGCGGCGCAGTGACACCGCGACCGACTGCGGGGTGAGGACGCCCGAGGCCACCTGGGGCAGCAGGGGCAGATAGAGCTGGTAGGAGAACGGGGCCACGAGTGCGATGTCGGCCTCGCCGGGACGGAGCCGGCGTTCCAGACGGCGTACGCACTCGACCCCGGCAAAACCGGCTCCGACAACGAGAATCCTGGGTCGTGCCACAGTGTTCGTCCCTTCTCGGGGTCTGCACGGTCATCCGTTCGCCTGCCCCGTCGCACGCGCACGTCACCTCTCATCTTCACGAGACAGCGGCGACTTCGCCTGCTGGGGCGGCGGAACGGACGATCCGTACTCACCTGACCAGGTACGTCACCACGGTGCAGGCGCCGCCGGCCGTTCCCAGGCAGACCACGGCCGCGGCCGCGACGCAGCGCGCCCGCAGCGTGCGGTACCGCCGGCCGTACTCACCGCGCAGCTCGGCGGCACGGGCACAGACGCGCACCAGCATGACCCGTGAGGCCTCGGCCCGGTCGGCGGCGTACACCCGCTCCACGTCCTCGCGCTGGGCGGTGGTGAGCCAGGGCAGCTCGTCGGTGAAGCGGCGGGCGTACCGGCGCGCCTGCTCGATCTCGGCGTTCCACAGCAGATAGCCCTCCAGCTGGACCAGCCCGCGGGCGCTGTCCTTGTCGGGGTCGATGAACACCCGGTCCTCCTCTCCGCCGGCCCGCCCGCTCACGCCTGCTTGTCCCCCGGAGCGACCGTCACCGAGCGGTCGAGGCGGTTGGACGCGTCATCGAGCTCACGCACGGCGGGGTGGTGCAGGTCGAACGCCGGGGACTCGGAACGGATCCGGGGCAGCGTGACGAAGTTGTGCCGGGGCGGCGGGCAGGAGGTCGCCCACTCCAGCGAGCGGCCGTAGCCCCACGGGTCGTCGACACCGACGTTCCTGCCGTACTTGGCCGTCTTCCAGACGTTGTACAGGAACGGCAGCATCGACAGTCCGAGCAGGAACGAGGAGATCGTGGAGATGGTGTTCAGCGCGGTGAAGCCGTCCGCCGCGAGGTAGTCCGCGTAGCGGCGCGGCATGCCCTCGGCGCCCAGCCAGTGCTGCACCAGGAACGTGCCGTGGAAGCCCACGAACAGCGTCCAGAAGGTGATCTTGCCGAGCCGCTCGTCCAGCATCTTGCCGGTGAACTTCGGCCACCAGAAGTGGAATCCGGCGAACATCGCGAAGACCACGGTGCCGAAGACCACGTAGTGGAAGTGCGCCACCACGAAGTACGAGTCCGAGACGTGGAAGTCCATCGGGGGCGACGCGAGGATCACGCCGGTCAGGCCGCCGAAGAGGAAGGTGACGAGAAAGCCGATGGACCAGAGCATGGGGGTCTCGAAGGACAGCGAGCCCTTCCACATCGTGCCGATCCAGTTGAAGAACTTCACCCCGGTCGGCACGGCGATGAGGAACGTCATGAAGGAGAAGAACGGCAGCAGTACCCCGCCGGTGACGTACATGTGGTGGGCCCACACGGTCACGGACAGACCCGCGATGGCGATCGTCGCGCCGACCAGGCCGATGTATCCGAAGATCGGTTTCCGGCTGAAGACCGGAATGATCTCGGTGACGATCCCGAAGAACGGGAGCGCGATGATGTAGACCTCCGGATGGCCGAAGAACCAGAAGAGGTGCTGCCAGAGCAGCGCGCCGCCGTTGGCCGCGTCGAAGACGTGTGCGCCGAACTTCCGGTCCGCCTCCAGTGCCAGCAGCGCCGCGGCGAGGACCGGGAAGGCCAGCAGGACCAGGACACCGGTCAGCAGGACGTTCCAGACGAAGATCGGCATGCGGAACATCGTCATGCCGGGTGCGCGCATGCAGATGATCGTGGTGATGAAGTTGACCGAGCCGAGGATCGTGCCGAATCCGGAGAGGGCCAGACCCATGATCCACATATCGGCGCCGACGCCCGGCGAGCGGACGGCGTCCGTCAGCGGGGAGTAGGCGAACCAGCCGAAGTCGGCGGCACCCTGCGGGGTGAGGAAGCCGGCCACCGCGATGACCGAGCCGAAGAGGTAGAGCCAGTAGGCGAACATGTTCAGCCGGGGGAACGCCACGTCGGGGGCGCCGATCTGCAGCGGCATGATCCAGTTGGTGAATCCGGAGAACAGCGGTGTCGCGAACATCAGCAGCATGATCGTGCCGTGCATCGTGAACGCCTGGTTGAACTGCTCGTTCGACATGATCTGCATACCCGGACGGGCCAGCTCGGCGCGCATGAAGAGCGCGAGCAGACCGCCGATGAGGAAGAACGCGAACGAGGTGACCAGGTAGAGCGAGCCGATCGTCTTGTGGTCCGTGGTGGTCATCCACGTGATGACGACGTTTCCCGGTTCCCTGCTGTGTACCGGGAGCTCGTTGGCGTAGGACTCGTCGTCCTGCGCCGTCCCTGTTGTGCCCGTCGTCGTCACTGGGACGCTCCTTCGATTGTCTGCCGCCGGTGGACCGCGCACCCGGCGTGGCGCCGCCTGAACCGGGGCGGCCGAACGGCCCTGCCCGCACGTCGCGCGCGTTTCCGGTTGCAGCAAACCAGCAGGGTGGCCGCCCGGGGTGGCCCTGCGCCCGCCGTGGCGCGACATTCACCCGTCAGGGTGTCCCCCGAGGCACTCCGCGGCACCGGTCCGCCGCCGGAAACGGCGCCGCCCCGGCTCGACGGTGTGTCGGCCGGGGCGGAACGGTCATGAGCGGTGCGGGTGGGGGAAGGGGCAGGGCCCGTCCCCCCGTCCACGGCATCCGGTCAGGCGAGGCTCGCGATCGCCTGGTTGAACGTCGCGGAGGGCCGCATGACGGCCGAGGCCTTGGCCGGGTCGGGCTGGTAGTAGCCGCCGATGTCCACCGGCTTGCCCTGGACCGCGACCAGCTCGTCGACGATGGTCCCCTCGTTCTCGGACAGCGTCTTGGCGAGCGGCGCGAAGGCCTCGGCCAGCTTGGCGTCGGCGGTCTGCCGCGCCAGCTCCTGGGCCCAGTAGAGGGCCAGGTAGAAGTGGCTGCCGCGGTTGTCGATGCCGCCGAGCCTGCGGCTGGGCGACTTGTCCTCGTTCAGGAACGTGGCCGTCGCGCGGTCCAGCGTGTCCGCGAGGACCTGGGCGCCGGCGTTGTCCGTCGTCTGCGCGAGGTGCTCGAAGCTGACGGCGAGGGCGAGGAACTCACCCAGGCTGTCCCAGCGCAGGTAGTTCTCCTTGACGAGCTGCTGCACGTGCTTCGGCGCGGAACCGCCGGCGCCCGTCTCGAACAGGCCGCCGCCGTTCATCAGCGGGACGACGGAGAGCATCTTCGCGCTGGTGCCCAGCTCAAGGATGGGGAACAGGTCGGTGAGGTAGTCACGCAGCACGTTGCCGGTGACCGAGATGGTGTCCTCGCCGCGGCGGATGCGCTCCAGGGAGAACGCGGTGGCCTTCACCGGCGACATGATCTCGATCCGCAGACCGTCGGTGTCGTGGTCGGCCAGGTACGTCCTGACCTTCTCGATGAGCTTGGCGTCGTGCGCGCGGTCCTCGTCGAGCCAGAACACGGCCGGGTTGCCGGTCGCGCGGGCGCGGGTGACGGCGAGCTTGACCCAGTCCTGGATCGGCAGGTCCTTGGCCTGGCACACGCGGAAGATGTCTCCGGCGCCGACGGCCTGCTCCAGCACGGCGTCGCCGTTGCCGTCGACGACCCGCACCGTGCCGGTGGTGGGGATCTCGAAGGTCTTGTCGTGGCTGCCGTACTCCTCGGCCTTCTGCGCCATGAGGCCGACGTTGGAGACCGAGCCCATCGTGGCCGGGTCGTACGCGCCGTTGGCCCGGCAGTCGTCGATGACGACCTGGTAGACGCCCGCGTAGCTGCTGTCGGGCAGCACGGCGAGGGTGTCGGCCTCTCCGCCGTCCGGGCCCCACATGTGGCCGGAGGTGCGGATCATGGCCGGCATCGAGGCGTCCACGATGACGTCGCTGGGGACGTGGAGGTTGGTGATGCCCTTGTCGGAGTCGACCATCGCCAGGGCGGGGCCCTCGGCGAGCTCGGCCTCGAAGGAGGCCTTGATCTCGGCACCGATCTCCGGCACCGAGTCCAGGCCCTTGAGGATGCCGCCGAGGCCGTCGTTCGGGGACAGTCCGGCGGCGGCGAGCGCCTCGCCGTACTTGGCGAAGGTGTTCGGGAAGAAGGCGCGGACCACGTGGCCGAAGATGATCGGGTCGGAGACCTTCATCATGGTGGCCTTGAGGTGCACCGAGAAGAGGATGCCCTCCTCCTTGGCGCGGGCGACCTGTGCGGTGAAGAACTCGCGCAGCGCGGCGACGCGCATGACGGCGGCGTCCACGACCTCGCCGGCGAGCACCGGTACGGACTCGCGCAGGACCGTGGTGGTGCCGTCGTCGCCCACCAGCTCGATGCGCAGGCTGCCGGCCTCCTCGATCACGACGGACTTCTCGGTGGAGCGGAAGTCGTCGACGCCCATGGTCGCGACGTTCGTCTTCGAGTCGGCCGTCCAGGCGCCCATGCGGTGGGGGTGCGCCTTGGCGTAGTTCTTGACCGACGCGGGGGCGCGGCGGTCCGAGTTGCCCTCGCGCAGGACGGGGTTGACCGCACTGCCCTTGATCTTGTCGTAACGCGCGCGGGCGTCCTTCTCCGCGTCGGACTTCGGGTCGTCCGGGTAGTCCGGGAGCGCGTAGCCCTGCCCCTGGAGCTCCGCGATCGCGGCCTTCAGCTGCGGGATCGACGCCGAGACGTTCGGCAGCTTGATGATGTTGGCGCCGGGGGTGGTGGCCAGCGCGCCGAGCTCCGCGAGCGCGTCGTCGATGCGCTGGTTCTCCTGGAGGCTGTCGGGGAAGCTGGCGATGATACGGCCCGCCAGGGAGATGTCACGGCTCTCCACGGTGACCCCGGCCTTGGAGGCGTAGGCCTCGATCACCGGCAGGAACGAATACGTCGCCAGGGCCGGGGCCTCGTCGGTGTGTGTATAGATGATGGTCGAGTCAGTCACCCTGTGCTCCGCTCCACGTCTGCAACATTGCTTGACATCAAGATATCTCGTGATCGGTGCCGCCTCGACAGGGCCCTGCCCCGCACGGGCCGGAACCCGCCGTACCGCCGCGCGGCCCGGCGGGCAGACGCGTCCGCCGCCGCGCTTTGCCATTGATTTGCCGTATCGCCGCGCCCCTGGCAGCGTGCGGCGGTATGGGTGCGGAAATCGAACACGGCGATCCGGCGGCGCTGGCGGTGCGGCTGCGCGAGCAGAAGAGCCCGGGGGCGCACGAGCGGCTGCTGGCCCTGGCGGCGCGGAACCCGGAGGACGCCGCCGTCGCCTACCAGACCGCCTGGTCGCACGATTCCCTCGGCCTGGAGGCGCAGGCCGTGCCGTTCTACGAGCGGGCGCTGGAGCGGCCGGGGCTTTTGGCCGAGGACCGTCACGGCGCTTTCCTCGGCCTCGGCAGCACACTGCGGGTGCTGGGCCGCCACGAGGCGGCGCGCGAGGTGTTCCGCCGCGGTCTGGAGGAGTTCGCGCAGGATGCCTCGCTCCTGACGTTCCTGTCGATGACGCTGTACAACCTCGGCGAGTCCCGCGAGGCCGTACGGACCCTTCTCCAGGTCACGGCGGCCACCAGTGCGGACGGCCGGGTCCAGTCGTACCGCCGGGCGATCGAGTACTACGCCGACCGCCTGGACGAGACGGAGTAAGGGGGCGGTGGCTCTCAGGGGCGCGGTGGCTCCCGAGGCTGCTCCTCAGGGCCGCCCCTCCGCCGGGATCTCCTCGCCGGCCGGCACCGGGCCCGGCGGGGTGCCGTCGCCGAAGGGCCGGCCGCCCAGCTGTTCACGGTGGTGCGGGGACAGCCAGCCCGACAGGTCGGGGCCGACGGGCACGATGCCGGTGGGGTTGATGCCCGTGTGGACCCGGTAGTAGTGCTGCTTGATGTGGTGGAAGTCGACCGTGTCACCGAAGCCGGGGGTCTGGTAGAGGTCCCTGGCGTAGGCCCACAGGACCGGGTCCTCGGTCAGTTTCGAGCGGTTGCACTTGAAGTGTCCGTGGTACACGGCGTCGAAGCGCACAAGCGTGGTGAAGAGCCGGATGTCGGCCTCCGTGATGGTGTCGCCCACCAGGTAGCGCCGGTCCGCGAGGCGCTGCGACACCAGGTCCAGGCGGCGGAACACATCCGCGTAGGCGGCCTCGTACTCCGGCTGTCCGGCCGCGAACCCGGCCCGGTACACGCCGTTGTTCACGTCGCGGTAGACACCCTCCATGACCTCGTCGATCTCCTCGCGCAGCGGCTCGGGGTAGAGGTCGGGCGCCCCGGGGCGGTGCAGCGCGGTCCATTCGGTGGCGAGGTCCAGGGTGATCCGCTGGTAGTCGTTGGTGACGAGCTTGCCGCTGGGGATGTCGACGACGGCGGGGACGCTGACTCCACCGGGGTACCCGCTCTCCCGCTTGTCGTACGCCTCGGCGAGGTACTTGATGCCGAGCACCGGATCCCGGTCGTCCTCGTCCAACGTGAAGCGCCAGCTGCGGTCGTCCTGTAGCGGATCGGTGACGGCGAGCGAGAGCGCGTCCTCCAGCCCCAGCAGCCGGCGGGAGACCAGGGCGCGGCTCGCCCAGGGGCAGGCCCGGCTGACGACCAGGCGGTAGCGGCCGGCCTCGACGGGCCAGCCGTCCCGGCCGTCGGCGGTGATCCGGTCGGCGAAGTGGCTGCTGGACCGCTTGAAGGGCTTGTGCCCGTAGGCGTTGTTGCCGTCCGGTTCGGTACGGGCGGGATCGTTCATGGTGTCTCTCCCTGCGGCAGGACCTGAGGACTTGTGCCGGATCAGGCCGGGTTCGCGGATTGCGATCGTAGCGACGGCGTGTCAGGGCGCGGCGGGCTGCCGGTTGCGGCTTCTCCCCCGCCGGCTCCCGCCGACGTCGGCCAGGGCCACGATCAGCCCGGCCAGCACGAAGGCGACGGAGACGACCAGCCCGTGGTCGTACGCGCTGGACCAGCCGGCCGACCCCATCCGGGCGAAGAAGACCGAGCCGACAGCGGCGATCCCGATCGCCGAGCCGACGCGCTGGCCGGTCTGGAGGGTGCCGCCGGCGCTGCCCGCGGTGGCCACCGGCACCTGGGACAGGGTCAGGGTCTGGTTGGGTGCGATGACCAGGCCGCTGCCCAGACCGGCCACCAGCAGCGGGGCGGCCATCGCCCAGCCCGCGCCTCTGCCGGGCACCAGGTGGACGGCGAGCGCGGTGGCCCCGAGTCCGACGGCCACGGTCGCCATGCCGATGACGACGAGGGGGCGCCCGTACCGGCCGACCAGCCTGCCGCCGGGGCCCGCGGCTACGGCGGACCCGAGGGCGAAGGGCGTGATCGCGAGACCCGCCATCAGGGCGGTGTAGTGCAGTCCGCTCTGCAGGTAGAGCGTGGTGATGAAGAAGATCGAGGTGAATCCCGCGAAGTACAGCAGGATCAGCAGGCACCCCAGCCAGTAGGAGCGGACGCGGAAGAGCGAGAGGTCCACCACCGGCTGGGTGCCTCTGCGGGAGCACCGGGACTCCCAGCCGACGAAGGCGGCCAGCAGCACGGCGGCCACCGGCAGGAACAGCCATTTGCCGTCGCCCGGCCACTGGCGCGCCTGGACGAAGGGCAGCAGCAGCGCCAGCACCCCGGAGCCCAGCAGCAGCACCCCGGCCGGGTCCAGGTCCCGCAGCCGCACCGGTCCGGCGGACGGGGTGTCCGGCAGCAGCCGGTGCGCCAGCAGCAGGCAGACGGCCCCGAGCGGCAGGTTGACGTAGAACACCCAGCGCCAGCCCTCCTCCGCGCCGGCCGCCTGGATCAGGAGCCCGCCCAGCAGCGGGCCGACGGCGGTGGAGATGCCGACCACGGTGCCGAACATGCCGAAGGCCCGGCCCCGTTCGCGGCCGGAGAACATCTGCTGGATGAGAGCGGAGATCTGGGGCGACACCAGGCCGCCGGCCAGGCCCTGGACCAGTCGGGCGATCACCAGCCAGAGGCTGGACTGGGCGGCTCCGCAGGCCGCGGACGACAGGGTGAAGAGCGCCAGCCCGGCCATGAAGACCTGGCGGCGCCCCCGGGCGTCGCCGAGCCGTCCGGCGGGGATCAGGAAGAGTCCGAAGGCAAGGGCGTAACCGGACAGCACCCACTGCAGGTCGGACTCCGGGGTGTGCAGGCCCTCCCGGATCGAGGGCAGCGCGACGTTGACGATCGACACGTCCAACAGGGTCATGAAGCCCGCGACCAGGCACACCGCGAGCGCCCGCCACCGCCGGGGATCGGGCGCGTCCGGCCCGTCGGCGGACTCCGCGCTCCGCCCCCCGGACCCCCCGTACGCCGCACTCTCTGCCATGGCTCGCACCCTAGGCCGCACGCCCCGATTCCTCATCCCGGCAGGGCCACCCGGCCGTGCACCGCGCGCTACATTGGCGCGGTCACCTGGATGCGGACGGGAGACGTAACGGGGCCGACCGCCGTGCGCGAGCAGCGGAGAGAACGAGCGTCAACCGTCCGCGCTTGCCGCGAAATAACCAGAAAAAGCTTGCACATGCAATCAACACTCCCCTAAGGTGCGGCATATGCAGTCCTACACAATCGGGCAGGCCGCCCGCCTGCTGGGGGTCAGCCCGGACACCGCGCGCCGCTGGGCGGACGCCGGCCGCGTGGCGACGCACCGCGAGGACGGCGGGCGCCGCCTCATCGACGGCCGCGATCTGGCGGCGTTCTCCGTGGAGGTCGCCCAGGGTGGCGCCGGCGAGGACGACGCCTCCTACACCTCGGCCCGTAACGCCTTCTCCGGCATCGTCACCGCCGTCAAGCTCGGGGACGTGGCGGCGCAGGTGGAGATCCAGGCCGGTCCGCACCGGCTCGTGTCCCTGCTGACCCGGGAAGCGGTCGAGGAGCTCGGCCTGGAGGTGGGCATGCAGGCCACCGCCCGGGTGAAGTCGACCAGCGTGCACATCGACCGCACCTGACCCGGACACGGCCGGCCGTCTACGCGGCTGCGCCGTAACGCTCTCCGGCACCGGCGGCGTCGGCAACGACAAGCGCGGCTGCGCGTTCGGCGCGCCGGGTGGCGGCCCCGCGCACGCGGCCCGCGCCCGTCCACCGGTGCGCGCCGGAACGCACCGCCCCGCGCTGAGGACAGCCCGTCAGTAGACTCGGCCGCGAGCCGCCACCGGTCCCGCCGTCACCGACCGCCAAAGGCCCTGCACCACCGGGATCAACGACTCACGAAGCGGCCCCTGAGCTGCGAGAACCTGATCAGGGCGCCACCTGATGGCCCTACTGGGAGGTTACCGTTGAAGATGCTGATAAACGTCCCCGAGACCGTGGTCGCGGACGCTCTGCGCGGAATGGCCGCCGCCCATCCGGAACTGACCGTGGACGTCGAGAACCGTGTCGTCGTACGGCGCGACGCGCCCGTGGCCGGAAAGGCCGCCCTGGTCTCCGGTGGCGGGTCCGGGCACGAGCCGTTGCACGCCGGGTTCGTCGGGCCCGGGATGCTGTCGGCCGCGTGCGCCGGCGAGGTGTTCACGTCCCCGGTGCCGGATCAGATGGTGCGGGCCGCCGCCGCCGTGGACAGCGGTGCGGGCGTGCTCTTCGTCGTCAAGAACTACACCGGCGACGTGCTCAACTTCGAGATGGCCGCGGAGCTGGCCGAAGAGGAGGGGGTACGGGTCGCCCAGGTACTCGTCAACGACGATGTCGCGGTCACCGACAGCCTCTTCACTGCGGGGCGGCGGGGCACGGGGGCGACGCTGTTCGTCGAGAAGATCGCCGGCGCGGCGGCCGAAGAGGGTGCTCCGCTGGACCGGGTGGCCGCGATCGCGCGCCAGGTGAACGAGTCGTCGCGCAGTTTCGGGGTGGCGCTGACTTCCGTTACCACGCCCGCCAAGGGCTCGCCCACCTTCGATCTGCCCGCGGGCGAACTCGAACTCGGGGTGGGGATCCACGGTGAACCCGGGCGTGAGCGGCGTCCGATGATGACGTCACGGGAGATCGCGGACTTCGCGGTGGACGCGGTGCTGGAGGACCTGCGGCCGCACGGTCCGGTGATGGCACTGGTCAACGGGATGGGGGCGACACCGCTGCTGGAGCTGTACGGGTTCAGTGCCGAGGTGCAGCGGGTGCTGTCCGAGCGGGGCATCGCCGTGGCTCGTACGCTCGTCGGCAACTACGTGACCTCGCTCGACATGGCGGGCTGTTCGGTGACGCTCTGCCAGGTGGACGAGGAACTGGTGCGGCTCTGGGACGCGCCGGTGGAGACCCCCGCACTGCGCTGGGGCCGTTGAGCCTTCCCGCTCAGCCGTCGCAGCGCACCGTGCCCCACCCGATGGACCCAAGGAGATCATGTGCTGGACACCGACTTCTTCCGCCGCTGGATGACCACGACCGCCGCCGCCGTGGACCGCGAGTCCGCGCATCTGACCGAGCTCGACTCGGCGATCGGGGACGCCGACCACGGCAGTAATCTCCAGCGCGGATTCACCGCGGTGACGGCCGCCCTCGGCAAGGAGCCGCCGCAGACGCCGGGTGCCGTACTGATGCTTGCCGGACGGCAGTTGATCTCCACCGTCGGAGGGGCGTCCGGCCCGCTGTACGGGACGCTGCTGCGGCGTACGGGAAAGGCACTGGGTGACGCCCCCGCCGTGACCCGCGAAGAGCTGGCGCGGGCGCTCGGGGCGGGCGTTGCGGCGGTGGCCCAGCTGGGCGGGGCCCAGGCCGGGGACAAGACGATGCTCGATGCCCTGCTGCCGGCGGCCGAGGCGCTCGGGACGTCGTTCGGGGCGGCGCGGGACGCGGCACGGGAGGGCGCGCTGGCGACCGTGCCCCTCCAGGCGCGCAAGGGCCGGGCGAGCTATCTGGGCGAACGGAGCATCGGGCATCAGGACCCGGGGGCCACGTCCGCCGCGCTGCTGATCGCCGCGCTGGCGGAGACCGGCGATGCCGCCGGGGGCGCCGCATGAGCGCGGACAAGCAGGTCGGGATCGTGCTCGTCTCACACAGCGGGCCGGTGGCGGAGGCCGTCGCCGCGCTGGCCAGGGGGCTCGCGGCCGGTGGCGCGACCGCACCGGTGGCCGCCGCCGGCGGTACGCCCGCGGGCGGCCTCGGAACGAGTGCGGAGCTCATCGCGGAGGCCGCCAGATCGGTGGACGCCGGAGCGGGTGTCGCCGTACTGGTCGACCTGGGCAGCGCGGTGCTCACGGTCAAGGCGATGCTGGCCGAGGGCGACGAACTCCCGGACGGGGCACGGCTGGTGGATGCCCCGCTGGTGGAGGGCGCGGTGGCGGCGGTGGTGGCCGCGTCGGCGGGCGGCGACCTCGACGCCGTGGCGGCCGCCGCTTCGGAGGCGTACGACTACCGCAAGGTGTAGCGCGGGGCCGCCGTGTCGCCGGCGCGGCCCCAGCCCCTTCGCCCACACTTGACGGCATGTCACCGAACGAGCGGCGCAGCGCCGGGCTCCTCCTCTTCCGCACCACCGGGGACGCCGGTCTGGAAGTCCTCCTCGGCCACATGGGCGGGCCCTTCTGGGCAGGCCGGGAGAGCGCGGCGTGGTCGGTACCGAAGGGTGAGTACGGCCCCGGGGAGGAGCCCGCGGCCGCGGCCCGGCGGGAGTTCGGGGAGGAGTTCGGCCACCCGGCCCCGGACGGTGAGTGGGTGGCGCTGGGCGAGTCCCGGCAGTCCGGCGGCAAGACCGTGACGGTGTGGGCGCTGGAGGCCGACCTCGATCCGGCGACGGCCGTTCCGGGGACGTTCACGATGGAGTGGCCCCGGGGCTCCGGCGTGCGGCGGGAGTTCCCGGAGATCGACCGGTTCGCCTGGTGCCCGCCGGAGGTGGCCGCCGAGCGGCTCGTCAAGGGGCAGCGGATCTTCGTGGACCGGCTGGTCGACGTGCTGGCGGGCGAGCGGGGGCCGTCCGCGCCGGGCGGGTCCTGAGCGGCGGAGCCGTGTCGGCGCGGCGGGTCACGGTGACGCCCAGGGGGCGGGTCGGCGCACAGTTCTTCCAGGTGGCGCCGCATCGGGCCGGCGAGGCTCTCGCCGGCCCGGAGATGCCGCCGCCGATGACCACAAGTTCCGGGTTCACCGTAAGAACCATGGCGGCGGCGCTCTGGGCGTAGGTGCGGGCGAAGAGGTCGGCACGCCCGGCGGACACCACGTGACCACCCGCGGTGAGGTGGGGACCGCCTGCGCCTCCGCCCAACGCCGCCCGCGTCCTTGGTCCTGTAACGGCGGCTCCGACCAGAACTGGGTCACCGCCTCGACGGATCCCCTCGCAACCCCGCTTCCGGACGCTGCCTGGACGCCGCGGACGGAGGCACGTCCAGCGGTACCCCGCTGGTGATCCGGGACTGCGAGGACTCGTCCAACCAGCACTGGACGTACTCCTCCTGAAACCCGGCGGTGCCTGAGCCCCTGCCCCTCACGCACCGCCGTTGCCGGTCGGCACAGACCGGTCGGCACGGGCCAGTCGGCATCATGGGTTGCCGCCGGGACAATCCGCCCCTGAACCGCTGCTCCACCGGTACCGTGCTCAGCACGCCATGGATACCGCGGCGCCCCCGGATCGCCCTCACCCCGGAGTACTGCAGTGGAACAGCACGCGTCGGCCTCGGACTACGCGCGCATCGTGCAGGCGGGCCGAGACGTGGTGATACTCGACGAGAGCGCGCCGTACCGGCTCCGGATGTGGCCGCCTCCTCCTCAGCGGCTGTCGGCCGAGGAGGCGCGCGCCCAGCCCAGCCGGCTGCTCCGCGCCGGGCACGAGGTCGTCGAGTTCGCCGGCCGGGAGGCCGAGATGAAGACCCTGCGCACCTGGCGGGACAGCTGTCTGAGCCACCCACGCGTCGCCTTGGGGCTCATCCACGGCCCAGGGGGGCAGGGTAAGACCCGGCTGGCCTCCCAGGCCGCCCGAATATGGCGGCAGGAGGGTTGGAACACCTTTCACGCGGTCCTGCGGCCGGATCGCCCGGTCCGTCCCGCGCCCGAGACCCCACCGTTCGGCACCGGCCCCGGAACGGTGGTCGTGGTCGACTACGCCCAGGAATGGGACACCGGTGATCTGCTCGGGCTCATCCACGACATGTCCTCCCCAGGAGCGGCACCGGTACTGCTCCTGCTGCTGGCACGGTCCGCGGGTGTGTGGTGGCAGACGCTCCAGTCCCGTCTCGTCAGGAACCTCGGCATTGTTCCGGAAGCGCTCCGGCTCGAACCTCTCGTCGGGAGGCCGTCCGACCAAGCACCCTTATTCTCCGAGGCCGTCCGTCGCTTCGCCGCCGCTCTTGAGGTCCCCGTAGCACCTCTTCCCAGCCCCCCGTCCGGCCTCGGGGACCACAGCGCCTTCAACCAGGCACTGACGTTGCACATGTCCGCCCTCGCCACCGTTCTCGCGGCCGCGGACGACACCGTCGCTCCCGATGCCCCTGGCAAGCTCTCGGCCTACCTCCTGGCCCGTGAGCGCACCCACTGGGCGCTCCTGCACGAACGCGGCCTGCTGAAGGCCGACCCGAACGCGATGTCCCAGGTCGTGTACATCGCGGCGCTGACGGGGCCGTTGTCGTACGCGGACGGGACGGCGGCGCTCCAGGCGGCCCCCGTCGAGCTGTGGGAGCACCCTGGAAGGCTCATCAAGGACCATGCGGTGTGCTACGCGCAGAGCCGGGCGGATTCCGTACTCGAACCGCTCTATCCGGACCGGCTCAACGAGGACTTCCTGGCGCTCATGCTTCCGGGGCATGACCGCGACTGGCCGGCGGACCTGTGGAGCGCTCAGGCATTCGGGCTTCTCGTGAAGCCCGGCGGCACGCCCTGGACCCGTACCGCGCTCACCAGACTGGCCGAAACGGCGAAGCGATGGCCCCATGTCGCACACAGCCACCTCATCCCCCTGTTACGCGAACACCCCGAACTCTGCCTGGAGGCGGGGAGCGCCATGATCGTGGCCCTCACCGAACTGCACGAGCTCGATGTCACGCTGGCAGCCGACCTGTACGGGCTTCTCGCGGAGCGTCGCCCCATCGATCTCACCGCCGGGTATGTCGCCCTCCTCACCAGGCTGACGAACATCCCGGAACGTCTCCCGCCTCATGAGCGAGCAATCCTCGACGCGGCGTTGTGCGCGGCGCTCGGTGAGATCGGCCGCTACCCGGAAGCCGCCGAATACGGCGAAGCGGCCGTCGCCCGTCTCCGGGGGCTCGTGGCAGACGGGACCGAGGAATGCCGCGATCATCTCGCGGCCGCTCTGACCAACCTCGCCGAGTACCGCTCTGTGGCCGGGGCGAACCAGAGCGCTCTGGACGCCACACGGGAGGCGGTTTCCCACTATCGGGCCCTCGTACGCCGCTCCCCCGGTGCATACGGACTCCGCCTGGCGGTGGCACTCAGCAAATTCGGAAACATTCTGGCCTTGCGTATGGGCAGGGCGTCGGAGGCACTGGCTCCCGCCGACGAAGCGGTCCGCATTCTGAAGGGCCTCGACGAGGCCGACTCGGCTTCCCGCACGGAGGCTCTCGCCACGGCGCTGGCGACCCTCAGCCGCGCGGCCGACGCTCATGCCGACGGCACTCTGGCTCTTGAGTCCGCGAAGGAATCCCTCATCCTGCGCAGACGTCTGGCCGAGGCCCAGGGAGCCGTTCACTCCCCGGCGCTCTCCAGGGCCCTGGACACCTTTGGCAGGGCCCTCTGGCGAACGGGCCGTACGGACGAGGCCCTTGCCTCCCTGGTCGAATCCGTCACGATCCACAGAGAGCTGGCCACGATCGCGCCCGAGCGGTTCGAGCCCATACTCGAAGGCCAGCTCCACCACCTCTTCGAGTGCTACCGGGAATCGGGACTTCGGCAGAAGCTCGTCCCCACCGCCGAAGAGCTGGTTGCGCTGGCCCAACGTCTGGTCGACAGAGGCTGTCAGGAGTTCCGGCCCTCGCTAGCCGTCGCGACCTACCACCTCGCAGTCGCACGGGCCGGGGCCGGGCAATGGGGCGAGGCGTGCTCGGCGGCCGACCTTGCGGCCGAACTGATCCGTCCCCGGGCCACGCTCGGGTTCGTGGCCTCGGAAGTGGCGCTCGTCCGCTTCCTCTGCGGATCCGCCCTGATCCGCGTGGAGGGACGGAGAGACCGTAGTGGGGTGCCGGACAGGTTGGACGAAGCGCTCGCTGTCTACGCGAGGCTCCCCGTCACCCTCGCGGCGAACCTGCGGCGCGAATGCCTGGACGCCTTCGAGGTGCTTGAGGAATCACTGATCGCGGCGGGAGACGATGGCTGGGCACTCGGGCTGAGGAGGCGGCGTATACGCCGCACCCCGGCTGATCACGTCAACCCGCGTCTGAGAGGCCGAAGTTGAGGGATGCCTCCATACCTTGTCCCCGAGCGCGTGGACGGCCGGAGGACAGCGGGTGGACGCGGGAGGGCGGCCTCCGCGGGCCGCTCCTCCCACGCCTCGTCGGCGTCGGGTCTCAGCTCGTGTAGGCGCCCGCGTCGATGTCCGCGAGCAGGGACGGTCCGGTGGGCTCCCAGGGGAGCAGCAGCCTGGTCGCGTCGCTGGACGCGGTCATGGTGGAGGCGAAGAAGCCGCCGACGAAGCCGAAATGGCTTTCGGTGTCCCGTGGGGGTACGGAGCCGGCCGGCAGGCCGAGACTGCGGCCGATCGCCTCGGCTATCGCCTTGGTGGTGATGGCCTCCTCGGCGACGGCGTGGAGGCGGGTCCCCGCGGGTGCCTGCTCCATGCCTAGGCGGATGAGACGGGCGGCGTCGCCGCGGTGCACCGCCGACCAGGCAGCCGAGCCGTCACCGACGTAGCCCGAGACTCCCCGCTTGCGGGCGGCCGCGGTCAGGAAGTTGACGAACCCCCAGTCACCGCGGCCGTGAACGCTCGGCGCGAACCGGGTGATCACGGTCCTCACCCCCCGGGCCACGTAGTCCAGGGCAAGGTTCTCGCTGCCTCCCCGGTTGGAGTCCGGGCCGATGGCCGGGGAGACATCGGCCTCCGTGGCGGGCCGGCCCTCGACGAGTCCGGAGAGCGGCGCGGCGACGACGAACGGTCGGTCGGTTCCGGTCAGGGTGTCGCCGAGGACCCGGACCGCGGCGCGTTCGGAGCGGTCCGACTCGGCGGGGTTGCCCCAGTCGTGCTTGTTGGCCATGTGGATGACCGCGTCCGCCCGGGCGGCGCCTCGCCGCAGCGAGGCGAGATCGTCCAGGTCACCGCGGACGATGCCGGCGCCCTTGGCCGTGAGGGCCTGTTCGGCCTGGTCGGACCGGGCCAGGCCGATGACCTGGTGGCCTGCCGAGATGAGTTCGTCGACAACGGCGGATCCGATCCAGCCGGTCGCTCCAGTGACAAACGCACGCATGAGCGTGTCCTCCTTCGCCCTGAAAGGGGCAGGTGAATGGTGGAGACGGTGGGAGTTCCCTGATCACGACGCGAGCGCCGGGCCAGGTGGTGTGAAGGGGCGCGCCGTTACCGCGTGGCGGTCCGGTGGGCGCGGCGGGCGCCGGCGACGACGAGGGCTCCGGCCAGGAGCACCACGAGGGCCGCGGCGCGCAGCGCGGTGTCGGCGCCGTGGGTGAACGCTTCGGTGACGGCGGTGCGGTCGGCCGGGGCCGACGCGAGCGCTTCCCGCACGGTACGCGGGAGCGGGGCGTGCCGGCCCAGGCCGGCGGGCAGGTGTCGGGTGAACCCGGCTGTGAGGATGGTGCCGACGACCGCCACGCCCAGGGCGCTGCCCAGTTCTCGGGTCGCCGACTGCAGACCGCCGGCGATGCCCGCTCGCTCCACGGGCAGGGCGGCGGCGATCTGAGCGGTCAGGCACGGCGCGGCCAGCATGATGCCGAGCCCGATGACGAACAGACCGGCCGCGTACACCGGGTAGGCCATGGCCGAGGCGTACGAGAGGCCGGCCAGGCCGGCGCCGGTCAGCGCGAAGGCCGCGGCGAGGGTCGCGGGGACGCCGGTGCGGCGGATGAGCCCGGGAACGTAGCGGGTTCCGGCCAGGAGCGGGACGGTCAGCGGGATGACTCCGAGCCCGGCCTGCAGTACGGAGAAGCCGCGCCCGTACTGCAGGAGTGAGGCGTTGACGTAGAAGAGCCCGAAGCTTCCGAAGAAAGTGATGGTCATGCCGAGGCAGGCGCTGCTGAGCGCCGCGCTGCGGAACAGCCGCGGGTCGAGCATGGGATGGGGGGCTCTCCGCCCGACCCGCACCCACCACAGGATCAGCAGGACGCTGGAGGCGAAGGCGCCGAGGACGACCGTGCTGCCCCAGCCCTGTTCGGGCCCTTCGATGATGCCGGTCAGCAGCGCCACGAAGGCCGCCACGAACAACAGCGTGCCTGGCAGGTCGAGGGCCCTGTGGTGCCGGGCACCGCGCGGTGCGGACCGGGCCGCCCACGCCAGGCAGCAGAGCGCGACGGCCGCGACCGCCGTGAACAGCGCGCGCCAGGAGCCCGCGCTCAGCACCGCGCCGCCTCCGACGTTGCCGACGACGCCGCCGGCACCGGAGGCCGCCGCCCAGACTGCCAGCGAGTGAGGACGCCGCTCGGGGGCCGTGGCGTGCAGGAGGATGCCGACGCAGTTGGGCAGGACGCACGCGGCACCGAGGCCCGTCACGGCACGCCCGGCCAGCATGATCGCCACGTTCGGCGCGACGGCCGACACCACGGCGCCGGAGGCGAATACGCCGAGCCCCGCCAAGAGGACGCCCTTGCGGCCGAGCTTGTCCCCGACGGCACCGGCGGGGATGACCAGGCAGGCGAAGATCACGACATAGGCGTCGACGATCCAGAGCAGGTCCGACGAGGTCGGGCGCAGTGAACTCGCGGCCAGCTCCGGCACTGCCAGGTTGATCGCCGCAACGAATCCGACGACCAGGGCGGTGCACACGCTCACGCAGGCGAGCACGGAGCCGGACCGCCGCGTGGGGCGCGGCGCGCCCTCCGGTATGGGAGCCATCGCTCTCGATTCCTTCTGGGGTTGATGTACGCGAAGCACGGCGGGACACCGCCCTGCAGGCCGTTCACGAGAACGGTCGCGGGAAGGCCGGACACCCATTTACGAGTCACCGTGCACCGTAAAGCTAACACATACGAGACACGGTGACTCGTATAAAGTGGCGGCATGAGGGATGGAAGTGGCCGCGGACGGCCCCGCAGCGAGGACGCACGCGCCGCCGTGCTGCACGCCGTCGACGACCTTCTGGTCGAGGTCGGATACGCGGCCCTGACCATGAAGGGCATCGCAGAGCGGGCGGGCGTGGGCCGTCAGACCGTGTACCGCTGGTGGTCGAACAAGGCGGAAGTCCTCTACGAGGCCAGCGCCATCGACGCCCGGCACGAACTGTCCGTGTCCGTCGGCGACGACCCCCGCGAAGACCTCAAGGCGTATCTCGACGCCCTCGTCACCTTCTTGTCCCGCTCCCACGCGGGTGCGGCCTACCGCGCCCTCATCGGGGAAGCCCAGCACGACACGGACGTCGCCGCGCTGCTCACCTCCCGCGACGTCCTGGGGGAAAGCGCCGCGGCGGTCGTGGAGGCGGCGCGGGAGTCGAGCGGCACAGCCCTCTCGCTCGAACAGGCCACCGCGCTCCTGATCGGTCCGCCCTTCTTCCACATCCTGTCCGGACGCAGCGCGGACGACCTCGATACCGAGCAGCTCTCGGCGCAGTTCCTACGAACCCTCAACCATCCGGGGACATGAGCCGCCGGCGAGCGGAGGTCACCCGTACACGCCGGGCACGGCCCGGTGCGGCCCCTCGGACGACGGGTCAGGGGCTCCCGACGGGCGCGCCCCCGCGGAGTTCGAGCCGGTCGCCGGTGAAGCGGCCGCGGAAGCTGCGGTCGTGCGAGACGACCACGACAGCTCCCCGGTACGCCGCCAGCGCCGCTTCCAGCTCCTCCACCAGGCCGAGTGCGATGTGGTTCGTCGGCTCGTCGAGCACCAGCAGATCGGCCGGCCGGGTGACCAGCCGGGCCAGCGCCAGCCTGCGCTGCTGGCCGGCGGAGAGGCCGGCCACCGGGACGGCCAGGTCCTCGGGACGGAACAGTCCGAGGGCGAGCAGCATGTCGGTGTACTCGTCGGCGTGACCGGGGCGACCGGCCGCGAAGGCCGCCAGGAGCGTGCGGCGGGTGGGCCGGGCGGGGAGGTCCTGCGGGAGATACCCGGTCCGGGCCCGGCGGCGCACCGTGCCGCTCTCGGGGGCGAGGTCTCCCGCCAGGATCCTCAGCAGGGTCGACTTGCCGGCTCCGTTGGGCCCGGTGACCAGCAGGCGCTGCCCGGCCGCCACCCGCAGTGCGGGCACGCGCAGCCGGTTTCCCACCGAGACGGAGTCGAGCTCCACCAGTGGGCCCCGCGGCCGTTCGCCCTCGGCGGCGAGGTCCAGTCGGGCGGTGAAGCGCAGGGGCCGGGGCGGGGCGGGAACCGGGGTCCGGCGCAGCGCCTCCAGTCGGGTCCTGGCGGCTCTGACCCGCCCGGACAGCTTGGCCTCGTGCGAGCGGCGGTGTTTGCCGAAGCCCTCCCCCGGGTCGCTCCCGGTGCCGGCGAGCCGCCGGCCCGTGGCGCTCACCAGCTCTTCGGTGCGGGCCAGTTCGTCCAGCCACTCCTGATGGTCCTGCGCCCAGCGCCGCCGGGCGGCCGCCCTGGCCGTGCGGTAGCCGTCCCAGCCGTCGCCGTAGGTGACGACGCGGCGCAGGTCGCGGTCCACCTCGACGATGACGGTGGTGGTCCGCTCCAGGAACGCCCGGTCATGGGTGATCACGACGGCGGTGCCGCGGTGGGCGCGCAGCTGGTCCTCCAGCCAGGTGGTGGCCGCGAGATCGAGGTGGTTGGTCGGTTCGTCGAGCAGCAGCAGTTCGGGCGCGGACGCCAGCACACAGGCGAGCGCGAGCCGGGACTGCTCGCCGCCGGAGAGCGTGCCGAGCCGGCGCTCCCTGGTGAGGTGCCCGAGTCCGAGGCCGTGCAGCGCCGCGTCGACCCGGGCGTCGGCCAGGTAGCCGCCGCGCTCCTCGTACTCGGTCAGCAGGTCTCCGTACGCGGCGAGTTGGGCGTCGTCCGGGCCGCCGGGCAGGGCGAGTGCGGCTTCGGCGGTGCGGATCCGCCGCTCCAGCGCGCGGAGTCCGGCCAGGGCCGTGTCGACGGCGTCCTGAACCGTGTGGGCGGGATCCAGCGCGAGTGTCTGGGAGAGGTAACCGGTGCCGCCCGGGAAGCGGACGGTGATTTCGCCGCTGTCCGGTGTCTCGGCGTCGGCCAGCAGCCGCAGGAGTGTGGATTTGCCGGAGCCGTTCTCACCGATGACCCCGACGCGGTCGCCGGGGCGGACGGTGAGGGACACCTGGTCGAGGACGGTGCGGTCTCCGTACGCCTTGGAGACGTCCTTCATGGCCAGTTGGGCGCGGTCGTGCTTGGGGGACATGGGTCGCTCTCCCTCGGATGACATGCCTCTGCGGCCCGTGAGCGGGCGCGGCGGGCGGGGATGCCGAACGGACGGAGGGGCGGTGCCACGGGGGTGGCCCGTACGGGCCGGCAGCGACGCTCGGCGTCGCGCGGGGTGGCGCCCCGGGCCGGTATCAGCGGAAGAAGTAGTACGAACCCATGGGCGTCAGTGTATGCACGGGGCGCTTGGCTGTCAGGCGGCTTTTCGCCGGTCATGGCCTGACCACGGCCGGCCCTCGGCAGCGGCTACGGGGTCTCGCCCTGGGCGGTCTCGATGCTGCTGTGCAGGTCGTGCGTCGCGTCGAGGGCGGCCGCTCCCGAGACGGCCAGGCAGGCGATCAGGGTCGCGGCTGCGGCGCGGCCGATGCGCGGGTGCCCGGCGGTCCGGCCGAGCAGAGCGGCGACCCGGCGCGGGACGGGGCCGGCCGCCGCCGCGAGGGCCGGGGCGGGGCGGGGAGCGGCGGTTCCTCCGGCCGTCCGCGCGGCCAGGGCGGCGCGCCCGATGGCGCGGGCGGCGACTGAGCGGTCCCCGACGGCTTGCGCGGCGGCCTCGTCGGCGCAGCGTTCCAGGGCGTATCCCATGGGTGCCCGCAGGGCGCGGAGCGCCGGGTGGCAGCGGGCGGACAGCTCGGCGGCCACGAGGTACAGGTGGTGGCGCCCGGTGAGGTGCGCGCGCTCATGGGCCAGGAGGGCATCCCGTTCGACGGGATCCAGGGCGTGCAGCATCCCGGTGGTGACGACGATCCGGCCGGGTCTGCCGGGCCGTCCGGGCAGCGCGTAGGCGTCGGGCCGGACGTCCCGCAGCACGGCGAGCTCGCTCCCGCCGTCCGGTTCCTGGCCGGAGTCACGGTGGAGCTGGGCCCAGTGCCTGCGCGCGGCCCGGGTCGCGGTTGCGGCGCAGCCCAGGAGCAGCGCGAGTGCGGCGGCCGCGAGCGGGACGGCCAGGGCGGGTTCGGCGGCGGCGAGCGGGCGTACGAACTCTCCGGCGGCGGCGACGGCGGACAGCCGGGCGGCGCCGGGCACCACCAGCAGGGCCAGCGCGCACACGGTGCACAGGGCCAGGCCCGCGCCCGTCGCCACGAGCAGCACAACGGCCCGCCGGGGCGACAGCGCGTCCGCGAGCCGCCGGGCCGCCGGAACGGCCAGGAACGGCACCAGCAGCGGAATCCAGACGGCGTAGATCATCCGGCGTCCCCGTCGAGCAGTTCGCGCAGGAGCCGCTCGTCCTCGTCACTGAGCTGCGAGACGAAGCGAGCCAGTACGGTCCCGCGGTCCTCGTCCTTGCGCAGTTCGCTGTGCATCCGGCGGGCGGTCAGTCCGGCGGCGTCCTCCGTGGGGGTGTAGGCGAATCCACGTCCGGACCTGGTGCGGGCGACCGTGCCCTTCTCATGGAGCCGGGACAGGATGGTGGTGACGGTGGTCCGTGCGAGTTCCGCCCCGATCGCCCCCTGCACCTGACCGGCGGTGAGCGGTGCGTCCGCCGCCCAGAGGGCCGCCAGGATCGCGGATTCCAGCTCACCGGACGGGCGCCGCTCGACCGGGACCTGACCCGGTTCCGGTGCCTGACCCTCGTCCGGCGCCTGCGGGGCGGGCCGCCGCCGGGCCCGGGGCGTCTTCCCGGTGTCCGGTCCTTCGTGCGGCCGGGGGGCGGATTCTCCGCCGGATATTCCGTTCACCTGTGGCATGGGAACTCTCCTCCCCCTTCGGGCGTCTACAGTGATGTAGACCGTCTACATCACTGTAGTCAGTCCGGGTGTTCCACCGGACACCCGCTCACCATTATGGGAGACCCTCCACCGTGTCCGTACTCTCACTGGCGGCCATGCCGCAAGCGGTGAACCTGCTGGATGCCGGTTCGCTGCTCGGCACGTTCGGCGCGCTCGGCGTCGCCGTCGTGCTCTTCGCCGAGACGGGGCTGCTCGTCGGCTTCTTCCTGCCCGGCGATTCCCTGCTGTTCACGGCGGGCCTGCTGAGCGTCGACGGTGCCCACGGCCCGGTCGGGCTGTCGCTGCCGCAGGTGCTGCTCGCGGCGGTGGCCGGAGCGCTGCTCGGCGCCCAGACGGGCTACTGGCTCGGCCGCCGGGGCGGGCGGGCGCTGCTCGCCCGCCGCCGCTCCGGCCGGCTGCGCGAGGGCGCCGACCGCGCCGCGGAGCTGCTCGCCAGATACGGCCACGCCCGCGCGATCGTGCTGGCCCGCTTCGTCCCCGTCGTACGCACGGTGCTCAATCCGTTGGCCGGCGCGCTCGACGTCCCGGCCAGGGTGTTCGCCCTGTGGCAGGTCATCGGTGGCGTGGTCTGGACGGCCGGGCTGGTCCTCGCCGGATACGCGCTGGGGTCCTCGGTCCCGAACGTCGACCGCTACCTGCTGCCGATCGTCGCCCTCGTGGTCGTGGTCTCCCTCGTCCCGCTCGCCGCCGAACTGCTCCGCTCCCGCAACCGGAACACCGCCGAAGGAGACAACAGCTGATGCCGCTCGCCTCCGCGGCCACCTCGATCGACGGTGGGCTGTACACCTGGGTCACCGAGCTGGCCCAGCGCTCCCCCGCCCTCCTCGACTCGGCCGTCCGCCTCTGGTCGGACTACGGGCTCGCCCTGTTCGCGGTGCTCATGCTCGCGTCCTGGTGGCGTTCGCGGTCGTCGGACCCGGCGCGTACCGCCATGGCGCTCTGCGCCCCGCTCGTCGTCGTCGCGACGTATCTCGCCAACGACGTGGTGAAGTCCGCCTTTCACGAGCAACGCCCCTGCCGGACGCTCCATGTCGTGACGGTGGAGGCGTGCCCGGCGCTCGGCGACTGGTCCTTCCCCAGTAACCACGCCGCCATCGCCGCGGCGGCCGCGACGGCGATCTGGCTGGCCGACCGGCGGCTCGGAGCGGTCGCGGTGCCGGCCGCGCTGCTGATGGCGGCGTCCCGGGTGTGGATCGGCGCGCACTACCCGCACGACATGCTCGTCGGGCTGCTGATCGGCGCGCTGGCCGCCTGGCCGCTCACCGTCGCGGCCGGCCGGTGCGCCCCGGCGGTGGTCCGGCTGCGTGACAGCCGGCTGCGACCGCTGGTCGCGGTCGGAACAGGCCGCGTCTAACCTTCGTGGCCGCTCTGGTCCTCGTGCCGCTCCACTTCGTACCGCCCTGGTCCTCGTGCCTCTCCAGCTTCGCGCCGTCTGGCCTCGTGCCGCTCTAGCCTCCGTGTCGTTCTAGCCTTCGTGGCCGGGCATTCGGATGACGGCGAGTCCGCCGTCGAGGTCCACGGTGGAGCGGTGCGGCGGGGCACCGTCCTCCTCGTCGTCGCGGAGCAGCAGGGCGCTCTGCCGCTCCTTGAGCTCGCTCTGCTTGCCGGGCGAGAAGGTCGCGTGCAGCTGCTCGAAACCGGTCGCCGACACCTGGCCCTGCCGGGCGCTGTTGCGCCACGGCAGCAGGCCGGCCCGGCCCGCGCGAAGCATCAGCTGATCGAGGAAGGCGACGACGGTCAGACCGATCACCAGGCCGGGCAGTGTCATCATCGCGGCGAATTCCATGCGGGCAGTATCCCCCGCGTGCGGCACGGCGTGAACCCGTCCGCGCCTACGCCCCCGCGGGCCGTCGCGTGGTGCGACGGCCCGCGAGGGCGGTGCGGACGGGCTCGGAAGGTCAGCCGTTGGGGAGGATGACGGCGCGGCCGCTGATCTTGCCGTCGTGCAGCCGTTCGTACGCCAGCGGCGCCTCGTCCAGCGAGTACGTCTCGACGTGCACCTCGACCGATCCGGCATGGGCGAGATCGAGGACCTCGGCCAGCTCGGAGCGTGAACCCCAGTACGGTGCGGCGACCGTGGTGTTGAACGGCAGGGAGCCGAAGCCCACCGGCAGCGCCCCGCCGCCGATGCCCACGATCGTGACGTCGGAGTCGATGGCGGCCGCGGCGCCCGCGGTGGCCACGGTGGGCGGTGCGCCGACGAAGTCGAGGACGACCTGTGCACCGATGCCGCCGGTCAGCTCGCGGATACGCGCCGCGGCGTGCTCGTCGGACAGAACGGTCTCGTGCGCCCCGACAGTGCGGGCGAGAGCGAGCTTGTCCTCCGTGACGTCCAGGGCGATGACCCGGACGGCCGTCATGGCGCGCAGCAGCTGGATCGCCACGTGGCCGAGCCCGCCGGTGCCGATGACGACGGCGGTCGCACCGGGTACCAGCTTCGGCAGGGAGCGCTTGATCGCGTGGTACGGGGTGAGGCCGGCGTCGGTGAGGGGCACGGCCTGGACCGGGTCGAGGTCTCCCAGGGGCACCAGGTGGCGCGGATCGTCGACGATCATGTACTCGGCCATGGCGCCGGGCGAGCCGAGACCGGGCGGGTTGATGCCGAGCTCCTTGGCGCGCAGGCAGTAGTTCTCCTTGCCCTCGGCGCACTTGACGCACGTCCCGCAGCCCCAGGGGCCGTAGACGGCCACCGAGTCGCCGACGGTGAGTCCGTCGACCCCTTCGCCGAGTGCGGCGATGGTCCCGACGCCCTCGTGTCCGAGGGTGAGCGGCAGCGGGAACGTCAGCTGCTCGGCGGGCCAGCTCATCACCGCGATGTCCGAGTGGCACACACCCGCGGCGGTGACCTTCAGCAGAACCTGGCCGGGGCCGGGTTCCGGGTCCGGCACGGTGACGACCTCCGGCGCGGCGCCGACGGTACGGTACTGAACGGCTTTCATGGGTCCTCCTTGACCTCTGCTGTTCTATTTGTCACCCCCGAAGCCCCCGTGCGCCATTCAGGAGGCGGAGTATCCGCCGTCCACCAGGTGGTAGCTGCCGTGGATGAACGAGGCGCGGTCGGAGAGCAGGAAGGCGGCGAGCTCCGCCACCTCCTGCGCGGTGCCGAGGCGGCCGGCCGGGTGCAGCGAGATGAGGTGGTCGCGGGCAGGGCCGTCCGTGTTGCGCAGCAGCGGGGTGTCGATGAAGCCGGGGCCGACCGCGTTGACGCGGACGTTCTGTGCCGCGTACTCCAGTGCCGCCGTCTTGGTGAGGCCGACGACTCCGTGCTTGGCGGCGACGTACGCGGGCGATCCGGCGAAGCCGTTGGTGCCGAGGATCGACGACATGTTGACGATGGCGCCACCGCCGGCGGCGACGATCGCGGGAAGCTCGTAGCGCATCGAGTAGAAGACGCCGCTGAGGTTGGTGGCGACGACCCGGTTCCAGTCCTCGACGGCGTAGTCGCCGGTCGGGCTGCTCGGGCCGCCGATCCCCGCGTTGTTCACCGCGAGGTGAAGGGCTCCGAAGGTGTCGACGGCGAACCGTACGCCCGCTTCGACGGAGGCGGGGTCTGTGACGTCCATGGCGACGGCTGCGGCCTCGGCCCCGGTGTTCTTGAGTGCGGCGACCGCCTTGCGGGCGCTCTCCTCGTCGTAGTCGGCCACGACCACGGACGCGCCCGCGTCGGCCAGCCGGTGGGCGAGGGCCAGTCCGATGCCGGAGGCCCCTCCGGTGACGAGGGCCGTGCGTCCGGCGAATTCCTGCTCGGTGGTGGCGGGGGTGGTGCTCATGATGTTCCGTTTCCTTCCGTGGTGCTGTGTGACGCCGGTCCGGCGGGGAGCTGTGCGAACAGTTCCGCCGAAAGGGCGTCGAATGCCTGCTCGACGAGCCGGGGCAGCTCCTCGGGGCAGCTGCCGCGGACCCAGGCGGCCTGGGCGGCGAGGAGCGCCCCCGCTCCGGCCGCGACCGTGACGGCGGGACGGAGGTCCTGCCGCGGGTCGGTGCCCAGCCGCTGCGCGACGATGGCGACCGAGTCCTCCTGGGCGTCCACCCGGATGTGGTGGAACGCCGCGTAGAGGGTCGGCTCCCGCTCGGCGAGGACCAGCAGTTCGAAGATCCTCGGGCGGCGGTGCCAGGCCTCCGCCCCGGGATCCTCCAGCCAGTCCAGGACGGCCCGGCGGTAGGCGGTGAGCGGCGGTTCCCCGGCGGGACGGGCCCGCAGGGCCTCGTTGATCCGGTCGCCGTCGCCCCGGACCGAGTCCAGTACGGCGGCTTCCTTGCTGGTGAAGTAGCGGCTGAAGGTACGGCGGTCGACATCCGCGTGTTCCGCGATCTCCTCGACCGTCACTTCCCTCAGACCCCGGTCGAGCACCAGCTCGAACGCGGCCTGGGCCAGTGTGTCCCGGGTCCGGCGGGCCTTGCGGCTCCGCCTCTCCGGGGGCTTCCGTTCCCGGTTCATATCTGCACCGTACACCCGATAATGTCCCGGTGCGACAAATGCCCCTCCGGGACATCCGAAGGGGCTGCGGCGAGGACGCGGGACAGGCGTTACGGGCCGGTGGACCGGTGGCATGGGGGCATGGGGGCCGGCCCTACCGCCCGCTGAACGCCTCCGCGGCCCGCCGGGCTCCGTCGTCGGCCGCCTCGGGAGGACGGTGGGTACCCGACGACGTGGCGCGCAACGTGATCGCCGCGATGTCGTCGCGCCGCACGCCGCCGGAGAAGGCCTCCAGGTCCGCGTGGAGCGTGTCCAGCAGCTCGCGGGGGCCGAGCCGGGTCCAGTGGCTCAGGCGTGCGTCCAGCGGGTAGAAGGCTCCCGAGGCGTCACGGGCCTCGGTCACTCCGTCGGTGAACATCAGGAGCGTCGCGCCGGGCGGGAAGTCCAGCCACTCGGCGACCCGCGCCTCGTTGCCCAGCTCCGCCATACCCAGCGGCACCGACGTACGGCGCAGCGGAACGACGGCCGCCACCCCCTCGTGCAGCATCCGGGGCGGCAGGTGGCCGCAGTTGACGGCTTGTATCCGGCCGCCGCCGTCGAGGCCGAGCACCAGCGCGGTGACGAAGCGCTCCGTCTCGCCGGTCTGCGCGGAGAAGGCGTTGTGCCGGGCGACCGCGTCCTCGACCGCGTCCACCACACCGGTCAGGGCGGGCTCACGGATGGCTGCCTCCCGGAACGCGCCGAGCGCGGCGAAGCCCACCCCTATGGCGGCGAGGCCCTTCCCCTGCACGTCACCGATGATGACGCGGGTGCCGTACGGGGACTGGACGATCTCGTAGATGTCGCCGCCGACCAGGTGGTCCTCCTCGATCGGCGCGTAGATGCCGTCCACCAGGACCTGGTCGGTCAGCACGGGCAGCGGGCGCAGGATCTGGCGCTGAAGGGTGACGGCCGCGGACCGCAGCCTGGCGATCGCGCTGACGTGCCGGATCCTGCGCGTACAGGCGGCGACGCCGAGCGCACAGGCCAGCACGGTGAAGCAGACGCCGCTCGCCAGGTCCCAGAACGTGCCCCCCGACACCAGCCGCGAGATGACGACGACGGGCATGATCCAGAGCGCCGCGGCGACGGTCTGCCGGACCGTGCAGAAGACGGAGACAAGTGCGGGCACGACGACCAGCAGGGGGATCAGCTGCAGGTCATCGCCGGTCAGGACGTCGAGGCACACCACAGCGAGGGAGAGCAGGGCCAGCCCGCCCATCAGAACCGGGGTGCTGAACCGGGCCGCGACGGCGGCCCGCTCCCCGGCATCGGCCACCAGTGGCTCCACGCTGTGCGCCATCGCCGGACGCCGCACCCCGATCGTCACTGTGTCCTCTCCTCCCGCAGGCGCCGGGCACGCCCCGGCAGTCAACTCCAGTCCACCTGGGTCTGGGGCATCGGCGCAGGGGGCTTTCGGCCTTTTGAGCCACGCCGAAGGTCACGCGACACCGGACGGCGGCGCTCTTCGGGCCGGAAGACCCGGACGGAAGACCCGGACGGACGTCCCGGACATGACGCCCGGAGACGCGTCCGTCCGGGATGCCGGGGTTCCCTCTGTCCGGGATGCCGGGGACAAGCGTCCGTCCGGGATACCGGGGCCCCTCCGTCCGGGACACCGAAGATCAGCGTCCGTCCGGGACGCCGGGGAGGGATCAGCCGCGGGCCACCGCGTTCGCTTCTGCCGTCTCACCCCGGGCCGGACGGACCGGACGGGGAGTCTCGGCGCCGGGGACGAGCGCGGCCAGGAAGGCCGTTCGCCGGCGGAGCCGGAATCCGAGGGACTCGTAGAGCCGCACGGCATGGACGTTGTCCGCCGCGGCGTGCAGGAACGGCGTTTCGCCGCGTTCCCGGATCTCGTGGGAGACCGCGAGCAGCAGCCGGGTGGCGAGACCCTGGCCCCGGACGGACTCGTCGGTGCAGACCGCGCTGATCTCGCTCCAGCCGGGCGGGTGCAGCCGTTCCCCGGCCATCGCCACCAGCGCCCCCTCGCGCCGGATTCCGAGATAGGTGCCGAGCTCGATGGTGCGGGGCAGGAACGGTCCCGGCCGGGTGCGTGCCACCAGGTCGAGCATCTCGGGCACGTCGGCCGGTCCGAGCCGGACCGCCTCCGGGTCCGGGGCGGCCGCGACGCCGTCGTCGACGAGCTGGACGCCCTCGGCGTGGAAGGTCCGCTCCCAGTCGTCCGGCGGCGGCTCCCGGAAGGCGGTGATGGTGATCTCTCCGCCCGGACCGGCGAGCGCCGCGGCGTCGGCCCAGTCCGCCGGCCCCGGCCGGTCCGGAAGCGCGACCCAGGGGGTGACGGCGGCCGGGTAGCGCAGGACGCGGCCGCGGCGTTCCGCGAAACGGGCGTGCGGCCCGGTCAGCGAGGAGCCGACCGGGTCGTCCAGCGGATGGCCGCCGCCGGACAGTGGCTGCCGCGTGCTCACGCGGTCACCTCGATCACGGTCTTCCCCCGGGCGTGGCCACTCTCCACGGCCCGCAGCGCCTCGCCCGCCTCGCTCAGCGGGTAGGTCCGGGTGACATGGGTCCGCAGGGCTCCGGCGACGACGAGGTCCGCGACCTCGGCAAGGACCGCAGAGGTACGGGCCCGCACCACCGCGGCGCCCCCCAGCTCCACCGCGAGCGCTTTGTCGGCGGCGCTGATGAGCGCGGCGGGATCGGCGAGCAGCGAGGCGGCCTCCCGCAGGGTGTCCCCGCCGACCAGGTCGAAGACCGCGTCTACGCCGTCGGGGGCCGCCGCCCGTACCCGGTCGGCGAGCGAGGCGCCGGATTCCACGTGGACCGCGCCGAGCGACTCGACGAAGTCCTTCTTGGCCGCGCCCGCCACCGCGACGACCCTGACGCCCGCGTGGTGTGCGAGCTGGACCGCGGCGTTTCCGACGCCGCCTCCCGCGCCGGTGACCAGCAGCGTCGAGCCGGGGGCGGGAGCGAGCTGGCGCAGCCCGTCGTAGGCGGTGGCGGCCGCGACCGGGAGCGCCGCCGCGTCGGTGAACGACAGCCCGGCCGGCTTGGGCGCGGTCACCGCCACGGGCAGCAGCGTGTACTCGGCGTACCCGCCGGTCACCGGAGTGCCGAACACCTCGTCGCCGGGCGCAAACCCTTCGACGTCCGGGCCGACCGCCACGACGACCCCGGCGGCCTCGCTGCCGAGGACGGTGGGGAACGGCTGCGGTTCGCTGCCGGGCCGGGTGTATCCCGTGCGCAGCTTCCAGTCGACCGGGTTGACGCCCGCCGCCCGTACGGCGATGAGCAGCTCCCCGGGACCGGGTACCGGGGCCTCCTGCTCGACGAGGGCCTCCACCTCCGGCCCGCCGTTGCGGGTGAACACGTACGCCTTCGGCATGAGCTCCCTCTCCTGTTTCCCACGGCTGTTCGCCACGGCTGTTCGCCACGGCACCGGCCACCCGGACGGTGCCCTCAGCAGCAGGAAGGCTCTCCCGGGTGCGGGTATTCCCAGGGAGGCGCCGGGTTCACGGAGCCGTGACACGACACCGCCGTCCGCCCGCTGACCGATTCCCGCCAGTCGGGTCGCGGCCGCTCTCCGCTCCCCCACCGCAGGTCATCCGCGCGAGCGCGGCCATCGGCCCGAGACCGCGAGCCGGGGCACCGTCGATTTCGACTCAACTACCGCTGGATATGCGCCGGTCGGTGCCCATTGCGCCCGGGGCTGTGGCACTCTGGTGACGACCGCCCCACCGGGCTCCCCCGTACCGGTGGGGCGGTTCTGCTGCCGATTCCGTTGTCCTGAACGGACATGACGAGGGATCACGTCGATTCCCGGTCATTGACCGGCTGTGACCTGATCAACTCTCAGCCGCCCGCATGGGCGGGCTCTCCGCGGGCATACGCCTACACCTCATGGCCTACGAGCAGGGGAGCGTGACGAGATGACGGCGCACACTGCGCAGACCGCCGGTTCGGAGCGAGCGGAGAGTGCACGGTCGACGGCGGCGGGAGCCCCTGCCGCGACAACGGCGGCAGCCGCCGCGGTCATGGTGGACACCACCGGCATGACAGGTGTGACGGACATGCCCGACGGCGGGAACGCCGCGGACGCCCTGGGTGCCGCGGACGGCCTTCCGTGGATCGAGGACACCGGCAAGATCGCCCCCAAGGACGCGCGGGCGCTGTCGAAGCTGTTCTTCGACCGGCTCCAGGTCCTGGAGGAGGGCACCGCCGCCCATCAGTACGCGCGCAACACGCTCATCGAGATGAACCTCTCGCTCGTCCGGTTCGCCGCGGGCCGGTTCCGCAACCGCGGCAGCGGCGACATGGAGGACATCGTCCAGGTCGGCACGATCGGGCTGATCAAGGCGATCGACCGGTTCGACCTGTCCCGCGAGGTCGAGTTCACCTCCTTCGCGGTCCCGTACATCGTCGGGGAGATCAAGCGGTTCTTCCGCGACACCACCTGGGCGGTCCATGTGCCGCGCCGGCTCCAGGAGCTGCGCGTGGACATCGCCAAGGCGAAGGAGAGCCTGGCCACGGAGCTCGACCGGGAACCCACGGTCCAGGAGCTGGCCGGACACCTGGGGATCACGCAGGAGGAGGTGGCCGAGGGGATCGTCGCGGCCAACGGATACACGGCGGGGTCCCTGGACATGCCGACCGACGCGACGGACACGGGCCGCAACGGCACTGCGGGGCGCACCTTCGCCGACGCGCTGGGCGAGGCGGACCCCGCCATCGAGACGGTGGAGAACCTGCAGACGCTGGCGCCGCTGCTCGGTGACCTGGACGCACGCGAGCACCGGATCATCGAGATGCGTTTCGGCCAGGAGCTGACGCAGTCGCAGATCGGCACCGAACTCGGCATCTCGCAGATGCACGTCTCGCGTCTGATCAGCCGGATTCTGGACAAGCTCCGCACCGGGATGCTCGTCGACTAATGAGCGACGAATGTGCTGACTGATGCATCAGTCAGCACCTCAATGCACACCCGTTCACGGCATTGACCCCGCCTGATGTTGAGATCCTCTCAACACATGGGTAACGTGGCCGACCATGCAGCACGATGAGGCGGCCGAGCGGGTCCGGCAGGTGATCCGGGATGCCGGAGTGAGTCAGCGCGAGTTCGCGCGGCGGATGGTCATCGATCCGTCGAAGCTCTCGCGCTCGCTCGGCGGCACCCGCCGCTTCACCACGGCCGAGCTGGCCCGGGTGGCCGACATCGCCGGGGTCGACGCCGGATGGCTGCTCGGGACGCGTCCGGAGCAGGGCACGGCGCCCTCTCGGCAGACCGGGTCCCCGGTGCCGGCCGCCCGCCCCCGGCGTATCCGGAACGCCGCCGCCGACCGGTCGGCGGCGGACAGCGGCAGACCGCTCCAGATCGTCCGGCAGACCGTCCGGCTGATCGCGGAGCACGGATTCCATTCCGTACGGGTCTCCGACATCGCGGACGCCTGCGGAACCAGTACCGCCGCCATCCACTACCACTTCCCCGGGCGTGACGAGCTGCTGGAGGCGGCCGCCCGCTGGTGCATGGACGAGGACACCGCCAGACGCGCCGCTGGGACCGCGGACACGCAGCATGCCGGCGACGAACTCCGCCTGCTGATCGAACTCCAGACCCCGTACACCCCGCAGCAGCGCCGCCAGTGGAGCGTCTGGCTCGACCTGTGGGCCGAGGCGGCGCGCTCCACCGCGGTCGGTGAACTCCATGTGGAGTACTACCGGCAGTGGCGGGCCACGGTCGCGGAGGTGATCGGGCGCGGCGTCGCCCAGGAGGTCTTCCGGCCGGTCGATCCGGAGTCCGCCGCCGTCGGCCTCACCGCCCTCATCGACGGACTGGCCACCCAGGTCCTCGCCACGAAACCGGGGGAACCGGGCACCAGTGCCGAGGACATGCACGGTGCGCTGCTCCGCTATGTGGACGCGACCCTGACCGCAGACTGACCCCCGCCCGCCCCGCGCCACCACTCGATACGGCGGACCCCACGTCAGCACATCCCCGCCTCAGCAGACCTCCAGCTCAGCAGAGCCCCACCGGGTTCAGCAGACCCATCGAATCAGGAGCCGCTTCCGCATGCCCGTAAACCAGGACGTCATCATCACGTGTGCCCTCACCGGAGCCGGTGACACGGTCCGCAAGAGCCCCCATGTGCCCGTCACTCCCGAGCAGATCGCCCGTTCCGCCGTCGAGGCGGCCGGGGCCGGCGCGGCTGTCGTGCACATCCACGTCCGCGAGCCGGAGACCGGTGCGCCCTCCCGCGATCCGCGCCTGTACCGGGAGGTCGTCGAGCGGATCAAGGAGACCGGAACCGATGTCGTCATCAATCTGACCGCCGGCATGGGCGGCGATCTGGTGATCGACCCCGACGCCCCGCTGCGGCAGCTGCCGGGCACCGACCTGGTCGGCGGGCTGGAACGCCTCCCCCACGTCGAGGACCTGCTGCCGGACATCTGCACCCTCGACTGCGGCTCCCTGAACTTCGGCGACGGCAGCAATCTGTACGTCTCCACCCCGGACATGCTCCGGGCGGGTGCCCGCCGAATCCAGGAGCTGGGCGTACGCCCGGAGCTGGAGATCTTCGACACCGGGCAGCTGTGGTTCGCCAAGCAGCTCCTCGCCGAGGGGCTGCTCGACGCCCCGACCGTCTTCCAGCTCTGCATGGGCGTCCCGTGGGGCGCCCCCGCCGATCCCGGCGTGCTCCAGTCGATGGTGAACATGCTGCCCGAGGGCGCGCAGTGGGCGAGCTTCGCGCTGGGCCGGATGCAGATGCCGTGGGTCGCGCAGTCGATCCTCCTCGGCGGCCATGTACGGGTCGGTCTTGAGGACAACCTGTACCTCGGCAAGGGCGTCAAGGCCACCAACGCCCAGCTGGTCGAGCGCGCCGTGCGGATCACCGAGTCGCTGGGCTCCCGGGTCGCCACCCCGGACGAGGCCCGTCAGCGGCTCGGGCTCAAGCCCCGCGGCTGACACCCGTCCCGGCCGCCACCCGCTCCCCCACCCGTTCTGGAGAACCGCACGATGAACGCCGCACAGCCCGCACAGCCCCCGCGAACCACCGGGCCCGCGAACGCTGTTCAGCCCGAACCGGCCACCCCCGCCCCCTGCGCCCCCGAGGACGTACGCCGCGTGGCGTGCGTGGGCGCCGGAGTGATCGGCGGCGGCTGGGTCGCGCACTTCCTGGCCCGTGGCTACGACGTCACCGCCTGGGACCCGGCCCCCGAGGCCGAGGAGAAGCTCCGCCGGCTGGTGGATGCCGCCTGGCCCGCGCTGGAGCAGCTCGGCCTCGCGGAAGGGGCGTCGCCGGACCGGCTCACGGTCGTGCCGACGCTCGAAGAAGCCGTGGCCGAAGCCCAGTTCGTCCAGGAGAGCGCTCCGGAGAAGCTGGAGCTCAAGCGGGACCTGCTGGCCCGCCTCGACGCCGCCGCGCCTCCGGGGGTCGTGATCGCGTCCTCGACGTCCGGCTATCCGATGACCGACATGCAGACCCGGGCCGCGGGCGCTGCCCGGCTGGTCGTGGGGCACCCGTTCAACCCGCCGTATCTGATCCCGCTGGTCGAGGTGGTGGGCGGCGAGCTGACCGCACCGTCCGCGGTCGGCTGGGCGTCCCGGTTCTACGAGGTCGCGGGCAAGTCCGTGATCACGATGGAGCGCGAGGTCCCCGGGTTCATCGCGAACCGCCTCCAGGAGGCGCTGTGGCGCGAGGCGCTGCACATGGTCGCCAACGGCGAGGCGACGGTGGCGGAGATCGACGCCTCCATCACCGAGGGACCCGGACTGCGCTGGGCCTGCATGGGGCCGATGCTGACCTTCGCGCTCGCGGGCGGCGAGGGCGGCATGGCGCACATGCTGGACCACTTCGGCCCCTCCCTCAAGGCCCCGTGGACCCGGCTCGAAGCCCCCGAACTGGACCGGGAGCTGTACGACGCGGTGGTGCGCGGCTGCGACGAAGCGGCGGGCGGCCGCAGCATCGCGGATCTGGTGGCCGAACGCGACCGCGGCGTCATCGCAGTCCTGCGCGCCACCGGCCGGCTCGCCGGGCGGGGCACAGAGGAGGCGGCCGAGTGACCGCGCTGCCGCTGCACCGGGAGACCGTACGCCCGGAGTGGATCGACTACAACGGCCATATGAGCGAGGCGTTCTACGTACTCGTCTTCGGTTTCGCGACCGACCGGATGATGATCGAAACCGGTCTGGACTCCGAGTACCGGGAGAGCACCGGCTGTTCGCTGTACACGGTCGAGTCCCATATCCGCTATCTGCGCGACGTCTCGGAGGGTGACCGGCTCGCCGTCCGGACCCGGGTGCTCGGTGCCGACGCGAAGAAGACCCGGTTCAGCCATGAGCTGTACGTGCTCGGGCCCGACGCACCGGACGACGCCGAACCGGCCCCGGACGCCGAGCCCGTGGCGACGAGCGAACTGCTCGCCCTCCATGTGGACCAGCGGGCCGGCCGTACCGCGCCCTTCCCCGACGGGGTGCGCGAGCGCCTCGTCGCCCTCACGGAGGCACCGCCCGGCTGGGCCGGCCGCTCGATCGTGGAGGTCCCCACCGCACGGTGAGCACCGGCCGCGGGCCGCGGTTGTTTCGGTCCGATGAAATCGTGCCCCGCCCCCTGCCCGGACCACCGGCTCCCCCGGTGGTCCGGGCAGTCGGCTGTCCGCCGCGCGCCCGCGCACGTCCGTGCAGGTCCGAGCAGGTCCGGCACTGGACGGGTACGGCACGCCGACGCTCCGGGCCCGCTGCCGCTCACGCCTCGAACAGTGCCCGCGGACGACTCGTCCGGGGTACCGGGCGGTTGACGCGCACCGGGCCCGCTGACACGCTCGCCGCATGCCCGCGCCCCTGCCACTCGTCTCACGTCGCCACGTCGATCTGGGGCGCCTCGCGTCCTCCGTGTGTAGCCGCCGCGCCGCGCTCCGCTGAGCAACCCAACTGCCCGGACGCACCACGGCGTTGATTCCCGCCTCAGGCCCCGCCCCGGCTTCGGCATGTCCACGGCCGGCCGCGGCGGGACCTGACCAAGCCCGCACCGAGAACCGCAGAGGAACACCATGAGCCAGCCCGTAGACTCCGTCACCGCAGGTCACACCCCCGAGGACCAGGACCGTCAGGACCCCGGCGCGGCCTGGTCGTTCGAGACCAAGCAGATCCACTCGGGGGCCGTCCCCGATCCGGCGACCGGCGCCCGTGCCGTGCCGATCTACCAGACGACGTCGTTCGTCTTCCGGGACACCCAGCACGCCGCGGACCTGTTCTCGCTGGCCGAGCCCGGCAACATCTACACCCGGATCCACAACCCGACCCAGGACGTCCTGGAGCAGCGGATCGCCGCGCTGGAAGGCGGAGTCGCCGCGGTGGCCCTCGCTTCCGGGCAGGCCGCCGAGACGCTCGCCCTGCTGACGCTGGCCGGTGCCGGAGACCACATCGTCTCGTCCACCTCGTTGTACGGAGGCACGTACAACCTGCTGCGCCACACGCTCCCCCGGTTCGGCATCGAGGTGTCGTTCGTCGACGACCCGGACGACATCGAGGCGTGGTCGGCGGCGATCCGGCCGAACACCAAGGCGCTGTTCGCGGAGACGCTGGGCAATCCGCGCGGTGACGTCCTCGACATCCGGGCGGTCGCCGACGCCGCGCACGCGGCCGGGGTGCCGCTGGTCGTCGACAACACCGTGCCCACGCCCTTCCTGCTGCGTCCGATCGAGCACGGCGCGGACGTCGTCATCCACTCGGCGACCAAGTTCCTCGGCGGGCACGGAACCACCATCGGAGGCGTGGTGGTGGACGGGGGAACGTTCGACTTCGGGGCGCACGCCGAGCGGTTCCCGGACTTCAGCTCCCCCGACCCGAGCTACCACGGTCTGCGCTACTGGCCGGACCTCGGCCCCAGCGCCTTCGCGGTCAAGCTCCGGGTGCAGCTGCTGCGCGACCTCGGCCCCGCGCTCTCGCCGCACTCCGCCTTCCTGCTGCTGCAGGGCGTGGAGACGCTGAGCCTGCGTTTGGAGCGGCACACCGCGAACGCCCTGGCGCTGGCCGAGTGGCTGGAGCGCCGGGACGAGGTGTCGGCCGTCCACTACGCCGGGCTCGAATCGAGCAAGTGGTACGAAGCGGGCCGCCGGTATCTGCCGCGTGGCGCGGGTGCGGTGCTCGCCTTCGAGCTGCGGGACGGGGTGGAGGCGGGCAAGCGGTTCGTGGACGCGGTCGAACTCTTCAGCCACCTCGCCAACATCGGTGACGTGCGCAGCCTGATCATCCACCCGGCGTCGACCACGCACAGCCAGCTGACCGAGGAGCAGCTGGCCGCCACCGGAGCGACGGCCGGGCTGGTCCGCCTCTCCGTCGGGCTGGAGAACGTGGACGACCTCAAGGCCGATCTGGAGGCCGGGTTCCGGGCCGCGAAGGCGGCGTCCTGAACCGGACGGACCCCCTCACCACGCTCCCCCTCCCGCCGGCCACCGGAGGCCGGCGGGAGGGGGATCCGCCGGGCCGTCGCTCCTGGGTCCGCCTGGACCGGGCGCTGCCGCTGGAGTCGGGCGACGAGCTGCCCGGTGTACAGCTGGCTTACGAGACCTGGGGACGCCGGGCGGCCGACGGTTCCAACGCGGTCCTGGTGCTGCACGCACTGACCGGGGACAGCCATGTGGCCGGTCCCGCGGAGCCCGGCCATCCCTCCGACGGCTGGTGGGACGCTCTGGTCGGCCCCGGCAAGGCGCTGGACACCGAGCGCTGGTTCGTCGTCGCGCCCAATGTGCTGGGCGGCTGCCAGGGCAGCACGGGTCCGTCGTCCATCGGTCCGGGCGGGGCGCGCTGGGGCGGCGGCTTCCCCCGTCTGACGGTCCGTGACCAGGTGGCGGCCGAGGCGGCGCTGGCCGACGCGCTGGGCATCGGCCGGTGGGCGGCGGTGATCGGCGGCTCGATGGGCGGCATGCGGGCGCTCGAATGGGCCGTCGGCAGGCCGGAGCGCACCGGCTCGCTGCTGCTGCTCGCGGCGCCCGCCGCGGCCTCGGCCGAGCAGATCGCCTGGGGCTCCGTGCAGATCTCGGCGATCCGCTCCGACCCCGGCTGGCGCGGCGGCCACTACCACGACGCGGCACCGGGCGAGGGGCCGCACCGGGGCCTCGGCCTGGCCCGCAGGATCGCCCACATCACCTACCGCAGCGAGCCCGAACTCGGCTCCCGGTTCGGTGGCGAGGCGCAGCCGGGTGAGCATCCACGGCACGGCGGGCGGTACCGGGTGGAGTCGTATCTCGACCATCACTCGGCCAGACTGGTGCACCGCTTCGACGCCGGCAGCTACGTCACCCTGACCGAGGCGATGAACGGGCATGACATCGGGCGCGGCCGCGGTGGTACGGCGCGGGCGCTGCGCCGTGCCTCGATGCCCGCGCTGATCGCGGGCATCGACTCCGACCGGCTCTACCCTCCCGCACAGCAGGCTGAGCTGGCCGCGCTGCTGCCCGGCGCCGACCGGGCCCGGATCGTGGAGTCGCCGCACGGCCACGACGGGTTCCTGATCGAGACGGTCCAGGTGGGTGCTCTGGTGCGGGAGTTGCTGCCGGGCCTGCCCGGATCCGGGCCGCCGGCCCCCTCAGCGCTGTATCCGTCCACTCGCCCCGGGAGTTGTCCATGAGATCCGTTCCGCCGTCCGAGGACGCCTACGACGGGATGCGGCTGCGTCAGTGGTCGCGTGGCGCCGCGCGCTCCGCCGGTATCGAACGCCGTGATCTGCTGCGCCTGGTGGCGGCCGCCTCGGCGGCCGCAGGTCTCCCGTCCCCCGCGCAGGCGGCCCCCGGGGCGGCCGGCCCCGCGCCCGGAATCGTGAAGCCGCTGCCGCCCGAGGTGTTCACGGTGCGCGGCACCAACGCCGAGACCAACTTCGCGGCGCTGCGCCCGACCGGGCTGCTCACTCCCGCCGACCGCTTCTTCGTGCGCAACCACACCACCACCCCGCGGATCGACCCGGCCGTCTGGAAGCTGACGGTGTGGGGCGACGGGCTGCGGGGCCCGGCGGTGGAGTTCACCTACGACCAACTGCGGACGCTGCCCACGGCCACCGTCACCTCGTTCGTCGAGTGCGCCGGGAACGCCCGCAGCTACTACACGACGCAGCAGGGCGAGCAGGTCAGCGGCACGGCCTGGACGCTCGGTGCGATCGGTACGGCCCGCTGGCGCGGGGTGCGGCTGGCCGATGTGCTGCGCCGCGCGGGCATCACCCGGAACGCGGTGGATGTGCTGCCGCGCGGACTGGACGACGAGGTGATCAGTGACGGGATCAACCTCGGCCGGGTCCGTCGGCCGCTGCCGGTCGCGAAGGCGCTGGACGACGTGATCCTCGCCCACGAGATGAACGGCGAACCGCTGCCGCCCGACCACGGCAGTCCGGTGCGGCTGATCGTGCCGTCCTGGGTCGGGGTCGCGAACATCAAGTGGGTCGGCGACATCGAGGTGAGCGCGTCGCCGCTGCTCTCCCCGTGGAACACCGGCCTGTACCGGCTGTTCGGCCCCGGCTATCCGCCCGAGGGCAGTGCGCCGCTGACCCGGCAGACGCTGAAGAGCGCCTTCGAGGTGGTGCCGGGCGCGTCGTTCCACGCCCGCCGGCGCCATGTGCTGACGGGCAGGTCCTGGTCGGGCGGGGCACCGGTGCGCACGGTCGAGGTCAGCACCGACGGAGGTTCGCGGTGGCGTCGCGCACGGCTGCGCGACGAGCCGCGGAGCGGAAGCTGGGTCCGCTGGTCGGCCGACTGGGTGCCCAGGGACCGTGGACCGGCCGTCCTGCTGGCGCGGGCGACGGACCGGTCGGGCCGCACCCAGCCGGAGAAGGCCGTCCCCAACACGCAGGGCTACCTCTTCGACGCCGTGGTCCGGCACGAGGTGCGGGTCGTCTGAGATGCGCCGGGGCCGGAGCAGGTCGCTCCGGCCCCGTCCGGGGCTGCCCGGCTCAGCCGCCGTCCTTCTCCGGGGCCCGTCCGGCGTAGTAGGTGGCGATCATGTCCTCGTCACCGTGCCCGGCCGCCTCGGCGCGGGCGAAGCGGGCCGCCGACGCGGCGGTCAGGTCCAGGCGTACGCCGGTCTGCCCGGCGGCGTCCAGGATGAGGCGGGTGTCCTTGAGGGCCGTGCTCAGGGCGAAGCTCGGGGTGAGGTCGCCGGACAGGACAGCGGCTGACTTGCCGTGCAGATAGCCGGAGTCGAGCGGGCCGCCCTTGACGGCGTCGAGGAACAGCTGCGGGTCCACGCCCAGCCCCTCGGCGAGGTTGAGGCACTCCGCCACGCCGCCCACCATGTTGATCACCCAGGTGTTGACCACGAGTTTCAGCCTGGAGGCGGCCCCCGGCTCCTCGGAGACCCAGACCGTGCGCTGTCCGATCGCGTCGAGCACGGGAGCCGCCACACCACGGGCGGCGGACGGGCCGGAGACGAAGACGGTCAGCGCGCCCTGTTCCGCGGGCTGCCTGGTACCGGAGACGGGTGCGTCGAGGAAGACGAGGCCCAGGTCCGCGGCTCGCTGGGCCAGCTCGACCGCGCCGTCCGGTCCGACCGTGGAGCTCTGCAGCAGGACCTGGCCCCGGTGCACCCCGTCGGACGCGGCGGTGAGCGCGGCGGCGACGGAGGTCTGGTCGTTGACCATGGTGAGGACGACATCGGCGCCGCGCACGGCGTCGGCGGCCGTGTCCGTGACGGTGGCGCCGTCAGCGGCGAGCGGCGCCGCCTTGGCCTGCGTACGGTTCCAGGCACGGACCTCAAGACCGGCCCGCAGCAGGCTCCTGGCCATGGCTGAGCCCATGATTCCGGTACCGAGTACGGCGACGACCGGCCGTTCTCCGGTGACGTCGGCTGTTGCTGATCCCATGGGGGCGCTTCCCTTCGTCGGCCGCGCCCGATCGAGGGGCGCGGCGGTTCGGATGCTCAGGATTGCCGCAGCGCGCCTTCGAGTACCGCAGCGTGCACGGCTCTGGCGAGTCGCCCGCCCCAGCGTGAGCGCGGCCCGGCGAACGGCTCGCCCGGCCCGTCGGCGGCTTCGGGCGCCGCGACGCAGACGGAGTCGGTGGGGGTGCCGGAGCAGGAGAGCCCGGCCCCCAGGAGGGCCTGGACCTTGGCCTCCGTGGCGGTCGCGACGGCGTTGACGAGCGCGGCGTCGCAGAGCGGCACGGGCAGGACGACGACGATGTTGACCGTGCCGGGCCCCGGCGGTGCCCCGGTGTCCTTGGCCGGCGCCGCCGCCCAGCCGCGCACCCCGAGGCCGCAGGTGGCGGTGGCCGTCACGTCCCCGTCCACGGCCACCGTGTACGCGGTGACATCGGCGGCCGTCATCAGTCCGGCGCCGGGCCCGGTGAGGTGTCCGGCGGCGGCGATCTCGGCCAGGTGCCGGTCCGGGTCCGTACGGGGATAGCCGCCGGGCACCTGGGCGTTGAGGATCCAGTCACGCGGGCCGATGCCGCCGCCGAGCACGGCGCTGCTGCACACCCGCCAGCCGGGTCCCAGCCGCCACACCAGATGGTGCAGGTCCACACCGTCCTCGTGCCGGGCCAGCAGCTCGGCGCGCTGTTCGGGGAGCCGGACGGGTGCGGAACGGATGGGACACCCCCGGTGGCGCGGCAGGACGGCGGTCGCCGTGTGGACCCGTAGATCATATGCGCCGGGGCGGGCCGCCCCTGAGGGTGCCCCGCCCCGCGCCCGTCCTCAGGCCTCGCCGCGGCCCATCGCGATCAGCCGGTCCAGCACGGCGGCGTCGGCCCTGACCCCGTCGTGCGCGTAGGCGTCGGTGATCCAGGTGCGCAGGCCGCGGACGGCGTCGGCGGTGGCCAGCGCGTGCTCCCGGTCGACGAACATGTCGTCGTGGTAGACGGCGGCGACGACCGGGACCTCATTGGCGGCGAGTCGCTCCAGGTCGTACAGGACCGGCCAGTCGGTGCGGGCGGCGAGCACCTCCGCGGCACCGCGCAGCGGGACGAGTGCCGGGTCCTCCTCGAACTGCCAGGGGTAGACCATCTCGCCGGTGAACCGGAGCGGGCCGCCGGCGGTCGCGTCGAAGGCCGGGAACTCCCGGCGGACCCGGTGTGCGGACCAGTCGGTGGCGCGGCCGCCCTGGGCGTAGATCGGCTCGTGGAGCGCGGCGTACAGGGGGCGTTCGGCGAAGGACACGGCGGCGTCGACACCGCGCAGAAACGTGTCGGTCAGCTCCGGTCCGTCGGCGCCCTCGGTGAAGGCGGTCTCCAGGAGGTAGTGGAGCGATTCGGACTTGGACGCGGTGCCGAACGTGATGCCGAGGGTCTGGAAGCGGCGCACGGTCAGGCGTTCGCCGGTCGGCATCCGCACGTCGTGGCTTTCCAGGTGTGCCGCGACGGCGTCGGCCAGTGCCTGGTCGCCGGGGTAGCGGTCGAAGTAGCGCTCGTTCTCGGTGAGGGTGCGGGCGTAGGCCGCGCGGTACACGTCGTCGGCGTGGCCGGTGAGCGTCGGCAGTCCGCCGGTGATGTAGGCCCGGGTGAGCCCTTCGGGGGCGAGGCTGAGATAGGTGAGGGTGGTGAAGCCGCCGAAGCTCTGGCCGAGCACGCTCCACGGCTGATCGCCCTGGAGCCGGCGGCGCAGGAGTTCGGCGTCGCGCACGATCGAGTCGGCGCGGAAGTGCGCGAGGTACCCGGCGGCCGCCGCGTGGTCCGTACCGAAACGGGCCAGGGTGCGCCGGTCGGCGGGGGTCGAGCGGCCGGTGCCGCGCTGGTCGAGGAGGACGACGCGGTACTCGGTGAGCGCGCGGCGCAGCCAGGCTCCCGCGGCGTTGGGGCGTTCGGCGCGGCCGCCGGGGCCGCCCTGGAGCCAGAGGAGCCGGGGCAGGTCCTCGTGCTCACGTCCCTCCGCGACGACTTCGCGGGCGAAGAGCGCGATGGCGGGGCCCTCGGGGTCGCCGTGGTCGAGCGGCACATCGAGGGTGTGGTCGGTGCAGACCAGGCCGCCGTGGCGGTAGGTGACGGGGGCTGGGGTGGACATGGCGCTCCTCTCACGTCGCGCATCTCGCGTCGTGTCTCTGTCGTCGCGTCTCACGCGTCTCTCGCGCCGCGTGTTCTCGCGTCGCGTCTCACGCGCCGCGTGTCTGGCGTCGCGGAACGGTTTCACGGGTGGCGGACGGGCCCGCACCGGGGGGTGCGGGCCCGTCCGAGGGGGTCAGTAGCCGGCGACGCCCAGGTCGCGGCAGATCGCCACCAGGTCCGGGTGCACGTAGCGCCCGTTCTCCTCGATGGCGACGCCGTCCAGGTAGATGGACGGGCCGAGGACGCTGCCGTCGGTGTGGGCGGCGGCGACCCACGGTTCGCCGCCGATCCAGGCGCCCTTGGTGCCGATGCCGAGTTCGACGCAGCCGAAGACGCGCTCGTCCTCGACGATGCGGCCGGTCGGGGCGAGGACGCCGGGGTTGAAGCCGAGCGACCAGTGGGCGACGCGGAACATGTTCGGGTCGTCGAAGGACTCCATCCAGCGGCGGAAGGTGTCCGCGTCGGCGTCGCCCTCGATCTTGGTGACGACGCCCTTCTCGACGGTGCACCGGACCGGCGAGCGCAGCAGGCCGATCTCGTCCGGCGGCCACAGGGCCCCGTCGAAGACGAGCACGCCGTCCTGGGTCTCCTCCAGGGGGTTCCAGGAGATCTGGCCGGAGAGCATGACCGTCTCGCCGGGCTTCTCCGCGGGCTTGCCGCGCAGGTTGATCGGCCGGTCGCCGTTGCGGCCCACCAGGTCGGTGCCGTTGGCGGAGGTGATCCGGACCTCGTCGGCCGCCTCCAGCAGGGCGACGAGGGCCTTGCCGAGGCGTATGACGCCCTGGAAGTCGGGGCGTCCGACGGTGGCGACCAGCATCTGGACGTCCATCGCGGTGAGGTTGGTGTAGCGGCAGCCGTTCGCCATGGCGGCGCGGAACGCGTCGGAGTGCATCAGGTACGAGACGGCGAACTCGATCCACACGTCGGCGTCGGCGATGGCTCCCGCGACGGGGCGGGGCGGCTCCATCGAGGCGCCGGGCAGCGTCTCGTACCAGACGACGACGGGGTGCGCCCCGGCGGCGGCGACGGCCTGCGCGGTGGCCTCGATGACCCGGCGGTCGCTGCTGGTGTCGCCGGTGAGGACGACGTGCTCGCCGCGCTTGACGAGCATGACCTCCTCGACGAGCTTGCGGGCGGCCAGGGCGAGTTCGAAGCTGAGGTACTCAGGACGCGGTTCGAGCCTGCTGTACATGTCCATGGGGGGTCTCCTTGCCGTGCGGGTGGTGCTGAGTGGTGCGGTGGTACGGGATGTGGTTCGGGGCGGGGCGGCCGGCTCAGGTCTTGAGGATCTGGGCCGAGTCCCCGAGCGAGCTGCCGGCGATCAGTCCGGCGCCCACCAGGTTGAGTTCCTCGTCGGCCGCGGGGCCGCGCAGCTTGCGGTAGCCGACCCGGACGACGAGAGCGCCGAGGACCAGCCAGCAGGCCTGCGGGGTGAGGATGAGCAGGCCGGTGGCGAGCATGACGCCCATCTGCCGGCGGGTGCCGCCGAGCAGCTGGATGGCGGCTCCGGGGATGGCCCAGACGAGCATGGTGCGTACCGCGTCCGGGTCGCTGAGGCCGCTCTTGATGGTGTCGGCGTACACCTTGGCGACGGGCGGGATGAGCCCCTGCCCGAAGTACGAGCGCCAGGCGAGGGCGACGACGGCGAGGGCGACCGCGAAACCGATGAGGGCGGCCAGGAACTGCTGGCGGCGGCCCTCGCGCTCGAAGGGGTCCCAGGGGCGGTGCTCGCGCCGCAGCAGCCAGCCGGCCTTGAGGTCGTAGCCCATGTCCGCGAAGGCCGGGCCGGTGGCGGAGACGTACCCCACCAGGAGGGCGAGCGGCACCGAGGGGATTCCTATGGCGAGGCCGAGGATGAGGAAGATCAGGGTGACGGCGAAGGACGGGAACCAGCCGGACTGCATGGCCGCCAGACCGACGATCAGTTCGTGCACCAGGGCGGCGAAGGCGGCGAACAGCACCCAGCCGACGATGCCGAGCGGACTCATGTCGCCGATCAGCCCGCCGAGCACCGCGAGGATCACGGCGCCCCCGGTGAAGAGCGCGAAGCCGCGGATCAGGGAGAGCCGCAGTGCGCGCTCGTCGACGGTGTAGGCGGTGCTCGGGTCCGCCGGCTCGACGTGCGCGGCGCTCCGGGTCTCCTCGGCGGCGGCCGTCCGCCTGCGCTCGCGACGGCCGATCAGCAGGTGCACGGCCTGGCCGAGTGCCACGATGCCGGCGCCGACCATGACGCCGTGCGGGATGTACCCGGCGCCCAGGTCGGTGTGGAAGAGGTCCATCCCGTACTGGCGCAGCATCAGTCCGATGCCGAACATCATCAGCGCCCAGACGTTGCCCAGGAAGGCGACTCCGGCGGCCGAGAGCGGCAGGCTGAAGAGTGTTCCCGCGAGGCCGACGGCGGTGCCGCCCGCGAGGATCAGGGCCCGGCGCCCTCCCCGGTCGCCGGCCTTGATGGTCTCGGCGGCCGCGGTGCCGGGCGGCCAGGCGGCGTCGGCGGGCAGCAGCCGGGAGCCGAAGGCGCGGTAGAGCACCCAGGCGTCCACGACGAGTCCGATGAACGCGCCCGCGAGCATCGGCCAGACCAGGTCCTTGCGCCCGAAGACGTACGGGATGGCGACGGAGGTCAGCAGGGCGTTCGCGGAGGCGAAGGTGGCGGCGGAGATCGCGCTCTGGGCGAGGTTCTGCCGGTGCACGGACCGCATCCGGCGCAGGAAGCCCAGTGGGATGCGGCCGATGAGCATGGCGACGAGTGCGCCGACGACCGAGGTGTTGGCCGAGATGCCCAGCTTGGAGACCAGGTCGATGCCGATGACGGCTCCCACGGCGGAGAGCACCACCAGGATCACCAGCAGCACGGGTTCCATGGCCCTGGGGTGCGACCGGGGCTCGTCGGGGGCGGAAGGCGGCGGGGCAGGGTGCGGCGCTGAGACGTGGTGCGCCATGGGGCACCCCCTTCGGTTTGCAGGGCTGGGAGGCAGGTGCGGGTCTCCGCGGCAGGGCGGAGCCCGGGGGCACGCGACGGCAGGGGAGGCCGCGGCCGGGCGGTACCGGGGCCGGTTCAGCCGCCGAGGGCGGCGGTGATCTCCGCCGCGCCGGCGCGTACCAGCGTCACGAGGGTGTCGGCGGCCCGGTCCACGCGGTGGGAGGGGCCGATGACGGTGAGGGAGGCGGGGACGCCGTCTCCCTGGAAGACGGGGGCGGAGACCGCGGTGACGGCCTCGTCGTACTCGCCGTGGCTGATGCAGTACCCGTCGGCGCGGACCTGCGCGTAGCAGGTGAGCAGGGCGTCCAGGTCCGTGATGGTGCGGTCGTTGAAGCGCGTCAGTCCGCTGGCGCCGAACATCTGCCGGATCTCGCGCTCGGGGTGGTAGGCGAAGATCGTGTGTCCGGACGCTCCGGCGTGACCGGGCATGACGGCGCCGATGATCGCCGTGTAGCGGACGGGTCCGGTGCCGTCGACGGCGGCTTCGCAGCGGTAGCTGCCCCCGTGCGGGACGTTGAGGACGATGCTCTCGCCGGTCTCGCGCAGCAGCCGGGCGAGTATCGGCCGGGAGATCGAGGACAGCACTCCGCTGTGCTCGCTGACCCTGGCCAGCCGGGACAGCGCGGGTCCCGGCCGGTAGCGGCGGCTGTTGTCGTCGCAGAGCAGGAAGCCCCGCGCGCTCAGGGTGGTGAGCAGCCGCTGGACGACGGCCTTGTCCCAGCCGTGGTGGCGGGCCAGTTCGCTGACGCCCCATTCCGGCCGCTGCTCGGTGAAGGTCAGCAGGACGAGCAGTGCCCGGTCGACGGTCTGCAGCACTCCGGGGGCCTGCTGTCCGTCGCGGGCCGGGGTGGTGGTGTCCGTACCGCGCTCAGCCATGGGCCGGGCCTCCTTCGTCCACTTTCATCCATCTGTCGGTGCGGAAATCGCAACGCCGTTGCGATTTCTGGCGAAAGAATGGTGCCGCGTCCGGCGGGTGTCAAGGGTTTGCCGGAAATTCACCGCGCGGCGGGAACGGCCTGCTCAGCGGCGATCGCGGAGGACCGCGCACCGGTGGCTCGCCGGGCGGGCCGCACCCGACCGGCCGTTCACTCGATTGGCCTAACCGGATCGCGGGGCCCACAGCGGCATCACGCGGGGCCCCGCCCCATCCGTCGGGGGTGGGGCGCCCCGCCCCCACCGGCCGGGAGGTTGCAGCGCCCATCCGGGTGAGGCGCGATGGAATCCGGACGCGCCTCACCTGCTGGACCCACCCACAGGACGCGCCCGGGCTAGGAGGAATCGGTCATGGGAGCCGCTGACGGTTTCACGGATTCCGGAGAGCTCGACGGCCTGACGGTGTACGACACCGCGGGCGAGAAGATCGGCAACGTGGGGCGGGTGTATGTCGACGACAGCACCGGCCGACCGGACTGGATCACGGTGAAGACCGGCCTGTTCGGTATGAAGGAGAGTTTCGTGCCTCTCGCCGGAGCCCGTCGCGTGGGCTCCGACCTGCACATCTCCCATCCGAAGGACCGCGTCAAGGAAGCCCCCCGGGTGGACGCGGACGCTCATCTCTCCGTCTCCGAGGAGGAGGAGCTCTACCGGCACTACGGCCTGACCAGGAACACCGGTGGCAAGCTCGGTGACCGTTCCGGGGCCGCCGGCACGGCCGGTGCGCCGACCACGTCCGGGACCGGAACCATGGGCGCTGCGGGAGCCGGCGCGGCGGCCGGGGCAGGAGCCGGGGCCGGGGCCGGGGCCATGGGTGCGGCCCGTGGCACCGACAGCGCGAAGGCCGCCGGCACCGCGGGCACGGGTACCGGAAAGCACCGGGACACCGACGCCGCCGGCACCGCCCGTCCGCTGGTCGGAACCGGAGCGGGCGCGGAGCGGTCCGCCTCCGCCGACCTGCGCGGCAAGGAGGAACTCATCCGCTCCGAGGAACAGCTGCGCGTCAGCACCGAGGAGTACGAGAGCGGCAAGGCCCGCCTGCACAAGTACGTCGTCACCGAGAACGTCACCAGGACCGTGCCCGTGACGCACGAGGAGGTTCGCGTGGTGCGCGAGCCGCTCCAGCCCGGTGACAAGGCGGCCCGCTCGGACATCAACGAACAGGACGTGGAGGTCACCCTGCACGCCGAACGCGCCACGACGCGGAAGGAGACCGTACCGGTCGAACGGGTGCGGATGGAGACGAAGAAGGTGACCGAACAGAAGGAAGTCTCCGCGGAACTGCGCAAGGAGCAGATCGACTACGCGGACGGCATGACCAAGGACGGCAAGGACGTGGGCGGCAAGGACGCCGGCGGCGAGTTCGGTCAGGGACGGCGCCGCTGACCCCGCGCACCGCGCCGGACCGGCCGAACCGGACAGGAGCGAGGGGCGGACCCGCATCACGGGGGTCCGCCCTCTCGTGCGGCCGGTGGCACGGGGCCGCCCGGCCGGTTCCACAGCTGTCCGGTCAGGGCCGCTGGAGTGCGACCACCGCGTTGTGTCCGCCGAATCCGAAGGAGTGGCTGACGGCACGCCCGACGGACAGCTCCCGCGGCTGCTTGGTCACGCAGTCGATGTCGAACCCGGGCGCGGGCGCGTCCAGGTTGGCGACCGGCGGGACGATTCCGCGCTGGAGCGTGAGGATCGTGAGCCCCGCCTCGATCGCTCCGGCCGCCCCCATGCAGTGGCCGAGCACGCCCTTGGGCGCGGTGACGGGCGGCCGGTGCGGGAAGACCCGGCCGATCAGGGCGGCTTCGGCCGCGTCGTTGCGCGGGGTGGCCGTGCCGTGGGCGTTGATGTGCTCGACGTCCCCGGCCCGCCAGCCCGCGTCGCGCAGCGCCGCCTCGACGGCCGCCTGGGCGATCCGGCCGTCGGAGTGCGGGCTGGTGGGGTGGTGGGCGTCGGTGGTGGCGCCGGTGCCCGCGAGCAGCGCGCGCGGCTCGGCGCCCCTGGCCTCGGCGTCGGCCGCGCGCTCCAGCACCATGACGGCGGCCCCCTCCCCCATGACGAGCCCGGCCCGGTCGGCCGCGAAGGGCCGGCTGAGCCGGGACAGGTCGCCGTCGGCCAGGGCGGCCGCGCCGGATCTGGCGAATCCGGTCATGGCGATCGGGAAGAGGGTCGATTCGGTGGCTCCCGCGATCGCCAGATCGCACTGCCCGGTGACCAGCAGGTCCCGGGCCACGGACAGTGCGGTGACCCCGGACGAGCAGGCCGTGCAGGGCGCCAGGCTGGGGCCCGTGGCGCTCATCTCGATCGCGATCTCGGCCGCGGGCATGTTCGGGATGGTGAGCAGGATCCCGGACGGCGAGGTCGCCTCCGGCCCGCGCCGTTCCAGCACGAGGGCCTGATCGGTGAGACCGGCGGAACCGCCGCTGCTGGTGCCGACGACGACCGCGACCCGGCTGCCGTCCCAGCCGCCCGGGTCGAGTCCCGCGTCGGAGACCGCCTCCCTCGCGGCGAGTACGGCGAATTTCGTGTATCTGCCCATGCGGAAGGCGGTACGCCGGCCGACCGCGGCGTCCAGGTCGATCCCGTCGACCGTGCAGGCGAAGTCGATGGCGCACCCGGCGAGTGCGGGGACGGTGCGGGCCGGGCTGACCCCGGCGCACACCCCGTCCCAGGTGGACTCGGTGTCGTTGCCGACCGGGGTGATCATTCCCAGACCGGTGACAGCGATGGACGGCAGCTTCATCGGGCGGTGCCCACCGGAGCCCCGCCGCCCGCCTTCGCGCGCAGGAACTCCGTCAGTCCGGCGAGGGTGGTGTCCCGGTGCAGCGTGCCCGGGTCCAGTTCGACGCCGACGGCCTCCCTCATGACGACGGCGAACTCGGCTACTGCCAGGGAGTCCATGTCAAGACTGTCCATCGTGGATTCCGGGAGAATCTCGGCCACAGGCACCCTGAAGGTACGGCTGAGTACCTCGGTGATCGTGGGGTGAATCGCGCTCATGGTCTTCCTCTCCATCATGCCCGTCCGGCGGGGGTCCCGGGGTGGTGCCTCTCACGACCCCGACGCCGGAGTAACTGAGCAGCGTCCGGCCGGTTACGCCTTGCGGCGAACCGATTCGCCTCCGGGCCCTTCCGCTCCCGGACACCACCGCGACAGCACGGCCGCGGTCCCCCAGAAGGCCAGGAGCACGAGACCGACGCCGATCCCCTGTACCGCTTCGGCCGCCCGGCGCGCGCCCTGCGGTGCCGCGCGCTCCGGCGCGGGCCTCATCGCTCGCTCCCGGCGGGTACCGGGCGCTCCGCGGTATGCCAGGACGCACCCGGGTCGTCGTACGCCTCGGCATAGCGGGCTCCGGCGATGGGCCAGTCCGCGAGCACTTCCTCCGGCAGCGCGAAGGAGGCGGCGAGCTCCGGCAGGTGGGCCGCGACGGCGGCGACGAGTCGCTCGGTGGTCTCCGTGAGGTCGTCCACCTGACCGGCCGTGAGGTGCCCGGCTACGAGCAGGTCGCCGCTGTGCATCTGGACCCATCGCAGCGCGAACAGCCGGGCCAGGTCGGTCAGCCGATCGCGGGCGGGCCCCTCCGGCAGGCCCTCGACCGCGTCCGCGTACGCTTCGGCCGCCTGCCGGCAGGCGTGCGCCTCGACTCCCCGCAGCGCGGGCCCGGAGCCCGCGTTCCACCGCTGCAGCGGGCCGCCGTGCGGGGCCCGCGCCATCCGTGCGCGGGAGCGGGCGAACTGGATCCGCTCCACGTGGGCCAGGAGCCGGCCGAGGAACCGCAGATCGTCCAGGTCGCCGGTCTGCGGGCCCGCGTCCCGTGCGTCCCACGCGTCCGGTGCGTCGAGCATCGCGGAGATGACCATCTCGGAGGCGGCCTTGGCGTGGATGGCCATGTTGTCGCCCTCCGCGGTGATGGCGCCCTCCACCCCGGTGACGAGTTCGCTCATCCCGTTGTGCTCCAGCAGGCCCTGGGCGCCGCACCGTTCGCGGCATTCGACGATCACCGTGCGGGCCTGCCAGGTGATCCAGCCCTTCGCGACGTCCACCAGCCGGCCGGCCGCCTCGCGCTCCGGCTCGGGGCCGTGGGCCGCCGACTCCCAGCGATCGAGGGCCCGTCGGTGCAGCAGGCTCATCGCGAAGACGGTGGCCATGGCCCCGGCGAGCGGGCCGTGATGGCTGCGGTGGGCGATCACCGGCAGCGGCGGCAGCACACGGCCGCCGGAGACGTACCGGTGTCCCGAGTAGCGGACCGCGACGGCGAGAGTGGCGCGGGCGGAACCGATCGCGCTCGCGCTCATGCAGATGCGGCCCGTGGTGACGCGGGCGATGGAGGCGAGGAACCGGCGTCTGCGCCCCGCGGTGCCGCTGCGGAACACCCCGTCGTCGCCGATCCGTCCCTGCTTGCCGCCGAGCAGTGCCTCGCGCCCCACGAAGACCTGGTCGAAGGAGGTCAGGCAGTGGTCCACGGGGCTGCCCATCCGGGCCGGCAGCCTGCTGATCCGTACCCCTGGCAAGGCCCGCGACGCGTCGGTGAGCGGCACCAGCAGCAGGAAGACCCCGTGGTCGGTGTCCCCGACGAGCAGCCGGGCGGCGACGAGTCCCGACTTGGGGCCGCCCGCCGGGCTGGTGTTGGGCATGAACTTCTGCGCGCCCAGGTGCGGGGTGTGCAGCACGAATCCGTCCCGGTCGGGGTCGTAGGCGGCCGTCGTCTCGACCGCCGCGGCGTCGTTGCCGTGCGCCACCTCCGTACAGAGGAAGGTCCCGATGCGTCGCATCGCGAGGAAATCGGACAGGTCGCGGGTCCGGTCGGCGTCGTGGTCCAGGAGGCTGCCGAGGAAGAGGTTGTAGTGGATTCCCGCGACGGTGGCGAGCGACGGGTCCACCGGGGCGAGCCATTCGTGCAGGGCGGCCAGGGCGCGCGGGTCGGCCGCCAGCCTGGCGCCGCTGTCCAGCGTGTTGTTGAGCGTGCGCAGCCGCGCGTAAGCGAGGGCGAGCCGTTCGTCGGGGGTGGGGCCGGGCGGCGGGACGGTGGGCCTGCGGAACGGGTCCGTGGCGATGAGCCGCTGCCAGAATCCGTGCTCCCGGCGGGCGTCGGAGCCGAGGAGCACCGAAGTGAGCCGGTCCGTCGTCCGCTCCGTGCCGGCCTCGGTCATCACGGGGCTGTCAATCGTTGTGGTCATACGACAGAAACGATCAGGAATCAGCCAGGACACCCGGATTCCGGCATTCGCCTCCCCTTTCCTTCCTGTTCAGCGCGGTGAGGGGGCCCGCTGGAAGGCGAGGGCGACATTGTGACCGCCGAATCCGAAGGAGTGGCTGAGGGCCCGCTCCACGCGCTGCCTGCGGGGTTCCTTGGTCACGCAGTCGAGGCCGGAGTCCGGCGGCGGGGCGTCGAGGTTGGCGATCGGCGGGACCAGGCCGTGTTCCAGGGTCAGTACGGTGGCCACCGCCTCGATCGCGCCGCCCGCCGCGAGCGTGTGCCCGATGACGCCCTTCGGCGCGGTCACCGAGGGCCGGTGCGGGAAGAGCCGGGCGATCAGCGCGCTCTCCATGGCGTCGTTGAGCGGGGTGGAGGTGCCGTGTGCGTTGATGTGGTCCACCTCGGCGGGGGCCCAGCCCGCCCGGTCCAGCGCCGCCTGGACCGCCCGCTCGGCGCCCCGGCCGCCCGGGTCGGGTGCGGTGGGGTGGTGGGCGTCCGTGGCCGCTCCCGCCCCGGCCAGTACCGCCCGTGTCCGCCCGCCGCGGGCCCGGACGTCGCCGGCCCGTTCCAGTACGAGTACGGCGGCGCCCTCGCCCAGGACGAACCCGTCGCGGTCCGCGGCGAACGGCCTGGACGCGGCCGCCGGGTCACCGGTGCGCGCCGAGAGCGCCCCCATGCCCGCGAACGCGCTCACCACCAGCGGGGTCACCACGGACTCCGCGCCACCCGCCACCACCACGTCGCAGCTCCCGCTCGTCAGCAGGTCGCCGGCGAGGGCGATCGCGGTGGCGCCCGACGCACAGGCGGTGGCCGGGGCCAGACTCGGCCCGTGGGCGCGGAGGTCGATGGCGATCTCCCCGGCGGCCGCGTTCGGCATCATCATCGGCACGAGGAGCGGGGAGACCGCGGACGGCCCGTCGGCGTCCAGCCTGCGGACGTTGTCGACGAGTACGGAGACCCCGCCGACACCGACGCCCAGCACGACGCCCACCCGGCCGCCGTCCCACCGGTCCGGGCGCAGCCCGGCGTCCGCCACGGCACGGCGGGCGGCGACCAGGGCCATCTTCACGAACCGCGCCATGCGGAAGACGGCGCGCCCGCCCACCGCCTCGTCCAGGTCGGGCCCGTCGGCCCGGCAGGCGAAGTCGACCGGCAGACCCGCCAGTTCCTCGCATTGCCGGGCTGCTCCGGCACCGGCGCACAGCCCCGTCCAGAAGGTCTGCTCGTCGGCGCCCACCGGGGTCACCAGCCCCAGGCCCGTCACCACAGTCGCTGTCCCGTCCCGCACCATGCCGCGGCTCTCCCCTTGGTCTTCGTCGTTTCACGCCCCGTTGGGCCGAACGGCCGAACCCCCGCGGAGGATGCGGTCACTGCTCCGAACGGGTCAGGAGGAGCTGCTCCCGTCGTCGCCGTACCTGCGCTCGAACTTGGCGACCTGGCCCTCCGAGTCGACCACCCGGGCCTTGCCGGTGAAGAACGGATGGCTCTCCGCGGAGATCTCGACGTCGATGACGGGGTAGCTGTTCCCGTCGTCCCAGCCGATGGTCTGCTCGCTCGACGCGGTGGACCGGGTCAGGAAGGCGTAGCCCGCCGAACGGTCACGGAAGACGACGGGGCGGTAGTCGGGGTGCTTGTCCTGCTGCATGGTCTGCTCCTGGAGGCGTGCGGGTACCGGCTCGGGACACTCCTGGCCAGCCTCGCGAAGAGGGACGTCCCGCGCGATCGGACACGGCCGTACGGGGCATCGGCGCGCGGCGCCGGCCGCCCGGCTACGCCCCGAGCGCGTCGGCCACCAGGGCCAGGAACCGGGCGTGGGCGTGGGCGCTGCACACCGGCTCCGGGTTCCAGGGCACCACCCGGGCGGTGCGTTCGATCGAGGCCCATGCCTCGTTCGTCCGGAGCTCACCGAGAGGGGTGGCGTTGACCCGGATGTCGGCGAGCACGACGGCGGGGCGCAGCGCCCCGGCCTCCGCCCAGTCGACCGTGGACCAGTTCGCGCCGGGCCCGTCGGCCGGTTCCACCAGGTCGATGCCGAGTTCGGCCAGTACCCGCAGTTCGGGCCACATGCGGGGGCGGGCCAGGTGCGCCTGCTGCTGCCCGGCCGGGGACAGGGCGAGGATGCGGGTCCGGTCCGGTCCGGCGGCGAACGCGCGCAGCCGGTCCCGGGCGGCGTCCAGTTCCCGGGCGGCCGAGTCGGGCTCCGCCGCGCCCAGCGAGCGGGCGAGGCGGGCGAACCGGTCGCCGGTCTCCGCGAGTGTGCGCGCCTGGCCCACGTCGATGACGACGACCGGGACGTGCTCCTCAAGGTGTTTGGCCGTCTCCGGGGCGAGGCCGTAGACCTGGCCGCCGCCGTAGCTGACGGCCACCACGAGGTCGGGTCCGGAGCCCAGCAGCGTCTCCACGTCCAGAGCGGGGCCCGCACCGGCGTAGGCGATCTCGGCCAGCGGCAGCGATCCGGTCTTCGCGGTGTCGGGCACGGCCGGGTCGTCGTGGCCGGAGCCGAATATCGCGACCGGCCGTATCCCGTGGTCCCACAGCGTCGCTCCGGCCTGGACGTAGGCGAGCACCCGCGTCGGGCGCCGCTCGGCGGACGACAACTGTCCTCGGTCGTCGGAGAATTGCCATAAGGTCTGCTCGCTCACGTCACACGCCTCTCGCCACCGGTCGCTTCGCCCCGTTTCGGGGTCGTCCACCAGTACCTGCCCAGGGATGCGGGGCGGCACCCCCGCCGCCGCGCCGTTCTACGGGCAGGCCTCCGTGCCGCGCACCAGGTAGCTGACAGGGCCTGGCTCCGGCACCTGGATCTCGGTGAAGCCGAGCCGGTCGTAGAACGCTCTGGCACGGGTGTTGGCGGTGAGCATGGACAGGTGGACCCCGGTGACGCCCTTGGCGCGCAGGGCCGCCAAGAACGTATCCATCAGCTCTCTCCCGTACCCCCTGCGCTGCCAGTCGGGGAGCAGGTCTATGTGCAAGTGGGCCGGGTGATCGGCCAGTTCGGGCAGTACCATCCGCTCCGGGTTGTGCAGGAGGGCGGTCATCTCGTCGGCGGGGCAGCGCGGTTCGCCCCGCGGCCGTGGGTAGCGGTCGTCGACCAGGGGCAGCCAGCGTTCGCGGAACTCCGCCACGAACCGGGGGGTGTCCGCCGTCCCGAGGATGTACCCGACCGCCCGGCCCGTACCGTCGTCGAGCACGAAGGCCAGATCGGGTTCCAGGTACGCGTACGGGGCGGCGAAGATCGACGGCATCAGCTCCGGGTCCGGGTAGAGGTGGCTGGAGTCGCCGCCGTTGTCGGCCGTCCGGACGCAGATGTCCGCAAGGGCCGCACGGTCGTCCGGGTGGTAGGCGCGGGGGCCGGTTCGCGAGGTCATCCCGTCATCCTGCCCGCTTTTGGGAGCGCTCCCAACAGGTTTTGGCCGAATCAGTCGCCGGCCGGTCCCGACCGGCGCGGCCGACCCGGGCTGTCAGCCGTTGACCGCGGTCAGCAGCACCACGGCGTCCTCCAGCGCGAGCAGCCCGTGCCGCTCCTGCGGGATGGGGTGCAGCCGTCCGGGCGCCAGTTCCACATCGCCGGAGGCGGCCGTGAGCCGGACCCTGCCGCGCAGCACCTGGAGGGAGGCGGCGGGCGGGGCGTTGTGCTCGTCGAGCGCGGAGCCCGATGTCAGGGCGATGACGGTCTGCCGCAGGGGCTCCTCGTGCAGCAGGAGGTGCGCGCTGCGGCCGTGCGCGGAGGTTCGGGCCGCGGCCAGGTGCTCGGCGGCCAGGGCGTTCAGATCATTCGCGGCATCCATATGCCCTACTGTGCCGCAGCCCCCGTCCCCCCGCGATCCTGCCCATGGGCCCCGCCGGGCCCATGGGCAGGTGCGTGCCGGGTCCGGAGTCAGGCCCGGAGCCAGACGGCGGTGTCCTGCGGGAGCCTGCCCGCCCCGTCGAGCGGGCCGCTGGCCAGCAGCACCGCAGTGTGGCCGGGCAGCTCGGCCGCCTCCGCCGCCAGGTTGACCACGCACAGGAGTCCGTCGGTGCGGCTGAAGGCGAGCACCCCGGGCGCCGCGTCCAGCCAGGTCAGCTCGGGCGCGCCCGGCTCCCCCGTCGTGGCGAACCCCGGCTCCTCGCGGCGCAGCCTCAGCGCCTCGCGGTACAGCGTGAGCATCGAGTCCGGGTCATCGCTCTGCAGGTCGGCGGCGTACGAGGCCCAGTCGACCGGCTGCGGGAGCCAGGGTTCCGCGTCGGCGCCAAAGCCGGCGTACGGGCCCTGCGCCGACCAGGGCAGCGGCACCCGGCAGCCGTCGCGGCCGGGGTCGGCGCCGCCCTTGCGGAAGTGCATCGGGTCCTGGATGCGGTCCAGCGGGATGTCCACCTCGGGCAGGCCCAACTCCTCGCCCTGGTAGAGGTAGGCGGCGCCGGGCAGGGCCAGCGAGAGGAGGGCGGCGGCGCGGGCACGGCGGGTGCCCAGGGCCAGGTCCGTCGGGGTGCCGAAGGTCTTCGCGTCGAAGTCGAAGCCGGTCTCGGCGCGGCCGTAGCGGGTGACGGTGCGGGTGACGTCGTGGTTGCACAGGACCCAGGTGGCGGGCGCCCCGACCGAGGCGTGCTCGGAGAGCGTGTCGTCGATGGCGGTCCGCAGCAGCCCGGCGTCCCAGGGACAGGCCAGGAAGTTGAAGTTGAAAGCGGTGTGCAGCTCGTCGGGGCGCAGGTAGCGGGCGAACCGTTCGGCGTCCGGCAGCCAGACCTCGCCCACGAAGACGCCGCCGTACTCGTCGCCGATGGCGCGCCAGGCGCGGTAGATGTCGTGCAGTTCGTCGCGGTCGACGAAGGGGTGCGGGTCGCCCTCGGCGAAGTCGGGCAGCGCGGGGTCCTTGGCCAGCAGGGCCGCGGAGTCGATCCGTACGCCGGAGACGCCGCGTTCGAACCAGAAGCGCAGCACCTCCTCGTGCTCCTGGCGGACCGCCGGGTGCGCCCAGTTGAGGTCGGGCTGCTGGGTGGCGAAGAGGTGGAGGTACCACTCGCCGTCGTCCAGCCGGGTCCAGGGGGTGCCGCCGAATTCGGAGACCCAGTCGTTGGGCGGTGTCGCGCCGTCCGGGCCGCGTCCCTTGCGGAAGTGGAAGAGGTCGCGCTCGGGGCTGCCGGAGCCGGCTTCGAGGGCGGCCCTGAACCAGGCGTGCTGGTCGGAGACGTGGTTGGGCACGATGTCGATGATGGTGCGGATGCCGAGCTCGCGGGCCTCCGCGATCAGCTTCTCCGCCTCGGCCAGAGTGCCGAACGCCGGGTCGATGGTGCGGTAGTCGGCCACGTCGTAGCCGCCGTCGGCCAGCGGCGAGAGGTACCAGGGGGTGAACCAGAGTGCGTCCACGCCGAGTTCGACGAGGTAGGGCAGTCTGGCCCGTACTCCCGCGAGGTCGCCGGTGCCGTCACCGTCGCCATCGGCGAAGCTGCGTACGTAGATCTGGTAGATGGCTGCGTCGCGCCACCAGTTAGCGGTGGACTCGGACGGACGGTTGGCTGCCACGTGGCGTTCCTTTCGGGCAGGTGGTACTCCGCCGCCGGCCCGTGAGCGGGGCAGGACGGTCGGGCCGGCGGCGGAGTGCTGAGGGGAAGGCGGCTGTGCGGGGTCCCGGCGCGGGGCGGTGTGGCGGGGGTCAGCCCTTGAGGCCGCCCGCGGTCAGACCGCCCATGATGTTGCGCTGGAAGATCAGGAAGATGAGCAGTGTCGGGATGGAGGCGATGGTGAGCGCGGCGATCAGGATGTTCTCCGGTACGCCGCTGGCCAGCGAGTAGATGCCCACGTTGAGGGTCTGCTTGCTCGGGTCGGGCAGGGTGAGCATCGGCCAGAGGAAGTCCTTCCACACGCCGACGATGGCGAAGATGGAGACGACTCCGAGGATCGGCCGGGAGATCGGCAGGATGATCGAGCGCAGGGTGCGCAGCGGTGTGGCGCCGTCGATGGACGCGGCGTCGAGCAGCTCACGCGGGATCGAGTCGAAGAAGCGCTTCAGCAGGAAGATGTTGAACGCGTTGGTGACCGACGGCAGCCAGATCGCCCAGGGGGTGTTGACCAGGTTCCGCTGGAAGATCGGGACGTCCAGGATGGTCAGGTACTGGGGGACGACCAGCACGGTGGCCGGGATCATCAGGGTGGCCAGCATCATGCCGAGGATCACCTTGCCGAACACCGGGCGCAGCTTGGACAGCGAGTACGCCGCCGCGACGTCGAAGATCAGCTGGAAGGCGAGCGCGCCGAAGGCGTAGTACAGGGTGTTGAACAGCAGCTTGGACAGGTCCATCACGGTCCAGGCGTGGCTGTAGTTCTCGGTGTGGACGGAGCTGGGGAAGGCCGTGGGCGGGCTCTGTACGACTTCCTGGGTGGTCTTGAGGCCACCGGTGACCATCCAGTACAGCGGCCCGAGGAAGGCCACGGTGAAGACGATGACCACCACGGCGAAGGTGATCCAGTAGAACGTCTTGCCGCGACGCCTGCCGAGCTGGGCCGGTGAGATGAGGGTCCGCTGGCGTCCGGGGTCGGCCGCGCGCTCGGCCCTGCGGCGGCCCGCTCTGCGGCTCTCGCTCCCGGGCCGGGAGACTAGCGTGTTCGATGCCATGGTCGTGCTCCCGTCCTAGTCTTCGCTGCTGCGGCTCAGTCGTACGTACACCGCGGAGAATCCCGCGAGCACGACGAGCAGGACGAGGCCGAGTGCCGCCGCGCTGCCGTAGTTGTTGAAGTTGAAGGCGTACTGGTAGATGAGGTAGACGACGGTGGTCGTGGACCCCTCCGGGCCGGCTCCGTTGGTGAGCAGGAACGGCTCGGTGAAGACCTGCATCGTCGCGATGATCTGCATGAGCAGGAGCAGCGAGAGGATGAGCCGGGTCTGCGGGATGGTGACGTGCCAGACCTTGCGGAACAGGCCCGCGCCGTCGAGCTCCGCCGCTTCGTACAGCTCTCCGGGGATGCCCTGGAGCGCGGCCAGGTAGATCAGCGTCGCGCCGCCCATGTTCATCCAGGTCGCCGCGATGACGACGGAGAGCATGGAGGTGTCGGTGTCCTGGAGCCACTGCTGTGCGGGCAGGTGGAAGATCTCCAGGATGCGGTTGAAGAGGCCGTACCCGGGGTCGTAGAAGTACTTGAAGAGGAGCACGGAGGCGACCGGCGGCAGCATGACGGGGAGGTAGACCAGGAGCCGCAGATAGCCCTGTGCGTGCCGGAACTCGTTGAGCACGACGGCGACGACGAACGGGACGACGAAGCCGAGCAGCAGCGCGAGCACGGTGTACTGCAGGGTGTTGCGCCATGCCTGCCAGAAGGCCGGGTCGTTGAAGACGTAAGTCAGGTTGGACCAGCCGGCCCAGGTGGTTTTGCCGTTCTCGGTCTTCTGGAAGGCCAGGATGAACTCCCGGACCATCGGATACCAGGAGAAGAACGAGAAGCAGAGCACCGCTCCGATGAGGAAGCCGTGGGCTGAGATGTTGCGGCGCACGGCGCGCAGGAACTCCTCGCGGGCGGAGGTCCGGCGTGCGGGGCCTGGAAGTCCTGGCCCGGGCCTGGCGGCCTTGCGGGAGGACAGGGTAGGGGCCGACATGGTGTCTCCTAGGTGCCGGTGTACTGAAGCGCAGTAGTCGGACGGGGGCGGAATGCGGGACCGGGTCCGCGTGACCCGGTCCCGCGCGTCCGTTACTGGTTCGCCAGGACCTGGTTGACCTGCTGCTCAGCGGTGGAGAGCAGCTTGTCGATGTCGGCGTCCTTGTTGGTCAGGACACCGGACATGGCGTTGTCGAGGATCTTGTAGACCTCCTGCGCCTTCGGCGGCTCGGCCTTGCCCTGGACGGGGTTGTCCATGAAGGCCTTGAAGTTCTCGACGGGCATCGTCGCGTCCTTGGCCCGTGCGGCGTCGTCCTTGGCCTTGGAGTCGTTGAGGAAGAAGTTCGGCTGCGGCAGCCCGACGGGGAGCTTGTCGGCCTTGGTGCGGGCCCAGTCGAACTGTCCCTTGCCCGGAGTGAGGTTCTTGAAGTTCAGCCAGGCGATGCCGGCCTTGATCTGGTCGGGCGAGCTGCCCTTCTTGATCATGTAGTTGTTGCCGCCGAAGAGAGTGCCCTTGCCGCCCGGGATCGGGCCGAGGCCGAAGGTCTCGTACTTCGCGCCGAGCTGCTGGACCATGTAGGCGATGTCGTCGGGGGCGGCCAGGAACATGCCCAGCTTGTCGCTGGCTATCTGCTTCTGGAGGTCGCCCCACTTCAGCAGCTGGGTCTTGCCCATGCTGTCGTCCTCCCAGCGCATGTCGTGCAGCTGCTGGAGGACCTGCTTGCCGGTGGCGTTGTTGAAGGCCGCCTTCTTGCCGGAGGCGTCCACGACGTCCCCGCCGAGGCCGAACTGGGTGGCCGCGAAGTGCCAGCCGCCGTTGTTGCCGGCGCTGTACTCCCCGTAGCCCGCGATGCCCTTGCCCAGGCCCGCGATCTTCTTCGCGGCCTTGCGGACGTCCTCCCACGTGGACGGCGGGTTGTTCGGGTCCAGACCGGCCTGCTGGAACAGCTTCCGGTTGATCATCAGGCCCATGGTGTAGTTGCTGGTCGGCAGGGCGTAGAGCTTGCCGTCCTTGCGGGCCACATCGATGACCTGGGTCTGGATGTCCTTGAGGGCGGGCACCGACTTGTCGGTGACGTAGGCGGAGATGTCCTCGGCGCCGTCGTTGTCCAGGACCTGCTGGAGGTCGCTGAAGTACGCGTAGAAGACGTCGGGCTGCGACTTGCCCTTCAGCATCGCCGTGAAGCGGGGCGGCTCGTTGCACTGGCCGGGAGTGGACTTCCCGTTGATCGTGACGTTCGGGTACTGCTTGTTGAACGTCTTGATGTCCTCGTTCCACTCACGCAGCTCCGCGGCCTTGGCCGCCGGCGGCATACAGTCGATCGAGATCGTCACCTTCGTCTTCGGGTCGAGCGGCGCCGACGGGTCGGACGATCCCTTGGATCCACTGCCGTTGTCACCGTTGTCGCTGCTGCTGCTCGTGCCGCAGGAGGCGAGAGCGGTCAGGGCGAGTGCGGTGACAAGGGCAGCCGCGGAGGCACGGCTTGTACGGCGTGTGCGGCTGAACCCAGCACTTCTCATCGATGGTCCCCTTCGGGCATGAGCATGGAAGGCCCTCGGCCGGCTCTCTGCCGGGGCGAGGTTCACTCAACCAGCGCCGACATGTGAACGCAATATCTCGCGCAGTTTTCGTAAAAGTTTGACAGTCCGTTGCGCGCCTCTGCGAGGCACGGCAGAGGCGTGCCACCCGGCTCCACACAGCCGAGACAGCACGCCACGGGTGGTTCCGCACGGTTCGTGACCGGCCGGCGGTTCCGCTTCCGCAAACTTCTCACGGGTGGGCGCAAGGAATTTGCGCACCACGGAACGCCGCCCGGCAAGCCGGACGGCGTTCCTGTGTGCGAGGGGTTACGGGTTGATGTTGATCTTCATGGTGGAGGTGGTGTTCTTCACGTCCTGCGCGTTTCCGCTGAGCTTCAGGCCGTTGAAGGTGACCTCACCGACGGCGGGCCCCTGGCCGGCCTCCGGCATCTCGTTGGCCCACAGCCCGAAGCCGGACTTGGCGTCGAAGGCGTCCCCGCTCTTGCGGGCGCCGGTGATGGAGATGTCGGTCAGCACGGTGTCCTTGATCGGGAACTGCGGCTGGCCTCCCACGTAGTTGGTCTGGAACATGATGCCGCTGTACGTCGGGTCGACGATGTCGACGTGGTTGATCCGGATGCCCTGGAACACCTTGGAGGCGGAGAACAGCCAGATCCCGGGGAAGGTCTGCGTCCCCCAGAAATGGCCTCCGGAGCGGATGACGGAGACGTTCTCGATGGTCGTCGGCTCGGTACCGAACCCGTTCATCGGGTAGCCGAAGTCCAGCGAGCTCACCGTGACGCCCGAGTAGACCAGGGTGTCCGCGATCAGGATGTTGCGGAAGGTGTTGTCGTAGCCGCCGTAGACGGCGACACCCGCCGCACGCCAGGTCAGGATCGAGGTGAGGTTCTCGTACACGTTGTTCTTCATGTCCGAGCCACCGGAGTCGATGGCCGAGAACAGGGCGAAGCTGTCGTCGCCCGTGGCGCGGGACTCGTTGTTGACGACGTGGTTGTCCGTCGAGCCGTTGGTCATGTTGATGCCGTCGGCGAACGTGTCGCGGATGCGGGAGTTCTTGATGGTGATGCTGTCCGTGTTCGCGCCCCAGTAGAGGCACACGGTGTGCTCGTTCCAGACATTGTCGATGGTGATGTCCGAGACGTTGGAGAAGTCGAACACCTTGCCGGGTCCGTCGATGCGCGAGGTGTAGTTCCCGAAGTACGCGAAGTTCGCGAACGAGGAGCCCTTCGCACTGGCCTCGGCACGGAATCCGTTGTCGGTGTTCTCCTGGCCGGAGGGCGCGAAGAACCTGGTGTACCAGGGACCGGCGCCGACGACCTTCACGGCCTTGCCGTAGACCTGGAACTTGCTCGCGGTCTGGTAGTCACCGGCCGGCAGGTAGACGCCGACCAGCTTGCCCGTGGTGTCCATCCGGACCTTGTCCAGGGCGTTCTGGACGTCCTGGTGGGTGAATCCGGTGGGCACGGCGTAGGCGGCCGGGTCCGGGTTGGCGATCTGCGTGGCCTGCTCCAGGCTGACGAAGTCGATCGCGTAGGTGGAGGTGTTCGCCGCGTCCTTCTGGAGCCGGATCTTGCTGCCCGCCGGGACGGTCTTGCCCAGCATCACGTTCGCCTCGTCGTAGATGTGCCGCGGCGAACCCGAGCCCGGAGAGTTGCCGGGTCCGGTCTCGGCGCCGTACAGCCACGCGTACTTCGAGGTGAGGTCGATCGCCTTGAGGAAGGTGCCGTCCACGTAGAGGTTCAGCTTGGAGTCGATGCCTCCGCCGCCCGCGGAGTCGGGGATGGAGAACCGGGTCACCAGGGTGTTGGTGCTCGCCCTGGTGGTGAACTCCACGTAGTTGCCGGTGCTGTCGAGGGTGACGGCCTTGCGGCCGGACGCCTCGCCCGCGATGTCACCGACGGTCCGGTTCGGACCGACGACCTTGGCGCCGCCACCGGTGACGCCGTCCTCCGCCTCGTACATGTCGTACGGCATGTTGGCGCCGCGGCCGACGAAGAACGAGCTGCTGGCGGTGTTGTTCCCGCGCTTCACCGGGAGTTCGTTGGCGTCGTCGGCGATCACCGTCCGCACCGTGTACGAGCCGTTGACCGCGGTCCAGCTGCCCAGGCTCACCGGTGCGCTGGTCGCGCCCGCGGCGATGGCCCCGTTGTAGGTGCCGGTGAGGGTCTTCACCGTGGCGCCCTTGGCGTCGAGCAGGCTGAGCGTGACGGCGTGGCCGCCCGCGGCGGACGCCACCGAGCCCTGGTTCTTGATGGCGACGGAGAAGGTGACGTTCTGGCCGTTGGACGGGGCGGACGGGGAGGTGCTCACCCCGGTGGAGACCAGGTCCGAGCTGGCGACCGGCTTGACGACCAGAGCGGTCGTGCTCGTGTAAGTGTTGTCGGTCTCGTTCTGCTCGATGACCTCGTTCGCCGGGTCGGCTACGGCACTGACTTCGTAGCTGCCGGCGTCACGCGCTCCGATCTCCGCACTGACCTGGGTGGAGGCACCCGCGGCCAGCGCGCCCACGGACCCGGTGGCGACCTTGCTGCCGCCGAGCCGGAATTCGACCTTGCTCGCCGGCGCCGCGACGGAGCCGCTGTTGCGCACCGTCGCGGTCAGCGTGACCGGGTCCGACTCGACGGGTGCGGCGGGAGCCGCGGTCACCGAGCTGACCTGGAGGTTCGGGTTGGGTGCCGGGGCGCCCAGCACCTGGAACTCCGCGACCTGACCGGCACCGGAGCCGGTGTTGGAGTTGAACTTCAGCTGGACGTCGGCGACCCGGCCGCTGACCGGAATGGTCACCGCGTTGCCGCTGCCCGGACTGAACGCGTAGTCCTTGGCCGCGACCAGGCTGGTGAAGGCCGAGGCGCTCTGCTCACGGCCGAGTACCTGGATGTTCTGGGTCCTGGCCCCCCAGCTGCTGTCCGGGTTGAGCTTGACGACGACGCTCTCGGTCTCGGCATTGGCGCCCAGCTTGACCGTCAGGGTGTTCGGGTAGCTGCCCCCGGCGCCCTCCCAGTACGTGCTCAGGCTGTTGTCGTTGGCGTTCTCCGCGACGAACGTGTGGACCACGGACGAGGCGGTGATGGGCTTCCCGACCGCGAGGTTGGACGCCGCGCTCGTGCTGCCGTTACGGGTGACGGTGTTGCTGTCGCCCGAGACGTTGCCCGCCGCGTCCCTGGCCCGGACGGTGTAGGAGACCGTGGTGGCGGTGGACTGGGTGTCGGTGTAGGTGGTGACATCGCCGGCCACGCTCTTGCGCAGCACGTTGTTGGCGTAGATGTCGTACCCGGTGACGCCCTTGTTGTCGGTGGACGCCTGCCAGACCAGCTTGATCTGTCCGGCGGTCGCCTCGGTGAAGCTCAGGCCGGCCGGTGCGGTCGGCGCCTGGGTGTCCCCGGTGTCGCCGGTCCGGGTGACGGTGTTGCTGTTGCCCGAGACGTTGCCCGCCGCGTCCTTGGCCCGGACGTAGTACGACACGGTCGAGCCGCTCGGACGGGTGTCGGTGAACGTGGTGACGTTGCCGGCCACGCTGGTCAGCAGCGTGTTGTTGGCGTAGATGTCGTAGCCGGTGACGGCGGTGTCGTCCGTCGCCGCCTTCCAGGTCAGCTTGATCTGCCCGGTGGCCGGCTCGGTGTACGCCAGCTGCGAGGGAGCGGTGGGCGCCTGGGTGTCACCCGAGGCGGGCCCGTAGATCTCCAGCTCGGAGACCTGGGCACCGGGCTGGACGGAGTTGGCGCTGACCAGGACGCGTACGTAGCGGGTGGTCGTGGCGTCGAAGCCGACCGTCGCCGTCTCGCCGGCCGTCGGGCTGAAGGTGTACGCCTTGGACTGCGTCAGGTCGGTGAAGTCCGAGCCGTTGGTGCTGCCCTGGATCTTCAGGGTCTGGGTGCGGGACTCCCAGCCGTCGGGCAGGCGCAGCACCACCCGGTCGACCCGTACCGAGGAGCCGAGGTCGGCCTGGATCCACTGCGGCAGCTCGCCGTTGCGGCTCTCCCAGTAGCTGGCCGCGTTGCCGTCGTTGGCCTGGGCGGGGGTGTAGGTCTGGGTGTAGCTGCTGGCCGTGAGCGTGCGGCCGGCGGCCAGGTTCACCGACGACTCGGCCGCCGCGCGGACCTCCAGCTCGGAGAGCTGGCCGTTCTTCGCGACGGTGTTCGCGGTGATGTCCGCCCGTACGAACCGGGCCCGGGTGGCCGGGAAGCTGATGGTCACCTTGTTGGAGCTGCCCGGTGCGAAGGTGTAGGCGGCCGAGGTCTTCAGCGTGGCGAAGCTGGTCCCGTCGGCGCTGCCCTGGAGGGACAGGGTCTGCCGGCGGGTCTTCCAGTCGGCGGGAAGCTTCAGGGTGACCTGGTCGATGCGGGTGACCTTGCCCAGGTCGCTCTGCACCCACTGGGGCAGGGCGCTGCTCGACCCCTCCCAGTACGTCGACTGCTCGCCGTCGGCGATGTTCGCGGCGACTTTCCCGCTGCCGGCGCTGCTCGCGGCCGCCTTCTGGTCGGCGGCGATGTTCGGCCCGCCGGCCGCGGAGGCGCTGATCGCCGGCCAGCCGACCATCAGCAGGCTGGTGGTGACCGTGGCGGAGAGGACCCGCCATCTCCAGCGTTGCGTTCTCATATGTCCCCGATCTTCGGCCTCGGCGCAGGGCGCGTCCAAGGCGCGGCTCTTTCTGCGTACCTGCTGGGGGCATGGTTTCCTGCGCCCACAGGATGGACTTTTGCGGATTGCGGTCAGAGAGTTGCAGAGAAATGACGGCTAGTCCACCGTCGTGACAGAAATCGCGACGTAAGCGGATTGCCTCGCACCGGCTCAACCACCCTGACAAACAAGGCAATAGATGGCTCATCGGCAATCATCGAGCCGAGGCCGGAGACCCTGCAAACAGGCCGCAATTTACGCAAGAGATTTGCACAGAAGCGAAAGGCGCTGAAAGTGCCAGCTCGAACAGGGAGACGAGCAGGGAAAGGGGTCAAGTTATACAGCTGAAACTGTACAACTCAGCCTGTAGGTTCTACCGTGGAGCGCATGAACGAGAGCCCGCGCACGTCGCCCTCAGCTGTTCAGGCTTCGCGAGAGGTCCGCACGGTCATCGGCCGGCTGCGGCGCCGCATCCTGAACGCCGCCGAGGCGGAGGACATCACCTTCGGACAGGAGTCCGTACTGACCAGGCTGTCCGGGAACCCGGGCATCACGGCCAGCGAGCTCGCCACGGCCGAGGGCGTGCGCCACCAGTCGGTGACGGCGACGCTCGCTTCGCTCACCGCCCTGGGACTCGTGGAGCGGCGCCCCGACCCAGGCGACGGGCGCCGTCTGCTGGTCGCGCTGACCGAGGCGGGGCACCAGCGGGTGGCGGAGGGGCGCCAGGCCCGGCAGGAATGGCTCGCCGGGGAGCTTCAGGAGCGGTGCACCGAAGAGGAACGGCGGGCCGTGATCGCCGCGATGGCCGTACTGGAGCGCCTCACCCATGACTGACCGGACGACGGCGGGGCACAGCGGCACGGCGACGGCGGGCTTCGACCGGCGGCTGCTGCCGCCGATGCTGCTGGGCTCGGTCCTGAACCCGGTCAACTCGACGATCATCGCCGTCACGCTCATACCCATCGGCAGGGCGCTCGGCGCCCCGCCCTCGCAGACCGCGTGGCTGGTCTCGGCCCTCTACCTGGCCACCGCTCTCGGGCAGCCCGTCGTGGGCCGGCTCATCGACATCTTCGGGCCGCGCAGGCTCTTCCTCGTCAGCACCACCCTGGTCGGGGTCGCCGGTGCCATCGGCACCGTGGCGCCGAACCTGGGAGTACTGATCGCCTCACGCGTCCTGCTCGGGTTCGGCACCTGCGCCGGTTACCCCGCCGCGATGGCGCTGCTGCGCAGCGAGGCCGGGCGGACGGGCCGGGACAGCCCCGGCGGGGTGCTGACCGCCCTGGCCGTCGCCAACCAGACCATCGCCGTGATCGGCCCGCTGCTGGGCGGCCTGCTGATCGGACTGGGCGGCTGGCGCACCACGTTCGCGCTGAACGTGCCCCTCGCCGGCGCAGCCGTGCTGCTGGGGCTGGGCCGGCTGCCCAGAGAGGCCGGCACCGGGGAGTCCCCGCAGCGCGGACGTATCGCCGCCCAGCTCGATCTGCCCGGGATGGCGCTGTTCGCCGCGACGCTCGTCTCCCTGCTGCTGTTCCTGATGAACCTCCACCTGCGCGACTGGTACCTGCTGGCGATCGCCGCCGCCGCGAGCGCCGCTTTCGCGGTGCGGGAGCTGCGGGCGCCCACCCCGTTCATCAACCTGCGGGTGCTGGGCGGCAACACGCCACTGCTGGCCACCTACGGGCGCGCGCTCGTCGCCTACGTCGTCTCCTACGCCTTCCTCTACGGGTTCACCCAGTGGACGGAGGAGGGCTTCGGGCTCTCGCCCTTCCACGCCGGGCTCGTCCAGATCCCCATGTTCCTGGTGGCCATCGGGGTCTCGGTCCTCACCGGGCGGCGCAGGGGGGTGCGCGGCAAGCTGATCGTCGGCGGGCTCGGCCAGATCGCCGCCTGCGCGGTGATGCTGACGCTCACCGGAGCGAGCCCGGTGTGGACGCTGGTACTCGTCGCCCTGGTCTTCGGCGTCCCGCAGGGGCTGAACAGCCTGGCCCTGCAGAACTCGGTCTACTTCCAGGCCGATCCCGAACGCACCGCCTCCTCGGCCGGACTGCTGCGCACCTTCGCCTATGCGGGTTCGATGGTCGCCTCCGCCACGGCGGCCGCCTCCTTCGGAGAGCGCGTGGACACCGGCGGTATGCACCACCTCGCCTGGATCATGCTCGGCGCGGCCGTGCTCTATCTCCTGGTGACCGTGGTCGACCGCACTCTCTCCCGTGCGACGGACAAGGCTTCCCCGGCCGCGGCGCCACAAGCGCGCTGACCGCCAGTCCCGCCGCCCCCGGGCGGACCCAGCCCACCCCGACGAAGGGCCCGGACCATGTCCCGCACCGCGCTGCTCTCGATGGACCTCCAGCTCAGCCACCTCGGCCAGATGCCCGCCGACTACCTGTCCCACGCCGTGCGCGCTCTCGGCACGGCACGCGCCGCGGGGGTCCCCGTCATCCACGTGACGCTCCGGCTGCGCCCGGGCCGTGCCGACGCCCATCCCCGTAACAAGACCTTCGGATCGCTGGCCCCCCACCTCTTCACCGCCGACGACCCGGGCGCCGCGATCCACCCGGACGCCGCACCGGCGGAGGGCGAGACCGTCGTCCACAAGAACCGTGTCAGCGCGTTCGCCGGCAACAACCTCCAGCAGATACTCGCCGTCCAGGACATCGGTCATCTCGTCCTGGCCGGCGTCTCCACGGGCGGCGTCGTCCTGTCCACCGCGCTTCAGGCGGCCGACCTCGACTACCGGGTGACCGTCCTGTCCGACGCCTGCGCCGATCCCGATCCCGCACTGCACCACACACTCGTGAACGACCTCCTCGCCCGCCGCTGCGAGACCGCCACCGTCGCGCAATGGGCTCACGCCCTCCAGGCCTCCTGAGCGCACCGGGGCCCGGAGCTCCATAGAATATGAGCGACCGCCCCGCCGTTGACGACCGCTCACGGCACCCGCCCGGCCGAGGGAAGACGCAACGGTGTACCAGCCCGACGAGTTCGCATTCACCGAGACCGGCTGCCGGGCCCCGGCGGCCGCCCGGCGCACCGGTGTTCCCGCGCTGTGGATCGTGGACGCGCAGCGCGAGGGCGAGCGGGCCCAGGCGCTGGCCCCGGGCATCCTGGACGCGCAGGAGCTCGCGCGGGCCGGGAGCCTGGCCGTGGAGGCCGACCGCTTCTGCTACCTCGCCTCGCACGTGGCGCTGCGGATGCTGCTGGGGGCGCGGCTCGGCATCGCTCCCGACGCGGTGCGGCTGACGCGGGAGCCGTGTCCGTCCTGCGGCGGGCCGCACGGCCGTCCCGCGACCGACGGCGGCGGGCACTTCTCCCTGTCGCACACCCGGGGCGTCGCGCTGCTCGCGCTCGCGGACGAGCCGGTGGGGGTGGATGTGGAACGCGCCCCGGAGAACCGGATCGTGTCGGAGATCGGGGACCAGCTGCATCCGGCGGAGCGCCGGGAACTGGCGGCGCTGCCCGCCGAGGAGCGCCCGGCCGCCTTCGTACGGGCCTGGACCCGCAAGGAGGCGTATCTGAAGGGCACCGGGATCGGGCTGGCCGACGGTCTCTCGGGCGACCACATGGGTACCGGACCGGTTCCGCAGCCGGGTCCCGCGGGCTGGACCGTCACCGATGTCGCGGTTCCCCCCGGATACGCTGCGGCGGTCGCCGTCCGCACGGCGGGGCGCCCGCCCGCCCACGAAGACGAGCGGTGAAGATGGCCCGGCGGGCAGATCGCACCGACCGACCGATACGGAGGAGTGGCAGATGCCGCACACACGAGCCGGACAGCAGGCGCGCCCCGAGGACCTGACCGACGTGGCCCGGCTGGTGACGGCGTATTACACGCTGCACCCGGATCCGGCCGAGGCGGGCCAGCGGGTGGCGTTCGGCACCTCGGGGCACCGGGGTTCGTCGACGGCCACCGCGTTCAACGAGGACCACATCGCCGCGACGAGCCAGGCGATCAGCGAGTACCGGGCCGCGCAGGGCACGGACGGGCCGCTCTTCCTCGGGGCCGACACCCACGCGCTCTCAGAGCCCGCGCGGGTCACCGCCCTCGAAGTGTTCGCGGCGAACGAGGTGACCGTCCTCGTCGACTCCGCCGACGGGTACACCCCGACGCCCGCGGTCTCGCACGCCGTCCTCGCCCACAACCGCGGCCGCACCTCGCGTCTCGCCGACGGTGTGGTGGTGACTCCGTCCCACAACCCGCCCGGTGACGGCGGGTTCAAGTACAACCCGCCGAACGGCGGTCCGGCCGGATCCGCGGCGACCGGCTGGATCCAGGAGCGGGCCAACGAGATCATCGCGGGCGGGCTCAAGGACGTCCGCCGGATGCCCTTCGTCCGCGCGCTGGCGGCGCCCTCGACCGGGAGGTACGACTTCCTCGGCAGTTATGTGACGGACCTTCCGTCCGTGCTCGACCTCGACGCGGTGCGCGCCGCCGGGGTACGGATCGGCGCCGACCCGCTGGGCGGGGCGTCGGTCGCGTACTGGGGCCGCATCGCGGAGCAGCACCGGCTCGACCTGACCGTGGTCAATCCGCTCACCGACCCCACCTGGCGGTTCATGACGCTGGACTGGGATGGCAAGATCCGGATGGACTGCTCGTCCCCGTACGCGATGGCCTCGCTGATCGGGCAGCGCGACCGCTACGACATCGCCACCGGCAACGACGCCGACGCGGACCGGCACGGCATCGTCACCCCCGACGCGGGCCTGATGAACCCGAACCACTACCTCGCCGTCGCCATCGACTACCTGTACCGGCACCGGGACCGGTGGCCGGTGGACGCGGGCATCGGCAAGACCCTGGTGTCCTCGGGAATGATCGACCGGGTCGCCGCCGGTCTCGGCCGGCGGCTGGTCGAAGTACCGGTCGGATTCAAGTGGTTCGTGGACGGTCTGGCCGACGGGTCGCTCGGGTTCGGCGGCGAGGAGTCGGCCGGGGCCTCCTTCCTTCGCCATGACGGATCGGTGTGGACGACGGACAAGGACGGCATCCTGCTCGCGCTGCTCGCCTCCGAGATCCTCGCGGTGACGGGCGAATCGCCGTCCGCTCACTACGCCGCGCTGGTCTCCCGGTTCGGTGAGCCGGCGTACGCCCGGATCGACGCCCCGGCGGACCGCGAGCAGAAGGCGGTGCTGGCGCGGCTCTCCCCCGAGCAGGTCGGCGCCGACACCCTCGCGGGCGAACCGGTCACGGCCGTGCTCACCTCGGCGCCGGGCAACGGGGAGGCGATCGGCGGAATCAAGGTGACGACGGAGAACGCCTGGTTCGCCGCCCGGCCCTCGGGCACGGAGGACGTCTACAAGATCTACGCCGAGTCCTTCCTCGGCGCCGAGCACCTCGGCCGGGTCCAGGAGGAGGCCAAGTCCGTGGTCTCGGCCGCCCTGGACAGCTGACCGCCGCACCCCGGCGCGGCAGCGGTCCCGGTTCACCCGTCCGGCCCCGCACGGTGGCGGGCCGGACGGGAGGTGCGCAGGCTTTCCCGAGAGCCGCCGATTCGCCGGGGCGGCGGAGCCTGATGGGGGTGCCACGTGTCGGACGCCGGTGGAGTGGTCCCAGGGACGACCACGGGTGACGTCATGTCGGTGGCGCTCCTGGACGCCTTGTTCAGCCAGTCCGCGGTGGGCCTGCACGTCCTGGACACGGAGCTGCGGGTGGAGCGCGCCAACCCGCTGTCCGACGCGGTCGACGCCGGCCGGATCGTGGGACGGCACTTCACCGAGGCGTACCGGTTCGACGATCCGGTCCGAGCCGAACGACTGCTGCGCGGCGTGCTGGAGAGCGGCATGCCCGTGCTCGGCCAGGTGATCCGGGGCCGGCTGGCGCAGGCGCCCGGCCCCAGCCACAGCCTTCAGGTCACCCTGCACCGGCTGGACGGCCCCACGGGGCGGCCCCTCGGGGTGCTGGCCGCGGTCGTCGACATCAACGAACGGGAGAAGGCCCGCGCCCGCGCGGACTGCCTGACGGCTGTGCGCAGGGAGGTGGGCCACTCCCTCGATGTGGCGGCGACCTGCGAGGGCCTGGTCGCGGCCCTGGTGCCGAGGTTCGCCGGTTTCGCCGTGGTCGAGGTGGTGGACGAGGTCCTGCGGGGCTCGCCCCCGCCGGTCGGTCCGCTGGGGCGCGAAGTCCCGTTGCGCCGCGCGGCGCAGCGGGGAACCGGTGGTGACGGCATGGCCGGGGACATGCGGCGGCTGCCGGAGCGCACACCGTTCGCGCTGGCCGTCACGGACCTGCGGCCCCGGCTGTCCCCGCTCGGCCCGGACACTCCGTGGCTGGCCGCGGATCCGGACACCGCGCGGATGATCGAGGTGTCCGGAGCGCACTCGCTGATCGTGGTGCCGCTGAAGCTGCACGGCGCGGTGCTGGGCCTGGTGAGCCTCTACCGGTTCCGCGGAACCGAGCCGTACGACGAGAACGATGTCGCGCTCGCGCTGACGGCGGCCGCCCACGCCGCGCTGAGCATCGAGAACGCCCGGCGCTACGAGCGCGACCACGTGATCGCGTCCACCGTGCAGCGCAGGCTGCTCCCCCAGCACGACCGTTCCCGGGTCGCCATCGAGACCGCGCACGTCCTGCTGCCGGGGCGCAACAGCGGCTGCTGGTTCGACACCGTCAGGCTGTCGGGTGCGCGTACCGCGCTGATCATCGGCAACGTCGAGGGGCACGGCCTGCAGACGGCCATCACCATGGGGCAGCTGCGCACGGTCATCCACGCGCTGGCCGGTCTCGACCTGGAGCCCGACGAGGTGCTGGCCCGGCTCAACGACACGGCCGACCGGCTGGCGCGCGAGCGCAGGTCGCTGCCGCCCGGCGACTCGCTGCACAACCAGTCCCTGACGGCGACGTGCATGTACGCGGTCTACGACCCGTTCGCCCGGACCTGCACCGTGGCGCGGGCGGGGCATCCGGCGCCGGTGGCCGTCGCGCCCGACGGCAGCCCGCTGGTCCTGGACGTTCCCGAGGGGCCGCCGCTCTTCTCCGACGACAGCGCCCCCTTCGCCACGGCGACGGTCCGGCTCGACGAGGGCAGTGTGCTGGCGTTCCTCACCGGTTCGCTGCTGCCGGACACCCGGTCCGCGGCCCGGGTGCAGGAAGCGCTCGCCTTTCCGGACCGCCCGCTGCGGCAGCTGTGCGACGCCATCGTCTACAGCCTGCCGGCCGACGCCCATCCCGACGGTGCCGCGCTGCTCCTCGCCAGGACCGGCGTCGTCCCGGCCGACCGGGTCGCGACCTGGGAACTGGCCCACGACCGGACCACGCCCGCCATGGCCCGCACGCTCGTCCGGGACCGGCTGGAAGGGTGGAGCCTCGACGAGGAGACGATCGAGGCGACCGAACTCATCGTGAGCGAGCTGATCACCAACGCGGTCCGCTACGGAACCCCGCCGCTGCAGCTGCGTCTTCTGCTGGACCGCACCCTGACCTGCGAGGTACACGACACCAGTCCGATGGGACCGAACCTGCGCCACGCGCGCACCCTGGACGAGGGGGGCCGCGGCCTCTTCATCGTGTCGCAGCTCGCCACCCACTGGGGTACCCGGTACGACGCCGAGGGCAAGACCCTGTGGACCGAACAGGTGATCCCCGCACCGGAGGGCGGCTCCTGACGGCACGCTGTCCGGTCCCGGAGCATCGGGGGCGGCGCACCGCGGCCGGGCGGGCCGTGGTGCGCCGTGGTCAGGAGTCCGCTCAGGGGCGGCCGGCAGCGGTCAGCGGCGGCCGCCGTGGTGGCGGCCACAGGACTTCGAGTCGGCCTTGTGACCGCGGGCGTCCTTGAGCGTCGCCGTGTCGCTGTTGTCCCGGACGTAGCGGCGCAGGTCCTGGTAGACGGTGCTCGGATCGGGTCCGGGAACCTGTAACAGTCTTCGCACGGGCGGATCTGAACGCCCGTTCCGTTACCTCAGGAAAGACGCACGGAGGTTCATTCGAACACGTGATGAACCGAGGTTCACGAACCGGTGGGCACGGCGTCCGGGGCAGGGCGTCTACCGGACCGGCCGAGCAGGACCACCGAGCAGACGGCGGCGAACGCGCACCAGGTCGAGATGAACTCCAGCCGCCACAGCGCGGCGCACACAGCGGCCCCGACCGCGGCCAGTCCGCCGAGCCACGTGAGCCACCGGTCGCCGGACAGCAGCAGCGATCCGACGGTGGCCAGAAGATAGCCCGCGACGAGCAGTACGGGGAACGGCAGGTCGAGCACATAGCCCAGGGTGTGTCCCCGGATCCGGGCCGTCACCGGCCGGACGGCGAGGCCGTGTCCGAGGACGGCGGAGGTCGCGGCACCGGCGGCCAGCGGCACCAGCAGCCGGCGCCGGGCATGCGGCGGCGCGGCGCACAGGACACCCGCCGGCACCCAGAGCGCCAGCACCGGCAGGGCGATGACCGCCCAGGCCACGGTCGCCGGGCCGGTACCGCCCTCCGCGCGCCACACCGCGGACTCGATGATCTGATGGGCGCCCAGCAGCAGCGGGAGCGCGGCGAGCGGGAGGTCCCGGACCCGCCGGGTCCGCAGGACGCAGGCGGCGCCGACCGCCGCGATGGCGGTGCCCGCCACAAGGTCGGCGGTCGCGCTCCAGCACATGGGGTCACCCGGGGGTCTCGTTCGCGTGAACCGGTCCACTCGCCGGTCACGCTACGGGCCCCGCGGCGGGCGCGACAGCTGACGCGGCCGCGCGGTGAGGCTCAGGCCGTCGCGTCCGACCAGGCGTAGGGCGGCGGAACCGGCCCGTCCGGGTGCCCCGCGCCGGCCTCTCCGAGCTCCCGGTCGGCCACGCTCATCAGCTGGGCCGCGACATCGCGCATCGCACGGCTCGCCGCGAGCTCGTCACCGATGGTGGGCACATCCGGGTCCTGCGGGCTGCAGCGGGCGACCCCGTGACCGGTGAGTCTCGCCGTGCCGGTGTCCAGCACCGCCTCCGCCTTCGTCGCGCCGTCCTGCTCGGACAGATCAACGTGGACCGTCCACTCCATCGTCCGGCTCATCGCGCACCTCCCGGCCCGCGCCGGCCACCGTGCGACGCCGCCACGCGGGTTCCCTCCCAGCATCCACCCAACCGGCGCGCCCCGCGCGCTCCCGCCGCCGGGGGCGGCTCGGACTGCGCGGATCACCGCGCCGAAATACGATGAGCGGAGCCTCGCCCGGAACAGCCGGCGCGCGGCCCCGTACCGGATCCGAAGCGTTGACTCCCGGATCGTCCGCCACGACAGACCCTGTGGTGCGGCTCGCCACCACACGCACTGGGGAGCGGCCCATGAACCGGCGTCGTCCTCCCCGCTCGGCCAGTGCCGAGGAGCTGCTGACCACGCTCCACCAGCTCACCTCGCGGGCACGCCGCGAGGTGGAGCTGCACCAGGCGCGGGTGGAGCTGGCGGAGGCACTCCAGCGGGAGATGCTGCCCTCGTCCCTGCCCGACCTGCCGGGGCTCCAGACCGCCGCCCGGTACACGCCCGCGCGCAGCGGTCTGGACATCGGGGGCGACTGGTACGACGGCTTCCGGCTCCCGGACGGTTCGCTGGCCTTCGCCATCGGGGACGTGCAGGGGCACGACGTCGAGGCGGCGGCCTTCATGGGCCAGATCCGGATCGCGATGCGCGCGCTCGCCGTCACCGCGGCCGACCCGGGCGAAGTGGTGCGGCGGACCAATGACCTGCTGCTGTCCGTGGACTCCGGCCTCCTCGCCACCTGCACCTTCATCCGGATAGACCCGTTCACCCAGGTGCTCCAGAGCGCCCGCGCGGGGCATGTCGCCGCGGTGTGGGCCACGGCGGACGGGCGGGCGGGCACCACCGAGGACGAGGGCGGTCTGCCGCTCGGGATCCAGACCGGTGAGGAGTACCCGGTCACCACCCGGCGTCTCACGACCCCCGGGGCCTTCGTGCTGCTGACCGACGGGGTGATCGAGGGGCCCTCCTACTCGATCGACGAGGGGCTGGACGCCGTGGTGCGGCTGGTGAGCTCGCGGGTCGGCGACGACGCGGACGAGCTGGCCGACGCGATCCTGGGAGCGGCCGAGCGCACCGGTCACGAGGACGACGCCGCCGTGCTCGTCGTGCGCCACGACGCGTTCCCCGTCCCTCCCTGATGACGCGGTGATCAGGGTGGGGCGTGTCACGCCACCGCCTCCGGCCGGGTCCGGTGTCTGATGAGATCTGATGAGAACCGTGATCCGCAGCGAGGAAAACCGGCGCAGGGCCGTGGCACTGCTGCGCATTCTGGCGGTCGCCGCCGCCTACTACGTGGGCGGTGGCCTGGGCCTGCTGAGGCAGGTGACGGTCCACGGCGCGATCGTGACGCCGCTCTGGCCGCCGACCGGCATCGCCCTGGGCTGCCTGCTCATCATGGGACTGCGCATCTGGCCCGGGATCGCCATCGGCTCGCTGGTCGTCATCGCCACGCTCAGCGGCAATGTGACGCCGTCGACGGCGGCCGTCGTGGCGGGCAACACGCTCGCGCCCGTCTGCGCCTGCCTGATGCTGCGCCGGTTCGGCTTCCGGGCGGAGCTGGACCGGCTGCGCGACGGAGTCCTGCTGGTCTTCCTCGGCGCGCTGGGCGGGATGGCCGTCAGCGCGACCATCGGCAGCGCCATGCTCGCGGTGGACGGCAAACTGCCCGCCAGCGGGTTCTGGACGGTCTGGGTGGCGTGGTGGGCCGGGGACGCCATGGGGGTGCTCGTGGTCACCCCGCTGGTGCTCGTGGTGCTGCGCAAGGCGCGGATGCCCCGGATGTCCGACCGGTGGATCGAGGCCGGTGCGCTGCTGGTGGTCACGGTCGCGGGTGCGCTGGTGGCCACCCGGGGGCCGCTGTCGATGCTCTATCTGGTGTTCCCGATCCTCATCTGGGCGGCTCTGCGGTTCCAGCTGGCGGGCAGCGCGCCGTGCGCGCTGCTGGTGTCCGTGCTGGCGGTGGTGGCGGGCACGGAGCAGGTGGGGCCGTTCGCCGGACACAGCATGCTGGAGGTGATGATCAACCTCACGGTCCTCAACGGGGCGGTGGCACTGACCTCGCTACTGCTGGCCTCCGTCGTGGCGGAGCAGCAGAACATCCGCCGCCGGATCGAGCGCGCCTGCGAGGAGCTGGCCGATGTGGTGGACCACCTCGCGCCGGGCCGCTCCGCGGCCGCCTGGCCGTCCAGGGCGAGGGACGAGCGGGAGACCCGCTGACGGCTGCCGCGCCTGGCGTCAGCCCGGGAAGTGCCGGCCCAGGAAGCCGTTGCGGAAGGTGCCGTGCGGGTCGTACCGGGCCATCAGCTTCTCGAAGTCGGCGTACCGCCCGTACAGGGTGCGCAGGACGTCGGGGGCGGTGGTGAACACCTTGCCCCAGTGCGGCCGCGCGCCGAACGGGGCCAGCGCCTCCTCGATCTCCCCGAGCACCGGTGTCACGGCGGCGGTGTCCGGTATCCAGGTGAAGTGGAAGGCCACCGAGTCCCGGCCGGACGCCGGGCTCAGCCACAGCTCGTCTCCCGCGACGCTGCGGATCTCGGAGATCTGGAGCAGCGGGGCGATCCGGTCCCGGAGCCCGCCCAGCGCCCGGTAGGCGGCCGCGGCGTCCTCGCGGGCCACGAAGTACTCCGACTGCAGCTCGTCCCCGTTGCTCGGGGTGAACTCCAGCCGGAAGTGCGGCAGCCGGTGATGCCAGGCGCCGGCCGCACCCTGCTGCCGGGTGCAGTTGCCGGCCGGCACCCCGGGGATCGGGTGGCGCGGGCCGTCCGCGAGCCGTGCGCCCAGCCACTCGGCCGGTGCCTGCCCCGCTCCCCCGCTGCCGACCCGCTGCTTGAGCCACACCTGGCCGACCGGCCCCGGACGCCAGTCGGTGAAGACGCTGACGCTGTACGCGGCCGACATGACCTCGTCGAAGCCGCCGGTCAGCCGGGACTCCGGCAGGTCCTCGTACACCCACTGCTGTACGTCGAAGGCGGGGACCACGTCCAGCGTCAGCCGGGTCACCACGCCCAGCGCACCCATGGCGACCACCGCTCCGGGGAAGTCCGGGTCACCGCGTCGCAGCGAGACGGTCCCGCCGTCCGCCGTGACCATGTCGAGTGCCCGGACGGCTCCGGCGAGCGAACGGTTCCCGGTGCCGGAGCCATGGGTTCCGGTCGCACAGGCGCCGGCCACCGAGATGTGCGGGAGCGAACCCAGGTTGTGCAGGGCGAAGCCGCCCTCGTGCAGTTCCCCGGCGAACTCACCGAAGCGCAGCCCCGCGCTCACCGTCACCGCTCCCGCGCCCGGGTCGATCTCGACCACCCGCGGCAGGCCCGCCACCGAGACCAGGTCCCCGGTGGTGTCGGCGACCGTGTTGAACGAGTGCCGGGTGCCCAGGGCGCGCACCGCGGTGGAAGCGGCCACCGTCTCCCGCAGCTCGGCCTCCGAGCGGGGGACGCGCAGCCGCCTCGCCCCGAACGTGACATTGCCGGCCCAGTTCTTCTCCGCGGGAGTCACCGTGCGTCCTCTTTCGCTCGTGGCCGGGCGCAGTCCCCCGGCGGTGCATTCTCCCAGAAGGCGCCGCGGGGCCCTCGACCGAGGCGGCAGCGCAGACCAACCGACCGACCACGTACAGTAGTTGGCGGAGCGCCGGTACATATCCGCACACCGCCCGGTTCCGGTGTGTCCCAAATACCAACAGCCCCGCACAGAACCTGTGATCCGGCCCGGATCGGGACGAGTTCCGGCTCACACCGCATGTCTGAACTTCACTGGAACTCCAGCGAAATGGCACGTGTGTGGATATCGTGCACCGAGCGAGGGCGCATCCGTCAGTCCCCAGGATCGGCGGATGCGCCCCGTTTGTGGAGATGCAACTGTGACTGGGGGGTTCATGGGGCATGTCGAGCTACCCGAAACCGGAATGTCAGGACCCGTGGGACTGGCGGGGGCGCCACTGCCACGGACCGCTTCGAACCGGCCCCGCAGCCAGGAGTTCGACCGGCTGCCACAGGGCCCGACCGTACAGCGCGAGCGTTCCGCCCGGCCAGGGCCGAAGAGAGGGCCTGGCCGGTACCTGCCGCTGGTCGTCTGCTTCGACCTGCTGGGCCTCGGCGTTCCCGGCTGGCTCGTGCTGCGCGCCGACGGCGAGTCCCGGGCCCTGGCCGGCGCGGTCGCGGCGGCGCTGGCCTGGTCGTGCGTACGGGCGGCGCGCGGCCGGTACTCGCTCCGGGCACCCGGCCGGCCTCCCGGGGCGCTGACCGCGGCCGGGGACTGGCTGCTGCTCATCGGCGTGCTGGCGGTGCTCTGGACCGTCACCGACCCGGCCATCGATCCGTCGTCGGCGGTGGTGGCGCTGATTCCCGGCCTGCTGGCCACGACGGCCGTGTCCGGAGTCCGCCGGCTGCCCGCGCGGGGGAAGCGGCGGACGGCCCGCCGGGTGCTGGTGGTCGGGGCGGCCGCAGGAGTGGACCGGGCGGTGCGGCTGCTGGATTCCCGTGCGGACCACGGCTACCTCGTGGTGGCCGCCGTGCCCGTGGGGACGGCCGCGCTGAGCTGCGACGCACCGGTCCCGGGCCGGCTCGCGCCCGCGCCGGCCGACGACGACGCCTCGACGGTGCTGGGAGCGGCCTTCGCGCACGAGGCGGACCTGGCGCTGGTGATACCGGGGCCGGAGCTCACGGAGGAGCGATTACGGCAGTTGTCCTGGGGGCTCCACGACGGCGGACTGGAGCTGTCCGTGCTCTCGCACCTCTCGGAGATCGCGGCGGGCCGGGTCCGGCCGGCGTCGGCGGCCGGGCTGACCCTGCTGCACATCGTGCCGCCGCTGCGGCGGGGGCCGCAGGCCGCGCTCAAGGCCGCGGTGGACCGGGGCGGCGCCGCCCTCGGCCTGCTCGCGCTGGCCCCCCTGCTGCTGGTGGTCGCGGCGGCGGTCCGGTTCTCCTCCTGCGGACCGGTCTTCCACCGGCAGATCCGCCACGGGCAGCACAACCGGCCGTTCACCATGTGGAAGTTCCGCACGATGGTGGCGGACGCCGAACGACACCGCGAGCGGCTGGCCACGTCGAACGAGACCGACGGCCCGATGTTCAAGATCCGCCGTGACCCCCGCGTCACCCGGGTGGGCCGGCTGCTGCGCCGCTCGTCCCTGGACGAGCTGCCCCAGCTCCTCAACGTCCTCAGAGGTGACATGTCCCTGGTCGGTCCACGCCCGCCGCTCCCGGACGAGGTGTCCCGCTACGACGAGCGCGAGCTGAGACGGCTCTCGGTCAAACCGGGGCTGACCGGCCTGTGGCAGGTCAGCGGGCGCTCCGACCTGTCCTGGCAGGAGACCGTGTCGCTCGACCTCTGGTACGTGGACAACTGGTCGGTGGCCACGGACATGGGACTGATGGCCCGCACGCTGCGCGCCGTCACCGACGGCCGCGGGGCGTACTGAGTGCGGCGGCGGATGCGGAATGCCGGAGGGGGCCGGGCGGGCGGCGGGGTGACGCCGTCCCCCCGCCCGGCCGGCCGCGGGTCAGACCTGGGCGACCTGCTCCTGGAGCCACCAGGCGTAGGTCGCGGCGATTCCCTCACGCAGCGCGATCCGCGGCGTGAAGCCGAGGGAGGCCAGCCGGGAGACGTCCAGCAGCTTGCGCGGAGTGCCGTCCGGCTTGCCGCTGTCCCATTCGATCTGCCCCTGATATCCCGTCACATCAGCTACTGTCGAAGCGAGTTCACGGATGGTCAGATCCTCGCCGGAGCCGATGTTGACGGGCTCCTCGCCGTCGTAGCGTTCCAGCAGCAGCACGCAGGCGGCGGCCAGATCGTCGACGTGCAGGAATTCCCGCCGGGGGCTGCCGGAGCCCCAGAGGGTGACGGTCGGCGCTCCGCTCTGCCGTGCCTCGTGGAAGCGGCGGATCAGCGCGGGCAGGACGTGCGAGGTCTCCAGGTCGAAGTTGTCGCCGGGCCCGTAGAGATTGGTGGGCATGGCGCTGATGTAGGAGGCGCCGTACTGCCGCCGGTAGGACTGGGTCTGCACGATCCCGGCGATCTTCGCGAGCGCGTACGCCTCGTTGGTCGGCTCCAGCGGGCCGGTCAGCAGGGCGCTCTCGGGAATGGGCTGCGGGGCGCGCTTGGGGTAGATGCAGGACGAGCCGAGAAAGAGCAGCCGCTCGACGCCCGCCGCGTGGGCCCCGGCGATCACACTCAGCTGGATCCGCAGATTCTCCTCCAGGAACTGCACCGGATAGGTGCTGTTGGCCATGATCCCGCCGACCTTGGCGGCGGCCAGCACCACGGCGTCCGGCCGGACGTCACGCAGAAAGGCGGCGGTGCGCCCGGCGTCGCACAGGTCCAGGCGGTCGCGGCCGCGGGTGACCGCCTCGTGGCCTTCGGCGGTGAGTCGGCGCACCACCGCGGAGCCCACCAGACCTCGGTGGCCGGCGACGAACACCCGGGCGGCGGGCCGTAGCAGGGACGGGACGGATTCCTGGGAAGGGCCGGGGAGATCAGTCGTCATGGCTCGGATTGTGCCAGCAGCTCCATGCCGCGGTGACGTTTTGCCGCAGATCGCCTCAAACTCTGAAATTTCGACGGCCAACAGCCTCTCGGGCGACCACAGAAGGGGGAGACGTGGCGAAGACCGCGCTCATCACCGGCGTGACCGGACAGGACGGTTCGTACCTGTCCGAGCTGCTGCTCCACAAGGGATACACGGTCCATGGACTCATCCGCCGTTCGTCGAGCTTCAACACCGAGCGGATCGACCACATCTACCAGGGCCCGGAGGAGGCGGACCGCTCCTTCGTCCTGCATCACGCCGATCTCGCCGACGGGGTCGCCCTGGTGAACCTGCTGCGTGACATCCGGCCCGACGAGGTCTACAACCTCGGCGCGCAGTCGCACGTCCGGGTCTCCTTCGACGCGCCGCTGTACACGGGGGACATCACCGGGCTCGGCACCACCCGGCTCCTGGAAGCGGTGCGCGCCAGCGGCATCGACACCCGGGTCTACCAGGCGTCCTCCTCGGAGATGTTCGGCGCCAGTCCGCCGCCGCAGCACGAGCGGACGCCGTTCCACCCGCGCAGTCCGTACAGCGTCGCGAAGGTCTACTCGTACTGGTCGACGGTCAACTACCGTGAGGCATATGGGATGTTCGCGGTCAACGGGATCCTCTTCAACCACGAGTCCCCGCGCCGCGGTGAGACCTTCGTGACCCGGAAGATCACTCGCGGGGTGGCCCGGATCAAGGCGGGGCTCCAGACCCAGCTGCACCTGGGGAACCTGGACGCGGTCCGCGACTGGGGCTACGCCCCCGAGTACGTGGACGCCATGTGGCGGATGCTCCAGTGCGATACCCCGGACGACTACGTGGTGGCCACCGGCGAGGGCGTCAGCGTCCGGCAGTTCCTGGAGTACGCCTTCGAGCACGCCGGTCTGGACTGGCGCGAGCACGTCCGGTACGACGCGAAGTACGAGCGCCCCAGCGAGGTCGACGCGCTGATCGGGGACGCGTCGAAGGCGGCGGAGCTGCTCGGCTGGAAGCCCGCCGTGAAGTCGCGGGAGCTGGCCCGGATCATGGTCGACGCCGATGTCAGGCAGCTGGCCGACCAGCTCACCGGGGCCGCGGTGCGGGTGGACCGGTGAGCGGCCCCGGATGCCCGGGGCTCACCCGGGGCGGGGTGGTCGCCGCCGCCCTCGCGCTCACCGGCGTGCGCCCGGCCGGCGCCGCCGCGTTCGACGCCGGGAACACCGCGGTCTCCCTGACGCCGCCAGAGGGCACGTACGTCAACAGCGTCGCCGCGAACACCACGTGCAACGACAACCAGCTCGCCTCGCGAGGCGCCACGCCCCATCCGGGCCGCCTCCGTTTCCAGCTGCCCGCCGCGTCGGCCGGGCAGCGGCCCGGGAACGCCCGGCTCGGCCTCCGTACCTCGTCGGACCCCACCGCGGGCCCGGCCGGCAGCCACCTTCCCGTGCCGGTCACCGGCGCGGGGGCCGGGTCCGCGGGCACCTACGACTCCCGGCCGTCGCTCGCCCCGACGGTGCCGGGCACCATCTCCGGCGCGTCCCGCTCCACCGGCCACTCGGTGGAGCGGGACGCGCCGGACCCGGGCGGGGCCCTGGGCCCCGCCTACTCGTCCGCCCCGGCCGGCGACGGAGCGGATTCGCTCCGCATCCGGCCGGGCGACGTCGCAACCGCGGCCCACGGGCCGCAGCTCGTTCTCACCTTCGGAGCTGAATGATGAACGCAAGTACGGGGCGCAGATCCCGTGGCCACGGCCGGGTACGGGCCGCGGCCGCCGCGCTCTGCCTGCTCGCCGGTGCCCTGGGCGCCGCTGCCGGGGGCTCTCCGGCAGCGGCGCTCACCCCGCCGGTCTCGCTCACCGCGGACGACCTCTCCACCTGGCAGACCAACGGAATCGTCTGGTCGCTGGCCGCGACGGACGACGGGGTCGTCTACGCGGGCGGCACGTTCTCCACCGTACGGCCGCCGGACGCAGCGGCCGGGACGTCGGAGCAGCCGGCGGTGAACTTCGCCGCGTTCGACGCCGCGACCGGTGCGCCGACCGGTTGCAAACTGTCGTTCACGCAGTCCTCGGGCACCGCGACCGTGCGGGCCCTGACCCTCTCCCCCGACGGCGAAACCCTTTACGTCGGGGGCCAGTTCGCCTCGGTGAACGGCGTCGGTGTGAGCAACATCGCGGCGATCGACACGGCGAGCTGCACTCCGCGCTCGGACTTCAAGCTCGCCGTCTCCGCGACGGTACGGGCGCTGGCCGTCACCGACGATACGGTGTATCTCGGCGGTGACTTCAACAGTGTCGCGGGGCAGACCCGGAACAAGTTCGCCGCGGTCACCACGGCCGCCGCACTGAAGCCGTGGAAGGCCAACACGGATGAGGTCGGCCGGGCCGTCCAGGTCACTCCCGACGGCCAGCACGTCATGATCGGGGGCGACTTCTTCACCGTCAACGGCACCACGTCGCACGCGCTCGCGGTGGTGAACGCGACGACGGGCGCCCTGGACAAGAGTTATCCGGGCTTCATCCCGAACACCTCCACGGTGCAGGACCTCACCGCGGACGCAACCAAGTTCTACACCGCGAACGAGGGCACCGGAGGCGGTGTCTTCGACGGCCGGATCGCGGTGGACCTGGCCACCTTCCAGCAGGTCTGGCGCGACACCTGCCTCGGCGCCACCCAGGCCGTCCTGGTGCACAGCGGGGTTCTCTACAGCGGCAGTCACGCACACGACTGCTCCTCGATGGGCGAGTTCCCCGACCAGCCGCGCAAGCATCTGCTGGCCCAGTCGGTGGACGATCCCAAGCTGCTGCCGTGGTTCCCGGACACCAACGACGGCATCGGGGAACCGGTCGGCCCCCGGGCGATGACCCAGACCGACAAGGGCGGCCACCACTACCTCTGGGTGGGCGGCGAGTTCACCACCGTCAACAGCTCACCTCAGCAGGGGCTGACCCGGTTCGCCGACGGGCCCGACACCGGGGCGCCCTGGGTGCCCAACGTCAGCGTGTCCACGGTCGCCGCGGGCAAGCTGGACGTGAACTGGCAGACGAGCTTCGACACGGACGACGGTGAGCTGACCTACCGGATCTACAAGGACGGCGCGAGCACCCCCGTGTACACCACGACGGGCTCCTCGGTGTTCTGGGACCGGCCGCAGCTGCGGTGGACCGACACCGCGGCCGAACCGGGCGAGACGCACACCTACCGGATCAGTGCGAGCGACGGCACCAACACCAGCGCCAAATCGCCCGCGGTGACCGCGACCGTGGCGACGAAGGCCGAGGGCTACCCGGCCAGGGTGCTGTCCGACGGGGCGAGCCTGTACTGGCGCTACGACGAGGGCACGTCCACCTTCGCCGCCGACACCAGCGCGGGCAAGGACAACGGCTTCCTGCGCAACACACCCTCCTACCGGCAGACCCCGGCGGCCGTGTCCGGTCCCTCGACCGCCATCGGGTTCAACGGGTCCACCCAGTACGCGTACAGCAACCGGACCCACAACCAGACCGCGAAGTTCTCCGTGGAGACCTGGATCAAGACGACGACCACGCGGGGAGGGAAGATCATCGGCTACGGCTCCAACACCATGGAACTCAGCGGTAAGTACGACAAGCATGTGTACATGCTCAACAACGGGCGCCTCACCTTCGGCACCCACAACACCGGCGGCCAGACCGTCAGCACGACCGGGGCCTACAACGACGGCGCCTGGCACCACGTCGTCGCCACCCAGGGGTCCGGCGGCATGGCCCTGTACGTGGACGGAAAGCTCCGCGCCTCGAACGCGCTGTACACCAAGAGCGAGACCTATCCCGGCTACTGGCGGGTGGGCGGGGACAATCTGGCGACCTGGCCGAACCGTCCGACGAGCAACTTCTTCGCGGGACAGATCGACGAGACCGCCGTGTACCCGACCGCGCTGACCGCCGCCCAGGTCAGTGCCCACTACGCCCTGAGGACAGGTGGATGAGACATCCGTTCCTGGCCGGTGCCGCCGCCGTGATCACGGCGGCGGCGCTGGCCGCCTGCGGCTCCTCCTCCGGTGGCGGCGGCGAGAAGACGGCCGGCGCCGGGCCCGCGGCCTCCGCGGGGCCGGTGGCCGGCGCGCCCGCGGCGCCGGACGGCTCCGCACCGGCCGGTCCGCGGGCCTCGCGCTCCGGCGAGCCGCCCAAGACCCCGACCGACGAACTCACCCCGGCCACCGGCACGTTCACCAAGGAGCAGAAGCAGTACCTGGTCGACCGGGTGCCCAAGGGCATGGACCCGGCGGCGGTGCTCCAGACCGGACAGGCGACCTGCGACCGGCTGACGTATCTGGTCAAGGTCGACCGGGACATCGCGATCGGAGCCGTGGCCACGGGCGAGATCGCTGATGCCGAGCCCGCCGCCGGGCAGTTGTGCACCCAGCACAGAGAGCTCGTGGCGCAGGCCTCGAAGGCGTACCCCGACGGCCGTTACGAGGGGGCGCGGCTGCGGCCGGGCCGCTACCGCGATGTCTCACCGACGAAGAACTGCGGCTGGGAGATCACCGGGGCGAACGGCAAGGTCCTGGCCTCGGGCTCGTCCGACGACGGGAAGCGCAGCCGCATCACGATCCCGGCGGCGGCCACCGCCTTCACCTCCACAGGCTGCTACGCCTGGCTCCCCGAAGGAGGCAACGGATGAACCGACTGCCGATAGCCGTGGCCATCCCCACGAAGAACGAGGGACTCAACATCGCGGAGGCGGTGAAGTCGGTCCTCGGCCACTTCGAGGCGGTCGTCGTGGTCGACTCGCACAGTACGGACGACACGGCGAAGATCGCCGCGGAGTGCGGGGCCGAGGTCGTCATGTACACCTGGGACGGCGGACATCCGCGGAAGAAGCAGTGGTGCCTGGACCATGTCCGCACGGACCTGGACTGGATCCTGCTGCTCGACGGCGACGAGCGGCTGAGCCCCGGTCTGCTGGCCGAACTGCGGCAGATCTTCGCGGATCCGGATGCGCCGAAACCCGCGGCGTACGACATTCCGCTGGGGTACTGGTTCTCCGGGAAGCGGCTGCGGCACGGCTACACCATCCGCAAGCGGTCACTGACCGACCGCACCCGCAGCCGGTACCCGGAGGTCGGGGATCTCGACGCCCCCGGCATCGGTGAGGTCGAGGGCCATTACCAGCCGGTCGCTCAGAGCGCCGGCACCCTCCGCAACCCGATCGAGCACCAGGATCTCGACCCGGTGACCGCCTGGTTCGAACGGCACAACCGGTACTCGGACTGGGAGGCGTGGCTGGAGCACCACCCCGAGGTCAAGGAACAGGTGCGCAGGGTCAAGTCCCGTCAGGGGCAGCTGTTCCACAAGGCACCGTTCAAGCCGCTGGTCTCGTTCGCGTACATGTACGTGTACCGGCGGGGCTTCCTGGACGGGCGGGCCGGCCTGGACTTCGCCCTGGCGATGAGCTTCTACCGGTGGCAGATCGCCCTGAAGTCCCGCGAGGCGCCCGCTCCTTGAGTCAACGGCGCTTCCGGCGGACCACGTCCTCGTAGGTCCGCCGGAGCGTCCGGGTCACGACGTCGATGGTGAAGTCCTCACCGACCAGCTCCCAGGCCGCCTGCCCCGCCTCTGCGTTGGCCTTGGGCTCCAGCAGTTCCAGGACCGCCCGCGCGACCTTGTGCGCGTTGGCCCCGTCCTCGCCCACCCGGCTGTCGATCACCCGGCCCGCACCGGCCCGCGCGACATCGGGCCCGAGGCCGCAGGTGCGGGTGATGACCACGGGGGTGCCGACGGACATCGCCTCCAGGACCGAGACGCCGAGGGGTTCCTCGATGGACGGCAGGACGTACACATCGGCCCGCCGCCCCGCCGCCAGCACCTCTTCGTGGCCGAGCGGCCCCACGTGGTCGAGCGAGTCCAGCACGCCCAGCTCGCGGGCCAGCCGCAGGGTGCCGGGCAGCGCCCCGGTGTCAGGGCCCGCCAGTACGAACCTGGCGTCCGGGTGCTCGGCCAGCACGGCGGGCATCGCGGCGACGAAGTCCTGCGGGCGCTTTCGCTCCTGTATCCGGGCGAGGAAGAGCACCATCGGCGGCCGCCCGGGGTCACGGGCCGGCTTGCGCTCCTGCGGCTGAACGCCGTTGACCAGGCGTACGGTCCGGCTGAGCGGTACCGGCGCCGCGACGGCGTTCACATCGACGCGCTCGGCCTCCGTGAGGTGCAGCACGGCGTCCGCCCGGCGCAGGACCCTGCGCACGCCCAGCAGGTCGGTCAGCTGCGCGACGCGGTTCTCCGTCGGGTCCACCATGCCGTGCGTCTGGACGACCAGCGGGGTCCCCGACGCCAGTGCGAGCAGGGCGGCGGGCAGTGTCACCAGATCGCGCATCAGGTGCACGTGGACGACGTCGGCACCGCGCATCATCCGGCGTGCGGCCAGCAGCAGCGGTCCCGAGGTGATGCCGCTGACCTCGAACCGGGGCAGCAGGTGGCGGGCCCGGTAGAGGTGGGCGGGCACCCCTTCCACGAGGGACGGCAGCGGGCCCTCGAAGCCGTCGCCGAGCGCCATGATCCGGGCGTCGTCCCCCGCGGCGCGCTGGACCCCGGAGAGATTCAGGGCCACCCGGGTCGGACCGCCGAAGGCGTGGTCCGGGGTGTGCAGTGTGACGACGTGCAGGATCTTCACCAGGGTTCCCCTCGACCTCGGCAGCTGTGCACAGACTAGTCATCGCATCACCCCAAGTGGGCTGATTCGTTAGAGTGTTCACACGCTCACGGAACGGGGAACAGATGACGTCCGTGCATGGGGCGGCGCCGCCCGGTCCCGTCCTGGGGGGCCGGCCGCCGAGTCCGGTGGAGCCGCCCGCCAAGCCCATGTCATGGGCGATGCTGTCGCGTGCGATGGCCGTACCGCTGATCCTCGGTCTGGTCTGCTTCCTGCCGGCGCTGATCGCCGCGCAGCCCGGGAGCGGGACCCGGGACACCGGGTACTGGCTGCAGCTGGTGCTGACGTGCTATTCGGGGGCGCGGCTGGCGACCATGATCCTGTCCACCCGGCGGCGGCTGCTGCAGGGCGTCTTCTGGATGTTCGTGTACATCGCGATGGGGGTGGCCCCGTTCGCCCAGGCGGTGATCGGGCAGACCCCGACCCCGATGGTCGGGCCGCGCTCCGATCTGGTGACCGCGATCGCCCTCGTGCTGGTGGGGTGCGCGGCGTTCGACCTGGGGGCGCTGCTGGCGTCCCGGCGCCCGCTGCGCAGGCGTACGGCCGCCCGCGGGGGCGGTGGCCGGGCCACCGCGCACCCGGTCCGGCTGCGGCTGCTGGTGCTGCTGGCGTTCGCCGCGAGCGGCTACTACGTGCTGAAGCTCGGCGGGCCCGCTGTCTTCTTCTCCAGCAGGCAGGAGATCAGCGCCTCGGTCGCGGAGAGCGGAGTGGTGTCCGGCGGGTCCAATGTGGGCTCCGCGTTCCTCAAGGGGTTCGGGACGGTTCCGGCGCTGCTCGCGCTGCTCTTCTTCACCCGGCGGCTGGTGACCTCGCGCCGGGCCCGTCGCACACCGTCGACCGTACTGGTCTGGTGCGCGCTGCTGATCGTGAACCTGGTCGTGAACAATCCGGTGTCCAACGCCCGTTACTGGTTCCTGACCGTGCTGGTCTCCTTCCTGTTCACCGCGTTCCCGAGCAGCGCGGCGATGTACCGCTCGGTGCTGGCGACGGGGGTGATCGGGGCGCTGGTGCTGTTCCCGTACGCCGACCGGTTCCGCTACGACGACTCCGGGTACCGGCCGGTCGAGTCGTCCTCGGTCTTCGAGCCGCTGGCCACCAAGGACTACGACCAGACCGTCATGTTCGCCAACACCATCTCCTGGGTCGGCACCCGGGGCCACACCTACGGCCGTCAACTGGCGGGCTCCGCCTTCTTCTTCGTGCCCCGGGCGGCCTGGAGCGGCAAGCCGGAGGACACCGGGGTCCGGGTCGGGCAGTGGATGGGGATGAACATGACCAACCTCTCGGCGCCGCTCTGGACCGAACTGTGGGTCGACTTCGCCGCTCCTGGCCTGATCGGCGGCTTCGCACTGATCGGGTACGCGGCCGCGCGCACCGACCGCCGGTACGCGCGGGCGGTCTCCCGGGACGGACCGGGGCCCGGCAGCGTCCTGGCCGTCGCGGCTCCGCTGATCGCCGGGTACACCTTCATCCTGCTGCGCGGCCCGCTGCTTCAGGCGGCGGGGAAGCTGGCCATCGCCGCCCTGTGCCTGGCGCTGGTCACGAGTTTCAGGGACGGGAACGGACAGCGGTCGCGCTGACCGTGGCCCGCTCCGCGGCACCGCGACGGTTCAGCCGGGCCACCCGGGTCCAGGTGGCGACCGCCTTGCAGACGGAGCCCAGGCAGAGGCCCCAGGCGGCGCCCGGCACCCCGCCGAGCCAGTATCCGCCCGCCAGGAAGCCCACCGCGGCGAGCGAGAAGACCACCTGGATGGAGAGCGTGGTGCGCGGATCGAGCAGTCTCAGCGCCAGCAGCCCGCAGGTGCCGACGGCCATCGCCGCGTACTGGCTGCCGGTCGCGGGAAGCAGCGCCGCCGCCGTGGGCCAGGTGTCGCCCAGCAGATGGCGGCCCGCGGAGCCGGGCAGCAGCGCCAGGACGGTGGCCCAGCCGGCGGCGGTCGCCGCCAGTACGGCGGCCAGGGCGGCGGCGGCCCGCACCCGCAGCCGGTCGGTGGCGAGCCGTCCGAGGAGCGGCGGGCCGAAGCCGGTGGCGGAGGTGAACAGCACGTTCAGCGGGCCGAAGAGGGTGGTCGCGCCGCGCAGCGCGCCGACCACGAGGGGGTTGCCGGCCATGCCCAGACCGAGCACGGAGAGCTGACTGGTGGCGTTGCCGACCCCGAACTCGACGACGAACCGCCGGCCCAGGTGTCCGCGCCGCAGCAGCGGCGCCAGCCGCACGGGCGTTCCCGCGGTCCGCCGGTGCAGCAGGGTGACGGACAGCAGGAGGGCGGGCAGCGCGGACAGGCCCCAGACGGTGACGAGCCGGGCGGCCGGAGCGCCGTGCGGCTGCACGGTCAGCGCGCCGAGCACGCAGGCCAGCCGGAGCGTGTCGGCGCCCAGGGCCAGGTGCTGGGCCTGGAGCGTGGCGAAGGCGTAGCGGGCCGTGTCCTGCGCGAGGACGACGGGCAGCACCAGCCCCAGCGCCATCAGGGCCCGCGCGGTGTCCCCCGCGAGCACCGCGCACACCCCGGCGAGCGTGCCGCCGAGGAGGGCCGAGACGAGCAGGGTGAAAGCGACGGCGGAGCGGCAGGCCCCACGGGTCTCCTCGCCCGTGCCCCGGCGCAGCACGAGCGGCTGCCCGGTGTAGGCGCCGAAGACGCCGAGCAGCACGGTGAAGACCAGGTACACGCCGGAGAACCGGGCGAAGTCGGAGACGGTGGAGAGCCGGGCCGCCACCACCAGGACCAGGATGTTGGTGAGCGCCGCCACCCCCTGGTCCGCGACCGAGCAGACGACCGCGGTGCGTGCCTTCACCGCTGTCCTGCGGAACTGCTGTGGTCGCTGCCGCCGGTGTGGCCGTTTCCGCCGCCGTGCCAGGTGGTGCCGCCGTCCAGGGTGCGCAGGCCGAGCGTCTCCGTGGGGTCGCCGGCGCCGCCGTTGCGGCCGGGCCCGTCCGGCCGCCCGCGGCCGCCCTGTCCTTCGCGCCCCGGCCCCGGTGCCTGCACGTCGCGGGCGCGGCGCTTGGCCGCCTTCCGGCGCGCCCGGCGCTCGATCCGTCCGTGACCGGGGTGCAGCAGGGTGCCGAGCACGGACCCGCCCGCGGCGCCGATGATCTCGCGGATCCGCTCCAGGTCGCTGCGGTGCACCTCGCGCGGGTCGCAGACCACCACGACGCCCTCCACCCGGTCGATGAGCGCGACGGCGTCGGCGTACGAGAGGACGGGTGGGGCGAGCACGATGACGACGGCTCCGGGCCGGCCGCCCTCCGCGAGGATGCGGCCGACGGGCGCGGAGGTCAGGGCGCGCGGCACGTTGTCCATCCGGCGGCCCGCGATCAGGGTGAAGGCCCCGGAGCCGGGCACGTCCACGTTGGTGCGGCTGTCCGAGGGCCAGCCGCGCTCGTCCCGCTCCGCGGACCAGCGGGGCCGTCCGCCCCGGTTCGCGGCGCCGAGCTCCCTGGCCAGGGACGGGGTGCGCAGATCGGCCTCGACCAGCAGGACGTCACGCCCCATCTCCGCGAAGGCGGCCGCCAGGTTGACCGCCGCGGCGGCGGCCATGGCGTTGTCCCCGCGGGGCGCCGTGACCAGCAGCCGTCGCCGCTCGGCGAACGAGGGGTCGTACGCGAGCCGGAAGGCCGCCGCCCGGTACTCCTCCGCCAGCCGGCTGCCGCCGCGTCCGATGGCGAGCAGCCGGCCCGCTCCGGCGCGTTCCCTGGGCAGGGTGCCGAGCAGCGGGGCGCCGAGCGAGCGGACGAGTTCCCTGGTGGAGCGGACCGCCGGGTCGAAGACGAGCCGTACCCAGGACAGCAGCAGGCCCAGCGCGAGTCCGACGACGCCGCCGAGTCCGAGGAGCAGGGGCAGTCCCGCGCCGGTGGGCCGTTCGGGCGCGACGGGCTTCTTGTTCAGATAGCCGGGCGTGGTGTCGAGCGCACGCAGCTCCGAGATCTTCTGGCTCAGTTCGGAGATGGCGACGATGATGTTGGCGCGGGCGCTGGTGACGTCGCTGCCGGCGGCGCCGGTCTCCTGCTCGGCCAGCCGGTCGCGCTGCTCCGTGAGCGGCTTCAGCTGGGCGCGGTAGCCGTCGACCATGTTGTCGATGCTGTTCTCGGTGCGCTCGCGGCGGATCTCCAGGTAGGCCTCGGCGAGCGCCTGGGCGCGCGCCCTGGCCTGTTCGGGGTCGCGGGCGGTGTAGGCGAACCTGAGCACCAGGGTGTTGGGCGGATTGGTGACCTGGAGGCCGGTGAGCAGCTTTCCGACCTCGATCCGGTCGCCGTGCTTGACCAGCGAGCCGACGGCGACGGTCCCCACGGCGTCGCTGACGGCGGTCTGGCGTTCGGAGCCGATGTTGATGCCCTTGTCGGCCGAGGCGCCCGCCGCGAACGGGTCGGAGGCGGCCGAGCGCACCGACACCTCCCCGATGGCGGTGTAGGTGTCCTCACCGCTCAGGGCGAGCCAGCCGCCGCCGAGCAGCCCGAGGACCACGCCCCACGCGAGCAGGACGCGGTAGCGCAGGAGCTGCCTGAACTGATCCCGCAGCAGCGCGGGTTCGTCCTGGTCCTCCAGGGCACGGATCGGCTGGGTCATCGGCGTGGTCTCCCTTGGGCGGCGTCCTGAAGGACCTCGGTGAGCAGTGCGTCGAAGCGGGCGAGGCCGGCCTCCCGGCCGAGGTGCTGTGCCACGTAGCGGGGGCCGTGGGCGCCGAGTTCGTCGGCGGCGGCCGGCTGCTCGACGAGCTTGCGCACGGCCGCCAGGACCGCGGCCGGGTCCTCGGGCGCGACGAGCAGTCCGGCGCCTGAGCGCTGCACCTCCTGGGCGGTGCCCCCCTCGTCCGCCACGGAGGCGACGACGGGGCGGCCGGAGACGAGGTACGAGGTCAGCTTGGAGGGCACGCTCATGTCGAGGACGGACGCACGCTGGGTCACGGCGAGGACGTCGGCGGCGGCCAGCACGTCGGTGAACTCGTCCGCCCCCGCCGCCGGCCGGAACTCGACGTTGGGCAGCCCGGCCGCCCGTGCCAGCAGGGCTTCGCGCTGGTTGCCGTCGCCCATCAGCACGACGCGTATCCCGGGGGCGAGCCGGGCCGCGTCGACCAGGACCTCCAGCCCCTGCTTGAGCCCCATGTTCCCGGAGTGCAGGACCACCGGGGCGCCCTCGGGCCAGCCCAGGCGCGCCCTGGTCACGGAGCGGTCGGCCGAAGGGGGCTTCACATGGGTCCAGTTGGGGACGAGGCGGATGCGTCCGGGATCGACCCCGTAGGCGGTGACCCGGGGGACGAAGCTCTCGTGGATGACGCCGACGAGTGCGGCGGCACCCAGTGCGTACCGCTCGGCCCGGGACGCCACCGCCGCCGCCCTGTCGCCGCCGCGGATGCCGCTCTGTGCGGCGGCGGCGCCCATCAGGTCCTGCACGACGGGTATGTACGGGACGCGGTGGCGCCGGGCCAGCCGCGCGCCGAGGACGCCGCCCGCGAGGCTCGGCATCTGGGAGATCACCGCGTCCGGCCGCACCGGGGGCGGGGAGACCAGACCGTGCGCGAGGACGGATGCCTCGAAGACGGCTCTGCGCAGGGCGCTCTGACGGGGCGGCACATAGTGTCTTCGCCGGTGGACCGTCACCCCGGAGCGCTCCTCCTCCACCCGCCACACACCTCGGTACTCCGGCTCGGTCCGCCAGGACGGATAGTGCGGCATGCCGGTCAGCACATGGGTCTCGGCGCCGGACGCGGCCCAGTGTTCCGCGAGTTGCGCGGCGTACGGGCCGATTCCGGTCAGCTCCGGCGCGTAGTTGGTCGAGACGACCAGCAAGCGGCGGCTCCGGAACTGCTCGTGCTGACCCGCGTACGGCAGCTGATCTGCGTCTGGCATCGGACGGTCGCCTTCCCCCCGGAGCCACCTGTGTTCCCCCCAAGGAACAGCCCCAAAAGTGAGCTTATCCGTTCACGTGATGCGCAAGTGGTCTTCACAGTAAGGTCGTTGCACGATCAACACCGATACCGATATCCCACCGGACCGGGCGCCATGTCCGGAAACCTGCCGGTGGGACACGGACATCGCGTTCACCGTGGGGGGAGAGAACGGATGGTGCACAGGGTCGGCTACGCGCCGGGTGTCTACGACCTGTTCCACGTGGGTCACCTCAACATCCTGCGGCATGCCCGCAGCCAGTGCGACTACCTCGTCGCGGGGGTCGTCTCGGACGAGATGGCCGCACTCGCGAAGGGCCACAGACCGGTCATTCCGCTGCCGGAGCGGCTGGAGATCGTACGGAGCGTCCGGTACGTGGACGCCGCGTTCGTCGAGACCGTGCCCGACAAGGTGGAGACCTGGCAGCAGGTCAGGTTCGACGTCATCTTCAAGGGCGACGACTGGCGGGACACGGAGAAGGGCAAACGGCTCGAACGCGACTTCGCGGAAGTCGGCGTGGAGGTCGTCTACTTCCCGTACACCGTGCACACGTCCAGCACCCAGCTGCGCCGGGCGCTGGACTCGCTGGTCAGCCTGCCCGGAGCGCTTTCAGCTCCCTGAACCACTTGACCAGGAACGCCACCAGGAACAGCGCGTGCACGGCGGCGAGCACGGCATAGCCGATCCGGAAGACCCTCTCGTCACCGAGCAGCAGGAAGACCAGGCAGAACACCCCGTAGTCGGCCGGCAGCAGTGCCGCGGCCCGCAGCCGGGACACCGCCCGCGGTGGCCCGGCGCCGCCGTCCGGCGCCGGGCGGCCGGCGGCGGCCGCCTTCCCCAGCTGTTCCCGCAGCAGCCCCGCGCAGAAGGTCAGCACGGCCACGAACAGGAAGCCGAGCGGCAGCAGCAGCCAGCCCTCTGCCGGCAGGGCGAAGAAGCGGTGGAACGAGATCAGTACGGCGGTGTGGACGAGGATCATCTTGGCGCAGTCGACGACGTGGTCGAGCCATTCGCCGTCGGGGCCTCCCCTGCCGGTGAGCCGGGCGAGCTGCCCGTCGGCCGAGTCGAGCGCGAACCCCACGGCGAGCCCCAGGTAGACCAGCACGGCCAGCGTCCACGTGGGTCTGGCCAGCGCCACGGACGCGACGGCGGCGAAGGTGAACACCGCGCTCACCGCAGTGACTTGATTGGGTGTCATACGAAGCCGGAACGCGGCGGCCGCCAGGATCCGCCCGCCCGGCCGGTTCACGTACCGCGAGTAGAGCGACACCCCTTTGGCCGATTTCTGCGCCCCGCGCAGTTCACGCAGCACCGTTCCCGTGCTTTCCATACGCCCCCCAGCGTGTCGCCGCCGTCCACGGCTCCGGCAGTGCGCAGGCCGCCCGGCCGGAGCCGCATCATGGCACGCCGGACCCGTCGCGCGGGGCGGTTCCGCGGGTTCAGGCGGAAGCCGTGCGGCACTCCGGGTGGCCCCAGCCCTGGTCGTTCTTCGCGATCGTGTCCTTGGCCGCGTACGGCTTGCCGCAGTGGCACCGCCCCGCGTACCTGGCGCGGATGGTGGCACCGGACCGGGCCGTCCCGCCGGTGCTCTTCGCCGCGCTCTTCGTCGCGCCCTGAGCCGCGCTCTTGGCCGTACCGCCGGTGCGGCGCCCTTCGGAGGCGCGGGCGGCGACGGGCACCGGCAGGTCCGCGGATCCCTGGGAGGTGCCTGCCGCGCGCTGTGCCACGGCCACCTCGCTGGCCGCCTGGTCGGCCAGGGCGTTCAGCGGGTCGCCGTCCACCTGGTGGGCGGGCACGTAGACGAAGTCCACGGCCCGGCCGGTCAGCAGGGCGTCGATGCGGGCCACCAGATCGCGGTTGGCGACGGGTTTGCCGGCCGAGGTCTTCCAGCCGTTGCGCTTCCAGCCCCGGAGCCACTTGGTGACGGCGTTCATCGCGTACTGCGAATCCATCCGGACCTCCAGCGCCACACCCGGGTCGACGGATTCCAGCAGTTCCTGGAGCGCGGTGAGCTCGGCGACGTTGTTGGTGGCGGTGCCCAGCGGCCCCGCCTCCCAGCGGAACGGCCTGCCGTCCGCGTCGGCCACCACATATGCCCAGGCCGCGGGCCCCGGATTCCCCTTCGATGCCCCGTCACACGCGGCGATCATGCGCTCGTTCATACCCCTGATCATGCCAGCGTCGCGGACCCGCGGGTCCCGCCGGTGCCATGGCCCGCTCCCCGGAGCCCGTCCCACCTGGCACCTTCACGGTACGTAACGCTTCGGGGTGCGATGGTCCGGGAGCGCTGGTTCTCTGAGGGAGCCCGCTCTTCCCTACCGTCCAAGGAGCGACGATGAGCGTTGCAGGAGAACCCGGCCGAGCCGACCAGATGCGCGAGAATGCCAGGCACATGACCGAGGCCGCGGAGCGCACCAACGACCCGGAGCAGCGCCGTCGGCTGCAGGAGAAGGCCCGGAAGCTGCGGGAGCGGAGCGAGCGGCCGGACGGCAGCGACCTCCCCGGGTAGCACCGCCTCACCCGTACCGCCGGTGGACTGCCACTCTTCCATGAGTGGGTGGCAGTCCACCGAGCCGTTCCCGGAGCGTTTCCGGACGGGTCGTTTCCGTAGGACGGAGCGTCCGGACCGTCGCCGTGACGGAGTTCGATCAGCACTCCCTACGATGGTCCCTCGACGAGGACCACCGGGTCCTCGCACGGGAGTACAGGGGCATCCATTCATGAGTCGTCATCCGGTCACCGTGGTCACCGGCGGCAGCCGCGGGATCGGCGCGGCCGTCTGTCTGCGTCTGGCGGCCGACGGCCACGACATCGCGCTGGGCCACCGTTCCGACGTGGCGGCCGCCGAGGCCGTGGCCGAATCCGTACGCAGGACCGGCCGGCGCTGCGTCACGGTACGGATGGACACGGCCGACGAGTCGGGTGTCGACCAGCTCTTCGAGGCGGCGGCCGACGGACTCGGTCCGGTCACCGGACTGGTCAACAACGCGGGCGTCGGCGGCCCGACGGGCCCGCTCGCGGACGCCGACCCGGCCGGGCTCCGGCGCGCCCTGGACGTCAACGTCATCGGGTACCTGCTCTGCGCCCGCCGGGCCGTGCGCGACATGGGCCGCACCGGGGGCGGGGCCATCGTGAACATGTCCTCGGCGGCCGCCACTCTCGGCAGCCCCGGCGAGTACGTCCACTACGCCGCCGCCAAGGCCGCGGTGGACACGATGACCGTCGGGCTGTCCAAGGAGGTCGCCGCGGCCGGTATCCGGGTCAACGCGGTGTCGCCCGGCATCATCCGCACCGAGTTCCACGAGGACCCCGAGCGCCCCGACAAGGCCGCGGCCGGCATCCCGCTGGGCCGGCCCGGACGCCCGGACGAGGTCGCCGGAGCCGTCGCCTGGCTGCTCTCGGACGATGCGTCCTACACGACAGGGGCGATCCTGCGGGTCGCGGGCGGTCGCTGACGTCCGGCGGTACGGTTCGGCGGTGACCGGTTCCGGCGGGCTTCCGCTGCTCTTCCTCGACGTCGACGGCCCGCTCCTGCCGTTCGGCCCGGCGACCGGGCCGGGCGGCGTCCACCCGACGCATCCGGGCGGTCCGTTTCCGCCCGGATCCCGGGCGCACCCGCTGCTCGCCAGGATCGATCCGGGGCTCGGGCCCCGGCTGGCCGCGCTCGGCTGCGAGCTGGTGTGGGCGACGACGTGGACGCACGAGGCGAACGAGATCGTCGCGCCGAGGCTCGGACTGCCGCCGCTCCCCGTGGTGCTGTGGCCGGAACCGTCGGCGCAGGACGAGCGGGACGCGCGTGCGGGTCTGCACTGGAAGACCCGCACGCTCGTCGGCCGGGCCGCCGGGCGGCCCTTCGCGTGGGTCGACGACGAGATCGGTGCGGCGGACCGGAGATGGGTGGCCGCACATCACGACGGGCGGTTCCTGCTCCACCGCGTCGATCCCGGACGCGGGCTCACCGGCACCGATTTCCGGCAGCTCGACGCGTGGCTGCGCACGGTGTGAGGCCGTGGCCGGGCCACTGCCCGGATCACAACGGTGCGACGCCGCGAACAGACCGGCGCCCGGATCACACCGGTGTGACACCGCGAACAGGCCGCCGCCCGGATCACACCGGGGCGGCGCCGCGTACCAGGAGCAGTGCCACGTCGGCCGCCGCCACGACCACTGCGGCGGCGAGCGCGGCCTCGCGCCAGTACCGGCCCAGCACCAGCCCGGCCAGCGCGGCCGGCGCGGCCACCGCCAGGGTCAGCGCTCCCCACCGGCCCAGCGGTCCGGCCGGTCCGAACGCCAGGACCGCGGAGGCCGCCACCAGCGGCACCGGCAGCAGCAGCCGGGTGCCGGCGGCGCCCAGCCGGTGGGGCAGTCCGCACACCCCGTTGCGCAGGTCGTCGTCGATGTCGGGGAGCACATCGCCCAGATGCGCCGCCAGGCCCAGCAGCGCACCGGCCGTGACGGCCCACCAGGCCGGGCCCGGACTGCCGGGCAGGGTCAGGGCGGCCACCGCCGGCAGGGCGGCGAACCCGATCACGTACGGCAGCCAGGACAGTACCGTCGCCTTCACTCCCAGGTTGTACGCCCAGGCCGCCGCCACGGCGGCGAGGTGCACGGTACCGGCGAACGGACCGCAGGCCAGCGAGAGCGGGACGCACAGCAGCGCGGCGGTGAAGGCCGCCGTCCACACCGCCCGGCGGCTCACGGACCCGTCGGCCACCGGCTTGCCGCGGCGGCCGGACGCGGCGTCCCGCCGCGCGTCGAACGCGTCGTTGCACCAGCCCACCGAGAGCTGACCGCTCAGCACCGCTGCGACGAGGAGGGCGCGGCGGGCCCCGTCGAGGCCGACGCCGGCGCCGAGCGCGCCGGCCAGCACACTCACCGCGACCACCGGGCCCGGGTGGCAGGAGCGGGCGAGTGCCGCCGTGCGGCGCGGCGGCCGACCGGTCGCGGCGTACACGCGCGGCGGGTCTGGGGTACCCATCCGGTGATCGTAGGTACTCCGTGCCGGAGGGACATGACAGCCACACGGACCGTTTGCGGCCTTTCGCCTGCCATGCACGAGTCATTTGCGGCGTTTTGTCCGCCGAGTGGGGCAGGGTTGGGCCATGACGCCTCCGCACCAGGACCCTGGATGACCCGGATCGCCGCCGTTCACGGCACCCCGGCTCCGTACCGCCACACCCAGCGGGAGGTCACCGACATGGTGGCCCGCACCTGTCTGCCGCCCGGGGCCGACCGGCGGGTGCTGGACCGACTGCACGAGAACGCCCGGGTGCGCACCCGGAACATGGTGCTGCCCCTGGAGCGGTACGCGGAGCTGGACGGGTTCGGCGGCGCCAACGACGTGTTCATCGGCGCGGCCGTGGACATGGGCGCCGACGCGCTGCGCGGTGCCCTGCGGACGGCCGGGCTGCGGCCCGGCGATGTGGACCTCCTGATGTTCACGTCCGTCACCGGGGTGGCCGCCCCCTCGGTCGATGCCCGGCTGGTGGGACGGCTCGGTCTGCGCCCCGATGTGAAACGGCTGCCGGTCTTCGGGCTCGGCTGCGTGGCCGGGGCCGCCGGGGTGGCCCGGCTCCACGACTACCTCCTCGGCCGTCCCGACGACGTGGCGGTGCTCCTCTCGGTGGAACTGTGCTCCCTGACGTTCCAGCGTCACGACGCGTCGACCGCCAACCTGGTCGCGACCGCGCTGTTCGGTGACGGGGCGGCCGCCTTGGTGGCTCTCGGCGCGGGCCGGGCGTCCGGGGCCGGCCCTGAGGTGGTGGCGACCCGCAGCCGCATGTATCCGGACACCGAGCACGTGATGGGCTGGGACATCCGCAGCTCCGGCTTCAAGGTGCTGCTCGATCCGGCCGTCCCCGACGTCGTGCGCCGCTATCTCGCCGACGATGTGGGCGACTTCCTGGCGGAGCACGGGCTCAAGCCGAAGGACGTGGCGCACTGGGTGTGCCACCCGGGCGGCCCGAAGGTCCTGGAGGCCGTCTCCGAGGTACTCGCGCTCCCCGACGGCGCTCTCGATGTCACCTGGCGCTCGCTGGCCGAGGTGGGGAACCTGTCGTCCTCCTCGGTGCTCCACGTGCTGCGGGACACGCTGGAGCAGCGGCGGCCGGAGCCGGGCTCGCCGGGGCTGCTGATGGCGATGGGACCGGGATTCTGCTGCGAACTGGTGCTGCTGCGCTGGTAGTCCGGAGGACACATGAACTGGTACACGGCGCTGGTGCTGGCCGTGGCGGGCGAACGGCTCGCCGAACTCGTCGTCGCGCTCCGCAACACCCGCTGGGCGCTGGCCCGCGGCGGTGTCGAGACCGGCCGCGCCCATTACCCGGCGATGGTCGCGCTGCACACGACCCTGCTGCTGGGCTGTCTGGTGGAAGTCCGGCTGGCGGACCGGCCGTTCGTACCGCTGTTCGGCTGGGCGATGGTGGCCGTGGTGGTGGCCGCACAGGGGCTGCGCTGGTGGTGCGTCCGCACGCTCGGCCATCGGTGGAACACCCGCGTGATCGTCGTTCCGGGGCTGCCGCTGGTGACCGGCGGGCCGTACCGGCTGCTGCGCCACCCGAACTACGCCGCCGTGGCCGCCGAGGGGCTCGCGCTGCCGCTCGTCCACGGCGCGTGGCTGACCGCGGCGCTCTTCACCGTGCTCAACGCGGCGCTCATGACCGTGCGGGTCCGGTGCGAGGAGGCGGCCCTGACCGCCGCTCCGGCGGACGTGACGGCATGATCGACCTGCTGGTGGCGGGCGGCGGTCCGGCCGGTCTGGCGGCGGCGATCCGGGCGGCCCGGCTGGGCCTGGAGACGGTCGTGGTCGAACCCCGCGCCTCGCCCATCGACAAGGCCTGCGGCGAGGGCATCATGCCCAGCGGGGTCGTCGCGCTGCGCGCCCTCGGCATCGAGGTGTCCGGTCACCGGCTGCGCGGCATCCGGTACCTGGAGGGGACGCGCTGCGCGGAGGCGGCTTTCCGGGGGCGGACGGGGCTCGGCGTGCGGCGGACCGAGCTGCACACGGCCCTGCACGGCCGCGCGATGGAGCTCGGCGTCCGGATCGTGCCGGGCAAGCTCTCCGGCGTCACGCAGAGCGGCGACCGGGTCGGCGCGGGCGGACTGACGGCACGTTGGCTGGTCGCGGCCGACGGGCTGCACTCACCGATCCGCCGCGAACTGGGCCTGGACGGACCGGGCGCGGCGGTACGCAGATACGGGCAGCGCCGGCACTACCGGATCGCCCCGTGGACGGATTTCGTGGAGGTCCACTGGTCCCGGCACGGGGAGGCGTACGTGACGCCGCTCGGGGACGGCCTCGTGGGGGTGGCCGTACTCAGCCGGGAACGGCGCTCCTACGACGAGCATCTGACGGCGTTCCCCCGGCTCGCCGCCTCGCTCGCTGGCCGGGACGCGGGCCCGGTGCGCGGCGCCGGACCGCTGCGCCGGCGGGCGCTGGGCCGGCGGTCCGGCCGGGTCCTGCTGGTCGGCGACGCCGCGGGCTATGTGGACGCGCTGACCGGCGAGGGGGTGGCGCTGGCCCTGGCGACGGCCGAGGCCGCGGTGGACTCACTGGCCGCCGGCCGGCCGCAGGACTACCCGGCCCGGTGGCGCAGTCTGACCAGACGTCATCGTCTGCTCACCGAGACCCTGTTGGCGATAGCACGGCATCCGGCGACCGCCCGCCTGATCGTCCCCGCCGCATACCGCGCACCAGCCGTCTTCGGGGCGGCCGTGCACGCGTTGCAGTAATCCAGGGCAGGCGCGAATACTGTCGTCACGGGGGCCGGTGAGATGGCCCGGGAGAGAGTGGATCGTGATGGATTCAGGTCAGCAGCCCACTGCCGCCGCGTCACTGTTCGACGCCATCGGCGCCGAGTACGAGCAGGCGTTCGCCGGATCGGCCGCGCACCATGCCTCGCTGGAACTGCTGCTGGAGCACCTGGCACCGCACAGCCGGGTACTGGACGTCGGCAGCGGCACCGGACGGCCGACCGCGCAGGCCCTGACCGACGCCGGCCATGAGGTGCTCGGCGTCGATGTCTCGCCGGTCATGGTGGACATCGCGTCCCGGCAGGTGCCACGGGCCGAGTTCCGTTGTGCCGATATCCGCGAACTGCCGCTGGAGGACGGGAGTTTCGACGCCTCCTGCGTGTACTTCTCCCTCTTGCAGATGTCGCGCGCCGACCAGTCTGCGGTGCTGGTCCGGGTCGGTCGGGCGTTGCGGAAGGGCGGCCATCTGGCCGTCGCGACCGTGCCGTTGGACCTGGAGGGCGTGAGCGGTGAGTTCATGGGGCGGCCGGCGCGGGTGACCAGCTTCGGTCCCGCGGAATTCACCGCGCTGGTGACCGGGGCCGGATTCACGGTCCTGTCGGAGAGCGGCAGCGTGTTCACGCCGGCCCATCCGGCGGCCGCGCCCGAGCCCCATTTGTTCCTGCTCGCCCGGCGGAACTGACGGGTCGTTCCCGCTCCCCCGGCGGAACTGACGGGACCGACGGAGCTGCCTGAGCGAGCCTTGATCCTCGTCGAACTTGCTGATTCAGTGGGTCGGCATGACTGACACCCGGCCCCTCACCTGGCCCACCGCCCCGATATAAACCGAGCGGCTCGTCCTGCGCCAGTCCGAGGCTCGGGACCGTGCGGTGACCATCGAGCTGAACGCTTCGCCGGAGGTGACCGCGTACCTCGGTGGCCCTCAGCCGCGCGAGGAGCTCGAACGCACGGTGCCCGAAGTGCCCGGACAGCGCCCCGGCTTCTTCGTCGTCGAGCTCGACGGGGAGGCGATCGGCACGATCCTGCTCGATCCGCACGCGGAGCGACCGGGGCACATCCGCCCGGACATCGGGAAGACCGAGCTCGGTTACCTGTTCCTGCCGCGGGCCTGGGGACACGGGTACGCCGCGGAGGCGTGCGCGGCAGCCCTCGCCTGGCTGGCCGACGAACGTCCGGGCGAAGCGGTGGTGCTCCGCACCCAGACCGCCAACAGGCCCTCGATGCGCCTCGCGGCAAAGCTGGGGTTCACCGAGGTGGAGCGGTATCCGGCCTTCGGCGCCGAGCAGTGGTTCGGCGTCTGGTCCCCAGCGCGATGACCGGGTGCGCCTGAACCGTTCACCCCCTCGCGCCGGGGAAGCAGGTGCCGTACAGCTCCTGAACCCGTAAGCAGGCGGCTCTCCGGCGGCACCTTTCCGTAGGCGGTGCGCTCCAGGCGGCGGCCGTACCCGAAGCGTTCGACGCCCGGGGTGATGAGGATGTCGGCGTCCTCTCCGGGGGCAGCGGCGACGGCCTGCACGACCGCGCGTCGGTGCCGTCCCAACCTCACGTCACCGCTCGGGGCACACCCGGCCCGGTCTCCGGCCGGGGCGTCCGAGCGGCGGCCGTCGTCGATGCCGCCCAGCCCCGTCACGCTCGGGACGCTACGCGGACGGGCTGTCGAAGTAGTGCCCCTTGCCGAGGTCCTCAAGGAGCCCGGGGTGGGTCGGCTGCCACCCGAGCAGCTCGCGGGTCAGGGCGCTCGACGCCGGGCCGTCCAGCCCCAGGAGCCCGCCCAGCCAGCCGAAGTGCTCGCTCGCGTCCTCCGCCGGGACGGCGGCCACGGGGAGGTCGAGACCGCGTCCGATCACTTCGGCGACGTCGCGGATCGGTACCCCCTCGTCAGCGACCGCGTGCAGTACGGATCCGGCGGGAGCCTGCTCCAGTGCCAGCCGGAAGAGGCGTGCGGCATCGAGCCGGGCCACGGCAGGCCAGCGGTTGGAGCCGTCGCCGACATAGCCGGAGACGCCCTTGTCGCGGGCGACGCCGACCACGGACGCGATGAAGCCCTTGTCCCCGTCGCCGTGCACCGTCGGGGGAAGCCGCACCACGGACGGACGGACACCGCGTGAGGCGAGGGAGAGGGTCAGCTGCGCGTTGGCCAGCCGGGCCCCAGCACCCTCGAACGGCACCTCGCCGCCGGAGCTGAGCCCGTCCCGCTCGGTGGCGACACGCCCGGGCGCGAGCCCCATCGTCCCGGACGCGATGACGAAGGGCCGGCCGGAGCCCGCGAGCGCGTCGCCGAACGCCTCGATGGCGGCGCGGTCCGCGTCGGCGGCACCCTGGAAGTCGCCCGAGAAGGCGATGTCGTGCTTGAACGCGAGGTGGACCACGCCGTCCGAGGCCTCGGCCGCGCTCCGCAGACCGTCGAGATCTTCGAGGCTGCCGCGACGCACCTCGGCCCCGGCCGCGTCGAGCGCGGCGGCCGAAGCGTCCGAGCGAGCGAGTCCGACGACCTGATGGCCCGCGCCGATGAGCTCGGGAACGACGGCGGAACCGATCCAGCCTGACGCTCCGGTAACGAAGACACGCATGGGAAACCTCCCGGGTAAGCCGACGGCCCAGGCCGAAAAGCTCGGCGGACAGTCGATGTCAGCAACTGTCATCAACGTACACCTGATGCCAGTCACTGTCATCACATAGAATCGCCGCCATGAGCAGATGGGAGCCGAACGCGCGGGGCAGGCTGGAACAGGCCGCGATGGAGCTTTACAGCGAGCGCGGGTTCGAACAGACCACCGTGACCGAGATCGCCAAGCGGGCGGGGCTCACGGAGCGGACGTTCTTCCGGCACTTCAGCGACAAGCGCGAGGTCCTGTTCGCCGGCTCGTCCACGCTCCAGGCCCTTTTCGTGGACACACTCGCGGGCGTACCCGAGACAGCGGCCCCGTTCGATGCCGTGGCCGCGGCGCTCGACGCGGCCGCGACGGTCTTCCAGGACCGTCACGAACAGGCCCGGCAGCGCCAGACGATCATCAACGCCAACCCGGAGCTGCAGGAGCGCGAGCTGATCAAGCTCGCGAGGCTGTCGGCGGCCATCTCCGACACCCTGCGGCGTCGCGGTGTCCCGGAACCGGCCGCGAGCCTCGCCGCCGAGGTGGGGATAGCCGTCTTCAAGGTGACGTTCGAGCGCTGGATCGGCGGGACCGGCTCCCGGGACATGTCGCAGCTCATCAGAGAGGTGCTCGACGAGCTGAAGGCCGTGACAGCGGGCGCGTAGCCCCTCACCACGGTCCCTGCGGCTCCCCCGCCAGCCCGCCGCACGGATGCCGGGATGCCGAAGTGCGCACTCCGCGCCCGGGCGCTCGGCGGCTCCACTCCGGGGCCCGGCAGAGCGTCTGCCCGTACCACCCGGCCACGGTCTGGGCGACGGCGTGCACATCCGGTTCACGTTCGCCAGCAGCCTCGGGCCGCACTGCCTGGGGGTCAGCGCCCGGCAGGACAGGCCCACCCCCGTGCAGCGAGAGGACGCTGTGCGGCGCGGCGAGCCGTACGGGCGCCCGGGTTCTGTGGCGCGTCCTCGCCGAGACGCCGAAGATCTCCGCCTGCGCCGCCTGGCCTGCCCGGCCGGCCGCTTGCTCAGGCGTGGAAGCCGTTGCACACGACCGGGGTGTAATCCTTCGGGCCGCCGTCGACGCGATAGATCACCACCGTCCAGTCGCCCCGGTCGTCCCCCACCGGGATCGCGTCGAGGGTCTTGGCCACGAAGTGGGCCCGGAAGTCGTCGGGGTACTTGAGTCTGACGGCCCCGCCGGAGGACCAGTGGGAGTAGATGTCGACCGGCTTGCTGGTGAATCCGATGCCCTTGGCCTCGGACCGGAGCGGCCGCCCGGTGGCGCGGTCGGTCTCGTGCGGGGGCCGCACGCCCACCGAGACGTAGTAGGGCGCGGGTCTCTTCCCCTTACCGGCGTCCTCGACCCGCATCGACACCGAGGCGGTGCCGGAACCGGTGGTGTGCGACACGGTGGAGATCAGACCGGGCGGTGGCAAGGTCTCGGGAACCTCGTCCGTATCGCAGCCTCCGCTGCCCAGAGCGGCCTGGTCCGGATCGTCGGACAGGGTCCAGCGGTCCTGCGAGACCCGGTCGTTCACTATGTGGTCCGGCGGGCTCTTCGGCTTGTCCGCGGTTGCCGAACGGCTCGCGGCCGGACGGCCGGACGCGGTGGCACCGGGCTCGGCCGCGGCACCGGTGCCCCCGCCGTCCGTCTCCGGGAGCAGCCAGACCGTCACCGGCACCGCGACCGCCACCGCGCACACGGCGGCCCAGCTCCTCCCCCGCCGCGGGCGCCCGCCCGCCGCTGAGGACGGCCGCAGACCGGCCGTCGAGGGGCCCGCCGCCGGCCGGTCTGCGGGGGCGGGCTCCGCCCGCCGGGTCGGGGCGGCGGTCCCCCGGGCCGGCACCGTGTCCGTCTCCGGCGCCGCGTACGCACGGGACGCCATGGGAGCCGTGGTCGCGTCCCCCGGTACCAGGACGGCTCCGGCGGCGCGGACCAGCGCGCCGTAATGGGCGTCCGACGCCAGCGGCGAGTCCACCCCGCACAGTGCGATCACTACGGCGGGCGCCGGCCGCTCCGCGGGGTCCTTCTCGACGCACATCCGGATCAGCGCGGCCAGGTCCGGCCGCACTCCGGCCAGGTCGATCTCCTCGTGCACGGTCCGGTAGCTGACCGAGGCGGCGTCGCCCGTGCCGAAGGGGGGCCGGCCCGTCGCGGTGTACGCGAGCGTGGCGCCCAGCGCGAAGACGTCCGCCGCCGGGCCCGCCTCGTTGCCCAGCAGTACCTCGGGGGCCGTGTATCCGGGTGTCCCCGAAGCCATCCCCTCCGGAGTGAGGACCGACTGCTCGATGCCCCGTGCGATGCCGAAGTCGATCAGCTGCGGCCCCTGCGGCGAGAGGATGACGTTGTGCGGCTTCAGGTCCCGGTGCGTGACTCCGTGCACGTGGACCGCGGCCAGTCCCTCGGCGAGTGCGGCCAGCAGCCGCAGGGCGCTGTCCGGCGGAAAGGGGCCGCCCGCGCGGACGGCGGCGCGCAGCGTGGGCCCCGGCACGTACTCCGTGGCCAGCCAGTAGGGCGACGAGCCGAGCGAGGCCTCGATCAACTGGGCGGTGTACACGCTGCGTACGGTCTCGACGGTCGCGGCCTCGCGCCGGAACCGGGCCAGTGCCTCCGGGTGATCGCTGATCTCATCGCGGATGACCTTGACGGCGACCAGCCGCCCGCCGGGTGACCGGCCGAGGTACACCTGCCCCATGCCGCCCGCGCCGAGACGGCCGAGCAGCTGGTAGGTGCCGATGCGGGCGGGGTCCTGGGGCCTCAGTGCGTCCACGGCCCGACTGTGCCACATCCGCAGACGCCGGACCACAACTCCCGCCCGCACGACCGGGATCCGTGCACCGGGCGGCGGTCCCGCCGGTTTCCGGGCGGGTGCCGCGGAGCGGGCGGCGGCCGTTCGCGCCGCCGCCCGCTCCGTCACGTTCGGTGCGGCTCTGTCGCCTCGAACCAGGTGGGTCCGTCGTTGAGCGACTGCTTGATGCGCATGAGCGCGAACTCCTCCAGCGGCGGCAGCGCGTCGACACCGAACCAGCCCACCTCCAGCGACTCGTCGTCATTGACGCGGGCCTCGCCGCCGGTGGCCCGGCAGCGGAAGGTGATGTCCAGGAACTGGCACCGGTCGCCGTTGTCGTACTGGATGGCGGGCAGCGCCTGGGTCAGTACGACGCGCTCCGCGACGCAGTGCACGGCCGTCTCCTCGTGCACCTCGCGCTCCGCCGTCGCCGCCGGCTGCTCCCCCGGCTCCGAGATGCCGCCGATGACCGACCACTTTCCGGTGTCCGCGCGCCGTCCGAGCAGCACTCTGCCCTCCTCGTCGAAGACGACGGCGCTGACGCCGGGCAGCAGGAGCAACTGTTGACCCGCCGTGGCGCGGATCTCTCGGATGAAGTCAGGAATTGCCATGAGATGAGCCTACGTCGCGTGCGGAGCCGTTCAGCGGGCGCGGCGGGTGCGGACCGCCCGCGTGGCGACCCAGCCGAGGCCGATGACCGCGAGCAGCGAGAGCACCCCTTCGGGCAGCGGCCCCATCCTGGTCGCGGGGGTCAGTGAGGACCGCAGCGGCACCTCTTCCACCAGTGCGTCCGGGGTGAACATCTTCGTCTTGCGGACGACGGTGCCGTCCGGGCGGATGACCGCGCTGACGCCGCTGGTGACCGGGACGACGACGGACCGGCTGTGTTCCACCGCGCGCACCCGGGACATGGCCAGCTGCTGGTACGTCATCTCGCTGCGGCCGAAGGTGGCGTTGTTGCTGGGCACCGCGATCATCTGGGCGCCGTGCTCGACCGTGTCCCGGACGGCGTCGTCGAACGCGGCCTCGTAGCAGGTGACGAGCCCTGCGTAGGTGCCGGAGAGGTCGAAGACGCCCACCTTCTTGCCCGGCCCGAAGTCGCGCTGCACCCGGTCCACGTCCGAGCTGAAGAGGCGCACGAAGGAACGCATCGGCATGTACTCGCCGAACGGCTGGATGTGGCGCTTGTCGTACGTGGCCACCGGGCCCTTGTCCGGGTCCCACTGGATGAGGGTGTTGCGCAGATTGCCGGTGTCGGGCTCCACGACCGCGCCGACGACGGTCGGCACCCCGATCGCCCTCACCGCGTCGTCGATCACGATCTTCGCGTCGGCGTTGCGGTAGGGGTCGAGGTCGGAGGAGTTCTCCGGCCACAGGACGAAGTCGGGCTGCGGCACCTTGCCCGCCTTCACGTCCCGGGCGAGCTGCTCGGTGCGGTTCGCGTGGTTGTCCAGGACGGCCCGGCGCTGGGAGTTGAAGTCGAGGCCGAGCCGCGGCACGTTGCCCTGGATCGCGGCGACGGTGGCGGTGCCGTCCTCGGCCGAGTCGTCCACCAGCGGCAGCGACGCGAGTGCCGCGGCGACCGGGACGAGGACGGCCGCCGCGGTCACCGCGGCGGCCAGCCGGGGCAGTTCACCGGTGGCGCGGCGGACCCGGAACCGGCGGACCGCCTCGAAGAGCCCGAAGCCGCACAGCACCACGGCGAAGGAGAGCAGCGGTGTGCCGCCGAGCGCGGCGAGCGGCAGGAAGACGCTGTCCGCCTGGCCGAAGGCGATCCGGCCCCAGGGGAAGCCGCCGAACGGCACCCTGGCCCGTACCGCCTCGTTCAGGGCCCAGACCGCGGCCGCCCAGAACGGCCAGCCGGCGAGCCGGGACACGGCGGAGATGCCGATGCAGCCCACCGCGATGAACAGTGCCTCTGCGGCCGCCAGGGCCAGCCACGGCACCGGGCCGACCTCTTCCCCGGTCCAGTGCAGCAACGGCAGCATGAAGCCCAGCCCGGCGAGCAGGCCGAGGCCGAACGCCGCGCGGAGCCTGCGCTCGAACAGCACCCAGCCCAGGAGCGCGAACCCGGGCAGAACCAGCCACCACAGGGGCCGGGGCGGGAAGCTCGCGTACAGCATCAGCCCGGAGAGCACGGCTGCGCAGGGACGGACGAGCCGAGGCAGCAGACGCCTGGCTCGATGGACGGAGGCGGGCTGCTGCGGGTCGCCGACCGGGGCGATGGTGGTGCTCACCAGGCGGAGTCTACGGTGGCGCGCTGTGCGCCCGGCAGCCCTGTCCCGATGGCGGAATCCGCACTACCGGTCGTTTCTCCACATGTTCGGCGCAGATTTCTGCCGGGCGTCCGCCGGGGCCGTTCATCTGTCCGGCGGTCCCCCGCCGACCGGCCGGATCCGGCCGTCGCGCACGGGACCGTCGCAGGCCGGGGGACGGGACGTGATGAGGGCGGACCGGATGCCGTACTGAGGCCGTCCGCTGCCTCGTGCGTCCGGCCCCGGTGGCCGGCGCGGTGTCTCAGGCTCCGGCCGGGGCGCCGGTGGCGGGCAGGTGGAGCCGGTCGCGGATGAACCGGACGCCCGCCTCCGCGTCGTCCACCGTCACGGTGAAGGTCCTGCCGTCACCGAGCCGCAGCACCAGGCCCTCGCCGCGCCGTACGACCACGGCGGTGCCCTGCTCGGGGCGCCAGCGGTAGCCCCAGCCGCCCCACTGGCGCGGGGTGACCCGGGGGGCGAACTCCGCGCCCACCACATGGGTGAGCAGGATCCGGCGGCGCGGCAGCCCCATGTGGCCGCAGCGCACTTCGAGGGCGTCGCCGTCGACCCGGACGGCGACGTTCACGAAGGCAAGGGTGCCGAAGAGCATCAGCAGCCCGGCCGCCATGCAGCCGATCACCGACATCAGCAGCGGTGCGATGCCGGAGGTCCAGGTGGAGCTGACGGCGAGCTGGATGCCGAGTGCCAGGCAGGCGGCGCCCGCCGCGGCCAGCACCCACTGGGTCCGGTTGGTGGCCCGGCCGGTCCAGACCGCCGGGTGGGAGTCGGCTCCGCTGTGCCTCGGTTCTCGGGGGTGGTCCCTCATGCCAAGCAGCGTACTGAAGAAACCGCGCGACGGAACGGGTCCGGCGTCTCCGGCCGGGTCGCCCGAGGTCAGCGGGCGGGGGTCGCCACCATGAGCCGGCGCCCCTCCGGGTAGGCGAGAGCGGCTTCCGGCATCCCGGACACCCGGCCGCCGAGGAGCACCACGAGACCGGCGCCCGGTTCGGCCGACGGAGCGGGTTCGGCCCCGATCCGGCGCAGCGCCTGGGCCGCGACGGCTCCGGCTGAGGGATACAGCGCCACCGTGGGCCGGCCGGGCCGGCGCACGGCCTCGCGGATGCGCTCGGCGACCAGCTCGTAGTGGGTGCAGCCCAGCACGACGGCCCGGACGTCGGGCGGGGTGAGCGCGGCGGCCGCGGCGATGGCCCGGTCGATGCCCTCCTCGTCCGCGTACTGCACGGCGTCGGCGAGGCCGGGGCAGGGGACCTCGGTGACGGCGGCGGAGCCGGCGAAGTCCCTGATCAGTCCTCGCTGGTACGGGCTGCCCGTGGTCGACGGGGTGGCCCAGATCGCGAACGGTCCGCCCGCGGCCGCGGCCGGCTTGATCGCGGGGACGGTGCCGATGACCGGCAGGGCCGGTTCGAGCTCCGCGCGCAGCGCCTGGAGCGCGCGCACCGAGGCGGTGTTGCAGGCGACGATCAGCGCGTCGGGCCGGTGGGCGGCGGCCGCGCGGGCGACGCCGAGAGCGCGCTCCGTCACATACTCGGGAGTACGGGGGCCCCAGGGCATGCTGTCGGGGTCGGAGGAGAGCACCAGATCCGCGTCCGGCCTCAGCCGGCGTACTTCTGCGGCGGCGGCGAGCAGGCCGATTCCGGAGTCCATGAGCGCGATCTTCACCCGGTCACCATAGTCGACCACTCTTGCGGTCCCGGCTCAGTGGGGCAGACTTCGGCCAATGAGCGCCATTGTCTGGATCGCCGTGGGTTCCGTCGCCGCCTGGGTGTGGCTGTTGCTGGGACAGGGATTCTTCTGGCGGACGGACCAGCGGCTGCCGGACAGCGCGGAGCCCGCCGACTGGCCGTCCGTCGCGATCGTCGTCCCCGCGCGGGACGAGGCCGACATGCTCCCGCTGAGCCTGCCGTCGCTGATGGTCCAGGACTATCCGGGACCGGCCGAGATCTTCCTGGTGGACGACTGCAGCAAGGACGGCACCGGGGATCTGGCCCGCGCGCTGGCCGTGCGGCACGGCGGGCTGCCGGTGACCGTGGTGTCGCCCGGGGAGCCGGAGCCGGGCTGGACGGGAAAGCTCTGGGCGGTGCGGCACGGGATGGCGCTGGCCCGGGGCAGGGATCCGGAGTACCTGCTGCTCACGGATGCCGATATCGCGCACGAGCCGGACAGCCTGCGGGAGCTGGTGGCGGCCGCCCGATCGGGCGGGTTCGACCTGGTCTCGCAGATGGCGCGGCTGCGGGTCCAGAGCACCTGGGAGCGGCTCGTCGTCCCGGCCTTCGTGTACTTCTTCTCGCAGCTCTACCCCTTCCGGTGGGTGAACCGGGCGGGAGCACGGACCGCGGCGGCCGCGGGCGGCTGCGTACTGCTGCGGACGGAGGCCGCCGTACGGGCGCGGGTGCCGGAGTCGATCCGGCAGGCGGTGATCGACGACGTGTCGCTGGCCCGTGCGGTGCAGGACAGCGGCGGCCGGATCTGGCTGGGGCTCGCGGACCGGGTGGACAGTGTGCGGCCGTACCCGTGCCTGGCCGACCTGTGGCGGATGATCTCCCGGAGCGCGTACGCCCAGCTGCGGCACAGTCCGCTGCTGCTGCTCGGCACGGTGCTGGGGCTCGCGCTCGTCTACCTCTCGCCGCCCGTGACGCTCGTGGCGGGACTGCTGGCGCCCGATTCCGTGGCGGCCTGGACGGGGGGCGTCGCCTGGGTCGTGATGGCCGTGACGTACATGCCGATGCTGGGGTACTACCGGCAGTCCCTGTGGCTGGCGCCGCTGCTGCCGTTCACCGCCCTGCTGTACCTGCTGATGACGGTCGATTCGGCCGTCCAGCACTACCGGGGCCGCGGTGCGGCCTGGAAGGGGCGTACGTACGCGCGTCCCGAGGCCGCACCGGACCGGTGAACCGGCGGGCGGGGGCTCATTTGCGGCCGGGGGTCCAGTTCATGCCCCAGCCATAGGCCTGGTCGATGGTGCGCTGCGGGCTCACCCCGCGCTGCGGCACCAGATAGCGGGCCTCCCGCTGCACGGTGAGATCGCCCCCGTCGTTGCTGATGAGCGCGAGTGCGCAGACCGTGGACGGGACGGTGCACTCGTCGAGCGAGAAGTCGATCGCGGCGCCGTGCTGGGGCTTGAGGGTCACCGTGGCGTGCAGATCGGCGAAGCTCCGGGCCCCTTCGTAGATGGTGACGAAGATCAGGATCCGGCGGATCCTGGACTTCTGGTCGAGGTTGATGGTCAGGTTCTCGCCGGAGGCGACAGCACCCGTCCGGTCGTCGCCGTCGAGATGGATGTAGGGCGCCTGCTGAAGGGCGCCGAAGGCGTTCCCGAGCGCCTGCACCACGCCCTTGCGGCCGTCGGTCAGCTCGTAGAGGGCACAGAGGTCGAGGTCGAGGTCCGCGTGGTTCGCGACGGCCCGGCCGAGCTTGCTCCCCCATCCCTTGAACTGCTTGCGCACCTCCCAGTTGAGGTTGACGCGCATGGATCCTGAGGTACCGCCCTGCTTGGCGAGCGAGACCGACGGCGCCTCCTTGGTCAGCGTCACCTTGGTAAGCCGGACGGGCTGGGTGACGGGCGGAGCCGGAGGAGCGGGCGGGGCCGGGGGCGCCGCCGGGGCGGTGGCCGGCCGGGAATACGGTGACTGAGGGGGCGTCGGCTGCTGCTGCGGTGGCGGCACGGAGTCGACCCGTGTCGCCGGGTTGGGCCGCTGGGGGTGCGCAGGTGCGTGGGGCGGCGAGGCCTTTTGCGGTTGCTGCGGCTCGTCGACGGAGATCCCGAAGTCCGTGGCGAGGCCTTCGAGCCCGCTCCCGTACCCCTGGCCCACGGCACGGAACTTCCAGGCGCCCTGGCGCCGGTAGAGCTCACCGAGGATGAACGCGGTCTCGACGGTGGCGTCGGCGCTGTCGAAGCGGGCCAGTTCCGAGCCGCTCGCCGTGTCCGTGATCCGCACGTACAGCCCGGTCACCCGGCCGAACGTGCCGCCGTCCGCGGAAGCCGCCAGCACGATGCGCTCGACGGCGGGCTCCACCCGTGCCAGATCGACGGCCAGGCTGTCGGTGGCCGCACCGCCGGTGACGCGCTTGCCCTCGTGGCGCACCGCGCCGGACGCGTGGGCCGGCTGGTTGTAGAAAACGAAGTCCTCGTCGCCGCGCACCTTTCCCGAGCCGAGGAGAAGGAGCGCGGAGGCGTCCACGTCCGGCGTCCCGGGGGTGGTGTGCCACCCCAGCTCGACGCGCACGGCCTGTGCCGCCACTGGAACATTGGCTCCCTTGAGCATGGTCATGCTCGCCCCCATCGTGAGTCCGGCTGCCGAAACCTTCCCGGTCAACCTAATGCTTCGCGCGGCGGGGCCTCCAGCTTCGGCCGCGTGAGCCGCGCGGCCGGTGAGCGGAGGGTGCGGGCGGCGTCCAGGGGGTGTCCGGAGTGGTCCGCTCGTGACGGCACCGGCCGCCGGGAGGCCAGCCCCGCTCCCGCGGTCTCTTCGGGGCGATGGCCGGATTCCCGGCGGCGCGCCGCCTCAGCGCTCAACCGCGGTGGTGGTGAAGCGGTCGCCGCACACCCGGAGGCCGTTGGTCCGAAGGGTGAGCGCCTCCTTGGAGCCGGGCGGGTAGACCCTGAGGTAGTCGGGCTCGCGCCAGCAGCCGGAACCCTTGATGCCCCGGTTCAGGGTGTGCAGCGTGACGGTCGCCGTCCCGCCCGCGCCGATCGCGGTCCGCTGCCCCGGAGCGCCCTCACGCTCGGCCGGGACGCCGATCACGCTGCCGTCGCGCCTGATCATCGAGACACCGGGGAATCCGTGCAGGGTGCAGGGGTGCCCGGACTTGTTGGTGAACGTGAGCCGGTAGTAGATCTGGCCCGCCCCCGCGTCGGCGGTGCCGAGGCTCATCGCCAGGGCCTCGGTGGTGCAGCGCGGGGGCCGTGCTCCGGAGGCGGCGGAGTCCGGGCCGGCCGCGTTCCCGGGTGCGGCCGAGCTTGCGGGGGCGCCCGTGGCCGCTGCCGGTGCCGAGGACGACGGATCGGCGCGGTGACGCGTCGTCGGCGCGCTGGTGGCGGAGCCGCTCGGGGCGGGCTGCCCGGCCGAGGCCGTGGTCCCGCCGCAGCCGGCCGTGACGAGCGCGATCGACGCGGCCGCGACCGGGACGAGAAGCCGCGGGCGGAGCGTACCGGCCCGCCGGGGCGTTCTCCTCTCCCGCGACCGGAGCGACCGCTCGGACGGTGATGGGGTGGTTCGAAGTGAGCCCATACCCCTCGCCTGCTCGATTTCTCGCGGTCTGCACCTGCCGGGAGGAATATTCGGGCCGCACGCCAGGACGGTCGCACCTCACCCGCGCCGCACCACACCCTGTCCGTCGAAGGCCGTCGCGCCCCGCGAGCCGAGGTCCAGCCACAGTTCGGTGAAGCGGTCGAGCAGCCCGGCCGCGGCCGTCACATCGTCCGTCAGCGGCCGGTCGGCCAGCTCCGCGTCGAGCACCGCGTCCGCCAGGGCGAAGGCCCGGCCGACGGGCGGTTCCGGGTCGAGCCGCATGTCGCGCTGGCGCAACGCCCTTACGGCCGCCACGAGTTCGCAGCCCACGACCAGCCGGTACGCCTCACACGCACGCAGCGTCTGACGGGCCGCCAGTGAGGCGAAGCTGGCCTGCTCCTCGACCCCGCGCGAGAGCACCGCGTGGCCGAGCGAGGCGGGCGCGGAGAAGGCGCGCAGATCACCGAGCGCCGCCCCGGCCGCGTACTCAAGGATCATCACGCCCGACGCGGCCGGCGAGCCGTCCGCGAGGAACGGCCGCAGCCGGGTGAAGGCAGGTTCGTTCAGCGTGGACAGGCGCGAGGTCGAAAGCCGCGCCACCTGCGTCACCGCCAGCCTGAAGTGGTCGAGGGCAAGCGCGAGTTGGGCGATGTAGAAGCCGCCGTGGTGGTAGGCCGCCATGTCCTCCGCCGAGATCAGCGGGTTCTCCGCCGCCGCGTTGATCTCGACCGTGAGGACGTCTTCGAGCGCGTCCGCCGCATCGTGCGCGGGCCCGTGGATCTGGGGCACGCAGCGGAAGCCGTACGGGTCCTGGATCCGGCCGAGCGGCGGCGTGGGGCGGTCGGCGGCGCCGAGCAGCAGTCGCATCCGCTCCGCGACCGCGTACGAACCGGCGTGCCGCCGCGCCTCGTGCACGGGCAGCGCGTACGCCTCGTACGAACCGTCGGTCGCCATCAGGGACAGCGCCGCGACCACCTGTGTGGCTTCGATCAGGCCGCGCAGCTCGTGCAGCGCCAGTGCGGACTGGCCGAGGGTGAGGGCGTTGCTGCTGATCAGGGCGAGGGCGTCGTTGTTGTCGAGGGGCTGCGGCACGGGGGCCGCTCCCGGGCCCTGCCAGGGGTGTTCGCCGGCCAGCGCGAGGCCCATCTGCGCGAGCGCGGCGATGTCTCCGGTGCCGACGGAGCCGAATTCGTTGACCTTCGGACAGGCGCCCGTCTCCAGCGCCTCGCAGAGGGCCGTGACGACGGTCGGCCGCAGACCGGCGCCGCCCGCGAGCAGCTGGTTGGCCCGGACGGCGAGCATGGCGCGGACCTGCCGCGCGGGCAGTTCCGCACCGATCGATCCGGCGTGGCTGCGCAAGAGCCGCAGGCCGTGGTCGGCGGCCTCCTCCGTCGGTACGGACTCGTTCCGGTTCGCACCCACACCGGTGGAGCGGCCGTAGACGCGCCCCCATGAGGCGATCTCCCGCGCAGCGTTCCACGAGGTCTCCACACGCTTCATACCATCCGCCCCAGGAACGGGTTTTACGGTGGATTCGGCCATGCGTACGACATCTGCGACCATCAGTCCGCGGCCGTCGAGGGTGACAACCGCCTCGCTTCCGGCAGTCACCCCGTCCGCGATATGAGACGACATCACGTGCAATTCCTCCTCAACCGGAAGCCCTGTCTTGCCCTACGGCCACTTGTCACCAGGGATTTACCCCTGAACGGCGACTGACTATTGACAATCTATTCAGACACCAAGAACTCTGCATGATGATATGCAGCCGGGCAAGGGACTCCACATGATCCAATTCGACACGGTCAACAAGCGCTTCCCGAACGGCACAACCGCGGTGCACGACCTCACGCTTGAGATGCCGGAAGGCGGCGTGACCGTCCTCGTCGGATCTTCCGGTTGCGGCAAGACAACAACGCTCCGCATGATCAACCGGATGGTCGATCCGACCTCCGGAACGATCAGGGTCAACGGCAAGGACGTCCTGGAGCAGGACGCCGCCGCGCTGCGCCGTTCCATCGGCTACGTGATCCAGCAGTCCGGGCTCTTCCCCCACCGCACGGTCCTGGACAACATCGCGACCGTGCCGCTGCTGCTCGGCTGGGGCCGGAAGAAGGCGCGGGCGCGGGCAACGGAACTCCTGGAGACGGTGGGCCTCTCCGCCGGCTCCGGGAAGCGCTACCCGCACCAGCTCTCCGGCGGCCAGCAGCAGCGGGTCGGCGTGGCGCGGGCGCTCGCCGCAGACCCCCCGGTACTCCTGATGGACGAGCCGTTCGGTGCCGTCGACCCCGTGGTGCGCACCCAGCTACAGGATGAACTCCTGCGTCTTCAGAAGGAGTTGAACAAGACCATCGTCTTCGTCACGCACGACATAGACGAGGCCGTCCGGCTCGGGGACCGCATAGCCGTCTTCCGTACCGGCGGCCACCTCGTCCAGTGCGCCGGTCCCGCCGAACTCCTGGCCCGCCCCGCGGACGCGTTCGTCGCGGACTTCCTCGGCGCGGAGCGCGGTCTGAAGCTGCTGTCGCTGACCGCACTGGCGGAGGTGCCCCAAGGGCCCGCTCCCGAGGGCACCCGTTGGCAGCTGACCCTCGACGCCGCCCGCAAGCCGCTGGCCTGGCGCGACACCGAGAGCGAGGCGCGGGCCCCGGTCCGGGCACTGCGCGGCACGGACTCGCTCCTCTCGGCCCTCAACGAATCGATCGCCGCTCCGAGCGGACTCGTCGCCCGGGTCGACGCGGAGGGCATCCTCACGGGTGTGACGTCCCGCGAGGACATCCACGACCACGCGGGACGCGTCCACAGCGCCGCGAGCACGGTGGGCGTGTGAGCATCGACTGGTCGTGGATATCCGACCACTCCGGTGATCTCGCGACCCTCGCCGTCTCCCACCTCCAGGCCGCCCTCACCGCCGTACTCCTGGGCCTGGTCGTATCGCTCCCCCTGGCCGTCCTCGCCCACCGGGTACGCAGACTTCGCGGACTGCTCCTCGGGCTGTCCAACATCCTGTTCACCATTCCGTCCATCGCCGTCTTCGTGCTCCTCCTGCCGGTCAGCGGGCTCACCCGCACCACCACCGTCATCGGTCTGACGATCTACACCCTCGTCGTGCTCCTGCGGAACACCGTCGAGGGCCTGGACTCGGTACCGGCCAGGACCAAGGAAGCCGCGAAGGCCATGGGGACCCGGCCGCTGCGCACCCTGCTCACCGTCGAACTCCCCCTCGCCCTGCCCGTGATCATGGCGGGCGTGCGGATCGCGACGGTCATGGCCATCTCACTGGTCTCCGTGGCCACGTACATCGGGGACGGCGGACTGGGCCAGCTCTTCACGGACGGCTTCCAGCGCGACTTCCCCACCCCCGTCATCGTCGGCGTGGTCCTGACCCTGCTCCTCGCCCTCGTCGCGGACGCGGTTCTCGTCGCCCTCCAGTACGTCCTGACCCCATGGACCCGCCGGCAGAAGCAGGGGGCCTGAGCGCTCATGTACGAACTCTTCAGGAACCTCGGCGCGTGGCTGGTCAGCGGGGAGCAGTGGACCGGGCCCGACGGCATCGGGCACCGCCTCGCGGAACACCTCCAGTACTCACTGCTCGCCACCCTGATCGCCGCCGCCATCGCGCTGCCGGTCGGCCTGCTCATCGGGCACACCGGGCGCGGCGCCTTCCTCGCGATCAACCTCTCCAGCTTCGGACGCGCACTGCCCACGGTCGGGCTCGTCGTGCTGGTCTTCCTCGCCAGCGGCCTCTCGATGTGGCCGGTCTACATCGCCCTCGTGGCGCTCGCCGTGCCCTCCATCGTCACCAACACCTACGCCGGGATGACCGCCGTCGACCCGGAGGTCCGGGACGCCGCACGTGGCCAGGGGATGCGCCGGCACCAGGTCCTCCTCCGGGTGGAGCTGCCCCTCGCGCTCCCGCTGATCATGACCGGGCTCAGGCTCGCCCTCATCCAGGTCGTCGCGACCGCCACCATCGCCGCGTACGTCTCCTTCGGCGGACTCGGCCGGTACGTCTTCGACGGGCTCGCCCAGCGGGACCTCGTACAGGTACTGGGCGGAGCCGTGCTCGTGGCGGTCGTCGCCGTCGTCCTGGACCTCGCGCTCTCCGTCCTGCAGCGCGCCCTCCTCCGCCCCCATCACCTCAGGGGGGCCGGAGATACCCCCTCCCGCCCCGCCAAGTCGTCCCAGGAGCACGCACGATGAACCGCAGAAACCTCCTCGGCGGGCTCCTCGCCGCCGCTTCCGTCCCCGCTCTCGCCTCCTGCAGCGGCGGCGTCACCTCGCTCGACGGGCAGGGGTCCGGCGGCGGGGGCGGGGGCTCCAGCAAGGACGGTGTCACCATCGGCACCGCCAACTTCACCGAGAACCAGGTCCTCGGGTACCTCTACGCCGCCGCGCTCGGAGCGGCCGGCGTGAAGACCAGGGTCCGCCCCAACCTCGGCACCCGCGAGATCCTCATCCCCGCCCTCAAGGGCGGCGACATCGATCTCCTGCCCGAGTACCAGGGCGCCCTGCTGCACTACCTCGACACCGAGTCGAAGGCCGCGGAGGAGGGCGAGATGCAGAACGCCCTCGCCGTGGCCCTCCCCGCCGGACTGCAGATCCTGCCGTACGGGCGCGCCGAGGACTCCGACGCCTTCGTCGTCACCCGGGAGACCGCCGCCGAGTACGGTCTCAAGTCGCTCGCGGACCTCGCCCGGCACAACGGCAAGCTCGTCATCGGCGCGGCGCCCGAGGTCAAGAAGCGCGAGGTCGGCGCGGTCGGCCTCAAGGACGTCTACGGCGTGGAGTTCAAGGAGTTCAAGTCCCTCGACTCCTCGGGGCCACTGGTCAAGGGGGCCCTGAAGAAGGGGGACGTGGACGTCGCGAACCTCTTCACCACCGACACCGACATCGCCGCCGAGCACTGGGTCGTGCTCACCGACCCCAAGAACCTGGTCCCGGGCCAGCACGTCGTCCCGCTCATCGCGGACCGCAAGGCCGACTCGACGGTCCGCAAGGCGCTCGCCCGGCTCGGCAACGCGCTCACGACCGAGGACCTCACCGAGCTGAACCGGCTGGTGGACAAGGACAAGAAGGATCCGGAGGACGTCGCGGGCGACTGGGCGGCACGGCACGGAATCAAGTAGCGCCCACCGCCGGAGCGCGAGGACAGGACACATCAACGAGAGGCCGGGTGACCGAATCATGGCAGCTGAAGACCTGGTGGAGCGGCGCTCCATCGACGTCGTCCCGGACGGCGAACGGCACGGAACCGCGTTCAGTCAGTTCACCCTCTGGCTCGGCGCGAACCTGCAGATCACCGCGGTCGTCACCGGCGCGCTCGCCGTCGTCTTCGGCGGCGACGTGGTGTGGTCGCTGGCCGGCCTCCTGCTGGGCAATCTGCTCGGCGGCGCCGTCATGGCCCTGCACTCCGCGCAGGGACCGAAGCTCGGTCTGCCGCAGATGATCCAGTCCCGCGCCCAGTTCGGGGTGCGCGGCGCGGTCGTACCCCTCCTCCTGGTCGTCCTGATGTACGTGGGTTTCTTCGCGAGCGGCAGCGTCCTCGCCGGACAGGCCACGGCCGAACTCACGCACACGAACGACACCACCGGCATCATCGTCTTCGCGGTGGTCACCGCGGTGGTGGCGGCGGTCGGCTACCGCGTGATCCATGTCCTGGGGCGGGTGGCGAGCGTGGTCTGTGCGCTGGCCTTCATCTACCTGGGTATCCGTCTGCTGGACCGCGTGGACCTGTCGGCGCTGCTCGGCGACGCGCACTTCGGTCTGCCGATGTTCCTGCTCGCGGTGTCGCTCTCGGCGTCCTGGCAGCTCGCCTTCGGGCCGTACGTCGCGGACTACTCGCGCTATCTGCCGCGTGAGACGTCCGGCCGGGCCACCTTCTGGTGGACCCTGTCGGGGTCGGCCGTCGGCTCGCAGTGGTCGATGACGTTCGGGGTGCTCGTGGCGGCGAGCGCGGGGGACGCTTTCCTGTCCAACCAGGTCGGATACGTGGTCGGCCTGGGCGGCGCGGGTCTGATCGCCTCGTTCCTGTACTTCGTGATCGCGTTCGGCAAGCTGACCATCAACGTGCTGAACACCTACGGCGGCTTCATGTCGATGGTGACCGGCGTCAGCGGATTCCGCGGCCAGAAGACGCTCTCGCAGCGCGGCAGGGCCGCGTACATCGCGGTGATCATGGTGGCGGGGACGGCGGTAGCGCTCCTGGGCAAGGACAGCTTCCTGACGTCCTTCAAGGACTTCCTGCTGTTCCTGCTGACGTTCTTCACCCCGTGGTCCGCGATCAACCTGGTCGACTACTACCTGATCTCGCGGGAGCGGTACGACATTCCGGCGCTCTCCGACCCCGGGGGCCGCTACGGCGCCTGGCGCTGGGACGCCCTCACGGTCTACGGGGTGGGCATCCTCGCCCAGCTCCCGTTCCTCGCGACGAACTTCTACACGGGGCCGCTGGTGGATCCGCTGGGCGGCGCGGACATCTCCTGGATCGTGGGCCTGGTGGTCCCGGCGGTCCTGTACTGGCTGCTGGCCCGCCGCGACACGTCACACATCCCCGGGGAGACGCGGTACACCCTGGCGCCTCCCCGGCAGTAGCGGTCCCGTGCCCGTGAGGCGATGACGGTGTCGCACTCCTCGCCGTTCTTGCTGTCGGTGGTGGTCCGCCGGTCCGGACCCCGGACGGGTCAGCGCAGTCCGAGATCGCGGTGCGCAGCCGGGCGGCGGCCAGCCGGAACTCGCGCGGTGCGCCGGTCGCCGGTCTCCTGCGCCATCGCGGCGGTGGCGAGATACCCGGCGTGGAAGAGGCAGTTGGTGGACAGGCACATCATCCGGTCCGTGCCGGGGTGGTCGAGTACGAACGAGGAGGGGTTGTCCGGATCGGCGGGCGGGGCGGGGTAGCCGGCGATGCCGTCCTGGAGGAACGCGGGCCCCTCGAAGAGCCCGTAGCGCTCCTCGTGGTGCTGATCGCGGCCGGCCCGCAGGGTGTTGACGGCGCGCTGGAAGGCATCGGTGAGGAACGCGCGGTCCCCGGTGACCAGGTAGTGGTGCCAGGCCGAGTACGGCGCCCGCCCGGAGCGGCCGCCGCCGTGGAGTCCGTACCCGGGGCCGGGCCCCGGGGCTGCTCAGGGCCGGAGCCGGAGCGGACGAGGCTTCCCGGCCCGCCTCACGACCGCAGGCGGCCCGCCGCCTCGGGGGTGAGGTGCCGGGCGAGCACGTCGAGGGCCTCCCCGACCTCGCGCAGCCGCTCGGGGTCGTCCGTACCGAGCGCGGTGGCCAGCGCGGCGTCGATCCCGGACGCCCGGACCTCGGACACCCGCTCCGACGTGTGGGGGGCCGTGCGGATCAACTGCCTTCTGCCGTCGGCCGGATCGGGCGCGGTCACGATCGAACCCGCGTCCTTCAGCCGGGCCACGGCTCCTGACACCTGGCTCTGGGGCAGACCCGTACGTACCGCGATCGCACTCACCGAGGTGTCCGGGTGGCCGAGGAGGTCGCTCAGCACGACGAGGGCGGCGCGGGTGCCGACCCCGTGGGAGCCGGCACCCGGCGGCAGCGCGGGAAGCGCCTCCTCCCCGATCTTCATGAGGGTCCGGCCGAGGAGGAACAGCTGGACCGGGGTCGTCGAGGAACTCATGGCCCGCACCCTACGCCGACCCCATCACTAACGATGCATCACCAACGATGGGGGCCCTGAACGCGCCGAGTGCGCGGAGACCTGAGCGCGCGGAGGCCGGTGTGCGCGGACCTGTCGGCGTGCACGGATCTGCCGGCGTGCACGGATCTGCCGGCGTGCGCGGACCCGCCGGCGCGGCGGTCAGGGGTGGACAGGGACCGCGTGGAACTCCCTTCGCAGAGGCACGAATCCGCGTTCGGCCCGGTCCGGGTGGACGCGGTTGGTCAGCAGGATCGCGTAGCGCGCCGCCTCCGGGTCGATCCACAGGCTGGTGCCGGTGAATCCGGTGTGCCCGTACGAGGCCGGCCCGAAGGTGTCGCCCACCGGCGACGTGTGCGGGTCCGTCCCCTGCCAGGCCAGGGCGCGGCGCAGGTTCAGGTGGTCGGTGCGGGGTGCGGTCATCAGCGCGAGGGTGTCCGGTGCGAGCAACGGGGGCCCGCCGCCGAGCAGGGAGCACGCGAGCCGTTCCATGTCGGTGAGGGTGGCGAAGAGGCCCGCGTGGCCCGCGACACCGCCGAGCACGACGGCGTTCTCGTCGTGCACCTCACCGGTCACGGTCCGGCCGCGCCAGGGGCAGTCCTCGGTGGCCACCGCACGGGCCCGCTGTTCCGGGCCGGGCCGGAAGCACAGGTCGGCCAGTCCGAGCGGCGTGCTGACGAACTCCGTCACCAGCGCGTCCAGGCTCCGGCCGGTGGCCTGTTCGGCGATGAGGCCGATCAGCATGAACCCCTGGGACGAGTACGCGACGTGCGTGCCGGGTGCGGCGGTGCGCCCCAGCGTCCCCAGCGCGGCGAGCAGCGACGCGCGGGTGGGGTGCTCGCGGTACAGGGGGACGCCGCCGGGCAGTCCCGAGGTGTGGTCGAGGAGTTGGGCGAGGGTGCGGTCGGCGTGCGGGCTGTCGCGGTACCGGTCCAGGTGATGGCCCACGGTGTCGTCGAGGCCGAGTACGCCCCGCTCGACCAGGGCCATGGCGACGAGGCCCACGATCGGTTTGGTCACCGAGGCGAGGTCCCACAGGTCGGTTCCGTCCAGCGGGGCGCCGCCGATGGCCCGGGTCCCGGTCCAGCCCCGGTCGTACGGTCCGTTCGCGTCCCCCAGGGACCAGGCGGCGCCCGAGTACAGGCCGCGCGCCCGCCCCTGTTCGAGGAGGTGCCGGCGTGCGGCGGCGTGGTGGGTACTCATCACTTGCGCCCCGTCCCCCGGTCCGGATCCGCCACCAGGCCGAGCCGTCCTCCCGGTTGTGCGGCCAGGCTCGCGGAGACCGCGGCCGCGGCGGAGCGCACCATCGGCCCGTACAGGCGCGCGGCCGCCTCGTCGAGGGTGAAGGCCAGTCCGGCGAGGACGAGCACGCCCACCGGACGGCCCGCGGCATCGCGGACCGGGGCGGCGAGTGCGCGGCGCTCCCGCCAGGGGTCGGCGCCGTCGAAGGCGTAGCCGTCGCGGGCGGCGGCGGCCAGCGCGGTGCGCGTCGCCCCGTCGACGGGGGCGCCGTCCGGTCCGGTCAGCAGGGTCTCGGTGTCCGCTGCGGGCAGGGCCGCCAGCAGAGCGAGTCCCGGGGCGCCCGCGGTGACGGGCTCACGTGTTCCGGGGCGCAGGTCGAGGGCGGGTCCCTGGGCGGGCGCGTGCACGCACAGGTGGACCAGGGTCCTGTCGTCGCGCACCGCGTACGAGGCGAACAGGCCGGTGCGGAGGCGCAGTTCCTCCAGGACCGGGCCGGCCCGGCGGGTGGCCGCGTCATCGGCGAGGACGCCCGCGGCGAGTCCGAGGAGGCGGGGCCCCGGGCGGTAGCTGCCGCCCGCGGCCGGTTCGGCGTAGCCGCCGGCCGCGAGAGCGCGCAGCAGGCGGTGCACGGTGGGTTTGGCGAGGCCCGTACGGCGGGCGAGGTCCGCGAGGCGGTGCGGTGCCCCGGTTTCCGCGAGGGCGGAGAGCACTTCCATGGCCTTGTCCACCGGGCCTGGCGCGGGTGGAAGGGCTGTCACGGCCGCCTCGTCGAGAGCGGTGGCGGACGTCTGCTGCTGCGAACGACTGTTGACCGGTTTCCCCATGGGGATTACCTTACCCGCACTGCATTCCATTCACCGGAACGAGTGTGTTGTTCAATGGAACGAATACGTGGAGGGCAAAGCGGCCCCCGCGCCGGCTGCTCCCGCCGCTCGGTGCTGCGGGCCGGCGCTCTGGCCGCCCCGGCCCTGGCCGCCCCCGCCCTGCTGACCGGGTGCGGGTCACCGCCGGCGGACGCAGCCGGCAACGTCCTGCGGGTGTCCCAGCCCGGGGATCCCAAGACGATGGACCCGCACAAGCAGGGCGACATGACGTCGATGAACGCCCTGATCAACATCTTCGACACGCTCACCTCCCTGGGCCGCGACAACACCCTGCGGCCACGGCTCGCGCTCTCCTGGAAGGCCGTCGGGGCCAAGGTCTGGCGGTTCGAGCTGCGGCGCGGTGTCACGTTCCACAACGGCGAGCCCTGCGACGCGCAAGCGGTCCGGTTCAGCATCAAGCGGTTGCTCGCCCCCGCGACCAAGTCACCGATCGTGGAGCTGCGTTACGTCGAGGACGTCACCGTCGTCGACCGGTACACGGTGGACCTGCACACCTCGGTGCACGACCCGATCCTGCCGGCGAAGCTGTCCCTGTTCGGCGGTGTGGTGGTGCCCCCTCGCTACCTGGACAAGGTCGGGGACGAGGGCTTCGCCGCACATCCCGTGGGCACCGGCCCCTTCGCGTTCCGCCGCTGGCAGCGCGACCACGAACTGCGGCTGCGCGCCTACGCCGGCCACTGGCAGGGCCGCCCGCACCTGGACGAGCTGGTCTTCGTCCCCGCCCCCAACTCCTCCTCCGCGCTGGCCGCCCTGCAGAGCGGCGGCGTGGACATCGTGGCCGGCATGACCCCGGACGCCGCCGAGCAGCTGGCCGGCTACCCGGGGGTGCGGATCGACCACCACACCGGCGTCCGGACCTCCTACCTGTCGCTCGACACCCTGTCGGACGGGCCGCTGCGCGACCGCCGGGTCCGTCGGGCGATCAACCACGCCGTCGACGTACCACTGCTCATCAAGGCGGTGCTCGGCGGCAACGCCACCGAGGTCCCCGCGATGATCCCGCGCGGGGCGTTCGGCTTCGACGAGACCGTGAAGCCCTACCTCCGCTCGGCCGCCAAGGCCCGCGCGCTGCTCGCCGAGGCCGGGCACCCCGACGGCATCAGCACCTCGCTCACCGCCTCCAACCTCGACGCGAACGTCGCCGAGGCCATCTCCGGGCTGCTCGCCCACGCCGGGGTGCGCGCCAAGGTGGATCTGCTCGACCCGGGCACCTACGCCCAGCGGCTGACCTCGGACAACCACGGCGCACTCGGCCCGATGTACCTGGCCGCGTCCACCGTGTGGACCCTGGACGGCGAGAGCATGCTCCAGTCCAACGTACGCAGCGACCGGCGCCAGAGCCGCTGGCACGACAAGCGCGCCGACAGGCTCGTGGACGCCGAGGAGCTGTCCGTGGATCCCGCCGTGCGGCGCCGCGCCTTCTCCGGTCTCCAGCAACTGATCAAGGACGAGGCGCCCTTCGTGCCCCTTTACCAGATCGACAACATCTACGTGCACAACACCCGGCCCAGCTGGACGCCCGGCGCCGCCGGGATCCTCGACATGGCGAGCGCGAAGGTGGCCGTGTGATGAGCGAGTCCCTGACCCTGCCCGCCAGGTCCGCCGGTCCGGCCGGGACGCCGGGCAGCCGCGTCGTGGCGGTGCTGCGCCCGGCCGCCGCCCGGCTGGGCACCGCGGTCCTGGTGCTGCTGTGCACCGCGACCGTCGCCTTCTTCCTGGTGCGGCTGTCCGGCGACCCGGTGAAGGTGATGCTGCCGCCGGACGCCAGCGCCCAGCAGGAGAGCGTGCTGCGGCACAGCCTGGGCCTGGACAAGTCGCTGTTCAGCCAGTACCTCGACTATCTGTGGGGCCTGCCGCGCTTCGACTTCGGCAACTCCCTCTTCTACAACCAGCCGGTGCGCCAGGTACTGGCCGACCGCATCCCGGCCACCCTGCTGCTCGCGGCGGGCGCCTTCGTCGTGACGCTGCTGATCGCGCTGCCCGCCGGGACGATCGCGGCGATGCGCCGGGGCAAGCCGGCCGACCGGGGCGTCATCACGGCCGTGCTCGTCGGCCAGTCCACCCCGCCCTTCTGGATCGGGATCCTGCTGATCCTGGTGTTCGCCGTCGGCCTGCACGCGCTGCCCGCCTCCGGCTACGGCACGTTCGCGCACCTCGTCCTGCCGGCGGTCACGCTCTCCGTCTACTCGGTCGCCGTCGTCGCCCGGCTGCTGCGCTCCTCCCTCATCGACGTGCTGGGCTCCGACCACATCCGTACGGCCCGCGCCCGCGGTCTCGGTCCGGTGCGCACCGTGCTGCGGCACGGGATGCGCAACGCGTCGCTGCCGGTGGTGACCGTCGTCGGCCTGGAGGTCGGCAGCCTGCTCGGCGGCGCGATCCTCACCGAGCAGGTCTTCTCCTGGCCCGGTGTCGGCCAGCTGACCGTGCAGGCCATCGCCAACCGCGACTTCCCCCTGGTCCAGGGCACGGTGCTGCTCTTCGCCGCCACGTTCGTCGTGGTGAACCTGCTCGTGGACCTGTCCTACGGCCTCCTCGACCCGAGGGTGAGGAACTCCCGATGACCACCACCGCCCCCGCGCCCACCGCCGCCGTCGCCCCGGCCGCCGCGAAGCAGCCGTCCGTATGGCGCTCGCTGCTGCGCAACCGGCTCGCCGCGGTCGCGCTCGTCCTCCTCGCGCTGATCATCGTGTGCGCGCTGTGCGCTCCGCTGATCGCGCCCGCCGACCCGAACGCCCAGAACCTCCTCGGCCGCCTCCAGCCGCCCGCCTGGCAGTCCGGCGGCAGCGGCGCCCATCTGCTCGGCACCGACCAGCTCGGCCGGGACCTGCTCTCCCGCGTCGTGTACGGGACCCGTGTCTCGCTGCTCGTCGGCGCCGGCGCCGCCCTGCTCGCGGGGGTCATCGGCACCGCGGCGGGCCTCGCCACCGGCTACCTCGGCGGCTGGACGGACCGCGTCGTGATGCGCGTCGCCGACGTCCAGCTCGCCTTCCCCGCGATCCTGCTGGCGCTCGCCGTCGTCGGTTTCGTCGGCTCGGGACTGGGTTACGTGATCCTGGTACTCGGCATCACCGGCTGGGTCTCGTACGCCCGCGTGGTGCGTTCGGAGGTGCTGTCGCTGCGTACCCGCGACTTCATCACCGAGGCGCGCGCCATCGGTGTCGACGACCTGACGATCATGCGGCGGCACCTGCTCCCCAACGTCATGGCGCCCCTCGCCACCATCGGCACCCTGCACATCGCGGCCGCCATCGTCGCGGAGGCCTCACTCAGCTATCTGGGCCTCGGTGTGCCGAAGGAGACGGTGACCTGGGGCGGCATGCTCGCCGACGGACAGCTGTACCTCGGCACCTCCTGGTGGATCGCCGTGTTCCCCGGTGTGGCACTGATGCTCACCTCCCTGGCCATCAACATCCTGGGCGACGCGCTGCGCGACGTCGCGGACCCGAAGGCGTACCGCCGATGACCCACTCCCCCGATGCCCCGCCCGTCCTCGAATTCCAGGACCTGCGCGTCGACTTCGAACTCGCCTCCGCCACCGTGCACGCGGTGCGCGGGGTGAACCTTTCCGTCGCCGCCGGTGAGACCCTCGCCGTCGTCGGTGAGTCCGGCAGCGGAAAATCCGCCACCGCCCTGTCCGCGATGCGCCTCAACCCCGAACCGCCGTGCGTGTACGCGGGCGGCCGGGTGCTCCTCGACGGAAGGGACGTACTGGCGCTGCCCGAGCGTGAGTTGCGCAAGGTGCGCGGCGCCGGGATCTCCATGGTGTTCCAGGACCCGATGACCAGCCTCGACCCGCTGCAACGGGTCGGCGCCCAGGTCGCGGAGGCGCTGCGGCTGCACGGCGACCACAGCCGCGCGGAGGCGCGGCTGGCCGCGCTGACGGCGCTCGACGAGGTCGGCGTCCCCGATCCGGAGCACCGCTACCGGCAGTACCCGCACGAACTGTCCGGCGGACTGCGCCAGCGCGTCATGATCGCCTCCGCGCTCGTGGCCCGGCCGCGCGTCCTGATCGCGGACGAGCCGACGACGGCGCTCGACGTGACCGTGCAGCGGCAGATCCTCGAACTGCTCGTCACGCTGCGGCGCCGGCACGGAATGGCCGTCCTGCTCATCACCCACGACCTGGGGGTGGTCGCGGAGACCGCCGACCGCGTGGCGGTCATGCGGCACGGCGAGGTCGTCGAGACCGGGGACGTGGACCATGTCTTCGCCCGCCCCGCCGCGCAGTACACCCGCGACCTGCTGGCCGCCACCCCCCGACTGGAGCCCGCCCCATGACCACCAGCGACCTTCTGGAAATCAGCGGACTGCGCAAGGAGTTCCCCGGCCGGCCGCCGAGCGTCGCCGTAGACGACGTCTCCCTCACGGTCCGCGAGGGCGAGACGTTCGCCCTGGTCGGGGAGTCCGGCTGCGGCAAGACGACGCTGACCCGGCTGCTGCTGCGCCTGCTGGAGCCCACCGCGGGCAGTGTGCGGTTCGACGGTACGGAGCTGCTGTCGCTGACCGGCGCCGAACTGCGGCCGCTGCGGAGGCAGATGCAGGTCGTCCTCCAGGACCCGTACTCCAGCATGAATCCGCGCATGCGCATCGCGGACATCGTCGGAGAGCCGCTCGTCACCCACGAGGAGTGGGCGCGCGGGCGGCGCGGCAGGGCGGCGGTACGCGAGCGGGCCGGCGAACTCCTGGACTCCGTAGGCCTGGACGCGGGCATCCTGGACCGCTATCCGCACGAGTTCTCCGGCGGGCAGCGCCAGCGCGTCTCCATCGCCCGCGCCCTCGCCCTGGAGCCGCGCCTGGTCGTCCTGGACGAGCCGACGAGCGCGCTCGACGTGTCCGTGCAGGCCCGCGTCCTGGACCTGCTCGCGGAGCTCCAGCAACGTCTGGGCCTCACGTACTTCTTCATCTCGCACAACCTGGCCGTCGTCGGGCAGATCGCGGACCGGGTCGCCGTGATGCGCGGGGGCCGCATCGTGGAGAGCGGCGACACCCGGCAGGTCTTCACGGAGCCGCGGGACGCGTACACCCGGCGCCTCCTGGACGCCGTGCCGGTCCCCGACCCCTCGCGGGGCCGCCGCGTCCGGGCGGCACAGGACGACACGGCGCGGGGTAACACGGCACAGGACGACACGGCGCGGGACGACGCGGCATGACCCCGCGACCGCCCGTGGCGCTAGCCTCCCGACAGGACCAGGCCCGCCGCACCGAGCAGCGCGCCCGTGTCGGCCGGCTCGCCGAGCACCACGGTGGGGGCCTCTCCGCCGCCGAGCTCATCGGCGCGCAGCAGGGTCTCGACCAGTTCACGGAACGGTTCGCCGCCGTCGAGCGCCTCGCCGTGCAGCACGAACAGTCCGCAGGCGAAGAGCTGCTGGACGGTGGCGAGGCCGAGCACCAGGTTCTCCGCGTACCGCACGACGAGTTCGCGGGCCGCCGGGTCGGCCGAGGCGAGCAGCGTGCCCGGCGAGACACCTCGGGGGTCCATGCCGAGCGCGGCGGCACGGTCGCGCAGCCAGCGGGTCGTCGCCACGGTCTTCCAGCAGCCGCGCCGGCCGCAGGTACAGACGTCGCCGCTGGCGGTGACCGTCATGTGGGCGCCGCTGCGGCCGCCGACCGGGGCGAGCACCTGACCGTCGTAGAGGATGCCGACGCCGAGCACCTCACCGGTCGCGACGGACGCGAAGGAACGCCGGCCGCGTCCCGCGCCGAACCACCGGTCCCCGAGGACCTGGACGCGGGCCCGGTGCTCGACCCGGACGGGCGCACCGGTCAGCTCCGTCAGCCGGTCCGCGACCGGGTAGCCGCGCAGCGCGGGCGCGTCGTTGACCTCGACGATCCGGCCGGCCGCCGGGTCGATCACCCCGGCGGCGGCCACGCCGACGCCCAGCGGGGCGTGGCCCGCGAACACCGCGGCAGCCTCCCGCAGCGCCTCGTCGACCACGCCCGGGTCGGCGCTGCCCGCGTCGAAGCGGGCCTGCGCGCGTTCCCGTACGACCCCGGTGCGCTCCAGCAGCGCGGACCGCACCAGACCGGGCAGCACCTCGACGGCGCCCAGCACACCGACGCCCCGCCCGGCCGGCTCCTCCGGCCGCGGATCGGGTACCAACCGCAAAGGAATACGTTCATGCGCCATGCGCCGACTCTGTCATGCCACCGAACCGGGGAGACAGCGGCATGACCCACCGGAATCTGACCGAGAGCACCTGGCGCGAGACCCGCGCGGCGGCGGCCGGCTCGATCGCGATCCTGCCGATCGGCTCGCAGGAGCAGCACGCCGAGCACCTGCCGATGGGCACCGACACGATGCTCGCGGACGCGGTGGTCTCCCGTGCCCTGGCCGTCCTGGCGGAGCGGGCCGCCGCCGGTGCTGACGTGCCCGGTACGGTCCGGCTGCCCACGCTGCCGTACGGGCACAGCCCGCACCATCTGTTCGCCGCGGCACTGACCCTGTCGGCCCCGGTGCTCGGCGCCGTCCTGGACGAACTGCTGGACTCGCTGGCCGCCTGCGGCTACCGCCGGGTCCTCGTCGTCAACGGCCACGGCGGCAACGACGAGATCATGCGCCTCGCCGTCAAGCGGTTCGCGCTGCGCGCCGAGGTGACCGCGGCGGCCTGCTCGTACTGGACGCTCACCGACACCGGGGAGCCCGGGGAGGGTCCGGAGGAGGACGGGGACAGCGGGCTGATCCCCGGGCACGCAGGCTGGTTCGAGACCTCGCTGATGCTCGCCGCCCGGCCCGAACTGGTGCGGACCGGGCGGGCCGGACGCGAGCCCGTCGACCCGCCGCCGCTGTTCGACAAGCCGCCCTATCCCGGTCTGACCGTGGAGCGGCACGGCGAGTGGGAGCGGGTGGGCGGCTCCACCGACGACGCGTCCGGAGCCGACGCCGTGAGCGGGGCCCGGCTGCTGGAGCGCCGTGCCCTCGGGCTGGCGCGCGCCGTACTCGCCTTCGACGCCGCCACCCGCCCCACCGCGTGACCCGCCCACGAGCCGCCCCCACCGAGAGGAAACCGCACTCCATGAAGATCACCGAGGTCGACGTCCAGGTCGTCAACCTTCCCCTGGTCAACCCGTTCACCAGCTCGTTCGAGACGAAGACCGGGGAGACGCGCACCGTGGTGCGGATCAGGACCGACTCCGGCGTCGAGGGGTGGGGCGAGACGATGTGGGGCCGGCCGGTCGCCGCGATCGTCCGCGACCTCGCGGCGGACCTGATCGGGACGAGCCCCTTCGCCCTGGAGTCCTTCCACCGCCGCCACCACATGGTGCCGTTCTTCTACGGCTACCTCGGCTACGCGGCGCTCGCCGCGCTCGACGTCGCCTGCTGGGACGCCATGGGCAAGGCCACCGGCCAGTCGGTCACCGACCTGCTGGGCGGCCGGGTCCGCGACGAGGTGCCGCTGACCGCGCTGATCACCCGCGCCGACGCGCCCGGCGCCCGCCCCGCGGAGCTGCCGGGGGCGCTGGCGGAGCACACCGTGCGGGTGGTGGCGGAGGGCGGCTTCAGCGCCGTGAAGCTCAAGGGCACCAAGGACGTGGAGGGCGATGTCGCCGTCCTGCGCGCGGTGCGCGAGGCGCTGCCGGACGTGAACCTGCGTGTCGACCCGAACGCGGCCTGGTCGGTGCCGGACTCGGTCCGGGCCGGCATCGCCCTGGAGGAGCTGGACCTGGAGTACCTGGAGGACCCGTGCGTCGGGATCGAGGGCATGAGCCAGGTCCGCCAGAAGGTCCGCATCCCGCTGTGCACCAACATGTGCGTGGTGCGTTTCGAGGACTTCGCGCCGGCGATGCGGCTGAACGCCGTCGACGTGATCCACGGTGACGTGTACAAGTGGGGCGGCATCGCCCCGACCAAGGCGCTGGCCGCGCACTGCGAGACGTTCGGGCTCGGCATGAACCTGCACAGCGGTGGCGAGCTCGGCATCGCGACGGCCGCGCACCTCACGGTGGTGGCCTCCACGCCGGTGCTGTCGCGCGCCATCGACTCCATGTACTACCTGCACGCGGACGACATCATCGAGCCGCTCACCCTGGAGAACGGCCGGCTGCGGGTGCCGGAGGGTCCCGGACTGGGCGTCACCGTCGACGAGGACAAGCTGCGCCACTACGCCGGCGTCAACGAGCGCGAGGGGGACCTGACCCGATGAGCACCCCTCCCCGGCCCGCCGCGGCCCCCGTCAAGCGCGCCGTGCACAGCGACCGCACGCCTCCCCCGGCCGGCGGCTACAGCAAGGCGATCGCCGCCGGGCCGTACCTGTTCACCTCGGGCCTGGGCCCGCAGGACCCGGTCACCGGGGCGGTGGCCGACACCGTCCGGGAACAGACCCGCCAGGTCCTGGCGAACCTCCGCGCCCTGCTCCGGGCGGACGGCCTCGACCTGGACGACGTGGTGAAGTCGACGGTCCACCTCCAGCACCTGCACCGGGACTTCGCGGCGTACGACGAGGTCTACCGGGAGCACTTCAGCGATCCGCGCCCGGTGCGCACCACCGTCGGCTCCGACCTGATGGACATCCTCGTGGAGATCGACGTGGTGGCGCTGCGGCACGACCCGGCCGTCTGACCGGTCGCCGAGGCGGCAAGGGAGTGAGCGGGGCCGTCCACCGCGGCGGCCCCGCTCACTCCCTTTCCTTGAGTGGTTCATGACCATCGGGCCGCCGAACTCCCTTAGCCGGGCGGCCTGCTCGCTAATCCCGATTTGACCAAGTCCTATTCACGTCCTGCGGAACCGCCGACCGAAAAGGCCCCTCTGTTAACGAAGGCTTTAACAATGTTCTGGCAGGTCAGGAGGGCAGAATCAGCGTAAAACGGATAACCCCGAGATTGGGACTCCCCAATCGGCACATCGTGGGCTTAACTTAGGTGGCATGACCTCCCCTCGCTCCACCTACGGTGGTGGCTACTACGCCGCACCGTCGTTCCCCGACACTCCGATCTACGACTCCCTGGTCGCGGAGCGGGGCACCCCTCAGATCGCGCCGATCCGGGTACCGGCCGCCTATGACACCGGCAGCAGCTATCTGCCGGCACTCCCGTCGGCTCTGCCCGCCCTTCCGTCGGCGCCTTCCCAGCCGGCTCCGTCGTACGGCTACCCGCAGCCGGCCGCCCAGCAGGGCTACGCGCCGATGCAGCCGGCCCACCTGCAGCACGCCCCGGCGCCGTACATCCCGCAGCAGCCGGCCGCGAGCCGCGGCGGCTACCAGTCGCCGCCGCAACAGCCTCAGCAGCCGCGGCCCGCGCCGGGTACCGGCTACGAGTCGATGCGTCCGGCGTCGCCGCGTCCGGTTCCCGCGCAGTCGCCGTACGAGGACCCGTACAACCGCCCGTACCAGGGCCGGGGGTACTAGCGGACCCGAGGTACCAGCACCCGGGGGCGTCAGGGACGTCCTGACGGGGTAACGCCGCACCGACGGCGGGCTGTCGGCGGCGGCTGGCAGAATGGACGCATGCGCCCTGCCGTACCCCGTGCCGTCCACAGCCGCCCGTTCGGAGTGCCGGCGGCACCGGCGGCCGGTGAGAGTGCAGTCGAGCCATGGGGACTCGACGGCGGCTCTCGCCGGATGCCCGTGACGAACCGCCCCCCGCTGCCGGGAACTCCCGAAGCGGGCCGGTGCGTTGGGCGGGGTGAGGTTGTTCTCTCCTGGTCGCTCCGGCGCGCGGACCGCACCGTATCGGGTTAAGACGGATACGGAAGGGGGTGCAGGACTGTGCGGGCACTTTCGGGAGTCTGGCGTTGGCGGCACAATCCCCTGCGCCGTGCCACGGACCGGCACGAGGCGTGGGTGGCCCTGGTCGCGTTCGTGCTGCTGGTGCTGGCGGCGCCGGCGTCCGGCTGGTTCTTCGGTTCGCGCGTCGACGGCGCGTTGCAGCAGTCCGTCTGGGCCCAGCAGGCGCGGACCCATCTCACCACCGCCGTCGTGGTGCGCCGCTCCACGGCTTCACGGCACTTCGTCGCCGACCCGGAGGTCTCCACCGACCGCGCGGCCATGACCACGGTGCTGGCCCGCTGGCACGCACCGGACGGCACGGCCCGCAGCGCCACGGTGACGACCTACTCGCGCAACACCGCTCCGGGGGCCCCGGTCAGGATCTGGACCGGCCCTGAGGGGCATCCCGCGCCGCGCCCCATGGACGCGCCGACGGCGCACACCCATGCCGTACTCGCCGGGCTCGGTGCCACCATGCTCACCGCCCTGCTGACCGAGGCCGGGCGCCGGCTGACCGTCTGGCGCATGGTCCGGCAACGCTACGAGCGGCTCGACCGGGCCTGGGCCAAGGCCGGTCCGGACTGGGGCAGGACCGGTACCGGCAGCTGAGCCGGGTCCGGCCCGCCGGGGAGGCTTTGCCCGTCACGGCACCGCGAGGCTGCCGATCAGGTCAACTCCCGCCCTCCACGCGCGCTACGGTGGACCGGCCGCCTCTCACTTCGGCGGGGCGGACTCTGGGTGGTCACTGCCGCGAGGCCGGTGACCAGGGCATCACACACGCACGAGGCGGGGGCACGTCAGCGCCATGGCACAGGGCACGGTCCAGGTGACGCACACCGGCACATCGCGGTGGCGGCGCCGCACTGGCGAATACGCCTCCCTCACCGCGGCGCTGGAAGCGGCGGCGGACGGTGATGTGCTCACCGTCGCGCCGGGCACCTACCGGGAGAACCTCGTCATCGCCCGCGCGGTGACGCTGCGCGGGCCGGAAGGCTCCCTCGGTTCCGTGCGGATCGCCCCCGTCGACGGCGTACCGCTGACGCTGCGCGCCTCCGCCGTCGTCCAGGATCTCCATGTCGAGGGCCAGGACTCGGCGGCCCCCGCCCTGCTGGTCGAGGAAGGCGCGCCGGAACTCGCGGACCTGCGGATCGTGACCCGCTCGGCCGCCGGCCTGGAGGTGCGCGGCTCGGCCCGGCCCACCGTGCGCCGCTGCACCGTCGACAACCCGGCCGGCGTCGGTATCGCCGTACTCGACGGCGCGGGCGGCGTGTTCGAGGAGTGCGAGATCGTCTCGGCCGGTCAGTCCGGCGTCTCGGTGCGCGACGGCGCGCACCCCCGGCTGGAGCGCTGCCGTATCCACCACTCCTCCGGGGCGGGGCTGTCCGTCACGGGCGAGGGCAGCGGCCTTGAGGCGGTCGGCTGCGAGATCTACGAGATCAAGGGCAGCGGAATACAGGTGGCCGCCCGCGCCTCGGCCCACCTCACCGACTGCACCGTGCACCGCACCTCCGCGGACGGGGTCACCCTCGACACCGACGCGGTGCTCACGCTGGCCGACTGCGACATCCACGACATCCCGGAGAACGCGGTGGACCTGCGTTCGCGCTCGGTCCTCACCCTGACCCGCTCCACGGTGCGCCGGTTCGGCCGCAACGGGCTCTCGGTCTGGGACCCGGGCACCCGGGTCGACGCGAACCAGTGCGAGATCCACGACAGCACGGGCGACTACCCGGCGGTCTGGGTCAGCGACGGTGCGACGGTGATACTGGACTCCTGCCGCGTACACGACGTGCCGGACGCCATCTTCGTGCTCGACCGGGGCTCACGCGCCGACGTCGTGGACAGCGATCTCTCCCAGATCCGCAACACGGCGGTGTCGGTGAGCGACGGGGCGACGGCGCAGCTCGACGACTGCCGGATCCGTGAGACGTCCACCGGCGCCTGGTTCCGGGACCACGGGAGCGGCGGCACCCTGAACAACTGCACCATCGATGCCGCCCAGACGGGCGTGATCGTCACCAAGGGCGCCGATCCGACGATCGAGCGCTGCACGGTCACCTCGCCCGCCGAGGCCGGCTTCTACGTGTCGGCCGAGGGCCGCGGCACCTTCCACGGCTGCCGGGTCACCGGCAGCGAGGGCTACGGCTTCTACGTGATGGACGGCTGCCGCACGACGCTGACCCGCTGCCGCACCGAGCGCTGTGCCCGCGGGGGTTACGAGTTCCCGGAGGGCGGTGCCCAGAGCGACGGGTCCGGCACCGGCCCGGTCGTGGAGGACTGCACCAGCGACGAGAGCGCGCTGCGCACCGCCACTCCCCCGCCGCCGGCCGTCCTGACGGCGACCCAGACGACCCCCGGGCTGCTCGGGGCCGTCCCCGCTCCGCGCGCGGTCGAGCCCGTCACGGTGGAGCCGCCGGCCGCGCCGGTGCGCACCTCCGCGGCGGTGCTGGGCGAGCTGGACACGCTGGTCGGGCTCGACAGCGTCAAGCGCGAGGTGCGGGCCCTCACCGACATGATCGAGGTGGGGCGACGACGGCAGCAGGCCGGTCTGAAGGCCGCCTCTGTCCGCCGCCACCTCGTCTTCACCGGCTCCCCCGGTACCGGCAAGACGACGGTGGCCCGGCTGTACGGCGAGATCCTGGCCGCCCTCGGTGTGCTGGAGCGGGGCCATCTGGTCGAGGTGTCCCGGGTCGATCTGGTCGGCGAGCACATCGGCTCGACCGCCATCCGGACCCAGGAGGCGTTCGACCGGGCGCGCGGCGGGGTGCTGTTCGTCGACGAGGCGTACGCGCTGTCCCCCGAGGACTCCGGGCGGGACTTCGGCCGCGAGGCGATCGACACGCTCGTGAAGCTGATGGAGGACCACCGGGACGCGGTGGTCGTCATCGTCGCCGGGTACACCCACGAGATGGAGCGGTTCCTCACCGTCAACCCCGGTGTGGCGTCCCGTTTCTCACGGACGATCACCTTCAGTGACTACGAGCCGCGGGAGCTGCTGCGGATCGTCGAGCAGCAGACGGAGGAACAGGAGTACAGCCTGGCCTCCGGGACCGACGAGGCGTTGCTGAAGTACTTCACCGAGCTCCCCAAGGGTCCCGCGTTCGGCAACGGCCGCACGGCCCGCCAGACCTTCGAGTCGATGGTGGAACGGCATGCGGGCCGGGTCGCCCAGCTCGCGGAGACGAGCACGGACGACCTCACCCTGCTGTACCCGGAGGACCTCCCGGAACTTCCCTGAGCTCCTGGCGGGGCTCGCCGGCCTGCTGGGGCAGGTGCGGGGTCAGCCGTTCCAGGAGCGCGGCCCGTTCCTGGGCGAAGACCGGGTCGGCCTGGTAGTCGGAGTGGCCCAGCACCGGCTCGGGCAGCGGGTGCTCGGGGGTGCGCCCGTAGACCAGCGGGTCCTTCAGCGGGCCCCGGTCCACCTCGGGCCCGGACTCCTCGCCGAGCCGGATCTCGCCGCCGATCGGGTCGGTGGCCCGCCACAGGTTGCGCCAGCAGTGCACCGAGCGGTGCAGACCGTGCAGCTGGACAGGGCCGAAGTAGGCCGGGAACCAGCGACCGTAGAGCCGCTCGATCGGTGATCCGTAGGTCAGCAGGGCGACCCTGCGCCGGGTTCCGGCGGGCAGCTGCCAGACCGCGGACGCGGCCAGGACGCTGCCCTGGGAGTGGCCGGAGATGACGAGCCGGCCCCGGGTCCTCGCCGTCCAGCCGGACATGCGTGAGGCCAGGTCGGGGACGGCGCGCTCCGCGTAGCAGGGCGGTGCGAAGGGGTGTGCGGCGCGCGGCCAGAACGTACCGACGTCCCAGAGGATGCCGATGGTGCGCCGGGCGGAGGCGTCCCGGTAGGCGCGCCGGCCGCAGGCGACGAAGACCAGGAAGCCGAAGCCGATCATCCAGGAACCGGTCGACTGGGCCGCCTCCGCCACCGATTCGACGAAGGGGCTGCTGCCGTCCATCGCGAGTCCTGGCACCTGCCCGCTCGCCCAGGCCCCGCCGACCGCCGCGGCGCCGAGCAGCAGGGTGGCGCCGGAGACCAGGCCGACGATGCCGGGCGCGGAGTCGGTGAGCGCGGCCGTGGCGCGGGTCCGGGCGATCTGCTTGGTACGGGCGGGGTCGGGCCGCCGCTCCTCGTACTCCGCGTCGACCACGGGCTCCAGGCGGCGGGCGACGAGGTAGGTCCGTACGCCGAGGGCGATCCCGGGAAGCAGGAGCAGCACCAGCAGCACGGGGATGACGGAGGCCTGCCAGCTGAGCAGGACCGGCGGCCCCTCTATGACGGCGCTGCGGCCCATGCCGGGGCTGCCGGGACCGTCGAGCCAGTCGGCCACCCGCTGGGCCACCCCGCCGGTCATCACGCCGCCGAGCGCGCAGGCGAGCATCGCGACCGAGGGGCCGCCGAGTCCGCGCATCACGGTGCGCGGCTCGGGGCTGCGCCGGTACAGGCGCCACGCCACCGCGGCCAGCGCGACGACGAAGGCGCCCTGGGCGAGGGTGACGACGCGGAAGGTGACGTCGCCGGGGAGGGTGCCCGCGGAGGCCCAGCCGGGGCGGGACCAGGCGGCGTGCACGGAGGCGAGGACGAGCAGGGTCAGCGCGGCCCCGGGCAGGTAGGTGATGACGGCGCGGTCGAGCCGGTTGTCGAGGCGCCGCTCGCTGCGGCCGCGCCGGCAGACGACCCAGAGCACCACGAGCATGCCCAGCACCAGCAGCGCCTCGATCAGGCGGCCGTACAGGGCGGGGACCGGGCCGTCCGCGACCCGGTCGTGCCGGGCCGCGGCCCCCGCGACCGAGGCGGTGACGGTCAGGAACCCGGCGGCGGTGTGGGCGGCGCGCAGCCGGGCGACGAGCCGGCGCCCGAACCAGAATCCGGGGCGCCCGAGCGCGGGCCGCAGGGGCTCGGCGGGGGCGGTCCCGGCGCCGTCGTCGTCAGGGACGGTGCCGGTCAGCGGGCGCTGGGACTCGTAGGCGCTCCAGGTGCGGTTGGACAGATACCAGAGCAGTCCCACCAGCGCGGTGGGAACCAGGGCCGCGAGGGCGAGCCGGCGGCCGGGCTGGGACCACCAGCCGCCCTGGGCGGCGGACAGGAATCCCAGCCACGAACGCTGGTCCGAGCAGGCAGCCACACCGGCGCACTGCCAGGCGGTCAGGTCGAGCGCGACCTCGCAGGCCGCGGCGGTCAGCAGGACGGTGAGGCTCAGCGCGACCAGCCGGACCAGTGCCCCGTAGAGCCGGACGGTGCGGGGGCGGCCGGTGGCGGCCGGGCGCATCCAGTGAGCGAGGTTGATCACCATGAACGGGAGCAGCAGGAGCCACAGCGCACGGGAGCCGTTGCCGGAGGTGAGGTTGGACCAGCAGTAGGCCTCGGGGATGGGCCGGTCCCGGTACCGCTCGGGGTGCTGCTCCGCGTCGATGTCGGCGGGGCGCCGGTAGATGGCGGCGGTGGCGTCACCGGTGACGCGGACCGTGCGCGGGTCGGCGAGCATCTCCTGGGGCGTGGTTCCGCCCACACCGTGGACCAGCAGTTCCAGCGCTGGCCCGGTGCTCTGCGGGGCCTGGGTGGGAGGGGGCACTGCGGTGACTCGCTCTCGGAGTGGGGGGAAGGCGGCTGATGGCCGGTCACCAGAGTCGCGGCCGGGCGGCGGTGTCCGTGCCGCTCTCACGAAATCTCCCCAGTGCGGCGGCCCGCGACACCGCGTGGCAGGATGAGCCCGTCCGAACGGACTCCTGCACGGCCACAGGGAAGGACCGGACCCGGCGTTGAGCGAGAATCAGAATCTGCTCGCGGAGCAGCGGCGCGCGCTGATCCTCGACGAGGTGCGCAGGCGCGGCGGGGTCAGGGTCAATGAGCTGACCCGCAAACTGAGCGTCTCCGACATGACCGTCCGCCGGGATCTGGACGCGCTGGCCCGGCAGGGGGTCATCGAGAAGGTGCACGGCGGCGCCGTGCCGGTGGTCGAGGCCAGTACGCACGAGCCCGGTTTCGAGGCGAAGTCGACGCTGGAGCTGACCGCCAAGGAGGACATCGCGCGGGCTGCCGCCGCGATGGCCGTGCCCGGCAGTGCGATCGCGCTGTCCGGCGGCACCACGACCTACGCGCTCGCGCAGCACCTGCTGGACGTACCGGACCTGACGGTGGTGACCAACTCGGTGCGGGTCGCCGACGTGTTCCACGCGGCGCAGCGCCCGGGATCACCGGGTGCCCGGCCGGGTGCCGCGACCGTGGTTCTCACGGGCGGGGTGCGGACGCCGTCCGACTCGCTGGTCGGCCCGGTCGCGGACCAGGCGATCGTCTCGCTCCACTTCGATGTGCTCTTCCTCGGTGTGCACGGCATCTCGGTCGAGGCCGGCCTGTCCACGCCGAATCTGGCGGAGGCCGAGACGAACCGGCGTTTCGTCCAGTCGGCGCGGCGTGTGGTGGTGGTCGCGGACCACACCAAGTGGGGCACGGTGGGGCTGAGTTCGTTCGCCACGCTGGAGCAGGTGAACACGTTCGTGACGGACGCGGGCCTGGCGGAGGAGGCCCGCGAGGAGATCGAGGAGCACCTGCCCGGTCTGGTGGTCGCGGGCCGGGACGCCGACGGCGGGCCGGGCCGGGACTGAGCCGGGGTTCGGCCAGGACCACAGCCCCGGATTCCGCTCAGCTCGCGGGAGGCCCGGCACGGCCTAGGATCGGGGGGTGGCCGTCTTCCGGATCGAGCGCTTCACCCCTCTGCCCGCAGCCGAGTCCTGGCGCCGGGTGACGGACTGGGAACGGCACGCCGCGCAGGTCCCGCTGACCACGATCACGGTGCCCGCGGGGACGCCGACCCGGACCGGGACGGTCTTCGTGGCACGCACCGGGGTCGGTCCGCTGGCGTTCGACGATCCGATGGAAGTGGTCCGGTGGTCACCGCCGTCCGGCAGCCGGGCGGGGATGTGCCGTCTGGAGAAGCGCGGCCGGGTGGTGCTGGGCCGGGCCTCGATCGATGTATATCCCACCCATGCCGGCTCCCACGTGGTGTGGGTGGAGGAGCTGAGCGTGCGGCTGCTGCCGAGGTGGGGCGATCCGCTGATCTCCGGGGCGGGGCGGCGGATCTTCGGCCGGGTGCTCGACTCGATGCTCGACCGGCCGGCGCAGGGCCATCAGTGACCGGTGGCCGGATCCGCGCGGTGCCGACGGGTGCCCTGAGCAGGTGATGTGACCGTCACACGATCGAGTCGTTTGTCGGTGTGACGGTTTCCGCCTACGGCTCAGGAAGCATCGAATTCATGCCGATCCACCAACCGCAGCAGCGGTCCTCCGGCAGCAGCGAACGCCCCGGCGTCCCGCAGGCCGAGGCCGCGCTCGTGGAGCACTACCCACGTCTCGTCCGGCTCGCCTATCTGGTCCTGCCGCCCGCCCTCGGCCGGCACCGCAGGGTGCTGGCCGCCCACGCCTCCGTGCAGCGCGCCCTGCCCGGGACGGGTACGGCGCCGGAGGTTCCGGCGCCCGCCCGGGTCCCGGCGCAGACCCGCGGCGCCTCCCCCGGACCCGCTCCGCAGGACGGTGTGAGCTCCGCCTACGCCTGGATGCGGCTACGTGTACTGCGCACCGCGCTGGCCCACGAGCGGCGGCCGCGCTGGTGGCCGGGGCGGCTGCCGGCACCGGCCGCGCTGCGCCCCTCGCTCCCGGCCGTCTGGGGTCTGCGGCTCTTCCCGCGGGCCGGCGGAGCGGCCGAACTGGCGCTGGACCAGGAGCTGTCGACGGTATCGGCGGCCGTCAGGGCGGCGTTCGCGCTGCGGTTGCTGGAGGAGCTCGACGAGCCGGAGGCACAGGCCCTGCTCGCCCGCGCGGACGCGCGGGACCCGGCGAGCGCGGTACGGGCGGCCAGGCGGCTCGGGGCCGGCGACCGTGCGGCGGCCGAGGCGCTCCTGCGTTCCGGGGAGTTCGATCCGTGTGTCCTCCAGACACGGCCGAGCGATCTGCTGCGACGCCGGCACCGGATGCGGGTGGTGGCGGGCGTCGCCGCGCTGTGCGTGGTGGCGGGCGGCGTGGTCGCGCTGGCGGAGGAGGGTTCGGCGGTCCGTCTCCCCGACGCCGGGAGCACGCCCGCTCCCGCCCTCGACCCGGCGGCGCTGCTGCGCACCGCGGCGCAGGAGTGGGCGGACACCTCCCGCGTCGACTTCACCGCGTGGCCGGCCCGCGGCGGCCGCTCCGACGACCGGGCGCTGCTCGGCCGGGCGCTGCGGGCCTGGGGCCGGACCCCGGAGGGCACCGCGGTCTCGACCACCCCGGGGGCGCTCGCGGTGCCCCCGACCCAGCCGCCCCGGCTGCTGTACGCGGGTGAGGTGGACGGCGCCGCCGTGGTGCTGTTCCACGACGGCGGGGTACGGGTGGTGCGCTACGCGGAGCCGCTGTCCGGGACCGGGGCCCCGGCCCTGGACTTCGCCCGGACCGATGACGCGGATGTGACGACGGGTGCGGCCGTGGTCGTCAGCCGCAGCGGGAACCGTGCCCGCTTTCTGCTGGCGCCCTGGATCTCGCAGTCCACGACGCGCGATCTGCTGCGGCCGGACACTCCGGCGCGTGCGCTGAAGGTGGGGGCGGACGGTGTGACGGCCGCCGTCCCGCGTCCGTCACCGGCCGGCGGCTGCGACTCCTGGCCGGTGATGCAGCTGCGGTCCTCGGAGCGCATCGTGGAGAAACACGCCTTCCTCGTCACCGACCTGGGCGATCTCGCCCCGGTCCACCTCACCTTCACGCCGAAACCCGGCGGCGGCGCACCCGCACGGCAGCCCAGGGAGGCGACGGGCGGCCCCGCGCTGCTGAGCTGGGCGCGCACCGCGTGCTCGCTGCGTGCGCTGGGCGGCACCGGGGTGCGGGCGGTCAACAACTGGGACTTCGCCGAGCAGCGTCTTCCGGAGGGCGGCGCCCCGGCCCAGTGGGTCTGCACCCGGGCCGACACCTGGCAGGGGCCCGGACGCGTGCTGGTGCAGTTCCTGGGACCCGATCCGTCGACGGCCGCCCCGGCGACCGTGGTGGGCGACCAGCGCGACACGGCGCTGTGCAGCCGGTTCGGCCAGCACGTGCTGGGCGGCACGCACTGGAAGGCGCCCTCGGGCCGGTGGTACGTGCTGGCCGCGGGAAGCCGCGCGGTCGACCGGATCCAGGCCACCGGGGCGGTCCGCACCTCGGCCTCCGGTACGACGCTCGCGGTGCGGGCGCCGCGCGACGCCCCGGTGGCACTGACGGCCCGGCTCCGGGAGGGCGGTTCACTCACAGCGGTGCGCTGACCGGGCCCGCGCATGAGGGGCCGGGGTCGGCTCAGGTACCGCAGAGGACATCTGACGGAGTGCCAGATATGGTGGCGGCGGTCCGTCCGCCGCCGACCGCACGGGAGGTGCGTTCCATGGCACGCCGACTCCGCTCCGTGGACCTCGACTTCGTCGGGGCCGCTCCGCTGAGACTGGTCTTCGCCGCCGAGGTGGCCGCGCCGCCCGAGGCCGTGTACCGCGCCCTGGCCAATGACGTCGAGGGGTGGCCCGGCTGGTTCACCCAGCTGACGTCGGCGCGGCCGGTCGACGCGGGCGCGGGCCGCGAGGTGAGGCTCCGGGGCGGGATCAGGTTTCGGGAGACCGTCGTCGCCGCCGAGCCCGGCAGCAGGTACGCCTACCGCGTCGACGAATCCAACGCCCCCGGTCTGCACGCCCTGGTGGAGGAGTGGCTGCTGACCCCCGCCGGTACCGGGACCCGGGTGCGGTGGACCTTCGCCGCCGACGGCTCCGCGCTGTTCCGGTTCACGATGCGGCGGGCGCGCCCCGCGGTGGGCAGGTCCTTCCGGGACGCCGTGCGCAACCTCGGCCGGCGGCTCTCCGGACCGGCCGGGGCCTGAGGAGGGCGGCGGCCCGGAGTACGGCGGGCGGGGGCCTGCCGCGGATCAGGCCCTGCCCACCTGCGGGCCGGGCCAGTCGCCGGTGCTCAGGAAGTGGTCGATGGTCCGGGTGTACGGCGCGATGTCCAGGCCCTGCGCGGCCAGCCAGGAGTCGGAGTAGTACTTGTCGAGGTAGCGGTCACCTGGGTCGCAGATCAGGGTGACGATGCTGCCGGTGGCGCCCTGTGCGAGCATCTCCGCGACCAGCTTGAAGGCGCTCCACAGCCCCGTCCCGGTGGAGCCGCCGGCCTTGCGGCCGATGGACCGCTCCAGCGCGCGCACGGCCGCGACCGTGGCCGCGTCCGGGACCTTCATCATCCGGTCGATGGCCCCCGGCACGAAGCTCGGCTCCATCCGGGGTCTGCCGATGCCCTCGATGCGCGATCCGCAGTCGCTGGTGGCGAGCGGGTCGTGGCGGGTCCAGCCGTCGAAGAAACAGGAGTTCTCCGGGTCGGGCACACAGATCCGGGTGTCGTGCTGCATGTAGTGCACGTACCGCGCGATGGTCGCGGAGGTGCCGCCGGTCCCCGCAGTGGCGACGATCCAGGCGGGCTCCGGGTACCGCTCCAGCCGCAGCTGCTGGTAGATCGACTCCGCGATGTTGTTGTTGCCGCGCCAGTCCGTGGCCCGCTCGGCATAGGTGAACTGGTCCATGTAATGGCCGCCGGACTCCGCCGCGAGCCTGGCGGACTCCTCGTACAGCCTGCGCGAGTCGTCCACGAAGTGGCAGCGGCCGCCGTGGAATTCGATGAGCCGGCACTTCTCGGGGCTGGTGGTGCGGGGCATCACGGCGATGAACGGCACCCCGATCAGCTTGGCGAAGTACGCCTCCGAGACGGCGGTCGAACCGCTCGACGCCTCGATCACCGGCCGTCCGGGGCGGATCCAGCCGTTGCAGAGTCCGTAGAGGAAGAGCGAGCGCGCAAGCCGGTGCTTGAGACTGCCGGTGGGGTGCGTCGACTCGTCCTTGAGGTAGAGGTCGATGCCCCAGCTCTCCGGCAGCGGGAAGCGCAGCAGATGCGTGTCGGCCGAGCGGTTGGCATCGGCCTGGACCTTGCGTACGGCTTCCTTGAGCCAGGCCCGGTACGCCAGGTCGGTGCGGTCGATGTCGACGGTCGCCACCGCTTCGCCGTCGTGTCTGTGCTCACTTCTGTGCTCACCCGTGTCCATCAGCGCGCTTCTCCTCGTACGACCGGTCTCGGCGCGCCCCACGATATGCCCCCTACCTGCACAAACATTGACTTTGATACTCCATAGCCCTGCCTTGGTGTTGCGGACGGAGCGCCTGCGAGAGCCGTCGCGGCGCGAATGCGTCATTGCGCCCCGCCCCGCTCTGGTGCAGCCGGTCCCGGTTGTGCACACTTTCATTCGGGGGCGTGACGAAGGGGGCGAAGGGGCCATGTCCGAAACGGAGTTCAGTGAGACAGGCGTACGGATCGACCGGTGGGCGCGCTCGCTCTCACGGGCCGGGCAAGTGACCGTCAAGGACGGCCGGCTGGCGCTGCTGACCAGTTACGGCCGGGAGATCGACAGCGCACCGGTGGGGACGGTGAGCACGGGCAGAGCGTGGTTCTCCGGCGCGGACGCGACGGTGGCACGGGTCAATGGGACGCGGTACCGGCTGACGATGCCGCGCCGCCCGGGGAAGCCCGACGAGGCCGGTCCCGCGCGCCGGTTCCTCGAAGCGCTGCGCGGGGCGGCCGCCGCGCGCGGCTGACGGAGCACGGAGCGGCGCGACGGGGGCACCGCGAGTTGCGGAGCCGGAACCCCTGAGCGACATTGGAGTCACGTCACTCATGGTTCACCGGCGGTCACACTGTGGTTCACACCGCCGGCCCGGAATCAGCAGTCAGCCGGCTGCCGAATCCGTCCCTTCGTCTTCTTCCGGACCTATTTCGGGGAGTCGCAGCCGTGATCAGCGAGCCAAGCAGGCACTGCGCGGTGGAGCTCCAGGCCCTGCCGTCGCGGATCGGTCAGGTCCGCAGAATCATCTCGGCGCAGTTGCGCTACTGGCATCTCGATCCCTTGATCGACCAGGCAGCGCTGGGCGTCACGGAACTCCTGACCAATGTCCACCGGCATGCACAGCCGGACAAGTCATGCACCGTCGAGGTCGAGCTGCTGCTCGAACGGCTGACGGTGTCCGTCCACGACCACGACCCACGGCTGCCGACCGTGCGCGACGCCGACGACTCCAGTACGTCGGGGCGCGGACTCGCGCTGATCGCCGCGGTCAGCGAGAGCTGGGGTGTCCGCCCCCGGGGCGGAGCCGGAAAGATCGTCTGGTTCACCCTTCCGGCCCCTTCCCTGTTCGCCGTCCAGCCACCGCATTCGGTGTACGGGGCGACGACCGACGGACCGTTCGACCTGAGCGGCATCATGTCGCCGGAGGGTGTGCAGCCCTCGGTGGCACGGTCCGTGTCGGTCGGCTGACACGGCAGGAGCGGGGCGCCTCGCGGGGCGTCCCGCTCCTGCCGCGCGGGCCGGGGCGGCTACGTCCGGGGCGGGCAGGCCGAGGGCGGTCGCCGCTCATGCACCGGCGCATGCCCGGGGCCGAAGGCCCGGAGCAGACAGCCGTCGAGCAGCGCCCCGAACTCGTCCGGCGAAGCGAGGCCCGGAGCCTCGCACACGCCGGTGACGCCGAGGCCGGACACCACAGCCCGTCGGCCCATCCGCCTGTGAACAGCACCTCGGAGAGTTCGGCATCCGCGGGACCCGCCAAGTGGATGCCGACGGAGTCCGGATCCCTGACCCGGGAACGATCCTGTTCGGACGGCTGCGGCCGCGTCGCGCCAGGTGCGCGGTCCGGTCGGGAGCTCGGCGGCCGCCCAACGGTGCCGTCGGTCCGCGAACTGGCAGCGGCCTCGCCGGGATCGGTCATCTCCGCCAACGGCACGACTCGACTGCGCTCTTCCTGTGCGGTGAACGTGGCCGGGGGGCACTGGATCTCCAGGACAACCGCCGCGCCTGCCAGGGATGACGCTCTCAGTTGTCGCTGTCCTTGACGCCTCCGCGCAGGCCCCACTCATCCAGGCCGGAGTAGATCAACGCGGCGCGTCCTCGCGGAAAGGAGAGAGCCTCGGCCTCCCCTGTGTAGACCGCCACAATTGAGTCGGCTCCCCGCCACCAGGTGTCGGCAACACCCATCACCTCGCGCACCTGCTCGTACCCGTCCAGCACGATGCCGTCGACATCGTCACCGGTGACCTTGACGATCCGCTTCGCACACGTGGACAGGTGGTTCGTCAGCGCGAGCGACTCCACCCAGCCCTCGACGGTGGCATGGAGGGGCACCCACCGATCCGCGTGAATGCCGAACTCGCCAGACGGTCCGATCATGAACGAATAGGGCACTGCGGTCCGCTGCATCCCTGCTCCGAACCACCACCCTTCGGACGCGGAGCCTTCGGGGGAGTCCGCTTCGAGGTACCGCGGGCCGCCGTCGTACTGTGATGCGGGTGGTAGAACCAGCCCTCCCCAGCGCTCTTCATAAGCCACCATCCGGTCGAGGACCGCCGCCGGGATGTCTCGCTCAAGCCACCACTGCCTGTGCTCAGCGATGGGCCGGACATCGACCTTGACGCCGTGTGCTTGAACGAACGACCGGGCTCGTCGGCTCAGGCCGTCGGGCACATCGCTGAAGAGGTTGAGATTCACCAGGGAGAGGCTACCGAGTGGGCCAGGGGCCCGGCCCCCGGCCCTTTCCGCTGCCCGCCGCCCCTCAACCGGTCGAACTGAGGCGTCGGTCCCGGCCGCCCTGTTCCGCACGCCCGGATCCGACTGCCAATCAGATCTGGATGAAGCGCAAGAGTCTCTTGCACGTACACATGACCAGAACTCCCGGCCTCCGGAGTGAACCAGCCGCCACGTTGGTGCAGTTGACGGACCAGCCCCTCCATCATCCGATCATCAGGGACACGGCGCAGCCGGGTCCACCGAGATGGAACCCGCTGACGGCGGTCATGCTGCGCCGCCCCTGCCACGGGTGCCGAACTGCTCGTCGAGGACGGAGAGGCGGCGCCAGTACTCGTCCTCGTCGATCTCGCCGGCGGCGAAGCGGCGCCCGAGCATGTCGATCGGGGAGGGGGTGGCGGGGCCTGCCTGTCCGCCGCCGACCCGCCAGGGGCCGCGCCGCCCGCGCCAGACGGTGCGTCGTACGACCGTGACGACGCCGATGACGACGGCCGCCCAGATGAGCGGGAAGAGGAGGATCCACGGTCCGGGTCCCCCGTCGAAGGCCAGGGTGTTCATCTCGGTCAGCTCCTCTGTCAGGGTTCGCGTTCCTCTGTCACCTATGAGCCTGGCTCCGGGGAGGGGCCCTCGTCGTCGTACCGCCGGCGGCAGTACACGTACCTCCTCGGGAGTAGGCGGCGGGCGGGCGGCTGCTCCCGCCCGCCACGGATGACTGGCCACCGGCCATGGATTCTGTACCTACTAGTATGTACAGTGCCTTCATGAGCACTCCGGACCGACTGGTCGAAGCCACTCAGGAGCTCCTGTGGGAGCGCGGATACGTGGGCACGAGCCCCAAGGCCATCCAGCAGCGGGCGGACGCCGGCCAGGGCAGCATGTACCACCACTTCAGCGGGAAGCCCGAGCTGGCCCTCGCCGCCATCCGGCGCACGTCCGCCGAGATGCGCGAGACGGCCGGCCGCACCTTCGACGCGCCCGGCTCCGCGTACGAGCGCATCTCGCGCTACCTGCTGCGTGAGCGCGATGTACTGCGGGGCTGCCCGGTGGGGCGGCTGACGATGGACCCGGACGTCATCGTGAGCGATGAGCTGCGCTCCCCCCTCGACGAGACGATCGGGTGGCTGCGCGGCAGGCTGGCCGCGATCGTCCAGGAAGGCCTGGAGCGGGGCGAGTTCGCCCACGCCCTGGTGCCCGGCGACATCGCGGCGACGATCGTCGCGACGGTGCAGGGCGGCTACGTGCTGGCCCGCGCCGCCGGCTCGACGGACGCCTTCGACGCGGCCGTCCGGGGACTGCTCACGCTGCTCGCCCCCGCTTCGGATGCCGGCTGACCCGCCGTCCCACGCGACCGACCACCCAAGGAGCGCCACCCCTCATGCGCATCACCAGGAACCGCCCAGACACAGAGACCGGACCGCCCGAGCACTTCACCGGCGGCGTCTGGCTGAACGAGCTCGCCGCTCCCGGACCACCTTGCCGGATAAGGGCGTTCAGCGTGCACTTCGCTCCGGGCGGGCACACCGCCTGGCACACCCACCCGCACGGCCAGGTCCTCCATGTCACCGAGGGCGAGGGCCTGGTGCAGCGCCGGGGCGGTCAGGTGGAGCCGATCAGGGCGGGTGACACCGTGTGGATCGAGCCGGACGAATGGCACTGGCACGGGGCCGCGCCCCGCACCTTCATGACCCACCTGGCACTCGTCGAGGCGGCCGAGGACGGCTCCACCATCCACTGGCACCCCGACGCCGGCGTCGCCGCATACCCGGCGGCCTGAGGAGTACGCGATGCACGCCATGCAGTACGAGATCACCCTCCCCGCCGACTACGACATGGGCGTCATCCGGGACCGGGTGGCGGCCAAGGGCCACCTGCTGGACGACTTCCCCGGACTCGGCATCAAGGCCTACCTGATCCGGGAGCACGGCGAGGACTCCCCGGTCAACCAGTACGCGCCGTTCTACCTCTGGTCGGCACCCGAGGGCATGAACTCCTTCCTCTGGGGCCCCGGATTCCAGGGCATCGTGCGGGACTTCGGGCGCCCGGAGGTGCGGCACTGGACGGGCCTTTCGTTCGCGCGGGGCCCCTCGTCGGCCGCGCTCCCCCGCACGGCCACCCGCCGGCGCGCACCCGTTCCGGCCTCTGCCGCTCCGGCGGACGCGGTCGAAGCCGCGCTGGAGGAGAGCCGCCGGCTCGCGAAGACGCCCGGCGCCGTCGTCACGGCGCTCGCCGTGGACCCCCGCCACTGGGAGCTGGTCCACTTCACGCTCTGGGACGGTCCCGCGCCCGAGGAGCCGGGCGAGCGCTTCGAGGTGCTCCACGTCAGCCGGCCGGGAATCGAGGACCTCGGGGAGGGGCGCCAGTGGTAGCCACGGTCCGCACCGTTCTCGGGGACGTCCCCGCCGGGGAACTGGGTGTCTGCGACGCCCACGACCATCTGTTCCTGCGCAGCCCGCAGCTGCCGGGCCAGGAGCTGGCCGACCCGCAGGACGCCGCCCGACGGCTCGGTTCCTTCAGGGAGTTCGGCGGCCGCACAGTGGTCCAGTGGACGCCGTACGGGATGGGCCGCGGAGCCGGATCACTGGCTGCGCTGTCCCGCTCGACGGGCGTGCACGTGGTGGCGGCCACCGGGCTGCACCAGGCGGCGCAGTATCCGCCCGCACAGCTGGACCGGATCCGGAACCGGCTCGCCCCGCTCTTCGTCGCGGAGCTCACGGAGGGCATCGGCTCCACCGGGGTACGGGCGGGGCTCATCAAGGTCGCCGGCGCCTTCCACGCGGTCGACGCGCACGCCCGGCTCACCATGACGGCGGCCGCCGAGGCGCACCACCGCACGGGCGCGCCGATCGCCGTGCACCTGGAGCTGGGCACCGCCGCGCTGGACGTGCTCGATCTGCTCTGCGGGGAGCTGGGCGTGGCGCCGCAGCGGGTGATCCTCGGGCATCTGGGCCGCTCACCGGACGGTGCCGTGCAGCGGGAGGCGGCGCGGGCGGGGGCGTTCCTCGCGTTCGACGGTCCGTCCCGGTCGCACCACGCGACGGACTGGCGGCTGCCCTCGGAGCTGGCGGCGCTGGCCGAGGCGGGGTTCGGCGGGCAGTTGCTGCTGGGCGGCGACACCACCGTGCCCGAGACGCCGGGCATGCCGTACCTGCTGCGCCGGCTGCGCCCGCGGCTGGAGGAGACCCTGGGGGCGGAGTTGATGGCGGCGGCGCTGGTCGGCAACCCGGCACGGGCGTTCGCGTTCGGACCGGTCCGGGAGGGTTGAGGGCCGACGCGGCACGGCCCCGCCGGCCCATTCTCCCAGACCCGTCCCCCCAGGTCTGTCCCCGCATGCCCGTCCTCCCAGGCCCGTCCTCCCGGACGAAGCCGAGCAGGGGGTCGTGCCCGCTCAGGCGTACGCACCCAGGAGTCGTGCCCTCTCAGGCGTACGCACCCTGGAGTCGTGCCCTCTCACGCGAGTGCGACCAGGAGCCGTGTCCACTCAGGCGTACGCACCCTGGAGTCGTGCCCTCTCACGCGAGTGCGACCAGGAGCCGTGTCCACTCAGGCGTACGCACCCAGGAGCCGTATCCGCTCAGGCGAGTGCGACCAGGGGGTCGTCCAGCACTGGCTGCCAGGCCAGCTCCGCCGCGCCGACCAGGCTGTTGTGGTCGAGGGTGCAGGGCAGGATCGGCACACTGCCGCTGCGCCCCCACAGACTGCGGTCGGCGACCACGGCCCGCAGCCGCTCCGGGTCGGCGTCGAGCAGCGCGCGGTGCAGTCCGCCCAGGATGATCCGGTCCGGGTTGAGGATGTTGACCAGCCCTGCCAGGCCGAGTCCCAGCCGGTCGATCAGCTCCTCCGCGGCGACCCGCACCGCCACGTCCTCGTACTCGTTGCGCAGCAGGTCCCCGGACTGCTTGAGGAGCGACTCCTCGGGGCCGGGCCGGCGGCCCGCCGCGGTGAGGAAGGCGAGCGGGTCGGTCTCGACGTCGAGGCAGCCGCGGCCGCCGCAGTGGCAGGGCCGACCCTCCGGGTTGACCGTGAGGTGTCCGACCTCCAGCGCCAGCCCCGAACTCCCGCTGTGCAGACGGCCGTCCAGGACGAGCGCCCCGCCGACGCCGCGGTGGCCGGTGGCCACGCAGAGCAGATGCTGGGCGCCTCGCCCGGCTCCGTGCCGGTGCTCGGCGAGCGCGGCGAGGTTGACGTCGTTGCCGGTGAACGCCGGCCCCGCGATGCCGGCTTCGCGGACGCATGTGGCGAAGATCTCGCGGACCGGGGCACCCGCCGGCCAGGCGATGTGGAGGGGGTTGAGGGCGGTACCCTCCGGCTCGGCCACCGCGGACGGCACGGCGAGCCCGGCCCCCACGCACCGCAGCCCGCTGTCCCGCAGCAACCGGGCGCAGTCGTCGACGACTTCACCGATGACCTGCGCCGGGTCCGCGGTGATGGTGACGCAGCCAGGGGCGGTCGCGACGAGGCGGCCGCCCAGCCCGACCAGCGCGGCCCGGAAGCCGTCCGCGTGGACCTGGGCCGCGACGGCCACCGGCCCGGACTCCCGCACCGCGAGGCGGTGCGAGGGGCGCCCCTGCGAGCCCGCCGCCGAACCGGGACTGGAGTCCACCCTGATCAGGCCGAGCGCCTCCAGCTCCGCGGCGACCGCGCCCGCCGTGGCACGGGTGACGCCGAGCTCGGAGGTGAGGACCGCACGCGTGGGCGCGCGTCCGGTATGGACCAGTTCCAGCGCGGGGCCGAGCGCGCTGCGGCCCCTCTCCAACTTCGTCCGGGTGTGGGTCACCTTGCCGTTCATGGGGGCGAGTCTCCCATGATCCGGAGGTGTTGCCGACGCCGCGGTGGCCGGGTCCGGCCCCTGCGCGAGGCCCGTCGGCAGCCGTCTTGCGCCCGCTGTCCGCAGGCCTCTATGCTGACTTTGTGCCGCAACTAAACAAACTGCGGACGGCCCTGCCGGGGGGACCGGGCGGCAACCCCGCCCCACCCTCGTCCTCCCGTCTCCGTACCGCGCTGACCGTGTTCTTCGCCCTCGACGGGTTCATCTTCGCCGGCTGGGTGGTCCGTATCCCGGCCATCAAGCACCAGACCGGCGCCTCGGCCGCCACCCTCGGCCTCGCACTCCTCGGCGTGTCCGCCGGCGCCGTGATCACCATGATGCTCACCGGCAGGCTCTGCAACCGCTTCGGCAGCCACGTGGTGACCGTGGTCTGCGGAGTCCTGCTCCCGCTCAGCATCGCGCTGCCCGCACAGACCCACTCGGCGCTCTCGCTCGGCCTGGTACTGCTGGTGTTCGGCGCCGCGTACGGCGGGATGAACGTGGCGATGAACAGCGCGGCGGTGGATCTCGTCAACACGCTGCGGCGCCCCGTGATGCCCAGCTTCCACGCCGCCTTCAGCCTCGGCGGCATGATCGGTGCCGGGCTCGGCGGACTGGTGGCGGGCGGCCTCTCCCCCTCCGCGCATCTCCTGATCCTGACCGGTTTCGGACTGCTCGTGACCGCCTTCGCGGGCCCCGTACTGCTGCGGCACACCGTCGCGAGGCCTCCGGCGGAGGCGGCCGCGAGCAGCGAGCGCCCCAAGCGCCTGAGCGGGCGGGCCCGCCGCGTGGTGCTCCTCTTCGGCATGATCGCGCTCTGCACCGCGTACGGCGAGGGTGCCCTGGCCGACTGGGGCGCGCTCCACCTGGAACAGGACCTGCACGCCCATCCCGGGATCGCGGCGGCGGGCTACTCGCTGTTCGCCCTGGCCATGACGGCGGGCCGGCTCACCGGTACGGCGCTGCTCGAACGGCTGGGCCAGACCAGGACCCTGGTCGCGGGCGGCGGCACCGCCGCGGTGGGCATGCTGCTCGGCGCGCTCGCTCCGACCACCTGGCTCGCGCTGCTCGGGTTCGCGATCACCGGGCTCGGGCTGGCCAATATCTTCCCCGTGGCGGTCAGCAGGGCCGGCGAGCTGGCGGGCCCCGGCGGGGTGGCCGCGGCCTCGACACTCGGCTACGGCGGAATGCTGCTCGGACCGCCCGCGATCGGGTTCCTCACCGACTGGTTCTCGCTGCCCGCGGCCCTCACCACCGTGACCCTGCTGGCGGCCGCGGCCGCGGCGCTGGGGTACGCAGCCCGCAATGTGTCGCATACCGTCGCGAGTGAGTAGCCGTACTCAGGCAGAAACGGTTCCCCGACCGCACGATGGAGAGACCAGCCACCAACGGGGAGAAACGATGAACAAGCCGGTCACGACGATGCAGCACCTCCGCACACTCGCACGCCTCACCGTCGGCAACGCCGCGTCACTGATCTATCTGGGCGTGGTCGCGGCCACCGCCGTGTTCGTCACCGTGGACACGCTGTTCGTCACCCACGAGGACGCCTCGTTCTCCGGCGTCTGGCTCTTCTTCCTGGCCGCCCCCACCGTGTTCCTCTTCCTCCTCCTCGACAGCACGTTGTGGGGGGCGGATTCGGCCGGACCCGACTGGTACATGTACCTGGCCCTCATCGTGTCCGTGCTGGTGCAGTCGTTCGTCCTCGGCTGGTTCGTACGTCTGCTGCGCGGCGGCCCGGAGCGGACGCGTTCACGCTCGGCCCACCCGCAGGGCGCCTGACCGCTGGCACAATCCCTGCTATGGACATCGCGGAGCACATCACCACCCTGGCCGAAGAGGGCCGGTTGCTGGCCGAGGCCGCCACCGAGGCCGGGACCGGGGCCCCCGTGCCGACCTGCCCTGGCTGGCAGGTACGGGATCTGCTGCGGCACACCGCGATGGTGCACGCCTGGGCGACCGCCTTCGTGACCGAGGGGTACACCAGGTACGTCCGCGGCCCCGCGGAACCGGATCTGGACGGGCCCGAACTGCTCGACCGGTTCGGCGAGGGGCACCGCCGGCTGGTGGCCGCCCTGGAGGGCGCGTCACCGGACCTGCACTGCTGGACCTTCTTCGCCGCGCCTTCGCCGCTCGCCTTCTGGGCTCGGCGGCAGGCGCACGAGACGGCCGTCCACCGGGTCGACGCGGAGTCCGCACGCGACGGCGCCCTGTCCCCGGTGGCAGCCGCGCACGCCGCGGACGGCGTCGATGAGCTGCTCCGCGGCTTCCACGCCCGCCCGAAGTCCCGGCTGCGCACCGAAGTGCCCCGCACACTGCGGGTGCGGTCCACCGACACCGGCGCGGTGTGGACCGTCCGGCTCTCGGCGGATCCGCCACGAACCACGGGCGGGACCGGGGCGCCGACGGACCACACCCCGGACCAGGCCGCGGACTGCGAGCTGAGCGGCACGGCCCGGGACCTGTACCTCTCGCTGTGGAACCGGATCCCGCTCACCACGCTGACCGTGACCGGCGACCCCGCTCTCGCCCGGCTGTGGCGCGAGAAATCCGCGGTCAACTGATCCCGTTCCGGTGCCCGCAGCCGCCGCGGGGGCCCGCGCCGCGCCGGAGACGGGGTTGTCCGGCTGTCAACTGGGCTGTGACACTTCGGACATGGGCCACCGAAGCCAGGCCGACCGGGACGCCATGACCGTCGAGATCGGTTTCGCCGTGCTGACCGGGGCCGTGCTGGCCGCCGGGGCGTTCGTCGTGGTCTGCGCCCCCACCGTCTTCCTCACCGCGCACGGCGGCCTGCGGTCCGTGCTGCTGGTGGTCGCGGCGGCTGTGGCGGTGCTCGTCTTCATGGGGCGGGTCATCGACGTGCTGTGGCGGTTCGGCCGCCGGGACTCCCCTGTGGAGCTCGGCTCCGCGGGTCCGGCGCGTGGTGCGGCAGGTGGTACGGGACATGGTCCGGCAGCGCCGGTTCAGCCCAGCCAGCCGGGGCGTACGAGCCCGGACTCGTAGGCGAGCACCACCAGTTGCGCCCGGTCGCGGGCGCCGAGCTTCACCATGGTCCGGCTCACGTGGGTCTTGGCCGTGAGCGGGCTGACGACGAGCCTGCGGGCGATCTCCTCGTTGGAGAGCCCGATGCCGACCAGAGCCATCACCTCCCTTTCCCGTTCGGTCAGTTCGCTCAGCCCCGTAGCCTCCACGGGCTCCTTGGAACGGGCCGCGAACTCCGCGATCAACCGTCGGGTGACGCCCGGGGACAGCAGCGCGTCACCGGCGACGACCGCCCGGACGGCCCGCAGCAGCTCCTCCGGTTCGGTGTCCTTCACCAGGAATCCGGAGGCTCCGGAGCGGATCGCCTCGAAGACGTACTCGTCGAGCTCGAAGGTGGTGAGCATGATCACCTTCACCTCGTTCAGCGCAGGGTCCCCGGTGATGGCGCGGGTCGCGGCGAGGCCGTCGAGACGCGGCATCCGGATGTCCATCAGTACGGTGTCCGGCCGCAGTTCGCGCACGAGCCGGACGGCCTCCTCGCCGTCGGCCGCCTCGCCCGCCACCTCGATGTCCGGCTGGGCGTCCAGGAGCGCCCGGAACCCCGCCCGGACCAGCAGCTGGTCATCGGCGAGCAGTACGCGAATCACGGTGTCTCCCTCTCGTGCGGGGGTGCCCCGCCGGCCGCCGCGGCAGGCAGCGGAAGTTCGGCCCGCACCCGCCAGCCGCCGTCGGGCCGGGTCCCCGCCTCGATCGTGCCACCCAGCGCCGCGGCCCGCTCCCGCATGCCCGCCAGCCCGTTGCCGCTGCCCCCGGCGTCGGTGCCGGTGGCAGGGCCCCGGTCGTCGATCCGGAGCCGGATGCGGCCGGGCCCGTACCCGATCGCGACCCGCGCGGTACGCGAACCGGAGTGCCGCACCACGTTCGTCAGCGCCTCCTGCACGATCCGGAACGCGGCCAGGTCCGCACCGGGCGGGACGGCGCCGCGCTCCCCGTCCGTCGTGACGGTGACGGTCAGGCCGGTGCTCGCGGCCTGCTCCACCAGCTCGGGCAGTCTGTCGAGTCCGGGAGCCGGCGCCCTGGGCGCGTCTCCGGGGGTGCGAAGCGTGTCGAGAACCTGCCTGACCTCGCCGAGCGCCTCCTTGCTCGCCGCCTTGATGGTGGTGAGCGCCGTACGGGCCTGCTCGGGGTCGGAGTCGAGCAGGGCGAGGCCGACTCCGGCCTGGACGTTGATGACGGAGATGCTGTGGGCGAGGACGTCGTGCAGCTCCCGGGCCATCCGCAGGCGCTCCTCGTCGGCCCGCCGTCTCTCCGCGGCCGCACGTTCCATCCGCTGCGCCGCCCACTGCTCGCGGCGCACCCGGACGAACTCCGCGGCGGCGACGATCGCCACCACCCAGGCGGCGACGCCCACTTCCTGTCCCCAGGGCGGAGCCGAGTCGCCCGGGGGAGGCAGCCATCGGTAGAGCCAGTGGGCGACCAGGAGATGCCCCAGCCACACCATGCCGACGGCCGACCAGGCGGCCCGGCGATGCCCGGCGACGACGGCGCTGAAGCAGCCCACGGCGACGGCCAGGAAGACCGGCCCGTAGGGGTATCCGGCACCGAGATAGACCATCGCCGCGGCCGAACTCACGAAGACGGCCACGACGGGGTGACGGTGGCGCATCAGCAGCACGGCCACCGAGACGAGGAGCAGGAGCCGGGCGAAGAGGTCCAGCGGGGCCTTCTCGCCCAGCTGGCCGTGGGCCGCGATGCCCGACCCGACCATGACGACGACGCCGAGCAGCAGGGTCGACACCCACGGCAGTCGAGCGGCGGAGCTCCCCTGCGCCCCGGTCAGCCAGCGCGGCGGCCCGTCGTGGCTCCGGGGTGTGCCCGGCCCGTGGGGATCCGCCGGCCTGCCACCCCGCCCGGCGCCCGGCCCGCCGTGCGCCCCCGGCCTTCGCCGCGACGGCCCGCCCCGGTCGCCCGGGGGACCGCCGCCTTCCTGTGAGCGCTGCTCTTCCATGCCGGTCACGCTAGACCGAGGACCACCCGGCGGGCGTCCGCCGGGCGTGGCGATCACCCGTACTCCCTGCGGAGTACGGCGAACGGGGAGGCGGAGCAGGGGGACAGCTGAAGGTGCCGGGGCTCAGCGCTCAGCGCCGTGCCCGGCCGCCCTGTCGTGCTGGGCCCGCCGTGCCCAGCAGGCCGACCGAGCGGCCCAGTTCCTCGACGGACTGGCGGAAGAAGGCCGCCCTGGCCTCGACCACCCGGTCGAACTGGCCGAAGATCTCGAACGACACCAGCCCGAACAGCTGCGCCCAGGCGGCGACGATCGGTACGGCGACGGCGGGGGGCAGGCCGGGGGCCAGCTCCGTGGCGAGCCGCTCGGCCTCGGGGCGCAGCTCCTCGGTGAGCGGCGGCAGCGCGAGCCCCGCCTCGCGGTGGGCGTCCTCGACAACGGCGACGAGGACGAGGCCGACGCGCGAGGCGGGGGCGATGGTGGCCTGTGGCGCCGTGTAGCCGGGCACCGGCGAGCCGTAGATCAGGGCGTACTCGTGGGGGTGCGCCAGCGCCCAGTCGCGAACGGCACAGGCGACCGCGACCCATCGGGCCAGGTGCGCGGCGGGCGCGGAGCCGTCCGGGGCCGCGGTCCGGTGGGCGTTCTCCGCGGCCTCGCCCACGGAGTCGTACGCATCGACGATCAGGGCCGTGAGCAGTTCGTCACGGCTGGGGAAATAGCGGTAGAGGGCGGAGGAGACCATGCCGAGCTCCCGGGCCACCGCGCGCAGCGAGAGCTTGGCCGCCCCTTCGGCGGCGAGCTGTCTGCGCGCTTCGTCCTTGATGGCGGCGGTGACCTCGATACGGGCCCGTTCCCTGGCTCCCCTGATAGCGCTCATGGGTCGCATTCTGTCACGCGTCCAGATCGGCGACCAACAACGAGAGCACTGCTCTTGCTTTCGAGCGCCACTCTCGCACATACTGATCTCAAGCGAGAGCACCGCTCCCCCAACAAGAGCACCGCTCTCTCAATAGTGGGGGTCACCATGCCGCAGGCTTACTACCTTCAGGGAAGCCCGCTCACCGTCCGCCTCAACAGCTTCGTCGGCCGGCTCGCCCGACACGGCGTCAGTCTGCTCGGTACCCAGGAGATGTCGGTCCGCGGACGCAAGAGCGGCCGGATGCAGCGCATCCCCGTGAACCCTCACAACCACGAGGGCGCCCAGTACCTGGTCTCGGCGCGCGGACACTCGCAGTGGGTCCGCAACATGCGGGCCGCGGGCGGCGGCGAGCTGCGCAAGGGCCGCAGCAATCACGCCTTCACCGCTGTCGAGATCGCGGACGACGAGCAGAAGGCGGTCATCGTCCGCACCTACCTGAAGCGCTGGGGCTGGGAGGTCAATCAGTACTTCCAGGGCATCACGGCGAAGTCGACGGATGCCGAGCTCCTCGCGGCCTGCCCCGACCACCCCGTCTTCCGGATCACCGTCGAGGACTGACCGGACGGCCGGCCCCGACGGCTCCCCTCCCCCGCCCAGCGACGGCTACGTACGGTCCATCGTCGACAGCGCCCGCTGCGCCAGCGGATGCGAACGGACCAGTTCGGCCAGCGAAGTCGTTCCCCGGGTGATCCCCGCGAACGCGTTCCACGCCGGACGGAAGCCCGTCAGCACCGCGTGCAGCAGACCCGGGCGGCGCTCGAAGAGCTTCAGCATCCGCCGTCCCACGCTCATCTCGACACCCAGCCCGGCCTTGATGGCAAAGGCGTAGTTGAGCGCCTGGCGGCGGGCGTCCACCGCGTCGTGCGACTCCGCGACCCGGACCGCCCACTCACCGGCGAGCCGGCCGGAACGCAGCGCGAACGAGATGCCCTCGCGGGTCCACGGCTCCAGCAGACCGGCCGCGTCACCGCAGACGAGCACACGGCCGCGCGACAGCGGCGAGTCGTCGCTGCGGCAGCGTGTCAGATGGCCGGAGGAGATCTTCGGCTCGAAGCCGGCCAGGCCGATCCGCGCGACGAAGTCCTCCAGGTACCGCTTCGTCCCGCCACCGTCGCCGCGCGCCGAGATCACACCGACCGTCAGGGTGTCGCCCTTGGGGAAGACCCAGCCGTAACTGCCCGGCATCGGGCCCCAGTCGATCAGGACCCGGCCGGCCCAGTCCTCCGCGACCGTCTGCGGAACGGGGATCTCCGCCTCCAGGCCGAGGTCCACCTGGTCCAGCTTCACCCCGACATGAGCTCCTATCCGCCCGGCACTGCCGTCCGCGCCCACCACCGCACGGGCCAGGACCGTCTCACCGCCGGACAGCACGACCGCGACCGTGCGCCGGTCGGGCACCGCGGCCCCGTGCTGCTCCACCCGGGACACCGTCGCCCCGGTGCGCAGTTCGGCTCCGGCCTTCTGCGCCTCCTCGACCAGCCCCGCGTCGAACTCGGGGCGGTTGATCAGCCCGAAGAGCATGCGCTTGGAGCGGCGGGTCCGCGAGAGCCTGCCGTTCAGTGAGAACGTGACCGCGTGGATCCGGTCCCGCAACGGCAGTTCGAATCCGGGCGGCAGCGAATCACGCGAATACCCGATGATTCCGCCGCCGCATGTTTTGTAACGGGGCAGTTCCGCCTTCTCCAGCAGCAGCACCCGACGGCCGGCTACCGCCGCCGCGTATGCCGCGGAGGCTCCCGCCGGTCCGGCGCCGACTACGACGACATCCCACACGGACGACTCTTCGTGCTCATGTCCGGCGTCTGCGTTCTCGCTGCTCACGATGTGCTTCTGCTCCCGATCCGACCAGTGGCCCAAGCTGCTCACGGCATCCTACGGCGCGTTCGGGCCAACCCCTGCTGTGGGAGGATCGACCGTGCCTCCGTCGTCACCACAACGCCGCGTTCGCGGCGTTCAAGTACACGGATTCGTAGACATAACGTCGCACCTGCTAGGAGCGTGCCCATGACCGCCCATCCGATTTCCGAAACCATCGCCTCGCTGATGCCCCGCGCCAAGGCGGAGCTCACCGAGCTGGTGGCCTTCCAGTCGGTGGCGGATCCCGCTGTGTACCCCAGGAGCGAGTGCGACGCCGCGGCCGAGTGGGTCGCCGGGGCGCTGCGCGACGAGGACTTCCAGGACGTCGCCCTGCTCGACACCCCGGACGGCAGCAAGGCCGTCTACGGCTTCCTGCCCGGTCCGGCCGGAGCCCCCACCGTGCTGCTCTACGCCCACTACGACGTACAGCCGCCGCTCGACGAGTCCGCCTGGCTCTCCCCGCCGTTCGAGCTGACCGAACGGGACGGCCGCTGGTTCGGCCGGGGCTCCGCCGACTGCAAGGGCGGCATCGTCATGCACCTCCTCGCGCTGCGCGCCCTCAAGGCGGACGGCGGGGTGCCGGTCTCCGTGAAGGTGATTGCCGAAGGCTCGGAGGAGCAGGGCACCGGCGGCCTGGAGCAGTACGCGCAGGCGCACCCGGAGCTGCTCGCCGCGGACACCGTGGTGATCGGCGACACCGGCAACTTCCGCGCCGGTCTGCCGACGGTCACCTCGACCTTGCGCGGCATGACGATGCTGCGGGTGAGTCTCGACACCCTCGAAGGGAACCTGCACTCCGGGCAGTTCGGCGGCGCCGCGCCCGACGCCCTGGCCGCGATGATCCAGCTGCTCGCGTCGCTGCGCGCAGCGGACGGCACGACGACCGTCGACGGCCTCACCACCGGCGCGGAGTGGGACGGCCTCCAGTACCCCGAGGCCGACTTCCGCAAGGACGCGAAGGTGCTGGACGGGGTGGAACTGATCGGCACGGGTACGGTCGCCGACCGGATCTGGGCGCGGCCGGCCGTCACGGTGATCGGGATCGACTGCCCGCCGGTCGTCGGCGCGACGCCCTCGGTGCAGGCGAGCGCGCGGGCCCAGATCAGTCTCCGGGTGCCGCCGGGCGGCGACGCCGACGAGGCGACGAAGCTGCTCACCGCGCATCTGCTGTCGCGTGCTCCGTGGGGTGCCAGGGTGTCGGTCGAGCAGGTCGGCCAGGGGCAGCCCTTCCGCGCCGACGTCTCCAGCCCGGCGTACACGGCGATGGCGGACGCCATGCGGGTGGCGTATCCCGGCGAGGAGATGCAGTCCTCCGGCATGGGCGGATCGATCCCGCTCTGCAACGCGCTCGCCGAGCTGTACCCGGAGGCGGAGATCCTGCTGATCGGGCTGAGCGAACCCGAGGCGCAGATCCACGCGGTGAACGAGAGCGTGTCGCCCGAGGAGCTGGAGCGGATGTCGGTGGCCGAGGCGCTGTTCCTGCGGAACTACGCCGCCTCGAAGAAGGCCTGAGCGCCCGGCCGGCGGCCGGTCGGACTGCCGGACTGCCGTTCCGGGGGCCCGCTCACCGCGTACCGGCCACGCGGTGAGCGATGCGCGCCCGGCCCGTGGGTCCGTGCGGCGGACGCCCGCCGCACGGACCGGGCCGGAGCTCAGCCCACCGGGACTCCGGCCTCCAGGTTGAAGACGGTCGACCTCTCGCGGGCACGCAGCGCCCAGCGCAGCCGTTCGTAGCGGGTGGGCGGCAGCATGGTGGCCGCCTCCGCCTCGGTGACGAACCGCCAGCCGCGCAGCTCGGAACCGGGCAGCACCAGCCGCTCGGCGTCCCGGTCCGGCAGCAGGCCCCCGTCGAAGAGCAGCCGCAGTCCGCCGTAGCCGGGCGGCTCGGGCGCCTCCCAGTCGATGACCAGCAGTCTCGGTATCCGTTCGAGCTGTATCCCTATCTCCTCCGCGACCTCCCTGATCCCGGCACGGGCCGGCGCCTCGCCCGACTCCACGACGCCGCCGGGGAACTCCCAGCCGGGCTTGTAGGTGGGGTCGACGAGCAGCACCCGGCCCTCCTCGTCGAAGAGCAGCACACCGGCCGCGACGGTCTCCGCGGTCGGGTCGGGTGTCTGTACGATCCCGCAGTCCGGGGCCGTCCCGGTGTGCACGGCCTCGGCTATCCGTGCGGCGGTCTCCCGAGGCGTGAGGGCGCTGTTGTCTATGGTGTGGGCGTCCCCGGCGATCCAGTCGAGCGCCGACAGGTAGGGTCCGATGTGCTCGTACGCCCACTGGCGGACCTGTTCGCTGCGTTCGGGATCGCCGTCGTCCTCCACTCGGTCGGCGATCCGTTGCCGCAGGATCGTTTCCTCAGGTGAGAGCAGTACATGGCGCACCGGAATGCGCCGGGAGGCGAGCCCTCCGAAGATCTCGTCGCGATACTCCTGTCGCAGCAGCGTCATCGGCACCACCAGTACCCCACCGACCTCGGCGAGCAGGGCCGCCGCGGTGTCCACCACCAGACGCCGCCAGATCGGCAGGTCCTGGAAGTCGCTCACCTCGGCGAGCTTCTTCTGGGGCAGCAGACCGCGCAGCCCCGCACCGGTGAGTTCCGGGTCGTAGAAGGTGCTGTTCGGGATCAGATCGATCAGTTCGCGCGCGGCGCTGGTCTTCCCCGCGCTGAACGCACCGTTGATCCAGACGACAGTCACTAGCACTCCAGGGTGGGAAGGCCGCTGAGCAGCGGCGGAGCCGGTTTCGCCGGTGCGACTGGGCGAGGTACGGGAAATGAGGGTGTCCATAGCTCGCCTCCCACCACCTCCTTCTCTCAGACTCCCTGGAGATGCCCACCCCTGGGAATACCCAACTATCCGCACTTCCATGGGCGCTACCCCACCCCGCAAGGCCCATGGAGTCTCGGTGCTTGCCGGAGTAGCTGCGCCGGTCGGCCTTGCCGGTGCGGCGCTGGGTGCGGATGAGGGTGCCGTCGATCAGACCACCTCCCCGCCCTGCTTCGTGGCCTTCTTCGGGGCGCGGTCCAGTCCCGGGGCCCGGGCGGCGAGCAGTCCGATCAGCTCGTCCCGCCGGCGGCGGACGGTGGACTGGGACACGTTGTTGCCGTCGGCCGTGCCGGTGAGGCGCTGGTCGTGGCGCGGTACGGATGAGCTGGCCTCGGTGGCGATTGCGGTGACGCCTGCGGCAGGCGCCCCGGATCAGGTTCTGGTCGGGTGCCTGCGCCAGTACAGGCCCACGCCCCGTCGATGAACGCCAGCACCACGCCCAATCGCACGGCCAGGTGGAACGCCAGCCAGTCGACGACGACGATCGCACCAACGGAGGCGCTCGCGGCCGTCCGTCCAGCTGGCGTCGTATGCCTTCACCGGCGTCAGAGGATTCCACCGCTGTCTGTACGGTCCTGGTAGGCCTCAGCACCTCAGCTGCCGCCACTTCGCCGGACTAGTACTCCAGCTGTAGACCGTGATCGTGCAGGCGAGGCGGGGGTGCGGTCGTAGGGGTGGCGCCGTCTTATCCGCTCGCGTGAGGCGGTCATGGACTGCCACCCTCCTCCCATGGATGACGTGGAAGTACTCCTCATCGGAGGCCGAGCCGGTGTCGGTAAGACGTCGGTGGGGTGGGAGGTTTCGTCGCAATTGCGCGCGGTGGCGGTCGCGCACGCCATCATCGAGGGCGACTTCATGGGGCAGGTGCACCCGGCACCGGAAGGGGATCCTGACCGGTCGGAGATCACCGAGAGCAATCTGACGGCCGTGTGGGCGAACTTCGCCCAGCGAGGCTACCGCCGACTGATCTATACCAACACCGCGAGTGTGTTGCCCGAGGTGACGGGCATGTTCGAGCGTGCCATGGGAAACGGGGTACGGATCGTGCGGGTTTTGCTCACCGCCTCCGATGCCACCGCCCAGGAGCGTCTGGTGGGGCGGGAACTCGGCTCTGAGTTGGAGCGGGAGCTGGAGGGCGGCATCCGCAAGGCGCGGCTCTTGGAGCAAGAGGCTCCCGCGGGGACTGTGCGGGTGGTGACTGACGGGCGGCCAGTCGTGGATATCGCACGCGACGTGGTGGCCGCCACCGGCTGGGCTGGGCCGCATGCCCCGCGCAGGTCGTGATCTTGCTGGTCGGGGCGTTCAGCAGGGCGGCACCGACCTGGGCGGTCGGCCCGGATGCGGCGCGGCGGTGGACCGATCGCCGGACCCCGGTGGTGAGCGCTGCGGCCGCCCGGAAGGCGGTTCTGCGCCGGGGCGATCAGGACGGGATCAACTCAATTGATCAACTCAATTGCGCGGGCGACCAGACGGCCTGGGGCGGCGAAGCTCCTACCCTCGTGGAACCCCTCGGGCTCGTACGTCTTCGCGCGACCGTCGATCGTCCACCCGCCGGTGAAGCGCCTGGCCGTCCATGTGTTCACCGTCAGGATCGGGGTTGACGCAGGATTGGCTGACAGTGGGTCACCTGCCCAGGAGGCCCGGTGTTCTCGCCATGACGATCTCGAACTCGACCGGTGGGGCAATCCTCGGAGAGACGGTCGCTGGAATCGCAGCGATCCCGGGGGCGTGTTCGCCCCGCTGCCGCGCCGACGCAGCGTGAAGAGAGAACGGCGGCAGGTCACTCGCTGCTCGCCCTCCGGCGGCGGCGTCGGCACGCTGGGTTCACCGGCCGGCGGCGCAGCTCACGAGGGGCCCACCCGGCAGCAGGCGGGAAACACGGCGAAGGACCGGGCCTGGGAAGGCCCGGCCCTTCACGGCCTGGCTGTGCTGTCCGGCCCTCCAATGGGGCCAGGAGTCTTTAGTAGACGGGCGTGAGGTACCACTGCAGCGCGTCGTTCATGTTGTCGCAGTGGTAGCCCTTGATCGTGCCCCGGTCCTGCATCGCCTTGCCCCACTGGACGCAGCTCTCGAAGCTGGCGACCTTTATCGGCGCTCCGTCAGCCGCCTGAGCGGTCACGGTCGTACCACCGGCGATGGCGGCGATTCCGGCAACCACGACAGCGGCCTTGGCGAGCTTCCTACGCATGTGTCTCTCCTCTGTACGGTCCGCCACCCGCCTGGGAGGCGAGCGGCTTCTGTCTTCCACGGCTCCGGGGGTGGGGGGAACCAAAGCGGCAGACTCTGGAGTCCGCCGCCCAGCGCTGTTCCCGTACCGGTACCGGCCAAGGCACTACGTTCACCGACCGCGCGTCCGCGTCCGATGCTTCTCCTCGGCTCCAAGGCAGAACATCATGATGACCGTTTGCGATCAATAATTATCTGATCCCTGTTACGCGCTTCTTACAAAGATCAACTTTTGCCAGGGGTGGAACCCGCCGGAGACCTGGCCGGCCGTCCCCCTCGATTCCAGCGCCTGGCGCGCCCTGACACCGGACGTCGGTCTGCCGGCAACCCCGGCACCGTCTCGGGCGCGCCCCGGCCACCGGCGTCCACCAGCCCGCGCAGCAGCGTCGTCAACGTCCCCCGCCAGGCCTGGGTGAGGCATCCGGGATGGGCGCCCCCGGACGCTCGGCCACCCGTCGCATCGGGTGCTGGAGCACCGCCCGTACACCCGCCGGTCACCGTGGTACTTGAAGAGTGTTCTCTCCCGTGGGGCTGTTTGGTAAGGCGGCGGTCAGAGGGGACGCGATCGCTCACGAGTACGGCTCGTCGGGTTCAATGCAGGTATGGGGAATGCTGTGTGGGACCGGCTTTCGGTCGAGGTGCCTGCCCAGGGAGACCCTCGCTCGCACCTGGGCCGGGGATCCGACTGGCCTCGTTCTCCTCGCACCCGTTAGCCGGAGGCCCCCGCCGACGGAACTCGGCGGGGGCTTTCTGGCCTGGTCAGCTCTTGAGGAAGTCCAGGAGGTCCTGGTTGAACTTCTCCTTGTCGCCCGGTACCAGAGCGATGCCGTGAGAGCCGCCTTCGTAGACCTTGAGGGTGGCGTTCGGGATGATCTTCGCGGACTTGCGACCGGTGGCGTCGATCGGGACGACCTGGTCGTCGTCGCCGTGCACGATCAGTGTGGGGACGTCAAACTTCTTGAGGTCCTCGTGGAAGTCCGTGGACGCGAAGGCATCGACGCAGTCGACACCGCCCTCGATGGTCTGGGCCATGGCCATGTACCAGAAGGCGTCCTTGTTGCCCTGGGTGACCCTGTTGCCGTCCCGGTTCGCGCCGAAGAAACCGACGGCGGTGTCCTTCCAGAACTGCGAGCGCTCGGTCAGGATGCCCTTCTTGATGTCGTCGAAGACGCTCTGCGGCACACCCTCGGGGTTGTCCGGTCCCCGGAGCATCAGCGGCGGCACCGCGGAGAGCAGGACCGCGGACTTGATGCGGTCGGTGCCATGGCGGCCGATGTAGCGGGCCAGCTCCCCACCGCCCATCGAGTGGGCGACGAGGGTCACGTCGCGCAGGTCCAGTTGGGTGATCAGGTCGTGCAGGTCGTCCGCGAACGTGTCGAAGTCGTACCCGTTGTACACCGGTGTGGAGCGGCCGTGACCGCGCCGGTCGTGCGCGATGCCGCGGAACCCGGCATCTGCCACTGCCTTGAGCTGATCCTGCCAGGCGTCACCGTTCAGCGGCCAGCCGTGGATGAACACGACGGGACGGCCCCGGCCCCAGTCCTTGTAGAAGATTTCGACACCGTCGCGCGTGGTGCAAACAGGCATGGCACACCTCTTCCCGGTCCGTGAGGGCAGCCCCAGTCACGGTGCGGCGGGGCTGAGGGGGCTCCGTGGCACAACCGGGCGCCGCACCAGGGCGCGGCGGTCGGTTGCGCCACGGACTCCCCATTCCATTTTTCACAGGTACAAGGGGCGCGCATCTCGGGCGCCATGACGGGAGGAGTTCTCGAGTGCGCACTGTCCCTGCCCCGCACCGCCCCATCCCGGCCAACGCCACGCCCCAGCATCCCGTCGCCCGGCACACCCTGTTCGATGACCACCCGGGCGAGGCCCGGACCGCGCTGCTTCCCCTGCTCGTCGAAGCCGAGCGGACCGGGGACACCGAGGCGACCGTGGACATCCCGCGCAGCCTCGCCGAGGCCGAACTCCGCGCCGGACGGTGCGCGAGAGCACTCCACCACGCCCACCGCGCCCAGGCGCTGACCGACGGAACCGCTCTGCCTCCTGTGCCCTCCAGTGCAGGTCGGCCGCCGCGTCGGGAGAGCGGCCCGGATCGCCCACCCGCATGTAGTGGGACGTCCCGGTCCGGCGCAGCGGCACCATCGGCGGCACCGACTCCCACCCGAAGGCGGTCAGCCGCGGCTCCAGTTCCGCGGGCGGGTATGAGGAGACGAGCACGAGATCGGCCGGAGGCCGGCGAGCGCCCGGCCGACCGCCGAGTAGAGGGTGAGCCGCAAGCCCGGGGATAGACCACATCGACGCCCAGTCCCGCCAGGCCGAATCAAATGACTCGCCGTCCGCTGGAGACGGCGCGGCAAACCCCACAACGAAGCGGCGGCGCTGTCATACCCCGCCAGTAGGTTCAGTGCATGACACGCTTTACCGATTTCAACTTCAAACTGCTGGTCATCGAGAAGCTCATGTACGACGCCGAGACCCTCGGCCCGGAGTTCGACCTGGGGGCACACCTCGTGGAGCTGGGGCTGATGAGATGGGACGGCGATCCCGCATATACGTACTCCCGTGAGAACGGCCTGGCCTTCAAGGTGGTCCCTCTCGCCCGGGACTACTTCGAGGCCCTGGAGATCAGCCCCGAACTCCTGGCCACCGTGGAGGAACTGCTGCTCGACGGCGGACACCGGGTCTACCAGCAGTGCTCTCCGAAATGGGACGGCGAGGACGACATCTTCGACGTCCGCTCCCTCGACGACCTGCGCCTGCTGCCTAACCTCAGGCACATCCGAGCCGCCGATGACTACTGGTCCCCGCAGCTCCTGGAGATTCTGCACCAGCGCGGGATAGCGACGGGCGACTAAAAGAGCGTTTTCCCCGCGGTGGGGCTGTTTGGGTAAGGCGGCGGTTGGAGGGGACGCGATCGCTCACGAGTACGGCTCGTCGGGTTCAATGCAGGTATGGGGAATGCTGTGTGGGACCGGCTTTCGGTCGAGGTGCGGGCGGAGGTGGACAGCCTCGTCTCGGCCGGACGGAACGTGCAGGCCATCGCTGTGATGCGTGAGTGCGTCGGCCTGCCGGCGCCGGGTTTGCATGAGTGTGTTGATCTGGTGGATCAGCGATCTAAGGTACTGCGGCAGGGGCCGACGAACTCGTGTTGAGGCCGGGCGCGGTGGTCGTGCGTCGCGCCAGTTCGGGGTCGATTCGCGGATGAGTCGGCGGCTCATGAGGTCGACCATTGCGACCTTGATCATGGCTTCGGAGCGGTGGGGGTGGGTCTCGGGCTCGGCGTCGCGGCCTACGGCCTCGCGGACCAGGCGCCGCAGGAGACTGTTGAGCCGGTCAAAGACCTCGTCCTTCTGCCAGGCGGCGAAGTACCCGTAGACGGTTTCCCAAGGGGGCGAAGTCATGCGGCCGCCCGATGCCCAGGCTCTTCCCGGAAACTCGGCGTCCACCTGCGCCGGATGGTCCGTGGACAGGCAGGACGCACCGCCGAGCCCACCGCCTGCGCGATCGACGCACAGGGCGTCAAGACCGTCACCGGCGTCCCCACCGGCACCCAGGGCACGGATGCCGGGAAGAAGACCGTGGGCCGCAAGCGCAGCATCGTCGTTGACGATCTCGGCCTATTGCTGCTGGTCATCGTGACCGCCGCAAGCGTCTCGGACAACGAGCCCGGCCAACCGCTCCCCACCCAACTCGCCGCGAACTAGGGCCTGTCCGGTGGCTACCAGACCACAGCCATCGAGCAAGGTGCTGACCTCGGCACCGATGTCAAGGTCGTCCCGCGAAGCGAGCAGGTCAAAGGCTTCTCCGTGATACCCAGAGGCGCTGGTTCGTCGAGCGAGGCTTCGACTGAAAGATCAGTTCTCAACTGGAACTTCCTCCACAGCGAGTTGGGAACACCGGATTGGCCCGGCATTGGAACCGTGTTCCGATGCATGCCTGAAGCTGTGGCTACACCGACGACGTTGACGCCCTTGAGCTCGATCGGCCGACCAAGGTCTACGCAGTTCCTGTACGGTCGTTCCGGAACCGGGCCGTTCGGGCTTGCCTCGCGCCACCGCACGCCGGCGCGTGCCCGGTGCACTGCCCTGCCGATCGCCTGTCGATGGGTTTTGCCTCCTGCGAAGTCGTCTGCCCCGCCCGGCTCTTCGCTCCCCGGAACGGCTGGATCGGATGAAGTCCAGTCATGGGCGGGCGCCGTGGGTACCGGGTCGTGACATGAGCCCCAGCCGAGACTTGAGTAAGGAACCGCATGGCACGCGAGCATGATCCTTCCAGCCACATACCGTCGCGGCCGGACGCATCCGCAGGCGCCTCCGGGGCAGCCGCCCCGTCCGCGAGTTCGCCGGTGTCCGTCCGGCGGGCGGTTCCGATGCGAGGAACGGCCGGAGACCCCGGCGACGCCCTGATGCCGGGCGGATCACGCAACGGCAAGGACACCTCCTCCTCTGCGGCCGGCCCGGACGCGGGCGCGCGCAGCCCTTCGAGCGAGAGCGGGGAGGGCGAGGGCTCCGGCCACGAGGCTCCCGAGGGCGCGGGCAGCCAGAAGGAGACCGGGGAACAGGCGGGTGGCGAGGGCGCCGCCGGCGCCTCTTCGGCCGCCGGCGCCTCTTCGGCCGTCGGTGCCGCGCTGGCCGGTGGCACTCCGGAGCCGGCGGCGGCGGACCACTCCGAAGCCACGTCGGCCACCTCCGCGGAGGCCGGGGCCACTTCGGCGACGTCGGCATCGTCCGCGTCCCCGGACCCGGACCCTGCCCCGGCCGCAGCGACCGCCACCACCCGCACCGTCGGGGGCCCACCGCCCGCTGCCGCTGCGGCAGCGGCGGGAGACGGCGGCGGCGGCGCGGGTACGCACGCGGACGACGTACCGCCCAATGGCCGTCTGAAGAAGCCGATGCTGGCCGCGGCGGCGATCGCCGGTGCGGTACTGATCTCGGTGCCGTTCCTCGTGGCGGGCCAGGACGACCGCAAGCCCGAGAAGGAGCAGACACAGAACGCGGCGGGCACGGTTCTGGAGAGCGAACGCCCTGTCTCCCCGGAGACCTACACCAGCGAGTCACCGAAACCCTCCGTGACACCGAGCAAGAAGAAAGAGAAAGAGAAGGAGGAGAAGAAAGAGACGGTGAGGCCGTCCGCCACGCCGACCCTCAAGGCGGCGATCGCCCCGCCACCGCAGCCGAAGGCGCCCGCGGCCCGGCCCACGGCCACTGTGACGGCGAAAGCACCGCCGGGTACGGCCGCCAGCGCCATGAGCAGCCTCGCGAAGAACGACCCCCACGGGCGACACATCTGCTACCGGGCCTTCGTGGCAGAACACGGCTGGCAGCAGCCGGTGTGCGACGGGACCGTCACCGGCACCACGGACCAGGGCAAGAAGATCACGGCCCTCAACATCGCGGTGTGGAACGTCGAAGGCTCCTCCGCCAACGCCTTGCTGCATGACCCGGGTTCGACGAGTGGCAACTCCAAATGGGCCCCGAACTGGACGGCCGTCATCGCGGACGGCAAGAACAACTACATCGGCAGCTCGAAGAAGGGCGCCCCGTTCCTGACGGGCTTCGCGATGAACATCGGCAACGGCTCCGTCTGCCACACGGCCAAGATGGGCGGTGGCGGCTGGGGACCACAGATCTGCAAGAACAAGCGCCCCGACTACATGTTCGTCGGCACCACCGCGAACGACCACTGGTTCGAGGCCGTCAGGCTCACGGTCTGAACCACCGCGCTGACGCTTCGACCCACGGCGGCAGCCTTGTCCGACGACCAGGTGACGGGCGGCCGCCAGGGCCGTGATGCCTGGAGTCGCGAAAAGCCGGGCGGGCCGGGTCCAGGATCAGCAGTTGCCCGGCGAAACCTGTCAGACCGTCCACGGCCTTGCGGAGTTCGGGCGCGGTCCCATGGTCGAGGTCGCCGGTGATCTCCGGTACGGGACCGGTCGCGGCGTCTCGGGAGGTGATCGTCAGCGGTTCATTTCAGGTCTTCACTCGCGGGGGGCCGGAAGCGGGGCGGGCACGCCGAGGGCGAGCAGCGCGGTGTCGTCGTCGAGGCCGTCACCGAAGGAAGCGAGCAGACCGCTCAGGGCAGTGATCAGGGCCTGTGGTTCCGCTGAGGGCTGGTCGGCGACGAAGTCGCGCAGGGCGTCCTCCCCGTAGAGCTCACGCTCGGGTCCGATGCGGGCCTCGGTCAGGCCGTCGGTGTAGAGCAGCAGGGTGTCGCCGGGCGCCAGCCTGGTGCGGGCAGCCGTGAACTGCGCTGCCGGCAGGGCGCCGATCAGCATCCCGCCCGGTGTGGGCAGGAACTCCGCCGTGCCGTCCGCGCGCCGGAGCAGCGCGGAGGGATGGCCGCCTGCGGCCAGGTGAACACTGACGTGGTCGCCCTCCAGCTCCAGGATGCCGTAGATGGCGGTGCAGTAGCGGGTGTCGCCGCTGGTGTACCGCTCGTGGAGCACGGTGTTCAGGGTGCTCAGCACGGCAATGGGGTCAGGCTCGTGGAGGGCGGCGGCCCGCAGGGTGTAGCGGGTCAGTGAGGTGACCGCGGCGGCCTGGGGGCCTTTGCCACATACGTCGCCGAGGAAGAACGCCCACCGCTCGGCGCCCAGGGGGAACAGGTCGTAGAAGTCTCCGCCGAGCAGGTCCGGGGAGGCCATGTGGTAGTAGGAACCGGCCTCCAGGCCCGGAATCGCGGGGAGCGCGGAGGGCAGCAGGTTCTGCTGGAGGACGGCGAGGGCTTCCTGAAGCCGTTCACGGTCGGCCTCCGCCTGCCGGCGTGCTTCCTCGGCCGCCTTACGCCCGCGCAGCAGTTCGGATTCGTAGGCGCGGCGGTCGCGGGCGTCGAAGACAGTGGTGCGGATCAGCAGCGGTTCGCCGTTCTCGCTCACCTTCACCTTCGAGGTGACCAGCACCGGGATGCGCTGCTTGCCGGCACCCTTGATTTCCAGGGCGACTCCGCTGACTTCGCCCTTCATCTGCAGCATCGGTGCGAAGTGGGTCTCGTGGTAGAGCTTGCCGCCCATCGTGAGCAGGTCGGCGAACCGCATGCGGCCCACGACCTGGGAGCGGTCCAGTCCCACCCACTCCAGCAGCGTGGCGTTGATCTTCGCGATGGTGCCGTCCATCAGCGTCGACAGGTACCCGCACGGAGCCTGCTCGTACAACTCCTCCGCACTGTCCTCCAGCAGTGACGTGAACACCGCGTCGGTGGCGCCGACGTCCTGCTCCTCGCCCGGCTCGGGTGCCTGACCGGTGCGGCACATCAACGGCCTGCTCCGGCGAAGTCGATGATCGTCTCAGCGGTGGCCTGCGGCGCGCTCAGCTGCGGACAGTGCCCCGTCGCCTCCAGCGTCACCAGACGGCTGCCGGGGATCGCAGCGTGGACGTAGGCGCCGACCTCGCGGGGTGCGATCACGTCCTGCGTGCACTCCAGCACCAGCGTCGGCACCGTGACCGTCTTGAGATCGGCGCGGCTGTCGGACAGGAACGTCGTGCGGGCGAAGACCCGGGCTATGTCCGGGTCGGTCGCGCAGAACGATGTCGCCAGCTCCTCGCCGAGTTCCGGCCGGTCCGCGTTCCCCATGATCACCGGGGCCATCGCCGCCGACCATCCCAGATAGTTCGACTCCAGCGACTCCAGCAGCTCATCGATGTCGTCCGCGCTGAACCCGCCCCGGTACCCGTCCTCGTCGACGTAGCGCGGCGAGGGGGCGACCATGACCAGGCGGGAGAAACACCGTGGCGCCTTCGCCGCGGCGAGGACCCCGACCATCGCGCTGACCGAATGTCCGACAAAGGTCACATCCCGCAGATCCAGCTCCTCGCAGACCTCCAGTACGTCCTGCGCGTAGCCCTCCAGCGAGCTGTAGCGCCGCTCGTCCCAGGCCGAGGGGTCCGCCCGGCCCGAGCCCACGTAGTCGAACAGCACCACGCGGAAGTCCTCGGCCAGAGCGGGGAGCACCAGGCGCCACATGTTCTGGTCACAGCCGAACCCGTGCGCCAGTAGGAGCACCGGCCCGTCCACACAGCCGGTGACGGTGACGTTGTTCCTGCGGCGGATATCCATACCGGCCAGTCTCCCATCCCTTTCTCACCCCACCGTGGGCCAGGGCTTCGTTGTCCTCCTGGGATCCCGGCCGTAGTGACCGAGGCGGGAGCACACGGACACCTGGCGCCACGATCAGGTGCTCAGCGTCAACGGCCGCGTTCCGGTGCTGGCCACCGAGAGTGGCCGGCCGGCGGAGACCGGTACGGGGAGCGGCGTCCGCGCAGGCCGTGACGGGGACGGCCCGGACGTCGTTGGAGCGGACAGCAGAACGAACGACAGGGGGTTGAACCGTGCTTCGCACCGTGCTTGAGCAGTTCCCCGCAGGAGGCCCGCGGGGCAGTTGGCCGGCGGAGGAGTTCGCGGCGGCCCGCCGCGGCGAGGGTGTCGCGGCCGAGGTCGTGATGGATCTGGAACAGGACGCGTTCCTGGTGGTCGTGCCGCAGCAGCATCCGGACCGGGGCCGTTGAGCGCCAAGCCGCCCGGGTGCCGGAGCACCACCCATCCGGCTCCGGACGCCCGGAGCCGGCCCGGGTGCCGGAGCGCGGCAGCCGGGGACGCGCGGCACATGCCTGTCCCTCAGGGCATGTCGCCCCGCCAGTCCCACTTGTACGGATCGTTCGGCCTCGGTCCGTACTCGGCCCTGCCGCCGGCCCCGTAGGAGCCGATCTCGGTGATCAGGGCGGAGCCGTCCGCGAGGGCGACGTCCGTCCAGCCCGTCACGTCCAGCAGCAGCCCGTCGAGGGGGCCGCCCACCAGCTCCCGGTAGACATGCCCCGGCCGGGGCCCCGGGTCGGGGTCGTCGTGGTCGGCGCCGTACACGCGCCGCCGCATGATCTCGTCCATGCCAGCAGGATCGCACCGACCACTGACAACTTCCTCGGTCGGCGGGCCCGTGTGACTCGATCGGAGGCAGGTCCCGTCGCCCTGGACGCTTGGGGGCAGACCCCGTCCCGGACGGACCTGCCCGAGGCCGAGCGGCTCGGCCTGCCCACGCTGCCACTGCCGGTACAGATGCCCGCCATCCCGCTCCACCTCGTGTGGCACCAGCGGTACGACAACGGCCACGCCCACCCCTGGCTGCACGAGCAGGCCGCCCAGACGGTCCAGGCGCTGTTCCACCGATGAACGGGGACCGCCGCCTCCCGTACCCCCGGCGGCTCGCCGGAACCGGGTGACGATCACTCGCGCGTCCGGCCTGTCGCGCGAGCGCGCCAGGCCCCCTCCTCCGGAAGGCAACCCAACACAACCGAACGTGCGCCTGGATCACACTCCCAACAGGGGTGCCAGTCAAGGGTTTTGACGAGATACCGAACAACCACATCACCCCTCTTCCAACATACTTCAACACGCTCTAACGTAATCGCTCGTATTGGCGTGCACATGCAGACACGTGATTCGGTACGAGTCCGGAGGAACGTAACGATGCGTCATCTTCCATCCCGCACAACCCGCACCGGCCCTCGCAGAGTCATCGGAGTGCTGACCGCAGGCCTCCTGTGTGCGGCGGGGATCGCCTTTCCCGCCGCCGCGGACTCCCCGGGACCCGCGCCCGCCCCGGCGTCCGCGGCGGGTGCGAAGGCGGACAACGGTCTCGCTCTCACACCGCCCATGGGGTTCAACAACTGGAACTCGACCCATTGCCGGGCCGAGTTCGACGAGTCGATGGTGAAGGGCATCGCGGACATCTTCGTCGAGAAGGGCCTCAAGGACGCCGGCTACCAGTACATCAATCTGGATGACTGCTGGGCCGTCCCGCAGCGCAATGCGGACGGCAAGCTGGAGGCCGATCCGGTGCGGTTCCCGAACGGCATCAAAGCCGTAGCGGACTACGTCCACTCAAAGGGCCTGAAGCTCGGCATCTACACCAGCGCGGGCACGAAGACCTGCGACAGTGTCGGGCTTCCCGGCGCACTCGGCCATGAGTACAGCGACGCGCAGCAGTTCGCGGACTGGGGCGTCGACTACCTCAAGTACGACAACTGCAACAACCAGGGCGTCGACGCGAAGGAGCGCTATACGACGATGCGGGACGCGCTTGCCGCGACCGGCCGGCCCATCGTCTACAGCATCTGCGAATGGGGGGAGAACAAGCCCTGGGAATGGGCGGCGGACCTCGGCAACCTCTGGCGCACGACGGGCGACATCAACGACAGCTGGAGCAGCATGCTGTCGATCATGAAGCAGAACCTGCCGCTGGCCTCGGCGGCGGGACCGGGGCACTGGAACGACCCCGACATGCTGGAGGTCGGGAACGGCGGGATGACGGACACCGAGTACCGCACCCACTTCTCCATGTGGTCGGTGATGGCCGCGCCGCTGCTCATCGGCTCCGATCTGCGCAAGGCGACGCCCGAGACGTTCGACATCCTCTCCAACCACGAGGTCATCGCGGTCGACCAGGACCCACTGGGCAAGCAGGGAACCGTGCTCTCCTCCGACGAGGGGCGCTGGGTCGTCGCCAAGGAACTGCGGGACGGCAGCCGGGCGGTGGCGCTCTTCAACGAGACCGGGAGCGCACAGCGGATCTCGACGACGGCAGCGGCGGCGGGCTTACCGCGAGCGGCCGCCTACACGATGCGCGACCTGTGGGAGCACACGGACTACAACACCGCGGGCGACATCTCGGCGACCGTTCCGGCGCACGGCACCGTGCTGCTGCGCGTGACCGCCGGCGACGCGTGGGCCTCGCATCCCCCGGCCACCGAGCTGGGCCTGAAGGGCAGCCCGCTGGTCGAGGCCGGACACACGGCCGAGCTGACGACCACGGTGACCGACCTGGGCCGCACCCCCGCGCTGAACGTCTCGGCGGCCCTCACGGGACCGTCGGGCTGGAAGGTCAAGGCCGGTTCGGCGACGACCGCCGCCGCGCTGCCCACCGGACGGGCGCTGACCACGCGCTGGCGGGTGACGCCCCCGGCCGGCGCGGCGACCGGCACATACGACCTGGCACTCACCGCGCAGTACCGCTCCCCCACCGGTAAACGGGTCCGGTCCTCGGTGCCCTTCCAGGCCCATGTGGTGGTGCCGCCACCGGCCGGCGGCGGCTACCTGAGCGATCTGCCGCGGCTGTCCGCCTCCAACGGCTACGGGCCGGTCGAGAAGGACACCAGCAACGGTGAGAGCGCCGCGGGCGACGGGAACCCGCTCACCATCGGCGGCGAGGTGTACGCGAAGGGACTGGGCGTGCACGCGGCCAGCACCGTCGAGTACTACGCGGGCGGCGCGTGCGGCACCGTGACGGCCCGGGTCGGTGTGGACGACGAGAAGGGCGCCAAGGGGAGCGTGGCCTTCGAGATCTGGGCGGACGGCACGAAGGCGGCCTCCACCGGGGTGCTGACCAACGCGATGCAGGCGCAGCCCCTCTCGGCGGACGTGACCGGCGCACAGGTCGTCCGTCTCGTCGTCACCGACGGCGGGGACGGCGACGACTCCGACCACGCGGACTGGGGGGATCTCCGGATCACCTGCTGACCGGGAAGCCGGGCGCCCTCCGTGTGGAGGGCACCGGACCGGGCGCCGGGCCGTGTTCACGGGACACGGCCCGGCGCTCCTCCCCGGCCGTGTCCGCCGGGAGCGGCACTAGACCGGAACCACGCCTTCCGCGCCTGTGCGGGCCGCGAACGCCGCGGCGGCCGCGCCCACCAGTCCCGCGTCGTTGCCCATGACCGCGGGCGCCACGGCCAGCTGCTGGACGAACGAGAGCGTGGCGTAGCGGCGCAGGGCGCCGCGCAGCGGGGCGAACAGGACGTCACCCGCACCGGCCACTCCCCCGCCGATCACCGCGATGTCGATCTCGACCAGGGTCGCCGTCGCGGCGATGCCCGCGGCCAGGGCCTGCGCGGCCCGCTCGAAGGAGGCCACCGCCGAAGGGTCCCCCGCCCTCGCGGCGGCCGCGACCGCCGCGGCGGAGGCGTCGCCGTCCGGACCGGGCAGCCAGCCGCTCTCCAGGGCCCGGCGGGCGATGTTGGGGCCGCTGGCGATGCGCTCGACGCAGCCGCGCGAACCGCACGGGCAGGGGTCGCCGTCCAGGTCGACGCTGATGTGGCCGATGTGACCCGCGTTGCCGCTCGGGCCGGGGCGGAGTGCGCCGCCGAGGACGAGCCCGCCGCCGACGCCGGTCGAGACGACCATGCACAGCGCGTTGTCGTAGCCGCGGGCCGCGCCCAGCCAGTGCTCGGCCGCCGTCATCGCGACCCCGTCACCGACCAGCTCGACCGGCAGCCCGCCGGTCGCCCGGCTCACCCGCTCCACCAGCGGGAAGTCGCGCCAGCCGGGCACGTTGACCGGGCTGACCGTCCCGGCGGAGGCGTCCACCGGACCCGCGCTGCCGATCCCGACGGCCGACGCCCGTCCCCACAGCGGGGAGCAGGTCAGCTCGGCGAGTACGTCCGCGACCGCCTCCATCACCTTCTCCCCGCTCTCGCGGGCGGGCGTCGGGCGCTGCGCGCGTACGAGGAGCTTGCCGCTGCCGTCGACCAACGCTCCGGCGATCTTGGTGCCGCCGATGTCCAGCGCGGCTACGAGGTCGGTATGCATCGGTGTGGGCTCCGGATGGTGAGGGGGCGGGACCTGCGGCTTCAGTGAATAGTCTGCATAGTCTCCATTCAGCTGACAACGTTGTCCAGGGCCTATGCTCAAGGCCACAGCCTCCGGCGCCCCCACGCGGTACTCTCCGCGGTCCCGCCGGACCGCCCGCACCCGACGACAGGACAGCGCACCGTGGCCGAGACCACCCGTCACCCCGAGCCCCGTTACGGCAACCGGCCGACCATGAAGGACGTGGCCGCACGCGCCGGAGTAGGGCTCAAGACGGTCTCCCGGGTGGTCAACAGCGAGCCGGGCGTCACACCCGACACCGAGCGCCGGGTGCAGGAGGCCATCGACGCGCTGGGCTTCCGCCGCAACGACAGCGCGCGGGTGCTGCGCAAGGGCCGCACCGCCTCCATCGGCCTCGTCCTGGAGGATCTCGCGGACCCCTTCTACGGGCCGCTGAGCCGCGCGGTGGAGGAGGTCGCACGCGCGCACGGCGCGCTGCTCATCAACGGTTCGAGCGCCGAGGACCCGGAGCGCGAGCAGGAGCTCGTCCTCGCGCTGTGCGCGCGCCGGGTCGACGGCCTCATCGTGATCCCGGCCGGCGACGACCACCGTTATCTGGAGCAGGAGATAAAGGCCGGCATCGCGACCGTCTTCGTGGACCGTCCGGCGGGCCGGATCGATGCCGACATGGTGCTCTCCGACAGCTTCGGCGGCGCGCGCCAGGGCGTCGCCCATCTGATCGCGCACGGCCACCGGCGGATCGGCTTCATCGGCGACCAGCCCCGCATCCACACCGCCACCGAGCGGCTGCGCGGGTATCACACCGCCATGACGGACGCCGGGATAACGGTGCGGGACTCCTGGGTCTCCCTGGGCTCCACGGAGCCCGAGCGGGTCCGCCTGGCGGCCGAGACGATGCTCTCCGGCCCGGAGCCGGTCACCGCGCTCTTCTCGGGCAACAACCGGGTGACGGTGACCGCGGTACGGGTCCTGGCCGACCGGGAGCGGCCGGTCGCCCTGGTCGGTTTCGACGACATCGAGCTGGCGGATCTGCTCGGTATCACCGTCATCTCCCAGGACGCCGCGGCGGTCGGCCGCACCGCGGCCGAGCACCTCTTCCGCCGCCTCGACGGCGCCGACCACGCCCCGGTGCGGGTGGAGCTCCCCACCAGGCTCATCGCACGCGGTTCCGGCGAGCTGCGGCCGTCCTGAGCTGCGGCCGCCGGGGGCGGCGGCCGCTACGGCGCGGTGACCGTCAGCCCGCCGCGCCGCGGTGAGGCGAAGCCGTCCAGGTCCGCGCGGGTCAGCCCGGTCAGCCGGGCCACCTCCGCGGTGTCCAGCGCTCCGCAGTCGATGCCGCGCAGCAGGTAGCCGCTGAGGGCCTTGGCGGTGGCGGGTTCGTCCATCACGTCGCCGCCCGCCTTCGCCACGTACGCGGCGAGCCGGGCCGCGGCCTGTTCCAGGCCCTCGCGGTAGAAGGTGTAGACGGCCGCGTAGCGGGTCGGCAGATGGGCCGGGTGCATGTCCCAGCCCTGGTAGTAGGCGCGCGCCAGAGCGCGCCGGGTCAGTCCGTAGTGCAGCCGCCAGGCTTCGTGGACCTGCGCGCTCCGGCCGACGGGGAGGACGTTGGTCGAGCCGTCGGAGACCCGTACGCCGGTGCCGGCGGCGGCCACCTGCATGACGGCCTTCGCGTGGTCGGCCGCCGGATGGTCACTCGCCTGGTAGGCGGCGCTGACGCCGACGCAGGCGCTGTAATCGAACGTGCCGTAGTGCAGACCGGTCGCGCGGCCCTGCGCCGCGTCGATCATCCGGGCGACCGCGGCGGTGCCGTCGGCGGCCAGGATGGACTGGCTGGTCTCGATCTGGATCTCGAAGCCGATCCGTCCGGCGGGCAGGCCGTGCGCCTCCTCGAAGGCTTCGAGGAGGCGGACGAACGCGGTGACCTGTTCCGGGTAGGTCACCTTCGGCAGGGTGAGCACCAGCCCGTCCGGAAGCCCGCCGGCACGCATCAGGCCGGTGAGGAAGACGTCCGTGGTGCGGATGGACCGGTCCCGCACGGCGGCTTCCATGCACTTCATCCGGATGCCCATGTACGGGGCGGCCGTGCCGTTGGCGTACGCGTCGGCGACCAGCCGGGCCGCGCGGGCCGCGGCCTCGTCCTCCTCTGCGTCGGAGCGGGGACCGTAGCCGTCCTCGAAGTCGATCCGCAGGTCTTCTACCGGCTCCCGCTCCAGCTTGGCGCGCACCCGGTCGTGGACGGCCGCGGCGAGCTCGTCCGGGATGCCGAGAACCGAGGCGAGGGAGGCCGCGTCGGGGGCGTGCTCGTCGAGCGCCTTCAGCGCCTGGTCGCCCCAGGAACGGATGGTGCCGGCGGTGAAGGTGTTGTCCCCCGGTACGTAGACCGTGTGGACGGGCTGGCGGGTCCCGGGGTCGCCGGGGTAGCGGCGCGCGAGTTCGGCGTCCACTTCCGTGAGGGAGGCGCTGATCCCGTCGCTGACCGCTCCGGCGAGACTCGTCGCCACCGTCTCCTGCTGACCCATTTCCGCACCCTCCACACTCTCGTTGTTTCCGCTTCCCGGAATCAACAATCCGTATAGTGAAGTTATAAGGCCGCCGTACCCGCGTCAATGGTGATCGGAAACGGCGCGGGGCCGCGCGGTGTGTTCACCGTGCGGCCCCGGGCCGTTGGTCGTGCGTGTCGTACGAGGGGTCAGCCCTTGCGGGCGTTGATCTCTTCGGTGAGCTGGGGGACGACGTCGAAGAGATCGCCCACGACGCCGTAGTCGACGAGGTCGAAGATCGGGGCCTCGGCGTCCTTGTTGACCGCGACGATCGTCTTCGAGGTCTGCATGCCCGCCCGGTGCTGGATCGCACCCGAGATACCCGAGGCGATGTACAGCTGCGGCGAGACCGACTTGCCCGTCTGGCCGACCTGGTTGGTATGCGGGTACCAGCCCGCGTCGACCGCCGCCCGCGAAGCACCCACCGCGGCACCGAGCGAGTCCGCGAGCGCCTCGATGACCGCGAAGTTCTCCGCACCGTTGACCCCACGGCCGCCCGAGACCACGATCGCCGCCTCGGTCAGCTCCGGACGCCCCGTCGACTCACGCGGAGTACGCGAGACGACCTTCGTACCGGTGGCCCGCTCCGAGAAGGACACCGCGAGAACCTCGACCGCACCGGCCGCCGGAGCCGCCTCGACCGGAGCCGAGTTCGGCTTGACCGTCACCACCGGAACACCCCTGGAAACACGCGACCTGGTCGTGTACGAGGCGGCGAACACGGCCTGCGTGGCAACCGGCCCCTGATCACCGGCTTCCAGATCAACAGCATCCGTGATCACCCCGGAACCGAGACGCACCGCGAGACGCGCCGCGATCTCCTTGGCCTCCGCAGAGGAAGGCAGCAGCACGGCAACCGGCGA
>NZ_JBIVLK010000008.1:0-189603 GCF_044751215.1 Streptomyces sp. NPDC088730
CCTGAAGCCGGGCAGCACACGAGCAGAGGACCCAGCAAGGCCGCGTGCTGGGCCGTGCGTCGCCCTCTGAAGATCGTTTACGGGACAGCCCTTAGGGGCCATCCCGTGGCCAATCTGATTCTGGCCTTCCTGGCAATTTACGTGCTCGGGGGTGTGATCATGACGCTGACCGGAGCCACCGTAGTCCGCGCGTGGGTAACGTTCCTTCCCGTCCTCCTTGCTGTCGGTGCCGGGATCGCGGCGGTCAGGTTTCGGCGGCGCGAGCACTGACGGCGAACGCGTCCGCAGCTCCCGGAGACGTAGACGGGGTTCCCGGTCTCGGTACTGATGCTGAGTCGGCCTGGGGCGCGGTTTCGGCATTGCCGCCGACCCGTTTCCCCAGGCCGCTCGCCGCATCGGCGTGCGGCTCTCATCGCACTGGGCGCTCCACGGTCTCTGCTGTCAGACGTGGTTGTGCAGGGGCCAAGGGCTTGGCTTCTGGTCCGCTGGCTGCTGGCCGAATGGCCCGCCGAGCAGGACGAGCACGTGCAGTTCTGGCTCTCCAACCTGCCCGAGACCACGCCATTGCCAGTCCTCGTGCGCACCGCGGAGCTCCGCTGGCTTATCGAGAACGACTACCGGGAGATGAAACAGGCCCTGGGCCTTGCCCACTTCGAAGGCCGGACCTGGCCAGGCTGGCACCACCACGTCGCCCTCGTCTCGGCCGCCCACGCCTTCTGCACCCTTCAGTGACTGAGTCGATCCCCGAAAGAGCGGCGTCGGCCTGAGCCTCTACCGAGTCGTTCGCGAGCTGCAGATACTCCTCGCGACCTGGACCGGCGCCTGCCCCACCTGTCACGCGCCCGCCTGCGCCTGCGCCCGCTGTACGGATCGGCGCTCGTACTCCTGCCCCTGCTACTGCTCCTGGCGTCGCGGCGAGCACCCGGAAGTCAGCCCGCGACGGACTCCTTCTCGTGACTCCGGGCTCGTGACCTTGACGCCCAGCAGCAGGCCGAAGGTGTGGACCACGTCGTGCCGCTTGCGGCCGTTGATCAGCTTCCCGCCGTCGAAGGCGCGGCTGTCGGAGTCCGACGACTGCATCCGCCTTGACTGACTATGAGTCGATCACACCGGCCGTCGGCTCGACGTTGCGGCCCGCCGCTTGGCGGCCCCGGTCGCGCAGCCGGTCGTGGAACTCCCTGACCGGCAGACCCCGGCTCTGTACTGGGCGCCGTGGTGGGTGTACATGTCCGATCCGGCGAGGCCGCCGCGGGTGCGGATCGCCGCCGTCGGCGCGTCGGTGCGCGGCCTGGGTCGGCATGATCGGCCTGGCGATGTCCGCGCCGGCCGTCACGAGCCCCCACCGAGGCTCTGCGACACGGAGGGACCGATGCCGCAATTCGCTCGCCACGCCGGCCCCCCGTCTTCGGATGCACCTAATGAGGAGTACGAGGAATACCCCCGTTTCGGCGGCCTCCCCCTTGTCCTACTGGCAACGCCTGGGGAAGACCGACAGCATCTGCGGAGATCGACCAAACTCCTTGGTACAAGGTCCGGGGTATCTCGCGTCGGGGGCTACTGGAAGTAGAAACTCTGGTAGTTGTTGTACCTGCAGTCCACCGCGTGGAGGCCGTCACCGTAGCTGTCGTCCATGCACCGATTGGTGCTCAGGTTGCGGAACGCTGAGGTGCCGTCGGAGAAGTACGAGATCTCCCACTGCTGGTGGGCGTTGCCGTTGCACCCCACCCCGTGCAGGCCGTCACCATAACTGTCATCTATGCAACGGCCTGTGCTCTGGTTCCGCAGCGCCCAGATGTCGCCGGACTGGTGGTAGAAGTCGAACTTCTGGTGGGCGTTGCCGTTGCACCCCACCCCGTGCAGGCCGTCACCATAACTGTCGTCTATACAACGGTTGGTGTTCTGGTTCATCAAGGCATAGGCGTAGACGTCCGCTCCGGACGCGGAAGAGGTGCTGACGCGGGGCGTGCGATCGGGACTTACAGCGCTGCTCGTGCCCGCTGCGGTGAGCGAGAGAGCAGCTGCAGCAAGAACTGCGCCGCCGATGCGGGCCGCGCGGCTTGTCATGAGGGCTCGGGTACGGATGGCACCCCGGAAACTCTGCCGCTGTGTCTGAGTCACGCGAATACTCCTCTGTCGAGTGCTCTTCTGGTTCGCACCCATCCTGCGATGGCTGGGCGGCGTCGGTCCTTAGCACGGAGCGCAGACATCGTGTGCAATGCGCGCAATCCGCGACCGGGTTCGTCCGGCGTGGCCTCCATCGGGGTGCTGCTCCCACCAGAACCGGCTCCGTGCCGTCTGCTCCAGCCCGTACTCCAGGGTGATGCCGGCCCGTTCAAGACAGGCGATCCGCGCGTCTTGCAACTCGGCCGGCATTCCCTGCCCAGACCCGCGGCTGGGCTTACCGTTCACCCGGTCGGCGGCTTCGGCTTTCGGCTGGGACCGAGCGGCCGCAGGGCCGCCCGGAGGACGTCGCAGCCGCCGGTATCGCGGAGCCCGGTCTCCTCCAACGCTTCGACAGCCTCCCACAGCGGCTGGGCGACATCGTCTTCCGTCCGGACGGAGACGAGCCCGGCGCTCTTCGGCGGTCGGGTGACCCACCTCCACCAGATCAGGAGGCAAAGGGCGGCCAGTCGATGGACAGGCTGCCACTGACGAGCCGGATTCGCGGCGGTCGGCGCGCTGGGATACCTCGAAGTCCGCCCGGTGCCCGCGGGTCAGCGGTGACAGCACTTCCGCGCCGTCGAAGACGAGCACCGGGTCGGTTTTCGGAACCGTGCCGTCGAACCGGGCGCCCAAGCTGCCCCCTGAACGGGGTGATGAGGAGCATGGAAAGGCGGACCCGTCCCGAGAGCAGCACGGTGGCGAGACTCGCGGCGGTGAACCGCCGCGATGCAGCGGAGGACCCAGAGCGGTCCTGACAGCATGTGAGCCTGCACCTGCCGGGAGCGAGGCGGTGGGTTCCGCTCCCGGTCTGCACTGCTTGTGCGGAAAGTGGACTCATCGACCTGCCCTCTCGTCAACAATGCAGGCCGAAGTGCTGTACAGATCAGGAGGTTCGACGATGAGTCACGAGCGTGAGGAAGCCCCGCCCGGGCTGCGCAAAATCCTTCAGGACCAGGTTCACGGGCTGGAGGATGAGGCGGTGTCGACGCTCGCCGACTGGCTCGTCCTTCCGGTGCCCGCCAACATGTGGGGCAGAGACAACATCATGTGGATCAATGATCAGTTGGAGCGGCTGCCGGATCCCAAGGTGTTCGACCTGCTGGAGAAAGCCCTGGAAGGGTCGTACTCCCACGACGATCAGGTCAACAAGATCCTCGATGAAGCCGAGATCGGGCTGAGGATGAGCGACGGCGTCTTCTACGAGAATGACGAGGGGGCCGAGGAGCTCGATGTCCAGGAGGCCGCCATCGGTCCTCTGTCCTTGCTCACCGGGAAGTACGTCGCTGCCCGCGCGAACTGGACCAAGGTACTGGCGGCCCAGAAGGCCGGCGACGAGCGCCAGGCGGTTGCTCTGGCCGTGAACACGTTGGAGGGGGTGGTCAGGCTCGCCTCCGGACGGAAGAGCATCAACGACGGACTGTCCAGCCTGTTCCCGGACGGCGAGCGCACCCCCCTGCGACAGGCGATCAATCAGCTCCACAACTACGGGTCCGCAATGCCCTGGGTCCGCCACGGAGGCGGCGCGAAGGACCTCGAGGTCCACCCCAGCGAGGCCCGCGGCGTGGTGCGCGCCGCCGCTGTGTGGATCGTCATGCTGATCAACCTGGACCGGGAGGGGCTCTTCTAGGTTCCGCGCTGCTGCACCTGGCTGTCGGACGCCAGAGAGCTGCGGGTCTCCTGGAAGACGTCGCCCTGGAGACCCGCAACCCCGCTGATCGGGGAGACGAGGTCCTCCCCGGCTATGTCGTTCCAGGATGTCGACAGCGCCTGAGGAGCCTCATTCCGGGTGGGGCACAACCGCAGGGGGCTTCGAGAGGAGAAGCCCGGGCCGGTTGGTCGTACGGTCAGTTACCGTCCAGCCGTGTTCGCGCAGGAGGTCGGTATAGGCGGCGACGAGAACGTACTCCTCAGCCGTGACGCCTTCGAAGCCTGCGCAGCCCCGGCGGGGACAGGACGGCGGCGATCGCGGTGAGCGGCAGCAGGAGCAGGAAGACCCCGCGCCAGCTCGTGAGCTTCGGTGGCGCTCACATCGCGCAGTGTTGGTGAGTCTCCTGCTGGAACCGGCTCTGCTCGCGCTGCGGCGCCTCGCCGTGGAGGGACAGGTCAGTCCGTCACTTCCAGGCCGTCGAAGGCGGCGCGGAGAGCACGGGCGAAGAAGCGGCGGTCCGCCCGCGCCCGGAAGATGGACGCGGTTCGCCCGCTGCGTTCTTCGGCGCCTCGAAAGGAATGGCCACGTGACCGCGATGCAGGACGTGTACGCCGATCTGGCGGTGGAGGGCACCGAACTCGGTGACCTCGTGTCAGGACTGAGCCCCGAAGAATGGGCGGCGGAGACCCCCGCCGCCTCCTGGACGGTCCGTCACCAGGTGGCTCACCTGGCGTACGTCTCCCGTATGGTCCGGCTCTCGGTGAGCGACACGGAGGCGTTCGAGGCCGAGATCGCGCCGGTCCGGGAGGACTTCCAGTCCGGGATGGACGCCGGGCTCGCCGAGTACGTCGCGGAGCCGGCTCCCCGTCTGCTGCGTCGCTGGGCCGAGGAACGGACTGCCGCCGAGAAGGGGTTGTCCGCACGGGAACGGCGCGACCTGGTGCCGTGGCCGGCCGGGCCGCTGCCGGCCAGTGTGCTCGCCGCGGTGGCGTTGGCGGAGCTGTTCGCGCACGGCCAGGACATCCGCGACGGCCTCGGGCGTCCGCGCGTGCTCACCGACCGGATCGGCCACATCGTCTTCCTCGGGACCCGGACCCGGGACCTGGCCTACCGCGCCCGCGGTCTGCGGGCTCCGGCCGAGCCGTTCCGTTTCGAGCTGACGGCCCCGTCCGGGGAGCTGTGGGCCTTCGGCCCGCCGGAGGCCGGGCAGCGGATCACCGGTCCGGCCCAGGACTTCTGCCTGCTCGTCACCCGTCGCAGACACCGCGACGACCTCGCGCTGACCGCGGTCGGGACGGAGGCCGGCCGGTGGCTGGACATCGCACAGTCCTACACCGGACCGCCCGGCACGGGCCGGGCACCGCAGTGAGCAATATGGCGTATAGATCACCGGCCCGGGGGGCTGCTTTCCTAGCTGACGGGCCGTCTTCGGTCCGCCCGACACGAGGGATCTGGGGTTGCCGTGCGAGAACAACGGACCAGCTGGTGGCTGCTGCCGAAGCGTGCCTGTGCCACCGCCCTGATCGTCACCGGACATCTGATCGCCGCCCTGCCGCACACGATGACCCGCGGCGGTCGGACCCGGCTGGCGCACCGCGCTCCCCGGCTGCTGACCGCGCTGGGGCCGTTCTTCGTCAAGGCGGGGCAACTGCTCAGCACGCGCCGTGACCTGGTCCCCGAACGCTGGTGCGACGCGTTGGGTGAACTGGCCGACGAGGTACGGCAGCCGAGGCGGGCGGCGGTGGCGCGCACCCTCGCCGAGGCCGGAATGTCCGATGCCTTCGCCGAGTTCGACTGGGAGCCGGTGGCCTGCGGCAGTATCGCCAGCGTGCACCGCGCACGGCTGGCCGACGGCAGCGAGGTCGCCGTCAAGGTGCAGCGGTATGGCATCCGCCCGGTGCTGGAGGCCGATCTGCGCCTCGCCCTGCTCGGCGCGCGGGCCGGCCGGCTGCTGCCGAGCATGCGGGACCTGCCCGCCGAGGAGATGATCGGACAGCTCGGCGGCGCCGTCCTGCGCCAGCTCGACTTCAATGCCGAACACGACTCCCTGCTCGCGCTGCGCGGCAACCTCTCCGACCACACCCAGCTGCGGATCCCGGCGCCCGTCGAGGGACTGTGCGGACCGACGGTGCTTACCATGGAGTTCGTCCCGGACATCGGCCGGTTCAGGCCCCACGGCATGTCGATGGCCCGCCGTCAGGAGGTGGTCCGCGACGTGCTCCGGGCGGTCTACCGGATGCTCTTCGTGGACGGCGTGGTGCACTGCGACCTGCATCCGGGCAACCTCTGCCTGGACGGGGAGGGACGGGTGGTGGTGCTCGACGCGGGCTTCGTGGTGCAGCTGCCCGACGCGGTGCGGCGCTCCTTCGCCGGCTTCTTTCTCAACATGGCCCAGGGCAACGGCCCGGAGTGTGCGGACATCGTGCTCGACAGCGCCGCGCGGCTCCCCGCGGACATGGACCGGGAGGGCTTCCGCAGCGCGGTGACGGAGCTGGTGGACGAGGTGGCCGGGGCGCTGTCGAAGGACTTCGACCTCGGGGCGTTCGCGCCGCGGCTGTTCAAGCTCCAGAAGGATTTCGGAGTCTTCGCCGCGGCCGAGTTCGCCTTTCCGCTGCTGTCGCTGCTGGTGCTGGAAGGAATGATCAAGGAGTTCGACTCCGAGGTCGACTTCCAGGCCGAGGCGGTTCCCGTACTCATGGCCTCCTTCGCCAAGGACGTCCAAGTGGACTCCGAGCGCCTTGAGAACGGCCCCTCCGGCGGGTGGGCCGCCTGAGAACCGTGCCGACCCCGCCGCACCCCGTACGGTCTGCGGTCGCCCGCCTCCGCCTTCGTGCGGACCGGGCCGGACGGCACGAGCCGCCGCATGGCGGACATCACCCGACAGCTCCTGCCGGACCGGCTGTGCACGCCTGCGGACCGGCCGCGCCGGCGGGCGAAGCGGCACGTCGAGCAGGGGACGGAAAAGGAGGAACGACATGTTGGTCTGTGTGACAGGAGGCACCGGCTTCCTCGGCTCGCACACCGTCGCCGCCCTCGCGGCCGGTGGAGCACGGATCCGGCTGCTGGTGCGCGACCCGGTACGGCTGGCGCCCGCGCTCGGCCCGCTCGGCATCGAACCGGACACGGTGGAGACCGTCACCGGCGACGTCGCCGACGAGGCAGCGGTGGCCGGCGCGGTCCGCGGCGCCGACACCGTGATCCACCTGGGGTCGGTCTACTCCTTCGACCGCCGGCGCCGTGACGACATCACCCGCACCAACGTGGCGGGCACCGAAGCGGTCCTGAAGGCGGCGGTCCGGGCCGGGGCCGGCACGGTGCTGTACGTCTCGACCGTTGGCGCGCTGATTCCCACCACCGAATCCGAGCTGCGCGCCGAAAGCCCGGTGGGGGACCCGGTCGAGCCCTACCTGGCGAGCAAGGCGGCCTGCGAGACGCTGGCCCGGCGGTACCAGGACGACGGGGCGCCGATCCACATCGTCTACCCCCCGGCCCTGCTGGGCCCGGACGACCCGAGGCTCGGTGACCAGACCGGCCGGCTGCGCGACGCGCTGCGCGGCCTGATGCCGCTGTGGCCCACCGGCGGTTTCCCGCTGGGCGACGTGCGTGACACCGCCGCGGTACTCGGGGGACTGGCCCTCGGCCCGCCGCCGGACAAGCCGGTACGGGTCTTCGGGCCCAACCGGTACGTGACGACTGCCGACTACCTGACGGAGCTCCGCGCGGCGACCGGCCGCAGGCTCACGACGCTACGGCTGCCGGGGCGGGCCATGCTTCCCGCCGCCCGGGTCGCCGATGAGGTCCAGCGGTGGTGGCCGTGGCACATACCCGCCGAGTTCGGCGCCGCCTACACCTGCGTGCACGCGGTGCCGGTGGCCCGGGCCGCTACGGCCGACGTCCCCACGGCGCGGCCCGTCGCGACGACGATGGCCGACACCGCTCGCTGGCTCCACCGGGCCGGCCTGCTGACGCGACGCCAGGCCGGTACCGCGGGCGAGCGGAGCGGGTCATGACGGCGGCCGGGACCGGACACGATCCGGCCGAGCAACACCACGCCTACCGGCGGACCAGGAAGAACATCACCGCCCTGGTCACCCGGACGCCGGAGACGGCCGCCGCCGGTGTGCCCGCCTGCCCGGACTGGACCGTGCGCGATCTGATCGGACACCTGGTCCACATATGCGAGTCGTTCGTCGCCCTGGAGGACAACCAGATAGATCTGCGCCCGTCGGAGGGCGTTGACCTGCCCGTTCTGCTGGACCGGTGGGACGCCCTGGACAGCGAGTTGCGCGAGGCACTGGACCGCACCCCCGAACTGCGGCGGCGCATCCTGTTGCTCGACGTGTTCTCGCACGAGACCGACCTGCGCGTCGGCCTGGGCGAGACGGTCGCGCCGTCCGGCCATCCGGCGTTCCCCGGCGCGCTGGACCTGGCCACCATGGGCTTCGGCCTCGCGGTGCACGGCGGGAACCTGCCGGCGCTGCGGATCGACACTCCGGAGCGGGACTGGGTGGTGGGAGAGGGGGCTGCCGTCGCCACTGTCCACGGCCCGGCCTTCGACGTGTTCCGGTCCCTGACCGGCCGCCGCACCCGGCACCAGATCGAGGACCTGCGCTGGTCCGGGGCCCCGTCGGTGACCTGGATGCCGGCCTTCGTCTGGGGGCCGTTCGCGCCTCCCGCGAACGAGGTGGAGCCGGTCTGCGGGTTCTGACCCGCCGGGCCCCGCGAGGGCCGCGGCGGGACCGTCCGGGGCCGCACCGGCCGGGCCGGTGCCCAGGGCGGGGCCGGCGCACGGGCGGGCCGCACCGCAGGAGAACGCCCGGCCCGTCGCACGACGGGCCGGGCGTTCTCCTGCGCCCCCACGGACTCAGGTGCCGGTGATGGCGGGCAGCTCGAAGGGAGCACCGCCGGCCTTCGGCAGACCCGAGAAGTCCAGCTCCGGCAGCGCCAGCAGGATCGGCAGGTCCAGGGGGGTCAGCGGACGCCCGATCAGGTTGACCCGGGTGTCCTGGCCCCGTCGTACGTTCAGTACCTGGCTCGAAGCCACTAGCAGTGGGCGCCGTGGACCGAGCGGCGAGGGCGGGTCGTCCGTGGCGAGTACGGCCGCCCGGATGTACCAGGCGCCCTCCGGCAGGCGCAGCGAGAACGAACCGGGCCCGTCCAGGATCGCGCAGGCGGTTGGGCGGCCCTGCACGATGGACTCACGGAACGCACCGACGTAGATCCGTACCGGCTGTGCGGTGGGGAGACGAATGGTTCCTTCGAGCTCGCTGGCGGGCCGGCAGCCGTCGAGGAGCTGTTGCGGCCCCGTGGCGGCCCCGCCGCTCGGCGCGAGCAGCCCGGCACGGGCCAGCGCCCGGTAGCGGGCAGGGGAGTGGCTGACACTGCGGGTGAACCGACTGGTGAAGGTGCCGAGACTGTTGTAACCGACCCGGTAGGAGATCTCGGTGACGCTGAGGTTGGTCTCCAACAACAGGCTCTTCGCCTGGTGCAACCGGACCACGGAAAGGAACCGCCCCGGAGAGGTCCCGGTGAAATTTCGGAACACCCGGGAGAAGTAGAACTTGCTGAGAATCGCGGTGTTGGCGATCTCGTCGAGCGAGAGTGGTTCCTCGTATCGGTTCCACATCGTCGCTATCGCGCGCTCAACGGCGACCTGCATGGCAATGCTCCAAGCTTGTCGATGAATCGAATGCGTCCTGACGGAAATGGCCGAGCAACTTCTCAGAACTGACGCTCTGTCGGTGCGATAATGTGTACCGCAAAGATTTGCACGGTGTTTCTCCGAGCGTGCCGATGAAGCGAGTAGGTCCTGACCGGACGGGCAGGGCAGCGCCTGACAACCGCAGGTCGGAGGGAGAGGGAACCCGCTTTCGGGCAGCGACATGAAAGTGCTGGATCCCGCTGCACTGCATCGGGTATCAACACCTGGAGAATTCAGGGCGCACGGACCCTATGTCGGAGCACCACCGCAGGGCGGTGGGCGGAACTACAGCTGCCGACCCGAGGGGAGCCGGGTATTCAGTTGTCGCGGAGCAGTTGTCCGCTGCGCCGCTGGGCCGCCCGCTGGGCGGCCCACGACGTGACCGCGAGGATCTCCCGGTCACCCCCGCCGTTCTGCCGGAAGTCCGCGATGGCCTTGTCGTCCACCCGGTAGGAAGCCAGGGCGGTGAGCAGTGCGAGGTTGCCCGCCGGCCGGTCGGCCGACGGCAGTTCCCGCAGCGGTGCGTCCAGCCAGGCCCGGCCGAGGCCGGGGTCGCCGCCGTCCCAGCGGGCCAGTTCGGCGGCCACCAGGTCCCGGACCGACTCCGGGACCAGTTCCGCCGCTGTCAGCTCGACGGCCGCCGTACTGCGGGCCAGCGCCGCGGCGATCCGCGGATCGGCCGCCGCCCAGCCCAGGTCCTGCGGCAGCGGCGCGTCGGGCAGGAGCGACAGCGACGTACCCGTTCGGGGGCTGGCCCGGACGGAGCTGCGCATCAGGCCGGTCAGCACCCGCAGCACGGGGCCCACCGCCCGGTCCGGGGCGCGCGGCGGCAGCGGTTGCGCGCCCAGGAAGACGTTGACCATCCGGTTGAGGTACTGGAGGCAGAACGCGGTCCCGGCCAGCTCCGGCGTCAGCTCGGGTGCGAAGGGAGGCCTGCCCGCCGAGTCGATCCACGCCGTCAACTGGTCCGGCGCCGTCCCCGCGCCGCCGTTCGGTCCCGCCTTCGCGCCCCGCCGGGACGAAGTGGGCCGGGCGGCCAGGGAGTTGTGCATCGTGGAGTGCATGGTGGTGCAGAAGGGGCACTGGTTGCTCCGGGACACGGCGGCGGCCACCGCTTCCTTCGCGGCCCGCGGTACCAGCCCGTCGACCAGCATCGTCTCGCGCAGTGTCATCCAGGAGGCCGCGAGCAGCGCCGGCACCGGGGCGTGCAGGGCTATGGGCGGAGCCAGCACCCCGAAGTCCCGTTCGAGCTCCCGGTAGACCCTGGCGGTGTCGCCGGTCGCCTCACCGAACGGCACGGTCGCGATGTGCCGGACCTGGAGCAGGGACAGCCTCCTGAGCGGCGACTGGACGAGCAGTCTCGGGTCCTTCATGCGTCCGCTCCGGGATCCGTACCGGGGACGTCGCGCCGCGGTGGCCCCGCGTGGCCTTCATGCATCGGTGGCACTTCCCTCAGCTCCTCGGCGGATGTCTTTCGGTGCGCAAGTCAATCGTCACACCGATGCGGGGTTCCTCCTTCTTCATTCTTGCGGTCTGACGGCACGCCCTGGGGCGTGTTCTGAAAGTCGCCTTCCCGGCGGCGCCCGGCACGCACGCTCGCGGCGTCGCGGAAATGCCCTGGTAGCTCCGCTACGAGGGCATTTCCGCACCTTGCGATCGCAGGCACCAGGCGCCGCCGGGCCCGCCCTTCGGGCGGACGGCGCTACTTTCGGAGGACGTCCTCGGGGACGGGAAAGAACGCCCGGACGAAGCGTTCGAACATCCTGTCCCCGATGGTCCACCGCATCCTCGGCAGCAACCGGGACGGCATCCCGATCCGGTACCTGATCCGCGGGTTGTCGCTGGTCACAGCCTTCTCGATGACCTTCGCCACGGTCTCCGCGCGCACCGCCATCCGGCCGCGGCCGCTCGGCTTCTCCGTCTCCCGGTAGGCGCCGTGCCAGTCGACGAAGTACCGCCAGAAGTCGTCGTACAGACCGCCGCGTTCCTGCCCGGACATCCCGAGGTCGGCGACCGACATCGGTACGAACCCGCCGAGCACCGGCGACGGCTCGACCAGCACCACCTTGATGCCGAACGCGTCCACCTCCAGGCGCAGCGAATCGCTGATGGCCTCCAACGCGTGCTTGGTGGCCTGGTAGTAGCCGCGGCCCGGGGTGGCGAACTGACCGAAGATGGACGACATCATGACCACCCGGCCGCTGCCCTGGGCCCGCATCCCGGGCAGCACGAGCTGGGTGAGCCGGCACAGTCCGAACAGGTTCGTCTCGAACTGGCTGCGCACCTCGTCCATCGGCGTCTCGCCGATGGTGCCGTTGAGGCTGTAGGCGGCGTTGTTGATCAGAGTGCCGACCGAGCCGTGCTCGGCGGTGATCTTGTCGACGACGGCCGCCATCGAATCCTCGTCGTTGACGTCCAGTTGGAGGACCCGGATGCCCTCGGCCTCCAGCTCGGCCAGTGCCTCCGGCCGCCGCGCGGTCGCGTAGACCGGCCAGCCGGCCCGGTGCAGCCGCAGTGCCACGGCCTTTCCGGTGCCGGAGGACATGCCGGTGCTCGACGACGCCCCGGTCAGCAGGATCGCGCGCGAGGGGCTGCTCACCGGGGTTCTGCCAGCCGCTGCTCGGACACCGTGGCGTCCTCCGGCTGCGAGGCGATCCGGCTGCGGGCCACCGAGTCGCCCAGGCCCAGGCCGTCCACCAGACGGTTGATGAAGGCGAACAGCGAAGCGGTGAACACCGCTTCCAGCATCTCTGCGTTGGTCCAGCCCGCGGCCTCGGTCCTGGCCCAGTCCTCGTCGGTGACCCGGAACGCACCCGTGCAGATCTGGGTGACCAGGCGCATGAGCTCCTTGGTGCGCTCGTCGATCGGCAGATCCTCCACCGAGGCGGAGTCGGCGATCGCGTCGGTGAGTTCCTGGTCGCCGCCGAACTGGGCCAGGAACCAGTTGTGGGTGCCCACGCAGTACGGGCAGCCGTTGACCTTGGAGCTCCAGGCGGAGATCATCTCGCGGGTCGCACGCGGCAGCACGCCGTCGTTGAACACGCCGCCGTAGCCGGCGATCACGACCTCCAGCAGGTCGGGCCGGCTGGACACCAGGCGGAACATGTCCGGGACGAAGGGAATGCCCATCCGGGACTTGATCGCCCCGTAGAGCTCCGCGGTCCTGCCCTGGGCCTCATCCTCCCCCACCAGGGGGACGCGGACCGTGCTCAGCACATTCGGTTCGGTCATGGACGATCTCCTTTTCTTCCGATTGTGGGAGCCGCCCCGCGAACTAATTCAGAAAAACGGGAATATATCCGGGTCTGCTGTCTGGCGGGTAATTGCGGCGTTGTTTTCCCTCATGGTGGCAGGAATGGTGACGGCGTCTCGTCTTTCAAATTGCCCTGCGTGCGCCTGCCGGCGGGTCCTGGACCTGGACATACGGACGGCCGTTCCGGCGCGGCAGGCGCCGGAACGGCCGTCGGGGGAGGCCGGGCGGGTTCAGCTCACTCGGCGCGCAGCCAGTCCGCCAGCCGCTCACCGATCATGATCGAGGTGAGGTTGGTGTTGCAGTTGACGATGCTCGGCATCACCGAGGCGTCGGCCACGTACAAGTTCTCCACCCCGTGCACCCGCAGCTGTTCGTCCACCACGGCGCCCGCGTCGTCAGCGGTGCCCATGCGGGCCGTGCCCACCGGGTGGTAGCCGCTGTCCAGGCTCACCTTCACGTACTGTTCGACCATCGCGTCCTTCTCGATGAGCTTGTCGTTCAGCACGATGAAGCCGTCGCCCCGCGACGCGATCCCCGGGTGGTTGGCCAGCTCCCAGCAGGTCCGGACGCCCTGGACCATCTTCTCCAGGTCCCGTTCTGTGGAGAGGAAGTCGAGCTGGATGTCCGGCCCCGCCGCCGGGTCGGCCGACGCCAGCCGCAGCCGGCCAACCGACTCCGGCTGCTGGTCCACCACCATCACGCCGAAGATCATCGAAGCGCCGGCCAGCATCTGAAGCTCGGGGAACAGCTCCAGGTCGAAGTGGTTGACCATGTAGTACTGCATGTCGTTGAAGTCGGTGGACCCCTTGGCCGTGGTCCGCACCATGGACTGCAGGAACGGCACGTTCTCGTCCAGGGCCCCCTCCTTGGGCCGCATGAACACGCCGGTCCGCGGGTGGTCCATCAGGTGGGCGCCGACCCCGGGCCGGTCCAGCCGGACGTCGATCCCGAGCCTGGTCAGGTCGTCGGCCGGGCCGATCCCCGAACGCATCAGCAGCGTCGGGGTGTTGACCGCGCCGGCCGACAGGACGACCTTGTGCGCCCGCAGTTCCTCCGGCCGGCCGGCACCTGACGAGACCAGGACGGCGACCGCGCGGTCGCCCTCGAAGAGCACCTCGTGCACCAGCGTCCCGCTGCGGATGGCCAGGTTCTCCCGTGCCCGTACCTCGCCCGTCAGGTACGCCATCGCCGTCGAGACCCGGAAACGCGGGTCGCGCCGGTTGGACGGGATCGGGCCGATACCGGTCGCCTCGGGGTGGTTGTGGTCGGAGACCTCGGGGAACCCGGCTGCCAGGCTCGCTTCGGTGAAGGCGCGCTGCATGGTGGTCATCTCATCCGGCTGGAACCGCCGGATCGGCACCGGGCCGCCCTTGCCGTGGTAGCGGCCCTCGAAGTTCAGGTCGTCCTCCAGCCGGCGGAAGTACGGCAGCACCTGCTCGTACCCCCACGCCGGGTTGCCGGCCGCCGCCCACTTGTCGTAGTTCTCGGGTACGCCCCGCAGCGCGATGGTGGCACCGACCGCGGACGAGCCGCCAGTGATCTTTCCTCGGGGGAAGAGGATGCGCCGGCCGTCCATGATCTCCGCGCGGTAGTGCCAGTCGTGCTTGCTCATCGACATGGCGTTGCCGTTGGTGATGTCGTGCGGGATGCCGGCCGGATCGGGAAAGTCCGGGCCCGCTTCGATGAGGAGCACCGAACGGGCCGGGTCCTCGCTCAGCCGGGCTGCGAGCGCCGCACCCGCGGAGCCCGACCCGACGATGATCGCGTCATACGTGTGCGTCATGGATTTAAACCTCGCCAGACTGTGATTCGACAGGGTCCGATCTCACCCGAGTTTTACAGGCTGCCCGCATTCGGTCTTCTCCGAGAATGCTCAATGACCGGAGCCGTGGATATTCCCCGCACTGAAGGCGAGTGCTCCCTTCGAACCGTGGCAACGTCAGAGAAGCAGCCCTTGCCGGGGTGGTAGATCCTCAAGTGCCAGGTACTGCGACAGTAATTTCGGAATTACATTCGCAATGACCTCGGCCAGCCGTTCATTTCTCGTTCACGGGAGGGAATTGGGATGTCGTACCGACAGCGATTCCGCAGGCTCATACCAGGGGTGGCCACGATATTGGTGGCGACCTCGCTGTTCTTCGTCGTCCGTACATCGGTGTCCGTCGCGGGCGGTGACGAGGCTGCTGCGGCGTACAAGTTCAAGGAAATGCCGATCGCGATGCCGCCCGGATACGACTCGCAGCCGAAGAAGACGATCCGTGAGGTGAACCCTGCCTACGAGAAGATCCGCGCCTGGATCTCCTCGGTCGGCGCCGGCATCGCGGTCAACGATGTCACCGGCCACGGGCTCGCCAACGGCATGTGCATCGTCGACACCCGTACCGACTCGGTCGTGGTCACCTACACCCCGACCGCTCGTACCGGCGACCGGTTCACCCCGTTCGTGCTGGACGGCAAGCCGCTGCCGATGGACGACGCCATGGCACCCACCGGCTGCACCCCCGGCGACTTCAACGGCGACGGCCGCAACGACTTCCTGGTCACCTACTGGGGACGCACTCCGGTGCTGTTCCTGGCGAAGTCCGACGCCAAGACCCCGTCCGCGTCCACGTACGTCCCGCGCGAGGTCGTCGCCTCGCAGAGCCTCGACGGCAAGTACCACGGGCCGCGGTGGAACACCGACGCCGTTTACGTCGCCGACCTCGACGGCAGCGGCCACCCGTCGATGATCGTCGGGAACTACTTCCCGGACTCCGACGTGCTCGACCCGAACGGCCTCAAAAACGTCGAGATGAACGATTCGCTGTCCAGCGCGAAGAACGCGGGCGGTGACCACGTGCTGCGCTGGTACAAGGGCTCGGCCGGCACCGACCCGGACGTCTCCTTCGTCGAGGACAAGGACGCCATCCCGTACGCCAGCTCCACCGGCTGGACGCTGGCCATCTCCGGCGCCGACCTGACCGGCTCCGGGCTGCCCGACGTGTACATCGCCAACGACTTCGGCCACGGGCACCTGCTGCACAACCGCTCCACCCCCGGCGACATCCGCTTCACGGAGGCCAAGGGCGAGCGCACCCCGACGACCCCGAAGTCGTTCGTGCTCGGCAACGGCTCCTTCAAGGGCATGGGGGTCGACTTCGGTGACGTCGACGGCAACGGCAGCTTCGACATGATGGTCAGCAACATCACCGTCGCCTGGGGCCTGGAGGAGAGTAACTTCCTCTGGATCAACCAGGCCGACAGCCCGGCCGCCGCGAAGGCCGAACTGCAGGACGGCATCGCCCCGTTCAGGCAGGAGGCGCAGAAGAACGGCGTCGCCTGGACCGGCTGGGGCTGGGACGCCAAGATGGGCGACTTCCTCAACAACGGCCAGCAGAACATCCTGCAGGCCGACGGCTTCGTCAAGGGCGACATCGACCGCTGGCCGTGGCTCCAGGAACTGGCCATGACCAACGACAACCTGCTCTCCAACCCCGCGATGTGGCCGCACGTCGGCCCCGGCGACGACCTGGCCGGCGACGAGGTGATGGCGTTCTACGCCCGGACCAGCAGCGGCAAGTACGCGAACGTGAGCGAGCAGCTCGGCCTCGACGTCCCGATCCCGACCCGCGCGATCGCCACCGCCGACACCACCGGCAGCGGCGCGCTGGACTTCGCGATAGCCCGACAGTGGGGCCCTCCGGCGTTCTACGCCAACCAGGCCCCGAAGCTGGGCAACGACCTGACCCTGCGGCTGTACCGGCCCGCGCCGGACTCCGCCGCTGGAGACGGGCTGGCCGCGACCGGCTCGCCCGCGTACGGCACCACGGTGAGCATCACCACGCCGCAGGGGCGGCAGATCGCCCAGCTCGACGGCGGCGGCGGGCACGGAGGCTTCCGCAGCTTCGACGTGCGCTTCGGCCTCGACACCTACACCGGCCCGGTGGAAGCGCACTTCACGTGGCGCGACAGCGGGGGCGGCCTGCACACCAAGACCCGGCAGCTCTCCGCGGGCAGCCACTCCCTCATGCTGACCGACGACATCCAGGAGGTGACGAGCCGATGACCGGCAACCGTTCCCAGACTGTCAAGGCGGCTCCGCACGCCGCCCAGCCCCACGTCGAGAAGAAGAAACCCAACCGGGATCCCCGCTACCTGGCACTGCGCAACTTCGCCATCTCCATGAGCGTGTTCAACATCCTGGGCTACACCCTGCTCGGCTTCGAGCAGCCCTGGCTGTGGCCGATCATCTGCGCGCCGTTCGCCTACGCGGTCGAGATGGTGCTGGAGCTGATCAGCGCCTGGGCCCAGAAGCGCCGGGCCCGCTTCATGGGCGGCGGGTTCCGCAGGGTGTACGAGTTCCTGCTGCCCGCCCACATCACCGCGCTCGCGGTGAACATGCTGCTCTACGCCAACGACCTGCTGCTGCCCATCCTGCTCGGTGTCTTCATCGGCGTGGCCGGCAAACACGTCCTCCAGGCACCGGTCAACGGCCGCATGCGGCACTACATGAACCCGTCCAACTTCGGTATCACCGTCTCGCTGCTCATGTTCGGCTCCTGGATCAGCATCGCCCCGCCGTACGAGTTCACCGAGAACGCGAACACGTTCTTCCGGGTCGGCATCCCGCTGGTCATCGCCACCGCCGGCACGGTCATCAACGCCATGCTCACCAAGCGGGTGCCGCTGATCGTCGGCTGGCTCGGCGGCTTCGTCATCCAGGCGGTGCTGCGCCACTTCATATGGGACGTGGCGATCTGGTCCGCGCTCGGGCCGATGAGCGGCGTCGCCTTCGTGCTCTTCACCAACTACATGATCACCGACCCCGGAACTACCCCCTCGAAGGGCCGCAATCAGTTCATGTTCGGCTCCTCGGTCGCCATGGTCTACGGGCTGCTGATGGTCTTCAACGTCGTGTACACCCTCTTCTTCGCCACCACGATCGTGTGTGCCGTCCGCGGTATCGGCTGGTGGGTCGCCCACGGTCTGCAACGGCGCCGGGGCAACGACGCGACGAGCGGCACGGTGGCGCAGCCCACCGATCCACAGCGCCTGGCCGGCAACGAGGTGGTGGCGGCATGACCGTATCCGAGCCGAGGCCCGTGACCACGGCCGAGAACGACGAGCGGGCACCCTCGGGCCGCATCGCGGTGGTCGGCATCGCCTGCCGCTACCCCGACGCCGAGAACCCCGAACAGCTCTGGCAGAACGTACTGGCGGGCCGCCGTGCCTTCCGTAAACTGCCCGACCAGCGGATGCGTGCCGAGGACTACTACTCACCCGATCCCGCCGCGCCCGACCGCTTCTACAGCGCCAAGGCGGCAGTGATCGAGGGATTCGAGTTCGACCGGGTCCGCTACCGGGTGGCGGGCAGCACCTTCCGCTCCACCGACATGACCCACTGGCTCGCCCTGGACACCGCGGCCCGCGCCCTGGAGGACGCCGGCTTCCCGTTCGGCGAGGGGCTGGCGGACGTCAACACCGGCGTCATCATCGGCAACACCCTCACCGGGGAGTTCAGCCGGGCCAATCTGATGCGGCTGCGCTGGCCGTACGTCCGCCGCACCGTCGGCGCCGCGCTGCGCGAGCAGGGCTGGGACGACGAGGCGCTCACCGCCTTCCTCGACAGCCTCGAACAGCGGTACAAGAGCGCCTTCCCGCCCATCGGCGAGGACACCCTGGCCGGCGGCCTCGCCAACACCATCGCCGGCCGCATCTGCAACCACTTCGACTTCAAGGGCGGCGGTTTCACCGTCGACGGCGCGTGCTCGTCCTCCCTGCTCTCGGTCTCCACCGCGTGCGACGCGCTGGCCCGCGGCACGATGGACGTGGCGGTGGCCGGCGGTGTGGACCTGAGCATCGACCCCTTCGAGGTGATCGGCTTCGCCAAGACCGGCGCGCTGGCCACCGGCGAGATGCGGGTCTACGACAAGGGCGCCAACGGCTTCTGGCCCGGCGAGGGCTGCGGCATGCTGGTCCTGATGCGGGACGAGGACGCCCGCGCGCAGGGCCGGTTCCGCTACGCCACCATCGCCGGCTGGGGCTACTCCTCGGACGGGAAGGGCGGCATCACCCGGCCCGAGGCCAGCGGCCACCGGCTCGCCATACAACGCGCCTATCGCACGGCCGGCTTCGGCATGGAGACCATCGGCCTCCTGGAGGGCCACGGCACCGGCACGGCCGTCGGTGACGCCACCGAGCTGCGCGCCTTCTCGGAGGCCCGCCGCGCCTCCGGGGCTCTCGCCCCGGCCGCCCTGAGCACCGTCAAGGGCAACTTCGGCCACACCAAGGCGGCGGCCGGGGTCGCCGGACTCCTCAAGGCGATCCTCGCGGTCCGCCACCAGGTGATCCCGCCCGCAACCAGCCACGTCGACCCGCACCCCGAACTCCTCGGCCCCGAGCCCGCGCTGCGGGTTCCGGACCGTGCCGAGCTGTGGCCCGAGGACATGCCCATCCGGGCCGGGGTCTCCTCCATGGGCTTCGGCGGCATCAACGCCCACGTCGTGGTCGAGCACGCCGACGGCCTGCGGCGCAGCGCCGTGCCGAGCGTCACCCGCAAACTGGTCGCCTCCCGGCAGGACGCCGAGCTGTTCCTGCTGGACGGCGCCGACCCGGAGGAACTGCGGGAGAAGGCGACCCGCCTCGCGGAGTTCTGCGCCCAGCTGTCGTACGCCGAACTCGGCGACCTGGCAGCCACGTTGCAGGGCGAGCTGGACGGCCGGCCGTTGCGCGCCGCGGTGCTCGTCGCCTCGCCCGAACAGGCCACCGAGCGGCTCACCGAGCTGGCCGGACAACTGGCCGCCGGGACCCGCTCGCTGCTGGACACCCAGGGGGGCGTCTTCCTGGGCGACGCCGGATCGGCACCCCGAATCGCCTTCCTCTTCCCCGGCCAGGGCGCCGGAAAGCGGGGCGACGGAGGCGCGCTGCGCCGCCGGTTCGCCGCCGTGGAAGAGCTGTACGACCGGCTCTCGCTGCCCACCGACGGGGACCTGGTCGCCACCGACGTCGCCCAGCCCCGGATCGTGGCCGCCTCGGTCGCGGGCCTGCGCATCCTGGACATCCTCGGCATCGAGGCGGTCCGGGCCACCGGGCACAGCCTCGGGGAACTCACGGCCCTGCACTGGGCGGGCGCGATGGACGAGCCGACCGTGCTGAGCGTGGCCGGCGCCCGGGGCCGGATCATGGCCGCGGCCAGCGACGGCGACGGCACGATGGCCGCGCTCGCGTCCACCCCCGAACTCGCCGAGACCCTGACCGCCGGCGAGCCGGTGGTGATCGCCGGCTACAACAGCCCGCGGCAGACCGTGGTGTCCGGCCCGGTCGAGGCGGTCGAACGAGTCTGCGCACGGGCGGCCGGGCAGGGCGTCGGCATGGCGAGGATCAACGTCTCTCATGCCTTCCACTCACCGGCCGTCGCCCCGGCCGCGGCCGGACTCGCCGAGCACCTGGCGACCGAGCGCTTCGGCCCGGTCGGCGAGGGACTGGTCTCCACCGTCACCGGCGGGCTGCTGCCCGCCAACACCGACGTGGTGGACCTGCTCACCCGCCAGGTACTGCAACCGGTCCGGTTCACCGAGGCGCTCCAGGAGATGGACGGCGAGGTGGACCTGCTGATCGAGGTCGGACCCGGCCACGTACTGAAGTCGCTGGCCGCCGAGATCCTGCCGGATGTGCCCGCGGTCGCCACCGAGGCGGACGCCCTGTCACTGACCGGGCTGCTCGGCACGGTCGCCGCCGCCTGGACGATGGGCGCACCGGTCCGGCACAGCCGGCTCTTCGCCGGTCGCTTCACCCGGCCGCTGCCACTGGACAAGGAGTTCCAGTTCTTCGCCAGCCCCTGCGAGTCCAACGGCGAGGACTTCGTGCTGGAGCAGTCGATGACGGCCGTGCTGCCCGAGCTCACCGCTCTCGCGGCCACCGCCGCCACCACGGCAGCCGACGGGGAGGACGCCTCCAGCCTGGAGGTACTGCTCCGGCTGGCCGCCGAGCGTGCTGAACTCCCGGTCGAAACGGTCGATCCGGCGGCCAACCCGCTCGACGAACTACACCTCAGCTCCATCACCGTCGGCCAGATCATGAACCAGGCCGCCCAGGAGCTGGGCATCTCCGCCCCCATGGTCACCACCGCGTTCGCCACCTCCACGCTGGGGCAACTCGCCGAGCTCCTCGACGAGCTGGCCGAGCAGTCGCCCGACGACCACCAGCCGTCGGCCGCCCCCGGCGTGGCGAGCTGGGTACGCCCGTTCGTGGTCGATCTGACCCCGGCCGAGCTGCCCGGCGGCCCCGCCGCCGGGCCCGGCGGCGACTGGCAGGTCTTCGCCTCCGACCGGCACTCGCTGGCCGGCCCGCTGGCCGAGAGGCTGCGCGCGACCGGGCCCGGCGCGGGCGTCCTGCTCGCCCTGCCCCGCGACTGCGGTCAGGAGCACATCGGGCTGATGCTCGACGCCGCCCGAGCCGCACTCGACCCGGCACGGCGTGCCGCCGGCACCCGGCTGGTCGCCGTCGGCGACCGCAGGGGAGCGGCGGGCCTGGTCAAGACGCTGCACCTGGAGGCACCGGACATCCCGGTCACCGTCGTCACTCTGCCGTTGCCCCGGGACATGACGGCCGACGCCGCCGAACGGATCAGCGTCCGGATCACCGCGGACGTCCTCGCCACCACCGGATTCAGCGAGGTGCACTACGACTCCGAGGGCGTGCGGCGGGAGCCGGTGCTGCGGGCGGTGGAGCTCGCGACGGACTCCACCCACCAGGCGCTGGACGACGGCGACGTCCTGCTGATCACCGGCGGCGGCAAGGGCATCACCGCCGAGTGCGCCATCTCGCTGGCCGGGCCGAGCGGTGCGGCGATCGGGCTGATGGGCCGTTCCGACCCCGCAGAGGACGCCGAGCTCGCGGACAACCTGGCCCGGATGGAGGCGGCGGGTGTCCGGGTGTACTACGCACGGGCCGACGTCACCGACGTCGACCAGGTCAAGGCCGCGGTCGGCGAGATCACCAAGGCGCTCGGCCCGGTCACCGGGCTGCTGCACGGCGCGGGCCGCAACCAGCCGCAGGCACTGGCCACCCTGGACGAGGACTCGTTCCGCCGCACCCTGGCCACCAAGATCGACGGTGTGGAGGCCGTGCTGGCCGCGATCGACCCGGCGGCGCTGCGGCTCTTCGTGACCTTCGGCAGCATCATCGGCCGGGCGGGACTGCGCGGCGAGGCGGACTACGCCACCGCCAACGACTGGCTCACCGAGCTGACCGTCCAATTCCAGCAGGACTACCCCGACTGCCGCTGCCTGGCACTGGAGTGGTCGGTATGGTCCGGTGCCGGCATGGGGGAGCGGCTGGGTGTCCTGGAGGGGCTGGTCCGCGAAGGCATCGAGCCGATCCCCGCGGACCAGGGCGTGGAACTGCTCGGCCGGCTGCTGGCCGACACCGCTGCCCCGCCGGCCCTGGTGGTGATGGGCCGGGCCGGCGGCCTGCCGACGCTCACCCTGGAGCAGCGCGAACCGCCGCTGCTGCGGTTCCTGGAACGCGTCCAGGTGCACTACCCCGGCATCGAACTGGTCGCGGACGCCGAACTCAGCGGCGGCAGCGATCTCTACCTGCCCGACCATCTGCTGGACGGCGACCTGCTCTTCCCCGCCGTCCTCGGCATGGAGGCCATGACCCAGGTGGCCACCGCGCTGACCGGACACCGGGACACCCCGGTGCTGGAGGACATGCGCTTCCTGCGGCCCATCGTGGTCCCGGTGGACGGCACGACGACCCTGCGGGTGGCCGCCCTGGTCACCGGACCCGGCACGGTCGAGGCGGTGGTGCGCAGCAGTGAGACCGGCTTCCAGGCCGACCACTTCCGGGCCACCCTGCGCTTCGGCGGGCCGGCGCCGGCCGGTGACCCGGCGCCGGTCACCGACCAGGTGCCCCGGGTGCCGCTGGCACCCGGTGAGCTGTACGGGCCCGTGCTCTTCCAGGGCGATCGGTTCCAGCGGCTGCTCGGCTACCGGGACCTGGCCGCCAGGCACTGCCTGGCCGAGATCGACGACACTCCCCGGGCCGACTGGTTCGCCGCCTACCACCCGGGCGAGCTGGTACTGGCCGACCCGGGTACCCGTGACGCGCTCATGCACTCCATCCAGGCGTGCGTGCCCGACGCCACACTGCTGCCGGTGAGCGTGGCTCGGCTGCATCTCGCGGCCCGGCCGGCGCACCACAACGGCCGACTGCTGTTCCTCGACGCCCGCGAGCGGTCCCGGGACGGCGACAGCTACCTCTACGACCTCGACGTCCGCGACGAGGAGGGCCGGCTGGTCGAGCGCTGGGAGGGCCTGCTGCTGCGGGCGGTGCGCAAGCAGGACGGAGCCGGACCCTGGCTGCCGGCCCTGCTCGGCCCCTTCCTGGAACGGCGCGCCGAAGCGGCGCTCGGCCACCCGCTGCGGTGCGTCGTGTTGCCCGGAGGCCCGGTGGACGGGTCCTCGGTGGACGAGCGCCGGCAGCGCACCGCCCAGGCGGTGAGCTGGGCGCTGGGGCGTACCACCGAGGTGCACCACCGGCCCGACGGACGGCCCGAACTGGCCGGCACGCGACGGGTGTCCTCCTCGCACGCGGCGGGCGTCACCTTCGCCGTGGTCGCCGACCAGGCCGTCACCTGCGACGTCGAAGTGGCCGCCGAGCGGCCGGCCGACGCGTGGGCGGCGCTGCTCGGCGCCGACGGCCTGGCGCTGGCACGGCTGCTCGCCGAGGGGCGTGGCGAGGCGCTGAGCCTGGCCGCCACCCGGGTGTGGGGCGCGGTGGAGACACTGCGCAAGGCGGGCCACGCGGTGGCCGCGCTGAGCCTGGACGGCGACGCGGGACTGCCGGCCGGCTGGGTTGCCTTCCGCGGCGGCGCACACCGCATCACGTCCTTCGCGACCGCCCTGGAGGGCGTCGCCGATCCGGTGTCGTTCACCGTGCTGACCGAGGGGACCCGATGACGCAACCGGCCTACTACGAGTACCGCCACCTGGTCGGTTTCGAGGAGACCAACCTCGTCGGCAACGTCTACTACGTCAACTACCTCCGCTGGCAGGGCCGCTGCCGGGAGATGTTCCTGCGCGACCGGGCTCCCGACGTGCTCGCCGACATCCGGGCCGACCTCAAGCTGTTCACCCTCAAGGTGGACTGCGAGTTCTTCGCCGAGATCACCGCCTTCGACGAACTGTCCATCCGGATGAGGCTGCTGGACCTCACACAGACCCAGATCGCCTTCACCTTCGACTACGTGCGGCTCGGGCCCGACGGAAGCGAAACCCTGGTCGCACGCGGGCAGCAGAGGATCGCCTGCATGCGCGGCCCCAACACCGACACCCACCCGACCAGGGTCCCCGAGCCGCTGCGGCTCGCCCTGGCCCCTTACAGCGTCTCCGGTGCGGCGTCCTCCCGGACGCTCACCACTACTGCGGGGTGATTCACATGTCCATCGTCCCATCCGCCTCTGTTCCGCTGCCCGGTCCGCTCGACCTGCCGCCGCTTCCCGCGGAGGCCCCCGAGGCGGACATCCACGACCGTCGCGCACTGCGCGGGGTGCTGGGGCGTTTCGCCACCGGGGTGACCGTACTGACCGCGGGACGCGACGCGCCACGCGGCATGACCGCCAACTCCTTCACCTCCGTCTCCCTCGAACCGGCCCAGGTGCTGGTGTGCGTCGTGAAGTCGGCGGCGATCCACCAACTCGTGCTGGCCGAGCAGGCTTTCGCGGTCTCGGTGCTCAGCCGGGACCAGGAATGGGTGGCCCGCCACTTCGCCGACCACTCACGCCCGCGCGGTGCGGCGGAGTTCGCCGGCATCGACCACGAACCCGGCCGGCACACCGGAGCCCCCGTGCTGGGCCACGTCCAGGCATGGCTGGAGTGCCGGCTCAGCGCCATCCACGACGGGGGTGACCACACCATCTTCGTGGGCTCGGTCCTGGGCGCGGGCAACGCGTCGGGCGAGGATCCGCTGCTCTTCCTGGGCGGGGCCTTCCGCCGCGTCGCCGCCTGACAGCGATGATGTGAGTGGTGGCTCCGCTGATGCGTCTGACCCTCCGCCTGACCGACCGTGTTCGGTTGTCCTGTTGGGGGATTCGTCAGCGCGTCGGCGGAGCCACCATGCACGCGGCCGGACGGGCGCTGGTGACGTCAACCAGATCCGCGGGCCACTGGTCTCCGCCCCGCGACGCTGCGCGAGCAGGTCTCCGGCCTGGAACGTGCCGCGCTGATACGCACCCTGGCCCGGCCGGCGGCCTGGCGGCGATCTCTCCAGGCCGCCGGCCGCTAGCCGGGCCCCACTGCGGCGCCCGGCCCGCCGCCACCAGGCCACGGACGACGAGATCGCCGAGCTGGACTCCGAGATCGGCCCGCTGACCGGGCAGGCACCCGCACTGCTGGAGACGTTCGGGGCCGGCCCGGAAACCCCGGGCCGGCTACTCGCCTCCGCCGGGCACAGCCCCGAGCGGATGCGTTCGGAAGCGGCGTTCGCGCACCTGACCGGCGTCGCGCCGGTCCCCGCGTCTTCCGGCCGCACCCACCGCCACCGTCTCCTGCCGCTTGACGTCATGAGGAGCATCCCCGGTTCGAACGGGAAGCCCGGCCGGCTGCCCCGGCCGGGCTTCCCGCGTTCCCCGCCGCGGACTCCGGAACGTGAACGGCCGCCCCGGGCCACTGCTGCCCGGGGCGGCCGTCGGCGTGACCGGTCCGTCCTCGCCGACACACCGTCAGTTCCGCGCCTCCACGGTCATCGGCAGGCCGCCCTTGACCCGCAGGGTCAGCATGGGCTCGGCCCGCACCTTGTGGCCCCGGGGGACCGAGAGCCGCAGCCGGCGCAGCAGGACGGCGAGCACCACCGTGGCCTCCATCATCCCCAGGCTGCTGCCGACACAGACCCGCGGTCCCGCACCGAACGGTACGTAGCTGTACCGGTGCCGGTCCGCGGAGCGGCCCTTGGCGAACCGTTCCGGGTCGAACCGGTCCGGGTCCTCCCAGAAGTCCGGGTGCCGGTGCAGTGTGTAGGGGCACAGCACCACATCGGCGCCGGCCGGAACCCGGTAGCCGCCGATCTCGTCCGCCGCCAGCGCCCTGCGCGGCAGCAGCCACACCGCCGGGTACAGCCGCATCACCTCCTGGAGCACCATTGACGTGTACGTGAGCCGGTGGAGGTCCTCGATGGCCGGCAGCCGGTCGCCCAGCACCTCGTCGACCTCGGTGCGTACCCGGTCGCCCGCTTCGGGGTGCCGGTCCAGCAGATACAGCGTCCAGTTGAGGGTGCTGGCGGTGGTGTCGTGCCCGGCGAGCAGCAGGGTGATCAGCTCGTCGCGCATCCGGTTCTGCCGGACCGCCGGATCCCGCTCGTCGGCCGTCGCGTCGATGAGGCGCGAGAGCACGTCGTCGCGAGTGCCGTCGGAGGCCGGGTGCTGTTCCCGCTCCCGGGCGAGCGCGGCCACGATCCGGTTCAGTTCGGCCCGCGCCTTGCGGAACCTCAACTGCAGGGGCAGCGGCACCCAGGTGGGTACCGAACTCAGGCTCATCATCTCGAAGACAGCCTGGTCCTGGACGACTTCGAAGGCCTCGCCGATGGACTCGTACGCGCCCAGGTCCGCGTCCAGCAGCGAGCGGCCGAGCACCCCGAGGGTGAGCCCGGTCATCTCCTGCCGGATGTCCACCGCTCCCGCGCCCGCCGACCCCCTCAGCCGCTCGGCCAGCAGCAGCGCCTCCTCGCCGATGGCCCCGATCTGCCGGTTGATCCGGCGCGGCTGGAACGCCGGCTGGATCACCTTGCGCTGGGCACGCCACAACGGGCCCTCACTGGTCAGCAGGCCGTTGCCGAGCGCGCGGCGGGCGTGCACCAGACCGATGCCCTTGTGGTAGTTGGCGCTGTTGTCGGTCAGTACCCGGCGGATGTGGTCGGGGTGGTTGAAGAAGTACAGGGTCTTGGGGCCGAGCGGCAGCCGTACCGCGTCGCCGTAGGTGGCCGCCGCCTCGGTCATCACTGCCAGCCGGTCGGAGGCCATCCGGGCCAGGAGCACCGGGGTGCCGGCCCGCGACGGCCCCGGCGGCCGACGCGGCCGGCCGCCGCCGGGCGGGGCCGGGGCCGGTACCGAGTCCACCCCGGTCATGTCCGCGCCTCGGGGGCGTCGCTGGAGACCCGCTCGGCGATCTCCCGGCGCCATACCTCGTACGCCGTCAGCCGGCCGTCCACGACGGGATCGGGCCGGGCCCGCGAGCAGACCTCGGTGACCTGCTGCGGGCTCATGCCGCAGACCAGTTGCGCGGCCATTTCGGTGTGCGGTGTCAGCAGCCCGGACTCCACCCGGGTGGTCGAGGCGAAGGCCACGCCCTGGGCGAGTTGCGGCCGGTAGCGGCCGGCCCTTTCGAGCAGGTACAGCAGCTCGGCCTCATCGGCACCGCCGGCGTAGCAGGCGGCCAGGCCGACCCCGCTGTAGAGATCGGCCCGCCGGTCCGCGGCGAAGCCGTCCACCAGGTCCGCGACCACGGCCGGGTCGGTGCCGCCGATGAACCAGAGCGCCCGCCCGATGCCCTGGTCGACGGCGTGCCCGGCGTACTGCCGGGTCTCGTCGCCGGGCCACGGGATGGCCGGGTCCCGGTACTGCTCGCGCACATAGCGCTGGGTACGGAAGTAGGCCTGGTGGAATCCGTATCCGTCCAGGGCCAGCCAGCGCAGCAGTGGGTCGGCGGGTGCGACGGACGCCCACCGGAAGCGGGGCAGCCGGGCCATCGCCCAGCCGACCCCGACGTGCACCATGTAGCCGTGCGGGGCGCCGTGGCCCGTCAGGAAGGCCGGTATCCGGCCGTTGCCGGGTATCGGAAGTCCGTCCAGCATGGCCAGTCCCATCGCCGCGCCCTCGTAGGCGAAGCCGCGGAACCGCACCGGAATCCGTTCCAGCCGTTGGTGCGCCTCGTCCTGGTCGCGTGCCTCGACGGCGAACGCGTACCCGTCGAGGAAGGTCGCCCCGACCGTTTCGAGCGTCTCCCGTGCCTCGGGGCTCTTCTCGTGGAAGCCCCGGGTCGACAGCTTGGTCTCGTTGTGGCTCGGTGTCATCAGACGGCGCCTGACCGCTCGCCAGCTCGCGCTCATCGTTGCCCTCCAGCCCGCCGCGCGCCCGGACGGCCGCAGCTCTCCGGTTACATGCTCCGGTTCCGCGGCCCGCCGTACTACTTCTGCCGTGCCGGTACCGGGCAATTCAGGAGTAGGCACGGAACGGGTCGGGTCCCGACAATCAGTCGCGTCGCCCGCACGTCCCCACATCCGAGGTCTCGCACGCGGCCGTCCCGAACGGGAGCGGCCGGGATCGCGGACCCCGTGCACCGGTTCCGGCACCGCCCCGCCCCAGAGGAGACCTCACGTGACCGATACCACCTCCGTTCCGGCCCCGACGGCACCGCCGCACGCCACGTCGCTCTTCGTCAACGGCCTGTTCCCGCGCCGCCGGGTCCTGCTCCTCGTGCTCAGCCTGCTCGGCGGCTTACTGATCGCCTACGCGTGGTCCTCGAAGCTGGCGGACGACGAGATCGGCTTCCGCACCGCCAGCCGACTGCTCGGTCATGACGCCAAGGACACGCCGCTGTCCGGCATCGCCTCCGGGGTGCTCTTCGCCCTCGTGTCCGGGCTGGCAGGCTCCTTCACGGCCTGCAACGTGGCTGTGTTCGGAGCGGTGGGACCGCTGGTCGGGCAGATCAGCCTGACCCGCCGTCAGCGGCTGGCCCACGCGCTGCGGCCGCTGGGCTGGATGGCGGCCGGCATGCTGCCGGTCTCGGCCGCCTACGGGGTGCTGGTCGGTTTCGCCGGCACCCACATGCCGCAGTTCTCGATGGCGCAGACGCAAGGCATCTCACCCCGCATCGCCCAGGCCATGATCGTGTACGGGGTGCTCGGCCTGTTCATGCTGGCGCTCGGGCTGGCCGCGGCCGGTCTGATCCCCGACCCGCTGGCGGCAGTCTCGCGCCGGCACCCGAACGCTCCGCTGGTGCTGATCGGCGCCATGGTCGGCGCCTTCCTGATCGGCCGCCCCTACCCGCTGTTCCGCAACCTGTTCCGGCAGGCGGCCGAGGAACACAACCCGCTCTACGGAGCGGTCGCCTTCTCGCTCCAGTCCATCGGCAACTTCGTGGTGATGGCGGTGCTCTTCCTGCTCCTGTCCTACACCCTCAGCCGGCCCGTCCAGCGCTGGCTGGCCACCAAGCCGGGCCGGGTGGCGACGCTGACCGCGTCCGCGTTCCTGGTGGCCGGCGCGTTCACGGTCATCTACTGGGACATCCGGATGCTGGGCAGGCTCGACTACATATGGTTCCCGACGGCTCCCTGGAATGCGTAGCGGGTCTCTCTCCGCTCCGGCGGAACCACCAACGGCGGCTCCGGGCCCTACTGGCTCCGGAGCCGCCGTTGTGTGGCCCTGGCCAGGGACTCCTGGGCGCGCTGAGGGTCGTCCCCCGCGCCCAGGATCATTCCGCCCACCTGTGCCTCGAAGCAGACGTCCGCGGTGTTGGGCTCGACCAGGTATCCGCCGAGGTCCAGGGTGACCAGTCCGTGCAGGGCGATCCACAGCTGATGGGCGACCAGTTCGGGGTCGAAGGGACGGAAGCGGCCGGTCGCGGCGCAGCGCTTGACCGCTCCGACGAGGATGTCCAGGGTGTAGCGGCCGTGCTGCCGGTCGGCGTCGGTGAGGGAGAATCCGCTGAGGCCCGAGCCGCCGAACATCACGTTGTACAGGTGCCAGTGCTCCCGGGCGTTGTCCCGGTACGCCCAGCCGAGGGCGAGCACGTCGGCGACCGGGTCGTCGCTCTCCTCGACCGCCCTCATCCGGTCGCCCAGCAGCCTGAACCCCTCGTGGACCATCGCCCGCACCAGGTCGTCCATCCCACCGAAGTACGTGTACACGGCCGTGGTCGAGGTGCCCACCATGGCTGCCAGCTTGCGGGTGGACAGCGCGGCCGGCCCCTCCTCGCCGAGCAGCTTCGCCGCGGCGTCGATGAGTTGGGGACGGAGGTTCGGGTCAACTCGGCGTGGGCTCACCCTTGACAGTATGGAGGGCGGCTGTGACGCTATTCCGTGACAGTGTTACGTAACGATGATACTCAACGAGGGGGCGGCCATGCCTCGCACCACCGACCCTGCCCGCGGCACACTCCCGCACAGCACGGTGCACCTTCTCGGGCGTGGCTACCAGCCGGTGCCGGCCGAGACCGATCACACGGAACTGACGGTGCGCGGCACGCTGCCACCGCAGCTCGACGGAACCTTCCTGCGGATCGGGCCCAATCCCCGGGGCACCCACGACCCCGCCGTCGACCACGCCCTGGGGGGTGACGGCATGGTGCACGCGATCCGGCTGGGCGGCGGCCGCGCGCTGTCGTACCGCAACCGCTGGCTGCGGACCGACGCGATCAGCGGCGCGCTCAACGAGCTGCCCACTCCCGGGCCCCGTAACGGACCGGACGACAACGTCAACGCGAACCTGGTCCGGCACGCCGGCCGCACCCTGGCCGTGGCCGCCGCCACCGCCCTGCCGCTCGTCCTCGACTCCGGCCTCGCCACCCGCGCCCGCACCGACTTCGACGGCACCCTCCCCGGCGACTTCTGCGCGCACCCCCTCACCGACCCGCTCACCGGCGAACTCCTCGCGGTCGCGACCGACCACGCGAGGGACGAGGCAGTCCTGCTCACCCTCGACGTCGCGGGCCGGGTCCGCGAAACACTGCCGATCCCGGTCAAGGGCCGCCCCTGGATGCACTCCTTCTCCCTCACCGACCGCCACGCCGTCCTCTTCGACCTGCCGGTGACCCACGACCCCGCCCAGGCGCGGGCCGGCTCGCCCGTGCCCTACTCCTGGCAGCACGACCACGCTGCCCGGATCGGGATCGTGCCCCGCGGCGCCACGGACGCGGCCGCAGTCTGGCTCGATGTCGCACCCTGCTTCGTCTTCCACCCGGTCAACGCCTTCGAAGAGGGCGACGGCCGGATCACCGTGGACGTGATCCGCCACGAGCGGGCCTTCGACCGTGACCGGCTGCACGCCAGCGAGTCGGCGCCCACCCTGTGGCGCTGGACCCTCGATCCGCGTGAGGACGCCGTGACGGAGCGGCAACTGGACAGCCGGGTGCAGGAGTTCCCGCTGATCGACGAGCGGTACACGGGGCTGCGGTACCGCTACGCCTTCACCGTCGAACTCGACGCGGGCCAGGGCGCCGCGCTCTGCGGCCCGGCACTGCTGCGGCACGACCTCGCCTCCGGCCGCTCGGACCGCCATGCCTTCGCCGGCGGACGGCTGACCGGCGAACCCGTCTTCCTGCCGCGCGAGGCGCGGGCCGCGGAGGCCGACGGCTGGCTGCTGACCCTGGTGTACGACCCCGCCGCCGACCGCAGCGAACTGGTGGTCCTGGACACCGCCGATTTCACCGGGCCGCCCGTCGCCGTGGTTCCGCTGCCGGTCCGGGTGCCACACGGCTTCCACGCGCAGTGGGTGCCGGGGGAGAGGTGAGCGGCGCGGGGGACCACGAAGACCCGGCCACCCGGCGATCGCCTACGCCCACCGGCAAGAACCCGGCGGATCCCGGCCCAGAAAAGCCAGGGAGTCGCACCCGGCCGAGTGCGACTCCCTGGGGTCAGGTGTCAGTCCAGCGGACGGGCCAACGCCTCGTCGGCGGGCTCCCCCGGCAGCGGCACGACTGCCGCCGGAGCGTCCGCGCCGCGGGCACGCAGCCCGAACCAGACCAGGGCCATGCTCGCCATGGTCACGGCGACGTTCACGATCAGCGCGAGGTGGAGGCCGTCCAGTTCCACCGCCTGGGTGGCGGCGACCGTGCTCAGGATCGGGATGCCGACCGTGACGGCCACCTGCTGGGTCATCGAGGTCATGCCCGTGGCCAGGCCCTGCTCCTCGTTGGGCAGGCCGGAGGTTCCGGTCACGGTGTAGGCCACGATGGAGGTCACATGCCCGAAGAACGCGATGAACAGCGCGGGGACCACGATCGCGAGCGCCGACCGGTCGTCACCGAGGAAGATCAGCGGAACGATCGCCAGGCCCTGCACGGACATCCCCGCGGCCAGCACCTTCCGGCTACCGTGCCGTCCGATGGCGCGCCCGGCGATGATCCCGGCGACCATGGCCGCCAGGCCCGGGACACCGAAGACCAGGCCGGTGATCAGCGGGGAGTAGTGCAGGACGTTCTGAAGGTAGAGCGTCATCAGGAAAATCATGGCGGTACCCATGGAGAAGACCACGAGCCCCGCGTAGTTGCCCCACTTCACCGTCGGCCGCTTGAGGATGCCCACCGGGGCGAGCGGCGCGGGCGAACGCAGCTCGATCATCCAGAACGAAACCAGCAGAACCGCGCCGAGGACGCCCGCGTAGATGTTCGTCTCGATGACCGCGTAGATGACGGCCAGCAGACCGCCGGCCGCGGTCACCGCGCCGGGCACGTCCAGCTTCACCCGGTCGGGGAGGGTGCTCTCCTTGATCAGCGAGGGGGTGAAAGCCAGGATGATCAGCGCCACCGGGACGTTGATGAAGAACGCGGCTCGCCAGCTGAGCAGGCTGACCAGGACTCCGCCGACCAGTGCGCCGACCGTGAAGCCGCCGGAGAGCAGCGCGCCGTTGAGGCCGAGGACCCGGTCGCGTAGTGCGCCTTCCGCGAAGGTGCTGGTGAGCAGGGCCAGCGAGGCGGGGATCGCCATCGCGGTGGCGAAGCCCTGCAGTGCGCGGGCGGCCAGCAGCACCTCGGGGTTCGGGGCGAATCCGCCGAGCAGCGAGGCTGCGGTGAGCAGGGCCAGCCCCGCTATGAAGAGCCGGCGGCGGCCGAAGAGGTCGCCCATCCGTCCGAAGAGCAGGGCGAAGCCCGCCGCGGGGAGGGCATAGGCCGAGGTGATCCAGGGCAGTCCGGACAGCCCCAGCCCGACGCCCGCGCCGACCTCCGGCAGCGCGACGTTCAGGATCGAGAAGTCGACGGACAGCATGAATCCGGACCCGAGCAGGAGGAAGAGGATCATCCGTTCCCTGCTGGTAAAACGTGGAGCTGAGCTCGCTTCGCTCTTACCTGCGTCGGTGGTCATGAGAGGTTCCCTCGATCGAGTCCGATTTCCTGAACGGTCACCGCGTCGGCCGGCCGTGCCGCCCGTCGGCACGCGCCACCGAGCGCCGGGCCGACGCCTGACCGGCCGTCAGCCCGGTGCCCCTGTCGGGGTGACCTGGAGCTGGGGGAGTGCTGGGGACTGCCGCCCGGTTCCCGTCGTCCGCCCGGAGCGCGGGCCGTGCGACGGACGGGAACCGGACGACAGGGGCTAGGGTCTGTCCGGCGGATCAGGGTCGGACAGGCCCTTAGGGGGTGTCTTGCCGTTCCGCCGCCTCGGCGATGTGCTTGATCTTCGCCAGACGCCGGTCCCAGTCGGCGGCGAGCATGGTCATCCACCGCGCCGTCGCGTCGAGGGTCGCCGGCTTCACCGCGTACCGCACCTCGCGTCCGACCCGGCTGCCGGAGACCAGTCCGGCAGCGTCCAGGACGGCGAGGTGTTTGGCCACCGCCTGTCGTGATATCGGAAGACTCTCGGCAAGCGTCGTCGCCGTGGCCTCGCCCTGTGCGGCGAGCAGTTGCAACAGCTCGCGTCGCGTGTTGTCGGCCAGCGCGACCAGCACGCTGTCCACCACCGCGACGGAACCCTGGCGTTCGTCCGTCACACGGACGACGCCTCGACGCGCTTCTTGACCGCGTCGAGCACCTGGGGCCAGCCGTCGGAGTTGTCACTGTGCGCCTTGGCACGCAGATCCTCGGACCCGGCCAGCGCCGCAAACCCGCTCTCGACGACGCGCAGCCGCGTCTTGTCACCCTCGGCGGTCAGCGTGAATTCCACCAGGGTGCTGTTGCTCTCGCTCAGCTCCTCACCGGGAAACGCGCTGGCCCAGCGGTACGCGACGTAGGTCTGCGGCTGCACCTTCTCCACCCGCACGGGGAAGCTGCCGTGCTCGGGGTTCTTGGCCACCGTCGATTCACCCTCGACGGCCACGGTGCCGGACGCACTGGCCGGGTCGGCGACCCAGAACCCCGGCTCGGTCACCAGTGACCACACCCGGTCCACGGGGGCTGCGATCAGGGTTTCGCGTTCGATCAGCCGTTCGCTCATGGGGGACTCCTTCATTGGTGCTCTTGCCAGCAACCCGATGGTTGCACATCGGATCGGCAGGCGCAATCGAAAGGTTGCGTTCAGCGGGAGGGGCGCGGTACTGCCGGGGAAGGCGGTGCCGCGTCAGGTCCGGGTACGCGTTGCCGCGCGCTGTCGGGGGCGGCGGCGTGTCGCGCAAGAGTTGGGTTGCGTAAGGGTTGAGCCACGTGCAACACTTTGGTTGCGGAATCCGGTGGACCGGCCGCCGGGCAGGTCGGCTGGTCCTCGGCAACCGGGCCGGGGGCGCGGTGAGGCCACCTGCGGCTTCCCGACCGGACGGCACCTTACGTTGGAGGTCTCCGCGGCCGGCCGGTGCCATCGGGCGGTGGTCGTCGAGCGCGCCGCCGAGGCGGACGACCTCACACAGCACCGAGAGGCGTGGCGTGGCGACAGCCGCTGCCGCGACCTCGGATCACACATCAAGGAGATTCGACATGGCGACACTGAAGCCCGGAAGCATGCTGGTCGGCTCGACTCGTCCCGAGGAACTGCGGGCCTGGTACATCAAGGCGCTGGCTCCGGGGTTCACCGGTGACGGCCCGATCGACCTGGGCGGCTTCCACCTGGTCGTCTGCGAGCGCGACGACATCGACGCGAAGAACGGCCAGCCGGGTCGCTCCATCGTCAACTTCCATGTCGACGACTTCGACGCGGTGGAGGCCCAGCTGAGCGCGGCCGGCGCGGAGTGGATCTCGATCGACGACCGGGAGCCGGGCAAGTTCGGTACGTTCTCCGACCCCGACGGGAATTACCTCCAGATCATCCAGTGGAAGTAGGACGCCCGAGGCCGGGTGTTCTCGCAGCCCCTCTTCCGGTCCGATGCGGACCGGGAGAGGGGCTGCCCGTTGTGCGTCGCACCCCGCGTCCGTGCGAAGGCGGCGGCGCTTTCCCCGGAGCCATGCGACGCCCCTTCGTGCCGACGGCGCTGGAGACCGCCGGGGGCGTTCGGTTTCCGGCCGGCTCAGTCCCGCTCCGCCCCGTAGGCGTGGGCGTAGTCGACGGTCCGCGGTGGCGGGAAGCGGGTGACGAAGTCGCACACGACGACATGAGTGGGGACGATGGTGATCACGGCCATCTCGCTGGTGCTCTCCCGTTTCACCCGCATCCACTCCTCCATCTGCGCCTCGTCGCCGATGTTCCGGCGGGACGCGTCGATGTGCTCCTGGGGGATACCCTGCCGGATCTCGACGGAGGCTGTTCCGCGTACGTTCATGATCAGCGGTGTGTAGGTGGTGGTGTCGACCGTGAAGGCGACCTGCGGGTGCGCCGCGAGAGCCTTGACCTTGTACGCTCCGGTCGGGGTGGCGAAGACGAAGGCTTTGCCGTTCCAGATGTAGGAGACCGGCACCGCGCGTGGGTGGCCGTCCAGCCCCACGTATCCGAGCCGCATCGGGATCGGTGCCTCGATCAGTTCCCGGATCACCGGGTCAGTCTCCATCAGGTGCAGGATCTCGGCGTAGTTCATGGATACCGCTCCTTCTCGACGGGCGGAATTCTCGGTGCGGTCTCTGGGGCGTCGTGGACGCCCGCCCTTCTCATCGTGCTCGGCCGCAAGGGGCCGACCGCGGTCACACGGCGGCCGTGGGCTCCGGTACCTGCGGGAGCCAGGACACGGCTTCGTCGCGGAAGTGCTGGTTCCGCGGAACGAACACACCGTCGTCGTCCAGGCTCATAAGGGTCACGAAGACGGCGTCCGAGCCGTCGTCGAGCGCGCACACCCGGGAGCCGCAGTCGCCGCAGAACCCGCGTCCGGCGCCCGGCGAGGTCGCGTACCAGGTGGGCTCGCCGCCAGGACCGTCCCAGGCGAAGCCGGACAGAGGGAAGCCCACAAAGGCCATCATCGGGCCGCCGGAGAGCTTCCTGCAGTGCGAACAGCTACACACATGGGGGTAGAACGGCAGGCTGTTCGCGCTGTACCGGATCTTCCCGCACAGGCAGCCGCCGGTACGGGTCTGCTGCTGGCCGATCTCGCTCATCGTGGTGTCCCCAGGCTCTCGGTCCGTCGGTTGTGCTTTCGCAGGGAAGCCCGCTGTCGCCGGCGGGCTTCCCTGTTTCCTCCTGGCGTCGGGCAGGGGTCAGAAGGTGCGCTCCGCCACCCGGACCCTCTCCACGTTCTCCAGTGCCGCTCGCAGCGCGGCGGCCGGCAGGGGAGCCCCGAGGGCTTCGGTCCGGTCCTCGAAGGCGGTGTTCTTGTCGGCCATGTAGAGCCAGGTGTACGCGGAGGTCTCCGGCTCGATGCGCCAGCTGTCCGCCAGCGAGCCCACGTCGACGGTGTCGAAGCCGATCGTGTCGATCAGCGCCGACGCCCCGGTCTTCGCGGAGGCGTCGTTGCCGGCGATGGCCACGGCGCTGCGCTCCGGATGGCCGGAGGGACGGGCGAGCTGGGTGATGTGGTGGGCCAGGATGCCGCTGAACGCCTTGACCAGGTGGACCCCGTCGAAGTGCTGCTGGATCAGCTCGCTGGTGGTCAGCTTCTCCGAGTCCAGCTCCTCGATGCGGCCGTCGCGGATCGGGTAGTAGTTGCTGGTGTCCAGCAGGGTCCGACCCCGCAGCGGCGCCGCCGGGACGGTCCGGTAGTCGGTGACCGGCAGGGCCATCACGACGAATTCGCCGGCCCGGGAGGCCTGTTCGACGGTACCGGCCGTGGCCAGCGGGCCCAGGTCCGCGACGAGGCCGGCGAGGCTCTCGGGGCCGCGGGAGTTGGACATCACGACCGGGACGCCGTTCCCGACGGCGAGCCGAGCGATCACTGTGCCCATGACTCCGCTGCCGATGATTCCAAGGGTGGACATGACGACTCCTCAGGATTTTTGGTGGACTCTCTCGTGCCGGGGACGGCTCGGCACCGGTCAGATGTAGTAGGTGTTGGGCTCCAGGCCGCAGAGGATCCGGCCGTAGGTCTCGGCGTTGACATCCGGATTCATCATCGCGTGCAGGCCGAAGGTCTGGAGGTCGTTGGCTATCTGCTGCACCGGCACCTTGGTGTAGGCCGCGGAGCCGCCGCTGGACGAGGCGAGGATCTCCACCGCCTCCCGGGTCAGCCGCACGGCCGAGCCCTCGTCCGCGCGGCTGCGGCCGCGTTCCGCCATCTCCCACGGCTCGGCCGAGGCGCACTTGGCGTCCAGCTGGGCGGCCAGCCGGGTCGCGTGGAACTCCGCCTCGTCGAGCTTCATCACCGCTTCGGCGACCCGCAGATGGGTCACCGGGGCCTCGCTCTGGCTCGGGTACTCGGTGTAGGTGATCTTGCGGCCGGGGAGCCGCTCGAAGAAGAGGTCCCGCACCGCCTTGCCCATGCCGACGGCGACCCCGACCGTGGACGCCGCGCCCACCATGATCAGCGGAGCCCGGTACATCGGCGAGTCGGCGTTCAGCTTGGAGACCGACTGGCCACCGAGCACCATGGGCGCCGGCAGGATGCGTTCCTGCGGGATGAACAGGTCCTTCGCGGTCGTGGTGACGCTCCCGGTTCCGCGCAGGCCGCCGGTGTGCCAGTCGTCGACGATCTCCAGCTCCGACACCGGGACCGGGCCCATCACCGGGTACGGCTGCCCGTCCGGGTCCAGGAATATCGCCGCGACCTGCTGCCAGGTGCCGCTGAGGGCGCCGCTGATGAACGGCCACGAGCCGTTGACCAGGACGCCGCCGGGAACCGGGACGGCCGTCGCGGTCCCCGGCCCGATGGTGGCGCAGAGCCCTGCGTCGGGCTCCGCGAACACCTCGTCCTGCACCTCGTCGGGGTACAGGCCCATGCTCCAGCCGGCTACCCAGGAGCTGGCCACCACCCATGCGGCGGACCCGTCGGCCTTGGCTATCTCCGCGGCCACCGCCACCATGGTCTGCGCGTCGCTCTCGTACCCGCCGTAGCGCAGCGGGATACGCATCCGGAAGACGCCCGCGTCGCGCAGGGCCTCCACCGAGTCGGAGTGCAGCCGGCGGTTCTCCGCCGACCAAGCGGTGTTGGCCCGCAGCACGGGCGCGATCGCGGACACCTGCCGCACCAGCTGTTCCCGGGTCGGGATGACGAATGTTGACATGACTTCTCCTCAACGGGCTTGTGGGATCAGGGGTCAGACGAAGAACGCGTTGAACGCGTCGATGACGGCCTGCGGCGCCTCCTCGACGAAGTAGTGGCCCGCGTCCGGCACCAGCACGACCCGCACGTCGCTTCCCTGGGTGGGCAGCGTCGCCTCCATCTGCTTGGCGAACATGCCGTCGGCGAGGTTGGAGACCAGGCCGAGCATGGGCGCGGTCACCTGCCCGTAGGTGCCGAGGTCGGCGATGTCCTGGCCGAACGTCTGGTACCAGCCGTTGCCGCCGCGGATCCCGTCCGCCGTGTCGTAGGCCCGGGTGTATATGGCCCGGTCCGCCGGGGTCACCGCGCCCGGGTCCAGCAGGAAGTTGTCGAAGACCCAGTCGATGAGGAAGTGGGCGCGTCCGGCCAGCAGTTGTTCGGGCAGGCCGACGACCTGGTTGAAGGCGAACCACCAGGGGAAGAAAGGCAGGCCCGGGGCCGGCAGCACGGGGATCTGGTACATCGACGCGTCCGGGTGGAGCACATCGAGCAGGGCGACCTTGCGGGTGGCCTCCGGGTGGTTGACCGCGAAGCTGAAGGCGACCTGTGCGCCGACGTCGTGGCCCGCGATGTCCACCTGGTCGTAGCCGAGGGCGCGGACGAATCCATGGACGACCCCGGCCATCGTCTTCTTGTCGTATCCGGCGGCGGGCTTGTCCGAGCCGCCCATGCCGGGGAGGTCGAGGACGATGACCCTGCGGCCGGCCGCGGCGAGGGCGGGCATCACCTTGTGGAATTCCCACCAGGTCTCCGGCCAGCCGGGCAGCAGGACCAGTGGAGTGCCCTCCCCGCCGGCGACGTAGTGGAGGCGGAGACCGTTCACGGTGGCGTACTCGCTGCTGAAGCCGCCGTCCAGGGAGCTCGCGAGTTCGGCATCGGTCGGGACGCCCGGGGCTTCCCCGCCGGTGTCCGGCGTACTCGTACTGCTGCTGTTCGTCGTCACTGTTCCCACTCCTCGTCGTCGTGGCCGAAACAGGTATGCGAAGGACCGGCCCACGGGCTCGGTGCTGCTCAGCCATCATCGAAGATGGGAATCCCCCCGGCCTCTTCCTACGTGCCCTCCCGCTTTCCCGGGTGGGCCGGGCGTCGGGTTCGGGGCATGCGTGCTCAACGGCTCGGGAGGTCCGCTCCCGCCGCCTGCCAAGCCGTACCCGGGAGTCGCAACGACGTACGGGGCAGGGCCGACCAGCGGCCCTGCCCCGTACCCATGACGTGGAACCGAGTCAGGGCAGCTTCTTCAGACCGGCCCCGGTCAGGAGGTAGCCGGGCGCGACCGCGGCCGCCGGCGTCCGGACCAGCTCGACCATCGCTGAGCCGGCGATCTCCGGGGTGAGCAGCGGCCCCATCTGCTTCAGGTACTCCTCCTCGGACCGGCCGTCGCGAGCCGCGTACGCGCGGGCCGCCGACCTGCCCAGCTCGGTCGCCGGGGTGATCCGGGGAAGCACCGCGGAGAACGTGATGTCCAGTCCGGCGCGCTCCGCCTCGTCCTGGGCGTATCCGGTGATGAAGCGCTGGGTGGCCTTGGCGCCGGCGTAGCCCCCGGAGAGCGGCGAACCCGCCATCGCGGCACCGCTGCTGACCACGATCACCCTGCTGCCGGGCCGCAGCGGAGTGAGCAGGGCCTCGCGCAGCCAGTGGAACGCGATCCTGACATCGGTCTGCCAGTTGACCGAGAAGGTTTCCCAGGTCTGGTGTTGCAGCGGCCGCATGTGCGGGCTCGCGCCGGCCGCCAGGACGACGACCTCGGGCCGGTATCGGTCGAGGAGGCTGCCCGCCACTGTGGGGTCGCCGGCGTCGGCGAGTTCGGGAACGGTGCTGCCGGCGGAGCCGGCCGGCTCGGCGAACGGCGCCGCGGTGCGCGAGACGGCGACCACTCGGGAACCGGCCTCGGCGAAGGCCGTGGCGATCCCGTGGCCCAGGCCGCGGCTCGCGCCGACGACGATGGTGGTCTTGCCGGACAGGTCGCTCATGATGTCCTCCAGGTAATGGGCGTGTCCGGTCGCGGACGGTCGAGAGCTCCGGCCCCGGGTCCTGTCGCGGGGAGGCAGCAGGTCCCGGAGCCGGAGTCAGGGGCCCTCCGGCTGTCGCCGGAGGGCGGGAATCGACGCGCTACGACTTGAAGCGTGTCCCATTCCACCAGTTGTTGCCGGGCGCGGCCGCGTCCTTGCTGTCGTAGCTGTCCTTGTAGCGCCACCAGTCCCAGGGGTGCTCCAGCTCGTCCTCCTGCCGGCCCAGGGCGGTGATGTCCAGGTAGTTGTAGAAGTTCTTGAAGATGTCCCCGCCCCGGTCGAAGACCGAGTAGGTGTGGAAGACGTCGTCGCCGTCACGGATGAACGCGCTCACCCCGGGCGACTCGCCCATCTCGGTGGCGGCCTCGTAGTCGTAGTTGAAGTCGCTGCCGAACGACGAGTACCAGGGGTACTTCCAGCCCATCCGGGCCTTGAAGGGTTCGAACTTCGCCAGCGGCGCCCGGGAGACCAGGGCGAAGCTGGTGTCCCGGGCCCACATGTGGGCGAGCTCGCCGACGCTGTCCGTCTGCATGGAGCAGCCGATGCAGCCCTCGTCGTCGTCCGGGCCGAACATGAAGTGCCGGACGATGAGCTGGCGGCGGCCCTCGAACAGGTCGAGCAGCGTCGCTGTGCCGTCCGGTCCTTCGAAGAGGTACTCCTTCTCCGCCTTGACCATCGGCAGCTTCCGGCGCTCCGCGGCGATCATGTCGCGGGCGTTGGTGACCTCCTTCTCCTTCTCCAGGAGCGCCCTGCGGGCCTCCAGCCACTCCGATCGGGAAACTATCTTCGGAAGGTTCATGGGTTCTCCCTGGGTGGTCTGCTTCAGAGTTGCGATTACCGGCCGGTCCGCTCGCGGGCCAGCAGACTGCGGCGCTCGATCTTGCCGACTGGTGTGCGGGGGATCTGATCGATGAACTCGATCCGCCGGATCTTCTTGTAGGGGGCGACCCGTTCGGCGACGAAGGCCATGATTTCCTTCGGCGTGACCGGCGCGCCGGTCACCACGAATCCCTTGGGGATCTCGCTGGCCTCCTCGTCGGGCACGCCGACCACCGCCGCGTCAGTGACCTTCGGGTGCGACATCAGGACCGCTTCGAGCTCGACCGGGGACACCTGCTGGCCCTTGTACTTGATGAGTTCCTTGATGCGGTCGACGAGGAAGAGCTCTCCGTTCTCGTCCACATGGCCGAGGTCGCCGGTGTGCAGGAAACCGTCCGGTTCGAGCACCTTGGCGGTGGCCTCCGGGGCGTTGAGGTAGCCCTTCATCACATGAGGGCCGCGGATGAGGACCTCGCCGTCCTGGTTGTGCCCGAGTTCGTCGCCGGTGGTGATGTCGACGATCTTGCACTCGATGTTGGGGGAGTTGGGTCCGACCGACCCGGGAGCCACCGGGTCGGCGAGCTGCATGAACGAGACCAGTGCCTCGGTGAGGCCGTATCCCTGGCCGATGCTCACCCCCAGGCGCCGCCGGCAGAGCTCGGCCGTCCCGGGGTCGAGCGCGGCGCCGCCGGAGACGATCGAGCGGAGCGAGGAGAGGTCGTACCGGTCCACCAGCGGGCTCTTCGCGAGGAGGACGGCGATGGTCGGCACGACGTAGAGGCGTGTGACGCGGTGGTCCTGGATCGCGTTGAGGTAGGCCTCGGGGTCGAAGCGCGGCATCGTCACGAGTGTCGCGCCCTGGAGCAGACTGGCGTTCATCGTCATGATCAGGCCGAACGCGTGGTGGAAGGGCGGGACGGCGAGCACCGTCTCGTGCTCACCGAGGGGCGCGACCAGGCTGGTCTGGAGCACGTTGGCGATCATGTTCCGATGGGTCAGCAGCACCCCCTTGGGATAGCCGGTGCTGCCGCTGGAGTGGAGCACGGCCACCACGTCCTGAGCCGGGTCGACTGCCGGCTCGGGCGGCACACCGTCGGTGAGCAGCGCGGAGAACGACGTGGCGCCCTCCGCCTCACCGAACACGATGATCTCTTCGACCTTCGTCCGCGCGGTCACTGCCGCGACCTTGGCCATCTCGGACGGCATGGTCACCAGCAGGCGCGCACCGGTGTCGTTCAGATGGGCGGTGAGATCGTCCGCCGTGTCGAGGGGATTGAGCACCACCACCGTGCCGCCCGCCAGGGCGGCGGCGTGGAACGCGATCGGGTAGGCGGGCACGTTCGGCGCGAGGAGGGCCAACACGTCGCCCTTGCCGAAGCCGCGGGCATGAAGCCCGGTGGCTGCGCGGCGCACCGCCGATGCGAGCCGGCCGTAGGTGTAGCCGTTCTCCCCGTCGACGTCGACCGTCGCCAGGCGGTCCGGGTACTGCTCCGCATGTCGCAGTATGAAGGAGGTGAACGTGGTCTCGGGGACGCGGACGCGTGGACGTGGGCCAGTGAAGATCATGACGTGGCTTCCACCCGGCTGTACGTGCTGAGGCCGGGCTGGTAGTCGCGCTTCTCGAACTGCTTGAGCGCCACGTTGATCCACTCGTTGCCGCTGAGACGGGAGAGCTCCCAGAGCTTCGCCTGGTCGTAGTCGATCGACGCCGGAAGGTCCATGGTCGTGGTGCGCTCGTAGACCTGCTTCGCCAGTTCCAGGGTGATCGGGTTCTTGTTGACGATCCGTCCGACGATTCGGTCGGTCTCCGCGTCCAGTTGATCCGCGGGAACGGCCTTGTTCACCAGCCCGTACGTCTCCGCCTGCCGCCCGGTGAGAGTGTCCCCGGTGAGGATGTAGTACAGCGCCTGCTTGCGCGGCAGGTTGTGGGTGGCCGCCCAGGTGGCTCCTCCCGCCGGGAAGATGCCGAAGTTGATTTCGGAGAGTCCGAACTTCGCGGTCTCCGACGTGATGGCCAGGTCGCAGATCCCCGCGACCAGGAACCCGCCGCCGAAGGCGTACCCGTTCACCTTGGCGATGGTCACCGCGGGAAAGGCCTTCAGCCGCTTGAACCAATTGAGCGCCACCAGATTGGTCCGGTAGAACAACTGCGGGTCATCGAAAGGCTGCAGGAAGCACTCTTCGAGGTCCATCCCGGAGCTGAAGCTGTCACCGCTGCCGGTCACGACAACCGCCTTTACGGTTCCGGCTGCCTCGATCGCGTCCAGGGCCTCATTCATATCCAGGTGCATCTGCGGATTCATCGCGTTCTTCTTACCCGGCCGGTTCAGGTAGATCGTGGCCTTCGGTCCGTCGATCTCGACGTTCACCGTGTCCAGCGTGATCATTTTTTTGGCCTCTTCTCCAGACGAAGTGCGTACGCGCACAGCAATTCACCAATCCACCGTCCGTGGCTCCGGCCACGGATATGAGCATCACATTTTCTGTAGGGGGTCGACTTCTCCCAATGTGCTTTGCCGTGAATCGGTGCGGAGCGCTCCGAGGCGGTGCCGGCGGCCGAGGCACCTGTCCGGGGTCGCACGCGGGCGGAGGGTCTTGCCACCGGCGAGATCCGGGCGCGCCCTGCCGAGACCCCAAGAGAGCAATTGGGAAGAGGTGAACCCGGCGGACTGGGGGCAGTCTGTTGTGTGGGAGGCACGTAGGCGGGCCAGTTCGCGATCGTGAGCAGCGAGAGGGTGCTGTTCTGCTCGTGCCGGGGGAACCCAGGACGTGCTTTCTCGCTGGTATCGGATTTCGGTCACTGCCTCAGGGTGCTGCCGAACGCCGACTGCTGTTTCTGTGATCTGTCCGCACAGTTGAGAGACAACCAGGGAGGAATTTCGTATGGATCACTCCGGCATGCCTGGGATGGCACCCACCGTTTCGACGGTGGACACCGTGGGCGCTGTCCTCTTCATCGGCTGGGCCGTCGCGATGTGGGCCGCCGTCGCCGTGCTCGCGGTCGGGAACCGGAAGGCGGTGAAGCCGTGGCTGTACAGACTCGCCGTAGGGCTCGTCGGCGTTGGCGTGGTGGGCCAGGTCGGCCACTTCCAGGAACATGTCGCACAGGCGGGCTACTGGATCGCCCATCCCTACGACCCGGCGTGGATGACTCCGTGGGCTGACAGCTTTGCCCGTGGGATGGGTCAGGTCGACGCCGGCAAGCCCGCCCTCGGGATGGAGATCCTGCACCTGGTCGGCAACTTCATCTTCCTTGCCGGACTGGTCGGCATCGTGCAGATCACGCACCGGGTCGCCGGGCAGCTCAAGGCGCGCAAGTGGGCCAGGATGGGCGTCTGGATGCAGGGGATCCACGGCCTTGAGCACGTCGTGCTGACGGCTTCCGTGGCGCTGGGTGCGAGCCGGGCCATCGGCCTGTCCACCTGGTTCGGCGTCATCGAACCGGGCCCGGCACTGGTGACGTACCGGGTCTGGTGGCACTTTGTGGCCAACGCGGTGGGCACAGTCATCCTCGGCATCGCCGTCTACCACCTCTGGAAGGAGAAGCGGGCGGTCAAGGAGAGTTTCGGTCTCCTGGGGGACGTGGAAACCGTGGCTGCCCCGGCCGGCTCCGAGGAGGATTCCGCGAGCGCACTGGAACCTCTGGGGCGCCGCTGAGGGGCGGCGGCGTCCGGGCCCGGTCATCGCGCGGAGCGTGTGACCGGGCCTGTTCAACGCCGGGCCCTTCGCGGCGCGCTTCGGCCCGGCCCGGGTAGCCGGGCTCCTCGACGGGGACGCGTCCCCGCGAGTCGAGTGCGTGCTTCGGGAACCCAGGCACCCGCGGCGGTGGCCCTCGAGGGGGGCGATGGGCATGACGGGGTGCCAGTAGGGCGCCCGTGCTGTCGAGTTGAGACTTCGAATGTCTCCTCGACGCACGGGCGCCCCGTGCGTTGCGCCTTCGGCGCCGTCACCTCAGCGGTGGCCACTGCGAATTGCTCTCCCATGGGCGCGATCCGGGTCCTGGCCCGTGAAAGCCGCAGCTCTGGTGGTTCGAGCACGTCAGCGATTTCGTGCCGCACATTCTCGGCGTCGTCGCGAGAGCCGTGCACAAGCACCACGGACCATGCTCGATGAGCTCGATGAGTGTGGGCAGGGGGCCGTGGAAGTACGGCGGGACCACGGGAACCGCCGGCCGACGTGTGCGGCGTCGGGCAGAGCGCCGGCGTGGCCGTGTCGAACAGCGGCGAAGACAAGCCACGGCACCGTGACGTCTCGGTGACGGCAGGAGCTCTGGTCCTCACGTTCGGTAAGAACCCCGGACTTGAGGAACCACCTCATCACGGCCACGACGATGAGGTGGCGCCCGGAGCCCGGGGCCCGTAGACGCGGCCCGGTTCTGCCGGCCGGCTCGGACACCCGCGACCGGCCCTCGGCTCCACCAGCAGGTGAAGCCGGCGAAACCCGTCCGGGGCCGGAGACTCAATCCGAATCGCGCTGAACACCGTCAACGGAAGCGGTACCGTAAACGCAATTTTCGGCCATCTTTTCTCGACATCCATCTCAAACCGCAATTTTGAAGATGCGGACGGTTTCGAACAGCTAAACGATATTCCTCGGCCAGACTCGGCCGCCACGGCATCGGCCGGGTTCGACACGTTCGGGAAGGTGTACCGCCACATGAGGGAGCCGCCGCGCGACCGGTACAGAACGATCAGGCAACCCAGGACGAACCCGCAAACCCGCAGGGCAACTCGTTGTAATGAACGTGCCGGTGGGCCGGGACGCGCTGCGACCGCTCACCGGAACAATTCCGATCGGGATCCCGAAAATCCCGACAGGCAATTGGTACTTCCGTGCACATGCAAATGCATACTCAGCATCTAAAGCCGGGAGATACGAATGGCCACAGAGGCAGCGATCGAGCGCAGTATAGAAGCAATGTGGAATCACCACGCCGGCCCGCTCTCCCTGGGACAACTGGCGGAGACTGCCTTTTACAGCAAGTTCCACTATTCGCGGATGTTCAACGAGCTGACCGGGACGTCGCCGGGCCGGTTCCTCGCCGCGATCAGACTGTTCATGGCCAAGCGGCACCTGCTGGAGACCGCGGCCAGCGTCTCGGACATCACCCACCGGGTGGGCTACAACAGCCTGGGCACGTTCACCAGTCGCTTCACCCGCAGCGTCGGCATCGCACCGACCAGGTACCGGTTCCTGGCCCGCTGCGGCATGCCACCGCTCACCCTGCCGGCCGCCCAGGCCCGCCACGGGTTGTCCACTGTGGCCGGACGACTGCACTTCCCGGCAGGCGTCGGCCCGGTCCGGGTCTATGTGGGTGCGTTCAGCACCCCGATCATGGAGGGACTGCCGCGCTCCTGCGACATTCTGGACGAGTGCCGCCCGTTCCGCCTGAACGTCCCCGACGGGCTGTGGTTCATCCGGGCGGCGGCCGTGATGCTGGACGACGGCGCGCCTGGCCCGCAGGTCCGCCTGCCGAGGCTGATCGGCTCGGGGTGGGCGGTCCGCGCCCGCGGTGGATGCGTGTACAACGCCGATGTGCAATTGCGGGCGGCCACCCAGCTCGACCTGCCGATCCTGCTGGCTCTGCCGGAACTGGACGGCCCGTACCACCGGCCGCTGCAGGCGGCCCCGTCCGGTGAGGCCGAGGTCGCCGGCAGCGCGTTCGGGCGGGCTCCCTGTGCGGGCGACTGGCAGGCTGATCCGTGGGGCCGGGCCGGAGCGCACCGACTGAGAGCCGTGCAGGAGGGCTCACCATAGGCGGAACCTGCGCCAGGCCCCCGGCGAACGGGCACAACGGATGCGAGCCGGCCGGGCTGCCCAGGGCCCGGCCGAGCGGTCCGGCGAGGAAGCGACGGCCTCGCCGGACGAGTTGCCGCCGCACGGACCCCGCCGTCCGCGTGGCCGGCTTCCGGTGGGGTCCGGCTGTGCGGCCGCCGCCGTACCGGGCGCTCGCCCTGCCGGAGTTACGGCCGGAGGATCACCTGCTGGAGTTCGGCCGTGCACATCATGTAGCCGTCCGGGGCCGGCAGCTGCTCCACGTAGTGGCCGAGGTCCGCCCCCAGCGCGAACACCCTCACCGGGGTGCCCGTGGCGCGCGCCGACTCCACCACCCTCCTCATGCCGTCGATGACGGCCGGGTGCCGGGTCTGATAGGACCCGGCCACCAGGTGGTTGCCCCGGTCCGCCGCGAGGTAGTACTGCACCAGGTCCTTCGTGCCGACGAACAACTCGCTGGCCCCCGAGGCACAGATCGCCGCGGTGGCGTGCACCGCCGCGGGCGTCTCGATGAACGCGGACAACCGCACGCCGGCCGGCAGCTCCAGGTGTCTGCTCAGCGTGGCGAACTCCTCCGCGTCGTTGACGAAGGGAACCGAGAGGTGCACCCGGCCCACCTCGTCACCGAGCCGCTTGCGCAGGGACCCGAGGAACGCGTGCAGCGCGTCCCGGTACGCGTTCGACCCCAGCAGCCAGCGGGCGCCGTGCAGGCCGAGCTCGGGGTTCGGTTCGACCGCGACCTGGGCCAGCTCGGTCACCCGGGCAGCGTGGTCCGAGCGGAGGTCGAGCAACCGCAGGACGAGCCGCTGCTCGGGCAGGAGAGCCTCGACGAACCCGCACAGCCGGTCCGCGACGGCCTCCCCGTACGCCGTGATGTCGGCCGGGCTGCCCCCCATCGAGTCGAGTGGACGCAGGCCCGCCGCCAGGCAGAGGAACTCCTCCCGGATGAAGAAGGAGTCGACCCGCTCCGCGTCCGGACCGCACGCGTTGATCGTGGCGATGTCCTGCAGGTCGGCGATGACCGCGCAGGCCGAGCCCAGGTCGTCCAGTGACGGTTCCCCCGCTCCCGGGCTCGCGGCCCGGGAGACCGTGTCGGACTCGACGATGATCGACTGGCTCTCCAGATGCAGCGTCACCTCGCCGGTGACGCCCGCCAGATCGTTCTCGTCGACACGGAGCACGGGTATACCCCTGCCGCGGCAGATGGACTGCATGTGCCCGGTCAGCCCGCCCGCGCCGCAGACGACCGCACGTGAGGCCACCATCGCGTCGTAAAGGCCTGCTTCGAGGGAACCGGCGACGAGGATGGACCCCTGAAGCGGGCTCCTTGTGCGGTTACAAGTGCCTCGCAACACCTTCTCTGTTCCGCCGCTCAACAGGAACCCTTGAATTCGTCGCCCGCTCAACTGGTCCTCCCCGTCCTAGGAGTTCGCTAGCCCGAGTTGTCTGCGCAATTGCTTCGGCGTAACCGAGATGTCGGTGAGCCGTTCAACGGCTGCCCGGTTGACGACAGCCCTCATCAGGCGGTCGCGCCTGGACGCGTCCATCGAAAGGTTCGACAGTTCTCCGGCGGCCCTGATGCAGGAATCCAAACGGGAATCCTTGATTTCCCGTTCACTTCGGGAACGTGTAGCCAGCCTCCTCACTTCCAGGTTCACAGCCTCCTCGAATTCGACGCGCCCCACTTCCTTGAGATTGCTGGAACGGGCATAGTAGGTGGCCAAGCTCTCGGTCAAATCGTCTCCGCCCGGTTCCAGGGTCTCGATCACATGCGCGGCAACCGCGATCGAGTGGTTCTTGATGGCCGCGAGGTTGAAGGTGAACGCACCGGTCCGGCCGTTCCGGACGATCTCGTCGCCTTCTCTCAGCACACCGACCGCGAAGAGGGGGCCGACCGCCTCCCCGTCGGGGGCGAGCAGAGCCCCCCGTCCGTCGACCTCCAGACCGCGCCCGGTGCGCCCGTGAGGGACCGCCATGCCCCGGCGCAGAAGGTTCTTCCACAGCGGCTGTCGGACCCTGCCGTAGTCCGACTCCCTGCTGAAGTTGGCAATCACCAGGTCGGTCTCGATGGACCGCGTCCCGTTCCTGGTGTCGACGGAGACGGTCAGCCGCCCGGACTCCGTCGGCTTGATCCCGGCCACCTTGCCGACCACCAGTCGCGCTGTCCCGTCCGCCGGGTGCATGGCGCGCTCGATCACCTCCATCGTGTACTCCACCGCACCCACCCGGAAGGCGGCGATCGCGGTACCGAACTCGTCGAGCAGCCACCGCAGTTCCGCGGAGGGAATCAGCTCGATGGCCTTCGGCAGATGCGGCTCCCACGCCTTGGCCACCCGCTCCGCGACCACGGTCGGATGGATGCCGGGGTGCTCGCGGACGATGGTCGAGCACGCGGCCTCCCACGCGCTTCGGACCCGGGCCAGGAACTCCTGACGATCGAGGTACGGCTCCAGCAGTGTCTTCGGGCAGGGCAGCCGCACCACCTCGTGTTCATGGCCGGCGGGGTACGTACGGAACACCGTCCCGGTCCTGGAGACCAAATGGATCTTCCCCGTGTGGCCCCGGCGCAACAGCAGGCCCGCCGAGTCGTACGCGCTCAGCACGGATCCGACGATCGCGACAGTCGCCCCGGGCGGGAGCGTCATCAGTTTCCGGACGCCGGCTTCGGAGTACGGGTTGCGCACGAAGGACTCGTGATCGAGCACTTCCGCGGCGTACGGCGGCTCCCTGAGTTCCAGGCCGGTCGCGAGGACGACGCGGTCCGCGAAGAGCACCGTCGCGTCCCGGCCCTGCCCGCCTCGGGAACCCTTGTCCGCACTGTTCAAGGAGAAGTGCCGTACAGTCACATCGACCCCGCTCGAACGGAGTTGCATGTCGACGGCCTCGCCGTCCGCCTCGACGAGCACGACGCCGGGATAGGCTTCCCGCTTGGCCTCGGCCAGCCGGTCGGTCAGATAGTCCTGGAAGATCCGCCGGGGCGCCGGTCCCCCCTCGGTGAAGGTCGTCCCGGCCCAGGGGGCAGGCCAGTCCCCGCGGTCCGCCTCGGAATTGGCCCAGCGGATGAAGTCGTGGACGTCTTCACGGAAGGCCGACATCCGACCCGCCTGGATGTTGAACGCATGACCCCAGGGGTTGCCGTCGCGGTGGTAGGCGACACCTGCGCACCGGTAGTCGGAGCGCCGTTCGAGCAGAACGATTTCCAGGGGGCTGCGCGCGAAACGGAGCAACCGCATAGCGGTGGCGGCGCCGGCCAGGCCCGATCCGACAATGAGCACTCTTGGGCATGAACCTGTTCGAAGTATGGTAGAACCTCCCCGAAGAGGATGGGACTGCGGCTCTGCCGGTTCACACCAGCCTCGGGCTTTCATGAGGCGGTCTGTCCGGCAGTCGGGCAGAAGAGAAGAAAGCGCCTAGACCAGCAAGAACGAGGCTTGTCGAGGTCCTTGTTCCTGCCATGGTGCGAGGCGCTTCCCGGGTAAAGTAGTCTATCGGGCCCACCTCTATCGGGCCCATCTCGCCTTTCGTGTGCAGACGTTCACCGGTCCAGCGCCGGGTCCGAGGGCGCTGGACCGGTCCGTGTCGACTCCGCGTCGGCTCAAGCGCAGCGGGGATGCCCCCCGCCGCCCCCGCCCCGACCCGCAGCTCAGTGTCGGGATCCGTGAAGTACTCGGGGCGCTGACGGTCCAGCCGGTCAGGGGCACCCCTTCGGCCCCTGCCTCGGGAAACCCTCGGGCCACCTCTGCCTCGGGAAACCTTCGGGCCACTCACGCAGCAGTTCGTGCACCCGGCGCTGTACCGCCGTGGCTACGAAGGTGCGGCGCTGCCCGCTCCGGTGTTGCCCCTGTGCCCTTGAAGCCCCGGGGCGTGCGCGCTGAGCTGCGGGTTCCTACGAGTTGTTGGGGTTCGAGGCGTGCCCGGTCATGCGCTGACTGCGACTTTGAGCGGGAGGCGGTGGACGGCGGGCCGGCATCCGCCCGCCGCAGCTCAGCGACTCGCTTTGATCCGTAGTTGGCGAGGACTTTGACGCGTAGTTGGCGAGTACAGGATCCGGAACAGGCGGTCCCGAGCAGGTGTCCCGTCCCAACCGGGTTGGCAGCGCGTGAACCTCTGAGCTGTAGCACTGCCAGGTGGCCCAGGTCCACGCGCGTTCCTGAACCGCCGGGTTTCCCCTGTACCTCGGGTCACCTGTACCTCAGGTCACCTCAGCCAATCGTGGGCCACCACCGGCCATGTTGCGGCAGACGGCTGCCGGACGGTCGTAGCCGGTGCCGATGCTGGGAAGACCACCGAGGTGCCACCACATCCACGGTAGGCGCACGGCATACGGGGGGTTCCTATGGCGTTCACGGAGTTCGACACGGCGGAGTTACCGGCGGAGCACCGGTTCGACTGGTGGCGCGAGGTGGTCGCCCGGGGGGTGGCGCCGACCCGGATCACCAGCGACCACGCCGCCGACTTCGCGGGGAGCGCGGGGTCGCTGGACCTGGGGCGGCTCCAGATCACCACGATGTCCTTCCCCGGGCTCCGGTCGGAGCGAACCGCCGGGCTCATACGCCGCTCCGACCCCGAGACGTACGAGCTGACGCTGATCCTGGCCGGCGCGATGGTGGTGGGCCAGGGCCGCAACGAGACCCGGCTGTGTGCGGGTGACTTCGCGATGTGGACGTCGTCGCGCCCGTACAACGGCCATGCCGAGAGCGGCCCCGTCATCGGGGACTCGCGGGCGATCATCCTGCATCTGCGGCGCGCGCTGGTGCCGCTGCCCGAGGCGAAGATCGACCGGCTGCTCGCCGTCGGCATCCCGGCCAGGTCAGGGACGGGCCGGGTGCTGGCCCAGTTCCTCGACTCCGTGGTCCACGAGGCGCCCGTGCTGGACGCGACCGAACGGGAGCGGCTCGGCGGGACCGGCCTCGACCTGACGACGGGGTTCCTCGCCCACCACCTCGATGCCCAGGAGTACCTGCCGCCGGAGGCGCGGCACGCGATGCTGCTGGCCCGGGTCGACAGGTTCCTCCGGGACAACCTGTCGGACACCCGGCTCACCCCCCGTGCCGTCGCCGCGCAGCACCACATCTCCGTACGGCTCCTGCACCATCTCTTCCGTGGCCGCGATGAGAGCGTGGCGGCCACTATTCGCCGCCTGCGGCTCGAACGCTGCCGCGCGGACCTCGCCGACCCCCGGCTGCGCGCGATGCCCGTGCAGGACATCGGCGCGCGGTGGGGACTGGTCAACGCCGCCACGTTCAACCGCCTGTTCCGCACCACCTTCGGGGTCACGCCGGGTGAGTACCAGCGCGCATCGCGAATGAAGGCTGCGCTCTTTGCCGATGACGGCGGCAGTCGCACACCGCAGTGTTGTGGCCAGTGCGAAACACGTCGTCGACCCGAGGGGTAATCCGTGGCAGAGCAAGGAACGTTCAGATCCATCGCGTGGGGGAGGGCCGTCGTCGCAGTGATGATGACGCTCTTCGCCCTGGCGGCCACAACGAGTGCGGCCGGTGCTTCCCCGGCAGCCGACCGGAACGGCACCCCGAGCTTCGCGGCGCAGGCCAGCTCCGTGGGACTGACCAGCGCCCAGGCGGCAGGACTTCAGCGCACAGCCGACGGCTACCTGGCCAAGACGGGCGGCACCCAGGTCGCGATCAACAAGATCGTGACCCGCGCCGGAGGGGAACTGCTCATCCCGCTGCCCGGGGAGAAGTACGCCCGTGATCTCGCCGACAAGAACGGCGCGCGGCTCGCCGCAGCCGGCACCTGCCCGTACACCTACGTGTGTGCGTTCGCACTCCCGAACTTCGAGGGTGCCCGCCTGAGCTTCTACGACTGCAACACGCTGAACAGCATTCCGTGGACCCAGAACGGCTCCTGGAAGAACAACCAGGCATCTCACCTGCGGGCGAAGTTCTACGACATCAACGCGAACCTCGGCTGGACTTCGCCCGGAGGGTACAGCCAGGACAGCAACGCCCCCTGGGGCTGGGTCTACTATCTCAGCCCCTGCTAGCGCCTGTGTGATGTCGTGATCATTCGATGGCCTTGAGCAGGCCGTCCAACCAGGTCATCGAGGCAACGAATTGGAGGCCGGCGAGGTAGTGCTCGGGCATCCTGCCACGGCGGGTGGCCATGCCTCGTCAGGCCTTCAGCTCGTTGATCAGGCCCTCAACGGTGTTGCGTTCCCTGCCCTTCCTGCCGTGGGCGGCCTGGTCCTCCTTCAGGCCGCCACCGCACGTACTTCATGGAGGCTGAGGGGCGGTGTCATGGTGACCATGACGAACGGACCGGTGACGGCGCCGACCGCGGTCTTCGCGAAACGCCGGTGCCCCCACGTGATCGACCGCCACGCCCCCGGATCCTGCGTCCGCGCCGCGTGCCTCAGTGTCGGCCGTGGGCGCTGTCCGCGGCTCCGCCGAAAAGGCGTGCCACGGCCTTGAAAGGCAGGGCCACGACGGTGGCGATGGCTCCGCCGATGGACCTCAGTACGTCTGCGATCGCTGTCAGCATGTGTCAGTCCCTTGTCGTCGCTGCTCAGTGGGTGTGTTAGTCCGAATTATGCCGAACATTCGTTCGTTTGGCCTGTTGTCGCGGGTGCGGGGAGGGGTGCGGGTGGCCGGGGGGATCATCCGGCTCGGCCACCGGATCAGCGATGCGGATTTCCCTGGTCGGGGTCGTCGTCGATGGTCTGCCAGGTCCGGCCCCGCTGCTGCCCGTCGCGTTCCCCCGCTGCCGGGCGGGCATGCGTGTCGGCTGTGAGCCTCTGCCGGGCATTCCGCCGGCTGCCGACGATGACCGCGGCGATCAGGGCCACGACAACGAGCAGGCCCACCGGGACCAACGCCGCCAGTGAGGGGGACACGTCCGCGGAAAGTACGGAAAAGTTCATGACCTTCGGCTACCCGAAGCTACGGGGACCAGACACGGTGACGGCGAGCGAAGCGAATTGGTGTCCATGGGCGCGCCTGCCGCGTCCGGTCCGCTGACGCCGGCACGGCTGGCGCCGCGGTGCCGCACGCCTCGATGTCTCCGGCGAGCGGGTGCCCGGCGCGGTTCGGCGCGATCCGGCACCGGCCGGCCGGAGAATCGGTGCATGTGCGCACGCCGAGGACAACCCGGAAAGACTCCCGACGGCCACTATGTCGTGATCGAAGGCCGCCGGTGGCGGGCGACGGACCCTTCGCTGCCGGAGGAGACGGCAGCGCGCCTGCGCCATCACCTGATGGCGGCACGCCGAGCCGTCCGTTCAGCCCTGTCGGCGAAGGACGTGGATGCCGAGCGAACGGCTCGCTCCCGCGTGCAGTGGGCGAAAACCGCGCTGGGGGAGCGTGGCACACCGTGGTGGGAGCAGTCCCCCCAGGAGCGCCGCGCGCGCTGGGAGCAGGCTCTTGGGCGTCTGGACGACGAGAAGTGAACAGCGGCGCGGGCGGCTCGCACCGGCCGGGCCGTCGGCACCAGGGCCCGGGGGCGCCGGATGCCGGGGGCCGGGATACTGGCGGGGTGGCGAAGACACGGCGCCAAATCGACCAGCAGGTGGAGCGGGCCATCGTGGACCTGCTGGAACGGCGTGGTCCGACGTCTTCGATCTGCCCTTCCGATGCCGCGAGAGCCGCGTACGACGGCCAGGACGACGGCTGGCGCCATCTGATGGAGGCGACCCGTCGCGCGGCGTGGCGACTCGTCGAGGCGGGGGCGGTGGAGATCACTCAGGCGGGACGCCCGGTCACCGAATCCGAGGTCCACGGACCGATCCGGATCCGGCGGACGCGCCCCGGCCCCGATCCCAGCGCACGCCTGCGGTGACCTCCCCGGCGCCCGGCTGAGTCTCACCGGCCGATACCGCCGCTCTGCGCGCGCCGGGGACGGGCTCAGGGGATAGGGAATGGGGGACGGCTTTCGTGCGCGCCATGGACCAGGCCGATCAGAACGAGGACCCCATCGGTGTTGCTGCCGTGCTCGCCGCGGTGCCGTTTGGTGCCCTCCGGACGATTCGGGAGGCCCTGCCGGGCACGGCGAGTGGTTCAGACGATGGGAGCGCCTCAGGAACGGTCTCCATCACCGCGGCCTCGCCGACCACCTTCGGGCCGCACGGAGGCGCGGGCAAGGACGACGTGGCGCTGCAGTGTGGTCCTGGCGACCTGCCGGCGGCCCGCCGCGCGCACACTCCACCGCAGCCCATCCTTGGCCCGCCCCCTTCTACGGCGCCTCGCCGTAGGGGAGTTGAGTCCCTGTGTCGCTGGTGCGGAGGTCGCCGGTGAGGAAGCATGACTGTGCGCGGTGTCCGCGCAAACCCATGGGCAACACGAAGAAGAGGGCCGATGACTGACGAGCAGGACACCCCGGCACCGGTGGACGGAATCGACACGAGCACTCCGCACTCGGCGCGGGTGTGGAACTACTGGCTCGGCGGCAAGGACAACTACGGGGTCGACCGGCGGCTCGGCGCAACGGTGGAGGAGCTGTACCCGCAGATCACTGACATAGCGCGCGCCTCCCGGGCGTTCCAGGCACGAGCGGTGCGCTATCTGGCCGGTGAAGCAGGGGTACGGCAGTTCCTCGACCTCGGCACCGGCCTGCCGACGGCGAACGCCACACACGAGATCGCCCAGGATGTCGACCCGGCGGCACGCATCGTGTACGTCGACAACGACCCCATCGTCCTGGCCCACGCACATGCCCTGCTGACCAGCCGGCCCGAAGGCGCGACCGCCTACGTGCACGCGGACCTCACCGACGCGAAGACGGTGCTGCGCGAGGCCGCGCGGACGCTGGACCTCGACAAGCCGGTGGCCGTGATGCTCCTCTCCACGCTGGGGCACGTCGCGGACTCCGGCGAGGCCGCGGCGCTGCTGCGCAGTTACCTGGACGTGCTGCCCGCAGGCAGCCACCTCATGCTGTGCGACACCATCGGGACCCCGGAGACCGAGGCGGGGTCGGAGGAGTACGCCAGTGGCGGTGCCATGCCGTACGTCTCGCGCCCCAAGGAGATCATGCGGACCTTCGCCGACGGACTCGATCTGGTGGAGCCGGGCTTCGGCTCGATCAGCCTGTGGCGCCCCCAGGAGCCCGCCGTCGGCGAGCCGGTCGACCAGTGGGGATTCGTGGCCGCCAAGCGGTAGCCGCACCGGCCGGCCGGCGGGACGCGCACCGCCGGCCGGTACTGCTGGGGGCAGAGGCAGACGTCGCCGGCGCCGTGTGGCACCTCGGTCAAGGCCGACGATGCTCCGCAACCCAACGGCCTGGAGATGCCGACCACACCTGCCCGGTGGTGTTCGACGTGCCGGGGAAACCGTTTCTGCCGACAGGGGAGCTCGCGCGCTGTTCAAGTGGTCTGGTGCCTGCCGGGCCCCTGAGGGGCACGGCGGGGCTGACGCCCGGCGGAGATCGTACGGGCGTCGCCGCAGCCACGTATGAGGAGACAAGAGCATGTCCGTGCCGTCGACGATCGATCACCAGGCCGTTGGTTACAGCCTCGCCCATGCGTACTGGCTGGCCAAGGCATCCGACCTGGCGTACAAGGACGAAGCGACCATCGAGGAACAGGTGCGCGCCTGGGGCTTCGGCCGGTTGCGGCACCACCGGACCCGGTTCAGCCCGCCTTTTCCGCTGCAGGACACGCAGGCGTTCACGGCGGCCAGCGATCGGATGATCATCATCGCGTTCCGCGGAACGGAGCCGGCACAGATCAAGGACTGGCTCTCCGACGCCACGACACCGCCCGTACCGGGCCCGGCCAGGACGGGGTACGTCCACTACGGCTTCGGTGAAGCACTGGAATCGGTCTATCCCGAGGTCAGGAGCAGCCTCGCGGATTTCCGGGACAACGGGCAGAGCGTGTGGTTCACCGGTCACAGTCTCGGCGGTGCCCTGGCCATGCTGGCGGGGGCGCGGACGTATCTGGAGGAGCCGCGTCTGGCCGCGGACGGGGTGTACACCTACGGGCAGCCCCGCGTCTGCGACCGGCTGCTGGCCGCCGCGTGCAACAAGGGCTTCAAGGACCGCATGTACCGCTTCGTCAACAACAACGACATCGTTCCGCAGATGCCTCCGGAACCGGTGTTCACCCATGCCGACGCCCTGCGCTACATCGATGCCCGCGGCAGGCTGCACGAGTCGATGCCGCTGCTGGGCGGACTCGCCGACCGCGCCCGGGGCCTGACAGCGGACGCGCTGGCACCGGCAAGTGACGGCGTACGCGACCACTTCATCAACAACTACGTCACGGCCCTGGAGAAGAACCTGACCTGATCTCCGCTCCTGCCGCCGGGCAAGCCACGGTGCTGACTGCCGCGCCCGCGGGCGCGGGCAGTAAGGAACGTGGCGCCCGGTTCGAGTGCGAGGCCGGCGGTGCGACGTGCTCCCCGGAATCCGCACCGGTCCTCCGGCGCATCCGACCACAGGGTCCTGTTCAGGACACGCGTCAGCTGCAAGGGCATCTACCCCTCCGTCACCAGCGGCAGCCTCCAGCGCGGCCCCCACATCGGCCCCAAGACGGTCGTGGCAGCCTCCACCCAGTCCCAGGTGACCAACTCCGGCCAGACGGCCACCTGCTCCACACCGCTCAGCCGGAGGGAACAGATCTCCACTCCAGGCGAGTACACCGGATTCGTCAACAAACAGATCACCGCACCCGTTCCGGGCAGTCTCGACGAGGGGCACAGCAAGACCGTCGCACTGGAGTAGCGATCTCTCCCCCTACGCTCGGCACATGGACATCCGCGCCATCGATCCCAGGGGCACCGCCTGGGAACAGGACCATGCCCGGTACCGCGTGTACTTCTGGGACCGGTCAGCCGTCACCGCGCACGAGTATGAGGTAGTGGACGATGTCGACATCGACGACGTTCTGCCCTGGACTTCGGCATACGCGGCCGAGCGTGGTCGGGCTTACACCGTCTACGTCTCAACCCAAGACGGTGACGGTGACAGCCTCGGACTCATTCGACTCGCCGTCGTACAGGGTGACCCGTTCGCCGACGCCTAGCGGCCCTGCACGGGGCTCGCTCCTGGTCGAAGCCGCGAGTTTCCCCCAGTGCACAGCGGGGGCTAGCCACACCATCAACCGGCCCGTTGCCCGGATGGCCCGGCACGGGTCGGACAACGAGGCTGAACACATACAGATCCACCGTGCAAGAAAAGGAACGTCCTGTGTTCAGCTTCGAACCGCCGCGTCGCCGTACCACCCGAACCATCGCCGTCAGCGCTCTCGCCGCCGCAGCCTGCGCCACCCTCATGGCCGGCAGCGCGGGCGCCATCGTCAACGGGTCGGACTCCACCGAGACGTACCCGTTCATGGCGACCATCCCGGAGTCGGCCCCCAAGCTGGGTCTCAACGACGGGACATGCGGGGCGTCGCTGATCGATCAGCAGTGGGTGCTGACAGCGGGACACTGCGTGAAGGGGGACGGCCTCGAACTGGACGGCACCGTGCGCGTCGGCAGCGACCACCGCAAGTCCGGTGGCACCGTCCGGAAGATAGACCGGACCTTCATCCACCCCGGCTATGTGAACGGCGACGGCAAGGCCGCCAACAAGAACGACCTCGCGCTGATACGCCTGGACCGTCCGGTCGCCCAGCAGCCCGTCAGGATCGCCGGGCAGGCCGGACAGCCCGGCACACCGACCCGGCTGCTGGGCTTCGGCACCACCGTCGACACCGAACTCAAATTTCCCGACCGGCTGCAGGAGCTGAACACCCGCAGGGGCGCCGAGTCCGAGTGCGCGCCCGGCTACGCGGGCCGGACCAGGCTGTGCACCGTCACCACCGTGCCCAAGGCCATGGCGTGCTTCGGAGACTCCGGCGGACCGCAGGTCAAGAAGGGCCGGGACGGCCGCTGGGAGCTGATCGGGGTGACCTCGGGACCTGGCGCCCCGAAGGTGCCGTGCTCGCAGGGCCCCGGCCTCTACACCAGCGCCCCCGCCTACGCGGCCTGGATCGACAAGACCATGAAGACCAACAGCGCCCGGCCGGCCGGGGGCGCCGGCCTCGCCGAGACCGGTACCAACGACAACACCGCGGCGATCACCGCCGCGGCTGTCGCGCTGGTCGTCGCCGGTGGCGGTACCGCTTTCGTCGTACGACGCAAGGCCCGCCGCGCCGCCTGAGCGGAACCGACGCGGCCCGGGGGCGGCTCACGTGCGATCCCGTCCCCCGGGCACCGCGGCCTCCTGGTGTCTGGACGAGCGGTCGGGCCCGCCAGAGGTTCCCTCCGCCGGGAGCGGGGAACCGGACTCTTGCCCGGAGCCGTAGGCCAACGAAGGCGGCCCGGGCTTCCCCGGGGAGAGGTACCTCCGTTCCGGGACGGCTGCCGTGAACGCGGGCGTCGAAGAATCCGGTGAAGCCCGGCCGGCCGGAGACCTTCTTCGCGAGGGCGGCCGGGGCCAGGGGCAGCCGGCCCACCGCCTCCGCTCCGCTCCGCATGCCGCGCGGGGCCGCCGCGTCCGGCGCGGATGCGCGCGGCAGAGGTCCGGGTCACGCTGGAGTCATGGCTACGCCTCCGATCGTGATCCACCGGCCGGCACCCTCCGGTGCGAGGCTCGTCACCGTGCACCTCGCCGGCCGCGAAGAACGGCTCGGGCTCGCCCACAGCGACCACGACGTCATCGTGTTCCTCGCCGACGCCGGAATGGCCAACCCTGAGCGGGCCCTCGACAGCGCGTCCCTCGTCGAGTGGCAGGGCGCCCCCGCCCACGAGTACACCGCACCCTGATGGCGCCGGACTGACCGTCCGCCTGGAACGCGGCCGGGACCGTCACCCCCCGACCTGAGGTGACGAACGCGCTCGCCCGCGTCCTGCTCCTCGACGACCTTCAGCGGTGTGGTGGTGGACGCCTCGGGCGGCTGCGGGGCCTATGCGGTCGTGGTCATGCACGCGCACCCGGCTCCGCGGCTCGGTGGGGCGGTCCCGCACGCTTCCGTCACGGAGCGGCGTGAGTGCCGCCGGGACGCGCTGCCCGCCGTCCTTCCTCCGCCAGGCGTCGGGAGATCGCACGGGCGGTCGCCCGTACGGCCGGGCCGTAGCCCGCCTCCGCGAAGCCGGTACTGGGGGCGACCACCGACAACGCCGCCACCACCTCGTGGCCGTCCCGTACCGGCGCGGCCACGGTACTCAGCGGCCAGGGACGACTCTGCCGGCCGTAGGCGTGGTCACCACGCCGTACCTCCGCGAGCATGCGGCGCAGGTCGGCTGAGGTGACGATGTCGTCGTGGCCCTCTCCCGGCTCGTAGGCGGCGACGGCGTGGTCCTGGACGGCCGCCGGGGCGTGCGCCAGGAGCACGAGCCCGGCGCCGGTGGACGTGAGCGGAAGCCGGCCTCCCACGCGGTACTGCACGGGACTTGCGTCGAGGGCCGAGAGCCGTTCGACGAGCAGCGCCTCCTGCTGCTCGCGCACGGCGAGCAGTACGTGCTGCCGCGTGACATGGAAGAGGTCTTCCATGAAGGGCATGGCCACGGACCGCAGGCCGTGGCCGCGCGGTGCCAGGGAGGCGGTCTCCAGCAATCGCAGACCCACGACGTAGCGCCCGTCATCGAGACGTTCCAGCGCACCCAGGCGGACGAGGGTGCGGGCGAGTCGCAGGGCACTGCTGCGGGGGATGCCGCTCCGCTGGGCGAGTCCGGCGAGGGACAGCGCGCGGTGGTCGCTGTCGAACGTGTTGAGCAGGGCGAACGCCCGGTCGACGACCGGCCGGCCCTCGGCCGGCTTCCTGCCGCGGCGGGGCGCGGCGCCGCCGTCCGAATCCCGCGTTCCATTCATTGGCATCACTCATTCCATCTTACGGCCGCCTTCCTACGCTGGCTCAGGAACGGACCCGCACATCCAGGGAGCCCCACATGACCCCGACCGGCCTCATCGACGTCCACGCCCACTTCGTCACCGACAGCTACGTCGCGGCGGCCCGGTCCGCCGGGATCGACCGTCCCGACGGAATGCCCGGCTGGCCCGTGTGGAGCGTCGGACAGCACCTCGACCTGATGGACCGCTCGGGAATCGAGAAGTCCTACGTATCGGTCTCCTCTCCGGGCGTGCACTTCGGGGACGACGTCGCGGCCCGCGCCCTGGCACGGGAGGTCAACGAGTTCGCCGCCGGGGTCCGCCACGAGCATCCGCGGCGGTTCGGCCACTTCGCCTCCCTGCCGCTGCCCGACGTCGAGGGCTCGCTCGCCGAAGCCGGCCATGCCCTCGGCGTACTCGGTGCGGACGGGGTCGCCGTGGAGACCAACCACCACGGCGTCTACCTCGGCGACCCGCGCTTCGAACCGCTGTGGGAGGACCTCGACCGCCGCGGAGCCCTCGTCTTCGTCCACCCCACCTCCCCGCCCCACGCCGATGACGTCTCGCTGGGCCGGCCGCGGCCGATGCTGGAATTCCTCTTCGACACCGCCCGCACCGCGAGCGACCTGCTCCTGCGCGGAGTGTTCACCCGCTTCCCGCGGATTCGCTGGGTGCTGACCCACGGCGGGGGAGCGCTGCCGCTGCTCGCCGACCGCATCGACATGTTCAGCGCCGTGTTCCGTGACGGCTCCAAGGACGCGCCCAGCGCCCTGGAGGAGCTCGGCCGCGTCTGGTACGACATGGCCGGGACGCCCTTCCCCCGCCAGATTCCGGCCCTGGACGCCGCGTTCGGCACCGACCGCCTCCTGTACGGCAGCGACTACTGCTGGACACCCGCCGAAGGTGCGCTCGTCCAGGTCGCGTCCGTCGACGCGGCGGCGCAGCCGTCCGCCACCGACACCTGGCGCGACCTCACCACCCGCAACGCCCGCCGGCTGTTCGCGGAGTGACGGCCGCCCGAAGACCGTAGCCCGAAGCCGTATGGCACCAAGGAGAGACATGAGCAGGTACGTCGAGCCGTCCATGGTCAACGGGCGGGTGCTGGTCAGGGATGTCACCGTGGTCGATCCGCTGGACGGGCGCGGCACCCCCGGTCAGGACGTGGTGGTCGAAGGGAACCGGATCACGTCGGTGACGGCGACCGGCGCGCCGGCCGCGGGCGCGCACGTGGTGGAGGGGCGGGGCCGGTGCGTCGTCCCGGGGCTCATGGACATGCACACACACGCCCTGAACACTCCGGAGGACGTCGACGGCACCTACGCCCTGATGCTCGCCAACGGCGTCGTCGGCTTCCGGCAGATGTCGGGGAACAGGGCGCTGCTGAAGTCCCGGAGCCAGGGCACGCTGCCCAGGCCGACGGGTGCGCCGGTGCTCAAGGCGACGGCCGGTGACCTGCTGACCCCGCTGAACGCGAGCACCGCCGAGGGCGCGGTGCGGGCCGTACGGGAACAGCACCGGGACGGCGCCGACTTCGTCAAGGCGGGCATGACGACCCGTGAGACCTTCCTGGCAGCTCTCCGGGAGGCGAACCGCCTCGGAATCCGTCTCGGCGGCCACCTGCCCGCCGACCTCGACCCCCGGGAGGCCGCACGCGCCGGGGTGTGGTCGATCGAGCACCTCGGCCCGGGTGTCACGGTGTTCGCCGCGGCGTCCTCCAAGGAGAGCGAGATCCGCGCGGGCAGCCCCGCCCGCAAGCTCCCGCCGATCCCCAGGGTCAGGATCCCAGGCGCGGACAGGCTGGCGATGAAGCTGATCAAGGGAATGGTCACGAACCCGCGACCAGCACGTCCGAAGGGGAAGCGCACGCCTACGGACTGGCCGACGGCTCCTACGACCAGCAGAAGGCGGAGGAGCTGGCCGCCCTGTTCGTCGAACACACCACCTGGCAGTGTCCGACCCTGATCCGGGTCCACACCCAGCAGTTCGGCGACTCGCCGGAACACACCGAGGACCCGAGGCGCCGGTACATGGCGCCGGAGGAGCTGCGCACGTGGGACAAGTCGGCGAAGAAGTTCGCCAGGCTCCCCGGCGTCACCCGCAACGCCCTGCACAACCACTGGGCCGCGCAGCTGCGGATGACCAGGACCTTCGCCGATGCCGGCGTGCCGATGGTCGCGGGAACAGATGCGTGCGGGGCCGCCGGGATCATCCCGGGCTTCGCCCTCCACGACGAGTTCGGCCATCTCGCCGAAGCCGGACTCGACCCGCTCACCATCCTTCGGATGACAACGACCGAGCCGGCCCGGTTCCTCGGGGAGGAAGGCGAATCCGGCCGGGTCGCGCCGGGTATGCCCGCCGATCTGGTGCTTCTCGACGAGGATCCGCTGAGGAGCCACACCGCCCTCCGGGCGATCGCGGGGGTGATGAGGGACGGTTCCTGGTGGTCCCGCGCCGACCTGGACGCCGTTGTGGAGCGGGTCGCCGCCAAGCCCGGTGCCCACTGAGCGTGGTCGCTGTCCGGCTGCTCACGTGTGCCGTAGGGCCGCCCGATCCGCGACCTGGTCGGTCAGGAAGGAGAGTACGGCCGGGATGACGGCGAGGTCGCTGTGTCCGGCGCCGCTCACGATGTCCAGACGTGTGGCGATGCCGTGCCGGTCCCAGTTCTCGCGCAGTTCCCTCATGCGGTCCATACGGCTGCCCGGTTGCTCGGCGCCTTCCCAGACCTCGACGTGGGTGTCGTTCTCCCCGATGACGAGCTGCACGGGTACGTCAGCCATGGCCGCGGTGTCCGGAGCGGTCGCGAAAAGCTCCGCGCTGTCAGCGGTACCCCGCCACCACCGGGTTCGGGTGTCCAGGAGGGTGGTCCGGCCCGGGGCGCCGACGGAGAGGGAGGCGAGGCGATGAGGGTGGAGGTAGAAGAAGCGGTGGGCGAACTGGCCGCCACCGGAGAAGCCGTGGAGATGGAAGCGGTCGGTTCGGATGTGCCAGCGGCCGGCCGCTTCCTTGATCATGTCGAGCAGGAGAAGGTCGGCCCGGAAGCCCGGCGCGGTCAGGAATTTGTAGCTGTCGAGGTCGTTGGGGCCGGTCATGCCGGCCGGGAACAGCGGCGCGAGTACGACGCAGTCGTGCTCTTCGGCGAAGTCGGCGAAGTGGTCGCGGGCCTGACCGACGTTTCGGTGGCTTCCGTGGACGGCCACGACGAGGGGGCGGGGCTCACCGGTGTTGCTGTGCCCGCGGGGAACGTACAGGCAGTAGGAGACGCGTGGGTCGCCGGTGAGCGCGAACAGCGGTGTGGCTCCGGTGAGGAAAAGCTGTGCGGGGTGGCCGGGAGGCAAGTGCCAGGGGGACAGGGGACGTTCGTCGGACACGGGCATGGGTGCGGCTCCGGAGTGCGTGGGGACGAGGGGCGGGCGCGGGTCAGCGGGCCGGAGGCAGCTCCATGTCCATCAGCGGGGCGTACTGCTGGCCGGCGTAGCAGTCGGTGTCGTGGAGGTCGCCCTGCACGGTGGGGCGGGGCAGGGACACCTTGACGGCGAGTGCGCCGGGGTGGTTGACGACGAGGATCTGGTCCGGGTCGGTGCCGTAGAGGGACGCGAAGAGGTGCTTGTCGAGGAATCCGGTCGCCACCAGTGCGTCGTAGGCGGCTTGGTCGTGGCACATGAAGTCGAAGGTGAGGCTGAAGGGTCCGGCGTTCTTGGAGCGGACCAGCGAGCAGTAGTCGAGCAGGGTGGCCACGGGCTTCACAGCTCCTCTGTGGTGGTGCGGAACAGTTCGGTGGGCGTGATGCCGGTGGCGACGTGGTTGAGGGTGAAGCGGTAGAGCGGTCCGCGGTCCGTCTCCGGGGGCGAGCAGGGATAGGCGAGGGTGGAGACGAGCCCGTCGTACTCGGCGATGGGCAGGTGGCTGCTGGCGTGCGCGACGAAGGTGGCGATCGCGTGGGCGGTGGCCTGCTCGTGGGCGGTCACGGTGATCAGTACCCCGAGTTCGCGGGGCTGGAGGGGCTCGGGCTCCGTGCCGTTGAGCACGGCCCCGCCGCCGTAGAGGCGGAAGTCGATGTCGACGGACGCCGGATCCACCGAGCCTTCGAAGACGTCGAGGATCTTCGCGTCGAAGTACTGCTTGGCGAACGGCAGGAGCTCGGGCAGGGCGTCGATGACGACGCGGTCGCGGACGCCGCCGATGATGACGGTCTGGTAGCCGACGAGTTCGGCGCCTTCGAGTTTGTTGGTGTAGCCGTCGGACGGGAGATAGCGGGCTCCCCGGACGCGGACGGTCCGCTCGTCCACGGCCTCGTAGGTGGCGTCGGTGGTGTCCAGGACGCCTGAGGGCTCGGCGATGTGGAACGGGTCGGCGTTCTCGTACAGGGTATGGGCGGCGACCGAGCGGGGGGTGAGACGGGTGCCGTCGGCGAGGGTGGTGACGTCGAAGTGGTCGTCGCGCAACGTCGCGAGCAGGCCGTTGGCGGAGGGCGGGACGGCGCAGGCGGCGCCGCACTCGATGGTCTTGGCCAGGTGCCAGGCGAGACCCGGATCGGCGCCGCGCAGGTGGGGGAGGGCGGCGAACAGGGCGGTGTCGGAGGCGCGGCCGGCGAGGATGACGTCGCAGCCCCCGACCAGAGCCTCCTGGATGGGTTCGACGCCCATCATCGCCACCGTGTGGCTGCGCCCGAACAGCTCGCGGTCGATCTCGGGTGCGTGGGCGAGTGGCCGGATGCGGCCGGCGTCGTAGAGGTCCTGGAGGCGTTCGGCGGGCTGGTCGGAGTAGATCAGCGCGAGCTTGAGGTGCAGGTTCTCCTCTGCGGCGATACGGCGGGTGAGGGCCGCCACCTCGTCGACTCCGACGTCGCGGCCGGATGTGCCGCACGAGCCGATGATGAGCGGCACCTTCAGCTCGTCGCGGGCCTTCAGCAGGAGCCGCAGGTCGCGCGCCACGGCCTGGGCCGAGAGCTTGGGCGTGCCGGAGCCGAGGGCCGCGGGGCCGGAGTCGGTGGACCCGGCGTCGCAGCCGATCACATGGGGCCGGGCTTCGACGCCACGACGGAACGCGTCCGCGTCGAAGCCGGCGCCCAGCGCCCCGGTGGGGGCGAGGATGCGGAGTTCCATGGGGTCAGGACCTTTCGTTGTGCTGGTGGAACGGTTCTTCACGCCGGGTTCCGGTCCGGAGCCCGGCGGGCCAGCAGGGTGAAGACGGCGAAGGTGACCGCGGCGAAGGCGGCGGCGTTCAGCATCATGAAGCGCCAGCTGGTGAGGTCCACGGTGATGCCGAGGATCGCCGGGCCCAGAGCCATGCCGGCGGAGGAGGCGATGGTGTACAGGGCGGTGTAGGTGCCGAGCACCTTCTGGGTCGGGGCCAGGTCCCAGAGCGCGACCAGCGCGTTGACCGCGAACGAGGCGTAGCCGATGGCGGACAGGACCGTCGAGACGACCGTTCCCGGGACAGTCGGGACGGCGAAGCCGACCAGGAGGCCGATGATGAACAGGCCGACGCCGTAGCGCATGGCGCGCAGTTGTCCGAGCCGGTCGGAGCCGTAGGCGAGCGGCAGCACGCAGACCAGGAAGGCGACGGCGCCCGGCAGCGCGAGCCCGCCGGCCTCACCGCGGGTCAGCCCGAGCACTTCGGTGCCGTACGGCGTGTTCAGCGAGCGCAGCGCGGTCCACATGCCCGAGAAACAGAAGATGCCGATCATCAGCAGCACGGTCGGGCTGGAGGGGCTGCGTACCGCATCCTTCAGGACCGCCCAGGGAGAGGTGAACTCCGGTACGTCCTCCTGACCGTCGACGGGCTGCTCGGGCAGGACGGTCTGCTCGTGCCGGCGGCCGAGGAAGACCCAGGACAGCCCGAGCATGATCAGCATCAGGGCCGGGGGGATCGCGAACGCCAGGTGCAGGCTGCGGTCCACGACCAGCAGGCTGATCAGGGACGAGACGATGATGGTGAGGCTGACACCGGCCTTGATGAACCCCTGCGCCCTGCTGCGGCTCCCGGCCGGTACGTAGTCGGATATCAGTGTCTCGGTCACGCCCTTGAAGGCGTTGGCGACCAGGGCGAACCCGACGACGCACACCATCAGCACGGGAAGACTGCCCGCCCAGGGTATGAGGACGAACGGGACCGCGGCGATCACGGCACCGGCCAGCACGATCGGCCACCGTCCCGCTCGGCGGCGTACGAGCCTGTCGGAGAGGAAGCCCACGGACGGCTGGGTGAAGATCCCCAAGGAGTGGTCGAGACCCATGATCAGACCGACGACGCCGGCGGAGGCAACGTAATGGCGCAGCTGCTCAGGGACTTGGGCGTCGTAGAAGTTCCAGACCGATTCCTGGGCGAAGACCGCCAGGGTGACCCACAGCACCGCGCTCGCGCTCATCCGCTTTCGGGGGGCGGGTTCCGGTGCCGGTGACGCGAGGGCGGGAGTCCCTTCCGACGCGGTCGCGCCGGAGTGGTCATGCAGCATGGCGGCTCCTTGCCATATGCTATAGCAACAGGGGTGTGCGTATCCCGACCACGTCCATGGTCCGACGGACGGGCACTCCGGGGTGTCCGGTCAGCTGCTGGAGAGCTGATTCAGGGCCTCGCGGTGGTGACGTGCGGCCAGTAGCTCGGCCCGCTCCTCGTCCCGGTCGACAAGAGCGTCGAGCAGACTGCGATGTTCGCGGAACCGCCGGCGGAAAGCCTCGGCACGTTCCGGGGCGAGCTTGATCGTCAGATCGAGGCGTTCCTCGTCACTGAACGCGCGGGCCTGCTGGAGCAGGCCCGCGAGCACCGGGTTGCCGACCGCCGCTTCCACGTGGTGGTGGAAGCGGCGCATGAGGCGGTGGATGGCCACCAGCTTGTCGGTGGTGTCGGTGTGCGCCCCGTGTTCGGCCAGGTCCCGTTCGATCTGTCCGGCCAGGGAGTCGGCCTGCTCCAGCACGCCGGCCAGCTCCGCGAGCTGGGCATCGGTGGCGTTCCGAGCGGCGAGGCGTGCCATGAGGGCCGACAGCCGTACCTCGGCCTCCACGATCTCCGAGCGTGCGGAAGCCGAGTGATCCGCGATCCGCAGCGCCCGGGTCCCGACCCGCTCCACCACCTTCTCGTGCACCAGCTGACGCAGCGCCTCGCGCACGGGCGTGGGGCTGACGCCCAGACGGGCCGCGAGATCGCGTTCGGTGATCTTCTCGCCCGGCTGCAACGCCCCCTCGCGGACCGCGGCACGAAGCCGCCGATAGGCCTGGTCGGCCAGCGACGTCGTCTCCATGGGGCTGAGGGCATCGGAACTCATGCCCGCAAGATTGACTCCGCTATAGCAAATAGTCAATAGGTGGTCTGGGTGTGACCGTCGTGACCGTGTCCGTCGAGCCCATCGTCACGAGTGCCGGGATTGCCGGGATGACGAAGACGCCCCCCCGGTCGACGCCGATCGAATGTCCGCCCCGTCGTTGCGTTCGGCGAGAGGCTCGTCGGCGTTCCTCGTCCTGATGCGCGTCCGGAACGTGCTTCCTCAGGCGCGGGCAGCCGCTGCGGCGACGATCCAGTTCCTGAACTCGACGGCGTAGTGCCGAAGGTGGTGCTCCAGGACCTCGTCCGGGCACGTGACGGGGAAGTACACCGTCAGGTTCGCCGTGAAGCCGTCGGTGGTGTCACCGAACTGGATCAGCGCCCGCCCGACGACCGTGCCGTCGGCCAGGAAGAGGTTCGAGGACATCTTGCGCGGGAACTCGGACTCGGGGAGGAGTTCCGCCGCGTCCTTGGCCCAGGCCAGGGCTTCCGTTCCCCAGCCGCCCATGTAGAAGTCGGCGACGTGGGGGCCGATGTTCTCCACCACGCGCGCTCCGATGGAATCGGTACCCATCATGTAGTGCTCGGGGTGCGCCGCGAGGAGGGGGCCCTCGTCGCCCGCGAACGCCTGGTCCATCCAGTCCAGGAACGCGCCCGAGCCGATGCCCCGCGTCGTGAGCACCGTCGTGCCCGACTTGAAGACGCCCTCGGAGGCGCGGGCGTTCTCGCGCAGGAAGGCATTGCCCTCCTCGATGTCCTCGGCCAGCAGGTCGAGCAGCCCCTGGCGGCCCAGCCGTGTCCTGAAGCGCTCAAGGGCGCGGCGGGCGTAGAACAGCTCGAAGTCGTCGATGCTCCCACCGGTGGGTCCTGACGCGAGCGCCACGGTCACGGGTGATGACGTCCGGGTGTCTGTCATTCTCGAACCTCCACGAAATGTGAATGCGAATTCTCGTTCGCGTTAGGTTACGCGCAGGAGCGAGCGACTTGTCAAGAGAACCGGCCGAGACCGCCGCCGATACCATGCGTGACATGACCGAGGAGCCAGATCCCGCACCGCTCTACCGAGAGCCCCGGCAGGCGCGCAGCGCCGCGACCTTGGCTCGCGTACTGCGGGCGGCCGAGGAGATCGCCTCCTCGGCCGGCCTGGAGGAGATGACGATCACCGGTGTCGCGGAACGCGCCGGCGTCTCGGTCGGCACGATCTACCGCCGCTTCGACGACAAGGAGCAGCTGGTCACCGCCCTGGCCGAGCGGATGCTGGAGCGCCGCGAGGCCTACGTCGCCGAGCGGCTGCGTGCGGCCGAGCCGTCACTCTCCGGCGTCATGGACGCTTACGCGCACGCCCTGCTGCAGTCCTTCGCCGAAGGCAACAAGCTCTTCCCCGAGCTGCTGCGCGCACGGGGCGTCAAGGCGGTGGACCGAGGGGCCCATGCCATCACCGAGATCCACCGCCTCCTGGTCGAAGCCGCAACCCGCTACACCGACGAGATCCGGCGCTCCGACCCGCAGGCGGCGCTGGACACCGTGGCCCGCGCCCTCCTCGGTGCCTGCTTCCACAACTCGGTGCGCCCCGACCCCGCCACCGGCGAGGTCGCCCTGCGCCGGTACGCGGACGAACTCGGCGACATGGCGACCGCGTACCTCCTCACTCCCGACCGGGACCGCACCGCTCGTTCTCCATTGACGGTGCGCGCTCGGCCGCAGCCCTGAGACGCCGTCCGCCCCGGCGGAAATCCTTCGCGGCCCGGAGTGCGCCTGCACCGGATTCGCCCGGCGCCGGATGCGCGCGTTCTCGTGGCGACGGCTGACACCCCGCGGGGCGTCGTCGCCTGCCGGTGAGCGGCCGTGGAGGGGTGGCTCGGGGCTGCTGCCTGCCAGGATGAGACGGGCAGGCACGCCGTCACCGGCGTCTCAGCCTCCGCCGGAGCACCAGGAGGTCGATGCCGGCGGTCGCGGCGAGGAGTGCGCACACTCCTGCGAGGACGGCCAGTTCCGTGCGGGTCGGTGTGTCGCCGGGGTCGGCGGCAGCCGCCCCGAGGGCGAGCAGCAGCGCGGCCACGACGAAGAGCAACAGGGCCGACGTGGCAAGAATTCTCCTGAGGCGCAGCGCACTGCGGGCGTTCGCGGGTTCCGTGCCTCGTCTCATCCGAATCCCGCCCTCCTCCGGCGTGCCGTGTCAGCCCCTGGCCACCGTAGCGGTCAGGGGCCCGCCCGGACCGTGCCGGCGGCCTCATCGAACGCCGGAAGGCGCAGTGGCCCCGCTGCTGCCCGGGGACCGGGAACAGCGGGCGGCCTCGTGCATTGGGGTGACACCGGCGGTGCGTGGACGGTTCGGCATCGCGCGTGTCGCGGTTGCGCGGCCGCCGCTGCCCCGCACGCACTCCACGGCCGAATGAGGTCAAGCGGACCGGAGATGTGATGGATCGCCCGGATCAGGGAACTCGTCTCCCGTCCCACCGTCACTCTTCCTCTTCCCCCGCACCCGTACGGAAGGCCCGGCCATGTCCACCCGACCGACCACGCTCGATTCCAGCAGTGACCTGCCTCAGATCTTCGAGCTTGCCCAGCAACTGCGCGTGGACTCCGTGCGGTCCAGCACGTCCGCGGGTTCCGGGCACCCCACCTCCAGCCTCTCGGCGGCCGATCTGATGGCCGTCCTGCTCGCCCGCCATCTGCACTACGACTGGTCGGCGCCGGACAATCCCGCCGGTGACCACCTGATCTTCTCCAAGGGGCACGCGTCACCTCTCCTCTATGCCATGTTCAAGGCCGCAGGAGTCGTCAGTGACGAGGAGCTGATGACCACGTACCGCCGATTCGGCCAACGCCTCCAGGGCCACCCCACCCCGGTGCTGCCCTGGGTGGACCTGGCTACCGGCTCTCTGGGCCAGGGCATCGCGTACGGCGTCGGCATCGCGCTGGCGGGCCGGGACCTGGAGAAGCAGCCGTACCGGGTATGGGTGCTCTGCGGGGACAGCGAGATGAGCGAGGGTTCCGTCTGGGAGGCGCTCGACAAGGCCGGGCGGCACCAGCTGGCCAACTTCACCGCGATCGTCGACGTGAACAGGCTCGGCCAGAGCGGACCGACCGAGCTCCAGTGGGACACGGCTGCCTACGCGCGGCGCGCCGAGGCCTTCGGCTGCCGGGCGATCGTGGTCGACGGCCACGACCTCGAAGCGGTCGACCGGGCCCTGACCACAGCCGCCGACGGGCAGGCGCCCACCGTCATCGTCGCCCGGACCGTGAAGGGCCAGGGCGTCAGCGAGGTCGCCGACCAGGAAGGCTGGCACGGCAAACCGCTCCCCGAGGACCTGGCCGAGCGGGCCGTGGCGGAGCTGGGCGGCATCCGCGATCTCAGGGTGCGCGGCCCCCGGCCGCCGGAGGCAGCCCCCGTTCCGGCCCCGGCAGCGACCCCGGTGGAGCTGCCCCGCTACGAGGTGGGGGACGAAGTCGCCACCCGGGTCGCCTTCGGCAAGGCACTGGTTGCCCTCGGGGCCCGTCCCGACGTGGTCGCCCTGGACGCCGAGGTCGGCAACTCGACGCACGCCGAGGACTTCAAGAAGGCCCACCCGGAGCGGTACTTCCAGACGTACATCGCCGAACAGCAGATGATCGCCACCGCCGTCGGCATGGCCGTGCGCGGCTACCGCCCCTACGCCACCACCTTCGCCGCCTTCCTCACCCGGGCCCACGACTTCATCCGGATGGCCGCCGTCTCCGGGGTCACCATGGCCCTGTGCGGGACCCACAGCGGCGTGGAGATCGGGGCCGACGGCCCCTCCCAGATGGGTGTCGAGGATCTCGCGATGATGCGTGCCGTCCTCGGATCCACCGTCCTCTATCCGTCCGACGCGACCTCGGCCGCCGCCCTGACGGCCGCCATGGCCGATATCGACGGCATCTCGTACCTGCGCACCACCCGCGGGGCCTATCCGGTCCTCTACGGCGGGGACGAGACCTTCCAGCCGGGGGGCTCCAAGACCCTGCGCGGGAGTGACGCCGACCAGGTCACGCTGATCGGCGCCGGTGTGACCCTGCACGAGTGCCTGGCCGCCGCCGACGAACTCGCCGCCGAGGGCATCTCGGCCCGCGTGATCGATCTGTACTCGGTCAAGCCCGTCGACGCCGGCACCCTGGTCCGCGCGGCCTCGGACACCGGAGCCCTGGTCGTGGTCGAGGACCACCACCCCGAAGGCGGTATCGGAGAAGCGGTCCTCTCGGCCCTCGCGACGTCCGGCGGCAACCCGCGCTTCGCCCACCTCGCCGTCATCGGACTGCCGGGATCGGGCACCGCGGACGAGCTCCTCGACGCGGCCGGGATCTCCCGCTCCCACATCGCCGACTCGGCCCGCAGCCTGGTCAGGGGCCACTGACAGCTTTGAGCTCGGTCCCGTCGGCGCGGTTCAGCGGGATCACCACGCGACCGAGGAGCTTGCGCACGTTCTGAATGCCGGGTGCAAGCTCCCGTTGGCGGACGAAGGCGGTGAGTCCGAGGACGAGGTGGGTGAAGCGGTGGGCAAGGGCGCCGGCTCCGGCTACCCGCTCGCCGGCGGTGCCGAGGATGTCCATCGCTTCCGGTGTGATGCCGTGGGCGCTCAGCAGCGTGGCGTAGTCGAAGACGCGGGTGCCGCTGCCCAGTGCCTCGATGTCGATGACCCCGCTGATCCGGTCTGCGTGGCAGAGGATGTTGCCGGGGCGGAAATCTCCGTGAACCAGGTCTCCCGAAGGAAGGGTGACGGGCCCGTGGGCCGCCGGAAGCCGCTCGCAGGCCTGGGCCGGTTTCCGCCCGTCGCGCCGGTCTCGGCCGGCCGGCCGCTGAGAGTCCTCGTCACGATGGCCGGTCATCTGATCTGTGACGAACTGCGACCAGCGCCGCTCGGGGCCGGGATCGAGACCCGCGTGCATTTCCAGAACGCCGACGAGCGACAGCGCCGAGTCCGCGGTCACCCGGCTCTCGCCGCGAGGACAGCGAGAGCGGCGCCTCTCCCGGTTCGGGCGGGCAGGCGGCTTGTCATGGTGAGATCTCCTGGGTACGTCGGTGGTCCGCCGTCGGATGCCGACGGCGGCAGAGCGCACCTCCGACCGCCGGTCAGGCCGACGGCACGGGAGACCAAGCCACGTTGCGCTTCGGCGAACCCGCGGTAGGTCAGCGCCGCTCACGGCGGACCAGCGCTTCGCTGCCGCCGGCCGAGCGGTCCGCGCTGTCCAGGAGGGTGCTCAGGCGCGATCGCGTCCGCCTTGCGGGCCGGGCAGGCGGAACCGATCGTGGCGGGAAAGTCTGAATGGTGGTTCACTTCTTTTATGGCCTACCGCAAGACCCCGGCCGAGATCAGTCGGCTCGAAGCCGCCAGAGAGCACCTGATCACCTGTGCCGCCTCGGTGATCACGGAAGTGGGCTGGTCACAGGCGTCCGTGACCGCCGTCGCCGACTCGGCGGGCATCGCGGCCGGATCGGTCTACCAGCACTTCGCGTCCAAGACCGCCCTGGCCGTCGAGGTGTTCCGGCGCGCCGCCGGGCGTGAGCTCGACGTACTGGGCGAGGTGCTCCAGGGACCGGGAGACCCCGTCGGGCGGATCGGCCGCGGCGTCGAGGTCTTCGCCCGCCGTGCCCTGGAGAACCGCGGACTGGCCTACGCACTGCTCGCGGCCCCCGCCGAACCGGCGGTCGGCGCCGAGCGCCTCGAATTCCGCCGCCGCTACCGCGCCCTGTTCGCCCAGGTCGTGCACGAGGGCATCGACTCCGGCCTGCTGCCCGCCCAGAACGGCGAGATCACCGCGGCCGCGCTCACCGGGGCGATCGCCGAAGTGCTCGTCGACCCGCTCGGCACCCGCGACGAGAAGGCCTCGGAGGCGCTCCTCGCCGAACTCGTCGCCATGGCGTTGCGCTGCGCGGGCGCCACGCCCGGCCCCCCACAGCCCTGACCGGACCCGCGTGAACCCTCTGCCTCCCGTCCGCGTCCCGTCAATCCCACCCGGAGGAAACCCGTGCCCACGACCGACACCCCGCGCAGCCACCCCACCGCCCTGACCCACGAAGTCACCAACCAGACACCGCCGTTGACCGGCCATGACGTCGCGGACGACGCGGTACTGCTGGAGGGCGTTCGTCGCGAGGGCGCCGAGTGGCACACCGAGGAACTGCACCGGCTCGGCCGCCTCGTCGGCAGCGAGGAGGCGCAGCGCTGGGCCGACCAGGCCAATGACCACGAACCCGTCCTGCGCACCCACGACCGCTACGGACACCGCGTCGACGAGGTCGAGTTCCACCCCGCCTACCACCACCTGATGGACACCTCGGTGGGCGCGGGCCTGGCCGGAGCCGCCTGGGCCGACGAGCGTCCGGGCGCGCACGTGGCCCGCGCCGCGGGCTTCATGCTGATGACGACCCTGGAACCGGGACACCTGTGCCCGGTCTCCATGACATACGCGGTGGTCCCGGCGCTGCGCCGGTCACCCGACCTGGCCAAGACGTACGAGCCGCTGCTCACGAGCCGGGTCTACGAGCCCGGCCTGCGCACCCCGGCCGAGAAGCCCGGCCTGCTCGCCGGGATGGGCATGACGGAGAAGCAGGGCGGCACCGACGTACGGGCCAACACCACCGCGGCCACCGAAGCGGCCGACGGGACGTGGCGGCTGCGCGGACACAAGTGGTTCACCAGCGCACCGATGAACGACCTCTTCCTGGTGCTCGCCCAGTCGCCCGGCGGACTCTCCTGCTTCCTCGTGCCGCGCGTGCTGCCGGACGGCAGCCGCAACACCTTCCGCATCCAGCGGCTCAAGGACAAGCTCGGCAACCGCGCCAACGCCAGCGGCGAGCCCGAGTTCGACGACACGGTGGCCTGGCTCGTCGGCACCGAGGGCAAGGGCGTGCGCACCATCATCGACATGGTCACCATGACGCGCCTGGACTGCGTCCTGGGCTCCGCCGCCGGCACCCGCGCCGCCCTCGCCCAGGCCGCCCACCACGCCCGCCACCGCTCGGTGTTCGGTGCCGAGCTGATCGACCAGCCCCTGATGCGCAACGTGCTCGGTGACCTCTCCGTGGAGTCGGAGGCCGCGACGACGATGGCGCTGCGGCTGGCGGGCGCCGCCGACCGGGCGCAGCGGGGCGATACCGGGGAGCGCGCGTTCCTGCGGCTCGCCACGGCCGTCAGCAAGTACTGGGTCTGCAAGCGCCAGCCCGTCGCGGTGGCCGAGGCGCTGGAATGCCTCGGCGGCAACGGATACGTCGAGGAGTCGGGGATGCCGCGCCTCTACCGGGAGGCCCCGCTCAACGGCATCTGGGAGGGCTCCGGCAATGTGAACGCCCTCGACCTGCTGCGGGCGCTGGCGCGTGAGCCCGAGTCCTTCGAGGCCTTCCACGCCGAGATCGACGCCGCCTCCGGCGCCGACCGGCGACTGGACGCCGCCTGGCAGGACCTGCGCGGCGAACTCGTCCTCACCGAGGACGCCCCGCTGCGCGCCCGCCGTCTCATCGAACGCGCCGCGCTCGTGCTCCAGGGCTCCCTCCTCGTCCGGCACGCGCCGGCCCCGGTCGCCGACGCCTTCTGCGCGTCCCGGCTGGACGGGGACCGGGGCCTGGCGTTCGGCACCCTCGCGCCGGGTACGGACCTCGCCGGGCTGCTGGAGCGGCTCCCCGCCTGAGACCGGGGGAGACGGGGGAGCCAGAGGACGCAGCGGACACTGCGGACACCGGGGGACGCAGAGGACGCAGCGGACACGGGGGAGACGGAGGTGGGGACGGGCGCGCCCCCGTCTCAGGCGACCTCGTCCATCAGGCGGCGCGCATCGGCCGCATGACGGATCCCCGCCGGATACGGCAGCGCCCGTACCAGCTCCTCTGCCCTGTCCAGGGCCTCCCGCGCGGCCTCGTGCTGCGCGAGCCGGAACAGGGCCACGGCCAGGGCGATCCGGGCGTCCGCCTCGGCGATCCGCTCACCGGTCCCCGCCGCCCGCTCGACCTCCGCGTGCGCGATCAGCCGCGCCGGTCCTGCATGCCCCGCACGCAGTCGCCCCCAGGCGGCCAGCACCGGGGCCTCCTGCGCGAAGCCGTCCACCGCGCGCAGCGCCTCGACCGGAAGTCCGGCGAGCAGGGCGAGTTCGGCACGGGCCGTGCGTACCTCGCGGCCGGCCTGCCGGTCCACCATGCCCACGGCGGACCGCTCGGCCCGGTCCAGCAGGGCCGCCGCTTCCGAAGGCTCCCCGGTGCGAATCCGCACCAGGGCCAGCGTCGCCAGGGTGTACGGCAGACACCACGCGTCGTCCGGCTCCGCACTCGCCACCGCGGCCTCCGCGAGCGTCCGCGCGGCGGTGAACTCTTCGAGCAGCAGGAACAGTTCGGCGAGGTTGGCCCGCTCGAACGCGGCCGCGATCGGATCTCCCGACTGCTCCGCGAGGTCGAGGGCGCGCTCTCCCATGGCCACCGCCTCGCGGAGCCGGCCGCCCCGCCGGCGGTTCTCCCGCAAGGTGGACAGGACCGAGCCGAGCAGGGTCGGATCGCCGTACTCCTCGGCCGGAGCGAGCGCCCGGCCGGCCGCCGTACGCGCCTCGTCCAGCCGCCCGTTGAGGCCCAGATTGCTGGCTTGCAGGGCGTACGAGCGGGCCACGAGCCCCTGCCCCTGCTTTCCGGACACCCGCAGCGCGACCGCGAGCGCCTGCTGGGCGGCCAGGTGGCCCTCCTCGTACCGCCCCTGGATCTTGCAGATCATGGACAGCGCGAGGTAGTGCCCGGCGGCCGGCTCCGCCGCGGTGTCCCCGGTCACCTGATGCTCGGCCAGCACCTGTCTGCCGGAGTCCGGGCGGCCCGCCCGCGCCAGGGCGTCGGCCAGCCGGGCGGCGGTGAGTACCACGTCCTCGTGGTCGCCGCGGCGGGCGAACTCGTCCAGCGCGAGCCGCAGCGCCCCGGCCGCCTCCCCGAAGCTGCCCATCCGGCACAGCACCTGGCTGTGCGCGAGGCGGGCACGGGCCGCGTCCACGTCGAGCCGCGCCACCAGATCCCGGTAGTAGCGGTCCGCCGTGTCGTTGGCGAAGAGCGCCGCGGCCCGTGCGGCGGCCCTGCGCAGGTACTCGGCGGCGCGCGGATCGTCGGCGTGCGCGAAGTGCGAGGCGAGGGTGTCGACGGCGTCGGGGCGGCGTCGCAGCACCGCCTGGGCGAACGCGCCGTGCAGCTGCCTGCGGCGGACGGCGGAGAGCTCCTCGTAGCAGGTGAGACGGACCAGGGGGTGCCGGAAGATCAGCCCGGCCTCGTGCCGGCCCGCCAGCACGATCTCGCGCTCCTCGACGAGGGAGGCGCCGATGGCGTGCTCCAGCGCGTCGGTCGCGGCGCCGCCGGAGACCGGAGGGTGCAGTCCGTGCGCGGCTACGTCGAGCAGTTCGGACAGGGCGGTCTCGGGGCCGGCGACGGAGAGCGCCTCGACGATGCGCCGCGTGTCGTGGTCGAGCCGGCCGAGCCGTTCCCCGACCAGCTGCCGGATGCCGTCCGGCGCCGGCACACCGGGTACGTCCTCTGCCAGCCCGTGGGCCAGCTCGACGGCGAACAGCGGGTTGCCGAGGGAGAGTTCCCACACCCGGTTCAGCCGTTCGTCCGCCGCGACGCCACCGGCCGGGCCGTCGGGTCCCGGCGCCGGCTGCCGTGCGGCGGGCGGCGGCACCGTGTCCCGTACCACCGCGAGACAGGCCTCCTGGCTCAGCCGCGGCACCTCCTCGCGCGTGGCCAGCCCCTGGCGCAGCAGTGACGTCAGCCCGGTCCCGCGTGGGTCGCCGTCGGGTATCTCCTCCTCGCGGCACGTCACCAGGAACCGGGGGCCGCCCGTCTGCGCCGCCCGCCGCGCCAAGTGGCTGAGCAGCTGGAACGAGCCCTCGTCCGCCGTGTGCAGGTCGTCCAGGACGATCAGTACCGGCTGCACGGAGGACAGTTCGCCGAGCAGCCCGGCGGTGGCGCGGAACAGCCGGTCCCGTTCCTCCTCGGGGCTCCGCTCCTCGTCCGCACGCACCCGGCCCAGCGCCGGGAGGAACGCGGCCAGCTCCGGGTACTCCGCGCCGACCCCGGCCCGCTGGTCCGGTTCGCGTTCGGCCAGCCACCCGTCGAGCGCCTCCGCGAACGCCCCGTACGGCGTGTGCCCCTCCGCGTCGTGCCCGCCGCCCCACAGCACGGCGGTGCCGGACGCGGCGGCCCGTCGCGCCACCTCGCCCACCAGCCGGGTCTTGCCCACCCCGGCCTCGCCGGTCAGCAGGCTGACGACAGCGGGGCCGTCCGCCGCGAGCAGCCGTTCGAGTACGGCCCCGCGTCCGCGCAGCGGGGTCGCCACCGGGACCCGCAGGACGGCCGGCAGGGACGGCGCGGACGGCACGAGCGGAAGGTCCGCCGCCAGCGCGACCCGGTGCAGGCGCTCGGTCTCCGTACCCGGCCGCACCCCCAGCTCCGCGTCCAGCGCGGCCCGGCACACGTGGTACTGCCGCACCGCGCGACGCCGCAGCCCCTGCCGGGTGTACACGTCGATGAGGATGCGGTGCGCCAGCTCCTCCGCGGGACTCGATTCGAGCACCCGCTCGGCGGTGGCCGCCGCCTCCCGCAGCGCGCCCGCCTCCAGACGCGCGGAGGCGAGGCCGAGCAGCACCCGCTCCTTGAGCTCCGCGAGCTGCGAACGGCGCCCCTGCGCCCAGTCGGCGTAACGGTCCTCGGGCAGCAGCTCGCCGGAGAACCACTCCAGGGCCCGCGCCAGCTCCGCCACGCCGCCGCTCGCCAGCGCGTCCCGCGCGTCCCGTTCGGCCTGGTCCGCGTCGATCCACACCGTCGCCGGGTTCAGGAACAGCAGCGCACCCTCCGAGACCAGGTAGGCGGACGTGGCGCGCGAGGCGAGTTCGGGCTCCAGGATCCGGCGCGCGGAATGGAGCGCGACGCGCAGGCTGCCCTGCGCCGCGTGCGGCTCTGCGCCGGGCCAGCAGACGTCGATGACCTGCTCGCGGTGCAGACGGTGTTCCGGCACCACGGCGAGCAGCTTCACCAGGGCCTGCGCGGTCATTCTCGGCCAGCGCTCCGCAGGTGCCGGGCCGGATTCGCGGGTGACCCGAAAACCGCCGAAAAGGTGCAGGTCCAGGCGTGGCGCCAGGGGATCGGTGCCGGTGGTACGTCGCGCGTTCATGAGGGCGCCACTGTAACCGAGCACACTGAGGACCCCCGGCCGCCGCCGGGGGTCCTCAGTGGTCGGCCCTCACCGGGTCGTCACGGCGCCGCGCCGCTCGGACCGGCGGGGCGTCAGGACAGGGTGTACACCGCCAGTTGGCGGGCGGCGTCGTTCAGGGACAGCACGCCGCCGCCCAGTTCCTCCGCCATCCGGTTGACGCCGTGGTCGTCGAAGTTCAGCGAGACCATGTCGTCGACTCCGTCGCCGTCCAGGTCGGCGGCGAGGTAGTTGCGGCCGCCCAGGACGGTCGCGCTGCCGAGGCCGGACTGGAAGGACCAGCCCGACGTGAGCACCGACGGATCCCAGACGCCCACGCCGCCCTCCAGACCGCCGGCCACCAGTTCGCGGCCACCCGGCCCGGTGATGAACTGGGCGGTTCGCAGCGGCGCCACCACCGAACTGCTGGTGTCCTGGCCGTCGGCGCCGTAGCCGCGGAACGTACCGAAGCTCAGGTCGTAGAGCGGGCCGCCCTCGCCGTCGATGAAGAAGTTCCCGTGCGACCACGGGCCGCCGTTCACGGTGCGGTGCAGCAGTTCCCCCGTGCGCCCGTCGCGGATCTCGACCACAACGTGCGGGAATGCGCTGGAGATGTCGCCGGCCGTGGCCGGGTCGGTCAGCGCCAGCCAGGTGTAGACGACCGCGTGCCCGTCCGCGTACGGGATCTTCGGCGATGCGAAGACCGCGTGGTCCAGGAGTGCGCCGTGCAGTCTGCCGTCGGCCGCCTCGGCGGGGGCCGTGGGATCGGCGGTCCAGCGCACGGTGCCCTTCGCACCGTCGAGCGCGACACCGTTCTCGGCGGCGTCGGGCAGGTCCAGCGCGCCCTTGGAGGAGTACTGCGTGTACACCTGGCCGTCACCGGTCACGGTGTCGGAGAAGACCACGTCGCCGTCGGAGGCGGGAGCCGAATACGTCCACAGCGCCTTGCCGTTGCCCTTGTAGGCGCGCAGCGCGTCGGTCGGCACCAGGATCTCGGACTTGCCCTTGCCGTCGATGTCGGCGACCGTGACGGAGCGCACGTACTGCCCGCCGCCGTCGATGGTCGCCAGTACCTTGCCGGTGGTGCCGTCGAGGACCACCACCGCTGTCTCGGCGGCGACGATCACCTCTGGCTTCTTGTCTCCGGTCACGTCACCGGTCTGGACGCTGTGCACGGCGCCGGGCACGGTGGTCTTCCACAGCTCCTCGGGCGCGCCCTCGACCAGCGACGGGCCCGACCACGCCCACACACCGTTCGAGGTGCCGCCGGCGACCACGTCCGGCTTCTTGTCGCCGTTCAGGTCTGCGGCCTGCGCGTAGCTGAGGTCGCCCTGGAGCGGAGTCAGGCTCTGCTGCCTGCCGTTGCCCAGCTTGTACTCGTGGATGTTCTGCTGCGCGTCGATGGTCCGCACGTAGTCGCTGCCACCGGAGCGGTACGCCTGCTGGAACATGGGCGAGGCGTTCAGACCGGCCTGCCGCCAGGCGATCTTCCCCTTGGCGTTGAAGGCCGTCAGCGAGCCGTACCGCAGGCTGCTGGTGTTCTGCGCCAGCGCGCTGTCCGTGTCGTCCTGGGCCGCGGCGATCAGCTTGCCGCCGACGACGTCCAGGTGCCAGGTGGCCGGAGCGTTGCGGTCGTTGCCGGGCGCGCGCTTGGTCGTGTGCGTCCACTGGACCGTGGCGCCGTCCGAGCCGCTCAGGACACGGACGGTACTGGAGTTCAGGAACAGGGACGAGTCGAGGGTCGACTCGCTGACCGCGTACTCGGACCCGCCGCCGGGCGTCACGTCACCGATCGTCATGGCCGTCGGGAAGGCGTTGACCCGGGTGTCCAGCGTGATGCGCCTGCCGCTGCCCAAGTCGTAGGAGGCGATCTGGTACTTGACCGCGTCCGAGGGGTCCGCCTGCTCCAGGGCCACGATCCGGCCACGGGCCGCGTCCAGGTGCAGCTGGCGCCCGTACAGCTCGCTGTCCGTCTGCCAGACGACGGAACCGTCGGCGGTGTCCAGGACCAGGGTGCGCCCGCGCGCGGCGGTCGTCGCCGTCCTGCTGAGGTTCCAGGAGGCGGCGATCTTCCCGTCGCCCGCGTCCTCCAGCGCGCCCCAGGCGCCCGTCCCCGCCTCCCCGGTGTCGTAGGTCCAGGTCGAGGAGGGCGTCAGGGCCCCGTCGGCGTACGAGAAGCGGGTGCCGTACAGGGCGCCCGTCGTGTCGGCCGCGGATCTGTTGTTGAGCTGCGGCGAGTCGGCGGCCAGCAGCGTCCCGTCGACGATCTTGACCATTCTGGCGTAGGCGTACACCTTCGACCAGAGCGTCTTCCCGGACTTGCCGTCCAGGACGGTCACCATCGTGCCGGACGTCAGCTTGGACCCGGGGATGGTGACGCCGGTCGGCGGGTTCATCCCCACGCTCGCGGAGAAGACCAGGTCGGGAACGCCGTCACCGGTCAGGTCGCCCGTGTCGTACCCCTGTTCGGAGTTGGGCGAGAACGGGCTGACCGCGTTGTAGCCCATCATGACCCGTGCCGGGTAGAACTCGGTGTCCCAGGGCCGCAGGGGCGTGATCCCCCAGTCCGCGTACAGCGAGTCGCTGCTCCGGGACCAGGTGGTGGAGCCGTCGGCCTTGTGGAGCTGGATGGTGGCGAGGCCGTGCACGGTGAAGTAGCCGTGGGAGCCCGCCTGCACGGTGGCGCCCAGTCCGTTGACGCCGTACAGCGCGGACTTCTTGGTGAAGGTGACGGGCGTGCCCGCCGCGGCGGTGCCGGATGCCTTGGGCTTCGCTGCGCTCCCGCCGGACGGGTCCTGGAGCGATGTGCCGCGATCGGCGGGGGTGGCGGCGCCGTCCGACGCGCCGTCCTCGGCTGTGCCGTCGCCGTACACATCGACTTGGGCGTTCGCGGCCAGCTGCTTCGCCTGCTCGGCGGTGAGCCGCATCGCCGTGGGGGAGCTGTCGGCGGCCAGCGCGTGCGGGGCCGCGGTCAGCGCGAGACCGGCCGCGACGAGGGTGGAGGCGAGCCGCATGGCCCGCCGCGGAGTGTGGGTTCTCATTACTTGCCTTCCGGCGCGATACGAACGGCGGAACCGGCGGTCAGCACCGGCTGGTTGTACGAGTACTGGAGTGCGTCGACGCCGGCCTGGTCCTCGATGCCGACCGTCGCGCCGGCGCCTCGGTCGTCGACCGTCTTGTACTGCAGCGTGACCGCACCGGTGGCCTCGTCGAAGACGGCCTCGAAGGTGGCGCGGCCGTCCGAGCCGTCCGCGTACGCGGCCTTGTTCCACACGACGGCGAACGTACGGTGGCCGACATCGCCCTTGGTGGCCGTCTGCACGCTGGACTTCTTGTCCAGGACCAGGTCGTCCCAGAGGGCGGCGACGGTGCCGTTGGGCTCGGTGACGGACGGCAGCGCGACGTTGTCGAAGTCGCCGAGGCGCGGCTCCATGAAGTTGATCAGACCGTTGGTGGTGACCGAGGCGCTGGTGTAGGAGACGCCGTACAGCTCCACGGGGAACGGCAGCGGGATCGTCGTGGCGTCCTCGTCACCGCTGAGCGTCACCTTGTCGCTGCCCTTGACCCAGGAGTACGTGGCCGGGGAGCAGGTGTGGCCGTAGGAGTCGGTGCGCAGGGGGAGCCTGACCTGCTCCGACATGTCACCGGCCACCACGAGGGACTCGGTGTACACACCGTTGCAGAGCACCGGGGCGGCGGGCGTCACGGTCAGGGTGTAGCTGCCCTCGGCCACCCCGGACAGGGTGAACGTGCCGTCGGTGCCGGTGGTGACCGGCTTCACCGGAGTACCGGAGACCTCGACGGTGGCCTTGCCCAGCGGGCGGCCCTGGACATCCTTGACGGTGCCGGAGACCTGGTGCGAGGCGACGGCGTCGAGTGCGAAGTCCCGGGTGAGGTCGCCGCTCTTGGTGACCTCGACGCCGGAGACGGTGGACGTCGCGTAGCCGTACCCGCTCACCGTGAAGTCGTACGTGCCGGCCGACAGGGTCAGCCGGTAGCCGCCGCTCGCGGTGGTGTGCACGGTGCGCGAGGTGCCCGCGGCGTCGGTGGCCCGGATGGAGAGGCCGGACAGCGCGGCGCCGGAGGCCTTGTCGGTGACCTTGCCGGTCACGGTTCCGGCGCTGTGCGGAGCCTTCTCGACGGAGGAGTAGACGTCGAGCCTGCCCTCGCCCCAGACGTTGTTGGCGGCCGCGGTGCCGCCGCAGTGCGTGTCGTCGACGTCGGTGGCGCCCTCGTTGAGCAGGGTGCGGGTGGTGTCGATGTCACCGATGAGCGACGGAGCCGCCGACCACAGCAGGGCCACCGCGCCGGCGACGTGCGGAGTCGCCATCGACGTACCGGAGATCGTGTTGTACGAGTCGCCCGGCCAGGTGGAGCGGACGTCGACGCCCGGGGCCGAGATGTCCGGCTTCATCGAGCCGTCGACCAGCGACGGGCCGAAGCCGGAGAAATCCGCGATCTTCCCGGCCGAGTCGTACGCGCCGACGCCGTAGGCCGGGGCCTGCGCGCCGGGTGCCTCCGTGGTCGAGCAGGTGGTGCCGTCACCGGCGTTGCCGGCCGCGAACGCCTCGAAGATGCCCGCCGCGTTCCAGGCCTCGACGGTGTCCTGGTAGAACGTCGTGTTGCCGCCGCCCCAGGAGTTGTTGACGATGTTCGGCGCGAGGTCGGGACGCGGGTTCTCACCGTTGTGGTCGGTTGGCGCGAGAATCCACTGGCCGGCCGCGAGCAGCGCCCCGTCCGAGCAGCTCCTCGACTCGCAGCCCTTCGCGGCGATCCAGGTCGCGCCGGGGGCGACGCCGATGCCGCCCTTGCCCGCCATCGTGCCCATGGTGTGGGTGCCGTGGCCGTTGTTGTCGCAGGGGGCGCCGGTCGGGCACTGGCCGCTGGCGTCGAACCAGTTGTAGTCGTGCGTGAAGGAGCCGTCGCCGTTGTTGCCGCGGTAGTTGCCCACCAGATCCGGGTGGTCGAACTGGACGCCCGAGTCGACATTGGCGATGACGATGCCCTCACCCCGGTCCCGGTACTCGTCCCAGACCCGGTCGGCCTTGATGTCCTTGACGCCCCACTCGGGCGTGCCGTCCTCGTCGGTGGCCGCGGCCTTCGAGGAGGCGTCGCCCCTCGCCTCGGCCGCCGCCTTGGAGGGCTTGCTCTCGATGTCGTCGAGCTTGTAGTGCTGCTCCTTGACGATCCGCGCGACGTCGGAGCGCTTCGAGAGTTCCGCGACGAGGTCCGCGTCACCGGTGACCTTGACGGTGTTGGCGATCCAGTAGTCCTGGTGGCCGACCTTCCTCTTGTCGAGGAAGGAGTTGAGCGAGCGCTGGCTGGTCCGCGCCTCCGTCCTGAGCTCGTTGAACGCCGACCTCGCCTTCGCGGCGTGGGCGCGCTTGCTCCTGGCCGGCGACAGGTTGGCCCTGTCCTTGAGGACGACGAAGAACGAGGCGTCGCCGCCGCCGTCCACGGCGGCGAGCAGGGCGGCGTCGACCTGGGCGGTCGGCCCGGAAGCGGCGGCCGCGGACGGTGGGCCGATCAGCAGGCCCGTGAGGGTGAGCGCTGCGGCCGCCCATGCGGCGGTTCTGCGCCGGGGCGATCGGGACAGGTGCATCGGGATGCTCCTCCAGGAACGGTACGGGGGAGTCCGGACGCTAGAAGGGCACCGTTACTCGGGCATTACAAGGCCCGGCAGGGACGTTGGCCCAGGGTCTTCGCCTGGTTCAGGAGCTGTCGCGCGCACCGTCACCCGCGTGACGCCGGGCCCCCGTACGCAGGTGCGGGCCGACCGGTGCTCGGGCCCCGGCTCCGCGGGACGTCCTTGACGAACACGATCCCGTCGATCCGCTCCAGGTGGGCCGGGTCGAGCGGTGAGTAGCCGTAGTACGGGGACACCCTGGGGGCGGGCCGCCGGTCACCGAGGCGGGCGGCCAGTCCCGCCGCGTCGACCAGGCAGCGGTCCTCCCGCAGCGCGTACAGCAGCCCCTCGACGCTGGCCGGCGGCGGGGCGTCCACGCCCTGGTGCCGGATCGTGCCGAGGGCCGTGGCCAGGAAGGCGTACCCCTCGCCCAGGCGGGCGCTCACGAGTGCGCCGGCGCTCCACCACTCCAGCGGCCGGCCGGCCATCCGTGTCGTGCTCCTGTCCCGCTGGAGGTGCCCGTTGTGGGCGTTCACCAGTACCGGACCCCGCTCGGCGAGGGCGAGCAGGTTGGCGGCCATCATCGAGTCCCGCAGGCCCATCAGCCAGGAGAAGCGGCTCGGTGACGCGTCGGCCATCCAGAAGTGGTACCGGAGCAGCCCGACGGCGGTGCGCCCGTACAGGCGCGCCCGGTGCCAGCCCTCCCGCGAGTCCGACGCGATGAGCTGAGGTGTCCGGGCATCGAGCAGTGCCACGAGATCGTCGGTGAGCAGCCGCAGCCGGGCGGCCTCTGCCGACTGCCCGAACGACCGTGCCGGATCCGTCATCGCGGCGGGGTCGGTCCACCGGTCGTCGGGGCCGAGCAGCCGGTCGAGGGTCTGCGCGGTGCAGGGGAGCAGCTCCGCTTCCACGTGGGACGAGAGGTGGCCGTGGAGCGCGGTGAGGGCCTGCCGGGGGCTCGCGGCGCCGGTGATCTCCAGCGGCCCGTCGAAACCGGCGAAGCGGACCTGTTCGGACGCCGGCCGGCTCTCGTTGTGCTCCCGCATCCAGCGCACGAGTTCGCGGTTGCCCGCGAAGGCGCCCCATGCGTGGCTGAATCCGCGCTCCATGACCTCGTCGAGCGTGCCCGCGCCCGAGGTGACGTAGTCGTCCACGAGCAGGCCCATCAGGCAGTCGCTCTCGATCGAGATCGTGCGGTAGCCCTCCTGCTCGACCAGCTGACGGAACAGCTCGTTGCGGGTGTCGAGCACCGTGCCCGCGCCGTGGGTGGGCTCGCCCAGAGCGAGCAGCCGTGGCCGGCCCGGAAGCAGATTCATGACGGCACAGGCCTCTACGGCATGCGTGATGTCCTTGATGTCGGTAGCCATGTGCTAAACGCTATCGTTGAACCTACGGTGGAAACCTTTGCTCACAACCGGCAGCGCAACTGCGGAGATTGGAGTGGGCAGTGAGCCGAAACCTTCAAAGCCGTGAGCGGCTCAGGCCGGTTGATCTGGCGCGCGGGCACGGTCTGTCCACCCAGGCGGTGCGGAACTACGAGGAGGCCGGCATCCTTCCGCCGGCCGGCCGCACCCCCAACGGCTATCGCGCCTACACACCGCTGCACGCGGTCGCCCTGCGCGCCTTTCTCGCCCTGGTGCCCGGCCACGGCCACCGGACGGCGACGCTGATCATGCGGGCGGTCAACGAGGGCGCGGCCGATGACGCGTTCCACCTCATCGATGAGAGCCACGTCCAGCTCCTCGACGACCGCCGGACCCTCCAGGCCGTGGAGGGCGCGCTCCGCGATCTGGAGCCGGCTCCGGGGTCCGAGCCCGGTGCCGGCTCCGGTGGCCCGTCCGGTCCGGTCACCGGCGCCGGCGGCGGCACGTTCATCGGGCCGCTCGCCGGGAAGCTCGGGATCCGGCCCGCGACGCTGCGGAAATGGGAGGGTGCCGGACTGCTGAGCCCGGACCGTGACCCGCTGACCGGCTACCGCGTCTACGACGCGGCCGACGTGCGGGACGCCCGGCTGATCCACCAACTGAGGCGGGGCGGATACCTGCTGGAGCAGATCGCCCCGCTGATCGCCCAGGTGCGGGCGGCCGGCGGACCGGAGCCGCTGGAGGCAGCGCTGGGCGACTGGCGTGCCCGGCTGTCCGCCCGCGGCCGGGCGATGCTGACCGGGGCCGCGGAGCTGGACGGATACCTTCGCGCGCGCGGCTGAGCCCTGCGGGCCGACGGCCGAAGAGAGCGGCGGGCGAAGGGAGTCGCCTTCCGGGCTCCCGGAGCGGCCTTCCGTGCTCCCGGAGTCAGGGGAGCACGGCTTTGTCGCCTCCCTCGCTGTGGCTGGGCCGCGGGACGGCACCGTTGCCGGCCGGCGGCGGGTAGAACCGGCGGGCCCAGCGCCGGAACGGGCCGATCGGGCCGTCACCTGAGGCCAGCCGGGGCGGCTGCTGGTACTGCTTGTGGTGCCAGATCGGGAAGTCGGCCGCGGTGAACTCGCAACTGGACCGGAAGATGACGCGGTCGAGCAGCCGGGCGGCGGTACGGCTCACCGCCCGCGCGAGCGGGGCCGGCAGCCGGCCCGGCTCGGCGAAGGCGACGCGGTTCAACTGCCGGAACTGCATCCGGTTGGGCGCGATCGCCGTCGGCATCACCATCGTGCACATCCGCAGCCCGAAGCGCGCCGTGTACACGTCGGCGTGCAGGCAGCCGAGCCCGTATCCGTCCACCTCGACATCGACGGTGAAGCTGCCCACGAGCGGAGCCGTCTCGTGGGCCCGCATGGATACGTGGAACGAGGCGTCGTCGTACGCCACCGGCCCGCCGATCTCGGCCTTGGACCAGCCGTGCAGGGTGGCGAAGTGCCCGAGGTCCACCGAGTTCTCGATGACCTCCTGGACGTTTCCGGCCAGCTCCCAGGCTGCCGTGCGGGCGGGCCGGTGGCCGATCTCGTGCCAGCGGGGGACCGTCCAGTCCGGGGCGCGGCCGTCGTGGTGGCGCCAGACGAAGACAGCCCCGTTGACCTCGTCCACGGGCAGTTGCGTCAGCGGGGAACGCGGCGGCGGCGTGCCGTACCCCGTGCGCACGCACGCGCCGTCGGGGCCGAACGCGAAGAAGTGGAAGGGACACGTGAGCTCGTCCCCCTCGACCTTCGCCAGCCCGAGATGGGCACCGAGGTGCGGACAGTACGGGTGGACGGCCCGCAGCGCCCCGCTGCCCAGCCGGTACAGCACGACGTCCTGACCGGCCAGCGGGCGGGTCAGGACGGTGCCAGGACGCAGCTCGTGCGAGAAGGCCAGTGCGGACCAGCCGCTCGGGTAGGGCAGGGCCGGTGCGCCGGCGGCGTCCGCCGGGGTCGGACCCTCGCTGATGGTGCGCCCGTACTCGGGTGACACTTCCAAGACTTCCCCTTCGACGACTTCCCTTTCACGGTCATTCGCCGGGAGACTGCCCAGACCTCCGCGCGATTCCCTCAACACGGCGCACGCCACCCGAACGGGATGCGGAGGGACACGAGTTGACGAGGGGGGGGGACGTTCCCGGTCTCGGACCCTGCACACTCGCCCGGCCCGCCCGTCGCCCCGCTCCCGGCCCGGCGCCCATCGGTTCCCACCGCCGCCGGACCGGCAGTTCCGTCGCGTGGCCGGTGAGGCCGGGTTCTCGGTGAGCGTGATCCCCGCTCGTGTGGGACGAATGGAGTGCCCCACGCGGAAGCGGTCCGTGTGCCGGCGGAGCCGGGGCGGCCGAGGACATCGGTTGAGGAGGGCCGCCAGTGCATTGGTGCCGGTCACCCGGGTACCTGCAGCGTGGGGGATGTCTACTGGAGGAAGTGAGCACACCGTGAACGGCTTTCACTCGAACGGCCGCGGGAACAGCACGGACCCGATTCCGCGTGACCCGCCCGATCAGCAGGCCGGGGCCGACGAAGACCCCCTGGACGTGGTCGGTGGCACGAAACGGCTGACGGCCGAGCGGCCGGATCCGGAGATACCCGACCCGGACGAGGCGGGCACCGGCCGACGCGGCGCTCCGGCCGCCGGCCGGCACCCTCATCGCGACCACCCCGTGCCCGACGAACCGTCCGGCTGATCCCGGTTCCGGTACGGGTGGTGGGTACCGCTCCGCTCAGACCTCTCCGAGGTCGGAGGAGAGCCAGTGCTGCGGCCGCATGTGGATGACCACCTGCTCGCCGTGCTCCTTCCAGGCGAAGTCGACGTAACCCTCGACCTTCTCCGCGGGGAGGTAGCGCGACGACATCTCCACCAGTTGTTCGCGGGTGGCCGGGACGGTCGAGACGACGGGGCCTTCGACCGATACGTACCGGACGGTCGGTGAGACGCGGTCGACCATCAGGCAGAACCGGTCCGCCGCCGCGATGGCCTTCCCCTTGCGGGAGTCGCGCCCCGTCATGATCCAGACATCGCCGCCCGGCCGGTACTGGTACCAGATCGGAACCGTCAGCGGCGACCGGTCCTGCTCGGTCGCGTTCACGGCCAGCGCCGCGACGTGGGGCTCCGCCAGAAACTGCTCGCGCTCTTCACGGGTCAAAGCCACGGGGACTCCTTCGTGGTGGGTGTCGTGAGCTTCCGGTGCTGAATTATGCAACGTTGGTGCCGTTCCGTCCTGGCGCGCCGGCCCGGCGTCAGGGCGTCAGGACGATGCGCTGGCCGGGGGCGGTCCAGGTGTTCCACGCCTCCTCGACCTGGCTGAGCGGGATGAGCAGAGGGTCCACGGCGAGTTCTCCGGAGACGATCCGCTCGGCCAGGGACGGCAGCTCGGCGACGATCCCGGCGGTGGTCACCGAGCCCTGTCCGCTGCCCATGACGTTCAGGTTCGCCGCGCGCAGCAGGGACGAGGGAAGGTTGATGTTCTGGCCGGCCATGGACCCGATCTGGATCCAGGTCAGTGCCTTCGCGCGGTCCGCTCGGGCCGTCAGCAGTGCGGGCATGGCCTGCTGGGTGACGTGGCCCCACAGGTAGTCGATGACGACGTCGACGTCCGCGGCCGCCTGCCCGAGCCGCTCCGCCACGGTCTCGTCGTCGCCGGTCAGGCTCACCGTCTCGTCGGCTCCGATGCCCTCCAGCAGCTGGAGCCGTTCCGGGGAGCGGCCCGCGCCGATCACCCGGCCGGCCCCGAGGTGCCGGGCGATCTGGACGGCCAGCCGGCCGGCGTTGCCGGTGGCACCCAGGACCAGGACGGAGCTGCCGGGCCGCAGCGAGACGCGGGAGCGCAGCGCCACCCACGAGGACATGCCGGGGTTCATCGCCGCGGCCACGTCGGCCGGGTCGGTTCCGGACGGCAGCACGACGGCCCGGCGGCGGTCGGCCACCGCCTTCTCCGCCATGGTGCCCGGGGCCGTGTCGGAGGCGACGAAGTAGAGCAGTTCGCCCTCCTGGGTCCGGCCGACCGCGTCGAACCCGGGGATCAGGGGCAGAGTGCCGTCGGAGGTGTAGTGGCTGCCGTTCGCGGCCGAGCGGACCCGGGGGTGCAGGCCGGCGGCCAGGACGTCGACCAGCACCTCGTGGTCCCCGGAGGCGCTGGGGGCCGGGAAGCTCTCGAAGCGGGGCGGCGAGCCGAAGGACCGTACTACTGCGGCGTGCATGGGGTTCTCCCGTTCCGCTGTGGCTGCCGCGACCATCTGCTTTGCGGCACGTACTGAATTCGAAAGTAGTTTGTGCCGCGGCCGGCCGCGCGGAGAAGCGCGGCCTGGTCGGGCGCGCCCCTCCCCGTACGGCGGCCGCGCCGTCCTCGTCACCCTGGCCCCCGACGGCAGGCGGCCCGCCGGGCAGTGCGCGGACGAGACCGGCCACCGGGTGAACACGCTCACCGACGAGCTGCCCGCCGAAGGGCATGCCCGGCCCACCGGGCCCGCCGCACAGCTCCTGGCTCGGGCGGGCGGGTCCGGCACTCCGGAGCGGACCAGCTGAGAAGGGCTGCGAAACCACGGGGCGGCCGTGCGGGCGGAGGTACCCTCTCCGCATGGACGATCAGCGCCTCGCCAACCTCGCGCACCTGCGCCGGGCGCGGGATCTCGTCGACCGGGAGTACGCGCGACCGCTCGACGTGGCGGCCATGGCGAGCCGCGCGCTGATGTCACCGGGGCACTTCTCCCGGGCGTTCCGGGAGGCCTACGGCGAGACGCCGTACAGCTACCTGATGACCCGGCGGGTCGAGCGGGCGATGGCGCTGCTGCGCGCGGGCATGAGCGTGACCGACGCGTGCATGACGGTCGGCTGTACCTCCCTCGGCTCGTTCAGCTCACGGTTCACCGAACTGGTGGGCATGACGCCGAGCGCGTACCGGGCCGGGGACCACAGCGCCGTGCTGGCGCTGCCCGCCTGTCTGGCGAAGGCGCACACCCGGCCGGTCAGGGACCAGCCGGCCAGGATCGGTGGGGCATCGGCCTGACACGCGGTCGCGGCCCCCCGCGGCACACTCGTCACGGCACCGGTGCACGTGCATGTCATGTTCCGGACGCACCGGGTTCACCTCGGACGATCATGATGCGAGCGTCCGAAGCATCTCGACCCGAACCGGTGGACCCATGCAGAAACGAACCGTCGCCGTCGCCCTGACGCTCACCGCCTCCGCCCTGCTGTCCACGGTGCTGCCGGCCGGGGCGACCTCCCCCGGCACCTACGCCACCAAGACTCCTTACGCGCCGCAGCAGGACCTGCGGGCGTACCAGCAGGCCCCCAAGGGCTTCGTCCCGGTGTTCACCGAGAACGTCTCCCGCCACGGATCCCGTGCGGCGTCCGACAGCGAGGACGGCGACCTGATCCTGGCGCTGTGGGCGGAGGCTGCGGCCGCGGGGCAGCTCACCCACGCCGGCCGGCGCTTCGGCGACGACGTGAAGTCGCTCCTCGCGGCGATGGACAAGGTCGGGTACGGACAGCTCAGCGGCCGCGGCGAGCGCGAGCTCGCGGACACCGCCGGCCGGCTGCGGAAGCGGCTTCCCACGCTCTTCGAGGGGATCGCCAGGAACTCCGAACGGATCGACGTCGTCAACTCCGGCAAGGACCGGGCCGTCGACAGCGGCAATCTGTTCGCGGCGGCCCTGGCCGACGGCGACCCCGGCCTCGGGCCGCTCATCAATCCGGCCAGGACCGACGCCGACCTGCTCTACTTCCACAAGTCGGCCGGCGGCGAGGAGTACCGGGACTACGTCGAGAACGACAAGCGGCTCGCCGCCACGCTCGAAGGAATCACCGACCAGCCGGCCACCCGCACGGCCGCCCGCAACGTCCTGAAGAAGATCTTCGAGCCGGCCTTCGTGAAGCGGATCTCGGCCGGGGAGTTCTCCGGCATCGGCACCGAGACGGAAGCCGCGCAGGCGGTCTACGCCCTCTACAGCATCGCTCCGACCATGTCCGACGAGGGCAGTTGGAACATGGGGCGCTACATCGCACCGCGTGAGGCACGCTGGTTCGCCTATCTCAGTGATGCCGAGGACTTCTACGAGAAGGGTCCGGGCTTCTCCGACAGCGACATCACCTACAGGATGGCGAACGTCCTGCTCGACGACTTCTTCGAGAAGATCGACGCCAAGCGGGCCGGGACCGGGAACCTGGGCGCCGAGCTGCGGTTCACGCACGCGGAGGAGATCATCCCGCTGGCCGCGCTCATGGGCCTGCCCGGCAGTACGGAACCGGCATCGCCCGCCGAGCCGTACACGTACGCCGACAACGCCTGGCGCGGCGCGTCGGTGGCTCCCATGGCCGCCAACATCCAGTGGGATCTGTACCGGAAGACGGGCAAGGGGAGCCGGGGGAGCAAGTACCTGGTGCGGATGCTCTACAACGAGAAGCAGACCGCGTTCAAGCAGGGCTGCCGCCCGGTGTCGAAGGGCAGTTACTTCTACGACGCCGACGAGCTGAAGCGCTGCTTCGGCCGCGCCCGGTCCTGACGGCGCCTACTCGCCGGCCGGGAGCCCGCCGGAAGCGGCGGCGGCCCCGGCCGCCGCCGCGAGCATGGCGATCAGCCCCCGCACCTGCTCCCGGGGGTCGGCGGCGCCGGACCAGCCCGTCATCAGCAGGTGATGGGTGGTTCCGACCGCGGCGAGCGCGACCGCGGCCGTGTCGGCGCCTGCCGCGACACGGCCCAGTTGCTGTTCGGCGTCCAGGTACCGGGTGATCGACTCCTGGACCGCGGAGAAGCCCGGCGCCCCCGACTCCAGTGCCTGGCGCAGCCGCAGGGAGGCGGCGGGGCGTGTCATGGCCAGACCGGCGATCGTCGGACCGGCGGAGTCCAGCAGCGCGAGCGCGACACCGCGGAGGTTCCCGGCCACGGTGCCGGCGCCCGCCCGTCCGGCGAGTTCCTCGGCCGCCCGTGCGGTGTGCGCGAACCTGTCCAGCACCAGGTCCGCGACGAACTCGTCCAGCCCGGCGAAGTGGGCGTGCAGTACCCCCTTGGCGCAGCCCGCCTCCGCGGTGATCGCCCTGCTGGTCAGCGCGCCCGGCCCCTCGCGGGCCAGTACGCGCTCCGCCGCGGCGAACAACCGCTCCCGAACGTCCGGCATCGCTACTCCACGCGGTGACATGAGGCTCCTTCCGATTCCTGATTCCCGGTCGCTGAGTTCCGGCCCCCGGTCGCTGATTGCCTGTTCCCGGTTTCCGAGTCGGTGTCGCGGCCCGCGGCCAAGGACGGGTTGCCAGTATGGGCGCGCGCCCATACCGTGATGGGCACTCGCCCATCTTAGTTCAGGCGTTCCCGCACCCAGCAGGAGGCACCCGATGTCCGACATCGCCAACATCGCCAACAGCGAGCAGGCGCAGGCATGGAACGGCTACGAAGGCACCTACTGGGCCCGGAATCAAGACCGCTGGGACGCGGTGAACGGGGGCTTCGACGAACCGCTGCTCACCGCCGCCGCGATAGGCGACCGGGACCGGGTGCTCGATGTCGGCTGCGGAGCAGGGAAGACGGCACGGCTCGCCGCGGAGCGAGCCCCCGTACGGGAGGGTGCTCGGGGTCGATCTGTCGCTCCCCATGCTGGAGCGTGCCCGGCTGACGGCGGCCCGGGAGGGCGTCGGCAACGCGACGTTCGACCACGCGGACGCCCAGGTCCACCCCTTCGGGCCCGCCGCCTTCGACGTGGCGGTCAGCCGGTTCGGGGTGATGTTCTTCGGCGACCCCGTCGAGGCCTTCACCAACATCGGCCGGGCCCTGCGCCCCGGCGGCCGCCTCGCGTTCATCTGTGCCGCCGAGGCCGGGGGCAATGAGTGGATCACGGCCATGGCCGCGCTGCGCGACCACCTCCCCTTCGGGGGGTTCGGGACGTCGGGCGGTCCGGGCATGTTCTCCCTGGCCGATCCGGACCGCATCCGCGCCGTGCTGGCCGCCGCCGGGTTCGTGGACATCGGCGTCGCGGGGGTGGAGGCGTACGGGGACTGGGGGCGCGACGCCGAGGACGCGGCGGACTTCCTGCTGGACAGCGGTCCCGGACGCCATCTGACCGGTCAGGTGGACCGGGGGACCCGCGACCGCGCCCGCGAGTCGCTGGTGAACCGGCTGCGCGGCCACGAGGAGCGCGGCGCCGTCCGGCTGCGCGGCACCGGCTGGCTGGTCACCGCGGACCGCCCGGCGTGATGGAGCCTCATGCGATCGGGCCCGGCCGGTGCGTGAGACGTGCCTGGCTTGCGGCCGGGCAGCGGGAGCGGCAGGGTTCGGGGGTGTGGCCACCTTGCTGATCGTCCATCACACGCCCTCACCGAACTGCCAGGCGCTGTTCGAAGCCGCCGTCTCCGGTGCGACGACGGAGGGGATCGAAGGCGTCCGGGTCGTGCGGCGCGCGGCGCTCGCCGCCACGGCGTCCGACGTGCTCGACGCGGACGGGCTGCTGCTCGGTACCCCGGCCAACCTCGGCTACATGTCAGGCGCCCTCAAGCACTTCTTCGACCAGGTCTACTACCCCTGTCTGGACGCGACGGCCGGCCGCCCCTTCGGGTACTACGTGCACGGCGGCAACGACGTCACCGGGGCCGTCCGCGCCATCGAATCGATCACCACGGGCCTGGGATGGCGCCGGGCGGCGGACGCCGTGACGGTGACGGGAGAGCCGGGCAAGGTCGATACGGAGGCGTGCTGGGAGCTGGGAGCGACGCTCGCGAGCGGTCTCATGGACTGACTGCGGGGCCGCCCGACTGCGGCGACGTCACCCGCTCGCCGGTCCAGTGGCTGCCGCTCACGTCGATAGCGGTGGCGACCGGCGGCGCGGCCGGGAGCGGGCAGAGCGGCGGCGGACGACGTCAAGACCGGTCCGCTGCTGCCGGAGAGCACGACAACCCGGTACGAGAGGTTCGACCGGCCCTGCATCGAGAACAAGATCAAGGAGCTGGCACCGGGCGCCCGGATCGACTCCTGCGACGCCGCGGAGAGCGCCACCACCCAGCAGCGGGTGAACACCGCCCTCGCCAAGGGCGACAAGGTCCTCATCCTGGACGCCGTGGACGAGAGGTCGATCCAGTCGTCCGTACAGAAGGCGCGGGCCGCGGGCGTGAAGGCCGTGGCGTACGGCAGCCTCGCCGCCGAGATGACGGTCGCGCTCGCCCAGGGCGAGGACGTCCCCAAGTCCCTGACGCCCACCACCGTCACCGGCGGCAGCGGCGAGGAGGTTCCGGCCGGGCTGCTGACACCGGTTACCGGGCCGCCTGGCGCTCCAGGGACTGTCCCCGCCGTCTACAGGGTCACGACCGTGGTCTCGGTCGCCTTGACGCTGGTCCACACCGCGACCCCGTCGGCGAGGCCGAGTTCGGCCGCGGCCTGGGGGGTGATCTCCGCGACGAGATCCGGCGCCTGCGGCGACGTGATGAGTACGCGCAGCCGGCTGCCGCTGGTGGTGATCTCCCGGACGGTGCCCGGCCAGATGTTGCGCGGGCTGCCGCCGGGCTCGGTGCGGTGCACGGAGACCGCTTCGGGGGCGATGACCGCGAGTGCCGCGGTGCCGGCCGGCAGCGGGTCGGCGATGACCAGGAGGCCGCCGTCGTGGAGCCGGAGTCCCTCGGCGGTCGCGGTGCCGGGCCACGCGTTCCGGCCGAGCATGCGGGCCACCCAGGGGGAGTGGGGGTGCCGGGTGACGTCGCCGGGCGGGGCGTCCTGGAGGACGTGGCCGTCCTCCAGGACGAGGACCCGGTCCGCGAGGGAGACGGCCTCCACCGGGTCGTGGGTGACGATCAGACAGACGCCGCCGAAGCCGTTGAGGTGGGTGCGCAGAGTGTGCCGGACATGCGCCCGGGTGGTCTGGTCGAGCGCGGCCAGCGGCTCGTCGAGCAGCAGCAGCCGGGGCCGGGTGGCGAGCGCCCTGGCCAGCGCGATGCGCTGGGCCTGGCCGCCGGAGACCTGGGACGGCTTGCGGGCGCTCAGGTGCCCCACCCCGAGCCGGTCGAGCCATTCCTGGGCCCGGCGGCGGGCCTCGGCGCGCGCCATGCCCTGGGCACGCAGTCCGTAGGCGGTGTTCGCGAGTGCGCTGAGGTGGGGGAAGAGCGCACCGTCCTGGGGCACCCAGGCGACGCCGCGACGGTGCGTGGGCTGGGTGCTGACGTCCAGTTCCCCGAGCCGCAGCGCGGCGTGGGCGCGCGGGGTGAGTCCGAGCAGGGCGCGCAGCAGGGTCGTCTTGCCCGCCCCGTTGGGTCCGACGACGGCGATGGTGGTCCCGGCGCCGGCGTCGAGCGTGAGCTGGTTGAAGCCGGTTACCTCGGCGTGCAGCGGCCAGCTGTCCCGGGCGGCTTCGGCCTTGGCCTCGACGTGATCCGGCGGGGCGGGCCGGTCGTCCTGCGACGGGACGGAGGCCGGCTCGTCGGCCGGTCCGCGCGGGCCCGCGGCCGCCGCGCTCGGGGTTCCGGTCCACCGGCCGCGCAGCCCGATGAGGACGAGCATGGCGATCGCGAGCAGGAGCAGCGAGACCGAGGTGGCGGCCTCCGGGTTGTCCTGGAGGAGCAGGTAGACCTGGAGCGGCAGGGTCTGGGTGGTCCCGGGAAGGTTCCCGGCGAAGGTGATGGTGGCGCCGAACTCACCGAGTGCCCGCGCCCAGGTGAGGGCGGCTCCGGCGGCGAGGCCGGGGGCGACCATGGGCAGGGTCACGGTGAAGAACACCCGTACCGGCGAGGCCCCGAGGGAGGACGCCGTCTCCTCGTAGCGGGGACGCAGCCCGCCGAGCGCCCCTTCGAGGCTGATGACGAGGAACGGCATCGCGACGAAGGTCGCCGCCAGGACGGCGCCGGAGGTGTGGAAGGGCAGCGTGATGCCGAACGTGTCCTCCAGCCACGGCCCGAGCAGCCCGCGCCTACCGAAGGCGAGCAGCAGGGCCACCCCGCCCACCGTGGGCGGCAGCACCATCGGCAGGAGTACGAGCGAGCGGACGAAGGTCTTGCCGGGGAACTCGGTACGGGCCAGCAGCCAGGCCAGCGGCACACCGAGTACGAGCGAGAGCCCGAGCGCCCAGAAGGAGACGAGCAGCGACAGCCTCAGCGCCTCGGTCGTCGGGGGGCTGGTGAGGTGGTCGCCCAGGTCGCCCCAGGAGGTGCGGGCCAGGATCCCGATCAGCGGCAGCAACAGGAAGGCGATGGCCAGCAGTGCGGGGACCGCCAGCGCGATCGGTGCGCGGGGGCCGGTGGTGCGGCTGCGAAGGCGTCTCATCGAAGTCCCTGGAGCTGGAAGTCCCTGAAGCTGGAAATGCCGTGCGGGCGGCCGGGACCGGAGTCCGGCCGCCCGCACGGGGTGGTCACCCTACGGCTGCTGGAAGCCCGCGTCGGCGAGGATCTTCTGGGCCTCCGGGGTGGAGAGCCACTTCACGAACGCGTCCGCGGCTTCGCTGTTCTTCGTGGTCTTCAGCGTCGCGGCCGGGTACGAGGCGACGGCGTTCTGGGCATCGGGGATGTCGATGGCCTCGACCTTGTCGGTGGCCGTCGCGGCGTCCGTCTTGTAGACGAGACCGGCATCCGCCTCACCCAGCTCGACCTTGCTGAGGACCGCGCGGACGTTGGGCTCCTGCGAGACCGGCTTCACGGCGATCTTCTGGGCGTCCAGGATCTGCTTGCTGTAGCGGCCCACCGGCACCTCGGGGGCGGCGAGCACCACCTTGAGCTTGGTGTCGGAGAGGTCCTTGAGGTTGTCGATCTTCTCCGGATTGCCCTTCCCGGTGGCGATCACCAGGCGGTTCTTCGCGATGACGGCCGGCGTGCCGGTGTCGGACTTGAGGCCGTCCATCGTCTTGGTGTCCGCGGTGACCAGGGCGTCGGCGGGCGCGCCCTGCTTGACCTGGGCGGCGAGTTCCTGCGAACCGGCGAAGGAGAACTTCACCTTGGTGCCGGGGTGCTCCTTCTCGTACGCCGCGCCGGCCGTCTTGAAGACGTCGGTGAGGGACGAGGCGGCCAGCACCGTCAGATCCGCCTTCGGGACTCCGGTGGCGGAGGCGCTCGCGTCGGCGCCCGAGTCCTTCTTGTCGTTGTCGCTGCCGCAGGCTGCCAGCGGGACGAGGAGAGCCGCCGTGAGGATCGCGGCTGCGGTACGGCGTCTGGTGAAGGCGAGGGACATGAGGGTCGGGACTCCTTGGGAACGCGGTCGGCTGGTGCCGCCCGAGCGGATGGTGTGAGCCGCGCCGGGGACGGGCGACGCCGCTTGGTGGAGCTGTGGGGGTCTGTGGGGTCGTGGGCTCAGGTGCGGTCGGTGTGCACGCCGGGCGACGTACAGCGGGTGGTGGCCACCCGGGCTGCGACATCGTCCAAGGCGGGGGACTGCATGTGCCACACAATAGGTGTTTTCGGCTTGCATTTACAATGCGTAATGCGAAGCTCCATAGCAGATGCGGTGCCGTTCGGAGGAAACTCCGAAGCCGCCTCCGCGGGGATGTGCCCAGGTGAGGGGGCGGTCCGTGCCGCTGCTTTCTCTCTTTTGCCGATCGAAGTGCCGGAACGCCCTGGCGTCCGCGGCGGCCGTTCGTCCGGCGGCACCGGAGATGTTTGGGGTGAGGAATGCAGACCGGGAAATACCCGGCATTTCGCTCCGAATTCGAGGCACTTCACCATGAGTCTGAGTATCCGCAACCAGATCGCCGGCACGGTCACCGCCGTCACCACGGGCGAAGTGATGGCGACCGTCAGGGTCCGCCTGGCGGGCGGTCAGGAGACCACGGCCGCGATCACGCTCGAAGCGGTGAAGGAGCTCCGGCTCGGCGAAGGAAGCCCGGTCCGCACCCTGGTCAAGTCCACCGAGGTGTCGCTGGCGACCGGCGCCGTCGAGGGACTGAGCATCCGCAACCGGATTTCCGGAACCGTCACCGGTGTCGCCATGGGGGGCGCCATGGCGAGCGTCAAGGTCTCCGTCGAGGGCGGCGAACTGACCGCGGCGATCACCAGGGACGCCGTGACCGACCTGCGGCTGGCTCCGGGTACGTCCGTCACCGCGCTGATCAAGTCCACCGAGGTCTCCCTCGCGGCGGCCTGAGCCGCGGACCGGGCAGACCGCGCGGACTGTGCGGACCGGGCAGGTGGCGCGGACCGTGCGGACGGTCCGCACCGGGCCGGCGGGCGGACATGCCGGTCATACGGAGACCGGCCACGCCCCGACCCACACACGCGTGATGGCACTGATGTAGCGCGCGCCGCACCGGTCGGCGGGCACCACCAGCTGGCTCCCCGCCGCGTCCAGTCCCCGGCCGTCCATCCTGGTGGCCAGGAGGACCGGGACATCGCCGAAATCGGCGTCCAGCTCCGCCCACGACAGCACGGTGTGGTGCCCGTCCCCGCCGGTGACCGCCACCAGGTAGCGGGACCGGTCCTTGCGCTTGCGCGCGTCGAACACCGGGTGGGCGTCGAGCACCACCTCGCGGAGCAGGGGGCCCTCGAAGCTGTGGTGCTGCGGGCCGTTGGTGGCGCAGTCGAAGACGACCTCCGCCCGGTGCTGCTCCCAGCCGCCGCGCAGGTCCGCGACGGTCAGCGTGGCCGGGCACGCCACGTCCCCGCGCAGGGCGAAGGGCGTGAACAGCGGGGCGGGTGTGCGGGGTTGCGCGCTGAGTCTGCTCATGGGGATCCCCAAATCGGACGGCCCGCAGGGCGGCTGTCAGAAGGTATGCCCAGCAGCCACCCCGCGAAATCGCGCGTACGAGGCGATGTCCGCCAAAAGCCTGGCGTTTGTGAACCGGTACCAGTGATATCAAGCGTTTCTGCCGCATCCGGATCACCGGCCGTCCGGCCTGCCGGAGCGGGCCCCGGCCTGTTCGTCCAGGCCCAGCCAGACGCGGTCCCTGGTGAGGGGCAGTTCGGTGAACCGGACCCCGGTGGCATCCCGCACCGCGTTCAGGAACGCGGGCGCGACCGGATTGAAGGGGCTCTCGCTCATCGACTTCGCCCCCAGCGGGCCGATCGAGTCCTCGGTCTCCATGAAGTGGACCTCAGTACGGGGGATGTCCGCGTACTGAGGCAGCCGGTACTGGCGGAACGCGGCGGTGGTGACCCTGCCCCGCTCGTCCAGCCGGACGTTCTCGAAGAGCGTGGCCCCCAGCGCCTGGGCGATGCCGCCCTCGACCTGGCCCCGGCACTGCATCGGGTTCATGACCTTGCCCGCGTCCGCCGCGTGCACACTGCGCAGGATCCTGATCTCACCGGTTCCCGGGTCGACGGCGAGCCTGAACCACTGGGCGTTGAAGGCGACGGAGCGCGGCGTCCCGCCGAAGTGGCCGTCCGCCGCGAGCTCCCGGCCGGCCGAGTGCGCCGCGGCGTACAGCTCCTTCAGCAGGACGCGGGTGTTCCGGTACTCGACGGCGTCCTCCAGCAGGCGGCACTCGTCGCGGTGCACCCCGAGGTGCCGGGCCGCGAAGGTGAGGAGGGTCTCCGCCAGGGCCTGGGAGGCCCGGAGCGTCGCCTTGCCGGCCACCACGGTCCCGGTCGATCCAAAGGCCCCGGTGTCGTGCTTCACGACATCGGTGTCCGACTGGCGCACGGTGATCCGGTCGACGGTGGTGCCCAGTTCACCGGCCGCGATCTGCCGGTGGACCGTCGTGGTGCCGTTGCCGAACTCCGCGGTCCCCACGGCCAGATCGAGGGTCCCGTCGGCCAGCAGACTGATCCGGGCGTCGGCGATGTGCCCGCCGGGCGGGCCGGTCGCGATCATGGACAGCGCGGACCCTTCCCCCACGAGCCACCCCTCGGGCGCCGCGCCGGCCGGCTCGGCCCGAGCGGTCCGTACGATGCCCAGGCACTGGTCGAGCCCGTAACTGGCGATGTGCAGGTCCTCCTCCTCGCCACCCGGGCTGATCATGGGTTCCCCCGGGCCGATGATGTTGCGTTCCCGGAACTCCAGCGGGTCCATGGAGAGCAGTCGGGCCAGTTCGTCCATGACCGACTCCGTGGCGAAGACGACCTGCCCGAGCCCGTAGCCGCGGAACGCGCCCGCCGGCACGGCGTGGGTGTAGACGGCGTAGGCGTCCGCCTTCTTGTGCGGGGCGCGGTAGACGGCCATCGACTCACCGACGCTGTGGAACATCACGGCCGGCCCGTGGTTGCCGTACGCACCGGTGTTGGACACCACCCGCAGCTGCAGCGCGGTCAGCGTCCCGTCGCGGCGGGCCCCTGCCTTGACCCGGACGGTGAACGGGTGCCGGGTGGTGGCCCCGAAGAACTGCTCGGCGCGGGTGTACTCAAGCTTCACCGGACGGCGCAGACGCATCGCGGCGAGTACGACGATGTCCTCGACGATCATCTCCTGCTTGCCGCCGAACCCGCCGCCCACCCGCCCGGCCAGCACCCGCACCTTCTCCAGCGGCAGGTCGAACAGGGCGCAGAGTGCCCGCCGGGTGAGGAAGGGGGTCTGGGTGCTGGAGCGCACCACGACGCGCTCCGGCCCCTCCTCCGGCCGCTCGAACCAGGCGACCGCACCGTGCGTCTCCAGGCTCGCGTGCTGGACCCGCTGGGTACGGAACGTCTCCTCGTACACCACGTCGGCGGCGGCGAACCCCTCCTCGACCGAGCCGATCTCGCCGTGCGACTCGCCCACGACGTTGTCGAGCGGCCGGGCGATCCGGGCCGCCTCGGCGTCCTTCGCGTGCACGACCGGCGCGCCCGGCAGCATCGCCTCCTCCGGATCGAGGACCGCCGGCAGCACCTCGTACGTCACCTCGACGCGCCGGCAGCCCTCCTCGGCCGCCGCCTCGCTGTCGGCGACGACCGCCGCCACCCGCTGGCCGGCGAAGCGCACGATGTCGTCGAGCACCCGGGTGTCGTCGGGATCCTCCGTGGGGTGCTCGTGCCGGGCGGTGGAGTAGTGGCGTTCGGGGGCGTCGTGGTGGGTGAGCACCAGACGCACCCCCGGGACGCGCAGCGCGGCGGACGTGTCGATGCCGGTGATCCTGGCGTGCGCGTGGGGTGAGCGCAGCAGTTTCATGTGCAGGAGGCCCGGGACGTCGATGTCGAAGGTGTAGCGGGCGGTCCCGGTCACCACCTGGGGGCCCGCCGGGGCAGGCAGGTTGCGGCCGACCGCCGCGCCCGCGCACGGCGCCTCGACGTGCTTCACGCCGCGCACCGCGTCCTCGATGGCGCGGTACCCGGTGCAGCGGCAGAGGTTCCCCTTGAACGCGCGCGGCAGGTCCGCGAGCTGCTCCTCGTCGAGAGCGGCCGTGGTCATCAGGTACCCGGCGGTGCAGAAGCCGCACTGGAAACCCTGCGCGTCCAGGAACCTCTGCTGCACGGGGTGGAGTTCGCCGTCCGTGGCCAGGCCTTCCACGGTGGTCACGGAGCGGCCCGCCGCCCGCACCGCCGGGTAGATACAGCTGTGCACCGGCTCCCCGTCGACATGGACGGTGCAGGCCCCGCAGTCACCGGCGTCGCAGCCCTTCTTCACGCCGAACCAGCCGCGTTCGCGCAGATAGGTGCGCAGGCACTGTCCCGGCCGCGGTTCGGCGTCGAAGGGCTGCTCGTTGACATGGATCCCGAAACTCATCGCGTACCTTCCGTGGTCAGCTCGCGCCGGACCTCCTCGGCCAGGTGGAAGGCCATGTGCCGTCGCCAGGCGGGCAGCCCGTGGATGTCGTCGAACCAGTCGGAGTCGTCGATGGCCGCCTCCAACGCGCCGCGCAGGCCCGCCCGGTCCGGTGGCAGCGGGAACCAGAACCGGAAGGGGCGCACGGTCGCCGCGGTGACCGTCACGGCCAGCGAGCCGTCCTGCTCGTCGAGCACCCCGATGACCAAGGCGCCGGACCTGCCCAGTCCGTAGAGCGAGGCCTGCCGGAATGCGGTGCGCGCGGCCAGCGTCCGGGCGGGCAGGGTGACGGAGCGCAGCAGCTCGCCCTCGCCGAGGTCCTTGCGCCCGGCTCCGGTGACGAAATCGGCCACCCGCACCCGGCGCAGCGAGCCGTCCTGCGCCTGGAGGAGGCACTCCCCGTCGAGGGCCGCGGTGAGGGAGATCATCGGCCCGGCCGGCAGGGCGTTGCAGAGATTCCCGCCGATGGTGGCCATGTTCCAGATCTTGAAGGAGGCGAGGAAGGCCCGGCAGCACTGCTCGAACAGCGGTGCGGCCCGGACCCGGCTCCGCTTCCCGTGGCGGGAGAGCTGGGCGATGGTGCAGGTCGCGGCGAACTCCACGGAACCGTCGTCGTGGTGGGTGACCGGCTCCCAGCCCATCCGGCTCAGGTCCACCAGCCGCCGCAGCTGGGGCTGGGGCTCGGAGAACAGGTAGGTGCCCCCGCCGAGCCAGGCGTCACCGGGCCGCCAGGGCTCGTGGGAACGGGCGTCCCGCACGTCCCGCACGGTGTTGAGATCCATGTCGTTCTCCACTCCGGCCGCTGCGTCGTCGGCCACCGAGAAGATCAGTGAAGCAATGCCGCCGCCCCGCGCACGACTGGTGCACCACACGGAAAAACACCAGCCCCCGGGCCGCGTCCTGGAGGATTCACCAAGAGGTGTATCTATCACTTCACCTTGCATTTACGATGGCGGGACTCGCAGTCGCCTCGTGAATGTGAGGTGTCGGGACCCGGACCCGGCAGTCGCGCAAGGAGCCACACCATGCACGTCGAACACCTTCTGCAGCTCGAATCGCTCGGCCTCACCCTGCTGTGGGGCGAAGAGCCCCTGCCGGTCCGGGAGATCAGCGGGGTCACCGCCACCGACCTGGAGGACCCGGCCCGCTTCCTCCAGCAGGGGGAGATCGTGCTCAGCGGCCTGGTGTGGTGGCGCCCCGAGGACGAGCCCGAGAAGGCGGAGCGGTTCGTCACCGCGCTGCGGACGGCCGGAGCCGTGGCCCTGCTCGCGGGCGAGGAGACGCACGGGGCCGTGCCCGATGCCCTGGTCGACGCCTGCCGGACCCAGGGGGTCACCCTCGTCGCCGTCCCCGCCCGCACCAGCTTCCGGGCCATCACCGAGGCGGTCTACCTCCGGCAGTGGGGCGATCTCAGCCGCCGCCCCACCCACCACTACGCCACCCCGGAGAACGTGCGCAACGAGCTCAGCGCCCTGCTCGCGGCCGGCGCGCACCCGGACACGCTGCTCGACCGGGCCTTCGCCCACCTGGGCACCCCGCCCGCCTACCTCCTCAGCGCGACCGGGCGCACCCTCGCCCGCACGCCGTCCGCCCCGCCGCTGACCGCGCGACGGGGCGCGGAATGCCTGCACGGGCCCGCCGGAGTCACCCTGCGCGTCGAGTCGGACGGATCCCCCTACGACGTCTGGCACCTGTACGTCCCCGACACGGCCGGGGCGCCGCCCCGCGTGCTGCACGAGATAGCCGACGTGCTCGCCCAGCACCGGCACCGCGCCGCCCCCGCGGAGAACGCGGCGCGCCGCAAGGGTGACGAACTCGTCTCACTGGTCGACGCCCCGCACACCGACGGGACATCACTGCGCACCGCCCTCCACGGCTGCGGCCTCTCCGGCCGGGGGCCCTACCAGGTCCTCACGGCCCGGCCGGCCCACGAGGACGACGCGGACGCGGCGGCGGACGCCCTGACCGAGGCACTGCACCACGACGCGGAGCGCCCCTTCGCCGTGGGCAGGCTCACGGGAGGCACGGCCGTGGCCGTCGTCCAGGGCGAACCGGACGACCGCCAGGGCCGGCTGCACGCCCTGTGGCCCGCACTGGACGCCTGCCGCCCCGGCGCGCCGCTCCACGGCGGGCTCGGCGCCGTGGCCGCGAGCCCCGAGGAGCTGCACGGCAGCCTCGTGCAGGCGCGCTACGCCCTCACGGCGTCCCGCACCACCGCACCCGCGGCGGCCGGGCTGACCTCGGTGGACGAACTCACCACCCTGGGCACGCTGCTCGCGGGGCTCCCCGGCGAGGTCCGCGAGGTCTTCAGCGCCCGGACCCTGGGCCCGCTGACCGAGGGGGACGGCGCCTCCCAGCGCATGATGCTGCACACCCTCGAAGTCTTCCTCGCGCACAACTGCTCCTGGGCCCGCGCCGCCGAGGCGCTTCACCTCCACGTCAACACGGTCCACTACCGCGTCCGGCGGATCGAGCAGCTCACCGGCCGGGATCTGTCGCGCCTCGACCACCGGCTCGACCTGCAGGCCGCGCTGATGTGCCGCTGACCGGAATCGACCCGGGCCGGGGGATCAGACCCGGCCGGCCGGCCGGTCGATGTGCACGTTCGTCGACTTCACCCGGGCCGTGGCCAAGACCCCCACCGCCAGACCGAGTTCATCGACGGACTCGCGGCTGATCAGCGACACCAGCCGGTGCGGCCCCGACTGGATCTCCACCTGCGCCACCACGTCGTCGGCCGTCACCGCGACGACGATCCCGGCGAACGAGTTCCGTACCGAGGTCAGGACCTCCCCGGGCACCGGATGCAGCCCGGCGGCACGCTCCGTGGCGAAGCGCGCGAGGCTGACGCCGTCGATGACCCGGTTTCCCGAACCGCCCCGGTCCATCGCGAGATGACCGCCGTCGGCCCAGCGGCGAACGGTCTCGGAACTCACGGCCAGCAGCTCAGCGGCCTGGCCAATGCTGTACGAGGGCACTCGCGCACTCTAGTGCCTCCGGTCCGGATCAGGCCGGGCCCGCGGGGTCCGGCGCCGTGCGCGGCCCGCCGGAAGCGCCCGCCCGCAGCCCGTCCATCACGAGGTCCAGCAGCCGGGCCGCGCGCGGTGGCCAGTCGCTGTGCGGGTCGATCTGCCAGAGCCCGGCGATGGCGAGCAGGAAGTCCTCCGCGGTCAGCCCCGGACGGATGGTGCCGGCCTTCTCGTTGGCGTCCAGCAGGAGCGTGACGGCCCCGGTCACCGGACCGTGGCCCAGCCGGGCCAGGCCGCCCTGCCGGCTGACCGTCGTACGCAGCGCCTCGGCCAGACCCGCCTTGGCCATGGCGAACTGCGCGAGCCGGTCCATCCACTCCCGCAGAGCCCGGTCGGGATCGCGGGTGAGGAGCAACTGGGCGGCGGAGTCGGCCACCTGCTGCATCTCGTAGCGGTAGACCTCCAGGACGAGCGCCTCCCGGTCGGGGAAGTTCCGGTAGAACGTCCCCTGCCCGACGCAGGCTTTCCTGGCGATCACGCTCACCGGAGCGTCCGCCGCCCGGGTCAGCTCGGCCAGCGCGACTTCCAGGATGCGTTCGCGATTGCGCTGTGCGTCCGGACGCAGAGGGGTGCTCTTCCGCTCCCGCACACGTCCTCCTTCCGGGCCCGCGGCCGTGGGCCGCCCTTGATAACCGGACAGCTGTCCACTAGGTTCGATCACTGGCGGACAGCTGTCCGCTTAGCCTCACCTTAGCGGCAGTTCAGGCCACTCCTGCCCCTCCCGGACCGTCCACCCGGGACCGGTCTCGTTCGACGACGCGCATCAGCAACGCGAAAGAAGGCTGATCATGGCCCCATCGACGTCCAGTGCGATCACCCTGAACATCAACGGCGAAAAGCACACGCTGCCCGTCGATCACCGCACCACCCTCCTCGACGCCCTGCGCGAGCGTCTCGATCTGACCGGCACCAAGAAGGGCTGCGACCAGGGCCAGTGCGGCGCCTGCACGGTGCTGCTCGACGGGCGCAGAGCCGTGGCCTGTCTGCAACTGGCGGTCGCCGCCGAGGGGCGCGCGGTCACCACCATCGAAGGGGTAGCCGACGGCGACCGGCTGCACCCCGTCCAGCAGGCCTTCCTCGACCTCGACGGCTACCAGTGCGGCTACTGCACCCCGGGGCAGATCTGCTCCGCCCTCGCGGTGATCGAGGAACACGCGGCGGGCTGGCCGAGCGCCGTGACCGACGATGTCCGGCCCGAGGCCGGGGTTCCCGCGCTCACCCCGGAGGAGATACGCGAGCGGATGAGCGGCAACCTGTGCCGCTGCGGCGCCTACGTGTCGATCGTGCGGGCGGTCGAACGGGCCGCGGAAGCCTCCGCAGCCTCCGCCGACGAGGTCAGGGAGCCGCTCGCATGAGGGAATTCGGCTACGAGCGCGTCCACGACGTCTCCGGAGCGCTCGCGCTGCTCGGCACGGACCCGGAGGCCCGCTTCCTCGGCGGCGGCACCAATCTGGTGGACCTGATGAAGGCCGGCGTGGAGCGCCCCGCCCTCCTCGTCGATGTGCAGGAACTGCCGCTGGACACCGTGGAGTTCACGGCGGGCGGCGGCCTTCGCGTCGGCGCGACCGTCACCAACAGCGATCTCGCCGCCCACCCCGAGGTGCGGCGTCACTACCCGGCACTGGCGCAGGCACTCCTGGCCGGAGCCTCCGGACAGCTGCGCAACATGGCCACGGTCGGCGGGAATCTGCTCCAGCGCACCCGCTGCGGCTACTTCAGCGACCTGGCCAAGCCGTGCAACAAGCGTGTCCCCGGCAGCGGTTGCCCGGCCATCGCGGGCGAGCACCACAACCACGCGATCCTCGGCGCCTCCGGGCACTGTGTGGCCACCCACCCCTCGGACATGGCGGTCGCGCTCGCGGCGTTCGACGCCGTCATCTCGTACGAGACGGCCGGCGGGCCCGGTGAGCTGCCGATCGCCGACTTCTACCCGCCGGTGGGAGACACCCCGCACATCGAGACCGCCCTGCCGCCCGGCGCCCTCATCACCGGTGTCACCCTGCCGCCGGCCGCCGTCGCCGCGCACTCCCGGTACCGGAAGGTGCGCGAGCGCGCCTCCTTCGCCTTCGCGGTCGGTTCCGTCGCCGCCGCGCTCGACGTCAGGGACGGGGAGGTCGCCGAGGTGCGCCTCGCGTTCGGGGCGGTCGCGTCCCGGCCGTGGCGGGCCCGCGTCGCCGAGCGGGCGCTGACCGGCGGACCGGCGAGCGCCGAGGCGTACGCCGCCGCCGCGGACGCCGAACTGGCAGCGGCGGAGGCACTCCCGGAGAACGGATACAAGGTGACCCTGACCCGCAACCTGGTGGTGTCCGTGCTGAGCGAACTCGCCGAGGAGGCAGCCCGATGACCACGACGGCAGACAGCGCGGCGTTCACCGGGGCCGTCGGCTCCGGCCGTACCAGGGTGGAGGGCCGCGACAAGGTCACCGGAGCGGCCCGCTACGCAGGCGAGATCCCCTTCGCGGACCTCGCCCACGGCTGGCTGGTGCTCTCGACCGTGGCCCGCGGCCGGGTCCGCGAAGTGCGGGAAGCCGACGTGCTGGCCATGCCCGGAGTCCTCGCGGTGCTGCACCACGGGAACGCGCCGCGCGTCGAGACCGACTACGTCGGCATGCTGGGACGGCCCAACCCGGTCGTCGGGCTCTTCCAGCACGACCGGGTGCCGTTCGTGGGCTGGCCGGTGGCGATGGTCGTGGCCGAGACGTCCGAGCAGGCCAGAGAGGCGGCCGAGGCGCTGGTCGTCCGCTACGACGAGGAGCCGCACGACGTGGCGTTCTTCGCCGGTCACCCCGGCGCGTACCCGCCGCCGAGCGGTGTGATGGACGAGGCCGAGACGGCGAAGGGCGATCTGGAGGCCGAACTGGCGGCGGCCGCCTTCGTCGTGGACGAGGCGTACTCCACCCCGGAGGAGCACCACAGCTCGATGGAGCCGCACGCGGCGACCGCCCGCTGGGACGACGGCCGGCTCGACGTCGTCGACTCCAACCAGGGCAGCACGTGGGTCGCCACCGAGCTCGCGCTGGTCTTCTCCCTCGACCCGTCGGCCGTACGGGTGCGGTCCGAGCACGTCGGAGGCGCCTTCGGCTCCAAGGGGCTGAGCCCCCACCAGGTGGCCGCCGTGATGGGGGCGACCGTACTCCAGCGCCCCGTGCGCGTCGTGCTGACCAGGCGCCAGATGTTCTCGCTGGCGGGGTACCGCAGCCCCACGGCACAGCGGGTCAGGCTCGCGGCCGACGCGGACGGCCGGCTGCGCGTGTTCGACCACCGGTCGCAGAGCCTGACATCGACCGTGCACGAGTTCGTCGAGACCAGCGCCGTGCTGGGGCGGGTCCTGTACGACGCGGACGCGCACCACACCCTGCACACGCTGGTACGGCTCGACGTGCCGTCCCCGACCTGGATGCGCGCACCCGGCGAGGCGCCGGGGTCCTTCGCCGTCGAATCGGCGCTCGACGAACTGGCCGAGAAGTGCGGGGTGGACCCGATCGCGCTGCGCGTCCGCAACGAGACCTCGGTCGGGCCCGTCTCCGGGCTGCCGTTCAGCAGCCGCAACGTGGTCGCCTGCTTCGAGGAGGGGGCCCGCAGGTTCGGCTGGGCGGACCGGGATCCGCGCCCCGGCGTGCGCCGCGAGGGGCGCTGGCTGATCGGGACCGGAACGGCCGCGGCCACCTACCCCTCGGGAGTGAGCCCGTCCACCGCGGCCGTCACCGCGGAGCCGGACGGCGGGTTCACCGTACGGATCAACGCGGCAGACGTCGGTACCGGTGCCAGGACCGCGATGACGCTGGTCGCCGCGGACGCCCTGGAGGTGGACCCGGACCGCGTCCGGGTCCGGATCGGGGACAGTGACCTGGGCCAGGCGATGATCGCCGGCGGCTCCATGGGCACCCGCTCCTGGGCCTGGGCGGTCATGCTGGCGGCGGGCGAGGTGCGCGAGCGCCTGGCACTGGGCGGCGGCATCCCGCCGGAGGGAATCACCGCCAGGTCGAACACCGCGGACGTCATCGGCACCCTTGCGCAGCTGGAACGGCACTCCTTCGGGGCGCAGTTCGCGGAGGCGGCGGTGGATGTCACCACCGGCGAGGTGCGGGTGCGAAGGCTGCTCGGTATCTACGCCGCGGGCGCCATCGTCAACCCGCTCACCGCACGCAGCCAGTTCATCGGCGGAATGACCTGGGGACTGTCGATGGCCCTGCACGAGGAGGCGGTCAGGGACCAGGCCTCCGGCGGCCATGTCGGCGCCGACCTCGCCGGCTACCACTTCGCCTCGCACGCCGACGTGCCGGTCATCGAGGCGGACTGGGTGGACGACCACGTTCCCGGCGATCCCATCGGGATCAAGGGCATAGGCGAGATCGGTGTCGTCGGTGTCGCCGCCGCGATCGCCAACGCGGTGTGGCACGCCACCGGCGTCCGTCACCGGGAGCTGCCGATCCGCCCCGACCGCGTCCTGCGCGCGGCACGGGACGCCAGGGGCGCCTGAGCGGCGGACGCCGGTCCCCCGGCGGCTGCGTGACCCGCGAGGGCCACGCCGCCGCCGGGGGACAGGAAACCGGAGTCAGAACTTCCGCAGCGTGACCGAGCCGCCGGGCCGCAGTTCCACCCGCCGCGTCACGCCCTTCCAGCTCACCTCTGTGGTGCGGCCGCCGACACTGCGTACGCGCGCCTCGCGCACCTTCCCGTCGCGCCAGCTCAGATCCACCACGAAGCCGCCACGCGCGCCCAGTCCGGTGACGGACCCCGAGCCCGCCCATGCCGCCGGCAGGGCGGGCAGCAGTTCGATGCGGCCCGGCCGGGAGTAGAGGAGCATCTCGATCATGGCCGTCGGGGTACCGAAGTTGGCGTCGATCTGGAAGATCCCGCGGCCCGGCTCGGTCTGGTAGATGTCGAACAGGTTCGCCGAGGTGCCGTTGCTGCTGCTGACCGAGGGCCGCAGGTTGTTGACCACGAGCTGGTAGGCGTTGTCGGCGTTCTTCAGCCGTGCCCAGCACATCGCACGCCAGGCGTTGGCCCAGCCGAAGTTCTCCATGCCGCGCGCCGTAAGCAGCGCGGTGGCCCCGGCCAGCAGCTCGTCGGAGACCGCGCCCGCCCTGATCCGGTCCCCGGGGAAGAGGCCGATCAGCGGTGACAGATGCCGGTGCTCCGTCTCGCCGAGGTTCTCCGGGGACATCCACTCCTGGAGCCAGCCGGTCTCGGGGCTGACCTCCGGCAGGTACAGCCGCTTCCGCATCTTCGCCACGGCCGCGCCGTACCGCGCGTCGCGGCCGAGCAGCGCGCACGCCTCCTCGAAGTGCAGGAAGAGGTCGCGTACCACCTCCTGGGCGTAGGTGTTGCCCTTCGCGTCCTGCGGTCCGTGCTCGGGGGACCAGTCGCTGTCCGCGATCAGGACCTCGCGCCGCTCGCCCGTCGCGGCATCGGTGACGGTCGTGGTCAGCAGCCGCGCCTCCCAGAACTCGCAGGCGCCCTTCAGCATCGGGAAGATCCGTGCCACATGGGCCAGGTCCTGGGTGAACTCGTAGTGCTCCCATAGGGAGTTGCACAGCCAGGCGTTGCCTGCGGGATGCCACCACCAGCCGAGGCCGCCGTGGATGTTGGTGGAGAACGCCACGGTCCAGCCGGCGACCTTGCCGCTGGAGTTGCGGAAGCGGTTGGCGGGGTCGTTGAAATGACTGCCGGTCAGCTCGGTCCAGGACGGGAGCTGGGCGAGGCAGTAGTCCGTCAGCGCGTCGAAGCAGGGGGACAGCCCCGCGCGGTCGGCCATCCAGTAGTTCATCTGGATGTTGATGTCGGTGTGGTAATCGCCCATCCAGTCCGGGTCGTTGCCGTCCAGCCACAGGCCCTGAAGGGCGACCGGCAGCCCGCCCCGCGAACCGGAGATCATCAGATAGCGGCCGAACTGGAGGTACAGGGACTCCAGTTCCGGATCGGGCTCGCCCTCCGCCGTACGGGCCCGCAGCCGGTCCCAGGTGTCCAGGGAGCGCTGCTGCGGTGTGGAGGCGCCCAGATCCAGCGTCATACGGTCGAACAGGCTCCGGTGATCGGCCACATGGGTGTGCAGCAGATCGGTGGCGGAGACGGCGGCGGCGTCACGGGCCTTGGTGCGCGCGAGGGCGAGCGGGTCGAGCCCCGGGGCGCGGTAGCCCTTGGCCGGGTCGGGGGCGTAGTCGGTCCCGCCGCTGATCACCACGGTGAGCTCCGCGCACCGGGTGAAGGTGATCCGGCCGCCGTCCGTGGACACCTTGCCGCCGCGGCTGTGCGCCAGGACGACCGCTCCGTAGCGGAGCCCGTTGCCGAACGAGCCCGCCAGGGAGAGTTCCGCCCTGCGCCCGTCCGCCGAGGTGGCCTCGCCGTGGGTGCCGTCCAGCGCGAGCGTGCCGGTGTAGTGGCCGCCGCCGCGCTGGGTGAACCGGATGACCACGACATCGTCCGGCCGGCTGGCCAGGACGCTGCGTTCGTACGTCGCACCGGAGCGGGTGTAGCGGGAGGTGACGACGCCCTGGGCGAGGTCGAGACCGCGGCGGTAGCCGGACACCTCGGAGAGCTCGTGGTCCGGGATGTCGACGGTCACGTTGCCCAGCAGGGTGAAGCTGCCGAAGTCCTCCCGGCCGTAAGGGAACTGGCCGTCCGCGTCCAGCCGGTCGTTGATCCCGCCGGTCCACAGGGTGGCGTCGGTGATGTGCAGCAGTTCGTGCGCGGGGTCGTTGCCGACGAGCGCACCGAGCCGGCCGTTGCCCACCGGGAGGGCCTGCTCGATCATCGAGCCGGCGGCGGCGGGCGTCCGGTACCACATCTCGGTGCCCCGGCCGGGGGCGCGCGGCGGGGCCGCGGCGGGCCGCCGCGGTGCGGGTGTGGCGGCGAAGGCGGGCAGCGCGCCGAGTGCGGTGGCCGAACCCACGGCCGCGGCGAGCGTGAGCAGCCGGCGGCGGCTCGGGTGACCGGGCTCCGGCCGCGCGGGCGGCTGCGGGTGCTGGTCGTTCACGGTGACTCCATTCCGGTGCGGATGACGGGCGGGGAGAGACGGTGCCGCGGAGCGCCGGGCGTCAGCTCCGCTTCGGTACGTCGATCCGGTCGATGTCGGGTGAGTAGCCCGAGGCGCCGCTGTCGAAGGTGAGGGTGTTGCGGCCGGCCTTGAGCGTGACGGGGACACTGATCGTCGCGGCCGCGCCCCAGCCCCCGCTGGACGGGAAGATCCTCTTCGTGGCCGGCTTCCCGTTGGCCGAGATCCCGACGGACCGTTCGTCACCCGAGGTGTAGGCCACGTTGATGTAGTACGTTCCGGCCCGCGCGGCCTCCACGTGTCCGAAGCGCACCGAGCCGCCCTCGTAGAGGTTGCCGACCTTCTTGCCGCCGGAGCACTCGTCGCAGTCGGAGACCGAGGCGTTGCCGGACAGCGTGTTGGCGGGGGACTCGGCCTCGTACGCCGTGGTGCGCAGCCGGGAGCCGTGCGGGGTGACGGTGAACAGCCGCGATCCGTGTGCGGGCAGTGCCTCGGTGATGGAGTCCTTGTGCTGTCCGAGGTTCTCCTTGTTCCACAGGTCGCGCACGGCGGCCTTGCCCTCGAAGCCGAGGGCCGACCAGCGGGCCGTCACCGGAGCGGGCGAGGAACCGAGGTTGAACAGGGCCACGGTGTAGCTGCCGTCGGGGTTCCTGGCGGCCCACACCTGTTCGTCACCCGCCGTGGTGACGGGGTGGGCCAGGGCGCCAGGCCGCTGGTTGACCTGGAGCACTTCGCGGTTGGTCAGCAGCGAGACGCCGTAGGCGTCCAGCCTGGTGAGGTCGTCACCCGAGTAGAGCGGCGACTTGGCGATCGACCACAGCGTCATGTAGCTCTGCCGCTCGGCCTTCGTCAGCCCGTCCATCTCGCCGTTGCCGACGTCGATCGCGTCCAGGTCGTTCCAGCCGCCCGGACCGGCGTGCCGGGTCCACGCGGGGGTGTCGCGCCAGCGGGCCTTCACCGAGCTGTCCCACGTCACCAGCGTCTCGCAGTAGCACTCGACGTCGGTGTCCACCCGCCAGCCGTCGGAGTTCTCCTTCCAGCTGTCGGCGTAGTCGACATCCAGCGACCAGGAGATCTCCAGATGGACCGGGCGTCCGGCACGTTCGATGGCCTTCTTCCAGGCGGCGACGTCCGCCCGGTTGTCGTAGTTGTCGCCGCTCTTGAAGGACCCCGGGCCGACCCCGTCGAGCTTGAGGAAGTCGTATCCCCAGTCGGCGATCAGCTGAGCCTGTGAGTCGACGTACTTCTGGGCGCACGGCCGCGAGAAGTCGATCTTGTACGAACTGTCCCAGCCGTTCGTGGTGCGCAGATCGCCGTAGACGATGTCCCCGGTGGTGCAGCCCGGGGCGTTCCAGACCGGCAGCCTGCCGCCGCCGTACCCCTCCTTCTCCAGGCCGACCGGCAGGTAGATGCCGGCCTTGAGCCCCTTGCGGTGGAGGTCGTCGGCGACCGGCTTCATTCCGCGCGGGAAGCGCACCGGGTCGGCCTGCTGGCGCCCGTAGCCGTCGAACTCGGGCGTCCAGTCCTGGTCGCGCCACCAGCCGGCGTCGATGTTGATGTACTCGTAGCCGTACTTCTTCAGCTTGGTGGCCATCGCGTCGGCCTGCTTGAGGACGTTCGCCTCGGTGAGATAGCTGTACTGGCCCGTGGGGTTGAGGCCGGGGTACGAGCTGGTCTGCATCGACCAGCTGCTCCACCCCATGAACGGCTTCCGGGCCAGGCCGTGTCCGGCGGCCGCCGTCGGGGCGGCGGCCATGGCAGCCGTGGCCGGTGCGGTGCCGGGTGCGGCCTGCGCCGGAGGTACGGTGACGGCCACGGCGGCCGTGACGGCGAGGACCAGCGCGGTGCGCGCGGCTCGTCTCGTGGTGCGGGCGGGGGAGGGCATGCGGGTGGTCTCCTGCTCTGGTCGGGTGGGGCGGTGCGGGGGGACAGGGCGGTGCTGGGCGTGCGGGGCGCGGCCGGACCGCTACTTGCCCGCGCCGATGGTGAGGCCGCTGATGAACTGGCGCTGGAGCGCGAAGTACACGAGGAGGGTGGGCACGGCCGTCATCAGCGCACCGGCCGCGATGAGGTTCGGGTTGGTGAAGTACTGGCCCTGGAGACTCGCGAGCGCGGAGGTGACCGGCCGCTTGTCGCCGGTCTCGATCAGGACGAGCGGCCAGAAGAAGTCGTTGTAGATCCAGATCGACTCCAGCGTGGCCAGCGCGGCGAACGCGGGACGGCACAGCGGCAGCACGATCTGGAGGAACTGGCGCCACACGGGGGCGCCGTCGACCAGGGCCGCCTCCGTGATCTCCTTCGGGATCGTCTTCATGTAGTTGCTGAGGACGAAGGTGCAGAAGCCGCACTGGTAGGCGATGTGGATGGCGATGATGCCCCAGTAGGAGTTGTACAGGAGCAGCGAATCGCTCATCCAGGCCGGCAGCGCGATCTGCAGGTACAGCCGGTAGAGCGGGGTGATCAGGACCTGGGCCGGCAGCAGGTTGCCCGCCGTGAAGAGCATCAGCAGGGCGACGTTCCACCGGAAGTCGAACCGTGACACGTAGAACGCCACCGCCGCCGAGAAGAACAGGGTGCCGAGCACCGCCGGAACGGTCACCAGGACCGAGTTCCAGAAGTAGTGCGACATGCCCGACTGCCCCCACGCGGCAGTGAAGTTGTCCAGGCTCAGGCTCCGGGGCCAGGAGAGGTAGCCGTGCTTGCTGGTGTCCTCGTAGGGCCGCAGGGAGGTGTAGACGGCCCAGAGCAGCGGCACCAGCCAGAGCAGCGAGATGCCGGCCAGCATCACATGGCGTCCGGTCTGACTCCGCCGCCGCGACGTCGCCGGCCCGGACGGCGGCCGGGGGGTCGGTGAACGGCGGACGCCCGGCGGTGGTGCGGTGACGGTCACTGGTCCTCCTTGCGGAAGTTCTGTACGAGGAAGGTGCCGATCGCCGCCAGGGAGATCACCAGCATGATCATGGCGAGCGCGGAGCCGTAGCCGATGTGGCTGGACTCGCCGATGATGTTGTCGGTGATCAGCAGGGACAGCAGCTCCATCCCGGGCTTGCTGCCCACACCGCCGCCGAGCACGTACACGATGTCGAAGGCGCGCAGCGACTCCATGGCCGTCACGACCAGGATGATGACGTTGACGGGCTTGAGGGCGGGGAAGACCACGCGCAGGAACGTCTGCCGGCCGTTGGCGCCGTCGAGGGCGGCCGCCTCCTTGAGGGCCGGGTCGAAGCCCTTCAGCCCGGCGAGGTAGAGGATCATGATGTAGCCGGTGTGCCGCCACGCCGAGGCGATGAGGACCATCCACAGATTGAGGTCCGGGTCGCCCAGCCAGTCGATGTGGTGTCCCGGCGCCGCCGTGTCGAGGATGCCGTTCAGCAGTCCGTTGTCCGGGTTGTAGATGATCTCCCAGATCAGGCCGACCACGGCCAGTGACAGCACCATGGGCAGGAAGATGGCGGTCTGGTAGATCCGGGTGAAGCGGATCTTCCGGTCGAGCTGGTAGGCCAGGAAGATCCCGAACGGGGTGGGCAGCAGGGCGGTGAAGAGCAGCCAGATGACGTTGTGCTGGACAGCGGGCCAGAACGGCGGGTAATTCGTGAAGATCTCACGGTAGTTGTCCAGACCGGTCCACTGGATGCCGGAGAGTTCGAGGCCGTCCCACTGGGTGAAGGACAGGGCGAGCGAGGCCAGCGCGGGCAGCCAGACGAAGACGAGCAGGGCGAGCAGCGGCACACCGACGATGACGGCGAGGAAGAGCCGGTCGGACAGGCCGAGCCGGCGCGGGCGTCGTGGCTGTCGCGTCCGCCGGGTGCCGGGCGGCGCGGAGGGTACGGAAGACATGGGCGGGCTTCCCTGGGTCGGTCAGGCGGTGAAGAAGCGCGAACGCTGCGACTCGATCTTCTTGAGCATGGCCACGCCGTCGTCCGGGCTGCTCAGCCACTGCGAGAGTCCGGGCAGCACGACGGTGGAGATGAAGCCCGGGTCGCTGTCGCGGTCACCGAACTGGGTGATGTGCTCGGCCTGGGAGATGAGTGCGGCGGACTTCTTCTGCAGCGCGTTGTAGCCGCTGGTGTCGGCCTCGCTGTGCACGGCGACGTTGCTGGGGTCGACGCCCATGTACAGGCCCTCCGCGCGGGCGCTGCCGAGGAACTCCAGGAACTGCTGCGCCTTCTTCTCGTTCTTGGGCCGGCGGCTGAGCATGAACCCGTCGGTCGGCGCCTCTACGGTGTCCTGGCCGTACGACGGATCGATCTCCGGGAACGCGAAGAAGTCGATGTCGTCCCGGAGTTCCGGGTCGCTGATCTGCTGTCCGAGGAAGAGGCCGATGACGGCCATGCCCGACTTCTTGTCCAGCAGTGACTGGGCGGCGTCCTGCCAGGAACGGCCGCCGGCCCGCTCCTGGTAGTACGGGCTGAGCTCGCGCCACCGGTCGATCGTGCCGCGCACCCGCCGGTCGGTCCAGCTGATGTCGCCGCGCAGCAGCGAGGTGTGGAACTCGTAGCCGTTCGTCCGCAGGTTCAGGTAGTCGAAGGCGCCGAGGATGCTCCAGGTGTCCCCGCCCCCGTACCCGGCGGCGATCGGCGAGAGGCCGTCCTTCTTCATCCGCTTGGCCAGTGCGACGAAGTCGTCCCAGGTGGCGGGCGCCCGGTAGCCGCGTTCCTTGAAGAGGCTCTTGCGGTAGAAGACGGCCCACGGGTAGTTGTACAGCGGGACGAAGTAGTACTTCCCGTCCTCGCCCCGGGAGAGCTGCTTCGCGGCCTCGCTGAAGCCGCCGCCGATCTTCTCCCACACGTCGTCAAGGGGAGCACACAGCTTCTTCTTGGCGAAGTACTGCATGCGGTAGCCCGCGAACCAGGTGAAGACGTCGTCCGGAGTGCCCTGGAGGTAGCTGGAGATGCCCTTCTGGAAGGTGTCGTGGTCGACGGTGTTGGTCTTGACCGTGAGTCCGCTGTCCTTCGCGAAGGCCTTGGTCAGGGCTTCGTACGCCTTCTTGGGTGTGGCGTCGGCCCCGTTGGACCCGAAGGTCACCGTCTTGGGGTCGGCGGCGGCCCCGGACCCGCAGGCCGTGAGCGCGGGGGCCGCCAGAACCGCGGCGCCCACCCCCATCAGCCCGCCCACGACGCGCCGGCGGCCCGGACCGCCCGGTACCGGTATGCGGCTCTGCTCGGTCATCGATTCTCCTGGATGGTGTCGGACCCGATGAAGGTCTGGATGGCGGTGGCCGCGGCCCCGCGCGCCCACTCCTCGAACGGCAGCGGGCGTGTGATCACGTCACACCGCGCGGCTGTACTGAAAACGGTGGCGGCGAACGCGTCGCGGATCTGCGCGGCGAACAGGTCGTACGCGGCCAGCCCCTCGCCGGAGATGACCACGCACTCGGGGCCGAGCAGATTGGCGACCGCCCCGATGGCCCGGCCGATCGCTGCCCCTGCCCGCGCGAAGGCCTCGCGGGCCATCGGCTCGCCCGACCTGGCCAGTTCCAGCGCGTGCGCCGGGCCGCCGACCGGCTGACCCGTCTCCTCCTGGATGCGGCGCACGATGGCCGAGTCCGAGGCGATCGCCTCGACACAGCCCCGGTTGCCGCAGTGGCAGAGCGGCCCGTGCGGGTCGATGGAGAGATGGCCGATCTCACCGGCCACCCCGTGCGCCCCGGCCACCACCCGGCCGTGGACGACGAGTCCGCAGCCGATGCCGGCCCCGACGGTGACCAGCGCGAAGTCGGACCGCCCGACCCCGGCGCCGAACCACTGCTCCGCCACGGTCAGCGCCCGCACGTCGTTGTCCACCGTGGCCGGCAGACCGGTGGCCGTCTCCGCGAGCCCGGCCAGCGCGACGTTCCGCCAGCCGAGGAACGGTGAGTAGCGGACCACCCCCGCGGCCCGGTCGACATCGCCGGACACCGCGACGGCCAGGCCGCGCACTCCGACGCCGAACGGCCGCGCCCGCGTGACCAGTTCGCCGGTGAGCGCGGCGATCACGGAGATCACCGCGCCGGGCGACCGCTCGGCCAGCGGCACATGACGGGCCGCCCTGACCCGGCAGCAGAGGTCCGCGAGTACGGCGATGACCTCGTCCGCGGTCACCTTGACGCCGATGAACAGGGCGCGCCCCCCGTTGACCCGCACCGGGTTGGCCGGCCGGCCGACCGTGGGAGGCGTGCTGCCGTCGGTGTCCTCGACGAAGTACCCGGTCTCCATGAGCGGGCGCACGGCCTTGGTCACAGCGGCCGAGGACAGCCCGGTCCTGCGGGCGATCTCCACCCGGGAGAGCGGCCCTTGGGACAGGGCTGTGGTGAACACCAGAGAGGCGGCCGGCGTCGGCGCCGGGAACGTCTCGACGAGGTTGGTCGATGACATGGCCGGAAACGTAGGGGAGTTAATTTCCTCTGTCAAGAAAAAAAACAAGGCCGACGGGACCTCGTGCAGAGGGGCCGGAACCGCCGGGGACGGGCGGGCGGAGAGGGGTTGACAGGGGGACGGGCGGGGCGGTTGTCTGTCTGCCGCCCGGTCGCCCGGCGCGTTGTTCCGCGGCGCTCGCGGCTGCCGCGACGCCACCGGTTCGCGTGTGACCCGGCACCAAAGCGTGTGCGGAGCAGCCGTGTTGGGCAGGTTCCCGGCCGTGTCCCGGTAGGCCGGGCGCGCCTTTCCGTTGCGTCGCCCGGCTGTTGACCGAGTCTTCACCGCTGCGAAATCCGTCGTACCCGACAGGGCTCCGGGGTTCCCCGAGTGTGGGCATGGGCATGTCATCGCATGGCATGGCCCGACACGCTTCGACCAGGAGGAAGCAGTGAAGAACAGACGACGGATCCGCAAGATGTCACTCGTGCTGGCCGCGGCAGGGATGCTGGTCCTGGCCTCGCCGGGCAGCGCCTTCGCGGACGTGCCGGGTGCTCTGCCCGCGAACGCGGACGGACTGGAACAGACCTTCCAGCCGGCCTACGACTACGACGGTGACGGCTGCTATCCGACCCCCGCCATCGGTCCCGACGGCACCGTCGCCCCCGGGCTGAAGACCACCGGCGCCGTCAACGGCAGCTGCCACGACTCCTGGGACCTGGACAACACCAACGGCTACGCACGCTCCAAGTGCAACAACGGCTGGTGCGCCATCATCTACGGCCTCTACTTCGAGAAGGACCAGGCCGTGGCCGGGAGCGGTCTCGGCGGGCACCGCCACGACTGGGAGCACGTCGTGGTCTGGGTGCAGGACAACGAGGCGAAGTACGTCTCCACCTCGGCCCACGGCGGCTTCAGCGTCTACGGCCGCGACCGGATCCAGTGGGACGGGACCCACCCCAAGGCGGTCTATCACAAGGACGGGATCGGTACGCACTGCTTCCGTCCCGCGACCACCGGCGACGAGCCGCCCGAGAACCACTACCACCAGTGGCAGTTCCCCGACCTCGTCGGCTGGAACGGCTACCCCGAAGGCATCCGGGACAAGCTGGTGCAGGCCGACTTCGGCAGCGCCGTCTTCGGCCTGAAGGACGGAAACTTCGCCGGCCACCTGGAAAAGGCGATGCCCGCGGGCATCGCCTTCGACCCCAACGCCTGACGGGGACGGGGCGGCGGGCGCCGGTCAGTGCCCCGCTGCCCCGGACCGGGCGGGAAGCGGGGCGAAGACGCGGTGGGCCGCCATCGCCGCGCCGCCGCGCGCCCACGTCTCGAACGGCAGTGGCCGCACCACGAGTTCGCACCGGGCGGCCGCGCCGAAGGCCTGGTCGGCGAAGGTCCGGCGGATCTCGTCGGAGAACAGGTCGTACGCCGCCACTCCTTCGCCGGAGATGATGATGCGCTCCGGGCCGATGAGGTTGGCCACCGAGGCGATTCCCAGTCCCAGCGCCCGCCCGGCCCGGGTGAAGACGCCGCGTGCCGTGGCGTCCCCGGACCGTGCCAGGCGCACGGCGTCGGCGAGGGACAGATCCGCGTCCCCCGTCTGCTCCTGCACCTGGTCGACGATGGCCTGCGTCGACGCGACGGCCTCGACGCAGCCGGTGTTGCCGCAGGTGCAGACCCGGTCGCTGCTGCCGACGGGCAGGTGTCCCAGCTCGCCCGAGACCCCGAACGCCCCCGAGACCACCCGGCCGTGGACGGACATTCCGCAGCCCACCCCCGCGCCGACCGTGACCAGGGCGAACGAGGAGAGCCCGACCCCGGCGCCGAACCACTGCTCGGCGACGGTGAGGGCCCGTACGTCGTTGTCGATCACCGTCGCGATGCCGGTGGCCTCCTCGACCAGGGCGGCGAGCCGCACCCCGTGCCAGTCGAGGAAGGGGGAGTAGCGGACCGTGCCGCTCGGGCCGTCCACATCGCCGGAGACCGTCACGCCGATGCTGTGCACCGCCGGGCCGGACCCGCCCCCGCCTTGTCCGGCCCGTCCGGAGAGGGTGCCGACCAGCCGGGCGACGGCTCTGACCACCGTGCCGACGTCTCGCGAGCGGAGCGGGGTGCGGTGGGTGGTCAGCGGCGCTGCCGTGAGGTCGACGAGCATCCCGATCAGCTCGTCCGACGTGATCTTGATCCCGATGAAGCCGGCCCGCTCGGGCCGCACCGCCACCAACGTGGCCGGGCGGCCGGGCTGCCGGTCACCGGACGGGCCGAGCTCGGTGATCCAGCCGTCGTCGAGCAGGGGTGCCGACACCTTGGTGACGGCCCCGGAGGAGAGCCCGGTGCGGCGTCCGAGCTCCGCCCGGGTCAACGGGCCCTGGGTCAGCAGGGCCTGGAGGACGAGGGCCGCGGACGGCGGCTGCCGGGAGAGGTTCACCCCGTGGAGATTACCTTCTGGCCGAAACCAGGGGGGCGGGCCGGAAATGCCGGAGCGCGCAGAAGTCGGGGAGCGATCCTGGAACGACGCTGAATATATTGACGACGGAAGGAAACTATCGCTACAGTCGCCGCGCTCTCACCGATGGCGGCGGGCCACGGCAGGGGGCCGGTCGTACGGGGGTGCCGACGCGGAGCCCCGCCCCCGCCCAGTGGTTTCGAGAGGACATGCCATGACCCGCACCACCACCCGGATCGTGCACCTGCGCGCGTCCGGGGTGAGTTTCGTCGTCGAACTCCGCGCTCCGCTGCCCCGTGTCCTGCACTGGGGAGAGGACCTCGGCGAGCTGACCGGCGACGGCCTCGCGGCCCTCGGACTGACGGCGGACGCCGCCACGCTCAACAACGCCCCCGACGAACCGAGGCAGTTCACGGTCTGGCCCACCGAGGCCGACGGCTGGCTGGGCACCCCGGCCCAGCAGGGCCACCGGGCCGGCACGGCGACCGCACCCCGGGTCGCGATGACCAACGCCGAGGAACGCCCCGGCGAACTGGTCATCGACCTCCATGACGCCGACGCCGCCCTCGACATCACCCTCACCTACCGGCTGGACCCGTCCGGTGTCCTGGGTGTGCGCACCAGCGTGTCGTGCCCGGACCACGCCGGATCCGGCACCGGCGGCTCCGTTCCCTACGACCTCGCCGCCACCACCGCGCTGCTCCCGCTGCCCAACCGGGCCCAGGAGATCCTGGACTTCACCGGGAAGTGGTGCCGCGAACGCTCCCCCCAGCGCGGCCGGCTGGCGTTCGCCGGCCATGTCCGTGAGGTGCGCCGGGGCAAGCCCGGACTGGACTCGCCGCACCTCCTGGCGGTCGGGGTACCCGGATTCGGGTTCCGTACCGGCGAGGTCTGGGCGCTGCACGTGGGGTGGAGCGGCAACCAGCGCTGGCTCGCCGAGCGGCTGCCCGAGGGTGCCGGCGTCCACGGGGGAGTCCTCGGCGGCGGCGAACTGCTGGCTCCCGGCGAGATCCGGCTGGCCCCGGGTGACCGGTACACCTCGCCCGAGGCCTTCTTCGCCTGGTCCGGAGAGGGCCTGGACGGGCTGGCCGGGCGCTTCCACACGATGATCCGCGCCCGCCCCGGCCATCCGTCGTCGCCGCGTCCGCTGACCCTGAACACCTGGGAGGCGGTCTACTTCGACCACCGCCCCGAACGGCTGCTGGCGCTGGCCGACGCCGCGGCCGCCGTCGGGGTGGAGCGCCTGGTCCTGGACGACGGCTGGTTCCTCGGCCGCCGGGACGACACGGCGGGACTCGGTGACTGGACGGTGGACCCGCGGGTGTGGCCCGAGGGGCTGGCCCCGCTGGCGGACCGGGTGCACGCCCACGGGATGCAGTTCGGACTCTGGGTGGAGCCGGAGATGCTGAACCTCGACTCCCGGATGGCCCGCGAGCACCCCGAGTGGATTCTCGGCCCGTCCGCCGGGGTGGGCCCGAGCTCCCGCCACCAGTACGTGGTGAACGTCGCCGACGGGCACGCCTTCGCCCACCTGCTGGAGCGGCTGGACGCGCTCGTCACCGAGTACGGCGTCGACTATCTCAAATGGGACCACAACCGGGACCTGCACGAAGCGGTCCGGCGCGGCGCGCACGGCGCCGACCGGCCCGGCGTGCACGCCCAGACGGCGGCCCTGTACCGGCTGATGGACGAGCTCAGGGCGCGCCACCCCGCGCTGGAGATCGAGTCCTGCTCCAGCGGCGGCGGACGCGTGGACCTCGGCGTCCTCGCGCGGACGGACCGGGTCTGGGCCTCCGACTGCAACGACCCGGTGGAGCGCCAGTCGATCCAGCGCTGGACGGCGCAGCTGCTGCCGCCCGAGCTGATCGGCGCCCATGTCGGCGGCCCGCGCAGCCATACGACGGGGCGGGTCACCGATGACTCCTTCCGGCTGGTCACCGCGTTGTTCGGCCACGCGGGCATCGAGGACGACCTGACCGCGCGCTCCCCGGAGCAACGCGCGGCGCTGGGCCGGTGGGCGGCGCTGTACAAGGAGCTGCGGGGACTCCTGCACGGCGGACGGGTCGTCAGGGCGGACCTCGACGACGAGGCGACCCAGCTGCACGGCGTGGTCGCACCGGACGCCGGCTCCGCGCTGTACTGCTGGGCGCGCACGGAGACCTCGGTGCCGGGGCAGTCCGGCCGGGTCCGGCTGCCCGGTCTCACGCCCGGCCGGTCCTACCGGGTCCGCATCCGTACGGAGGCCGGGCTGCCCGCCCTCCACCAGGTCGCCGGCCCCCTCTGGTGCACGGCGGCGCTCGACGGCTGGGTCCCGGTGCCGGGCGCCGTGCTGACCGGTGCCGGGCTGCCGATGCCGACGCTCAACCCGGGGCAGGCCCTGCTGATCGAGGTCGCGGCGCAGGTGGCCGCGGGCTGACCGGCGGCGCACCGGCCGGCCCGTGCCGGACCGGTGCGCCGCCGGCCGGGGTCACGGGCTCGCCGCGTCGTAGCCGTAGCGCAGCGGGCCGTCGCCCGGGGGCAGGCCGAGCCGGTACACGTACAGGGCCTCGGCCCGGACGCCGCCCGGCGCGGCCTCCACCTCGCAGGGGCGGGTGACCTGTACGACCGTGGGCCGGTCGGTGACGCGCAGGCGCAGGCCGTGGGCGGGGCCCCCGACGAGCACCGCGTGCTCCTCGCGTGTCGTGCAATCGGTATCCATGCACATACTTTAAAGGTTGCGCAATGAAAGGAGTATGTGCCTCCGCTCCTTGAGGCACCACTCCTCTCGGGTACCGACCCCTCAGGCGCCGGCCGGGGCCGCCGAGGCGCCGGACGCGATACCGAAGGCGGGCTCGGGCACCTGCGCGGGGCTGATGAGGGTGGAGGGCCGGCCGTCCGTGCCGACGGGGACATCCCCGTCGACGGTGACGCGGCGCAGCTTGCGCTCGTGCGCGTCCGAGTCGTCCACCCCGTAGTGCTGGGTGGCGCGGTTGTCCCAGATGGCGACGTCGCCGGCCTGCCACTGCCAGCGCACGGTGTTCTCCGGGCGCTCGATGTGGGACTGGAACAGATCGATGAGTGCCCGGGAGTCGCGGCCGGTGAGTCCGCTGATGCGCTGGACGAAGTTGCCCAGGAGCAGCACGCGCTCGCCCGTCTCGGGGTGGACGCGGACCACCGGGTGCTCGGTGAGGAACTTCGTCGACGTGAACACCTTCTGGTACTGGGCGAGCGCCTCCGGCAGGGCGTCGGGGCGCAGCGCCACGTAGTCGTAGTCGTTGGAGTGGACGGCCCGCAGGCCGTCGGCCAGGGTGCGCAGCGGTTCCGGCAGCCCGGCGTACGCGGCGGCGGTGTTGGACCACAGGGTGTTGCCGCCGTAGGGCGGGACGGTGACCGCGCGCAGGATGGAGAAGGCCGGATAGGCGGGTACGAAGGTGACGTCGGTGTGCCACTGGTTGGCCCGGCCGCCGTGGTCGGAGTCGATGCCCAGCGAGTAGCGGCCGTCGGCGGACGGGACGGTCGGGTGGGCGACCGGGGTGCCGAGCAGCCTGCCGAACGCCTCGTGGCTGTCCTCGTCCAGGTGGTCCTGGCCGCGGAAGAAGACGACCTTGCTGGCCAGCAGGGCGGCCCGGACGGCCGCGACGGTCCCCGGGTCGAGGTCGCCGCCGAGACGTACCCCGGAGACGACGGCGCCGATGCGGCCGCCGACCTTCTGGACGGTCACGGTGGAGGCGGGAGCGGTGGTTGCCGAGGACATTGCGGGAATCCTTTCGAGGAGCACGCTCCGCGGGGCGGCGGACCGCCGCCGGACGCGGAGGGTCCGGTCGCGGTCACGTGGAGACGCGGTCGCGCGGAGACGTGGGGATGTCGGGACGTGGCGGTGGCGCGGGAAGCGGAGACGCGGTGCGACAGGGGAGGTCAGGCGGCGCTACAGCGGCCCGGACACCCGGGCAGCGGTGCGGTGCGGCCGGCGCGCGGGGCGGGCCGCACCTCGGGAGTGACCGTCGCGAACATGTTCCGGAGACTCGCAGCGCCCCGCCGGGTACGTCAACCACGTACCCGCACCCCGCAGGGTGCCCGGGCGTGCTCCGCGACCTGTCCCTGGGGATACCGGAAAACCGCCCCCGACCAGGGCTTCGCGGTCCGCGACCGGCCATCCGCGGGCGGTGCCCGCGGACCCGGTGCGAGGCCCCGCGCGATTTCACGCCGCCGTAATGCCGCGCCCGCGCCCGCGGGCCGGCCGCCCGGGAACTCCATCGATTGGCGGGGGCGGGCGGGCGGGACTAATCTCGTGTGAGTGAACGGATGCGTTCACTCAACGGCTTGAGTCTGCAAGCGATCCCATGACGGAATCCCACGCGACACCCCGGCAGTCTGCCGAGTCCCCGAAGCGGGGACGCGGCAGCGGGATCGCCCTACTCGTCATCTGCTCGTGCCAGTTGATGGTGGTCCTCGACATCACCATCGTGAACATCGCCCTTCCGCACATCCAGACCGCGCTGGGCTTCTCCACCGAGAACCTCTCCTGGGTGGTCAACGCCTACACGCTGACGTTCGGCGGACTGCTGCTGCTGGGCGGGCGGCTCGGTGACATCCTCGGCCGCCGCAGAGTCTTCATGTTCGGCGTCGTGCTCTTCGCCCTCGCCTCGCTGCTCGGCGGGCTCTCGCAGGAGTCCTGGCAGTTGCTGGCGGCGCGTTCCCTCCAGGGCGTCGGCGGTGCCATCGCCTCGCCGACCGCGCTCTCCCTGATCACCACGACCTTCCGTGAGGGGCCCGACCGCAACAGGGCGTTCGGTGTCTTCGCCGCCGTCTCGGCCGGCGGCAGCGCCATCGGGCTGCTGGCCGGCGGGCTGCTGGTGGAGTGGCTCGACTGGCGGTGGATCTTCTTCGTCAACGTCCCCATCGCGCTGCTGATCGTGCTGGCCACGCCCCGCTTCATCCGGGAGTCCGAACGCCACCCGGGCCACTTCGACGTGACGGGGGCACTCACGGCCACGCTGGGCATGGTGCTGCTCGTCTACGGCTTCATCCGCGCCTCCGAGGACGGCTGGAGCGACGGCCTCACCCTGGGAGCCTTCGCCGCCGCCGTCGTACTGCTCGCCCTGTTCATCGCCATCGAGGGCCGGTCGAGGCAGCCCATCACGCCACTGTGGATGTTCCGCGACCGAAATCGCGCGGGCGTGTACGGGATGATGCTGTGCCTGTCCGCCGCGATGTTCGGAATGTTCTTCTTCCTGACCCTCTTCGTGCAGAACATCCTGAGTTTCAGCCCGCTCCGGGCCGGCCTCGCCTTTCTGCCGGTCAGCGCGATCATCGCCGTGGGGGCCGGCTTCACTTCGCGGCTGCTGCCCAGGTGGGGGCCGAAACCCTTCATGGTGACGGGCTCGCTCCTGTGCGCCCTGGGGCTCGGGTGGCTGACGCAGGTGGACGCGGACAGTACGTACCTGGGCAGTCTGCTCGGTCCGGTGCTGGTGTTCGGGCTCGGCATGGGGCTGCAGTTCGTGTCGCTGACGCTGATGGCCGTGTCCGGGGTGGCGTCGCGGGAGGCGGGAGCGGCTTCCGGAATCCTCAACACCATGCAGCAGGTGGGCGGTTCGCTGGGGCTGTCCATCCTGGTCACGGTCTTCGGCACGGCCAGCCGCAACGAGGCCACCCAGCAGGTCCCGCGCTTCCTTTCGCAGGCGACCCCCGCGGAGGTGGCGCAGTTCCGCAGGACCGGCCAGCTCCCGGGGCAGTGGGGCGAGCAGGTGCTGGTGACGGGCATCTCCAGGGCTTTCGTCACCGCCGTCGTGTTCGCGGTGGTGGCCGCGCTGATCGCGCTCGTCATCGTCAAGGTGCGCCCCTCGGACATCGAGCGGCTGCGGGGCGGCGGCGCCGTGCCGCCCGCGGCGGCGGAGGCCGCTGACGCTCCGGGGGGAGCGGCGGCGGGTGCCGCGGACGAGCCGGCCCGGCAGCCGCCGCGGCCGGGCGGCCAGGATCCCCCCGGTCCGGAACGATGACTCACGGCCCGCGCGGCATCCCCGCGACCTGCCGGAGGGCGGCTGCCGGGCCCCGGCCGGGCTGCCCGGCGCCGGGGTGCGACGGCCCCCGGCCGCCCGGCACCGTACCGGGCGGCCGGGGGCGCGGCCTTCAGCTCTTGACGGTGAAGCCCGCCCGCAGCAGGGCCTCGTCGCGCGAGGACGGGCCGACGAGCAGTTCGAACGCGCCCGGCTCGACGATGCGGTTGCCCGCGGCGTCCACCAGACTGCACTCGGTGACCGGCAGTTCGATGACCACCTCGCGCGACTCGCCGGGTTCGAGCGTCACCTGGCGGTAGGCCTTGAGCTCCTTCTCGGCCCACGTCACCGACGTCACGGTGTCGCTCACGTACGCCTGCACGGTCTCCCGCACCGGCCGGTCACCGGTGTTGCTGACGAGGACGCGTGCGCGCAGCGTGTCGTCCGCGCCGAGGTCCTCGGTGAGTACCTCCAGCTCGGTGTACGAGACGTTCGTGTAGCTCAGGCCCTCACCGAAGACGAACGCCGGACTCTGCGTCAGATCGGCGTAGCGGGAGCCGTGCTGGCCGCGCACCTGGTTGTAGTACGTCGGCTGCTGACCCGAGTGGCGGGCGAAGGAGACCGGCAGCCGGCCGGACGGCTCGATGAGGCCGAGCGCCAGTTCGGCAATCGCACGCCCGCCGAGCATGCCCGGGTTGAAGGCGTGCACGATCGCCGCCGCGCTGTGCGCGGAGGGCGGCAGCACCAGCGGCTTGGAGCTGATGACGACCACCACCAGCGGCTTGCCCGTCGCGGCGAGCGCGTCCAGCAGCGCGACCTGGCCGCCGATCAGTTCCAGGGTCGCGGTCGAGCGCCCCTCGCCGATCAGCTCGATACGGTCACCGACGACCGCGACGACGTAGTCGGCGGCCCGCGCCGCGGCGACGGCCTCGCCGATCAGCGCCTCGGAGGGCTCCGCGGGGACGACGACCTCCGGCCGGGGCTGCCCGTCGGGGAAGAACGCGCCCAGCGGGTCGGGCCCCACGGTGAGGATGTCGGCCCCGCGTGCGTGGGTGACTGCCCAGCCGTCCGGCACGTGCTCCCGGAAGCCGTCCAGCACGGTGCGGATCATGTCGCGCGGATGGCCGTCGGGCAGCCAGTCCGCCTGCCCGGAGGAACCCGCCCAGTCACCGAGCTGGGTCTGCGCGTCGTCGGCGTTGGGCCCGATGACCGCGACCGTACGCGGCTCCGAGCCGGTGCCGGCGAGCGCGCGGCCGTCCGGCCCCGCCGTGAGACCGCCGGCCAGCGGAAGGGTGCCGTCGTTGGTGAGGAGCACCAGCGAGCAGCGGGCCGCTTCCAGGTTCAGTCCGGCGTGCCCGGCGCTTCCGATGACCGCGGCCTGCCGCTCGCGGTCCGGGTGGCGGGGGTTCTCGAACAGGCCCAGCTCGAACTTGAGCGTGAGGATCCGGCGGACCGCCGCGTCGATCTCCGCCTCGTCGAGCGTGCCGGCGGCGACCGCCTCCTGGGCGCCCTCGAAGAAGTCCGGCGTCGTCATCACCATGTCGTTGCCCGCGCGGACCGCGGCGGCGGCCGCCTGCGCGTGGTCGGCGTAGACCCGCTGCTCCCACACCATGCGGCCGACGTTGTCCCAGTCGGTCACCAGCGTTCCGGTGTAGCCCCACTCGCCGCGCAGCACCTCGTTCAGCAGCCAGTTGTTGACCGTGATCGGGACCCCGTCCATCGACTGGTACCCCAGCATGAACGTCCGGCAGCCCTCCTTGGCGACCCGCTCGAACGGCGGCAGGAACCACGAACGGAGCTTGCGGCGCGAGATGTCGGCCTCGCTCGCGTCCCGGCCGCCCTGGGTCTCCGAGTAACCGGCGAAGTGCTTGGCGCATGCCAGGATCGCCGTCGGGTCGTCGAGTCCGTCCCCCTGGTACCCGCGCACCATGGCGGAGGCGAGCTCACCGATGAGGAAGGGGTCCTCGCCGAACGTCTCGCTCACCCGGCCCCAGCGCAGGTCCCGGGTGATGCACAGGACCGGGGAGAACGTCCAGTGCACGCCGGTCGCGGCGACCTCGACGGCCGTCGCCCGCGCGATGCGCTCGACGAGCTCGGGGTCCCAACTCGCGGCCATGCCGAGCTGAGTGGGGTAGATCGTGGCCCCTTCCCAGAACGAGTGGCCGTGGATGCAGTCCTCCGCGACGAGCAACGGAATCCGCAGCCTGGTCCGTTCGGTGAGCGCGGCCGCCTCCAGGACGCGGTCTGGCGAGGCGTGCAGGATCGAGCCCGCGTGCATGCCCTCGATGAGGTGCCGCACACCGTCCTTCGCGTTCAACTGCAGCATCTGGCCGACCTTCTCGGGCAGCGTCATCCGCCCGGCCAGATCGGCGACGCGCTCCGAGACGGACAGCGCGGGGTCGAGATAGGGCAGTGAGGAGCCCACAGGAGTTCCTTTCACAACGTCGGTGACGTTCTCTTCGGGCGGATGCCTGGGTGGTGGAAGGACCGGTCCGACCAGGCCACCCGCTCCCACCGTACGCCGAATCCCGACCGGGTGGTAAGTATGTGGGTATGCAGCTGTACTCATTGACGCCGTCAGGGACGGCCGGGGAGAGTGGCACATGACCGGCGATACACGGCGTGGCTACGCCAAGGGCCGGGCCAAACGCGGGGAGATCCTCGACCAGGCGATGGCCATCTTCGGTGAGGCCGGTTACCGGGGCGCGTCGTTGCGGGTGATTGCCACCCGCTGCGGGATCTCGCATCCCGGTCTGCTGCACCACTTCCCGACCAAGCAGTCGTTGCTGCTCGCGGTGCTGGAACACCGCGACGAGGTGGACTCCGAATGGCTCGCCCTCGGCAGTCCGAAGGGCGTCGGCCGGCTGCGCAGGCTGGTCGACCTCGCCGCGCTGAACGCCGAACGCCGGGGCATCGTCGAGCTGTTCTCCGTACTCGCCGCAGAGGCGACCTCCGCCGACCACCCGGCCCACGCGTACTTCGTGGAGCGCTACCGGACCTCGGTACTGAGCACGGCCGTCTCCTACCGGGAGGCGCTGGACGGGGGCGGGCTGCGTGCCGGGATCGACCCCGACGAGGCGGCGCAGCAGCTGATCGCGCTGATGGACGGGCTCCAGGTGCAGTGGCTCATCAGCGGCTGCGTGACGGACATGGCCGGTGTGCTGCGGGCCCATGTGCAGGCGCAGTTGACCGTGGCGCTGTGAGGCCGGGCCCGTGCCGCCGGTGGGCGGCACGGGCGGGATCAGGCTCCGCGCGAACCGCTGGGGTCCGCCGCGAGCAGGGCGTCCCGGCCGATGAGAGCGGTCGAGCCGGGCCCCGTGCAGGCGTAGGCACCCGCCACCGCGCCCAGCCGCGCGCAGTCGTGGACGTCCCTGCCGTCGAGCCTCCCGTACAGGAAGCCGGTGACGAACGCGTCGCCCGCCCCGTTGGTGTCCACCACCGGGGCGGGCGGCACGGTCGCCGGTACGTGGTACGGGTCCGGGCCGCCGTCGCGGGTGAGGAACCAGGAGCCCCCGGCCCCCGCCGTGGCGACCACGGTCCGCGCGCGGCCCTCGCGCAGGATCCGCCGCATCAGCGCGGGGGCACGGTCGCCCGCGGAGGCGGCGCTGAAGAAGACGAGATCGGAGCGCAGGGCGAACTCCCGCTGGTGCTCGGCGAGTCCGTCCCAGTCGTGCAGATCGGTGGAGACGGGGACACCGAGGGCCTCGATGTCGTCGTAGAGGAAGCGGCTGAAGCCCGTGATGGACAGATGGACATGGCGGGTACGCCGCAGCCGGGGCAGGTAGAAGTCCCGCGGCATCCGCAGCTCCGCAGGGTCCCTGGCGTCGTAGAACGACATCCTGCGGCCCTTCGCGTCCACCAGGTTGACCGCGCGGCGGGTGCCCGCCGCCGAGATCAGCGGATGGAACTCCACATCCCCCTCGGCCAGCCGCTCGCGTACCAGGGCGCCGGTCGGATCGTCGCCGATGCAGTCGAGCAGGGCCACGTCCAGACCGAGCGCCCGCGCGCCGAGGGCCACATTGCCCCCGGTCTGCCCGGCCCACTCCTCGATCGGACCCACCATGACGGAATCGGCGAGCGGGACCGGCAGGGCGTCGACGCGGACGATCGTGTCCACCCCGCTGCCGCCTACCACCACAACGTCGTAACCGGGTTGTCGCTGGATCACCGTGCCGCCTCTCATGTCCCGCCGCGGCCCAGTATCGCGGACCGGCCGGCGTCACCGCGGCCGTTCTCTGCGCGCGGTCCGGCGGACCGCTGCCTATGATCGACCGGGGGCCTTGGACCTGATCTGTGGAGGCTTTTCGATGCTGTCGGTGCTCGAACCGCGTGACATTCCTCCGCGCCTCGCCACTGGCGCGTTCATCCTGAACTCCGGCCTGGGCAAGCTCAAGGCCGACGAGGAGACCGCGCAGACCCTGCACGGCATGGCCCGCACCGCCTACCCCTTCCTCGACCGGATCGAGGCCGGGCGGTTCACCCGGCTGCTCGCCTGGTCCGAGATCGCGGTGGGTAGCACGCTGCTGGTCCCCGTGGTGCCGACCCGGCTCGCCGGACTGGCGCTGGCCGGGTTCTCCGGCGGACTGCTCGGCCTGTACCTGCGGGTCCCCGGAATGCGCGAGCCGGGCAGCCTGCGCCCCAGCCAGGCCGGTGTGCCGCTGGCCAAGGACGCCTGGATGTTCGGCATCGGGCTGGGCTTCCTCGGTGCGGGCGCCCACCGCTGCGGCACGCCGCGCCGCCGTTGCCGCCGGCACCGCGGGTGCGGCCGCTGAACCACCCGGCAGCGGGCGGTGGCCCGCGTCCCCCCGCCACCGCCCGGGTGTCAGTCGCGTACCCGGGCCATCAGCAACGCCACGTCGTCGTGGTGGCTGGGGTCCCGGAGCTCGCGCAGCAGCCGGTCGCAGGAGTCCTCCAGCGACGCGTCCGGCTCGCGGAGCAGCTCCCGCAGGGCGGCCAGCCGGGTGTCTATGTCCTGATCGCGGGTCTCGACCAGGCCGTCCGTGTACAGGACGAGCCGGTCGCCCGGTCCCAGGTCGAACGTGACGTCGCTGAACGGCACACCGCCCACGCCCAGCGGCGCCCCGGCCGGCGGATCGAGCAGCCGGGGCGGGCCCCCGGCCGGGATCAGCACCGGTGGCAGGTGCCCGGCGGTGCTCACCCGGCAGCTGTCGTGGACCGGGTCGTACACGACGTAGACGCAGGTGGCGAAGCACGGGTCCAGATCGGCCGTGATCTCGTCGAGGTGCCCGAGCACCTCCGCGGGGCGCAGACCGATCCTGGAGAGCGTCTGGGTGGCGGTCCGCAGCCGCCCCATCGTGGTGGCCGCGTTGATACCGCTGCCCATGACATCACCGACCACCAGGGCGGTCCCGCCCTCCCGCAGCGGGATGACGTCGAACCAGTCTCCGCCGACCTCGTACCGCGAGGCGGCCGGCCGGTATCGGGACGCCACCTCCAGCCCGTCCGGAGCGTGGTGGTTGTGCGGCAGCATGCTGCGCTGGAGGGTGAGGGCGGTCTCCCGCTGCTGCCGGAACAGCCGGGCGTTGTCGATGCAGACCGCCGCGCGGGTGGCCAGCTCGCAGGCAAGCACCTCGTCCTCCTCGGTGAACGGCAGCGGGTTGTCCGTCCGTATGAGGTCGATCGCGCCCAGGACCTCGCCCCGGGCGATCAGCGGCACCGCCAGGTAGGAGTGCGCGCCGGCCTCGGCCAGCAGCCCCGCGGAGCGGCTGTCGCGGGCGACGCGGAACAGCGCCTCCGTGTCGAGGTACGGCACCCGCACCGGTTCGGCCGTACGCACGCAGCGCGTGATCAGCCGGTCCGCTCCGTAGTGGGCCGCGTGCCCCGGTGGATCGGCCGCCTCCACGACCGGCGTCGGCCGGGCGGCGACGACGGCCAGCGCCTGGATGAGGGCCGGGCCCTCGGTCCGGCTGGGGCGGCCCTTCAGCACACTGTCCAGGACATCGACCGCCGCCACGTCGGCGAGCTCGGGAACCGTGACCTCGGCCAGCTCCCGCGCGGTCTGCTCCAGGTCCAGGGTGGTCCCGATGCGCACGGAGGCGTCCGCGACCAGCGCCAGCCGGTGCCGGGCCCGTTCCGCCTCGGCCTCCGCGCGGTGGTGGTCGGTCATGTCGATCAGCGAGACGGCCAGTCCCAGCACCTGGCCACCGGAGTCCTCCAGCCGGTACAGCGACATCGACCAGGCGCGGTCGGTCTCCGGATCGGCCGCGGTACGGCCCTCCACCTGATGGCCCACCTGCGGCACACCGCTCTTCAGGACCTCGCGCATCGCCGTCTCGACCACTTCGACGTCGAGGAAGGGCAGCGCCTCCCCGACCCGGCGCCCGAGGTGCTCGGCCGCGCTCAGACCGTTCATCCGCTCCAGCGCGGGGTTGGCCGCCAGATACCGCAGATCGCCGCCCAGGACCGCCAGGCCGATCGGGGACTGGTCGACCAGGCGCACGGACAGCGCCAGATCGCGCTCCACCTGCCGCAGCGTGGCCCCGTCCGTGGCCAGCCCCAGCGCGAAGAAGTCACCGCGGTCGTCCTGGAGCCGCATGTTGCGGAACTCCAGCAGCCGGCTGGTGCCGTCCTTGCACCGTACGGGGAAGCTTCCCGCCCAGGTCTCGCCGCTGTTCATCACCTCGGCGAACAGCCTCAGCACCAGCTCGAAGTGTTCCTCGTCGACCAGGATGCGGGCGGCGAACCGGCCCAGCGCCTCCTGCGGTGTGTAGCCCAGCAGCCGCTCGGCCTGCGGGCTCCACAGCACGATGCGGCCCTCGGTGTCGAGCATCATCGCGGCCGTCCCGAGGACGTCCACCAGACCGGTCGTGGAGGAGCGGCGCACCGCTGCCCGGCGGGCGTCGCCCGAGCCGGTCCGCATGTCTTCGGTGCCGTCCACGGACCATCCTTCCCAAGCCGTCGCCGTGCCCGGACACAAGGTTCGCTGTTTCCCATGGTCGCCCCGGACCCGTCGCCACCGCAGCTCCTGTGAACCGAGAAGAACTGGCTCAGGAGGTTTCGGAGGCCGCACGACGGTCATCCGCAGCGTACTGACCCCTGCACACGAACACGACAGTCTGGAGTGAGACCCATGCAGAACTGGCGCGAGCGGGCGGCATGCCGCGAAGAGGACCCGGACCTGTTCTTCCCCATCGGGACCACCGGCCCGGCGCTCGTACAGACCGAGGACGCCAAGGCGGTGTGCCGCGGCTGCCCGGTGCGGGCCGAGTGCCTGCGGTGGGCCCTGGAGAACGGCCAGGACACCGGCGTGTGGGGCGGTCTGGGCGAGGACGAGCGGCGCGCGCTGAAGCGGCGCAGCCGCCGGCGGGCCAAGGAGTACGGCTGACGCGGGGGCTCTCGTACCCCGGTTGCCGTCCCCGGTGATGATTGCGCCGCCACCGGGTACACGGTGAGTCATGGACACCACGGCCTGGCTCATCATCGGCGCGGTTCTCGTGCTGCTCACCGTGGGTATCGCCGGCGTCCTTCTGGTGCGGGTGTTCCGGGCCAGGAAGCTGCTGGTCGACGCCGGTATACCGCTGCAGAACAAGGCGCTGGTCTGGGCGGCGGTGATCTACACCGTGTCACCTGTCGACCTGCTGCCCGACCCCGTGTACCTCGACGACATCGGCTTCCTGATGCTGGCGCTGCGCTCCCTGCACGCGGCGGCGCGGGCTGCCGGGGTCGGCGGCCGCACCGAGGGGCCGGCCGAGTCCACCCGGCTCGCGCCGTAGCCCGCAGACCGCGCTGCGGCCACGTTCGCGGAACCCGTCACGTCAAGCTCGTTGACAGCTGAACAGCTACACGTCACTCTCCTGGGAGAGCGCTCTCCCATCCGGTTACGGGACACCGTCCCGCACTCTTCTGCCAGGAGAGAATGTGCACAGACCTAGCGCAGCCCTGCCCGCGAGACCGCGCACAGGCACGCTGTTGATCACTCTTCTCGCGCTTCTCGCGTCGTCGCTCGTGATGCTCACGGCGACCTCCGCCCGAGCCGCCGAATCCCTGCTCTCCCAGGGGAAGACCGCCACCGCCTCCTCCCACGAGGGGGACGGCTACCCGGCGTCGGCGGCCGTGGACGGGAACACGAGCGGCACCCGCTGGGCCAGTGAATGGAGCGACCCGCAGTGGATCCAGGTGGACCTGGGCGCCACCGCGGACCTGAGCAGGGTCGTCCTGACCTGGGAGTCCGCCTACGGCAAGGCGTACCGGATCGAGGCGTCCGACAACGGATCGGACTGGCGCACGCTCAAGACCGTCACCGACGGCGACGGCGGCACCGACGAACTGGCCGTCTCCGGATCCGGGCGGTACGTCAGGATGTACGGCACCGCCCGCGCCGGCGGATACGGCTACTCCCTCTGGGAGTTCCAGGTGTACGGCAGCGCCGACGGCACCCCGCCCGCCACCGGCGGAGCGGTCCGGGTCACCGGCCCGCAGGGCAACTGGCAGCTGACCGTCGACGGCAAGCCCTACCAGGTCAAGGGACTGACCTGGGGACCGTCCGTCGCCGACGCGGCACGCTACCTGCCCGACCTGAAGTCGATGGGCGTCAACACCATCCGCACCTGGGGCACCGACGCCTCCTCCAAGCCGCTGCTGGACGAGGCCGCGGCCAACGGCATCCGGGTCGTCAGCGGCTTCTGGCTCCAGCCGGGCGGCGGTCCCGGCAGCGGCGGCTGCGTCAACTACCTGACCGACGACGCGTACAAGGCGTCCTCGCTCACCGAGTTCGCCAAGTGGGTGGACACGTACAAGAACCACCCCGGCGTGCTCATGTGGAACGTCGGCAACGAGTCGGTGCTCGGTCTCCAGAACTGCTACAGCGGTGACGAACTGGAGAAGCAGCGCAACGCCTACACCGCCTTCGTCAACGACGTGGCGAAGAAGATCCACACGATCGACCCGAACCACCCGGTGACCTCGACCGACGCCTGGACGGGAGCCTGGCCGTACTACAAGCGCAACGCCCCCGACCTGGACCTGTACTCGGTCAACTCCTACGGCGACATCTGCGGGGTGCGCGGCGCGTGGGAGTCCGGCGGCTACACCAAGCCCTACATCATCACCGAGGGCGGCCCGGCCGGTGAGTGGGAGGTCCCCGACGACGCCAACGGCGTCCCGGACGAGCCCACCGACGTGCAGAAGGCCGAGGGCTACACCAAGGCCTGGAACTGCGTCACCGCCCACCGGGGCGTCGCCCTGGGCGCCACGCTCTTCCACTACGGAACGGAGCACGACTTCGGCGGCATCTGGTTCAACGTGGTGCCCGACGGCAAGAAGCGGCTCTCGTACTACGCGCTGAAGAAGGCGTACAAGGGCTCCACCGCCGGGGACAACACCCCGCCCGTCATCAGCAACATGACGGTCCAGAACGCCAACGGCGCGCCCGCCGGCAAGGAGTTCACCGTCGGCGCCGCCATCCGGGACCCGGACAACGACGCGCTGACGTACAAGATCTATCTGAGCGGCAACTACGCCACCGGAGACAAGGCCCTGGTCGAGGCCGACTGGCGCGCCACGGGCAACGGCACCTTCGCGGTGAAGGCGCCGGAGCGGCTCGGGGTGTGGAAGGTCTACATCCAGGCCGAGGACGGACACGGCAACGCCGGCATCGAGACCAAGTCGGTGAAGGTCGTGGTGCCGCCGGTCACCGGCACCAATGTGGCGCTCGGCCGCCCGGCCACCGCCACCTCGGCCCAGGCCGGCAGCACCGGCTGCCCCTGCACCCCCGCGATGGCGGTCGACGGCAGGACCGACACCCGGTGGGCCAGCGACTGGAGCGACCCCCAGTCGATCCAGGTCGACCTCGGTGAGCGCAAGTCCTTCCGCCACCTCCAGCTGGTGTGGGACCCGGCCTACGCGAAGTCGTACGAGGTCCTGGTCTCGGACGACGGCAGCAACTGGCGCTCGGTGTACTCCACCACCAGCGGGAACGGCGATGCCGACGATCTCGACATCGCCCAGACGGCCCGCTACGTGAAGCTCAACCTCACGCAGCGGGGCACGGCCTGGGGCTACTCGCTCTGGGAGTTCGGCATCTACAGCTGATCACCCGGCGGCGCCGGTGAGGGGAGTCCGCCTCACCGGCGCCGCGCCCCCGCGGGGCGTGTCGTCGGCGCCGCCGGGGCAGGGGAACGGCATGGTGATGACATGAACGTCGCAGATATTCTGGTGGATGGATACACCCGCGTCCGGGAGACGGTGCACGCGGCCGTCGAGGGCCTCGAACCCGACGACCTCCACGCCCGCCTCGACAAGGGGGCGAACTCGATCGCCTGGCTCGTCTGGCACCTGACCCGGGTCCAGGACGACCACATCGCGGACGCGGCCGGCCTCGCACAGGTCTGGTCGGCCCAGGACTGGTCCGCCCGCTTCGATCTGCCCTTCGCGGAGGACGCCACCGGCTACGGGCAGAGCAGCAAGCAGGTCGGGGAGGTGAAAGTGGACTCGGCGGAGCTGCTGATCGGCTACCACGACGCGGTGCACCTCCAGACCGTCAGCTTCCTCCAGGGCCTCGACGGCAAGGCGCTGGACCGCGTCGTGGACGAGGCCTGGTCGCCGCCGGTCACCCTGGGCGTCCGGCTGGTCAGCGTGCTGTCGGACGATCTCCAGCACGCCGGGCAGGCCGCCTTTGTCCGGGGAGCGCTGGAGCGCCGGTAGACGCCGGTCAGGCGGCGTGCGGGGCAAGCGGTCCGCGGGTGCGGGCGTAGTGCCCCGGACTGGTGCCCACGACGCGCTTGAAATGCCGGGCCAGGTGGGACTGGTCGTAGAAACCGGCCGACGTCGCCACGTCGGGTCCCGGCAGTCCCTGGAGGAGCAGCCGGCGCGCGAGGTCGACCCGGCGCCCGGTCACGTACTGGTGCGGCGCCATCCCGAACTCCCGGCTGAAGGCCCGCACCAGATGCGTGTGGTGGGCGTGCAGGCGCTGCGCCGCCTCCTGGAGCGTGATGCCCGTCACGAACCGTTCGTCGAGGAGATCGCGCAGCCGGTGGGCGACCCTGTGGTCGTGCACGTACCGGACGGGCTCCAGCCGGTTGCGCAGATGCTGGTCGAGCCGCTCGGCGACCAGGGCGAGCCGGCTCGCCGCCTCCAGTTCGTCGCCCGGCCGGGAGAGCGTCGTGTGGAGCCTGGCGATCCGGCGCCGCAGCGCCGGATCGTGCAGCACGGGGCTGTCCACGGCCATCCCGATCAGCTGCTCGTCGACCTGCCCGGTGTTGAGGTACAGGACGCGTTTGCGGAAGCCCTCGGCGGTCGCGGCGCCGCCGTTGTGCGGAATGTGCGGCGGCAGCAGCGTCACCACATGGCTGAGCACGCCGTGCTCGTGGTGGTCCAGGTCGTAGCGGACCATGCCCTCGTCCACGATGAGCAGGGTCCACGCGTCATGGGTGTGCATGGGGTAGGAGTGATCGATGAAGCGGGCGTGGAAGACCTCTTCGATCCCCTCCACGGGCGGACACCACGCGGTGATGTCCGGACGAGCAGTCATGCACCGATCGTACGCCCGGCGGCATGTCGCCCGGTCGCTCCCCGGCAGCATGCAAAGTTCGTACAAGACGGCCCGGGGGAGGGGCGGGCAGGCTCGGGGCCATGACACACGAACCCGCCCCCGTCCGCTTCGACACCAAGATCGCCGTACTGCTCCGGGACGACCTGCTGACCTGGCAGCGGCTGAACGTCACGGCCTTCCTGGTCAGCGGGCTCGGCACGGCGGTGCCCGAGCTCGTCGGTGAACCGTACGCAGACGCCGACGGCACCCCCTACCTGCCGATGTTCCGCCAGCCGGTCCTGGTCCTCGAAGGCGGGAAGCAGGTACTGACCGCGGCCCGCACCCGCGCGATCGGCCGGGGCGTGCCGCTCTCGGTGTTCACGTCCGACCTCTTCTCGACGGGCAACGACCGGGACAACAGGGCAGCCGTCCGGGCGGTGCGGGGGGACGGGATGGACCTGGTCGGGCTGGCCGTGCACGGCCCCCGCAACGCCGTGGACAAGATCCTCAAGGGCGCGTCCATGCACTCCTGAACGCGGTCGCCGCCGGCCCGGCGTGGCCGGGGCCGGCGGCGCGTCCGGACCCCGTCACACGGTGCGTTCGACGAAGTAGGGAAGCAGCGCGAGGAGCTCCCCGGCCGCCTCCGGCTCCAACGCGACGCTCTCCAGGCAGGCGCGGGCACTGTCCAGGTGCCGATGGGCCTCGGACACGGCGGCAGCCCGCCCGCCGGCCTCTTCGACCAGACCGGCCGCGCGCCGGGCCGCCGCGTCGTCGAGCGGCTCGCCGGTACGCAGCAGCGCGCCCAGTTCCTCTGCCGCCCGGCCGCCCGCCGCGAGGGCGGTGAGGACGGGGTACGTCTTCTTCTGCCGGCGCAGATCGCCGTGCACCGGCTTGCCCGTGACCTCCGGGTCGCCCCAGATGCCGAGCACGTCGTCCATGGCCTGGAAGGCGACCCCGAGATGGCGGCCCGCCGAGGTGAGGGCGTCGACAGCCGTCCGTCCGGCCCCGCCGAGCACGGCGCCCAGACCGGCGGCGCAGCCGAGCAGCGAGCCTGTCTTGTACTCGGCCATCAGCCGGTACTCGTGCGGCCGCACGGCATCGGGCCCGGTCCAGGGCCGGGACTCGAAGAGCAGGTCGTCGGCCTGGCCTCGGACCAGGTCGTTCAGCGTCCCGGACAGCAGCCGCACCGCCTGCACGCAGTGCGCGCCGGGGGCGTCCGCCAGGGTCTGCACGGCCAGTGCGAATTGCGCGTCGCCCGCCAGGACGGCGGGCCCGGTCCCGTAGGCCTTCCAGGCGGTCGCGCGCTGCCTGCGGGTCTCGTCGCCGTCCATGATGTCGTCGTGGAGCAGGGAGAAGGTGTGGATCAGCTCGACCGCGACGGCGCCCCGTACCGCGCTCCGCGCGTGCGCGCCGACGGCCTCCGCGCCGAGCACGGCGAGGGCCTGCCGGATGCCCTTGCCCTGCGCACCGGGGACGGTCCGGCCACCGGGTCCGTCCCAGCCGAGCGAGAACGCGGTGATCTCGGCGTGCCAGGGATGCAGCTGCCGCACGGCCCGCTCCAGACCGGGCCGGACGAGAGTGCGGCAGCGGGCGAGTATCTCCGGCACCGTGGCCTGCTGGGTCACCGGCGGTGTCATCGGCGGCCGGCTTCCCCGGCCACCGTGTCACCGGCCGGTGTCACGCCGAGTTCCGTGTAGGCCTTGTCGACCATGTCACGGGCGTTGAGCAGTCCGATGCGGTCGAGCGTGACCCGCAGACCGTCCAGCTCCGCGGCGGTCTGCGCGCGGTCCCGGCCCAGCCGGGCGCGCGACTTGACCAGACCGAGGCGGGCCAGCGCTTCGCCCCGCGGCTCGGTCATCGCCCGGAATTCCCCCAGCGCCTCCTCGTAGACCTGCCGGGCCTCCTCGTACCGCCCGGCGCGGTAGAGCACGTTGGCGCGCATCTTGTGGTTGTAGGCGAGGGCGCTGGACAAGTTCATTTCGCGACAGGTCAGTTCGGCCTCGGACAGCAGGGCGAGCGCCCGCTCGGGATCGTTGTCCCGTACCGAGATGATGTCGGCCATGCCGCGCAGGGCCCAGGCCCTGCCCCGCCGGTCGTCGGCGTGCCCGGCCAGCTGCGCCGCCTCCTCGAACATCTCCAGGGCGGTGTCGAACGAGCCGGTGTTGCGGTGTATCTGCGCGATGCCTTCCAGGGCCCAGACGGTGTGCCGCGCCTCGCCCCGGGCCCGCGCCTCCGCGAGGAGCTGCTCGTGCAGCGCCGCGACGGTCCGGTAGTCGCCCTGTATCCGCCCGGTCTCCGCGAGCCCGGCGAGCGAGTAGCCCCGGGCGACCACATCGCCGCCCTTCTTGCCGAGGTCCGCCGCCAGGCCCAGCAGCCGGAAGGCGAGTCGCAGCGCGCCCCGCTGGCGGGCGAGGGTGCCGCCGCTCCACAGCGCCCAGGCCATCGCCCCGGTGTCCCCGGCCGACCGGGCCGCGCGGTAGCTGGCCTTCCAGGCGCGGTCGGCGTCCTGCACATGGCCCAGCCTGCGGTGCGCCTCGGCCACCGCGAGACCGGTGCGGGCCACCTCCTGCTGGGAGCCGGCGAGTTCGGCCGCCCTCAAGTGGCGTTCCCCCTCGGCCAGTACGTCGGTGAGGGAGGCGTTCACGGACATCTTCGTGAGGGCGCCCTGGTACTCGGGCGCCAGCGCTTTGCTGTGCATGGGAGCCTTTCGCGCGAACGGGCCGGCCGCGTCAACTATACGCTTAATGTATACATGCAGTGCATAGTTACCCGGTGGTCCGACCTGTGCGCTCATGGGGGGTCGGAAGGGGTGTGTCGTGTGCGGCGTACCGCGTTGTTGTGGATCAAGACGGCTCTGGCCCGCTCACGGTTGCTTCGAGTTCGGTCAATCCGCACGGGCATTTTGCTCGGCGGCGTCCGGTGGGTCAGCCGGAGCGGTCGGCCAGGTGCTCGGTGAACCACTCCCGGGCCAGTTCCGCGACCTTGTCCAGGGCGCCCGGCTCCTCGAACAGGTGCGTCGCCCCTGCGACGACCTCCAGCCGGTTCTCGCAGCGCAGCGCCGACTTCGCCCGCTGGTTCAGCTCCAGTACCCGGGTGTCGCGGCCACCCACGACGAGCAGTGTCGGAGACCGGACGTCACCGAGGCGGGGTCCCGCCAGATCGGGCCGGCCGCCTCGGGAGACGACCGCCCCGATTCCCGTGCCGCGCGCCGCCCCCACGGCCGCGGCCGCCCGCAGCGCGGCGGCGGCCCCGGTGCTCGCCCCGAAGACACCCACCGGCAGGGACTCGCGACACAGCAGCCAGCCGGTGGCGTTCACCAGCCGTTCCGCCAGGGTCCCGATGTCGAAGACGTTGGCGCGGTCGGCCGCCTCGCCCGGTGTGAGCAGGTCGAAGAGCAGGGTGCCGAACCCCGCCCGGTGCAGGGCCGCCGCCACCGAGCGGTTGCGCGGACTGTGCCGGCTGCTGCCCGAGCCGTGGGCGAACACCACGAAAGCGCGGGCGGATCCGGCCGCGGTCAGCTCACCCGGCAGCCCGAGGCCGCCCGCCTCCACGTCCACCCCGACGGGCGTCGGCGCGGACGCCCGGTCCGCGGCCCGCGCCAGCAGTGCGACGACCTCCTCGTCGGGGGTCTGGCCGAAGTCCCGGTACCACTCACCCACCGCGGCGAACCGGAGCGGCGTGGACAGGCACACCAGCTCGTCCACCCGGCCGCGTACCCGCTCCGCGGCGTCCGGCGCCGCCACCGGCACGGCCAGCACGACGCGCGCCGCACCCTGCGCACGGGCCACCTCGCACGCGGCCAGGGCGGTGGAGCCGGTCGCGATGCCGTCGTCCACGATGATGGCGACGCGTCCCTCGAAGGGGATGCGCGGCCGGTCGCCCCGGAAGGCGCGGGCCCGCCGCCGCAGCTCCGCGCTCTCCGCGCGCTCCACCGAGGCGAGGTCCGCGGAAGAGGCTCCGCTGCGCCGCAGGATGTCCTCGCTGATGACCCGCACGCCGCCCTCGCCGATGGCGCCGAAGCCCAGTTCCGGGTGGCGCGGGACGCCGAGCTTGCGGACCACGATCACATCGAGCGGTGCGCCGAGCTCCTGGGCGACCCGGAAGGCCACCGGCACCCCGCCGCGGGGCAGGCCCAGCACGACGGGATCGCTTCCCGCCAGCGGGCGCAGAGCCGCCGCGAGCCGCTTTCCCGCGTCGGCGCGATCGGAGAACAGCACGGGGACTCACCCCAGACCGGGAGAGGAGGGACAGCCGTCCGCAGACCTGCTTCGAGTCGACACCGTGCACCACGGGACCGCAAGCCGGCGGCGGGGCCCGTTCCGCCGGGAACGGCCTCCTGGGAGGCCGTGGCCCGTTACAGGACGGAGCGTGCCACCCGGAACCCGGTGTCGTCGATCCGGAACGTCGGGTGGCTGCGCCGCCGCACCGATGCCCGGCAGCTCCAGTGCTCGTCGAACCAGCCGCCGCCGCGCAGCACCCGGTAGCTGCCGTACACCTCGGCGTCGTAGACGTCCCAGCACCATTCCCAGACATTGCCCAAGGTGTCGTACAGCCCCCAGCCGTTGGGCTTTCTGCCGCCCACCTCGTGCATCCGCTCCCGCGAGTTGCCGCGGTACCAGGCGATCTCGTCGAGCTCCCCGTAACGCGCGCCCGTCGTGCCGGCGCGGCAGGCGTGTTCCCACTCGGCCTCCGTGGGCAGCCGGTACCCGTCGGCGCCGCTGTCCCAGGTCACGTCTCCGGCGGACTCCACGCCCTCGGCCCCGGGGCGGACGCGGTAGGCGGGGGTCAGCCCGGCTCGTACCGACAGGGCGTCGCAGAACCGGACCGCGTCCAGCCAGGAGACGCCCTCGACCGGCAGCCGGCCGCCCTGTGCGGCGGCCGGGCGCTCGCCGGTGACCTGGGCGTACAGGTCCTGGGTGACCACGGACGCGGCGATCCGGTACGGGGCGAGAGCGACCGTCCAACTGCGTTGAGTACGCCGGTCGGAGAGGGTGACCCGGCCCGCCGGGACGGTGATCAGCTGGATGTCCGTGACTGTGTCCATGGAGCACTGATCGTATCAACGCCGCCGAGGGCGGAGCCCGTTCGGAGCGGCCGGGTCAGCCCGCCGACGCCTCGCGGGTGATCGTGTCGAACCGCGCGCCCATGGCCGCCGCCAGCGCCTGCGCCCCGGACAGCGGCCGGACCATCACCGTCATGTCGTCGATCTGGCCGGCCTCGTTCAAGTGCAGGAAATCGCAGCCGCTGATCTCCCGGTCACCCACCTTCGCGACGAAGACGAGCGCGTGGTCGCGTCCGTCTGTACTCGCCATCTCCCGGACGTACCGGAAGTCCGAGAACACCTCGGTGACCGCGCGCAGGATCGCGGCGGTGAGGGGCCTGCCGGCGTACGGCTTGAACGCCACCGGGCTGGTGAAGACGACGTCCTCGGCCAGCATCGCCTCGATCGCCTCGGGATCGCGCGCCTCGACGGCTTCGCGGAAGGGGTGCATGCGGCGCTCCGTAGTCAATTTGTTGAATAGGCGTGAAAGAGATTAATCACACCGGTGTTAACGTGTCCAGATGTCTCTGAAGTACGCCGTCCTGGCGGCCCTGCTGGAAGGCGAGGCCTCCGGCTACGACCTGGCCAAGGTCTTCGACGTCTCGGTGGCGGACTTCTGGTCCACCACCCCGCAGCAGCTCTACCGGGAGCTGGACCGGCTGGCGGGGAGCGGCCTGATCGAGGCACGGGTGGTCGAGCAGCAGCGCAGGCCGAACAAGAGGATGTTCACCCTCACGGAGGCGGGCCGCGCCTCGCTGGCCGCGTTCACCGCCGAACCGCCCCGCCCCATCGCCATCCGGGACGAGCTCCTGGTCATGACCCAGGCGGTGGACGCCGGCGACCAGGACGCGGTACGCGCCTCGGTCGCGGAGCGTATGGAGTGGGCGCGCGCCAAGCTCGCCCGCTACGAACGGCTCAGGGACCGCCTGCTGGACGGCCGCGACGAGGAGACCTACCTGGCGGAGACCGACCGCGTCGGCCCCTATCTGACGCTGATGCGCGGACGGTCCTTCGAGGCGGAGAACCTGCGCTGGGGTGAGCGTGTGCTGCGGATCCTGGAACAGCGGGCGACTCAACGGCGTTGTCAGACCCCTCGGTTAGGTTCTTCCCATGACTGAATTCGTACTGGTGGCGGGTGCCTGGCTGGGAGCGTCGGCATGGGACGAGGTGGTGCCCGGACTGCGCGCGGCCGGACACGGCGCCCACCCGGTGACCCTGACCGGCGTCGGGGAGAAGAGAGGGCTGCCGGCCGGCCCGGGTACGCATGTGGCCGACATCGTCGACGAGGTGGAGCGCCTCGGCCTGCGCGACGTCGTCCTGGTCGGCCACAGCTACTCGGGCATCCCGGTCGGCCAGGCCGCCGGCCGCATCGGTGACCGGCTGGCCCGCGTCGTCTTCGTGGACGCCGTCGTTCCGGCCGACGGCGAGTCGTTCGTCTCGGCCTGGTGGCAGGGCCCGGCCGCGCTGGAGGCCGAGCTCGCGGGCAACGGAGGCCTCTGGGCGCCGCCGCCCCCGGCCGACTTCGAGGGCCAGGGGCTCACCGAGGAGCAGATCGCGCGGATCGTGGCCGACGCGACACCGCACCCGGGCGCCTCACTGAGCGATCCCGCCGTCCTCGCGCGCCCGCTCGACGATCTCCCGGCCACCTACCTCAAGTGCCTGCTCGACGGGCCGGAGCCGAGCGACGACGTGGCCGCGCTGCTGACCGGCGACAGCTGGGAGCTGGTCACCCTGGACACCGGGCACTGGCCGATGTACTCCCGGCCGGCGGAGCTCGTCCGCATCCTCACCGGGGCGGCCGAGCGGCGGGCCTGAGCGGGCGCCGGGCCGCCCCGGTGGCCCGGTAACGCCCGCCGCTCCCGCCACGAACAGTCGATCAGTACGCGCGCTCCCGCGCTGTTCCGGGCTGCAATGGACGGGTGACCGCGCCCCCGGACGACTGCCTCGCGCGCAACGAATGGATCTGCGGCGCCTACCTGAGCAGCCGTCGGCACATCCTGTGGGAGGCGGTGCTCCAGCATCTCCAGCTGACCGTGATCGCTGTGCTCATCGGCCTGGTGATCGCCCTGCCGCTCGCCCTCGCCGCCCGCCGCTGGCGCTGGGCGGCGGGTCCGGTGCTCGGGGTCACCACCATCCTCTACACCGTGCCGTCCCTCGCGATGTTCTCGCTGCTGCTGCCGGTGTACGGACTCTCCGCGGCGCTCGTCGTCGCGGGACTCGTCCTGTACTCCCTCACCCTCCTCGTACGGAACATCCTGGCCGGACTCAGAGCCGTACCGGAGGAGACCCGGCAGGCGGCCCGCGGCATGGGATACGGACCCGTACGGCTGCTCGTCGCCGTGGAACTGCCCCTCGCCCTGCCCGCCGCCATGGCGGGCCTGCGCATCGCCACCGTCTCCGCGGTCTCCCTGGTCACCATCGGCGCGATCGTCGGCTACGGCGGACTCGGCAACCTCATCTACTCCGGGATGAACACCTACTTCAAGGCCCAGGTGCTCACCGCGTCCGTCCTCTGCGTCGTCATCGCCGTCGCCGCCGACCTGCTGCTCCTCCTCGTGCAGCGCCTGCTGACCCCCTGGACCCGGAGGCAGTCGTGAACACCCTCTCCAAGGCCTGGTCCTGGCTCACGACCTCCGCGCACTGGTACGGCGACGACGGCATCTGGACCCGGCTCGGCCAGCACCTCTACCTCACCGTCGTCTGCCTGCTGATCAGCTGCCTCATCGCGCTGCCGGTGGCTCTGGTCCTCGGCCACCTCGGCAGGGGCGGGGCCCTCGCCGTCAACATCTCCAACGTCGGCCGGGCCGTCCCCACCTTCGCCGTCCTGGTACTGCTCCTGCTCACCCCGGTCGGCCGGTTCGGAGAGGGGCCGACCATCGTCGCCCTCGTCCTGTTCGCCGTACCGCCGCTGCTCACCAACGCCTACGTCGGCATGCGGGGGGTCGACCAGGACGTGGTGCGGGCGGCCCGGGGCATGGGGATGACCGGCAGACAGCTGCTGTTCCAGGTCGAGGTGCCGCTCGCCCTGCCGCTCATCCTGACCGGTGTCCGGATCGCGGCCGTGCAGCTCGTCGCCACCGCCACCATCGCCGCCCTGGCGGGCGGCGGCGGCCTGGGCCGGATCATCACGGCAGGCTTCAACCTCGCCTCCACCGCCCAGGTGGTCGCGGGAGCGGTCCTGGTGGCCGTGTTCGCCCTGATCGTCGAAGGGCTCTTCGAGCTGGCGCAGCGGTTCGCGCCCGACTGGGTCCGCGAGGGGAACGCCGGATGAGGGCCCGCCGCACGCTCCCCGCGATCCTGCTCCTCGCGCTGCCGGTGACCGCCTGCACCACCGGACCGGCGCTGGAGAACCAGGGTGCCGTCACCGCGCCGCCCGGCGACAGCAGACACCTCACCATCGGCTCCGCGGGCTTCACCGAGAGCGATCTGCTCGCCCAGATGTACGCCCTGCTGCTCGACCGGGCCGGATACTCCACGAAGATCATCTCCGTCACGAACCGGGAGATCTACGAACCGGCGCTGGAGAGCGGCCAGATCGACGTCGTACCGGAGTACGCCGCCACCTTCGCCGACTGGCTGAACGCCAAGAAGAACGGCGCCGGCGCCGCCCCCGCCGGCTCCCCGGACCTCGCCGCCACCATGAAGGCCCTGCGCGCCCTGGCCGCCCCGCGCGGCCTCACCGTGCTGGACCCCGGACGCGCCGTTGACCAGAACGCCTTCGCGGTCACCTCCGCGTACGAGAAGAAGCACCACCTGAAATCGCTGAGCGACCTGGGTGAATCAGGGCTGCCGGTCCGGCTGGCGGCAGGTGACGAATGCGTGCAGCGCCCGTACTGCGCACCGGGCCTGAAGAAGACGTACGGCATCGACATCACAGCCGTCGACCCCAAGGGCGTCGGTACCACCCAGGCCAAGCAGGCGGTCCAGAGCGGCCGGGACCAGATGGTGCTGACCACCACCACCGACGCCACCCTGGACGAGTTCGGACTCGTCCTGCTCGCGGACGACAAGCACCTGCAGAACGCCGACTACCTCGTTCCCGTCGTCAACCGGTCCCGGGCGGGCAGCGAGGGCGTGCGCAAGGCGCTGGGTAGGCTCAACACCGTACTGACCACCGCGGACCTGGCCCGGATGAACACCCAGGTGGACAGCTGGCGACGGCTCCCGGAGGACGTGGCCCGCAACTATCTGCGGTCCGAGCACCTCATTCCGGCCGGCTGAGCGCTACCGGAACCGGTCAGGACACCTGGTCCGGTCGCGTCCGGTCGGCGCGGTCCGATGAGTTCGCGCCTCCGGTGGAGTCATCCTGGTGGACCCCACACCTGAGAAGGCGGAGCGATGAGCACCCTGCGCGAAGTACTCGAAACGCATGTCCGTCACGGCTCTGTGCCGGGCGCGGTGGGGCTGGTGGCCCGCGGTGAACGCGTCGAGGTGGCGGCCGCCGGTTCCGCCCTCACCGACGGCAGCGCGCCGATGGCCCGGGACTCGATCTTCCGGATCGCCTCGATCACCAAGCCGGTCACCGCGGCGGCGGCCATGATGCTGATCGAGGACGGCCGGATCGCGCTCTCGGACCCGGTCGGGCCCTGGCTGCCCGAACTGGCCTCACCGAAGGTCGTACGCACCCCGGAAAGCCCGGTCGACGACGTGGTGCCGGCCGCCCGGCCGATCACCGTGTTCGACCTGCTCACCTTCCGTGCCGGGTACGGATTCCCGTCCGACTTCTCGCTGCCCGCTCTCGCGCCGCTGCTCGGCGAGCTGCACCAGGGCTCGCCGGAGCCGGCGGGCGTCGCCGCCCCGGACGAGTGGATGGCCGCGCTGGCCCGCATTCCGATGCTCCACCAGCCGGGGGAGGCGTGGCTGTACAACACCTGCTCGGACATCCTGGGCGTCCTGATCGCCAGGGTCTCCGGCCAGTCGCTGCCGGAGTTCATGGCGGAGCGGCTGTTCGAACCGCTCGGGATGGCCGACACCGGCTTCACCGTCCCGGCGGACCGGCTCGACCGGTTCACCGGCTACTACCGGGCGGGCGCGGACGGCGCACCGGAACTGGTGGACGCCCCTGACGGGCAGTGGAGCAGCATGCCGGACTTCCCGTCCGGGGCAGGCGGACTCGTCTCGACCGTCGACGACTGGTACGCGTTCGGCCGGATGCTGCTCGACGAGGGGACCGTCGGCAGCCGCGGCCTGCTGACGCCCGAATCGGTGCGGCAGATGACGACCGACCATCTGACCCCTGCCCAGCGTGCGGCCAGCGGGCTGTTCACCGAGGGGCAGGGCTGGGGGTTCGGCGGTGCGATCGACGTCGAGACCCTCGATCCCTGGAACGTGCGGGGGCGCTACGGCTGGGTCGGTGGTACCGGCACGACGGCGCACGTCATCCCGTCCACCGGCACGGTCGCCGTCATGCTCAGCCAGGTCGCGATGGCGGGCCCCACCCCGCCGGTCATGATGCGGGACTTCTGGCAGCACGCGGCGGCTCCTCACTAGAGTCGCCCGCATGCCTGAGCACGCCTACCTCGCCGCCGTCCGGGAGTCGTACGACACCGTCGCCTCCGACTACTTCGAACGGGTCAAGCCTCCGGAGGAGCTCGATCCGCTGTCGCGGGGCATGCTGAACGTCTTCGCGGAGACGGTGCGAACGGCCGCGCTCGGGCCTGTCGCCGATCTGGGCTGCGGGCCCGGCAGAGTCGCGGCCTACCTCGCCGGGCGGCAGGTGGACGTATTCGGGCTGGACCTGTCGCCCGCCATGGTCGAGCTGGCCCGCGACGCCCACCCGGATCTGCGTTTCGGTGTCGGCTCGATGACCTCGCTCCCGGTCCGGGACGGCGGGCTCGGCGGCATCCTGGCCTACTACTCCACCCACCACACTCCACCGGCGCTGCTGCCCATGGTGTTCGGTGAGTTCCGGCGGACTCTCGCGCCGGGCGGCTCCCTGATGCTGGCGGGCCACGTGGGGGCCGGCCAGCACCTGCGTCCCACCCGGGCGTACGGCGGTCACCCCGTCTCCTACGAGTCGTACCTGCTGCCGCCCGAGCGGATCGCGGAGCTCCTGAAGCAGGCCGGGCTCGTCCTGACCGCGCGACTGGTGGAGGAACCCGGCGAAGGGGCCGAACGGACCTTCGCGACCTTCCTCGCCCGCAGGCCGAAGCGGCCCTGAGGCCGCAACCGTCCGGCGGCCCTGATCGCCGGAATGTCGGAGGGCTCTGGCAGCATCCCGGTCATGACCGACATCGATGACCTCGTGCAACGCGTCGCCGTCCGGGCCGCGTCGGACAACGAGGATCTTCCCGCGCCTGTCGACGATGCTCGAATAGCGCAGGCCGGGGCCCGGCTGGGCTTCGCGCTGCACCCCCTGCTCGCGCGCCTGTACCGAGAGGTCGCCGACGGCGGCTTCGGCCCCGAGTACCGACTGCTGCCGCTGCTGTCCGGTCCGGACGCCGGTGTCGTCGGCGAATACCTGAAGCGGCGTGCGGCATCCGTCGGCGTGGAGCACCCGGAGTGGCCCGAAGGCGTCGTGCCCGTCCTGACCTGGGGCTGTGGCATGTACGCGGGCGTCGACTGTTTCAGTGAGGACGGCCAGGTCCTGCTCTTCGAGCCGAACCCGTACGGCGGCGGATCCTGGGAGCAGTGCTGGTTCCTCGACTCAGCCGGCCTGGCGGAGTGGCTGGAGACCTGGCTCGCGGGGACGGGCTGGTTCGAGGAGGAGGCCTGCGAAAGGGACGACGTGGCCGAACCCGAGCCGTGGGAACAGGCCGGAAGCCGGCTGTCCGCCGGCGTGTAGACCCAGCGGGAGCGGGGGCGCGTATCCGTCAGGCGTCCGACACCGAGTCGAAGTCGACCTCGTCGCGCCCCACGCCCTGCGCGTCCGCGTCCACGGAGCGGCGAAGCGCCTCGTGCAGCTTCGCCGGAGTCAGCACGCCGAGGAACCGCGCCCCGTCCAGCACCGCCACCCAGCCGGCGTCGTGCTGGAGCATCTCGCTGAACGCCTGCTTCAACGGGGCGCCGACCGGCACCCACGCGTCCATCCGGCGGGCGAGCTCGCCCACCGTGCCGTGCTCCCCGGCGATGCGCAGCGCGTCCGCCGCCACCCAGCCGTGCAGTTCGCCCTCACCGTTGAGGACCACGGCCCACCGTGAGCCCGCGCCGCCGAGCCGGGCCGCCGCCACCGCGGCCGGCTCGTCGAGGCGGGCGACCGGGGGTTCCTCCAGGTCCTCCGGTTCGATCGTGGTGACCGAGAGCCGCTTGAGGCCCCGGTCGGCGCCGACGAACCGGGCCACGTACGGGGTCGCGGGGGACCCGAGCACCGCCCCCGGGCTGTCGAACTGCTCGATGCGGCCCTCCCCGTACACCGCGATCCGGTCACCCATCCGCACGGCCTCCTCGATGTCATGGGTGACCATCAGGACCGTCTTCCTGACCGTTGCCTGGAGGCTCAGGAACTCGTTCTGCAGTCGCTCCCGCACCACCGGGTCCACCGCGCCGAACGGTTCGTCCATCAGCAGCACCGGCGGATCGGCGGCCAGCGCGCGTGCCACGCCGACCCGCTGGCGCTGGCCGCCGGAGAGCTGGGCGGGGTACCGGGAGCCGTACGTCGCCGGATCGAGGCCGACCAGATCCAGCAGTTCGGCCGCCCGCTCCCGCGCCCTGGACCGCTTCCAGCCGACCAGTGCCGGGACCGTGGCGGTGTTGTCGAGGACCGTCCGGTGCGGGAAGAGCCCGACCTGCTGGATGACGTAGCCGATCCCGCGGCGCAGCTTCACCGGATCGACCGTCGAGACGTCCTCGCCGTTCACCAGGATCCGCCCGGACGTCGGCTCGATCAGCCGGTTGACCATCATCATCGTGGTGGTCTTTCCGCAGCCGGAGGGGCCGACCAGGGTCACGAGTTCACCCTCGCGGACTTCGAAGGACAGTTCGCGCACCGCCGTCGTGCCGTCCGGATAGACCTTGCCGACCTGCTCGAACCGGATCATGACTGCACGTTAGGAGGCAGCCGGGCCCGCCGCACACGGGCCGGGACTGTCCGGGTCACCCGGGTGTGCTGAACTGTCCGGGAAACATCGGATTCAGGAGCACCCTTGAACAGCTACCGCCAGCCCGGCGTCGTCCTCACCGACCACCACTTCACCGTGCCGCTCGACCACACCGACCCCGGCGGTGAGCGGATCGAGATCTTCGGCCGGGAGGTGGTGGCCGGTTCCAGGGCCGCGGAGGAGCTGCCGTGGCTGCTGTACCTGGAGGGCGGGCCCGGCTTCGGCGCCCGCCGCTTCACCGGTACGGAGGCCTGGCTGGGCCGCGCGGTGCGGGAGTTCCGGGTGCTGCTCCTGGACCAGCGCGGTACCGGCCTGTCCACCCCGGCCAACCGGCAGACACTGCCGCTGCGCGGCGGCCCGCGGGAGCAGGCCGACTACCTGACGCACTTCCGGTCCGACAGCATCGTGCGGGACTGCGAGCTGATCCGCCCGCAGCTGACCGGCGGCGCGCCCTGGACGGTGCTGGGCCAGTCCTTCGGCGGCTTCTGTGCCGTGCGCTATCTCTCCGCCGCGCCCGAGGGGCTCAGCACCGTCCTGATCACCGGCGGCCTGCCCTCGCTCGACGGCCACGCGGACGACGTCTACCGGGCGGCGTACCCGAGGATCGAGCGGAAGAACGCCGCGCACTACGCCCGCTACCCGCAGGACGTCGAGCGCGCCCGCGAGATCACCGCTCACCTCGCGGAGCACCAGCCCGAGAGCGCCGGACACCGGCTGACGCCAGAGGGGTTCCAGTCCCTCGGCATCATGCTCGGCGGTGGCAGCGGCAGCCACCAGCTCCACTACCTGCTGGAGAACGCCTTCGTCCGCACCGCGCACGGCACCGAGCTGTCCGACGCCTTCCAGGAGGCCATGCGCACGGCCTGTTCGTTCGCCGGGCACCCGCTGTACGCGCTCCTGCACGAGGCGATCTACGGCCGGGACGAACGCCCCACCGACTGGGCGGCCGAGCGGGTGCGCGCAGAGTTCCCGCAGTTCGACGCGGCGGCCGCGCTCCGGGGCGACGGCCCGGTCCTGTTCACCGGCGAGAGCATCCACCCCTGGCACTTCGACGTGGACCCGGCCCTGCGCCCGCTGCGCGAGACGGCCGAACTGCTCGCCACCCGCGGCGGCTGGGAGCCGCTGTACGACGTGGAGCGGCTGGCAGCCAACGAGGTTCCGGTGGCCGCCGCCGTCTACCACGACGACATGTACGTGGACACGGCCCACGCGCTGCGTACCGCCGCCTCGATCCGGGGGCTGCGTACCTGGGTGACCGACGAGTACGAGCACGACGGGCTGCGCGCGGGCGGCCCGAAGGTCCTGGACCGGCTGCTCGCCCTGGTGCGCGACGAGGTCTGAGACCGCGACGAGGTCTGAGCCCGCGAAGGGGTGCGGCCCGCGACGGAGCCCGGACGGTAACGGGGCCGGGCGGGTCAGCCCTGGAGGGCGTCGAGCGTCGCGTCCAGGCTCGCCACCGCCCGCGGGTCGCGGTTGTAGGGGAGCCTGGACAGGACCGCCGTGATGCCGCACCTGTCGGTCACCGCGGAGTACACGAGACCGGAGCCGATACCGGCGGACAGCCAGCGCGCGGCCGGATACCTGACCCCTGCCAGCAGTCCGGCCACCACCAGCGAACCGGCGGCGAGCCGCACCTGCCGCTCCAGCGGCCAGCCGGTCCGGGAGCCGGCGGGGCGGTCCAGGTCGCGTCCCTCGCCCTCCCAGGCGGAGGTGCCGCCGGTCAGAGTGGCGGCGTCGATGTCGGCCGCCGAGAGGATGTCGCAGGCCCGGGTGGAGCGGACCCCGGAGGCGCAGACGACGAGCAGTGCGCCGCGTGCGGAGGCGGACTTGAGCGCGGGGACGGCCTCGGAGAGGCGGTCGAGCGGGATGTTCAGGGCGCCGGGAACGTGCCCCGAGGCGTACTCGCCGGGACCCCGCACATCGATGACGGTGAACTCCGTGAGGCGGGCCGCGGCCTGGGCGGGGGAGAGCGATACGGGGCTGGTCACGAGCGGTGTTTCCTTTCGTTCACCGGGCGGGGCGGGTTCTCGTCCTCTCCTGCCCCGGACGGGCCAGGGTACCCGTCGGGGTATCCGAAGCCGTGGTGAACGGAGTCCGGGCGGGCCGCGCTCCGCCCGGCGGGGGCGCCGGTGCGGCGTCCCCGCCGGGCGGGTTCGTACGGGCCCCGGTCAGTCGGTGCCGAACTCCATGGCGGCGCGGTCGAGCATCTGGTCGTCGTCGCCCTCCGCGCGGTCGCGGGAGGCGATGACCTCGGCGCCGCCCTGCGGCATCGCGCCGATCAGCCCGGTCGAGGCCGCCTGGGCGGCGCCGATGAGCGTCTCGTGGGTGTTGCCGACGATGCCGAGATCGGCGTACTGCTCCAGCTTGGCGCGGGAGTCGGCGATGTCGAGGTTGCGCATGGTGAGCTGGCCGATCCGGTCCACCGGACCGAACGCGGAGTTGTCGGTGCGCTCCATGGACAGCTTGTCCGGGTGGTAACTGAACGCCGGACCGGAGGTGTTCATGATCGAGTAGTCCTCGCCGCGCCGCAGCCGCAGGGTCACCTCGCCGGTGACCGCCGCGCCGACCCAGCGCTGGAGGGACTCGCGGATCATCAGCGCCTGCGGGTCGAGCCAGCGGCCCTCGTACATGAGACGGCCCAGTCGCCGGCCCTCGTTGTGGTACTGCGCGACGGTGTCCTCGTTGTGGATCGCGTTGACCAGCCGCTCGTAGGCGGCGTGCAGCAGGGCCAGGGCCGGGGCCTCGTAGATGCCGCGGCTCTTGGCCTCGATGACCCGGTTCTCGATCTGGTCGGACATGCCCATACCGTGGCGGCCGCCGATGGCGTTCGCCTCCATCACCAGATCGACGGCGGAGGCGAACTCCTTGCCGTTGATCGTCACCGGACGGCCCTGGTCGAAGCCGATCGTGACGTCCTCGGTGGCGATCTCGACCTCCGGGTCCCAGAACCGCACACCCATGATCGGGTCGACGGTCTCGACGCCCGTGTCGAGGTGCTCCAGGGTCTTGGCCTCGTGGGTGGCGCCCCAGATGTTGGCGTCGGTGGAGTACGCCTTCTCGGTGCTGTCGCGGTAGGGGAGGTCGTGGGCGAGCAGCCACTCCGACATCTCCTTGCGGCCGCCCAGCTCATGGACGAAGTCCGCGTCGAGCCAGGGCTTGTAGATCCGCAGGTGCGGGTTGGCGAGCAGACCGTAGCGGTAGAACCGCTCGATGTCGTTGCCCTTGAACGTGGAGCCGTCGCCCCAGATCTGTACGTTGTCCTCCAGCATCGCCCGGACCAGCAGGGTGCCGGTGACGGCGCGGCCGAGCGGCGTGGTGTTGAAGTAGGCACGCCCGCCCGAGCGGATGTGGAACGCGCCGCACGTGAGCGCGGCCAGGCCCTCCTCGACCAGCGCCGCACGGCAGTCGACCAGACGCGCGATCTCGGCGCCGTAGGCCGACGCGCGGCCCGGGACCGACGCGATGTCGGGCTCGTCGTACTGGCCGATATCGGCGGTGTAGGTGCACGGGACGGCACCCTTGTCGCGCATCCAGGCGACCGCGACGGAGGTGTCGAGACCACCGGAGAAGGCGATGCCGACGCGCTCGCCGGCCGGCAGGGAGGTAAGAACCTTAGACATAGGAAGAGTATGCGCTATTACGCATGATCATGCAAAGTGGGGTCTGTGTACGCGCCGCGGGGGCGGGTCCGCGCGCTGATCCATCAGGGAGCGCGAGGCGGCCCTTAGCCTGCCGGTATGACCGAGCAGCTGGAATCCATGCCCGTGGACTGGCGGCGCGCGCTCGCCGTCGTGGCACACCCCGACGACCTGGAGTACGGCTGCGCGGCGGCCGTCGCCGTGTGGACGGACGAAGGGCGCGAGGTCGGCTATCTGCTGGCCACCCGGGGCGAGGCCGGCATCGACACCCTCGAACCGGAGAGGTGCGCACCGCTGCGCGAGCGGGAGCAGCGCGCGAGCGCGGCGGTCGTCGGGGTCTCCCGGGTGGAGTTCCTGGACCATCGCGACGGGGTGATCGAGTACGGCGTGCGGCTGCGCCGCGACATCGCGGCGGCCGTTCGCCGCCACCGGCCCGAGCTGATCGTCACGCTCAACCACCGGGACACCTGGGGCGGCGTCGCCTGGAACACCCCCGACCACCGCGCGGTCGGCCGGGCGGCCCTGGACGCGGCGGGCGACGCGGGCAACCGCTGGATCTTCCCGGAGCTGGCCGGACAGGGGCTCGAACCGTGGGACGGGGTGCGCTGGGTGGCCGTCGCCGGATCGGCCACGCCGACGCACGCCGTCGACGTGACGGCCGGACTCGAACGCTCCGTGCACTCGCTGCTCGCCCACCGCACGTACATCGAGGTGCTCACCGACCGGGACCCGGAGGAGTACTGCCGCGCCTTCCTGGCCGGCAACGCGGAGGCTTCGGGCGAGCGGTTCGGCGGCCGGCCCGCCGTCACCTTCGAGCTGTTCCCGCGCTGAGCCGGCCGGACCCTGGCCGCCCCGGACGCGCCGCCGTACCCTGTGCCGCACAACCTTTTCTGACGATGCGTCAGTTGACGGAGGGGGCGGCGGTGCTCGACATCCTCGATCACGGTATTCCGCAGGGCGAGGAGCGGATCACGCTCCGGATCGAGGACGGCGTCGGTGTGCTGACCCTCTGCCGCCCCGACCGGCTCAACGGCTGGAGCTGGGAGTCCAGCAGGCAGCTCGGCATCATGGCGGACCGGATCCGGTTCGACGGCTCGGTCCGGGCCGTTCTGCTGCGCGGCGAGGGCCGGGCCTTCTGCGCCGGGATCGACGTCACCGCGCCCGGTGGCGCCATCACCGGGCGTTCCCCCGCCGAGCGCACCCAGAACTACTACGAGGGCATCCGCTGGGTGCACGAACGCTTCGCCGCGTTCGCCGGGCTCCCGCAGCCGGTGATCGCCGCCGTCCAGGGCTACTGCCTCGGCTTCGGTTTCGAGCTGGCGCTCATGGCCGACATCCGGATCGCCGCCGACGACGCCGTGTTCGCGCTCCCGGAGGCCGGTATCGGGGTCGCCGTGGACGCGGGAGGCGACATGCGGATCGCCCGCGAGGCCGGTGCGGGCTGGGCGAAGTACCTCGCGCTCACCGGAAACCGGATCGACGCGCCGACGGCCGAGCGGATCGGGCTGCTCCAGAGGGTCACGCCGCTCGGGGAGCTGGAGGACGCCGCGCGGTCCGTCGCCGACGCGGTGGCGGCCAACGCCCCCTTGGCCGTCCGGCACATCAAGCGCTCGGTCGACGCCTTCGCGGACGCCGGGATGGCCGCCGCGCTCGACCGGACGGCGCTGGCGGCCGCGCTCACCCTCACCTCGCAGGACTGTGCCGAGGGCTATGCGGCCAAGGCCGCCCGCCGGCCGCCGCACTTCGAGGGCGGCTGACTCAGTGCCCGCCGGCGCCGGGCGGGGCGAACGGGCCACGGCCCAGCTGCTCACGCACCGGTACCACGGGCGGGGCCACCAGTGAGCGCCGCTGCCAGTTCGCGCCGTCGACCACGAGCGAGTGGCCGGATACGAAACCGGCGTACGGGGAGGCCAGGAACGTCGCTGCCCAGCCCAGTTCGCGCGGCAGGCCGACCCGGAGCGCGGGCTGCCGCGCGTCGTGCTCGTCACGCGGGCTGTTCTCCGCGGGCCGGCCGGGCTCGTTGTGCCCGGTGGGCTCGGCGGGCCGGTTGTGCTGCCTGTCCCCGGGACCCGCTTCGCCGGCCCGGTCCAGGTGGCCGCGGATGTCGGTGGTCATGTCCTCGTGCGGCATCAGCCCCGGCACCAGTCCGTTGATCCGGATCCCGTACGGACCCCACTCCACGGCGAGCGTCTCGACCAGGTTCTTGACCCCGGCCTTGGCGGCGGCCGAGTGGGCGTAGCCGGGGCCGCCGGTCCAGGCGTACGACGCCCCGACGCTGACGATCGAGCCCGCCGTGCCGGCCGCGAGGTGGCGCCGCCCGAACTCCCGGGTCATGAACCAGGTGCCGGTCAGCGTGATGTCGAGCACCGCCCGCCAGGCGTTCGGCGACAAGTCCTCTGCGGGGGAGGGGAAGTTGGCGGCCGCGTTGTTGATCAGTACGTCCGGCGGCCCCAGTTGGGCCTCGGCCGCGTCGAACACCGCCGCGATCCGGTCGGGGTCGCGGATGTCGGCCGGTGCGGTCATGACCCGGCCGCCGGTCAGCGGGGCCAGCTCGTCCCGGGCGGCGGCCAGCCGTTCGGCGTCGCGGCCGACCAGTACCAGATCCGCGCCCAGCCGGGCGAACTCGGCGGCTATCGCCTTGCCGAGCCCCGAGCCGCCGCCGGTCACCAGCACCACGACGCCGTCGTAGGTGCCGGGTGGTAACGCGCTGGCGCCCAGCGGGGGAGGAGCGGCGAATCCGGGGGTGTGCAGGGGCTCTGTCATGGCGCATAAGTACCGCGTCCGAAGGCAAAACTCCAGGTCCACGCAGTGATGTTGTCCAGACCATTGACATGTAAGCGCCAGGATGTTGAATTCGGTGCAGTTGTGTTGCGCGACTCTGATGACTTGAGTGATCAATGGAGGATCTGTGACGCCTCGCCCACCCCGTCTCACCGCCATGGCCGCGGCAGCGGCCCTGCTCGTCGGTGGCCTGCTGGCCGCCGGGCCGTCCGCGCAGGCGGCCGGCCCCACCGCGACCGACACCCCGACGAAGGCCCAGGACAGCCCGGGGACCCCCGTCATCACGCCGACCCCGCAGTCGGTCAAGAACCGGTCCGACCGGATCACCATCACTCCCACCGTCACCGTGGTGGCCGGAGAGACGGCCGACGAGTCCTCGCTCGCCGTGGTCGAGACCGCCCTGAAGCGGGCCGGTGCGCAGCGCGTCGTCCGGAGCACACGGGCATCCGCGAGCGGGCTCACCGTCCACGTCGGAGACGCGGGCGCGCTCGCCGCCCAGAAGCTCGAAGGCACCGGCGGACTGCCCGCCGACGGCTACGTCCTCGGCATCGGGGCGGACCGGATCGTCCTCGCGGGCAAGGACGCCACCGGCACGTACTACGCCGCACAGAGCCTGCGCCAGATCCTGCCGCACCAGCGGCGGCCGGGCGCCCGGGTCGGCGGACTCGCGGTGCGCGACTGGCCGGGCACGGCGCTGCGCGGCGTCATCGAGGGGTTCTACGGCACTCCCTGGTCGCAGAAGGCCCGGCTGGACCAGCTGGACTACTACGGCGAGCACAAGATGAACATCTACGTGTACTCGCCCAAGGACGACGCCTACCTCCGCGAGAAGTGGCGCGACGCCTACCCCGCCGACCAGCTGGCGCAGATCAAGGAGCTGGCCGGCCGGGCGGCCCAGCGGCACGTCGAGTTCACCTACGCGCTCTCTCCCGGGCTGTCGGTCTGCTACAGCTCGGACGCGGACACCAAGGCCCTCGTCGACAAGTTCCAGACGATCTGGGACATCGGCGTACGGACGTTCGCGGTGCCGCTCGACGACATCAGCTACACCGACTGGAACTGCGACGCGGACAAGGAGAAGTGGGGGACCGGCGGCGGTGCGGCGGGAGCCGCGCAGGCGTACCTGCTGAACCGGGTCAACAAGGAGTTCATCGCCACCCACCCCGGTGCGCAGCCGCTCCAGATGGTCCCCACCGAGTACTACAACATCAGCGAATCGGCCTACAAGACGGCCCTCGCCGAACAGCTCGATCCGGACGTGCTCGTCGAGTGGACCGGCGTCGGAGTCGTCGCGCCGACCATGACGGTGGCTCAGGCCGACACCGCCCGCGAGGTGTTCGGACACCCGATCCTGACCTGGGACAACTACCCGGTGAACGACTACGCGACCGACCGGCTGCTCCTCGGCCCGTTCAACGGGCGCGAGAAGGGACTGCCGGGCAGGCTCGCGGGCATCACCGCCAACCCGATGATCCAGCCGTACGCCTCGAAGCTCTCCCTGTACACCGTCGCGGACTACTCCTGGAACGACGCCGCGTACGACCCGCGCACCTCGTGGGGCAAGGGGCTCAAGGAGTACGCGGGAGGCGACGCCCGCACCGAGCAGGCGCTGCGCGCCTTCGCCGACGTCAACTACAGCTCCGCGCTCAACACCGACAAGGCGCCGGAGCTCGCGGCGGAGGTCGCGCGCTTCTGGAAGTCCGGCGACTCGAAGCGGCTCACCACCGTGCTCGGAAACCTCCGCGCGGCCCCCGCCCGGCTGCGCGCTTCACTCCCGGACCGGGGATTCATCGAGGACTCCGGCCCCTGGCTGGACGCCACCGAGGCCTGGGGGACCGCGTCCCGTACCGCCCTGCGCATGGTCGAAGCGGCCCGTGCCGGTAACGGCGCACAGGCCTGGGACCTCCGGCAGCAACTGCCCGCGCAGGCCGAGCACGCCAAGTCCTTCGTGTACACCGGCCTCGGCGGCGACAAGGTGCCGGTCCACGTCGGTGACGGGGTGCTGGACGGGTTCGTCGAGCGGGCCACCGCCGAGTACGACCGGATCCTCGGTGTGAGCGGCCGGCCCAGCGCGTCGACGAGCCTCGGCACGTACCAGGGCAACACCGCCGCCCGGATGCTCGACGGCGACGACTCCACGTACTTCTGGAGCGACGGAGCGCCCGCGGTGGACGATCAGCTCACCGTGGACCTGGGCGAGTCCAGGGAGATCGGCGACATCACGCTCGCCATGGGCAAGTCCGGCAGCACCGACGACTACCTGCACGACGGAGTGCTGGAGTACTCGGCCGACGGCAAGAGCTGGCAGTCGCTCACCGCCTTCTCCGGCAAGCCGGACGTCGCCGCGACCGCGCCCGCCGGCACGAAGGCCCGCTATGTACGGGCGCGGGCGGCCGCGGCCCAGACCAGCTGGGTCGTCGTCCGCGAGTTCCACGTCGCGACCACGGACGGCGCGGTCACCGGCAACCCGCCCGCCGCCACCGGCTCCGCCATGGACTCGGCGGCCGACGGAGACCCGGGCACGGTCTACCGCGCCGCACGGGCCCCGCAGAGCGGTGAGTCCCTTGAGGTGGGGCTCGGCGGCGCGCGGGCGGTCGGCTCGGTCACGGTCCTGCGGCCCGACGGTGCCAAGGGCTCGGCGGACATCCAGCTGCGGAACGCGGACGGCGACTGGCAGACCGTCGGCCGGCTCGGCGGCGCGTACACCGGCATCGACACGCACGGCCGGACCGCCGACGCGGTGCGGCTGACCTGGCGCAAGGGTGCCCAGGCGCCGCAGATCGCGGAGGTGGTGGCGGGCAGGTAGCGGCCCGCCCGCAGTGCGCCCGGCGCTCCCGCACCTCCGCGGGCGGGGCCGGGCGCACAGCCGTGTCTCGGTTCACCCGTCACGGCCAGCCACCCGGACCGGTCGAAACGGTCGCCCGCAGGTTGTTCCCAGAGGGGCAAGCGACCGCTTAGTATGCGCCGGAGCAGTGGTAATGCCGACAGTGTTGTGGAGGCCCCTCATGCAGGCATGGCGAGTGCACCGGAACGGCGAGCCGAGCGAGGTGATGCGGCTGGAGGAGACGGACCGGCCCACGCCCGGTGACGGGCAGGTGCTCGTCGAGGTGCTCGCGGCGAACATCAACTTCCCCGACGCGCTGCTCTGCCGCGGCCAGTACCAGGTCAGGCCCCCGCTGCCGTTCACGCCCGGCGTGGAGATCTGCGGCAGGACCGGGGACGGGCGCCGGGTGCTGGCCACCCCCGCACTGCCGTACGGCGGATTCGCCCAGTACGTCGTCGCGGACGAGGCAGCCCTGCTGCCCGCCCCGGAAGCCCTGGACGACGCCGAGGCCGCCGCGCTGCACATCGGCTACCAGACCGGCTGGTTCGGACTGCACCGGCGGGCACACCTGCGAGCCGGTGAGACGCTGCTCGTCCACGCGGCGGCCGGCGGCGTCGGCAGCGCGGCGGTCCAGCTCGGCAAGGCCGCCGGCGCGACCGTCATCGGCGTGGTCGGCGGCGCGGAGAAGGCCGAGGCCGCCACCGCGCTCGGCTGCGACCTGGTCATCGACCGGCGCACCGATGACATCATCGCGGCCGTCAAGGACGCGACCGGCGGACGCGGTGCCGACGTCGTCTACGACCCGGTCGGCGGCGACGCGTACGCCAAGTCCGTGAAGTGCGTCGCCTTCGAGGGACGGATCGTCGTCGTCGGCTTCGCCAGCGGCGTGATCCCCACCCCGGGGCTCAACCACGCGCTCGTGAAGAACTACTCGGTCCTCGGGCTCCACTGGGGCCTGTACAACACGAAGGACCCGCAGGCGGTCCGCGACTGTCACCGGGAGCTGACCCGGCTCGCCTCCGAGGGCGTCATCAAGCCACTCATCAGCGACCGCGTCCCGATGGACGGGGCGGCGGCCGCCGTCCAGCGCGTCGCCGACGGCACCAGCACCGGCCGCATCGTCGTCCTCCCCTCGGGAGCCGCCCGATGACCGCGCCCGACGCGGCCGGACTGCGCCGCCTCACCCGGGAGCTGCTCGCCGCCCACCCGCCGGCCACCACCGGCCGCACCGACTTCCTCAAGGCACGCTTCGACGCCGGACTGGCCTGGGTGCACTACCCGGCCGGACTCGGCGGCCTGGACGCGCCGCGCTCCCTCCAGGCCGTCGTCGACGCCGAACTCGCCGCGGCGGACGCGCCGGACAACGATCCGCGCCGCATCGGCATCGGCCTCGGCATGGCCGCCCCCACCGTCCTCGGCTACGGGACCGACGAGCAGAAGCGGCGCTTCCTGCGCCCGCTGTGGGTCGGCGAGGAGGTGTGGTGCCAGCTCTTCAGCGAGCCGGGCGCCGGCTCCGACCTGGCCGCCCTCTCCACCCGAGCCGTCCGCGACGGGGAGGACTGGGTGGTCGACGGGCAGAAGGTCTGGACATCCAGCGCACACCTGGCGCGCTGGGCGATCCTCATCGCCCGCACCGATCCCGACGTGCCCAAGCACCGCGGCATCAGCTACTTCATCTGCGATATGACCGACCCCGGTGTCGAGGTCCGGCCGCTGCGGCAGATCACCGGCGAGGCCGAGTTCAACGAGGTCTTCCTCACCGGGGTCCGCATCCCCGACAGCCACCGGCTCGGCCCGGTCGGTGAGGGATGGAAGGTCGCGCAGACGACGCTCATGAACGAGCGCGTCTCCATCGGCGGAGCGCGCATCCCGCGCGAGGGCGGCATGATCGGACCGGTCGCCGCGACCTGGCGCGAACGCCCCGAGCTGCGCACCCACGATCTGCACCAGCGGCTGCTCACCCTCTGGGTGGAGGCCGAGGTCGCCCGGCTCACCGGGGCGCGCCTGCGCCAGCAGCTCGTCGCCGGACAACCGGGCCCCGAGGGTTCCGGGATGAAGCTCGCCTTCGCCCGGCTCAACCAGGAGATCAGCGGACTCGAAGTCGAACTCCTGGGCGGCGAGGGGCTGCTGTACGGCGACTGGACGATGCGCAGGCCCGAACTCGTCGACTTCACCGGCCGCGACGCCGGCTACCGCTACCTCCGCTCGAAGGGCAACTCCATCGAGGGCGGCACGAGCGAGGTACTGCTGAACATCGTCGCCGAACGCGTGCTCGGCCTGCCCGCCGAACCACGCAACGACAAGGACGTCGCCTGGAAGGACCTGTCCCGATGACCGCGAGTACCGAAGAGAGCCAGGCGCCCGATCTGCTGTACTCGGAGACCGAGGAGGACCTGCGCGCCGCCGTCCGCTCGCTCCTGGATGCCCGGTGCGACGCGCCGGCGGTGATCGCCCGTACCGAGTCCGCCACGCCGTACGACCCGGAGCTGTGGAAGGCGCTCGCCACCGGCATCGGCGTCGCCGGACTCCTGGTGCCCGAGAAGCTCGGCGGGCAGGGGGCCGGCCACCGCGAGGCAGCCGTGGTCCTGGAGGAACTCGGTCGCCGCGTCGCCCCGGTGCCGTACCTGACCAGCTCCGTCGTCGCCACCCGGACACTGCTGGCGCTCGGCGGCCAGGACGGGCCGGTGGCCGCGCTGCTGACCGAACTGGCCACGGGCCGCAGGACCGCCGTGCTCGTGGCGCCGTTCTCCGCCGCCGCGCCGGAGACCACCGCGGCGTTCTCGGCCGCCACGGAGGACGCCGCGCCGGACACCGGCGCCCCGCTCGCCGCCCTCGACGGCAGGCTCGGCCCGGTCGCGGACGCGGCCGCCGCCGACGTGCTGCTGGTGCCCACCGCGGACGGCCTGTACGCGGTCGACGCGGACGCCCCGGGCGTCGCCGTCGAGCCGCTCGTCGCACTCGACCTGACCCGCCCGCTCGCGACCGTCACCCTGACCGGCGCCACCGGAACCCGGCTCGCGGACGCCGGGACCGCCCGGGAGGCGGTGCGCGCGGGACTGCTGTCCGGAGCCGGGCTCCTCGCCTCCGAGCAGCTCGGGATCGCCGAGTGGTGCCTGACCGAGACGGTCGGATACACCCGTGAGCGCCACCAGTTCAACCGCCCCGTCGGCTCGTTCCAGTCGCTCAAGCACCGGATGGCGCAGCTCTGGCTGGAGGTCGTCTCGGCGCGGGCGGCGGCGCGCAACGCCGCGGACGCGCTGGCCACCGGCAGCCCCGAGGCGCCGCTGGCAGTGGCCGTCGCGCAGGCGTACTGCTCCGGGGCCGCCGTCCACGCGGCGGAGGAATGCGTCCAGTTGCACGGCGGCATCGGGATGACCTGGGAGCACCCGGCGCACCTGTATCTGAAGCGCGCCAAGGCCGACTCGATCGCGTACGGCACGGCGGGCAGCCACCGCGAGACCGTCGCTGAACTGATGGAGCTGCCCGCGCCCTGACACCGTCGGGCGGCCCCCGGCAGGACCGGCTGACCGGGGGCCGCCCCGACCTCGTCCGTGACCGTCCAGCCGTACCCGTTTGGCGGACACGCCAGCGCGCCGGATGGCTCCTCCGCTACGCCAAACTGGCCGCCGAATGCCGCAATTCAGGCGCGGCGGAGGAGGTTGGCCATGGCCATTTCGATCTCACTGGTGCTGCTTCTGCTGATCCTGGCGGTGATCTTCCTCCGCAACGGCGGACTGAAGATCTCACACGCGCTGGTCTGCGGCCTGCTGGGGTTCTTCCTCGCGGGGACGAGCATGGCGCCCACCATCCAGGAGGGCCTGACGGCCACCGCCGATGTCGTGAGCAGCATCAGGCCCTGACCCCTCGCCGGTCCGGTGGCTCCGCCCGGCCGGGCCGCCGGACAGTGCCCCGAGCGCCGCGGCCAGCCGGTCCCGTGCCGCGGTCTGGGCGGCGATCCGGGCTTCGAGGACCGCGAGCCGCTCGCGGGCGATCCGCAGCCCCTGCGGGGAGGGCGGGGAGGCGGCGACATCGCCGTCCAGGCAGGGCAGGAACGCCCGCACGTCGTCCAGCGTGAGCCCGGCGGCCAGCAGGTGGCGGATGTTGCGGACCCGGACGGCCGTGCGCGCCTCGTACACGCGGTATCCGTTGGCGGCCCGCCGCGAAGTGATCAGCCCGGCCTGCTCGTAGTGGCGCAGCGCACGCGGGGTCGCGCCGGTGGCCGTGGCCAGTTCGCCGATCAGCACGCGCGCCACCTCCCCGTTCACTCCTATCACGCGACCACCGCACCGCCGTCCACCGGGAGAACCGCACCGGTGATGAACGAGGCGTCGGACGAGGCGAGATACGTGATCGAGCGCGCCACTTCCTCCGGAGTGCCGCGCCGGCGCATCGGCGTGTGCGCCAGCTGCCATTCCCGCAGCGCCGCCAACTGCTCGGGCGTCAGCCCCTGGTGCTTGCCGATCGGGGTCCCGATCGCACCGGGGGCGACCGCCACGACCCGGATGCCGCGCGGCGCGAGCTCGACCGCCCAGGTGCGGGTGAACAGCTCCATGGCCACCTTGGTCGCCGCGTAGACGGATCCGCCCGGCCACCCCCGCTGTCCGATCGACGTGCTGATGTTCACGATGACGCCGCCGGAGGCCTCCAGCAGGGGCAGCGCGGCCCGGGAGAGCAGGAGGGGCGCGATCAGGTTGGTGGCGATCTGCGGCTCGATGATCTCGGTGGTCACGGCGTCGAGTGCGGCGCTGCGGACCACGGCGGCGTTGTTGACCAGTACATCGAGCCGCCCGTACGTCTCCCGGGCGGTGCGGACGATCCGCTCGGGCTCACCGGGGCCGGTGATGTCGGCCACCAGTGGCACGATCCGGTCGTGTCCGGCTGCGGTCTCTTCGAGCGGGCCGGGCCGCCGCCCGATGACGAGCACGGTGGCCCCCTCGGCGGCGAAGGCGTGGGCGGTGGCGCGGCCGATGCGGTGATGGCGACGACGCGGCCGCCGGAAGAGCCGGACGAGCCGGAAGGTGCTGAGCTGCTGTTCATGCGGCAATCGTTCAACCCTGCCGCCAACGGCAAGGTCAAGCAGGGTCACGGAAACGCGCACGAACGGTCCCGGTACATACAGGAACGTATGATTTTCGGTCGGTTGGTCGCCTTGTGCGGCCGTTCGGGAGCCGCGGGCATTCGGGTATGAAACGGTCCGGTGAGGTGCGCCGCAGCGCGTACCGTATCCCCGTCCGGCACGGCAACAGCTGCCGGGCGCCGCACCGAGCCGGGACCCGGAGAGCGCAGCCATGTCATTGCCCCCACTCGGACGTGAACCGGGCGCCGTGCACCACGAGCACTGCCGCAGCAGCCGCTGCTGCCGTTGCCAGCAGCGGCCCTGGGCGACGGTCGTCGGTTTCGAACGGCTCTGCGGACTGTGCGCCTCCTGCTGCCGGGAGTGCGGCCGGGCACCCGCCCGGCATCTGGACGGGCTCGACCACGGACTGTGCGGCGACTGCCGGGGCCTGTGCAGCCGCTGCCGCACCCCGCTGACCCCGGACGGGGACTGCCAGTGCCGGAAGTGGCAGCGGCCGGGTGCGGACCCGGTCGGCTACCTCCTGCACGCGCTGCCGCAGCCGCTGATGAGGGAGTTCGGCGGCCAGTACCCGGCCGAGCTCGTCGAGATGATCCACCGGGAGCTCGGCCGGCGGAGCCCGGACCAGCTCCTGGACCGGGTGGAGCGCCGGTGGAACGCGCGCTGGGCCCACACCCTCCAGGAGAAGGACGAGGACGGCGGGCGCCGCTGGCCGCCCCTGGAGATCGCCGGACACCTGCTCGGTGCGGCGTTCTGCGAGGACCCGCAGTGCGAGGACGGCCGGCTGATCCACACCGACACCGCGTGCCCCCGGTGCGGCGTGCCGCCGCACCGGTTCGTGCCCGCCCAGGCGGACCGCAGGGCGACCTCGGAGCGGGCCAGGAGCACGGCCGCCGAGATCCGGCGCGAGCTGCTCGACCGCCGGACCGGCGCGCGGCGCGGATCGGCCGGAGCGCGCCGGGGCGGCGGGGGATCCGGCAACATTGCACGGCCGTGAAGCGTCGATGAAACCCGGTGCATTTCCATGGACACCTCAAGACCCTCGGCCTAGCGTCGGGCGGCGGCGCGCCCCCCGTCCCGACCGAGGAGTCCGATGTCCCCGCTGTTCCCGTTGTCCAGAAGTGGGCCCGCCCGTGCGCTGGCCCTGACACTTGCCCTCTGCGCCACCGCGCTCATGGTCTCGGGCTCACCGGCCGCGGCGGGTGAGATCCCCCGCGCACCCGGACACCGCCTGGTGAGCGACTACACGGGCACGCCCGCCACGGCTTCGCCCGTCCCCGGGCAGGCTCCGCCGCAGCACCCCTTCCTCGCCCCGAACGGCCGCAGCGGCATGCACGCCGACGCGGCGGGCAGCGGCACCCACCCGTACTCCGGCCCGCTCGGCCGCGACCCCCAGGTCAGCAGCGAACAGATCGCACCGCTCGGCGGCGAGTGCGCCACCGCCACCTTCGACTCGGCGGGCCGGCTGATCACGGTGTGCGGCACGTTCACCGGGTTCCTGCTCAAACTGCTCGACCCGCGCACGCTCGACACCCTCGCCGAGTACGCGCTGCCGCAGCGGTCCTCGACCGTCGAGGCCATCACCCGGCTCGACTTCTCGAAGATCTTCAAGGACACCTCGGGCGGGGCCTACTTCTACCTCGACAACCAGGACCGGGTGGTCCTCGCCGACTCGCGCCAGCACATCCAGCGGATCGCGCACGAGCAGGCGGCCGACGGCAGCTGGCGCTTCGTGACCGTCGACGACTGGGACCTGACCGGGCAGGTGCCGCACGACTGCGTCAGCTGGACCAACCTCTACCCCAGCGGAACGTGTGACCCCGTCACCTCCGTCATGCCCGACTGGCAGGGCCGCATCTGGTGGGTGACCCGGCTCGGCCGGGTCGGCACGGTCGACCCGCAGACCTCCGCGATCCGCTCTGTGCGGCTCGCGGGGGAGGAGATCCAGAACTCGTTCTCCGTAGCACCGGACGGTGTCTCGATCGTCACGGACCACGCCCTCTACAGCTTCGCCGCCTCGGCCGACGGCACGCCCGCGGTTCAGTGGCGGCAGACGTACGACCGGGGGACCGGCACCAAACCCGGTTCGGTGAACCAGGGCTCGGGCACCACCCCGGACCTGTTCGGTGACGGCGACGACTACGTGGCCATCACCGACAACGCCGACGACCGGATGAACGTCCTCGTCTACCGGCGCGGCCCCGGCGTGCCCGACGGCCGGCGCCTCGTCTGCAAGGTCCCGGTCTTCGGCTCCGGAGCCTCCACCACCGACAACTCCATGATCAGCTGGGGCAACAGCCTCGTCGTCGAGAACAACTACGGCTACGAGAACCTCACCTCGCTCCTGCTCGGCCGCAGCGTCGTCGGCGGAGCCGCCCGCATCGACGTGCGGCCCGACGGCAGCGGCTGCGACACGGTGTGGGAGAGCGCCGTCCGCTCGCCCTCCACCGTGCCCAAACTGTCCACCGCGAACGGCCTGCTCTACTTCTACGAGAAGCAGCCCAACAGCCTCGGCATCGACGCCTGGTACCTCACCGCGGTCGACTTCCGCACCGGACAGCGCCGTTGGACGAAGCTCACCGGCACGGGCCCCTCGTACGACAACAACTGGGCGCCCGTCACGATCGGACCGGACGGCACCGCCTACGTCGGGGTGTTCAACGGCATCGTGGCGGTGCGGGACAGCGGCTGATCCCCGCGGGGGTGCCGGTTCCTGGTCAGCCGCCCGCCAGCCGCGACCGGATCAGGAACCGCACCCCCTCCGGGGCCTCCAGCGAGAAGCCGCTGCCCCGGCCCTCCACCACGTCCACGATCAGCCGGGTGTGCGCCCACACCTCCGACTGGCTCCTCGACATCCAGAACGGAATGCTCTCCGCCACCCCGTCGACCTCCAGAGAGGCGAGCAGTACGTCGGAGCCGCCGGTACGGAACTCACCGTCCTGGTAGCACATCGGCGCGCTGCCGTCGCAGCAGCCGCCCGACTGGTGGAACATCAACGGACCGTGCAGCCCGCGCAGCCGCCGCAGCAGGTCGGCGGCCGCGGGCGTGAGCTCCACCGGCGGCGCGTCCTCCGTGCTCATGGCCGCACCACCTCGCATCGGTTCACGGATCGGCCTCCCTCCAGGCACCGCGCCGTCCGCGGTACGCGCATGGCCTCCATGCAACCCGGCCGGACGTTGCAGAGGGGTTGCGCGGACCGGGGCGCGGCCCCTCAGCCCGCCGTCGCCCAGGCGTAGCGGTGTTCCGGGCGGCCGGTGTCCCCGTACTTGAGCGTGAGGCTGATCCGGCCCGCGCCCTCCAGGTACTTGAGGTAGCGCTGGGCGGTCGAGCGGCTCAGACCGGCCCGCGCCGCTACCTCGTGCGCGGACAGCGGCTCACCGGCCGCCGACAGGACCTGGCGGATCACGTCGGCGGTCGGCGCCGAGTGCCCCTTCGGGAGCCCGGCCGCGGCGACGGACTCCGGGGTGCGCAGCGCCCCGAAGATCTGGTCGACCTGCTCCTGGCCGGCTTCCCCGCGGCGGCTCTCCACACCCTCCAGGGTGCGGCGCAGCGTCGCGTAGCTCTCCAGCTTGGAGCGCAGACCGCCGAAACTGAACGGCTTGACCAGGTACTGCAGGGCGCCGTACCGCATCGCGGTCCGCACGGTCACCACATCGCGGGCCGCCGTCACCATGATCACGTCGGCGGGATGGCCGATCTGGTGCAGCTGGCGCACCAGCGTGAGCCCCGTCCGGTCCGGCAGAAAGTGATCGAGCAGGATCAGATCGATGTGCTCGCGCTCCAGTACGGACAGCGCCTGCGCGGCCGTGTGGGCACGGGAGACGACCCGGAAGCCCGGCACCTTGGCCACGTACGCCGCGTTGATCTCCGCCACCCGGAAATCGTCGTCCACCACCAGAACGTCAATCACTGCGCCCCTCCCACTTCGGCTCGCTGCCGGACGGCGAGCGCCTCCGGCAGGACGACGGTGAAGACGGCGCCGCCACCGGCCCTGGCCGTCACCCGGGCCGCGCCGCCGTAGCGCTCGGCGAGGCGGCGCACCAGCGCCAGTCCGAGCCCCCGCTCCCGGTGGGCCGGGGACTCCTTGGTGGACCAGCCCTCGGTGAAGATCTGCTCCCGCATGGCGACGGGCACCCCGGGGCCGTTGTCGCTGACCCGCAGGACCGCGGTGGTGCCCTCGGCGAACAGCTCCACCTCGACCAGCGTGGCGGCGTCCAGTGCGTTGTCGATGAGATTGCCCAGTACGGTCACCAGATCGCGCGGATCCACCACCACGTCGGGCAGCCGGGTGGCGGGGGAGACGAGCAAGGACGCGCCGCGCTCGGCGGCCACCGCGGACTTGCCGACCAGCAGCGCCGAGAGCAGCGGATCGTTCACGCGCTCCGCGACCTGCTCGGCCGAGGCCCGGTGCCCGTCCGACACCTCGGTGACGAACTCCACCGCCGCCTCGTGCCTGCCCAGCTCCAGCAGACCCAGCAGGGTGTGCAGCCGGTTGGCGTGCTCGTGGTCCTGGGCACGGAGCGCGTCGAGCAGTCCGTGCGTGGAGTCCAGCTCACGGCCCAGCAGTTCGAGCTCGGTGCGGTCGCGCAGCGTCACGACCGCGCCGCCGTCGCCGGTCGGCATCCGGTTCGCGATCAGCACCCGCCCCCGGCAGACGGTGAGCAGGTTCGCGCCGTCGACCCGGCCCGCGAGCACCTCCGCCGTACGTCCCGGCGGCAGCACCTCTCCCAGCGTCCGGCCGACGGCGTCGGGGGCCAGCTCCAGCAGCCGCTGCGCCTCGTCGTTGAGCAGCCGGATGCGCCCGCGGGCGTCGAGCGCGAGCACCGCCTCCCGGATGCTGTGCAGCATCGCCTCGCGCTCGTCCAGGAGCGAGGAGATGTCCGCGAAGGCCAGACCGTGGGTGTCGCGCTGGATGCGGCGGGAGACGAAGAACGCCGCCAGCACTCCTGCCGCCAGCGCGGCTCCCGCGTACTGCAGGAGCACCGGAATGGTGGAGAGCAGCCCCTGCCGGACGCTCTTGTACGCGATGCCCACCGAGACGGCCCCGACCACGATGCCGGTCCGGTCGCGCAGCGGGACCTTCGCCCGTGCGGAGCGCCCCAGGGTGCCGATGTCGATCTGCATGATCTCGCGGCCGGCCAGCGGAGTGCTCGGATCGGTCGACACGCGTTCGCTGATCCGGTCGGTCTCGGTGTGCGACCAGCGCACTCCCCGGGTGTCCATCACCACGATGTACAGCGCCCCGGTGGCCCGCCGGATCCGCTCCGCCTCGGCCTGTACGGGCCCGGACGGATCGGGCCGGGTACTGAGCAGCTGGTCCACCAGGCCGGGTTCCGCGGCGGTGGTCTGGGCGATGGACAGGGCCCGGCGCATCGCCTGGTCGTCCAGCTCATGGCTGAGCGGGGCGAGGAAGAGCCCGGTGACGAGCATGACCACCCCCGTCGTGATCGCCACCTGGGTGACCAGGACCTGGGCGAAGACACGGCGGGGCCAGTGAATCCGCATGTCCGTGTCCCCTGCTCTCCCGCGGCCGCACTGCCGCGGTCCTCGAATCCGGTACTCCGATCGGCTCGGTGTAAACGCAAGGTAAACGGCGCCGACCTCGCTGCCTAGCCCCCGTCTCCGCTTCGTTGTACGGGAGTGAGCACAATGAGCAGAACTGCGGGTAACAGGCAGAACCAGGAGTTGTGAGCGCAAGGCTCCCGCCGCCGCCGGACCGCCCCTAGCGTCCCGCCCCATGAACAGCGAAACGAGCCCCGCCATCGAGCTGCGGGGGGCGAGCAAAGCGTTCCGGACTCCGTCGGGGGCGCTCCACACCGCCGTACGGGACCTGGACCTGACGATCGGCAGGGGGGAGTTCGTCGCCGTCGTCGGTCCGACCGGCTGTGGCAAGTCGACCACCCTGACCCTGATCAGCGGGCTTGAGGAGCCCACGGAGGGAGAGGTACTGGTCTCCGGCGAACCGGTGCGCGGCATCGGCGACAAGGTCGGCTTCGTCTTCCAGCAGGACGCGGTCTTCCCCTGGCGGACCGTCCTGTCCAACGTCATGGCGGGGCCCCGCTTCCGGGGCGTGCCGAAGGCGGAGGCCAGGGAGCGCGCACGGGCCTGGCTCGACAGGGTCGGCCTGTCCTCCTTCGAGGACCGCTATCCGCACCAGCTCTCCGGGGGCCAGCGCAAGCGGGTCGCCCTCGCGGCGACGTTCGTCAACGACCCGGAGATCCTGCTGATGGACGAGCCGTTCTCGGCACTCGACGTGCAGACCCGGGCCCTGATGTCCGACGAGCTGCTTGAGCTGTGGGGCGGCACCGGAGCCTCCGTCGTCTTCGTCACGCACGACCTGGAGGAGTCCATCGCGCTCGCCGACAAGGTGGTCGTGATGACCGCGGGACCGGCCACGGTCAAGGAGGTCTTCGAGATCGGACTGCCGCGTCCGCGCAAGGTCGAACAGGTGCGGCTGGAGCCCCGGTTCCTGGAGATCTACCGCGAGATCTGGTCCTCGCTCGGTGAAGAGGTCCGCATCACCCGTGAGAGGGGCGCGGCCGATGCTGCCTGAGACCGACACCAAGGACGCCGCCGTGAGCGCGACCGGCCGGACCGAGGCCAGGGCGCGGGCCGCCCGCAACCGCAGGATGCTGGTGCTGGCCAGCCGGATCGCCGTGCTCGTCGCGGTCGTCGGGCTGTGGGAGTGGCTGGCCAGGACAGCCGTCATCGATCCGTTCAACTTCTCCATGCCGTCGAAGATCTGGGAACAGATCCGTACCTGGGTGACCGACGGAACCGCCCAGGGCTCCCTGTGGGAACAGATCTGGTACACCCTCTACGAGGCGCTGCTCGGCTGGGTCATCGGCGTGATCGCCGGCGTCCTGTTCGGTATCGCGCTCGGCCGGATCCGCTTCGCCGCCGATGTCCTCGGCCCGTACATCAAGGTGCTCAACGCCCTGCCGCGCATCGTGCTTGCCCCGATCTTCCTGATCTGGTTCGGCCTCGGCCCTGCGTCGAAGGTCGCCTCCGCGGTGGTCCTGGTGTTCTTCCCGGTCTTCTTCAACGCCTTCCAGGGCGCCAGGGAAGTGGACCGCAACCTCGTCGCCAACTCCCGCATCCTCGGCGCCAGCAACCGGCAGGTCACCCTCCAGGTGGTCATCCCGTCGGCCACCTCGTGGATCTTCACCAGCCTCCACGTCAGCTTCGGCTTCGCGCTGATCGGCGCCATCGTCGGTGAGTACATCGGCGCCACCAAGGGCCTCGGGCTGCTGGTCGCCGCCTCGCAGGGCACGTTCAACGCGGCGGGCGTCTACGCCGCCATGGTCATCCTCGCGGTCGTCGCCCTGCTCGCCGAGGGGCTGCTCACCTTCCTGGAGAAGAAGCTCTTCCGCTGGAAACCGGCCGACGCCGACACCGCGCGCTGACCCGCGCCTTCCTCCTTCCCGGGGACCTCTTCCCCTCCCCGGGAACCCTCTTCACAAGGACGTGAACCAGATGCGTATGTCCCCCAGGATCCCGGCCCTCGCCGTCGCCGGAGCCCTCGCCGCGGCGAGCCTGACCGCCTGCGGAGGAGACTCCACCTCCGCGTCCGGCGACAAGAACGACAGCGTGAAGATCATGGTGGGCGGCCTCGACAAGGTCATCTACCTGCCCGCGATGCTCACCGAGCGGCTCGGCTACTTCAAGGACGAGGGCGTCGCCGTCCAGCTGCTGACCGAGCCCGCGGGCGTCCAGGCGGAGACCGCGCTGGTCTCCGGCGACGTACAGGGAACCGTGGGGTTCTACGACCACACCCTCGACCTCCAGGTGAAGGGCAAGCACATCGAGTCGGTGGTCCAGTTCTCCCAGGCCCCGGGCGAGGTCGAGATGGTCTCCGCCAAGGCGGCGGGCGACCTCCGCTCGGCGAAGGACTTCAAGGGCAAGAAGCTCGGCGTGACGGGTCTCGGCTCCTCGACCGACTTCCTGACGAAGTACCTCGCCGTGAAGAACGGCGTGCAGACCAGCGAGTTCACGCCCGTCGCGGTCGGAGCCGGCCAGACGTTCATCTCCGCGCTCCAGCAGGGCTCCATCCAGGGCGGCATGACCACCGACCCGACCGTGGCCACCATCCTCGACAAGAAGCTCGGCAGCATCCTCGTCGACATGCGGACCCCGGAAGGCTCCAGGAAGGCGCTCGGCGGCCTGTACCCGTCCTCCAGCCTCTACATGCAGACCGACTGGGTCAACGCCCACAAGCCGACCGTGCAGAAGCTGGCCAACGCGTTCGTGAAGACCCTGAAGTGGATGTCGACGCACAGCGCCGACGAGATCGCCGCGAAGATGCCGGCCGACTACGCGCAGGGCGGCGGCGCGGCGCTCTACGCCCAGTCCATCAAGAACACCCTGCCGATGTTCACCACGGACGGGGTGATGCCCGCGGACGGACCGGCCACCGTCGAGCGGGTCCTCAAGGCCTTCAACCCCAACCTCAAGAACGCGGACGTGGACCTCGCCAAGACGTACACCACGGAGTTCGTGAAGAAGGCGCACTGAGCAGGCCGGAACCGCCCCGCGCCCGTACGCCTCCGCGTGCGGGCGCGCGGCCATGTACTGGCTCGGACGGCCCCGCGGTAGTCGGTTACTCGGCGGCGGACCCGCCGGCCGGCCGGTCCGGCTCCAGGCACGCGGCCGGAACCGTGGCCGCCGAACCCCGCCGGACGGCGTTCACCACCGCCTCGTGCAGCGCCCGGCTGTCCTCCTCGGAGGAGCAGGGAACGGGACTGCCGGACATGGTGAACCAGTCGGCCGCATCGGTGTACTGCACCGTGATCTGTGCAGTGTCGTCGGCCCATGTGGTGTGGACGGTCAGATCGCCGGACAGCGGCCCGACCTCCTCGGTGAGCACGCCACCGTGCCCCGAATACACTCCGCGAGTCGTCCAGGACGCCCAGGTCATACATCCAGGCTCGCACCAAAACGGCCGGATCGCGACCCGCGGGAGGCAATATCCCTTGGCACGCCTGGGGAATCAGCCCCGCCGCCTCGCCGCGCCGCCGCCGGGGCTCCGGCTCCGCGGACGAGCGGGTCCCGGCCCGGAACGCGGTTGATCGGGTGACTACGACCCATCACCCCACATGCCGGAGCCGCAGGGCGGTTAGGCATGCCGGCATGACATATCACCCCCGACCGAAGAACACCGGATTCCTCCGCGCCCACCGCCTCCGTGCGGCCGGCGCCGCCTGCGTCGTCCTGGCCGCGGCCCTGCTCACCGGCTGCGGCCAGGACAGCGGCAGCACGTCCACGGGGACGGAGACCTCCGAAGCCGCGCGTGCCGTCCCGGAGCGCACGGCCAGCCCCTCGCCCAGCCCGAGCGCCTCGCTGACCGAGGACCAGCAGAAGCGCAAGAAGCTGCTGGCCTCCACCAAGATCACCTTCGACAAGGCCGTCACCACGGCCGAGGGAGCCGTCCAGGGCGGCAAGGTGACCGAACTCGACCTGAAGGGCCCCGGCAAATCGGACGACGACACCGACGCGTCCGCCTCCGCCTCCGCCTCCGCGAGCGCCTCCCCGACCGGTGCCAGCCCCTCGCCGAGCGGCTCCAGCGCCTCCCCGTCGGCCAGCCCCTCCGCCACCGGCCCGGAATGGGTGGCGACCGTCGCCGCCAAGGACGGCACCGAGCACACCGTGCGCATCGACGCGGTCACCGGCAAGGTGCTCCAGTCCGCCGCGGAGACGGACCAGGACGCGGAGGACAAGAGCCGGACGGCCGAGCGGATCGCCAAGGCCACCCAGACGCCGCAGCAGGCGGCCAAGGCCGCGACGGACAAGGCCAAGGGCACCGTGACCTCGCTCGACCTGGACGACAACGACAAGAAGGTCCTCGTCTGGTCGGTCGACGTCGTAGCCAAGGACTACAGGGAGACGACGGTCGACATCGACGCGGCCACCGGCTCCGTCACCGGCGAGGACGTCGACGACGACTGACCCGTCCGCCGCACGCCGCCGAACACGATGCGCCCCCGGTCCGCACGGACCGGGGGCGCATCGACCGTCACTCGGCCGGTACGGACTCCGGCCGCGCGCCGTCCGCCGCCGCCGGATCGAACTGCGTCCGGTACAGCTCCTCGTACCGTCCGCCCGCGGCCAGCAGCTCGCTGTGCGTCCCCCGCTCGGCCACCCGGCCCTCCTCGATGACCAGGATCAGGTCGGCCGCCCGCACGGTCGAGAGCCGGTGGGCGATCACCACGGCGGTCCGCCCCTCCAGTGCCTCGGCGAGCGCCTCCTGAACGGCCGCCTCCGAGGTCGAGTCCAGGTGCGCGGTCGCCTCGTCGAGGATGACGACGCGCTGACGGGCCAGCAGCAGCCGGGCGATCGTCAGCCGCTGGCGCTCACCGCCCGAGAGCCGGTAGCCGCGCTCGCCCACCACCGTGTCGAGACCGTCGGGCAGCGAGGCCACCAGCCCGTCCAGGCGGGAACGGCGCAGCGCGTCCCAGATGTCGTCCTCGCTCGCTCCGGGCCTGGCGAGCGTGAGGTTGGCGCGGACCGACTCATGGAAGAGGTGCCCGTCCTGGGTGACCATGCCGAGCGTCTCGCGGATCGACTCGGCGGTCAGATCGCGTACGTCGACGCCGTTCAGCCGCACGGAGCCGGAATCGGCGTCGTACAGCCGGGGCAGCAGCTGCGCGATCGTCGACTTGCCCGCACCGGAGGAGCCGACCAGGGCGACCATCCGGCCGGGCTCGGCCCGGAAGGAGACCTGGTGGAGTACCTCCGTGCCGCCCCGGGAATCGAGGGTCGCGACCTCTTCGAGGGAGGCGAGGGAGACCTTGTCGGCCGACGGGTAGCCGAAGGACACCCCGTCGAACTCCACCGACACCGGACCGTCCGGCACCCTGCGGGCATCCGGCTTCTCGGAGATCAGCGGCTTCAGGTCGAGGATCTCGAAGACCCGCTCGAAGCTCACCAGCGCGCTCATCACCTCGACCCGGGCACCGGCCAGCGCCGTCAGCGGGGCGTAGAGGCGGGTGAGCAGCAGCGCGAGCGACACGACCGCGCCCGGCTCCAGGCTCCCGCGCAGCGCGTAGTAGCCGCCGAGCCCGTAGACGAGCGCGAGAGCCAGTGCGGACACCAGGGTGAGGGCCGTGATGAACGTCGACTGCGCCATGGCCGTGCGGATACCGATGTCCCTGACCCTGGAGGCACGCGCGGCGAACTCGGCGGACTCGTCGGCGGGGCGCCCGAAGAGCTTGACCAGGGTCGCGCCGGGAGCCGAGAAACGCTCGGTCATCTGGGTGCCCATGGCGGCGTTGTGAGCCGCGGCCTCACGCTGCATCCGGGCCATTCTGGACCCCATCCGCCGCGCGGGCACGACGAACACCGGCAGCAGGACGAGCGCGAGCAGGGTGATCTGCCAGGAGATGGTGAGCATCACCGTGAGGGTCAGCAGCAGGGTCACCAGATTGGAGACCACCCCGGACAGGGTGTTGCTGAACGCCCGCTGCGCCCCGATGACGTCGTTGTTGAGCCGGCTCACCAGGGCGCCGGTGCGGGTCCGGGTGAAGAAGGCGACCGGCATCCGCTGCACATGGTCGAAGACCGCTGTGCGCAGGTCCAGGATCAGTCCCTCGCCCAGGGTGGCCGACAGCAGCCTGGTCAGCAGACCGAGCCCCGCCTCGGCCACGGCGATGACCGCGATCAGCAGGGCGAGCCGGGTCACCGTGCCGTTCTCCTTGCCCTGCACGATCGCGTCGACCACCCGGCCGGCCAGCACCGGGGTGGCCACCGCCAGCAGGGCCGTGAACACGCTCAGCACCAGGAAGCGGCACAGCGCACGGCGGCGCGGCCGGGCGAAGGCGCCGATCCGGCGCACGGTCGCCCGGGAGAACGGCCGGCGGTCCTGCTGGGCGTTCATCGCGCTGTGCAGCGATGACCACGCCGTGACTTCCATACTCATGCGTGCCTCCGGGAACGATTCGGTGCTCCCGTCGGCCGGACACGGCCAGGGGCGCGGACAGAACGCTAAGATCTCAAGTTGACTTGAGGTCAACCGCTCTCTCCGCGCCCGGCGCAGGATCTCATGCCCCGTCCGGCGGACCGGCCGGCGAGCACACCCGAAACCGGGCATCGCCGGCCGCGCCCACACCTTGGAGCCGCCCACGGCCCGGACGGCGGACCACGTAGAATCGGCCCCTGTTTCCGGCCGAACGATGGCATACCCAACCGATTGAGGCAGTTCGACGTGAGTTTCACAGACAGTTCCGAGGCACCGATCTACGCCGGTCTCGTGGAGGAGCACGGGGACGTCCTGGCGGAGGTGCGCCGAGTGGCTGAAGAGACTCTGCGCGAGGCCGACCTGGCCGTCGACTTCAGCGATGTACGCAGGTCGGCGGCGTATCGCTGACAGCCGGGCGGTCCCGTCCCGGCGGTAGCACGCCCACTCCCCGCACTCTTTCGGAGCCCCGCGTCCCCGCCGGCCGGAGCGGCCCCGTGCCGTGCGCCGTCGGAGCCTCTCGCACTGCGGACCGGGCTCCACCGTCGGAGCATGGTACGAACAGTCGGCGATGGACATCGGGAAGGGACGCCGGATGGGTGGTGAACGGCATGAACCGCCGCCGGACGAGTTCGAGGCCGAGCTGGACCAGATCGCCGAGCTGAACCGGCTGGAATCCCCGTCCCCGCCGCCGCGGGGCAGGGGGAGCCGGACGGCCGGCGAAGGCGTCCCGCCCGGCGAGGCGGTCAGGCGCCGCGACGCGCTCCTGCTCTCGGCCGGCCACACGGTCGCGGAGTCCGACTCGCTCGACGAGGCGCTGAGGCTGGTGGCCGGGCTGTACGCGCCGGACTTCCCGATGGACGCCCAGTACGTGTTCGCCATCGGTGACGGCTCCCTCACCGCGCTGGCGCAGTACGGATTCCGGCCCGGCGGCGTGATCGACGAGGGCTTCCGGATGCCGCTGACGACCGGCTACCCGGCCGCCGAGGTCGCCAGGACCGGCCGGGCGGTGTTCCTGGCCTCCACCCAGGAGTACCGCGCCGCGTTCCCGGCCACCTGGCACATGTCGGCCCGCAAGGGCCTCAAGGCGTGGGCCTTCCTGCCGCTCGTGAACGGCGGGCGGGTCGTCGGAGTGTGGCTCGCCGCCTTCCGCGCACCGGTCGCCTTCACCAGGAGCGAGCGCGCCCTGCTGACCGCGGCGGGCCGGATGATCGGCCAGGTCCTCGAACGCGCCCGTGCCGGCAAGGCGGAACTCGCCCTCTCCCGCGGCCTGCGCCAGAGCATGCGCGCGGCGGGCCCGGCGCTGACCGGGCTGAGTGTCGCGACGCGCTACGTGCCGACCGGGGGAGGGCTCATGGTCGGCGGCGACTGGTACGACAGCATCGACCTGCCCAACGGCCGCCTCGCCCTGGTCATCGGAGACGTCCAGGGACACGATGTGCACGCCGCCGGACTGATGGCCCAGCTGCGCACGGCCGTACACGCGTACGCCGCCGAGGGGCACGGCCCGGACGCCGTACTGGCCCGGGCCTCCCGCTTCCTCACCACCCTCGACGACGACCGGTTCGCCACCTGCCTCTACATCGAGGCCGACCCGTCCACCGGCAATCTGCACATCGCCCGCGCCGGCCACCCGCACCCGGTCCTGCGGATGCCGGACGGCACCTGTCTGCTCAAACACATCAGCGGCGGACTGCCGCTCGGACTGATGCCGGGCGAGGAGGACTACCCCGTCGAGATCCTGCGCCTGCACGACGACGAGGTCCTGATGCTGTGCACGGACGGCCTGATCGAGAACGGCGGCCACGACATGTACAGCGGCTGGGTCCGGGTGCGCGACGCGTTCTCACCCGGTCCCGTGGAGGACCTCGAAGGGATGGCCGACCGGCTGATGTCGGCCGTGCTCAGCCCCGAACCCGGGGCCCGGGAGGGCGCCGCCCGCGACGGCGACGACATCGCGCTCCTGCTCCTGCGCCGCGACTCCGTGAAACCGCGCGCCGAGGTGAACCAGCGCCGGCTGGTGCTGACCATCGGCCAGGACCATGGCGAGGGGCTGGCCGAGGCACGGGCCGAACTGAAGGCCCTGCTGCACGACTGGGCGCGGCCGGACCAGGTGGACACGGCGGTGCTCCTGGCGACGGAACTGCTCGGCAACGTACTCGTGCACACCGACCAGGACGGCTCGCTCGCCGCGTACGTCACCGGGGAGACCGGCCGGCGCAGGCTGCTCGTCGAGGTCATGGACCGCGGCGACGAACTGCCCCACCAGCGGACCCCGGTCGAACTCGCCTCCTCCGGGCGCGGCCTGCTGCTCCTGGACATCCTGGCCGACCAGTGGGGTGTGCGGCCCGAACCCGAGGGCAAGACCGCCTGGTTCGCGCTCACGGAGGCGTCCCCGGGCGAGGCCGCGGGAGGCGCCGCGGTCTGAGACCGGACGCCTCCTGCCCGTCATGCCGCTGAGCGAGCGGTCAGCGGGGAATCCAGGCCCGCCACGTCTTCTCGTTCTCGTGGACCCACTTCTCCGCCGCGTCCCGGGGCGACATCTTCCGGTCGGCGATCATCATCGCCACTTTGTTCTGCTCCTCGGTGTCCCAGGAGAATTCCTTGAGGAACCGGGCCGCCTTCCCGCCGCCGCCGGCGAAGCGGGCGTTGAGGTACTTCTTCAACGGCGTCTGCGGGTAGGCACACTTCACCTTCTTCGCGTCGGCGTCGCAGCCCTCCTTGTACGCGGGCAGCTTCACCTCCGTCATCGGCACCTTCTCGAACAGCCACTGGGGCTTGTACCAGTAGGAGAGGAAGGGCTTCTTCTCCTTGGCGAACTGCTTGATCTGCGTGATCTGGGCAGCTTCGGAGCCGGAGAACACGACCTGGTAGTCCAGGCCGAGATTGCGCACGAGGGCCTTGTCATTGGTCACGTAGGACGGGGAGCCGTCCAGCAGCTGGCCCTTGCCGCCGCTCTCCGCCGTGGCGAACTGCTCGGCGTACTTGTCCAGGTTGTGCCAGTCGGTGACGTCGGGATGCCGCTCGGCGAAGTACGTGGGTACGAACCAGCCGATGTGCCCGGTGACCCCGAGCTCGCCGCCGGAGCTGATCGTCTTCTTCTCCCCGACGTACCTGGCCTCCTGGTCCGGATGGCCCCAGTCCTCCAGGATCGCGTCCACCCGGCCCTGGCTGAGGGCGTCCCAGGCGGGCACCTCGTCGATCTGGACGGTGTCGACGCGGTAGCCCAGCTCGTGTTCGAGGAGGTACTGGGCGACGGCGACGTTCGCCTGGGCGCCGACCCACGACTGCACGGACAGGGTCACGGTCTTCGCGCCCCGCGCGTTGGCGAACGGCGAGGACTGCTGGGTCATGTCCGCTGCCCCGCAACCGGTCACGGCGACCAGTGCCGCGGCGGAGACGAGCGCGATGAGTGGAGTACGCGGACGAGCCATGTCAGGCCCCCTTTCCGGAGCGGCGCGCCGTCGGCTGGGTGACGCGGTCGAGCATCAGGCCGAGCAGGACGATGGCGGCGCCGGCGACCAGCCCGGTCGCCAGGTCGCCCTGGGCGAGGCCGAACACGGCTGAGTAGCCGAGCGACCCGCCACCGACGAGACCACCGATGACCACCACGGCGAGCACCAGGACGACGCCCTGGTTGACGGCGAGCAGCAGCGCCGGCCGGGCCAGCGGAAGCTGGACCTTCAGCAGCTGCTGGACCCCCGTCGCACCGAGGGAGCGCGAGGACTCCATGGTGACCGGGTCGACGCCGTTCAGGCCCTGGGTGGTGATGCGGACGACGGCGGGCAGCGCGTAGATGACGGCGGCGGCCACCGCCGGTGCGCGGCCGACGCCGAACAGGGCCACGACGGGGATGAGATAGACGAACTGCGGCATCGTCTGGAACACGTCCAGCACCGGACGCAGCAGCCGCTCCACCCGTTCGCTGCGGGAGGCGGCGATCCCGACGGCGAAACCGGCCACCAGGGTCACCGCGACACCGGCCAGCACCTGGGAGAGCGTGTCGAGCGCCGGGTTCCAGACGCCCAGTACCCCGATGGCGGCCATCGCGAGGACGGCGGTCACCGTGGTGCGCCAGGTGCCGATCAGCATGGCGAGCACGGCGATCAGCAGCAGCACCGCCCACCAGGGCAGCCACTGCAGCCCGTCGCGCACCGGGTCCAGGACCCAGGTGGTGAAGCGTCCGGCCCAGTCCGCCGTACCGCCGATCACCGGGACGCCCGAGTACAGGTGGTCGGTCATCCAGCCGACGGCCCTGTTGACGGGCTCGGCCACCGCGACCGTCCGGCCGTCCGGCCAGCTCGTCCCGGAGACGAGGCGCGCCACGACGGCCACGAGCACGGTGCCGGCCGCGGCGACGGCCCAGCCCAGCCGGGCCGATCCGGGCCGGGGCCTGTCGAGCCCGTTGCCGGCCGCGCCGGTGACCCGGTCGAGAACCACGGCCAGGAGCACGATCGGGATGCCCGCCGCGAGCGCGGCTCCGACGTCGACGGAGGCCAGCGCCTGGTAGACGCGGTCACCGAGACCGCCGGCGCCGATCACCGAGGCGATGACCGCCATCGAGAGGGCCATCATGATCGTCTGGTTGAGGCCGAGCAGCAGCTCCTTGCGGGCCAGCGGCAGCCGGGCCGTCAGCAGCCGCTGCCGTCCGGTGGCGCCGAGCGAGGCCGCCGCCTCCATGACGCCCGCGTCGGCGCCGCGCAGCCCGAGCGCGGTCAGCCGGGCCATCGGGGGCGCCGCGTAGACGACCGTTGCCAGCACGGCGGCCGGCACCCCGATGCCGAAGACCAGCACCACGGGCAGCAGATACGCGAAGGCCGGCATCACCTGCATGGTGTCGAGCACCGGCCGCAGCAGGCGGAAGACCCGGTCCGAAAGGCCCGCGGCCAGGCCGAGCAGCGCCCCGAGCGCCACCGAGACCAGGACCGCGACCACCATCAGGGCGAGGGTCTGCATGGTCGGCACCCACATGCCGAGCAGCCCGCAGAGCAGGAACGCGACGACCCCGGTCAGCGCGAGCCGGACGCCGGCCACCCGCCAGGCGATCAGCCCGGCCGCCGCGGTGACCCCGGCCCAGCCGGCCGCGAGCAGCACCAGGTAGACGGCGCGCACCGAGAGCACGACGCCGTTGCTGATGTGCCCGAAGAAGTAGAGGAACAGCGGGTGCGTGTCGCGGTTGTCGATGATCCAGTCGCTGACGCTGCCGAGCGGACCGGTGAGGTCGACGGTGAGGTCTTCCGGCCAGGCACCCCGGCCGGCCAGGACGCTGCCGAGCACCAGCAGCACGACCGCCGCGCCCAGCAGGGCGGCGGTGCGGTGCCGGGCGAGGACGGTGGCGGCCTGGGGGGAGCCGAGCGCCGTGGGGCGTGCGGGGGTGGCGGTCGCGGTCACCGCTGCCACCTCCGGCTCAGTACGGCGGGCCTCGCGGCCGGCCGCGGGCACGGTGCGATGCGGCCCGCGGGGGCCTCCGTGAGGGGCATCCGCATCACGCGGCCCCCCTCACGGCCGGAATCCCGGCCACGACGCCGAGCAGGCACGCGTGGTCGACCACGCCCAGGCAGCGCCCCTTGTCGACCACCCGCGCGGTCTCACCGGTACGGACGACCGCCTCGATCGCCTCGGAGACGGTGGTTCCCGGTGCCAGTGCGGGCCCCGAGGCACTCTCCGTGCCGTCGGCCGGACGCATCGCCGACCGCACGGTCAGGACCTGTTCGCGCGGAACATCGCGTACGAAGTCCCGCACGTAGTCGTCGGCCGGAGATCCCACGATCTCCTCCGGAGTGCCCAGCTGGACGATCCGGCCGTCCCGCATCAGCGCGATCCGGTTACCGAGCTTCAGCGCCTCGTTCAGGTCATGGGTGATGAAGACCATCGTGCGGCCCTCCTCGCGGTGCAGGCGCACGACCTCCTCCTGCATGTCCCGCCGGATGAGCGGGTCGAGGGCGCTGAACGGCTCGTCGAACAGCAGCACTTCGGGGTCGACGGCGAGGGCCCGCGCCAGCCCGACGCGCTGCTGCTGACCGCCGGAGAGCTGTCCGGGGCGCCGGTCCTCCAGTCCGTCGAGGCCGACCTTGGCTATGAACTCCGCTGCCCGTGAGCGACGCCGGGCCCGTCCCATGCCCTGGATCTCCAGCCCGTACGCGACGTTGTCGACGACCGAGCGGTGCGGCAGCAGGCCGAAGTGCTGGAAGACCATGGCGGCGCGGTGGCGGCGCAGTTCACGCAGCCGTCCCGCGTTCATCGACAGCACGTCCTCGCCGTCCATGGTGATTGCGCCGGAGGTCGGCTCGACCAGCCGGGTGAGGCAGCGTACGAGGGTGGACTTGCCGGATCCGGACAGGCCCATCACGACGAACACCTCGCCCGTGCGGACGTCGAAGGAGACGTCGCGCACGGCGGCGGTGCAGCCGGTCCGCTCGCGCAGTTCCGTGCCGTCGAGCTCGGCCAGTGCGGCGTCACCGGGCACCCGGTCGGCCTTCGGCCCGAAGACCTTCCAGAGGTTGTGCACGGAGAAGACGTGCGGCGGTGTGTTCATCGGGCATGCCCCCCAGCAGTGGCGCCGAGCAGCTCCGCGCACTTCTCCCCGACCATCAGCACCCCGATCATCGGGTTGACGGTCGGCATCGTCGGGAACACCGACGCGTCGGCGATCCGGACGGCGTCCAGACCGCGGATCCGCAGATCGGGTGCGACCACGGCGAGCGCGTCGTCGGCCGCGCCCATCCGGCACGTTCCGGCCGGGTGGTACACGGTGTGCGCGACCCTGCGCGCGTACTCGCTCAGATCCTCGTCCGAGGTGACCTCCGGCCCCGGGCAGACCTCCCGCTTCAGCCAGCCGGCCAGCGGCTGCCGCGCGGCGATCTCGCGGGCGATCCTGATCCCGTCGACGAGCGTCCGTCCGTCGTAGTCCTCGGGGTCGGTGAAGTAGCGGAAGTCCAGGGCGGGTTTGACCTCGGGGTCGGGGCTGGTCAGATACAGCCGGCCGCGGCTCCTCGGCTTCGGGATGTTCGGCGTCATGGACACCCCGTGCTCCGGACGCTCGTACCCGAGCCGCTCCGGATTGTCCGTGAAGGGGATCTGGTAGAAGTGGAACATCAGGTCCGGTCCCGGGCTCTCCGGGTCCCGGCGGACGAACAGCCCGGCGTCGCTGTCCATCGCGGAGTTCTCCGGAATCGGTCCGTGGGTCTCCCAGACGATGACCGACTCCGGGTGGTCGAGCAGGTTCTCACCCACACCCGGCAGGTCGTGCACCACGGGTATGCCGAGCTTCTCCAGCTCCGCGCGGTGGCCTATCCCGGAGTGCATCAGCAGCCGGGGCGTGTCCACCGCGCCCGCGCACAGCACCACTTCGCGCCGGGCGCGTACCAGCCGCTCCGTGCCGTCGGCGGTACGCACCCGTACTCCGGTCGCCCGGTCGCCGTCGAGCTCCAGCCGGAACGCCCAGGTCTCCAGGGCGATATGGAGGTTCGGCCGGTCGAGGAAGGGGTGCAGATACGCGACGGAGGCGGAGGAGCGCTTGTTGTTCTCGGGATGGTAGGCGAGGTCGAAGAACCCCACGCCGTCCTGGAAGGCCGCCTTGTTGAAGCCCTCGACGCGCGGGACTCCGAGAGCCGTCTGCGCCGTGTCGACGAAGTCGCGGGCGATGGCGTTCCGGTCGGCCTCGGCCACGGGAACGATGTTGTTGAGCAGCCGTGCGAAGTACGGGTCCATCGACGAGGCGTCCCAGCCGTCCGCGCCCGCCCCGGCCCACTCGTCCCAGTCGGACGGCAGCGGCTTGAAGGCGATCAGGGTGTTGTGGGACGAGCAGCCGCCGAGCACCCTGGCCCTGCTGTGCCGGATGTTCGAGTTACCACGGGGCTGCTCGGTCGTGGGGTAGTCGTAGTCCAGCTCGCCGCCCAGGAGGCCCATCCAGCGGCGCAGGGTCAGGACGTCCTCCCGTCCCACGTCACTGGGGCCGCCCTCGATGAGGGCGACGGTGACGCCGGGGTCCTCGGTGAGCCGGGAAGCGATCACGGAGCCCGCGGTGCCGCCGCCGACGATGACATAGTCGTAGTGGGTCATGTTCTCCATCGCCGCTGCTCCTGTCAGCCCGCGAACCAGCGCACCGGGCGCGGGGCGAGGTTCTGGTAGATGTGCTTGGACTCGCGGTACTCGGCGAGACCCGTCGGGCCGAGCTCCCGGCCGATGCCGGACTTGCCGAAGCCGCCCCACTCGGCCTGCGGCAGGTAGGGGTGGAAGTCATTGATCCAGACGGTGCCGTGGCGCAGCCGGGCCGCTACCCGGCGGCCGCGCCCCGGATCGGCGGTCCACACGCCGCCGGCCAGCCCGTACTCCGTGTCGTTGGCGAGAGTCACGGCCTCGTCCTCGGTACGGAACGTCTCGACGGTCAGGACCGGTCCGAAGACCTCCTCGCGCACCACGCGCATGGAGCGGTCGCAGTGGTCGAGGACGGTGGGCCGGTAGAAGTACCCGGGCCCCTCCGGACGTTCGCCGCCCGCCCGCAGCACCGCGCCCTCGTGGAGCGCGGAGGCGACGAACTCCTCCGTCCTGGCCAGCTGTTGCGCCGAGACGAGCGGACCGCACTCGACACCGTCGTCGGTGCCGCGGCCGATCCGGATCAGCTCGGCGCGCCGGGCGAGCTCGGTGACGAACCGCTCGCGGACCGACTCCTCGACGATCAGCCGCGATCCGGCGGAGCAGACCTGGCCGCTGTGGATGAAGGCGGCGTTGAGCGCCTGGTCCACGGCGGTGTCGAAGCCCTCGTCGGTGGCGCAGGCGTCCGCGAACACCACGTTGGGGTTCTTGCCGCCGAGTTCGAGCGCGACCTTCTTGACCGACTCCGCGGCGGCCCGCATCACCTTCGTCCCGCTGCTGAGCCCGCCCGTGAAGGAGACCAGGTCGACCCCGGGGTGTTCGGCCAGCCGGGCGCCGACGGTGGCGCCGGGGCCCGTGACGATGTTGGCGACCCCGGCCGGCAGTCCGGCCTCCGCGAGCAGCGCGATCAGCGCGACCGTGGTCAGCGGAGTGATCTCGCTCGGCTTGATCACGAAGGTGTTGCCCGCGGCGAGAGCCGGCGCGATCTTCCAACTGGCCTGGAGCAGAGGATAGTTCCACGGGGTGATGAGCCCGCAGACGCCGACGGGTTCATGCACCACGACGCTGTGGATCTCCTCGGAACCCGCGTCGACGACCCGCCCGCCGCTCTCGTTCATGACGAGGTCGGCGAAGTAGCGGAAGGCGTCCCGCACACAGTCCACGTCGACCCGGCCCTCTTCGAGCGTCTTCCCGGCGTCGCGGCACTCCAGCGCGCCGATCCGCTCCCGGTCGCGCTCCAGCAGACCGGCCACCCGCCTGAGCAGTGCGGCGCGCTCCGCGACGGGCGTGTGCGGCCAGGGGCCCGCGTCGAAAGCGGTCCGGGCCGCGGCGACGGCGGCGTCCGCGTCCACGGCGGCCCCCTCGGAGACGACGGCGAACGCTGTCGCGTCCACGGGGTCGAGAACCTCGCGCGTGGCGCCGGACGCGGCGGCTCGCCACTCTCCCGCAACCTGGATCGTGTGTTGTGCCGACACGTCGTGTGCTGCCCTTTCGGTGGCCGTACGGCTGACTCCGGGCAAACCCCGGCGGTCTGGCCCTCTTCCCCGGAAGTCCGAAGCCATGCGCGGAGGCTCTCGCGAAGTGACCCGCCTTACGGGAGCCGCACGTCAGGGCGGTGTCGCGCGCTGTTCCGCGGGCCACTGGCGTACCGGGCGGGGCAATCGCCGGTCCGCCCGGTGCTGGTGGCCGCCGTGATGCCCTGTAGGCCGGCTGAGTGAAATGGCTTAAAAATATTGATATGAGACTATTTGGGTAACGTAGGCCCAGGCCGGGAACCGACCGTGAGGAGTGGGAACAGCCATGGCGGACGAGCAGTACGAGGAACCGGACAACACCGCGGTCCGGGTCGCGCTCTGGCGGGCGATGCACGTACAGGCCGACGCCGAGCCGCATGTGTTCGAGGACGAGATCGGCCTGCGGCTTGCGGCGCCGGAGGACGACTGGCGGAGCCGTCCCGACATGGACCCGGACGCCACCAGCGGGTTCCGGGCCGCCACGGTGTGCCGCGCCCGTTTCGTCGAGGACCTGGTCGCGGAGGAGATCCGCCAGGGCATCGACCAGTACGTCATCCTGGGAGCAGGCCTGGACACCTATGTCCAGCGCAGGCCCGGGACAGCTTCCCGGCTCCGGGTCTTCGAGATCGACCAGCCGGCCACCCAGGCCTGGAAGCGCCGGCGGCTGATCGAACTCGGCTACGGGATCCCCGACCGGCTGCGACTGGTGCCGGTCGACTTCGAGGCGGGCGGCGACTGGTGGCAGCAGCTGTCGGACGCCGGCTTCGACGCGAGCAGGCCGGCGCTCGTCGTCTGCGCCGGCGTCACGGTCTACCTCACCAGGGAGGCCATCGCGGCGACCCTGCGCACGCTCGGCGGGCTCGCCCCCGGCTCGACGCTCGCCATGACGTTCATGCTGCCGGCCGAACTCGTCGATGACGCGGACCGCGACCGGCTGGAGGAGACCAAGCCGAGGGCGCGCGCGTCCGGAACCCCCTTCATCAGCTTCCACACCCCGCGGGAGATGCTCGCCCTGGCCCGCGCCGCCGGTTTCGAGACCGCCCGGCACGTGTCGGGACCCCAGCTGGCCGCACGCTACTTCGCGGACCGGACCGACGGTCTGCGCCCGTCGAGCGGCGAGGACCTGCTGATCGCCACCGTCTGAAAACCGCCCGTTGCCCCGCCGGGTACGGCCGGAAAAACAGATGCGGGTGGTCGCCGCTGCTGTCACGCTGCGCCGGTGAACCGAGAAGAGATCTCCGGAATCGCCCATACCCGCCACCCCGTCAAGTCCCCGCTCGACGACGACTCGGTACGTCAGCTGCTGGACCACGCCATCACGCGCGGCGACGAGCGCGTGCTCGACCTCGGCTGCGGCGCCGGGGAGTGGCTCCTGCGCGCACTGACCGCCCGGCCGGAACTGCGGGCCGAGGGCGTCGACATCTCCGCGAGCGCGCTGGCGGACGCCCGTACGCGCGCCAACGGGCTCGGGGTCGCGGACCGCCTGGCCCTCCACCGGGTGCCGGCTGCCGACTTCGTCTCGCCGCACCGGTTCGATTCGGTGCTGAGCTTCGGGTCCGCCCATGCCTTCGGCGGGCTGCTCCCCACCCTGGCCGCGGCCCGCGGACACCTGGCTCCGGGCGGCCGGGTGCTGGTCGGTGACGGCTTCTGGGAGCGTGAACCATCACCGGAGGCCGTCGAGATGCTCGGGGACTTCGCCGACCTGGCGACGACCGTGGACCAGGTCATGGCCGACGGCTGGACGCCCGTCCACGGCCACGTCAGCACCCGTCAGGAGCTCGACGACTACGAATGGGCCTGCTGGGGGACGCTGGCCGACTGGGCGCTCGACCACCCCGGTCACCCGGACGCCGCGGAGGCACTCGCCCTGTCCGCCACCCGGCGCACCGAATGGCTGCGCGGCTACCGCGACACCTGGGGCTTCGTCAGCCTCGTCCTGCGCCGCACCGCCGACTGACGGTCCTGTGCCGCACCGCCGACTGACGGTCCTGTGCCGCACCGCCGACTGACGGTCCTGTGCCGCACCGCCGACTGACG
>NZ_JBIVLK010000008.1:189701-388387 GCF_044751215.1 Streptomyces sp. NPDC088730
GCCGCACCGCCGACTGACGGTCCTGTGCCGCACCGCCGACTGACGGTCCTGTGCCGCACCGCCGACTGACGGTCCTGTGCCGCACCGCCGACTGAGCGGCGGGCCGGGCCCGGCCCGCCGCTCAGTCGGCGGTGCGGCGCTCACGCGCCCGGAGGCGGTCTGAGCGCGGCGTACGCTCCCGCTCCGGCCGCCAGCAGCAGCACGCAGCCCGTGAAGACGAGTCCGGCGTCGCGCAGCCCGATCCAGGTGGCGATGGCGCCGACCCCGACGACCGGTACCGAGATGCCGGTGTACGCGACGACGAAGAAGGCCGAGATGGTGCCGCCGCGGTGCTCGGCCGGGGACGCACCGCTGACCAGGGTGAGCGCCGCGCGAAAGGCGAGGCCCTGGCCGGTGCCTCCGCACAGCGCTCCCAGGACCAGCAGGAGCAGGGACTCCGCGATGAGCGACGACGCCACCAGCACCAGGCCGGCCATGAGGATGCCGCAGCCGGCCGGGAGTGCGCGGCGGGCGCCGAAACGCTGCGTCAGGGACTGCCCGAACGTCGAGGCCAGGAACACCGAGAAGACCACGGCCCCGATGACGGCCGTGTTGTGCACCCCCAGCGTCTGCGAGGCGAAGCTCGGTGCGACCGCCGTGAACAGCCCGAGCAGCGCGAAGCCGGCGAAGGCCGCCACGGAGGCGGGCACGAACACGCTCCTTACCCCGGGCGGCACCGCCACGCCCTGGGGCGCCGGGCGCGGCCACCGCTGCGGCCCGGCCACGGTCTCCGGAAGGAACCAGGTGATCCCGGACGCCACGGCCACCAGCCCCAGATGGACCCAGAACGGCAGCGCCAGCGGCCAGGGCGTGTACTGCGCGAGGAGCCCGGACAGCAGCGGTCCGCAGCCCAGGCCTCCCATGTTCGCGGCCGTGGCGGCGAAGCCGGCCCGCGCCTTCCGCGCGGGCCCGGCCAGTTCGATGACAGCCGCCGTCGCGGCGCCGCTCAGCAGCCCCGCGGCGAAACCGGACAGCAGCCGTCCCGCGAAGAGCAGCGGCAGGCCGCGCTCCAGCAGGAAGCAACCGGCGCTCGCGGCCGACAGGGCCATCGCGCACAGGAGTACGGGTCTGCGGCCGGCCATGTCCGAGTAATTGCCCGCCAGCAGCAGCACGGTGATGACCGCGAAGGCGTAGACGGCGAAGACGACGGTCACCATCAGCTCGGAGAAGCCGATCTGCCGCTGGTAGAGCCCGTACAGCGGCGTGGGCAGGGTGGTACCGGCCATCCCGATGGCGAACACCACCGCCGCAGCCGGATAGCCCGGGTGCCGGCTACCACTTGTGTTCAGCGCATGCTCACGAACGATCACATACGTCACCATATGATCGGCCGCCCGGCGAGGCGGTATGCGGCGCGGGGGCGCGTACCGGTACCACGGCGCCTACCGGGACAGCGCTGCCATACCCTCACCGGCCTCGACTGTCCCCGTTTCGCGAAGACTTCTCCTGATCGAGTGATCGACCAATCCGCCGGGCCGTCGGCACCGAACCAGTTGCGTGACGATGCTCCGGACCACCCCGATTCGTACCGTGCCCGCTGCCCGAGCCATCGGCCGGGCCGGTGGCGTCCGGGCCGGACGCCCGCCACTGCCCTTCCCGCCGGTGCGAGCGCTCAGTACCAGGCCGTCCTGACCGGCCGCTGCCGCCCGGCACCCGTCGCAGACGCAGCCGCCGACTGCGACCTCCGTCTCCCAGCCCGTATTGCGCAACCCGCACTACGCAACCCGTATTCATCAAGGAGAACACCATGAACGCCCTTCGCTACCGTCGTGCAGCCGTCGCCGTCGCCGCAGCCGCCGTTCTTCCGCTGGCGCTGACCGCGTGCTCGGACGACAGCTCCGACAAGGCGTCGGACAGCAAGTCCAGTGCCGCCGCGGCCGCTCCGGACGCCTCGGAGCCGGCCACGGCCGACTCCGCCTCGATGGACAAGCCGTTCGGCCCGGCCTGCGCCGGTGTCCCGAAGGAAGGCGCGGGCAGCTTTGACGGGATGTCGAAGGACCCGGTCGCCACGGCCGCCTCCCACAACCCCGACCTGTCCACCCTGGTGACCGCCGTCAAGAAGGCCGGACTGGTCGACACGCTCAACAACGCCAAGAACATCACCGTGTTCGCACCCACCAACGAGGCCTTCGCCAAGATCCCGAAGGCCGACCTGGACAAGGTCCTCAGCGACAAGGCGACGCTCACCAAGATCCTGACCTACCACGTCGTGGGCCAGAAGCTCACGCCGAAGCAGCTGGAGAACGGCAGCTTCGACACCCTGGAGAAGTCCAAGCTCACCACCGCCGGATCCGGTGAGTCCTACAAGGTCAACGACAGCGCCAAGGTGGTGTGCGGCAACGTGCCCACGGCCAACGCGACGGTCTACATCATCGACACGGTCCTGATGCCCAAGTAGTCGCGGGCGAAGCCCAGACAGAGCCGCCCCGCTGCGGAACCGGCCGGAATCAGCCCCCCGGCCCCGGTCCGCGGCGGGGCTTTTCGCGCCGTGCTCCCGCCGGTGCGCCCGGGAGGCTGTCCGTACCCCGTTCAGTGGAGGGTGCGGCTCAGCAGCCGGACGGCCGCCCGATGGCCGAGCCGCCGCCCCAGGCCGCTCAGCCTGAGCCGCCACGGCGGTGGCCTGGGTGTGGCGCGGACGATGTCGAGTACCCGTCTCTTCAGTGCCGCGGGCGGGATCGCCGTTGAGGCCATCCCCAGACGGGCGGCGGTCGCCCGGAACTCCTCGCACTCGCGAAGGCACGCGGGACACCCCGCGCAGTGGGCCTCCACGGCAGTGCGCTCCCGCCCCTCCAGCGCGTCCAGTGCGTACGCACCGGTCAGCATATGAACGTCGGACACCATTTCCTCCTGTGCTTGCGGGACGGATGAGCGGCTGCGTGTGGGTGGCATGGAAAAAGGCATCGCCGAACTGCGGTACCGACTCTTCGTCACCCGAATTATCGATAACCGGAAACGCATCGACAGAAAATTGGCTGGCCTGTCTGAATTCTTCTCCGAAGTCGTCACGGATGCCGTTCTTCCGGCCGTTCGTCAGTGATCCGTAGCCGCGACGGCCATGGATTGCCGTTCGGGCGAAATTGGTCAAGATCCCCCGAAATCTCATGGCGTTGAGGTGATTTAAGCACTTCACGACGGCCCATGCGGGTGAATGTTCGTACTGCTGTGACGAATGACCGGCCGTTGCTTGATGCGACAGGTTCGCAATAAGCGGGTGGTGTCACTTATGGCCTAGGCGGGGCGGCGTGTTTCTCCGTGAAACTGACGTGCGCCCGGGAGGTCGCATCCATGCCTTCATCTGCGGTGATGCGGGAACAAGGGTGCGCCGCCGAAATCATTCCTCGGGAAATGTGTGAATCAATGTCGGAGAAATGTGGTTCGCTGTCGCCCCGACGACCGGTGCGGGCACAGCCCCCGCGAAAGGCGCACGGAATTCTTCCCGTGCACGGCGTCGTCGGCCTGTTCCGCCCATCCCATGGATCACGCCGTACCACCTGTGCCCCCGGCCAGGTGCTGCGGCGGAGATCCGTTGTCGAGAGGACCAGTCTTGACGTCCCCCACTCAGAGGCCGCGCAGCCGGCGCGTCCTCGACCACTCCCTCCTCGTCCTCGGTGCCGGTGCGCTGGCCACAGGGCTCGCCGTTCTCACGCTCGCACCCGGAATCAGCGCCGCCTCCAGCCACCGCGAGGCTCCGCTGATCGCCGGTGACCCGCGGGCGGACAACACCGATGTGTACGCGTTCACCAGCCCCGACCGCTCCGACACGGTGACGCTCGCCGCCAACTGGATCCCGTTCGAGGAGCCCAACGGGGGCCCGAACTTCTACCAGTTCGCGGACGACGCCCGGTACAACATCAAGATCGACAACACCGGCGACGGCAACGCCGACGTCACGTACACCTGGCGGTTCCGCACCCTGACCCGGGACGCGGGCGGCCAGTTCCTCTACAACACCGGCCCGGTCACCTCGCTCAACGACCCGGACCTCAACATCCGGCAGGTCTACGACCTCACGGTGACCACCTCCCGCGGCACCTCGACCGTGCTGCGCGGGGCCCCCGTGGCGCCGTCGAACGCGGGCAAGGCGTCCATGCCGAACTACGCCACCCTGCGCGCGCAGGCGGTCCGCAACGCCACGGGTGGCCGCAAGGCGTTCGCCGGGCAGGCGGAGGACCCGTTCTTCGCCGATCTGCGCGTCTTCGACCTGCTCTACGGCGGGGACCTCAGCGAACGCGGGCAGGACACCCTCGCCGGGTACAACGTCAACTCGGTCGCCCTCCAGATCCCCAAGAAGGACCTGGCACTGCGGGGCAACGCCACCCGTAACCCCGTCGTCGGGATCTGGTCGACCACCGAGCGCCGCGGCGTCCAGGTCACGGACTCCCGGACCGCGGGCGCCACGACCGGCTGGAAGCAGGTCTCCCGCCTCGGCAACCCGCTCGTCAACGAGGTCGTCGTACCGCTCAAGTACAAGGACGCCTTCAACACCCTCAACCCCAGCCAGGACCGCACCGTCCAGCCGGTCGTGGACAAGGTACTGGACCCGATCCTGCCGAAGCTGATCCAGAAGGTGTACGGCGTACCCGCGCCGAAGCCCCCGCGCAAGGACCTCGCGGAGATCTACCTCACCGGCATCTGCAAGGTCTGCGGACCGGTCAAGGCCGACCTGAACGCGCACCGGCTGAACAAGGACGCCCCGCTCAAGAAGATCGTCCCGGCCGAGGAACTGCGGCTGAACATGGCCGTTCCGCCGACCGCGAAGCCCAACCGGCTCGGCGTCCTCGCCGGGGACCTGGCCGGCTTCCCGAACGGACGCCGGCTCACCGACGACGTCATCGACATCTCCCTCCAGGCGGTCGAAGGAGCCGCCCAGACGGGCAAGCTCGTCCCCGCGCTCGCGGACGGCGACAAGGTCGATGCCAACGAGGTGCCCTTCGGCACGCGCTTCCCGTACCTGGCGCTCCCGCACACCAAGAGCGTCAACAGCGGTCCGTCCGGTCGCGCCGGCCAGTCGGCGATGACACCGTCGAGCGCCGCCGCGATCGGCACCGCGGGCGTCGCCCTGCTGGGTGTCGGAGGTCTGCGCCTGCGCCGGCGCCGCGCCACGAGCTGACCGGCCGCCCCTGCTCCAGGGGCGAGACCGGGTCACATCGGTGTCCGGACCGGACCGGCCGGTCCGGACACCGCCTCCGCCCGCCCCACACCACCGGGAGAACCAGTGCCAGCCCCGACCGACGAAGTCCCCGAGCCCGCCGCCAGAGGCGGCAGACGACGACTGCGCAGCACCGCGGTCACCCTCGCCCTGGGGTCCGTCCTGTTCACGGTCGGGGCACTGGGCCTGGCTCCCCGGCAGACGCCAGCGCCCACCGTCGCGTCCGGCCCGGACGCACCCCGCGCCAAGGACGCGACCGAAGCCCTGCGGGCCCGTGTACGCAGACTGCCCGCCGACCCCGGCGGCTGGTCGTCCCTCGGCATGGCCTACGTGCAACAGGCCCGCAGCACCGCGGACGCGGCCACCTACGACCGGGCCCGGACCGCCCTGCGCAAGTCGCTCGCCCTCCAGCCGGCCGGCAACTCCGCGGCGGAGACCGGGATGGGAGCCCTCGAATCCGCCCGCCACCACTTCGCCGAAGCCCTGACCTGGGCGCGGCGTGCCACCACCGACAACCCCTACAGCGCACCCGCCCAGGGGGTCCTGGCCGACGCGCTCACCCAGCTCGGCCGCTACGAGGAGTCCTACGCGGCGGTGCAGCGCATGACCGACCTCAGGCCCGACAGCAGCGCCCTCGCTCGCGCCTCGTACAGCTGGGAACTGCGGGGCGACACGGTGCGGGCGCGCGAGCTGATGAACAGGTCCCTCCAGGCGGCGGGCACTCCGGCCGACAAGGCGTTCGCCCTGACCCACCTCGCCACCCTCGCCCTGGAGACCGGAGACCCCCGCGCCGCGCTCCGGCTGGCCGGTGCCGGGCTCGCCGCACTGCCCGGCGACGCCGCCCTTCTGGAGGCACGGGCACGCGCCCGCACCGCGCTCGGCGACACCCGGCAGGCCGTCACCGACTTCACCGCCGCCGTCGCCGCCGCGCCCCTGCCGCAGTACCTCCTCGGCCTCGGCGACCTGCAGCGGTCGCTCGGACACCGTGCGGAGGCCGAGGAGCAGTACGACGTACTCAGGGCGCAGGAGAGGCTGAGGAGGGCGAGCGGCGGGGTACCGGACGCGGACGCGGTGCTCTTCGAGGCCGATCACGGCAGTCCGGAGACCGCGGTCGCGATGGGGCGCGCCGCACTGCGGCAACGGCCCTTCATCGCGGTCCACGACGCGTACGCCTGGGCCCTGCACCGGGCCGGACGCGATACCGAGGCAGTCGGACAGGCCGATCTCGCACTCGCACTCGGCACCGTGAGCGCCCCGTTCCGGTACCACCGGGCACTCATCAACCAGGCCCTCGGCCGGACCGGGGCCGCCCGCACGGACCTCCGCCGGGCCCTGGCGACCGATCCCCACTTCCATCCGGTGGACGCCCCCCGGGCCCGCACCGAGCTCAGCAGAATCGAAACCGTCCGATGAACCGACAGCTCTGCCGCGTCCTCTCCTCGCTGACCCTCACGGGAACGCTGACCGTGCTCCTGACCGGCACGGCCACCACGGCGCACGCCCACCCCCTCGGCAACTTCACGGTCAACCACCACACCGGGCTGACCTTCCGGCCGGACGCCGTCGGCGCCCTGATCGTGGTGGACCGCGCGGAGATCGCCACCGCCCAGCTACGCCCGCGCATCGACCGGGACCACGACGGCGCCGTCGGCGCCGCGGAGGCACGGTCCTTCGCCGCCGCGGACTGCGCCCTGCTCACCCGGCAGCTGCGTCTGGACATCGCCGGTACGGCGGTGCGCTGGAAGAACGTGAGCAGCACGTTCACGTTCCGGCCTGGCGAGGGAGGCCTGCGGACCAGCAGGCTCAGCTGCACCCTCGACGCCCGCGCGGAGCTGGGCGGGCCGGCGGACATCGACGTGCGCACGGAGTACGACGAACGGCGCATCGGCTGGCAGGAGATGACCGCACGCGGACAGGGCGTCACGCTCACCCGGTCGACGCTGCCCACCACCTCTCCCACCGGCGAACTCCGCCACTACCCCAAGGACCCGCTGGCCACCCCCCTGGACCAGCGGTCGGCCCGGCTGCGCACCGAACCGGGCGAGGGCCGCTCCGCCACCGTGGCGCGAACGGTGCTGCCGGGAGCGGGCCCGGTGACCGCGGCGCTGGACAGGGTCTCCGGAGTCTTCGACGGACTCGTGGGGCGACGTGAACTGACCGTTCCCGCCGGGCTGCTGGCCCTGCTGCTCGCCCTCGTGCTCGGTGCCTCGCACGCCGCTCTGCCCGGCCACGGGAAGACCATCATGGCCGCGTACCTGGCGGGCCGCCGCGGTTCTCCGCGGGACGCCGTCACCGTCGGGGTCACCGTCACCTTCACCCATACCGCGGGGGTGCTGGCGCTCGGTCTCGCCCTGCCGCTCGCGACGTCGTTGGCGGGGGAGACCGTGCTGGCCGGGCTCGGCCTCGTCAGCGGGCTGATGGTGACCGGGATCGGCCTCTGGCTCCTGCGCGCCGCGCTGACGAAACGCCCGTCCCACGGGCACCACCACGCCCACGGTCATCACCACGGTCACAGCCACGGTGACGATCCGGCGTCCGGTCCGCAGGACCAGGAGCACCAGCACGACCACGACCACGACGACCATCACCGTCGTCACGAACACGTCCCGGAAGCGGCTCTCACGGCCGGGCGCGGCGGCACCGTCCTCGCCCCGGCCCGAAGCCGCCCCCACAGCCACGCCCCCGACCCGGAGCCGGCCGGCGGCCCTCGTTCGGCCCGGACCTCCCGCACCGGGCTGATCGGGATGGGGATCGCGGGAGGCCTCGTGCCCAGCCCCTCCGCCCTGGTCGTCCTGCTCGGCGCGGTCGCCCTCGGGCGGACCGCCTTCGGTGTGCTGCTCGTTCTCGGGTACGGCCTGGGCATGGCCGTGACGCTCACCCTGGCTGGCCTGTTGCTGGTGCGGCTGCGGGACGGGTTCGAGGCGCGCGCGGAGAAGTACGCGCGTCTGCGCGCCCCGTTCGTCCGGCTCGCCGGCATCGGTCCCGCCGCGTCCGCCTCGCTGGTGCTGGCCGTCGGAGCCCTCCTGACCCTGAGGGCGGCGGCCGGCCCCTGGTAGTCAGCCGCGCGTGATCCGCCGGAAGCGGGCGGGCGAGAGCGCCACGAACACGGCGACCACGGCCCCGGCACAGCACAGCGCGTACGGCAGCGCGTGCGCGACGGGCCACGCCCCGCTCTGGGGTCAGGCCATGGCGACGCGGGCGCTTCTGGGCGTCAGACCCGTCCGGTGCACCTCGACGTAGCCCAGGCACGCGGCGCGGCCGGCGGGTCCGTACATGGCCCGCCATCCGGCGGGAATCCCGGCGAAGGAGGGCCACCGGGCGGGCTGGTCCTCGGCGTCCCTGGCCCGGCAGCCCGGGAGGTCCACGGACCTCCCGGGCTGCCAGGCCCGCACGCCTCGTCCGGCGTGGTCCGGACGAGGGACTTCAGGCGCGCGTCACGGGCGGGCCGGCTGGAGTCCCGCGTACACGCCGCCGCTGTCCAGCAGTTCGCTGTGCGAACCGACCTCCGCGATCCGGCCGCCCTCCATCGCCACGATGCGGTCCGCGTTCCGGATCGTCGAGAGGCGGTGGGCGACGACGAAGACGGTCCGCCCGTGCACCAGACGGGAGAGCGCCTCCTGGACGAGGGCCTCCGAGCGGTTGTCGAGCGCGGAGGTCGCCTCGTCGAGCACCAGCACCCGGGGGTCGCGGATCAGTGCCCTGGCGATCGCGAGCCGCTGCCGCTGCCCGCCCGAGAGCCGTGCGCCCCGCTGGCCGACGACCGTGTCCAGGCCGAGCGGCAGCTCCCGTACGAACTCCAGGGCGTTGGCGTCCGCCAGGGCGCGCGTCAGTGTGGCCTCGTCCGTGTCGCCCATCCCGTACGTCACGTTGTCGCGGATGCTGCCCTCGAACAGGATCGACTCCTGCGGCACCACAGAGAGGAAGCGCCGGTAGCTGCGCAGGTCGAGCCCGGCCATGTCGACGCCGTCGAGCAGGATGCGGCCGGAGGTGGGCCGGATGAAGCCGATGAGCAGGTTGAGGACGGTCGACTTGCCCGCGCCGGAGGCGCCCACCAGCGCGATCGTCTCGCCCGGCCGGGCGGAGAGGGTGAATCCGTCGACCGCGGGGTCCGCCTCGTCGTAGGCGAAGCCGACGTCCTCGAAGTCGATATGGCCGGTGACCGACTCCACCTGCGCCTTGCCGGCGTTCTGTTCCAGATCCGGGGCCTGGAGCACCTCGCCGGCCGAACGCACCGACTCCAGTCCCTTGGTGAGCACGGGGGCCAGGCCGAGCAGCGTGGTCACGGAGCCGGTCAGCACGGTGAAGAAGGAGCTGAGCATCACCACGTCGCCCGCGGTGACCGGCATCCACCCGTGATAGGCGACCAGGGCGGAGCCCGTCAGGCACAGCACCCCGAGCGTGTTGAGGATGACCCAGGCGAGCGAGCCGAACCGGCCGTTGACCGTGTCCAGGCGAAGCCCGGCCACGAACACCTGGCGGAGCGAGCCGTCGACCCGGCCCAGCGCGGTCCGCTCCAGGCCGTGGGCGCGGGTGATGGGGATGAGCGTGGTCATCTCGCCGACCCGGGAGGAGAGTTGCTCGACCTCGCGGCGGAAGGACTCGTTGTGGTCGCGCAGCCGCGCGCGGAGCTTCATCACCAGGAACCCGGCGGCCGGCACCACCACGAGGAAGACGGGCAGGAACGCCGGTACCCGCACGCCGATGACGACAAGGCCGCCGACCAGGGTCACCACGGCGCCGAGGCCCATGTCCGCGCTCTGCTGCATCATCTGTTCCACGGACTCCACGTCGCGGACGACCTTGGCCTGCAGCACGCTCGAACTGACCCTGGCGTGGTAGCCGATGGACAGCTGCTGCATCCGGCGGCACAGCGCGGAGCGCAGGGTGATGCCCATCCGGCGGATGCTGCCGCCGAGGAGCCGTACGTACCACTGGTGGAGCGGGTAGTTGATGACGAGGATGAACAGCAGGATGCCGGTGGACTCCCAGAGTCCGGACTCCGGGCCGTGCTGGACGACCACGTCGAGGACGGTCGCGGTGATCAGCGGAAGCAGCCAGATGGGGCTGTGCTTCACGACGAAGACGAGCACCGCGAGTGCCAGCCGGCCGCGGTCCGGGTGGAGCAGATGACCGAGGGTGCGTACCGGGTTCTCACCGCGGTAGCGGTGGTCCAGGTGGTCGAAGGGGGCCAGGGATTCGGCGGAGACGGGCGCAAGCGCTTTCGGCATGGAGTCCATCCCACCGTGCTCACGCCGTGCGCGGCAACTCCGTTCCACGGACAGGACAGGAACCGCCGTGCACCCGGCCGGTCTGCCGGATACCGGCCCCGGCCGGGCTTACGGGACGCGGAGTTCGCGCGGTGACGGTTCCGGCTCGGGGACAGGGGCGGGCGTGTCGCGGCCGGCCCGCCCCCACGAGGCGATCGCGCTGGTGATCAGGCCCGCCAGCAGCCCCCAGAAGGCCGAGCCGATGCCCAGGAGCGTCACCCCGGAGGCCGTGGCGAGGAAGGTCACGACAGCCGCCTCCCTGGACGACTTGTCGGCCAGGGCCGTGGACAGGGAGGACTCGATGGTGGCGAGCAGGCCGATTCCGGCGATCGCCAGGACCAGTGCGTGCGGCATCGCGGTCAGGAGCGAGGCGACGGTCGCGCCGAGCAGGCCCACGCAGAGGTAGAAGACGCCGGCCCAGACCGCTGCCAGGTAGCGCTTGTCGCGGTCCGGATGGGCCTCCTCGCCCGTGCAGATGGCGGCCGTGATGGCGGCGAGGTTGAGGCCGAACGCGCCGAACGGCGCGAGTACGGCGTTGGCCGCCCCGGTCCACGTCATCAGCGGGGACACCGGTACGTCGTAGCCGGCGCCCCGGATCACCGCCACCCCAGGCAGGTTCTGGGACGCCATGGTGACCACGAACAGCGGGGCGCCGACGCTGATGAGCACCTTCCAGTCGAACTCCGGGGTGACGAACACCGGGGTGGCCAGGGCGAACCGGACCTTGTCCGGCTGCCAGCCGCCGGTGAACAGGGTGGCCACCACCCCGGCGCCGAGCGCCAGCAGCACCGCGTAGCGGGGGAGCAGGCGCCGCCCCAGCAGGTAGAGCACGAACATCGGGAAGGCGACCGCGAAGCTGCCGTGCATCGTGCTGAACAGGCCGGTGCCGAACCGCAGCAGGACCCCCGCCAGCAGTGCGGCCGCCAGCGGCACCGGAATCCGGCCCATGGCGCGGCTGAACCAGCCGGTCACCCCGCTCAGGAGGATGAGCAGCCCGGAGAAGACGAACGCGCCGATCGCCTGGGCCATGGAGACACCACTCAGGCCGGTCGCGAGGAGCGCCGCTCCGGGGGTCGACCACGCGGTGACGACGGGGGCCCGGTAGCGCAGCGACAGCCCGACGCAGGTGCAGGCCAGCCCGACGCCGAGCGCGAGCATCCAGGAGGAGATCTGCCGTGAGTCCGCTCCGGCCGCCTTCGCCGCCGTGAAGACCAGGGCCGCGGAGCTGGTGACCCCGACCATGACGGCGATCAGTCCGGCGGCGACGGCCGAGGGCGGCGCGGCCGAGCGAATGCGGGCGATCACGTACATGAGTGAGCCACTTCCCCTGAGCGGTGCGGGACGCCGTTGACCAGCAGCGGGACCGGTGTGCCGCGAGCGTGTTCCGTATACGGAACGTTCTGTTTGTGGAACACTAGAGAGGCGGGCTGACGCACGTCAACCGGGAACGGGGGTGGGTGGACGCCGATGGGGCTGAACGAGGACGTGGGGCGCAGACTGCGGGCGCTGCGGCACCAACAGGACCTGTCCCTCTCGGAGTTGTCCCGGCGCTCGCGGGTCGGAAAGGGCACGCTCTCCGAGCTGGAGAGCGGCCGGCGCAACGCGACCCTGGAAACCCTGTACGCACTCGCCACCGCGCTCGGCCGGCCGCTCAGCGCGCTGCTCAGTGATCCGGCGCCGAAGGGGCGCCCCGGTCCGGGACCGGAGGCCGGTGCGGTCTTCGGCGCCGGCCCCGATGGCAGCCTTCCCGGGGTCGCGGGCAGCGCCGTCACCGCGGTTCTGCTGGAGCGGTACGAGGACGCGGCGGCGGTCACCGATGTCTTCCGGGTGATCATCCGGGCGGGCGCCACCCAGGAGTCCGAGGCGCACGTCCCGGGCACGGGGGAGAGCCTGATGGTGCTGGCGGGCACCGCGGTCGTCGGCCCGCCGCACGACACCAGGACGGTCGGCCCCGGTGCGTCCGCGCAGTGGCGGGCCGACGTGCCCCACATCTACCGCGCACCGGAGACCGACGTGCACGGCATCCTCTTCGTGCGCTACCCGACGGCCCGCTCCGGGTGAAGCCGGAGGCCGCGGCCCTGCCAGCGCTCGCGCAGCCAGCGGTCGTGACTGGCCAGCACGACGGCGCCGGGGCCCGTGCCCAGCGCCTCCTCCAACTCGTCGCAGAGCCGCGGGGACAGATGGTTGGTCGGCTCGTCGAGCAGCAGGAGCCGCGGAGGCCGGGCCGTCAGGAGGGCCAGTGCGAGCCTGCGGCGCTGACCGGCCGACAGCCGCCCCACCTGCTTGTCCAGATCCCCCTCGTGCATCAGGCCGAGCGAGGTGAGCGGCACCTCCTCCGCCCGGTCCACGCCCAGGGCGCGTTCGTACGTCTCACGGACGGTACGGTCCGGCCGGGCGAACCGGGTGTCCTGCGCGAGCAGCCCGACCGTCAGCCCCGGCCGCCTGCTCACCTCGCCCTCCGGGGCCAGCCGTCCCGCGAGCACGGCGAGCAGCGTCGACTTCCCCGCGCCGTTGCCGCCCGTGACCAGCAGCCGTTCGGCCGCCGCCACATCGAGCCGGTCGACCGCCAGGCGGCCCGGCACCCGCACCCCGCGCAGGGACACGAGGGTGCCTTCGGCGGACGCGTCCGCGAGCCCCGAGTGCCGGAACCGCAACGGCTGCGGAGGCTCTCCGGTCCGTCGGCGCTCCAGCTCCGCCAGCCGGCGCGAGGCATTGCGGACCCGGCGCGCGATCTGGCTCTGCACCCGGCCCGCCCGCAGGCCGTACCCCATCTTCTCGCTGTCGCGCGGACCCCGGTCCGGCGCCACCTGCCGCGCCGTCACGTCCGCCGAGCGGCGCAGCGCCTCGATCTCCTCCTGCTCCTCGGCGTGACGCCGCTCCCAGCGCGCCCGCTCCGCCCGCTTCACGGCCAGGTAGGCGCTGTAGCCGCCGCCGTACCGCACGGGACCGTCGACGGCCGGATCCAGGTCGATCAGATCCGTGCAGACCGCGTCCAGGAAGGCCCGGTCGTGACTGGCGATCACGACGGGCCCCGGCATCCCGCGCAGCTGCTCCTCCACGAAGGCGGCGGCCTCGTCGTCGAGGTGGTTGGTCGGCTCGTCCAGCAGGAGGGCCGAAGGGCGCCGCACCAGCAGCGCCGCCAGCGACAGCCGGCCGCGCTCGCCACCGGAGATCGATCCGAGGGTGCGTTCGTACGGCAGGGCCGAGAGTCCGAGCCCGGTGAGCAGGACGGCGGCGCGCCGGTCGGCGTCCCAGGTCTGCCGCTCCTCCGCCAGTTCCAGCCGCCGGCCGTACGCCGCCAGCAGTTCGGGGTAGCCGGGGGAGTCCTGGGGAGTGCGGGCCAGCTCCTCGGTGAGCCGGTCGATGGCCGCGAGGTCCTCCCGGGCCTCGCGCAGGGCGTCGTCCAGCACGTCGGCGATCGTCGCCGTGGCGTCGAAAGCCATCTCCTGGTGCAGGAAGCCGACGTCGGCGGGCCGGGTGACACTGCCGCCGTCGGGTTCGTCCGTACCGGCGAGCAGGCGCAGCAGAGTCGACTTGCCGACACCGTTCTCCCCGATCAGGCCGATGCGGTGGCCGGGCGCGGCGGTGAGTGACACCCCGTCGAGTACGCGCTTCGAGCCGAGGGTGCGCACGAGGTCGTGTGCGAGCAGTGCGGGTGCGTTCATGGTGGTCCCATCCAACGTGATCGGTTCGCGGCCCGCCGGGCGGTCGGCCTCGGGCGCGGGCCAGGACGGCACGTCAGCGGTTCACATCCGCGGAGCCCCGGTCTCCAGCAGCTCGCCGTCCGCCAGCCTCAGCCACCGGTCCACCCCGATCCTGCTGAGGAAGGGCTCGTCGTGGCTGACGACCACGAACGCTCCCCGGTACGAGCTGAGCGCGCCCTCAAGCTGCTCGGCGCTCGTCAGGTCGAGGTTGTTGGTCGGCTCGTCCAGGAGCAGCAGCTGCGGGGCCGGTTCGCCGCACAGGACGCAGGCCAGGGTGGCCCGCAGGCGTTCGCCACCGGACAGCGACCTGACGGGGAGGTGGGCGCTGTCGCCCCGGAAGAGGAAGCGCGCGAGCAGGTTCATCCGCTCCGCCTCAGGCCGGTGCGGGGCGGACGCGGCGAAGTTCTCCGCCACCGTGCGGTCGAGGTCGAGCAGGTCGAGCCGCTGCGACAGATAGGCGATCCGTCCTCCGGACCTCCTGATCTCGCCTCCCTCCGGCTGGAGTTCCCCGTCGATCAGCCGCAACAGGGTGCTCTTCCCCGCCCCGTTGGGACCGGTCAGCGCGATGCGCTCGGGGCCGCGGATCGTCAGATCGACGCCCTCGCCGGTGAACTGCTCCCGTCCGCCGAGGCGTACCCGCACCCGCTCGGCGAGCAGCACGGTGCGTCCGGCGGGGACGACGGTGTCCGGCAGTTCGAGGGTGATGCGCTGCTCGTCGCGTACCGCGCGGCCGGCCTCGTCCAGCCGCGCCCTGGCCTCACCGACCCGGGCGGAATGGGTCTGTCCGGCCCGGCCCGCGGACTCCTGGGCGCCGCGCTTCATGTTCCCCGCGAAGATGCGCGGGAGTCCGGCGTTCTTGAGATTGCGGGCCGCGTTGCTCGCCCGGCGCTCCGCGCGTTCGCGGGCCTGCTGCATTTCCCGCTTCTCCCGCTTCAGTTCCTGCTCGGCGTTGCGCACGTTCTTCTCCGCCACCTCCCGTTCGGCCCGCACGGCCTCCTCGTAGGCGGTGAAGTCGCCCCCGTAGAAGCGCAGTTCGTCGCTGCCGAGTTCGGCGATGCGGTCCATGCGGCCGAGCAGCGCACGGTCGTGGCTGACGAGCAGCAGGGTGCCGCCCCACGCGTCGAGCGCGTCATGGAGCGAGTGCCGGGCTTCGAGGTCCAGATTGTTGGTCGGCTCGTCGAGCAACAGGACATCGGGCCGCTTCAGCAACTGGGCCGCCAGGCCGAGGGAGACGACCTGGCCGCCGCTGAGCGTGCCGATGTTCCGGTCGAGGGCGATGCCGGTCAGGCCGAGCCGGTCCAGTTGGGCGCGGGTGCGCTCCTCGACGTCCCAGTCGTCACCGATGACCGCGAAGTGGTCCTCGCCCACATCGCCGGATTCGACGGCGTCGAGGGCACGGATCACTGCGTCGATCCCCAGGACCTCGGCCACCGTCAGATCACCGGTCAGGGGCAGGCTCTGCGGCAGGTAACCGAGGGTGCCGCCCACCGAGACGGAGCCCGCGGTGGGGCGGAGTTCACCGGCGATCAGCTTGAGCAGGGTGCTCTTTCCGGACCCGTTGGGGGCGACGAGACCCGTGCGGCCGCTCCCCATGGCGAAGGACAGGTCGTGGAAGACGGGGGTGTCGTCGGGCCAGGAGAAGGAGAGGCCGGAGCAGATGATGGATGTGTCGGACATGCGGGAGACCTCGCGGGTGATCCCGGACAGCACGGAGTGCGGCCCCGGGGCGATGGACAGAGGGAACAACGACATGGCCACTTCGGCTGCGCTCCTGGGCGCCCGCCGGTGGCCGTCAGCTCCGGGTATCACCCGGAGATGTCGTCGTCACCCGCCATGTCTGATCTCCTCCGTACACGCTGAACAGCGTGATCACCCTAGCAGGCGGTCGCCACCGGGTCTCTCGGGCAACGCCGGCCGCCCCGTCCGGGGCGGGTACACCCGACGCTCACCGGGGGCCGGAAGAGGAACCGATGACGACCGTGCGTGCCCACCCGGGCGGAGAGTCCGGCACGTAGTCGGGATCGTCCTCGCGCCACGACCCGCGGGAGTGCTGCCGGGGGAACAGCCCCACCACCGTGCGGCAGGTGGGCCGCGCGGCGGGCCACGGCGTCTGCCCGTCAGTGAGAACCACCACGACGTCCGGACGGGGCCGCGCCCGCAGCGCCCTGGTGAAGCCCGAGCGCAGATCCGTGCCCCCGCCGCCCACCAGGGGAATGCCCTCGGCGCGGCACAGCGGGTGGGCGACCCCGGCGGCCGCGTCGCACGACAGGACGCTGACCAGGTCCCGGCGGCCGCCGACGCTGCGGGAGATGGCGGCGACCTCCAGGAGGGCGGTGCCCAGTTCGGCGTCGCTGACCGAACCGGAGGTGTCGATGACCACGGTGACCCGCGGTGGCCGGCGACGCAGGCTCGGCAGCACCGCGCCGGGCACCCCGGCCGAGCGCCGGGACGGGCGGCCGTAGGTGTAGTCCTGACCCGTACCGGGGCCGGAGGCCGCCGAGCGTACGGCAGCCCCCAGCAACTCCCGCCACGCCTGTGGCGGGTGGAAGGCCTCCTCCGCCCACCGCTGCCACCCCTTCGGAGCGTCCCCCGGGCGGCCGGTGATGCCCTGGGCCACCCGGAACCGGACCGCGTCCCGTTCCTGGGCGCTGAGTCCGTGCGCGCCGTCCGGGCCGAGGTCCCACTCCCGCTCCAGCCCGTCCGCCCCGCTGCCGCAGTCCAGCCAGGCCAGGCTCTCGATGTGCGGCCCGAGCCGGAACTGCCGGAGGTAGTCCTCCATCAGTTCCCCCTCGGGGAGCCCGAGGGTCTGCGGGCTGACCGCGCCTTCCGGCCGGGCCAGCCCCTCGCCGAACACGTCGTCGTTGATCTCGCAGTCCGCGGCGATGTTCATCCGCAGCCGCTCCCCGGGGCCGGTCAGCCCGCGCTCCCGAGCGACCCGGTCGCCGCGCCCGTGATGGTCGCGCAGCAGGTGCGAGATCTCGTGCACCCACACCCCGGCCAGCTCCTCCACCGGGGTCGCGGCCACGAACGCCGGGGAGACGTAGCACCGCCAGTGCCGGTCGACGGCCATCGTCGGCACCCGCCGCGATCCGACGGTGTGCAGCGCGAACAGCGCCGTCGCCAGGTAGGGGCGCACCCGGGCGGCGTGCAGCCGGGCCGCGAAGAGCTTGTCGAGGTCCAGCGGGACCGGCGCGGCGGGCGTTCCGGGAGTTCCCGGCGTCCGGGGCGTCATCGGCGGGCCCGCTCTGCGGCCGCCGTCCGGACCGCCGCCCGGTCAGCCCGGCGGGACAGCGAGACGACCCCGGCCAGCTGCTCGATGGAGGCGGGGACGTCCCAGTCGTCCTGGCGCAGCGAGGCGAGGGTGGTCGCGGGGACGACCACCAGATCCGGGGCCCCGCTCTCCAGCGCCCGGACCAGGAGCTCCCACGCCGCGTCCCAGCGGGGCCTCGTAGGGCGGCCGCGGACCGCGGCCACCACTCCGTCGAGCACGGCCTGCCGCAGGTCCCCCCGCTCGGGCAGCACGGCCCGGACGGGGTCGGCGAGCAGGGTCTCGGGATCGGGGAGGTCCATCCGGTCCAGGCTCGCCAGGAGCTCCAGCCCCGGACCGTCGCCCACCGTGCCCCGCACCAGTGCGGAGAGCACGTCCCGGGAGGAGCCGGCCGCGGTCGCGAAGGCGATCAGTGACAGCGTCATGTCCCAGGTACGAGGCGAGGGCCAGGGACCGCCCCGGCCGGCCTCGTTGCCGGGCAGCCGGTGCACCAGCGCGGGGCGGGCGGACAGCAGCCCGCACACGGCGCGGCGGGCGAAGTCCACCGCCTGCGGCAGCCCGTCGGGGGAGAGCCGCGGCAGCGTCGCACGGGGCCAGGTCCCGCCCAGGCCGCGCACCACGACCTCGTGGTCATGGGCCCAGCGGAGGTGGACGAACCGGTTGGCCAGGGGCGGGCTCAGCTCCCAGCCGTCGGCGGCCGAGGACCGCGGATTGGCGGCCGCCACGATCCGTACCTCCGGGGGCAGTCGCAGGGACCCTACCCGCCGTTCGAGCACGAGGCGGAGCAGGGCGGCCTGGACGGCCGGGGCCGCGGTGGACAGTTCGTCCAGGAACAGCAGCCCCCGGCCCGCCCGTACGAGCCGAACGGCCCAGTCCGGCGGGGCCATCGGAACTCCCTGTTCCGCGGGGTCGTCCCCGACGATGGGCAGCCCGGAGAAGTCGGACGGCTCGTGCACGCTGGCGATGACGGTGGTCAGCGGCAGGTCCAGGGAGGCGGCGAGCTGGGTGAGGGCAGCGGTCTTGCCGATACCCGGCTCGCCCCAGAGGATCACCGGCAGGTCGGCGGCCACGGCCAGGGTCAGGGCCTCCAGCTGGGTGTCGGGGCGCGGTTCGGTGCCGGTGTCGCGCAGCCGGTCGAGCAGATCAGCGGCGACGTCGAGCTGGGTGACATGGGTGGTGAGAGGTCCGGCCGGGGCGCCGGGGGTCGCGAAGGGTGCGTATGCGGGCATGAATGATCACCTCTGTGGGTTGTGGGCTGTCGGTTCGTTACGGAGCGCGCGTGTACGAGGTGCGCGGGCGGAGTGAGCGCACGGAGGGTGCGGCCGGGGCGTACGGGCGGGGCGGGGCCCCGGGGTCAGCGGAAGGTCGCCTGGCGCGGGCGCGAGGTGTGGTCACCGGAACGGGAACGCGGACGGTCCGGGTAGACGCGGCCGGGCGCGGAACCGGGCCCGCCCCCGCTCAGGCCGGCCCTGAACAGTCCGTGGGCGACCCGCCGCCGCGCGGCCGCCTCCAGCTCGTCCCGCAGAGCGCCGTTGCGCAGCACCGCGCCGGGGCCCAGCAGCCCCTCGACGACGGCCAGCGCTCCGGTGACGTCGCCGTGGACGAGCCGTTCCCGGACACCGCTGAGGCAGTGCGGACGGCGGTGCGCCTCGTCGATGGCCCGCAGACAGGGGAGCGGGGTACCGGTCAGGGCGACCAGCAGCTCCTCGCGGCGGATCTCGTCCGGATCGTGGTCGAGCGGCGCCAGCACCCCGTTGACCAGGCCGATCCGGTGCCGGGCGCCCCGGCACTCGACGAGGTGCGGCCCGCCCGCCGGGTCCGGGTCACGGCGTTCGCTCGCCGGCGCGTGGTCCGGCGCCAGGGCGGAGGCGACCAGCGGGTGCAGCCGCCCGGCCTCGATCGCACCGGCACGGAGCAGCTCCAGGTCGGGCGGCACCCAGACCGCCGCGTCGGGCAGGACCGGCAGCGCGGCGGCGGCCCCGTCCGAGGACGACGCCGAGATCCGCAGCGCGGGCGGGCCGTCCCCTTCCACGAGCGGGACCAGGAGCAGCCGGTGCCGGGCCCCGCACCGCACGGTGACGGGACCGGCGGGCAGCCCCTCGGCACGGAGCAGAATCCCTGCCTCGTCCGCCCACCGGCTCACGGCGAAACGGTCCAGCCGCGGCATCGGCCCAGGCGGTCGCGGCTCCGGTCCGGGAGGCCCGTCGGCGGGCGGGTGACCGGCCCCGGAACGGCTCCGCAGCTCACCGGTCCGGCGGGCGTCCCACAGGTGGCGGTGCAGGTCGAGCCGGAACCGCCGGTTGGGGTGGGGATGCGGGTGCCGGCGCGCACCCGCACCGGAGAGGGAACCGTCCCACAGCGCGAGGCTGATCCGCTGACCGCCGTCCGCCCAGGCCGGCGGGGTCCGGATCACGAGCTGCGGCGGGCACGGACCGTCCGGGCCCCCGGCGTCGTACCGGGCCAGGGCCATGGTCAGTCCCGGACGCAGCAGTCCGTCGGGAGCGATTCTCGGCAGATGCCAGCGCAGCAGGTCGGGTGCCAGATGGCGCAGGTCGGCCCGGATCCGGGCGGCGAGCTCACGGCCGTGGGCGCGCGCCGCGGAACGCAGGTCCAGATCGACGTCGATGCCCGCGGCGGCACACGCCCCTGCCCAGTCGCCGGTGGAACGGCGGGCGGTGGCAGTCTCGATCATGGAGGGCGGCACGGCGAACTCGCGCACGCGCAGCCAGTACGAAGTACGGGAATCCCGGTTCGCGGTCTCGGTGAGCATCAGCACTCACCTTGCGCGGACGGGTCCCCCAATCTGTGAACAGAGTGAGTCATCATCGCGGTGAGCGTATCGGCCGCAACAGCGAACCGCCACGGATTTCTCTCGGACTTCCGCTCAGTGGGGCTCAGTCGGGCAGCGACAGGCCCATCGTGACGCGCATCGCCGTGGACAGCAGCCCGGCCCGCACCTGGGTGGCCCGGTACATCCGGTCCGACCGGAAGGAGATGCCGAGCGAACCGATCTGGTCACCGCTGTACACGGGCACGGCTATGCAGGTCGTACCGAGTGCGTACTCCTCCCGGTCCATGACGACCGGCGCCGCCGGTGTGGAGTCGAGCTGCCGCAGCAGTTCCTCCCTGCGCGTGATGGTGCGGGGCGTGAGGTCGGTCAGCGAGTGCCGGGAGAAGTACTCGGCGCGCGCCGTCCCGTCCAGTTCCCGCAGCACGCTCTTCCCGAGAGCCGTGGCGTGCCCGGCGTCCTGGAACCCGACCCAGAGGTCCACGCGGGGCGCGCGGTCGCTGTCGGCGATCTCCATCACCCGGATCTCGCCCTCCTCGTACAGCGTCAGGTAGACCGCGGCCGAGAGGTCGTCCCGCAAGGTCTTCAGGACGGGCCGGATACGGTCCGGCAGCCCGCACCCGGCGCCCGGCGACAAGCGTTCCGAGGGGAGGGCGAAGGCCCCGTCGGCCTGCTCGGTCAGATAGCCGTCCCGCGCGAGCACCCTCAGCAGCCGCTCGACCGTGGCCACCGGCAGACCCGCCTCCCGGGCCAGCTGCGGCACGGGGACATCAGAGGAGTGCGCCCCTGCCGCCTCCATCACCCGCAGGGCACGCCCGACGTACGCGATGAGCTCGGGGCCGGCCTCGTCACCCATGCCCATAAGCATGGACCCGGTGCCGGAGGGCGGCAATACGTCCTGAGTACGGCCCTGACCTGGGGCGCGGCCGGACGGGACGAAGGGCGGGCGCCGGTCCGGGACGGCCGGCCGGACCGGTCAGGAACGGAGAAGCGCGGTCACCGCGCCGCAACTAGCGTGTTGGCCAGACACCGGGCGCCCGGACACCGGGCGCCGACCGCGACCGCCGGTCCCGTACCCAGGCCTCGGCCGCCCGTACGGGGCCGATGAGTCCCACGAACCACAGGAGCGACCATGACCGGCTCTGCCACTCAGGGAATCAAGACCGTCCTGCACCCCGTGTCCGATCTTGCGGCCGCCAAGGCGGTGTACACGGCCCTGCTCGGCGTGGCCCCGACGGCGGACGCGCCCTATTACGTCGGCTACGAGGCCGGGGGCCAGCACATCGGGCTGGTGCCGGACGGGGGAGGACAGGTCACGGGCTCGCCCGTGACCTACTGGGAGGTGCCCGACATCGAGGCGAAGCTGGCCGAGGTGACGGCCGCGGGCGCCACCGTGAAGGAGCCCGCGCACGACGTCGGCGGCGGACGTCTGGTGGCCACCTTCACCGACCCCGACGGCAACGTGCTCGGGCTGCTCCAGGACAGCTGAGCCGCGAGTGCCGTGGCCGGCGCCCCGGCACGGGAGAATCCGGGCGGTGGAGCGTTGCCACGGCCGCGCCGGCCACGTACAACCATGCGTACCGCCCCCGGCCCGCCGGATCGGGCCGGATGGTGCCGAGGGGTGCCGCGACCGCGTCATCATGGCCCGGCCGGCCGGCAGATAGACAGACAGATGGAGAACCGATAAGCATGGCCACCAGAAGGGACGCGGCTCCGTCCGCGCCGCACGCTGCGGACATCCACGATGTGATCCGCGTGCACGGCGCGCGCGTGAACAACCTCAGGGACGTCAGCATCGAGATCCCGAAGCGGCGGCTCACGGTCTTCACCGGGGTCTCCGGCTCGGGCAAGACCTCGCTGGTGTTCAACACGATCGCCGCGGAGTCGCAGCGGCTGATCAACGAGACGTACAGCGCCTTCGTCCAGGGCTTCATGCCGACGCCGGCGCGGCCCGAGGTCGACGTCCTGGACGGGCTCACCACCGCGATCATCGTCGACCAGCAGAAACTGGGCGCCGACCCGCGTTCCACGGTCGGCACGGCCACCGACGCCAACGCGATGCTGCGGATCCTCTTCAGCCGCCTCGGAAAGCCGCACATCGGGCCGCCCGGCGCGTACGCCTTCAACGTCCCCTCGGTCCGGGCGAGCGGCGCCATCACCGTCGAGCGCGGCGCGAAGAAGGCGGTGAAGGCGACCTTCAACCGCACCGGCGGCATGTGCACCCGCTGCGAGGGCCGGGGCACCGTCTCCGACATCGACCTCACCCAGCTCTACGACGACTCCAAATCGCTCGCCGAGGGCGCCTTCACCATCCCCGGCTGGAAGTCCGACAGCTTCTGGACCGTCCGGGTCTACGCCGAATCGGGCCTGCTGGACCCCCACAAGCCGATCCGCGAGTTCACCGAGAAGGAGACGCACGACTTCCTCTACCGGGAGCCGGTCAAGGTCAAGGTCGAGGGCGTGAACCTCACCTACGAGGGGCTGATCCCCAAGATCCAGAAGTCGTTCCTGTCCAAGGACAAGGAAGCGCTGCAGCCGCACATCCGCGCGTTCGTGGAGCGCGCGGTCACCTTCACCACCTGCCCCGAGTGCGACGGCACCCGGCTCAGCGAGGGCGCCCGGTCCTCGAAGATCAAACGGATCAGCATCGCCGACGCCTGCGCGATGCAGACCAGCGACCTGGCCGCCTGGGTCCGCGGTCTCGACGAGCCCTCCGTAGCACCGCTGCTCACCGCGCTGCGGCAGACCCTCGACTCGTTCGTGGAGATCGGGCTCGGCTACCTCGCGCTCGACCGGCCGACGGGCACGCTGTCCGGCGGCGAGGCGCAGCGCGTCAAGATGATCCGCCACCTGGGCTCCTCCCTCACCGACGTCACCTATGTCTTCGACGAGCCCACCGCCGGGCTGCACCCCCACGACATCCAGCGGATGAACAGGCTGCTGCTGCGCCTGCGCGACAAGGGCAACACGGTGCTCGTCGTGGAGCACAAGCCGGAGACGATCGCGATCGCGGACCACGTCGTCGACCTCGGCCCCGGCGCCGGCACGGCGGGCGGAACCGTCTGCTTCGAGGGCACCGTCGGGGGACTGCGGGCCGGGGACACCGTCACGGGCCGTCACTTCGACGACCGGGCCACCCTCAAGGACACCCCGCGCAAGCCCACCGGCGCGCTGGAGATCCGGGGCGCGGACGCGAACAACCTGCGCGACGTCGACGTCGACATCCCGCTCGGCGTCCTCACCGTGATCACCGGCGTCGCCGGCTCCGGCAAGAGCTCACTGATCCACGGCTCGGTCTCGGGACTGGACGGGGTGGTGTCGATCGACCAGGGCGCGATCCGCGGCTCGCGACGGAGCAACCCCGCCACCTACACCGGGCTGCTCGACCCGATCCGCAAGGCGTTCGCCAAGGCCAACGACGTGAAGCCGGCCCTGTTCAGCGCCAACTCCGAGGGCGCCTGCCCCGGCTGCAACGGCGTCGGGGTCGTCTACACGGACCTCGCGATGATGGCGGGCGTCGCCACCGTCTGCGAGGAGTGCGAGGGGAAGCGGTTCCTGGCATCGGTGCTCGAATACCGCCTCGGCGGACGTGACATCAGCGAGGTGCTGGCGATGCCGGTGACCGAGGCCGAGGAGTTCTTCGGCAGCGGCGAGGCACACACGCCGGCCGCACACCGCATCCTCGACAGGCTGGCCGACGTCGGGCTCGGCTACCTCAGCCTGGGCCAGCCGCTCACCACCCTGTCCGGCGGTGAGCGGCAGCGGCTCAAGCTGGCCACGCACATGGGCGAGAAGGGCGGGGTCTACGTCCTCGACGAACCGACCACCGGCCTTCACCTCGCAGACATCGAGCAGCTGCTCGGCCTGCTCGACCGGCTGGTGGACTCAGGGAAGTCCGTCATCGTGGTCGAGCACCACCAGGCGGTCATGGCGCACGCCGACTGGATCGTCGACCTGGGCCCCGGCGCCGGGCACGACGGCGGCAGGCTCGTCTTCGAGGGCACCCCCGACGACCTGGTCGCGGACCGCTCCACCCTCACCGGCGAGCACCTCGCGGCCTACGTGGGAGCCTGAGGCAGTGAGTCAGCCGCGGCCGCCCCGCCCGGCACGTCCGGAGTCCCCGGCAGCTCCGGTGTATCCGGGAAGGCGGGGTGGCCGCAGAGACGGCGCACGTACTCCTTGAGCCGGGGACGGTCGCCGAGGGCGGCGACCGGGCCGAGACGGACGAGCGCCACCCACAGGTCCACGTCCCCGGCCGTCAGCTGCTCGCCCAGGGCGTAGGGCTGCCGGGCGAGGGACCGGTCCAGCAGGTCCAGGGCCGCCGACCGCTCGGAGGACCCCGCCTGCGGGGTGACGTCCCGGTCCAGCAGCTCGCGCAGCGTCTCGATGCGGTCGGCGAGCTCCGGCGGGCGCAGCGCCGAGGGGCGGGCCTCGTCATGGCCGGAGAGCAGGCCGGCCAGATCGCGGAGTATGTCGGGGGTGTGGTTGCTGACGATGCGCCCGCTCCACCGGTCGCACAGCGCGGGCGCCGTCAGCGGCCCGTCGTAGTGGTGCAGCGTGGCCTCGTACGCGCCGCGCAGCGAGGCGTACGCCTCGGGTGTTCCGGCGGGGTGCCCCAGGAACGTGGTGGCGACCGAGTCCCGGAGCCCGAGCAGGCCGAGGGTGATCGAGATGCGCAGCGAGCGCGGACAACTCGCCGACAGGAACAGCTCGTAGCGGTGCGGAGCGGGATAGAAGCCGCCGGCCAGACCGACCCCGATCCGGCTGTGGATACGGGAGGACGGCACGGCGATCTTGGGACGGGGATGGCTGGCGCACGGACTCGGACCGGATGAGACCGAGCCGCACGTGATGGAGTTGCCTGTGCTGGAACTGCGCGAAGCTGTCTCGGGCATGACTCTCCTGTGGAGATCCCTGTGGGAACGAGGAAGCCACCGCCGCCTTGTGGGCACCAGCGGCCGGATGGGGAACGGCTGCGCCTGCGCACCGGTCCGAGTCACGGCAGCGCGGACCCGTGTGCGTCATCGCGACCGTGCGGACCTGCGCGCGTCCGGTGTTCCGGGCTAGTACGCGCTGGAGACACGCAGCAGGTCGATGTGCAGGCGCCTCGTCAAGCCGTTCCTGGACAAATCCCACCCGTCCCGACTCCGGGGCCCGCGAGACGCGGGACCACGCTTGCCCCGCCACGCCGGCGGGACCCGGTCGTCACCCGGGGCACCCCGTCGCGGTGGAAGGGTTGCCTGCCAGCGGGCCGGGGCCGATGAACCCCGTGAGCAGGACGGATCCCGCACGGGGGCGCTGACAATCGTGACCGTCCACGCCAGTTTCGGTGCGCCGGGTGACGCCGTCAAGGAGGCCACAGGGGCCATCTCGCCTGTTGGTCACCCGCGTTGACATTCCTGTCGGCGCATGCATAACTTGCGGCGCGGAACGGTCCCGGTTGGCAGCGATACGCCCCGGATCGCCGGCCGGCATCCCAGCAGACCGCGGGGGTGCCGCAGTTGAGACCGGACGGTGTCCGGCAGGCGCGAGGCCCCGCGGGGCGGATCGGTGACGGTGAGGGCGATGCACGCAGCTGAGGGGATGGCTGCCTGGCGGTCCCGAGGCCGCGTTCTGCTCTGCGCGGACCGCTCCGTCGACCTCCAGCGTGTCAACAGCGCCCTGTGTACCGCCGCTTGTCGCGCTCTCTGTCAAGGCTGACGGCCTTCTGACTCCCTGACGTCCACCGCTGCCGCGGTGCGTCCTCTCCCCGCCCGGCCCCCTGCTCCGCGCTGTGCCGCCCGCGCCCCGCCGCGTCGTCCCCGACGACCGGCGCGGCGAGGCGCTGCCGTCCGTGGTCCGGGCCGTCCGCATCCGCTGGAGCCCTCCGTGAGTGAATCCCCCGGCGTCGCTGTGTCCTCCGGGTCAGCGCCGCCCGCCGAGGCGGCCCCCCGCCCCGGGCCACCCCTCGTGCCGAAGCCGCAGGTCCCGCAGCGGGTCCGCCCGCTCCTGCGGCCCGGCCGCTGGATCGTCACCGTCGTCGTGCTGGTGCTGGTCGCCCAGATCGTCCACGGACTGGTGGCCAACCCCTTCTACCAGTGGGACCGGTTCCAGTACTGGTTCCTGCGGCCCACCATCCTTGACGGCCTGCTCGTCACGCTCGAAGTCGCCCTGCTCAGCGCCGTGCTGGGGCTGCTCGGCGGTGTGCTGCTGGCCCTGGCCCGGCTCTCCCCGAGCCCTGTGCTGCGCGCGGTCAGCTGGGTCTACACCTGGCTGTTCCGGTCGGTCCCGCTGATCGTGATCCTGCTGTTCCTCTACAACTTCAGCGCGCTCTACCGGACGCTGAGCGTGGGAGTGCCGTTCGGCCCGGCGTTCTTCAGCTTCGACGAGTCACGCCTCGCCACCGACATGACCGTGGCCGTCATCGGCCTCAGCCTGAACGAGGCGGCGTACGCCTCCGAAGTGGTGCGCGGCGGCATCCTCTCCGTCGACCAGGGCCAGCACGAGGCGGCAGCCGCCCTCGGCCTGCCGAAGCGGTACCGGTTCGCGAAGATCGTCTTCCCGCAGGCCCTGCGCTCCATCACCCCGAACTACGTCAACCAGCTGATCGGCCTGATCAAGGGCACCTCGCTGGTCTTCTACGTCTCGCTGCTCGATCTCTTCGGCTCCGTGCAGAGCATGGGCAGCACCTACCCCGGCGACATCGTGCCGCTGCTGCTGGTCGCCACCGCCTGGTACCTGATCCTCACCAGCGTGGTGTCCGTCATCCAGTTCTACGTCGAGCGGTACTACTCGCGGGGCGCGCTGCGCACCCTGCCGCCCACGCCGCTGCAGAGGCTGCGGACCGGCCTGGGCGATCTGCGGGCACGGGTCCGGAAGGTGACGGCGATATGACCGCGGAGACGACGACCGGAAGAGCGGAAGCGGCCGGGACACCGGGGCAGGCCGGCGCCGTCGCGGCGCCCCCGGTGCGCCCCGCCGCGGTCGAGGTGCACGACGTGCACAAGTGGTACGGATCCCAGCGCGTTCTGGACGGCGTGGCGCTCACCGTGCGGCCCGGGGAGGTCACGGTCGTCCTCGGACCGTCCGGCTCGGGGAAGTCCACCCTCCTGCGGGTGATCAACCACCTGGAGAAGCCGGAGATCGGCCATGTCAGTGTGAACGGCGAGCTGATCGGCGTCCGCAGGCACCGGGGGCGGCTCAAGGAGCTGAGCGAGCGCGCCATCCTGGCGCAGCGCGGCCGGATCGGATTCGTCTTCCAGAACTTCAACCTCTTCCCGCACCTCACCGTGCTGGACAACGTGGCCGCCGCCCCGGTCGCGACCGGGAAACTCACCAAGCCCGAGTCCCGGGAGCTGGCCCGCGACCTGCTCGGCCGGGTGGGTCTCGGGGACCGGGCAGCCGCCTATCCGCGCCAGCTGTCCGGCGGGCAGCAGCAGCGCGTGGCCATCGCACGGGCCCTCGCCCTGCGGCCCGGGGTCATCCTCTTCGACGAGCCGACCTCCGCGCTCGACCCCGAACTGGTCGGCGAGGTACTGGCCGTGATCAAGGACCTGGCCGGCAGCGGCACCACCCTGCTGGTCGTCACGCACGAGATCGGCTTCGCCCGCGAGGTCGCCGACCGGGTGGTCTTCATGGACGCCGGCCGGATCGTCGAACAGGGCCCGCCCGAGCAGGTGCTGGACCATCCGCGGCACGAGCGGACCAGGGACTTCCTGAGCAAGGTGCTCTGAACCCGGCGGCCGTCCCGCCCGCCGGCCGTCCCTCTTCCACCCGCCGGGCAGCGTCCGGCGCCCACTCCGTCCCCGTACACCCCCACCGCATCCGACAAGGACAGCCACCATGCGCACCCCCATCCTCCGCAGCAGATTCCGCCGAGGTGTCGCCGCCTCCGCCGCCTTCGCCTCGCTCGCCGCCGGCCTCGCCGCGTGCGGCGGTGACGGCGACGCCGCGACCAGGACCGGCAGTGCGCCGGCCGGAACGGTCACCATCGGCGCGCTGTCCAACGGCGCCGCCGAGGAGACCGGACTCAAGGTGCCGGAGGTGAAGTCGATCAGCGCCGAACTGCCCGAGTCGGTGGCCGACCGCGGCAAGCTGGTGATCGGCGTGGGCGCGCTGCCCGCCGGATTCCCGCCTCTCGCGTACGTGGGCGAGGACCAGAAGACCCTCACCGGAGCCGAACCCGATCTCGGCCGGCTGGTCGCGGCGGTCCTCGGACTGGAGCCCGAGCTGAAGAACTCGACCTGGGAGAACATGTTCGTCGGCATCGACAGCGGCAAGGTCGACGTGGCCCTGTCGAACGTCACGGACACCGAGGAGCGCAAGAAGAAGTACGAGTTCGCCTCCTACCGGCAGGACAACCTCGCCTTCGAGGCGCTGAAGAAGAACACCTGGAACTTCGACGGCGACTACCGCAACCTGGCCGGGCGGACCGTCGCCGTCAGCGCCGGCACCAACCAGGAGCGGATCCTCCTGGAGTGGAAGGCGAAGCTGGCGAAGCAGGGCCGCAAGCTCGACGTCAAGTACTACCAGGACAACAACGCCACGGCCCTGGCCCTGGCCAGCGGGAAGATCGACCTCTCCTTCGGGCCCAACCCCGGCATCGCGTACCACATCAGGCAGACCGCGAAGACCCCCAACCCGACCCGCAACGCGGGCAAGTACTCCGGTGCGGGCGCAACCCTCCAGGGGCTGATCGCGGCAACCGCGAAGAAGGACAGCGGACTGGCGAAGCCGCTCGCCGACGCGATCAACCACCTGATCAAGAACGGCCAGTACGCCAAGTGGCTCGCCGCCTGGAACCTCTCCAACGAGGCTGTGCCGACCTCCCTGATCGACCCGCCCGGACTGCCGCTCGACAACTCCTGACCCACGCCCGCGCCCCGCTCCGGCCGGACCCGGACTCCTCCCGCCCACGCCCCAGATACGGAGACCCCGCGCCACCATGTCCACCAGCGTCCATCACGCCCCGCCATCGAGAGCGGTACCGCCGCACATCCTGGACAACGCCGCCTGGGCCGCGCTGACCGGTCCGCACGCCCACCTCGCCGAGCGGGTCGGCCGGGCCGCCCGCTACCCCACGGACGTCTCACCGTTCAGCGCCCTTGAGGACCCCGCCGACCCGCGGGCCTGGGACGATCTGGCCGCCCTGGTCGGACCCGGCGCCGCCACCCCCGTCTCCGGGGCGCGCACGGTGCCCGACGGCTGGACCGTCGAAAGCGGCGGCGACGGCGTCCAGCTGGTCGACACCGCGCTGTACGCCGAACCCGCACCCGAGGCGGAACAGCTGGGGCCCGCCGACGTGCCCGAGATCCTCGGCCTGATCGCCCTCACCCAGCCGGGCCCCTTCCTGCCTCGCACCATCGAACTGGGCAGCTACCTGGGCATCCGGGACCGAGGACGCCTGATCGCCCTCGCCGGGGAGCGCCTGCACCCGCCGGGCTGGACGGAGATCAGCGCCGTCTGCACCCACCCGGACCACCGGGGCCGGGGCCTGGCCACCCGGCTGGTGCGCGCGGTCGCGGCGGGCATCAGGGAGCGCGGTGACACCCCCTTCCTCCACGCGGCCGCGAGCAACACCCGAGCGATCCGGCTCTACGAGTCGATCGGATTCACCCTGCGCCGCCGCACCCGGTTCCTGCTCGTCCGAGCCCCGGGGGAGCGAGGGTGAGGCAGTCGCGTCCCGCGCCCCGCGGCCCGGCCGCGAACCTCGTCATGCCGGACCGCCGGCTCCAGTACCCGCGGCAGTACATCGACCTCCTGCGCGTCGCCGGCGCGCTCTGTCGTCCCTGACCTGTTGCCCTCGCAGCCGCACCCCGCGCCGGGGCCCGGCTCCCCCGTACGGTCGATCAGGAAGGCACCGTTCCCGTGTCCTCTTCACCCTCTTCCCTGCATCTCGCCGTGGCCCTGGACGGCGCCGGCTGGCACCCTGCCGCCTGGCGCGAACCCGTCGCCCGCCCCGGTGAACTCCTCACCGCCGCCTACTGGGCCGAGCTGGTCGCGGAGGCCGAACGCGGACTGCTCGACCTCGTGACCATCGAGGACGCGCTCGGCCTCCAGTCCTCGTCCTCCACCGAGCCCGACGGGCGCACCGACCAGGTCCGCGGCCGGCTGGACGCCGTCCTCATCGCCGCGCGAATCGCCCCGCTGACCCGCCACATCGGTGTGGTCCCGACGGTGGTCGCCACCCACACGGAGCCCTTCCACATATCCAAGGCCATCGCCACTCTCGACTACGTGAGCACCGGTCGCGCGGGGCTGCGCCTCCAGGTCACGGCCCGGCAGCACGAGGCCGCGCACTTCGGCCGCCGGACCTTCCCGCCCTTCGGCGTCGAGGACTACCGCACGCCCGCCGGCCAGGAGCTGGTGAACGGCCTGTTCGAGGAGGCCGCCGACTACGTCGAGGTCGTGCGACGGCTCTGGGACAGCTGGGAGGACGACGCCGAGATCCGGGACGTCGCCACCGGACGCTTCATCGACCGCGCGAAGCTGCACTACATCGACTTCGAGGGCACGCACTTCCGGGTCAAGGGCCCCTCGATCACCCCCCGGCCGCCCCAGGGCCAGCCGATCGTCAGCGCGCTGGCGCACGCCACCGTCCCGTACCGGCTGGTGGCCCGCTCCGCCGACATCGGCTACGTCACCCCGCACGACGCCGGCGAGGCCCGTGCCGTCGTCGAGGAGATCCGCACCGAGCAGGCAGCGGCCGGCCGCGCCGACGAGACCCTGCACATCTTCGGTGACCTGGTGGTCTTCCTGGACGAAGACCCCGCGACGGCCGCCGCCCGCCGGGAGCGGCTGGACGACGTCGCCGGTGAGCGGTACACCAGCGACGCCCCGGTCTTCACCGGAACGCCCGCCGGGCTCGCCGATCTGCTCCAGGAGCTGGCGGCGGCCGGACTGACCGGATTCCGGCTGCGCCCCGCCGTGGCCGGCCACGACCTTCCGGCGATCACCCGGGGCCTGGTCCCCGAGCTCCAGCGCCGTGACGCCTTCCGCCGGAAGTACGAGGCCGGCACCCTGCGCGGGCTGCTGGGGCTCACCCGCCCCGCCAACCGCTACGCCGCCACCGCGACCGCCTGAGCCGGAAGGACCCCCGATCATGAGCAAGCCACTCAAGCAGATCCATCTTGCGGCCCACTTCCCCGGAGTCAACAACACCACCGTGTGGAGTGATCCGGAGGCCGGCAGCCACATCGAGTTCAGCTCCTTCGCGCACTTCGCCCGGACCTCCGAGCGCGCGAAGTTCGACTTCCTCTTCCTCGCCGAGGGCCTGCGGCTGCGTGAACAGGGCGGCGAGATCTACGACCTGGACGTCGTGGGGCGGCCCGACACCTTCACCGTCCTCGCCGCGCTGGCCGCCGTCACCGAACACCTGGGCCTGACCGGAACGATCAACTCGACGTTCAACGAGCCGTACGAGGTGGCCCGCCAGTTCGCCAGCCTCGACCACCTCTCGGGCGGGCGCGCCGCCTGGAACGTGGTGACCTCCTGGGACGCGTTCACCGGCGAGAACTTCCGGCGCGGCGGATTCCTGCCGCAGCAGGAGCGCTACTCCCGGGCCAGGGAGTTCCTGGCCACCACGAACGAACTCTTCGACTCCTGGCACGGCGACGAGATCGTCGCGGACCGGCAGACGGGCACGTTCCTGAGCGACGCGAAGGCCGGGGCCTTCGTGCACAAGGGGCAGCACTTCGACATCGAGGGACAGTTCAACGTGCCGCGCTCCCCGCAGGGCCGGCCGGTGATCTTCCAGGCGGGTGACTCGGAGGAGGGCCGTGACTTCGCCGCGTCGAGCGCGGACGCGATCTTCAGCCGGTACGCCACCCGCAAGGAGGGGCAGGCGTTCTACACGGACGTCAAGGGCCGCCTCGCCCGGTACGGACGCCGGCCGGACCAGCTGCTGATCCTCCCGGCGGCCACCTTCGTCCTCGGCGACACCGACGCCGAAGCCGAGGAACAGGCCCGCGAGGTGCGCCGCAGCCAGGTCAGCGGCGCCACCGCCATCAAACACCTCGAATTCGTCTGGAACCGGGACCTGTCCGGGTACGACCCGGACGGCCCCCTCCCCGACATCGACCCCGACCCGGGCGAGCACACCGTCGCCCGCGGCCGCGCCCAGGTACGGATGTACCGCGACCCGCTGGCCACCGCCCGCGAGTGGCGGGAGCGCGCGGCCGCCAACAAGTGGTCCATCCGCGACCTGGTCATCGAGACCGGCAACCGCCAGTCCTTCGTCGGCTCCCCGGCCACCGTCGCCACCACGATCAACGACTTCGTCCAGGCCGACGTCTCCGACGGCTTCATCCTCGCCCCGCACATCACTCCGGGCGGCCTGGACGCGTTCACCGACCAGGTGGTCCCCCTGCTCCAGGAACGGGGCGTGTACCGGACGGAGTACGAGGGCACCACCCTGCGCGACCACCTCGGCCTGGACCACCCCGACGAGGCCCGCGAGGGGCGTGAGGCGTCATGAAGTTCCTCGCCATCACCCTGATCGTGCACGGCCCGCACCCGGTGACCGGCGTGCGGAAGCCGACCGCCGAGCGCTTCCGCGAAGTGCTCGACAACGCGCTCCTCGCGGAGGAACTGGGCTTCGACGGCTTCGGCGTGGGGGAGCGGCACGAGCGGCCCTTCATCTCGTCCTCGCCACCGGTCGTGCTCAGTCACATAGCCGCCCTCACCTCCCGGATCCGGCTGTTCACGGCCGTCACGACGCTCAGCCTCCTCGACCCGGTGCGCGCCTACGAGGACTACGCGACGCTGGACCATCTCTCCGGCGGACGGCTTGAACTGATCATCGGCAAGGGCAACGGCGCCGCCCAGCGGGACCTGTTCCAGGTCACCCCCGAGGACCAGTGGGACCGCAACGCCGAGAGCTACGAGGTGTTCCGGCAGATCTGGCGCCAGGACAAGGTCACCGCCGCCACCCGCTTCCGTCCGGAACTCAAGGACGCGGAGGTCTGGCCCCGGCCGCTTCAGCAGCCGGTCCGGGTCTGGCACGGCAGCGCGACCAGCCGGGAGTCGGTCGATCTCGCCGCCCGCTACGGCGATCCGCTCTTCTCCGCCAACGTCACCAACACCATAGAGCCCTACGCCGAGTTGATCCGCTACTACCGCGAACGATGGGAGCACCACGGTCACGATCCGGCGGACATCGCGGTGGGCGCGGGAACGGCCGGCATCTATGCGGCCCGGACCTCGCAGGAGGCGCTCGCCGCCTACCGGCCGGTGTTCGAGGGAAACCTCGCCTTCCAGAAACAGCTGGGCCTGGAACCGGTGTTCACCACCCTGGAGGACTTCGTGGAGCGCAGCTCGGCGCTGATCGGCAGTCCGCAGCAGATCATCGAGAAGGTGCACCGCTACCACGAGCAGTTCGGCCACACGGTCCTCCACCTGCACGCGGACGCGGGCGGGCTGACGGACGCTCAGCACCGTGACTCGCTCGCGCTCTTCCAGTCGGACGTCGCACCCGTGCTGCGCCGGGACATCCCCGATCCGCCGTTCGCCTGGGGCCCCGTCCTGGACGAGCCCGCACCCGTTCCCGCCGACCGCTGAGGAGCCTTCGCGTCATGTCCGACATTCCCCTCGGGGTCCTCGACCTGGTCCCCGTCTCCTCCGGGTCCACCGCCTCCGAGGCACTCCGGAACTCCATCAACCTGGCCCGGCGGGCCGAGAGCCTCGGGTACGCCCGGTACTGGTTCGCCGAGCACCACCTCAACCCGGGCGTGGCCGGTACCTCGCCCGCGGTCGTCCTCGCCCTCACGGCCTCCGCCACCACGTCGATCCGGCTCGGAGCGGGCGCCGTCCAGCTCGGCCACCGCACCGCCCTGTCCACGGTCGAGGAGTTCGGCCTGATCGACGCGCTGCATCCCGGCCGGCTGGACCTGGGCCTCGGCCGCTCCGGCGGACGCCCGCCCGGCGGCGCCGCCCCGCGGCCGTCCGCGACCCCGGTGGCCGGCGGACGCACGCCCAACGGCCTCCGGATCCCGCCCCGGTTCTCCTTCGAGCACCTGCTCGGCTCACCCCGCGTCGCGCTCCAGCGCAAGCTGCTCCAGCAGCCGCACGCCGAATCGCAGGACTACGGCGAGCAGATCGACGACATCCTGGCACTGCTGGCGGGCACCTACCGTTCCGAGGACGGCATCGAGGCCCATGCCGTTCCGGGGGAGGGCGCCGAGGTGGAGCTGTGGATCCTGGGCAGCAGCGGCGGGCAGAGCGCCCAGGTCGCGGGCCGGTCCGGGCTGCGGTTCGCGGCCAACTACCACGTCAGCCCCGCCACCGTGCTGGAGGCGACAGAGGGGTACCGCGCCGCGTTCCGGCCCTCCGACGTCCTCGCCGAGCCCTACGTCAGCGTGTCCGCCGACGTCGTGGTCGCGGAGGACGACGGGACCGCCCGCGAACTGGCCACCGGCTACGGTGCCTGGGTCCGCAGCATCCGTTCGGCCGAGGGTGCCATCGAGTTCCCCACGCCGGACGAGGCCCGCGCCCACATCTGGACGGAGGCGGACCGTGCCCTGGTCCAGGACCGCCTCGACACCCAGTTCGTCGGCTCCCCGGACCGGGTCGCGGACCAGTTGGCACAGCTTCAGGAGGCCACCGGGGCCGACGAGTTGCTGATCACCACGATCACCCACGGACACGCGGACCGGGTGCGCTCGTACGAGCTGCTGGCCGAGGAATGGCGCAAGAGGTGAGAGCCGGCGCCGGCAGCCGCCGTCAGGTGCCCTGATGCCCCCGTAGTTCCTCCACGGCGGCCCGTGCCGCGGCACCGATCACGGCGTCGGCGCGCGGCAGCCTGCTGTCTGCCCTCGCCGCCTGGGTGAACACCACCGCGGTGTAGGTGCTGCCGTCGGCGAGTTCGACGACGCCGGCTTCGTGGCGGAGCGAGCCGAAGGTGCCGGTCTTGCCGTAGACGGTGACGTCGTCGTAGGGAAAGCCGGAGGCGAGCCGGTGCGTCCACGGCTGCCTGCGCATGACCTCGCGCATGAACGCGCACCCTTCGGCGGAAGCGGCCCGGTCCGTCCAGATCGCCCGCAGGAGCCGGGCCATGTCCGCCGGTGTGCCGGACGCCTTGAAGGCCGGGTCGTACACACCTGCCGGCACCACGGTGTCGTTGTCCGCCACACGGGCCAGGGCCGCGTCCAGGGAAGGCGCCCCCGTCTCCGCGACGAGCCTGCTGAACGTGGCGACGACACCGCCGTGGACACGGGTGTCCGGCATGCCCAGGTCGCGGCAGACGGCGTCCACCACCTCGGCGCCGACCGCCCGCAGGACGGCCGCGGCCGCGGTGTTGTCGGAGACGGTCATCATCAGCGTCACCAGATCGCGCAGTGACATGGTGACGGGGTCGTTCAGGACGGAGATGCCGGTGGGGCCGGGGACCCGGTCGGCGGAGTCCAGGGTCACCCGGTGGCGCGGGTCGATCCGTCCCGTGTCCGCGAGGCGGCAGAAGGCGGCCATCAGCGGCACCTTGTAGACCGAGCCCAGCGGCAGCTGTTCGCCGGGATCGATGACCACGCGGGACGACGGGCGGTGCAGTTCCGCCACGTGCAGCCAGCCCCGGACGCCCGCGTCGTCGAACATCTCGCGGAGGGCGCGCTCCACACCACCGCCGTGCCGGGGCCGGCTCACGGTGCCACCTTCCGGGCCAGGGCGTCCTCCAGCAGCTGCGCCGTCCCGGCGGTCTCCCGCGCACCCGGGCGCCGCGGATCCCACGCCACCCGCAGCCGCAGGGGGAGCGGCGGGTCTGTCGCCGTGCGGCGCTCCACACCGGACGCCGTCAGCGCGTCGTCCGCCGTCACAAGCACCGCCTGACCCGCCGCCACGAGGGCGAGCCCGGCGCGCTCGTCGGACACCACCACGGTCTCCACGCGGCGGCCCCGGCTGGCCAAGGTGTCGATGAACAGGTCATGGGCGGCGGGCGCCTCGGACCGCGGGCGCACCGCGACCGGCAGACGTGACGCCGCCGTCCCGCCGGTTCCGCCCGCCCCGGCGGGGGACAGCACCCAGGTCGGCAGCAGGATCACCCGGCCCGCGGCGAGGCCGTGCAGCACGGACGGGTGCCGGATCACGGCGATGTCGACCCGTCCGGCCGCGACGTCACCGAGCAGCGCGGCCGTTGACGCCGTCACCATGCCGATCCTGGCGCGCTCGCCTGCCCGGACCGGCGCCGCCGCCACCTCCGCGGCCAGCGGCGCGGGCACCTCCGGGGCCAGCCCGATCCGCAGCCGCCGGCCATCGGCCCGCTGACGGGCACCGGTCTCACGGAGCTCCGCGAACGCCGCCAGAGCGCGGCGGGCGTGCGGAAGCAGCAGGGCCCCCTCCTCGGTGAGGAACACCCCTCGCTCACGGTCGAAGAGGCGGACCCCGAGCAGCGCCTCAAGCCTGCGCAGGCCCTGCGACAGCGGCGGCTGGGTCATGCCCACGCGCTGGGCCGCGGCACCGAAGTGCTCCTCCTCCGCCAGGGCCACGAAGATTTCCAGGTGCCGTTCGGTGAGCACTCCGTACCTCCTGGCGTGCGGTGATATGGCATGTGAATGGGGGCGATGCCGAGATGGTATTCGACATGCGGTGCGGCGGCGGATTTGAATTCGGGACGGACACGTCCCATCGGAACAGAGAGCCCGTATGCCATGCACACTCGAACTTCGCTGTCCCGCCGTGCCGTTCTGACCGGACTGGCCGCCCTGCCCCTCGTCGGCTGCACGAACGGCCCGGAGGCCTCACCGAAGCCGTCCGGCTCCGCCAGGTCGTCGGTCTCGTCGTCGCCCCCGGCCGATCCCCGTACCGCGCGGGCCTTCCGCGACCTGGAGCGGAAGTTCGACGCCCGCCTCGGCGTCCACGCGCTCGACACGGGCACCGGCCGGACCGTCACCCACCGGCCCGATGAGCGATTCGCCTACGCGTCCACCTGCAAGGCGCTGCTCGTCGGCGCCGTACTGGACAAGAACTCGCTCCGGCAGATGGACCGGCTCGTGCGCTACGGCCGGGACGATCTCGTCAGCGCCTCACCGGTCACCGAGCGGCACGTCGCCACCGGGATGACCCTGCGCGAGCTGTCCGACGCGGCCATCCGGTACAGCGACAACACCGCGGCCAACCTCCTCTTCCACGAGCTGGGTTCCCCCCGCGCCCTCCAGGACGCCCTCCGCGCACTCGGTGACGACGTCACCCGCTGCGACCGCTACGAGACCGCGCTCAGCGACGCCACCCCGGGCGACCTCCGGGACACCAGCACACCCCGCGCCCTCGCCACCGGGCTGCGCGCGTACGTGCTCGGCGACACCCTCCCCGCGGACAGGCGGGCCGTACTGACCGACCTGCTCAGGCGCAACACCACAGGCGACAACACCATCCGGGCGGGTGTGCCGGACCACTGGCAGGTGGGCGACAAGACGGGCACGGGCGGCTACGGCACCCGGAACGACATCGCCGTTATCTGGCCCCCCGGCGCCGCCCCCATCACCCTGGCCGTCCTCTCCCGCCGCGACGCGAAGGACGCCGAACGCGACGACGCCCTGATCGCCGCGGCCGCGAAGACCGCGCTCGGCGCCATCGGGGCGCTCGGGTAGCCGGCCGTCCGCGTCCTGCCCGGCCCGGCACTAGCATCGGCATCCTCATCGACCGCTGGAGCAGACCGCCATGCCAATGCCGCGCCTCGGAGTCGTCGTCGTCACGATGGGCACTCGCCCCATCGAGCTGGCCGCCCTGCTCGCCTCGGTGGAGAAGCAGGACGTGCCCGCGGCGAGAGTGGTCCTGGTCGGCAACGCGACGCCCCTCACCGGCATCACGGCGGACGTGACCAGGATCCCGCTGGAGGAGAACCTGGGCTGCCCCGGTGGCCGCAACGTCGGGCTCAGGGCGTTGAGCGAGTCGGGAGACGTGGACGTCGTCATCGAACTGGACGACGACGGGCTGCTCATCGCCGCAGACGTGTTCCGCCGGGTCCAGCAGCTGTTCGCGAACGACCCCGGGCTCGGCGTCGTCGGGTTCCGGGTCGCCGACGAGAACGGGGTGACGGAGCGTCGCTGGGTGCCCCGGCTGCGCGCCGACGACCCGATGAGGGGCGGTCCGGTGACCGCCTTCCTCGGCGGCGGACACGCCTTCTCGATGCCGATGCTCGACGGGATCGGCCACTGGCCGGCGGAGTTCTTCTTCGGCCACGAGGAGTCCGACCTCGCCTGGCGCGCCCTCGACGCGGGCTGGACGATCCGGTACGAGCCCGCACTCGTTCTCCAGCATCCGAGGACCTCCCCGGCCCGGCACGCGACCCACTACCGCTTCACCGCCCGCAACCGGGTGTGGCTGGCCCGGCGCCGTCTCCCGGCCACGCTGATCCCCGTCTACCTCGGGGTCTGGATCACCCTGACCATGGCACGAACGCGCTCGGCCGCCGGTCTGCGGGCCTGGTGGGGCGGTTTCGCCGAGGGGCTGCGGACACCGTGCGGGCCGCGCGAGCCGATGAAGTGGCGCACCGTGTGGCGCATGACGCGGCTGGGCCGTCCTCCGGTCCTCTGACCGTTCCCGGACCGGGCAGCGTGCCCCGCCGAGGGAAACGGGCAGCGGCCCGGGGTCCCGGCGAGGGAGTGCCGACCGCCACGGGCGCCGTTCGGGCGCGCGCCGGACCTCGATCGGGCAGCAGTCCGGCCGGGGGCGGCCGGTCCGTGCGGTCTGACCAGCCGGTACGGCCTCGGCGAAACGGGCACGAACGGGCACAGGTGAGGTGGTGAAGAGCCTGGTCGCCGTGGGTCCCTTGCTTGTACAAACGTCTCATGAGCCCGAACGGGGCCTGAGTCGCAGCGAACGCAGGGAAGTGTGTCGTGGACACCGACGAGCGCCGACGAGAGATCCTCAAGATTGCCAGACGCGAAGGGTCGGTGGACGTCACCGCACTGGCCGGCACGCTTCAGGTGGCCAAGGAGACCGTCCGGCGTGATCTGCACATCCTGGAGGAACACGGTCTGGTGCGCCGGACCCACGGCGGCGCCTACCCGGTGGAGAGCGCGGGCTTCGAGACGACGCTGGCCGCCCGTACCAGCCGTCTGGTGCCCCAGAAGTCCAGGATCGCGGCGGCCGCGGCCGACCTGCTCGGTGACGCGGAGACGGTCTTCGTCGACGAGGGCTACACCCCCATGCTCGTCGCCGAGGCACTGCCCAGGGACCGGCCCCTGACCGTGGTCACCGCGTCCCTCGCCGTGGCGACCGCCCTCGCGGACGCGGAGAAGACCACCGTGCTGCTCCTCGGCGGCCGGCTGCGCGGTTCCACGATGGCCACCGTCGACCACTGGACGACCCGGATGCTCGCGGGATTCGTCATCGACCTGGCGTACGTCGGGGCGAACGGGATCTCCCGCGAGTACGGGCTGACCACGCCCGACCCGGCCGTGAGCGAGGTGAAGGCCCAGGCCATGCGCAGCAGCCGGCGCCGGGTCTTCGCCGGAATCCACACCAAGTTCGGCGCCGTGAGCTTCTGCCGTTTCGCCGAGGTCGGTGACTTCGAGTCCATCGTCACCGATACGGGGCTGGCCTCGGCGGAGGCGCAGCGCTACTCGCGTCTCGGCCCGCAGGTCATCCGCGCCTGACGGACCCTCCGGCCCGGCCCGACCGCCCCGCCCGGCGTCCGTCAGCCGCGATGGCTGACATGCCCCTTACACATTGCAAGCAGTCCCTCGATGACGAGTGATCAGGAGAACCACATGCCCCACCTCCAGCAACACCGAAGCAGGCTGAGCGTGCGTCTGGGTACGGGCGCCGCCCTCACGGCGCTGCTCGCCGGGTGCAGCGGCGCGGGCGGCGGCAGCTCGTCCGGCGACAGCGAGTCGATCAACGTACTCATGGTGAACAACCCGCAGATGGTCCAGCTGCAGAAGCTCACCGCGGCCAACTTCACGAAGGAGACCGGCATCGAGGTCCACTTCACGGTGCTGCCGGAGAACGACGTACGCGACAAGATCACCCAGGACTTCTCCAACCAGGCGGGCCAGTACGACGTGGCCACCATCAGCAACTTCGAAGTGCCGTTCTACGCGAAGAACGGCTGGCTGCACCCGCTCGACTCGTACGCGTCCAAGGACAAGGCGTTCGACCAGGGAGACATCCTCAAGCCGCTCCGGGAATCACTCACCGCGGAGGACGGCAAGCTCTACGCGGAGCCGTTCTACGGCGAGTCGTCCTTCCTCATGTACCGCAAGGACGTCTTCGCGGAGAAGAACCTGAAGATGCCCGCCAAGCCCACCTGGCAGCAGGTCGCGGACCTGGCGGCCAAGGCGGACGGCGCCAGGAGCGGCATGAAGGGCATCTGCCTGCGCGGTCTGCCGGGCTGGGGCGAGGTCATCGCCCCGCTCACCACCGTCGTCAACACCATGGGCGGTACCTGGTTCGACAAGGACTGGAACGCGAAGCTTGACACACCCGAGTTCAAGAAGGCCGTCCAGTTCTACGTCGACCTGGTGAGAAAGCACGGCGAGGCGGGTGCGCCCCAGTCCGGCTACGCCGAGTGCCTCAACAACATGACGCAGGGCAAGACGGCCATGTGGTACGACGCCACCGCGGGCGCCGGATCACTGGAGGCCTCCGGCTCCCCGGTCAGGGGCAAGGTCGGATACGTGGCCGCGCCCGTCGAGAAGACCGACACCTCGGGCTGGCTCTACACCTGGGCCTGGGGCATGCAGAAGGCCTCCAAGAAGACCGACAGCGCCTGGAAGTTCATCTCCTGGGCCTCCGGCAAGGGGTACGAGAACCTCGTCGGCGAGAAGGTCGGCTGGCCCGACGTGCCCGCCGGCAAGCGCGCCTCCACGTACTCCAACCAGGACTACCTGAAGGACGCCGCGGCGTTCGCGAGCGTCACCCGGCAGGCCATCGCCGGCGCGAACCCCCGCGACCCCGGCACCCAGCCGAGGCCGACCGTCGGCATCCAGTTCGTCGACATCCCGGAGTTCACCGACCTCGGCACCAAGGTCTCGCAGGAGATCAGCGCCGCCATCGCCGGCCGCCAGTCGGTGTCCGACGCCCTCAAGACCTCGCAGACGCTTGCCGAGAAGGTCGGCAAGGAGCAGCGGTGAGCGCCTCCGTATCCACCCCGGACAGCTCACTCCCCGGCGCGCCGGACGCCGCCGCCCCGCCCCGCAGGACCGGGAAGCCCCCCGGCCGGGCGCGCGTCTGGGCCACCCGCGCCCCGCTGCTCCCCGCCCTGGTCTTCCTGATCGCCGTGACCCAACTGCCCTTCGTGGCAACCGTGGTGGTCTCGTTCTTCGACTGGAACTCGCTCTCGCCCGACCAGCGCAGCTTCAGCGCGTTCGCCAACTACAAGGAGGTGTTCAGCGACCCGAGCCTGCGCGACTCGGTGGTCACCACCATCCTGCTCACGGCGAGTGTGGTGATCGTCAGTGTCGTGCTCGGACTCCTTCTCGCCCTGCTGCTCGACCGCAGGTTCACCGGCCGGGGATTCGTCCGGACCCTGCTGATCACGCCCTTCCTGCTGGTGCCCGTCTCGGCGGCGCTGATGTGGAAACACGTCCTGTACAACCCGGAGTACGGGCTGCTGAACGGGGCCTGGGCCTGGTTCACCGGACTGTTCGGCGCCGACAGCCCCGCGCAGCCCGACTGGATCTCCGACATGCCGCTGGCCGCGGTCGCCACCGCGCTCGTCTGGCAGTGGACCCCGTTCATGATGCTCATCCTGCTCGCCGGGCTGCAGAGCCGGTCCGCCGAACAGCTGGAGGCCGCCCGGCTGGACGGCGCGAACGCCTGGCAGATGTTCTGCTTCCTGACCCTGCCGCACCTGCGCCGCTACCTGGAACTCGGCGTACTGCTCGGCTCGATCTATATCGTGCAGAACTTCGACGCGGTGTTCACCATCACCGCCGGCGGACTCGGCACGGCCAACCTCCCCTACACGATCTACCAGACCTTCTACCAAGCCCATGAATACGGACTGGCGTCCGCCGCGGGCGTGGTCGTGGTGATCGGCACCATCGTCGTCGCCACCTTCGCCCTGCGTGTGGTCTCGTCCCTCTTCAGCGAGGAGGCGAACCGGACATGAGCAGCACCCTGACCGCCGCGCCCACCGCCCGGCCGGGCCGCGCGGAGCACGCGCGCACGGCGCGCCGGGGCAGGCGGCGCTCCACCGCCCTCGGACTCGTCGCCTGGATCGTCGGCATCGTCTTCTGCGCACCCGCGCTCTGGATGCTGCTCACCTCCTTCCACTCGGAGGCCGACGCCGCGACCAACCCGCCGTCGCTCGCCGCGCCCCTCACCCTCGACGGCTACCGGGTGTTCTTCGGCGCCGGCGGTGGGGCGAGCCCCTGGCCGCCGCTGATCAACTCCGTGACGGCATCGGTCTTCTCCACGCTCTTCGTGCTCGTACTCGCGCTCCCCGCCGCGTACGCGCTCTCCATCAAGCGAGTGGAGAAGTGGACGGACGTGATGTTCTTCTTCCTGTCCACGAAGATGCTGCCGGTCGTCGCCGGGCTGCTGCCGGTGTACCTGTTCGCGAAGAACACCGGCATGCTGGACAACATCTGGTTCCTCGTCATCCTCTACACGTCGATGAACCTCCCGATCGCGGTATGGATGATGCAGTCCTTCCTGGCGGACGTGCCGGTCTCCATCATCGAGGCCGCCCAGGTCGACGGTGCCCGGCTGCCGACCGTGCTGACCAGGGTGGTGGCGCCGGTCGCCGCACCCGGAATCGCGGCCACCTCCCTCATCTGCTTCATCTTCAGCTGGAACGAGCTGCTCTTCGCCCGGGTGCTCACCGGGGTGACGGCCCAGACCGCACCCGTCTTCCTGACGAGCCTCGTCACCAGCCAGGGGCTCTTCCTCGCCCAGCTGTGCGCCGCCTCCGTCGTCGTGTCCCTGCCGGTGCTCGCCGCCGGCTTCGCCGCCCAGGACAAGCTCGTCCAGGGCCTTTCTCTTGGAGCTGTCAAATGAGGGCTGCGATCATCGAGTCCATCGGCAAGGTGTCGGTCGAGACCGTCCCCGACCCTACCCCCGGTCCCCGGGACGTCGTCGTCGCCGTCCGGGCCTGCGGACTCTGCGGCACCGATCTGCACATCCTTCAGGGCGAGTTCGCACCCGCGCTGCCGATCATCCCCGGCCACGAGTTCGCCGGCGAGATCGTGGAGACCGGCTCCGAGGTGACCGAGCTGGCCGTCGGCGACAAGGTCGCCGTCGATCCGTCGCTGCACTGCCACGAGTGCCACTACTGCCGCAGCGGGCGCGGAAACCTCTGCGACAACTGGAACGCGATCGGGGTCAGCAAGCCCGGCGGTGCCGCCGAGTTCGCCGTCGCTCCCGTGGCGAACTGCGTGAAGCTCCCGGACCACGTCGACGTGGCCACCGCGGCGCTGATCGAACCGCTCTCCTGCGCCGTACGCGGTTACGACGTGCTCAGCTCCACGCTGGGAGCCAAGGTGCTCATCTACGGCTCCGGCACCATGGGACTGATGATGCTGGAGCTCGCCAAACGCACCGGCGCGGCCTCCGTCGACATCCTGGACGTCAACCCGGACCGGCTGACCACCGCCGTCAGGCTCGGTGTCTCACGCTCCGCCGCCTCGGCGGACGAACTGGAGACGGTGCGGGGCTGGGACGTGGTCGTCGACGCCACCGGGAACGCGGGCGCCATCCAGGACGGCCTCGGCCGGGTCGCCAAGGGCGGCACCTTCCTCCAGTTCGGCGTCGCGGACTACGCGACGAAAGCCGTCATCGAGCCGTACCGGATCTACAACCAGGAGATCACGATCACCGGCTCGATGGCCGTGCTGCACAGCTACGAGCGCGCCGCCGCACTGTTCGCCGGGGGAGTCATCGACCCGGCGGTCTTCATCAGCGACCGGCTGCCGCTGGAGCAGTACCCGGAGGCGCTGGAGCGGTTCAAGGCGGGCCTGGGCCGCAAGATCGTGGTCGAGCCGTGACCGGTGGCCCCGATGCCGTCCTGGTGATGGGCGAGGCCCTCATCGACCTGGTGCCGTCCGCGGACGATCCGCGGACGCACCGGGCCCAGCCCGGCGGCGCACCCGCCAACGTCGCCGCCGGGCTGGCCCTGCTCGGCACCCCCAGCTGGTTCGCCGGCGGGCTCGGCGGCGACGGATTCGCCCGGTTGATCGAGGACCGGCTGGTCTCCGCGGGTACGCGACTGGATCTGTGCGCCCGCTCGGAGCTGCCCACCGCGCTTGCCGTGGCGGACCCGGGCCCCGACGGCACCGGCTACCACTTCCACCTGGCGGACACCGCCACCTTCCGGCTGCCGGACCGTACGGCGGAGGCGGGCCGATTCGGCGCCGTGTACGCGGGCGGGCTCGCCGCGGTCGTCGCGCCCGCCGCCGGGGCGGTGGCCGCGACCGCGCGGGCCGGGGCCGAGCACTCCGTCCTGGTGGTCGATCCGAACGTGCGCGAGGACCGGACGCTCGACCGCGCGTCCGCCGTGCGCCGGCTGCGGGAGCTGTGCGGACGGGCCCGGATCCTGAAGGTCAGCGACGAGGACGTGGCCGCGCTCTGGCCCGGCGCGTCCCCGGAGGAGACCTGCGGCCTGCTGGCCGCGGAGAACCGGCTGGTGGTCCTCACCCGGGGCGCGGCGGGCAGCACCGCGTTCGTCCCGGACGTGGGGCGGGTGTCGGTGTCCGCGGTGCGGGTCGAAGTGGTCAACACGATCGGCGCGGGCGACGCGTTCATGGCCGGGATGCTCAACTGGCTCGGCGAGGCCGGGGCGTTCCGAGCCGGCGGCGCCGTACGGCTGTCGCGCGACAGGGCCGCGGAGATGCTGACGTTCGCCTCGCGGGTGGCGGCCTCCGTGGTCGCGCGGTCCGGGACGGAGCCGTCGCGGCCGCTGACGGCGGGCCCGGTGGGGGAGACGCCCACGACCTCGCTCAGGCCGCGGGCTCGATGGTGACCTTGACGTGTTTCATGATCGGCTGATCGCTCTGGGTGCTGTAGTCGCTGAGTGCGCAGAGCACGTTCATCTCGGGCATGTAGCCGGCCGCGCAGCCGCGTGGGATGTCGTAGGGGATGGCGAGGTAGCCGTTGAGGGTCCGCCTGCCGCCGTCCCTGGCGGTGCTGGCGATGTCCACCGGGCCCATGTCCGCGATCCCGCGTTCGCGCATGTCGGCCCGGTTCATGAAGACGAGCGTGCGCAGGTTCTTGACCCCGCGGTAGCGGTCGTCGTCGGAGTAGACCGTGGTGTTCCACTGGTCGTGGGACCGCATCGTGCCGAGCGCCAGGGTGCCGGGGGCGGGGATGACGTCGGGCAGGGCGGCGGTGGAGAACTCGGCGCGTCCGGACGGCGTGAGGAAGACCAGCTCGCGGGCGGGCTGCATGATCCGGAATCCGAGGGGCAGCCGCACCCGGCGGTTGAAGTCCTCGAAGCCTTCGAGCGCCTCGGCCATGGTGTCCCGGATGCGGTCGTAGTCCTCGATGTACCACTCCCAGGGCGTGGCGCTGTCCGGGAGGGCCGCGCGCGCCATGCCGGCGACGATGGCCGGTTCGGAGAGCAGGTGCGGTGAGGCGGGGCGCTTCATGCCGACCGACAGGTGGACCATGCTCATCGAGTCCTCGACGGATGTGCTCTGGACGCCCTTGCGCTGGTGGTCCTTCTCGGTGCGGCCGAGGCACGGGAGGATGAGGGCTCGCCGGCCGTGGACGACGTGGCTGCGGTTCAGTTTGGTGCTCACCTGCACGGTCAGCTCGCAGGAGCGCAGGGCCGCGCAGGTGTAGGGGGTGTCCGGTGCGGCGAGGGCGAAGTTGCCGCCCATGGCGACGAACACCTTCACGTCACCGCTGTGCATCGCCGGGATGGTGCGGACGGTGTCCAGGCCGTGCTCACGGGGCGGTTCGATGCCGCAGGCCGCCGCGAGGCGGTCGAGGAACGCGTCGGTGGGGCGGTGATCGATCCCGCAGGTGCGATTGCCCTGGACATTGCTGTGGCCCCGCACGGGGGAGGGGCCGGCGCCCTCGCGCCCCAGATTGCCCCGCAGCAGAAGGAGGTTGACGATCTCCCGGACGGTGTCGACGCCGTGTTCGTGCTGGGTCAGCCCGAGACACCAGCTGACGATGGAGCGGTCGGCCTCGCTGTACACGCGTGCGGCCTTCAGGATCTCGGCGCGGCCCAGCCCGGACTGGTCTTCGATCTCGCTCCACGGCGTGGCCTCGCACAGGGCGCGGTAGTCCTCGAAGCCGGTGGTGTGGCGGTCGATGAACACCCGGTCCAGCGCCCTGGGGTCGGATGCGGACTGCTCCAGGACCGCCTTCGCCATGCCCCGCAGGAGAGCCATGTCGCCGCCGATGCGGGGCTGCAGGTTCAGGGTGCTGGTCCGGGTCGCCTTGAAGAGGGCCATGTCCTTGAAGTCGTGGGGCACGATGGTCCGGGTGGCGGCGGCCTCGACCATCGGGTTGACGTGTACGATCTGGGCGCCGCGGCGGTAGGCCCCGGCCAGTGCGGTGAGCATCCTGGGCGCGTTGGAGGCCGCGTTGACCCCGAGGATGAACAGGGCGTCGGCGCTCTCCCAGTCCTGGAGGTCGACGGTCCCCTTGCCCGTGCCGAGCGAGGCGTGCAGGGCGCGTCCGCTGGCTTCGTGACACATGTTGGAACAGTCCGGCAGGTTGTTCGTGCCCAGTTCACGGGCCATGAGCTGGTAGAGGAACGTGGCCTCGTTGCCGAGGCGGCCGGAGGTGTAGAACGAGGCCTGGTCGGGGTCGTCCAGCCCGCGCAGGGCACTGCCGACGACCTCGAACGCGTCCTGCCAGCTGATCGGGACGTAGTGGTCCGTCCCGGGGTCGTAGACCATCGGCTCGGTGAGCCGGCCCTGGTTCTCCAGGTCGTGGTCGCTCCACTCGGAGAGCTCGGTCACCGAATGGGCGGCGAAGAACTCGCGCCCGACCCGCTTGCGGGTCATTTCCCAGGTGACGTGCTTGATCCCGTTCTCGCAGATGTCCAGATGCAGGCCTTTGGTGTCGTCGGGCCAGGCGCATCCCGGGCAGTCGAACCCGCCGTCCTCATGGTTCATCCGCTTGATCGCCCGCGGGCCGTCCACGAGCGCTCCCTCGCGCAGCAGCAACTGGCTCACGCTCTTCGCCGCTCCCCAGCCGGCGGCGGGGTGGCGGTAGGGGCGGAATGCCGGAGCCGCTTCGGGGGCGGGGCCCATGCCGGGCTCCAGGCGTTCCGGACCGTCACGGTGGGGGCTCATGACTATTGACCTTCCGCCATTCGGGCAAACAGGTGCAGAACATTACTTATGGGCAAAGTATGCGGGCCGGCAAGGGCGCGCCACCCGGCGTCCGGGGCGGTTGCCGGATTCGCCGGGTCTGTCGGTCCGCCGCCCGGCTCAGACGCGGATAGCCTCAAAAGAGCCCCCTTGACCGCGCTGCCGAGGCAGCCCTCCCGAGGTCCCCATGAGCGATCGGCTGGTGCTTTCCGCCGTTCCCCGGCTCGCCGGGGCGGCGGTCGTCGGAGCGGCGGCCGGCGTGGTCACAGCCGTACTGACCCATGCGCAGCTCGGCGTCCTCGCCGCGATCGCGGCGGCGGAGACGGCCTTCGTGGTGGCGGGGTGGATCGCCCTGTGGCCCATGACGGCCGCGGCCACCCGTCACAACGCCCGGCGCGAGGAGTTCCGGCCCGTCGTCGAGGAACTCGCGGTCGTCGGGTCGTCCGTGTCCGGTCTCGTCGGCATCGTGGCGCTGCTTCTGGTGGGCGACCCGGGTCTGAACCATGCCGCAGCTTTCACGGCGCTCTGCGGAGTGTTCATGGCCTGGGCGGCGCTGCACCTGATGTACACCACCCGGTACGCCTGCATCTACTACCTGGCGCCGGAGGGCGGGATCGACTTCAACACCGACGACCCGCCGCGGTACAGCGACTTCCTCTACTTCAGTTACCACCTCGGTATGACGTACCAGGTCTCCGACACCGACGTCTCCAGTTCCCGGATCCGCGCGGTCGCCCTCCGGCACTGCCTGCTGTCGTACGTCTTCGGAGCCTGCATCCTGGCCACGACCATCAACCTCGTCGCCGGGATCGTCACGGGCTGACCGCGCCGGCGGCCGGAGCTCCGGCGCGGTCAGCCCGTGACGATCCCGGCCCTCGCGTCAACGCCTGCGCGAACTGCCACGCCCCCATCCGGTGCCGATGCCGCCCACGTGCAGGGCCAGGGCCGTGAGGCCGAGCAGCATCACATTCACCGAGGAGAAGACGTCGTTCGTCGCGATGTCGGCGGCGTTGATCAGGAAGGCGATGAAGAAGAGCACGGCTGCGACGATTCCCAGCATGGTCGGGACTCCCTTTTCGATTGGGTGAAGTGCGGGTGCAGCCCGTGTGCCCGCGTTCGACACCCCCATGTGTCGATAACACGTTCGATGTGCCGGATCATTGGCGGTGATCGCCGGCGGTTCGGCCACGGGCGACGGCCCGGACCAATCCGCTACTCCGACGGCACCGAATAGACGACATCAGCGACCGAACGCGGTTTCGGTTCCGACCGGAACCGCCGGAAGGGGATGCGTCTTCGTGAATGCCCGCCGTTCAACCCGTCTCACCGCCCTGCTGGCCGTGCCCGCCGCGCTCACGCTCTGCGCTGCCGTGCCCGCCCTGGCGCACGACGGCCATGCCGCCGGCAGCACGACGAAAGCCGCCGGCGGTGACACGTACCAGATCGATCTGAACCAGTTGAACAACTCCGGCGCGAGCGGCACGGCCCTGGTGAGCGTGGAGGGCGACAAGCTCACCGTGAAGATCGAGGCCGAGGGGCTGGTGCCCGGTCAGCCGCACGCGCAGCACATCCATGGTTCTACCGACGGCCACGACTTCAGCTGCCCCGACATGAGCGCGGACAAGGACGGTGACGGCATCGTCAGCACGGCCGAGGGACTGCCGGTGTACGGGGACATCAACATCTCCCTGACCACCAAGGGCGACACGTCCAAGGACAGTGGCCTCGCCGTCGACCGGATGCCCGTCGCGGACAAGGACGGGAAGCTGAGCTACTCCCGGACGATCCCCGTCTCGCACGCCGTCGTCGAGCACATCAAGGACCTGCACGTCGTCCAGCACGGCATCGACCCGAACGGCAACGCCAAGTACGACTTCGGAAAGGGGAAGAGCGAACTCGACCCGAAGCTGCCGCAGGAGGCCACCGCTCCGGCGAGCTGCGGCATGGTCGAGGGCGCCGCCGTCGGCTCCATGCCGGCGGGTGGCGTCGAGACCGGTGGCGGGAGCACGGCGGGCGTGGAGTCGCCCGGCCTGTTCGCGGCGGGCGGCGCGGCCGTTCTCGCGGCGGGCGGACTGTTCGTCGTACGGCGCCGCACGCGCACGGCGGACGCCCGGCACGGCAGCTGAGGTGTTCCGCACCGGCGGACGCTCCGCCGGACGCCCCGTAACGGCCGGACGCAGGGACAGGTGAAGCGATGGACGGGACACCGGACGAAGGCGCGCGCCGCACGAGGGCCCGGCGGCGCGACGTCACGCTCGTCGCCCTCGCCGCCGCCCTGCTGCTGACCGGTGGGCTGCTGCTGGCCCTGGGAACCAGCCGGCAGCAGCCCGCTCCACCCCCTGCCGCGGAGAAGGGGGGTCCGGTCACCGCCCAACAGCCCCCGGCGAGGCGGGAGGGGGCAGAGAGCGCGGCACCGTCCGGGAAACCGCACACCGCGGCGCTGCCCGCGTCCCGGCCCGTCAGCATCACGATCCCCTCGCTCAAGGTGACCTCCACCCTGGAGGAGCTCGGGCTCGGCGAGGACCGGGCCATGGAGACCCCCCGGGACCCGGACAGGGCCGGCTGGTACCGGCCAGGGGCCACTCCCGGGGCCGTGGGGCCCGCCGTGATCGCGGGGCATGTCACCTGGAACGGGGCCCCGGGGGTGTTCTTCGGGCTCGGCAGGCTCGGCCCCGGCGACCGGATCAGCGTCCGGCGCGCGGACGGGCGGACCGCCGATTTCACCGTCGACCGGACCGCTCTCTACCCCAAGGACCGCTTCCCCACCGTCGAGGTCTACCGCAACCTCGACCACGCCGGGCTCCGCCTGATCACCTGTGGCGGCGACTACTCCGAGGACGACAGCCACTACTCCGACAACGTAGTCGTGTACGCCACGCTCACCGGCACCCACGGGCACGCGTAGGACGCGCGGGTGGCCGGGCACCGGCCCCGGCCTTCCGGGTAGGCCGGTGCCCGGTCCGCGCCGGTTCCAATCCGGCGGCCCCGCGGCTCCGAATGACTGACGGAGCGGGGCTCACGGCGAGAGGTCCGCCTCAGCCGCTCGGGGCCGGGCCGGCGATCCAGCGGGATCCGGCCCCGAGCGTGCGTCACCCCCACACGTGCACCGGACCCGTCAACGGGACCCAGCCACCGCACGGGACCGCCGTCCGGAGCCGAGACCATCGGATTCGGACAGCGGGCCGAGGAGCCGGAACTCCTTCGGTGGCCCCGTCGTCCGCTGCGCGGGTCCCGTGCCGGCTCGACAACCTCCATGCGTGAGCCGGAGCTGGACCGGCGGTCTGCCGGTGCCTGCAGCCGGCAGACCGCACCCACCCGGGGTTGCGGCGCTCAGCTTCCCCAGCCGCCGCCGACCGCCCGGCTCGACAGGTACGAGTCCCGCAGTGCCGCGCGCAAGCCGGGAACGATGCCGTCGTACTGCGCGGCGAACCGCTTGAGCGCCTGCTTGTGCTCGCGGCGCTCCTTGCCGGTGAACACGGTGGACACCTCGGCCTCGGCCGCGAACACGGCCATGGTCAGCTCGTCCACCGGGACCGACACCGGATCGACGCCGAGCAGTACGGCGTCGCGAACCCGCTCCTGAAGGGCGCGCACCTGCTGCGGTTCGTTGACGACGACGCGGTCGACGGGCACCAGGCCCAGCCGCTTCTCGTGGTGGACCGTGACGGCGCCCGTCCCGGCAAGCTGCTCGCGGACCGGCTTCTCGGCGGTGTGAGCCTTGTTGTGCACGTACTGGAGCCAGCGCTTCGGCTTCTCCGTGGGCAGGTCGCGCCACACCCCGGCGAGGAAGAGATCGCCCGGCGGCGTCGCGGCCCGCCGGACGACCTTCCCTCCCTCGGCGTTGAGCAGCCCGTCGAGGGCCAGCTGGGTGAGCGCACCGGCGCGCAGCAGCTGGCCGCGCCCCTGGAGGTTGGTGAGCTCGAACTTCTCGTCGTCCACGGTGTAGCAGAGCAGGTAAAGGTTCTGTGGCAGTGACCGGGGCATTTCTCTTCCTCTGCCTTCATCGGGATCGCGGTGCACGGCGCGGTGAGCGGGCGCGCCGCCCTCGTGCCGCGTGAGGGCGGCGCGGACGGCCGGCCGAGGGGCACGCACATATCCCGGTCCGTCCGGCCGCGGGCCATCAGCCACGCCGTGCGGAGCGCCTGCCCGTTGCCGGCGAGCCGAATCATCTCGACGCGCCGGACCCGCGGAGTCGAAGCGCTTGCGTTCCCGCTCCCGGTCTCCGGCCCGGGACGCACGCGATGTCACGGCGAAAGTCGGCCAGTTTGCGATCCGCACAGGTCGTTCCGGGTGCGGGATACCGAGGCACCGGCACCGCCCGCCGAGGAACGGATCATGTGCGGTGACGGGTGGCAGCGAGCGGATGGCCACTGCTTACGTCGTCCCGCGACGCCGTCCCGGCCTCCCGGAGACCCGCGGTCTTCGGCCAGGCGCGGTGTCGATTTTCAGACGAAACGATAAATCTACCGTTTCGAACGGCATCGCACTGGTCGATATTGTCCCGGAAGGCCTGTTTCATTGCTTGACGGGGCTGAGCACACCGCTCACGTTCAGGACTTCGTGGCACTCCTGCGCCCGACGCCCGGTGGCCGGAGTGCCCGGCTTCGCACAGGTCACGTTGACGGTCACGGTCTCGTTCTCGGTGATCTTGATAGGGGTGACCCAGTGGTAGTCCTGGTTGCGGAAGGTCTCCAGCGCGATCGTGGTGATCTTCCGCTTGCCGAACGTAATCGTGAGCACCCCCTCGTCGCCCTGGAAGTTGGCGACGACGATGTCCGTGATCCCGAAGACATGGTCCTCGGGCACCTTGTACGTACCGGCGTTGCTCGTCCCGCCGGATGTCTTCAGGTCGATGGTGGCCGAACTCTGCTGGCCGCCGCCTCCGCCCGCCGAGGTCCCGTCGCCGCCCGCGCCCGGCGTGGCCCCGGGGCTCGCCCCCGGCTGCGCACCCTGGCCGCCGCCGGACGGATCGCCCTTCTCGCCGCCCGAGCCGGTGCCCGGCGACTGGCTGTCCTGCGCCCCGCCCGGATTGGGGCGCGCCTGGACCTCCTTCGTGGCGGCCTCCTTCGCCGCGCTGCGCACCGCCGGACGGACCAGGGTGAACCAGGCGAGGAGCAGCGCGAGCAGTGCCGCGAGCACGGCCAGCAGCCACTTCGGGAAAATCGGGATCTGGACGAACTCGGCGTTCAGGGGCGGCCGGAGGGCGGTCTCGTCGCGCCGTACCTCCGCCTGGGGCGCGGCGTCGGCGGTCTCCGCGGTCTCCGCCGCGTCCACGGTGAACGGCCACACCACCGGGGAGCCGAACCACACCGGCTTGCCCGTGCGGACCCGCAGCCGGATCTCCGCCGTCTCGCCGGGCTCCAGCTTCGGCTTCGCGGGGGTGAACGTGAACCGCAGCTCCTCGCCCGCCTGGCCCGGGGCGAAGCCCACCTGCGCCGGGGCGTTGCCCAGGTTGCGGACCGCGAGCCGGTAGCGGCCGCGCAGCCAGCCCCGGCGCCGCCGCGGCGCCAGCTCGGTGTGCAGCTCGCGGAACTCCTCGACGTGCACGGTGGTTTCCGGCACCCGCACCGACTCGGGGTGCTCGGCCGGCAGCACGCGCACGCCGAGCGGAATGTCACCGGGCCGGGTCTCCGGCGAACGCGGCGGATCCAGTCGGATCGTCACCGTCTCGGACGTGCCCGGATAGAGGGAGACCCGTGGGGGTTCCACGGTGGCCCAGGGGGCGCAGTCCCCGACGACCTCCAGGCTGTACGCCTCGACGATGTCGCTGTCGTTGCGGACGGTCAGGCTGGTGGTGGCGGTGCTGCCCGGCGCCACGGTCACCGCCGGGATGTCGAGGCCGGGCGCGCTGGGGCCGGAAGGGGCTGCAGAAGGCGTCACACCGTCACGGTAGAACCGCGGCACGTCACCCGCGAGGAGCGCGAGGGCAAGAACCGGGCAGTCGCGCTGCCCGGGGGGTCAAGACCAACTCCACTGAACCGGTGAGCTGTTGATCCGTACGGTCTACCTCGCGGGCCTGCCGCCCGCGTCCGTGACGGCTGTTGGTCCGCTCTCACGTCCCGCCGCTCCCACGTCCTTCTGCCCATGGAGCACTCCTCACGAACCCTCCGCATTTCCTCTGCTCACGAACCCTCACCGAACGACCTCTTTCCTCACGAACCCTCTGCCCACGGACTCATGAAACAGGAACCCTGCCCATGACCTGCCCAGAGCAGTACCGTCCGGCCGTGTCCGTCACCGCACCACGTCTCTCCGCCCAGGCGCCGGCCGTGCACCGGACCTCCCCAACCGACCGGGTGGACCAGGTGACCGTCGCCGTGTACGCCGCCGACCCGGTCCTGCACGTCGGCGTCGTCCAGCAGTTACGCCGACGGCCGGAGGTCAGCCTGCTCGACGACGAGGCGGCGGACCGGGCCCAGGTGTCGCTGGTCGTCGTCGACAGCGTCGACGACGACGTGGCGGCCCTGCTGCACCGGCTGCGGCACAACACCGCCACCCGCACCGGCCTCGTGGTCGGCACCCTCGGCGCGGGCGCGCTGCAACGCGTCATAGAGTGCGGCGTCTCCGCGGTGCTGCGGCGCGCCGACGCCGGCCAGGACCAGCTTCTCCACCTGGTCCTGGCGATAGCCAACGGCGAGGGCGTGCTCCCCGGAGACCTGCTGGGCAAGCTGCTCACCCATGTGGGCAGCCTCCAGCGCTCCGCACTCGACCCGCGGAGCCTCTCGCTGTCCACGCTGACCACGCGCGAGGCGGACATGCTGCGCCTGGTGTCGGAAGGCCTGGACACCGTGGAGATAGCCCGCAAGACCGCCTACTCCGAACGGACCGTCAAGAACGTCCTGCACGAGATCATCACGCGGCTGCAACTGCGCAACCGGGCCCACGCGGTCGGCTACGCACTGCGCAACGGGCTGATCTGACGGCGGCCGGGCACCGCGGAACTGCCCGAAAGCGCACCGCACGTTTCCCCCGGGTACGTCCCCGCCGCCCTGCCGCACCGCACGAGGACCCGGCAGGGTGGCGGGGGAAAGCCCGAAACCGCACCAGACAGCGAGGTGGACCGTGATGCGCACCGCCGGCCCCGGTGGGCGGTTCCGCCCGGGAAGACTCGGGGCGTCGTTGCTGCTCCTGATCCCCCTGCTCGCGGTGACGACGGCCGCCGGGGAGGGCAGCGCCGACCCCAGGCCGCAGGCGGCCGACGCCGCGGCCACCCGGATCGCCTACGCCGGCACCCGGCACCGCAGCCTCGGCCGGGTGGAGAGCGACACCCACAGCGCCCCGCTGTTCGGCGAGGGCCCGGCCCACTTCGACCTCCAGCCGTCCGCGCTCGGGGACCAGATGGTCTTCGCGAGCCGCCGCGACGAGAAGGCACCACAGGTCTACCTGCGGACTGCCGACGGTTCGGTGCGCAAACTGACCAGCGGCCGGTACGCCGGGCACCCCCAGCTGACCCCGGACGGCAGGTCCGTCGTGTTCGACTCCGCCGAGCCCGGGGGCGCGGACGGCGGCAAGCAGCGCGACCTGTGGATGGTGCGCACCGACGGCACCGGCCTCACCCGGCTCACCGACACCCCCTGGGACGAGGAGTGCCCGACGGTCTCCCCGGACGGGCAGCGCCTGGCGTACTCCGGCGGCAACGAGCCGGCGGCCGGCATGCAGATCTACGTACGGCCCCTGGCGGGCGGCGCCGGCACCCGGGTCACGGACCCGGCCAACGGCGCGGCCACCGAGCCGGCCTGGAACCCGGTCGGTGACCCCGCGCACCGCGACCTGATCGCGTACACCGCCGCCGGACCGCCGGGACCCCGGCTGCGGGTGACGGATGGGCGCACCGACGGGCCGCTGCTGGCTGGTGTACAGGCGCAGTGGCGTACCCACGGGGCAGCGTGGCTGCCCGACGGGGACGGCGTGCTGTTCCTGAGCCCGGACCGCACCTGCGACTGCGAGGGCGACTGGGACCACGTGTTCCGGGTGGCCGCGCACTCCGCCGACACACCCGAACTGGAGCTCAGCGAGGACCGCGAGGTCGAATCGCCCACCTGGACCGGCACGGTCCAGGACGGCGGTGTGGTGGTCGAGCGGATCTCCGCCGCCGGCCCGCACGAGGTGACGCTCCAGGACGCCCGGTCGGACGGTTCCGACCCCCGCGACCTGGGCCTGACGATCCTCAACGAGGACCCGGCCGCCGACACCGACACCGATCCCACGCACGACCCGCTCTTCCGGCCGGCCACGGGGGACCCGTGGACCGAGCGGCAGAACTACACGCCCGACGGCCGCAGGATCGTGCTGACCCGCTTCGAGGGGCCCCCGGAGCACCGGATCGAACGGATCTGGATGGCGGATGCCGACGGCACCCACGAGGCGTACATGAAACTCGGCGGACGCGGGCCGGACGACTGGGACACCGACCCGACGTTCTCCCCGGACGGCAAGTACCTGGCCTTCACCCGGACTTCGCCGGGCGGCGTCGGCGACGCGGCGGGACCCAGCAGCATCCTGATCGCGGATGTCGCGAGCGGCGAGATCCGCGACCGGATCACCGCGCCGGCCGGGCAGCCCCAGGGCGGCGACGCCCAGCCCACCTGGTCCTCCGACGGCACGACGCTGGCCTTCACCCGCAACCAGGTGATCAACGGGGGCGGCGGCAACAAGCACATCTGGACCGTCCCGGTGAACGACCTGGCCGCGCAGCGCGACCTGAGCGCCACGGCCTGCCCGGGGGACTGCGAGGTCATCGACGACAGCCCGGCGTTCTCCCCGGACGGACTCGGCATCGCCTTCAACCGGAAGAACGGCGGCGGCCTGACCGACCAGCGCAACGGCATCCTGCTGACCTCCCTCGCCGACGGCGGCTGCCAGGTGCTGCTGCCCGAGGCCGCCCACAACGTTCCCGACGGCTGCCGCCAGGAGCTCCCGGACACCTCGCTCACCGGCCCGTTCCAGCCGCGCGACGCGGCCTGGACGGCCGACGGCACGGGCCTGGTCATCAGCTCCCGTGAGGCGCTCCCGGCCAACAGCCCGGAGAAGCTCTACCTCCTGGACGTCGCGACCTGCGCCCTCAGCCCGCTCACCACCGGTCTTCCGGGACGGCAGAAGGAACCCAGCGTCCAGCAGTCCGTGGACCTCGCGGTGCACGCACCCGGCAACGTCCCGGCGGTGGCCGTCGGCCGCTCCAGGACGATCCCCGTCGACGTGGTGAACAACGGCCCCGCCGCCTCCCCGGGCACCCGGCTGACCATCGCCCCACCGCCCGGTGCCCGGATCACCGGGCTGACCTGGCCCGGGGGCACCTGCGACGCCGCCTCCCTCCAGTGCGACGTCGGAGTGGTGCGGCCCGGTGCCACGGTCCGGGTGAGTGTCACCCTCGTCGGGGTCACCCCCGGCGACGCGCCGTTCGACTGGTCGGTCACCGGCGCCGTACAGGACCCGCAGCCCAGCGACAACGCCGTCCGGACCGTGGTGCCGGTGCGCGAGGACACCCCGCCCCCGACGACGACACCGCAACCGCCGACACCCACCCGCGCGCCGCCCACCACCGAGCCGCCCACCACCGAGCCGCCCCCCACCACCGGGCCACCCACCGTGCCCCCGGCGCCGCCCGAGCCCGCCGCCGGACCCGCGGTGCGCGTCACGGCGCAGCCCAACCCCGGCTACGTCGGCGGACGCGTCGTCGTGACGTACACCGTGCGCAACGGCCGTGAGGCGCTGGCGACCGGGCTGCGGCTGAAGGTCGGCCTGCCCCGGGGCATCCCGAACAGCGGACCGCCGGCCGGCTGCGACCGCTCCTGGGTGTGCGCGCTGCCGGACCTGACCCCGGGCGCCAGCACCGTCGTCCGCGTCGTCCTCAGTCCCGACAAGGCCCTGAGGAGCAGCGTCACCGGCCTGCTCACCACCACCGGCACCGACGCCGACAGGAGCGACAACACCGCCAGGCAGCCACTGCGCATCCTCCAGCCGCGCATCGTCGCGGTGCCCCCGATCGGCAAGCCCGGCTTCGTCACCTCGGTGCGCGGCAAGGACTTCCCGCCGGGAGCGCCGGTGCGGTTCACCTGGAAGCCGGGCATCACCGCGGCGGCGGCGCCGACCGTCCCGCAGCCCGACGGCACGTTCATCGGCCAGCTGCTCATCCTCGCCAAGGACGAGACCGGACCGCGCGTCATCACGGCCAGGGGACCCGGGTTCTCAGCCGTGAAGACCGACTTCCTGGTGGTCATCGGCAACTGGCAGCCGCCCGGCGAGATGACCCGCCGGTGATCCACGAGGTCGACGAGGCGATGCGCCGCCTGCTCGGCGAGTCCGGACTGGAGGCGTCGGGCGTCGAAGTGGTCTTCGACGCCCCCACCAACGACTGGGCGGCACGCCGCAACGCCCCCACCGTCTGCGTCTTCCTGTACGACATCAGGGAGGACGCCACCCGGCGCGGCAGCGGCGCCGGCGAGGTGTACGACGCGGACGGGCACCTGGTCGCCCGCCGCACCCCGCCGCGCTGGTTCGAGCTGACCTACCTGGTCACGGCGTGGGCGAGCCGTCCGCAGGACGAGCACCGGCTGCTCTCGCAGGTGCTCGCCTGCCTGGTGGCCACCGACACGCTGCCCGCCCGGCTGCTCACCGGCACACTCGCCGAACTCGGCCTCACCGTCAGCCTGGACACCGCCGGGGGCAGACTCGACGCACCGGCCGCCTCTGACGTGTGGTCGGCGCTCGGCGGCGAGCTGAAGGCCTCGCTCGGGGTACTGGTGCGGGCACCGCTCGCCGGAGTGAGCACCGTCGTCGCGCCGCCGGTCACCGAGGGGCTCGTGGTGCGCTCCGCCGCCCGGAGCGAGGACGGCGAAGCGGTGCCGGGACGGCGGCTGCGCTATACCGGGACGAGCGAGGCCGGACCGGACGGCTTCGCCGGACCGCGCGAACGGCGGCCCGCCCCCGCGCGCCGCCGCCGAGGGGGCCGCCAGCCGTGACCCACACCGCCGAACCCGCTGTCCTCGCCGGGCCCGGCCCCGAGCCCGCGAACCACGGCGCCCGGCCGGACATCCGGCGCGACGGCCGCCCCGCCGCCCCGCCGGATACCGAGGAGGCCCAGCTCTGGGCGCGGCTCCGCCTCGTCGAGGAGCGGGTGCGGCGCGCGGTGGAGGACCGCCGCGCCGCCGACCCCGATCCCGACGACCCGTACCGGGGCCAGTACTTCACCCCCGAGGCGATCACCCGCATCCTGGACGAGCCGGGCGGCCTCGGCCCACCGGCCCCGGAACCCTGGCAGCCGGCCCCCGGGTCGGTGCTCGAAGGCCTCGCCGTGCGGTTCGGCCTGTCCCCGCTGGACCTGGACCTGCTCCTGATCGCGGTGGCGCCTGACCTGGACGCCCGGTTCGAACGGTTCTACGGCTACCTCAACGACGACCTGACGCGCCGGCGTCCCACGGTCGGGCTCGCCCTGGAGCTGTGCGGGCTGGCCGGCGCGGCGGCCGCCCGGTTCCGGCTCGCCCCCGGAGCGCCGCTCGTCGAGGGCGGCCTGATCCTGGTCACCGAGCCGGAACGGCCGCCGCTCTCCCGCGTCCTGGCGGTCCCCGACCGGGTGTCCGGGCATCTCCTGGGCAACGCGCACCCCGACGCCCGGCTCGCCGGGGTGCTCGGTGAGACCGCTGAGGACCCGACCGCGGAAGCCGCGGAGGTCCAGCGGGCCGCGGCCGCCGCCGGCAGCGGCACCGGCCTGGTCCACCTGCGCAGCCGGGGCGGCGACGCCGAGGGCCTGGCCACCGCCGCGCTGCGCGCGGCCGGGCTGCGCCCGCTCGTCCTGGACGCGGCGGCGCTCGCCCGGCGCTCCGGCGAACTGCCGGAACTCGCCGGGGTGATCGCCCGCGAAGCCCGCCTGACCGGCTCCGGGGTCGTCCTCGGACCGGTGGAGGCGCTGCCCGCCGAGCCCGCCGAACGGGCCCGGACACTGGTGGCGTTGTGTGCGGCGCTGCGGGGAACCCCGCTGTTCACGCACGGCGCCACCGGCTGGGACCCGGCGTGGGCGGCCGACGCCCCGGTCGTCCTGACCGTGCCGGCGCCGTCTCCCGAACGGCAGGCCGCGCGCTGGCGGCACGCCCTGGACCGGGCCGCCGGCGAAGGCCCCGTGACCGGCGACGCCGAGGCGCTCGCCAGGGCGGTCGCCGCGCACCGGCTGGACTCCGGACAGTTGCGCCGCGCCGCGGACGCGGCGGTGCGCACCGCCGCCCTGGCCGGCGGACCGGTCCGCCCCGAGGACCTGCAGAGCGCCGTACGCGCCCAGAACGGCGCGGGGCTCGACCGGCTGGCCCGCCGGGTCGAGCCGGGCGTCGGCTGGGACGACCTGGTCCTCCCGCCGCTCACCCGCCGGCGGCTGCGCGAACTCGCGCTGCGCGCCCGCCACCGGGAGCAGGTGCTGGGGCAGTGGGGGATGCGGCCCGGCGGCGGCCGGGGGCGCGGCGTGATCGCGCTGTTCGCGGGCGAGTCGGGCACAGGCAAGACCATGTCCGCCGAGGTGGTCGCCGCCGACCTCGGCATGGACCTGTACGTGGTGGACCTGTCCACGGTCGTCGACAAGTACGTCGGGGAGACCGAGAAGAACCTGGAGCGGATCTTCACCGAGGCCTCCGCAGTCAACGCGGTCCTGCTCTTCGACGAGGCCGACGCGATCTTCGGCAAGCGCTCCGAGGTGAAGGACGCCCATGACCGGCACGCCAACATCGAGTCGGCGTACCTGCTCCAGCGCATGGAGTCGTTCGACGGCATCGCCGTGCTGACCACCAATCTGCGGGCCAACCTGGACGAGGCGTTCACCCGCCGGCTGGACGTGGTCGCGGACTTCCCGGTGCCCGACTCCGGCCAGCGCCTCGCCCTCTGGGACCGCTGTCTGGGCGACCGGCTGCCCCGGGCCGACGACCTGGACCTCGGCTTCTGCGCGGACCGCTTCGAACTGGCCGGCGGCTCGATCCGGGCCTGCGCGGTGACCGCGGCGTACCTGGCGGCGGAGTCCGGCAGCCCGCTCACCATGCGCCAGGTGGTGACCGCGGTCGTGCAGGAGTACCGGAAGCTCGGACGGCTGGTCCTGGAGGGCGAGTTCGGCCCGTACATGACCGAGGCCGCCGGCGCCTGAGGCGCGTACGGCGGTGGGCGGGGCCGTCGCCGCCCACCGCCTGTCACCTGGCCCGGACGGTCAGCGCGGAGCGTCCCGGAAAGGCAGCGGCCTTGCCCCCGGCCAGGTCCGCGAGTCCCTGTCGCAGTGCCGGGCCGGCAGCGAAGACTCGGCCTGGACACAGGTGACCCGTAAGGACGCGAAGGAGCGAGTATGCCGACGTACCTCACCCCGGGTGTGTACGTGGAGGAGGTGCAGTCCGGTGCCCGACCGATCGAAGGGGTCGGCACCGCCGTCGCCGCGTTCGTGGGGTTCGCCCACAACGGACCGTTCCACGCACCGACGCTGGTGACCTCCTGGGACCAGTACACCCAGCTGTTCGGCGGGTTCGCGGAGGGCACCTACCTGCCCCACGCGGTCTACGGGTACTTCGCCAACGGCGGGGGCGCCGCGTACGTGGTCCGGATCGGCGGACCCGCCGAGGGCGCCTCCCAGGCCGACGGCGCCCGGGGGTCACAGCCGGCGGCGGCCGAGCCGGTCGAACTCGGCGGCTTCCTGATCGCGGCCAGGCCGGGCGTCTCCGGAGTATCGGTCGAGATCGCCGAGGCGGACGGCGAGAACCCGCCGGAGGACCGCTTCAAGGTCCTGGTGCGCCAGGGCGACAAGGTCGCGGAGACCTACGAGGCCTCGACCCGCAAGAACGTCAAGGGATACCTCGTCACCCAGACGCGTTCCTCCACCCTGATCGCGGTCACCGAGCAGCGCAACGCCGCCCAGAGCAAGCCCGCCGCCCAGACCCTGGCGGTGCCCGACGCCCCGGCCCCGCCCGCCGCGTCCGGCTCCGGCGAGGTGGCACGCCTCGACGCGTCCGAGTACGTCGGCGACGCCGCCGCCCGTACCGGCTTCGGCGGCCTGGAGGCCATCGACGAGATCACCATGGTCTCGGTGCCCGACCTGATGAGCGCCCACCAGCGCGGCGACATCGACGCGGAGGGCGTACGGACGGTACAGCTCGCCGTGATCGCGCACTGCGAGCAGATGGGCGACCGGGTGGCCATCCTGGACACCCCGCCCGGACTCTCCGCCCAGCAGGTGCGCACCTGGCGCAACGACGAGGCGGGCTACGACTCCCGTTACGCCACCCTCTACTACCCGTGGGTGCGGGTCTTCGACCCGGCCGCCGGTCGCAACACCACGGTCCCGCCCAGCGGTCACATCGCCGGTGTGTGGGCGCGCAGCGACGCCGAGCGCGGCGTGCACAAGGCGCCCGCCAACGAGGTGGTCCGCGGCGCGGTGGATCTGGAACTCCGGCTCAGCAAGGGCGAGCAGGACCTGCTGAACCCGATCGGCGTGAACTGCGTGCGCGCCTTCTCCGGCCGGGGCGTCCGGGTGTGGGGCGCCCGCACCCTCTCCTCCGACCCGGCATGGCGCTACCTGAACGTGCGCCGGCTCTTCAACTACCTGGAGGAGTCCATCCTCCTGGGCACCCAGTGGGTGGTATTCGAGCCGAACGACGACCGGCTGTGGTCGAGCATCCGGCGCAACGTCACCGCGTTCCTCACCGAGGAGTGGCGCAGGGGCGCGCTGTTCGGCCGCACCGCCGAAGAGGCTTTCTACGTGCGGTGCGACCGCGACAACAACCCGCAGGAATCCATCGACCAGGGCCGGGTCATCTGTGAGATCGGCGTCTCGCCGGTCAAGCCCGCGGAGTTCGTGGTGTTCCGGCTGGCCCAGTTCTCCGACACCACCAGCCTCATCGACGAGTGACCCGCGGGTCAGCAAAGAAAGGTGACAGACAGCCATGGCAGAGGGCGATGCTCTTTCCACCCACGTCTTCGGCGTGCAGCTCGGCGGCTACCTGGTCGAGTCGATTCAGGAGATCAGCGGGCTGACCGTCGAGGAGGAGGTCGTCGAGGTCCGTCAGGTCAGCGCGGAGGGCAAGCAGATCATCCGCAAGCAGCCCGGCGCCCGGCAGGCCGGCGAGGTCACGATCACCCGGGGACTCGACCAGAGCAGTGAGTTCACCTCGTGGATCAAGGAGACCCTGAACAAGGGTGCCGTGGACGCCGCGCGGCAGAACCTCACCATCGAGATCAAGGACTCCGAGGGCAGCACGGTCCGGCGCATCCAGCTGATGCAGGGCTGGGCCTCGAAGTGGGAGGGCCCGTCGCTCAAGGCGGGCGAGTCCGCCGCGGCCACCGAGTCCGTCACGATCGTCTTCGAGGAGATCGTCGTCGAATGAGGCGTCGTACGGTGTCCGCGGGCAACCTGGAGGAGATCCTCCAGGCGACGGAGCCCGCCCCGGTGCCGGAGCAGGCGGCGGCAGCTCCCGCCCCCGCTCCGGCCCCGGCGCCCCGGGAGGACCACAGTCTGCGCACCGAGTTCGAGTTCGAGCTCCCGCGTGGGTACGTGGACGAGGCGGGCACGGTGCACCGGCACGGCTCGATGCGCCTGGCGACCGCCCGTGACGAGCTGCGGCCCCAGATCGACCTGCGGGTCAAGGAGAACCCGGCGTACCTGAGCGTGGTGCTGCTCAGCCAGGTGATCACCCGGCTAGGCGCGATCACCGATGTGCACGCCGGGGTGGTGGAGCGGATGTACGCCACCGACGTGGCGTTCCTCCAGGACTTCTACCGCCGCGTCAACAGCGAGGGCCACACGCGGGCGGCGGTGACCTGCCCGCACTGCGAGGGCGGCTTCGAGGTCGACCTCTCGGGTGGGCGCCTGGGGGAATCGTGACGTACGCCCTTCCCCGGCTCCGGGAGGAGATCGCGTACATCGCCTACCACTTCCACTGGCAACGCGAGGAGATCCTCGACCTGACGCACGGCGAGCGCCAGGAGTGGGTATCCGAGATAGCCCGTATCAACACCCGTGTGAACGAAGGCGGTTGAGCGCATGGCATGGCGGGACAGGCTGCGCCGCCGGACTGCCGGACCCGACACCGCTGGCCGCCCCCCGGCCACGGAGCGCGCCGGACCGGGCGGGCCTTCCGGCGACGGCCGGGACCGGGGCGCGGCCGGCGGTCAGGCTCCCTCCGCCGGTCCGGCTCCCTCGGTGCCCGGCGACTGGGACGGCGGCTGGCGCCGCACCCCGCCGCCGCAGCTGACCGTGGCCCGCGCCCCGCTCGGGGTCAGTGACGGCCTCGCCTTCCGCGACGGCCTCGCGGCCTGGCAGAACCCGTCGTTCGACGCCGGACTCGGCCACGCCCTGCTGCCCACCGCCCCGGCCGGTCTGGTGCGCGGAGTCACACCACCCGCCGCTCCGCAGCCCACCCGCACCGGCCGGGGCCCTCTGCTGCTCCGCGCCCTGCGCACGCAGGAGCCGAACAGCGCGGAGAGCGTCACGCCCCGAGCCGACGCCCCGAACCCGGGAAGCGCGGACGGCGGTACGCGGACGCCCACCGCCCGGACACCGCAGGTCTCGCGCCGGACGCGTCCGGGAGCAGCATCGGGAACGGGGACGGGGACGGGAACGGTGGGGACGGGTACGGGGACGTTGGGGACGGGTTCCGGACCGGCGCCCGCTGCGGCCCGTCCCGGCGGCGACGGCGGGCCGAGGGGGCGCCGCTCGGGCGGGACGCCCCGCGCCACCCGTGGCATCACGTCTGCGGATTCCCCCGCCACGCTCCTTCCGCCGCACCCGCCGGTCCAGCGGGCAGTGGACCCGGCGGCCGGCCCGGTCGTGACCCCCACGGACACCGGCACCGGCCGGGCGGCGTCCGCTCCGCACATCCCACTGGTACGACGCGTATCCGTGGTCCCGGGTACGGCCGCCGGCCCGGCCCGGCCCGCTGCCGGTGGACGCGCCTCGCGGACACCGTCCGGTGCCTCACAGCCCGACCGGCTGCGCGCTCCCCGGCCGAGCGCCGGTTCCGGCAGCCGTACGTCGTCCGGCCCGGCCGTCCAGCGCGCCGCGACCGGGGCGCCGGGGTCCCAGCCCGAGCGGGGAGGCGGCGAGCCGGCGGCATCCCGTGCCCCGGAGCCATCCCGTGCCCCGAGGGCCGAGGTGCCCCGCGAGGCCGTACGCACCCGCCCTGTCGGGCCGTTGCCGACCGTCGCCCGGCGCCCGGCCGGACCGGTGCGCCGGCTTCCGGCCCTGCGCCCCGTCGCCGCTCAGGGAACCGGTGACCGGGCCACCCCCGACGCGCCGGGACCCGACTCCACCGCACCCGTGCAGGAAGCGTCGGGGTCACGCCCGGCGCCGCCCGTACAGCGGGCCGCCAGTCGCGCGCCCCTCGGCGCGCCGATGAGTGAACTACCCTCCACGGCGACACCGTTGGCGGCCGAAGCCAAGGCTGTTCCGCCGGCCGCCCGTACCGCCTCGACGCCCGGTCCGGCGCTGCCCGTGGTCCAGCACCACGCGGAGACCGCGGCCGGCACCCCGGCCCCCAGCACTCCGAGCGCCCCCACGAAGCGGGCGGAGACTCCGGACCGTGCGACTTCGGGCCGCACGACTTCAGACCGTGCGACTTCGGGCGGTTCGACGTCGGGCCGGACGGCTTCGGACCGTGCGACTCCGGGGCCTCGTCCAGGGGCCCGTGCGCGCGGCGGTCTGGGCGCGCCGTTGTCCGAACTGCCGCCCACCGCAGGCCTGCCGGGCGCAACCGGGCCCGGTGCCCGTTCTCTCCGTACAACTCCCGGCCCCGGCATCCAGCGTGCGCCGGCCCGCCAGGACAGTAGGCCCGGCGCAACTCCGGTGCGTCCCACGGAGGACGGGAACCGGGGACACACAGAGGACGCGCCGCTCCTGGGGGCCTCCGCAGCGAACGGGCGGCGCTCCGATACGCCCCCGGGCGGTTCCGGGTCCGGCACTGCGGGGCCCGGTACCCCAGGCTCCGGCATCCCGGTCTCCGGCCGGCAGCGGCCCGGGGACAGCGGCCCCGCCGCCCCGGACCCGGTCGTCGTCGCCCGTGCCACTGCACCAGGTAACGCGAGCACCGCAGGCACCACAAATGCCGCAGGCGGCCTGAGCACTACAAGCCCTACAAGCTCGACAAGCCCTAGAGGCACTGCAAGCCCCACAAGTACGTCGGGCACTACAAGCACCTCGCGCACCACCGCGAGCACCTCAGGAACCTCAGGAACCTCAGAAACCAAAGGAGCCTCAAGAGCCACGGGAACCACAAGGGCCCCGGCCATGAGCACCATCGGCCCGCCCCCCTTCACCGCGGCCCGCGCCGGAGCAGATTCCGCCCCGGCACAGCCCCGCACCCTCTCGCTGCTCGCCGCGCGCCCGCTCAGCCTGAGCACCCGGGCACCGGAAGGAGTGGCTGCCCCTGTGGCCGCCCGCCCCGGCGGCCGTCCCGTGGTGGCGGCGCGCTGGCCCGGCGCACCGGCCCCGCATCGCGGTGGCTCGGGGCAGCCGTCGCGGGTTCCGTCCGCGACGGGCCCTGCCGGGCCGCAGGTCCAGCGCGCTGCCACCGGACGCTCCGGCGGCGCCCGCACAGGGTCGGCGGGGCGCGGCGTGCGGAGCAATGCCGTTCCGGAGTCCGTCCAGCGCGTCCCGGTTGTCAGGCCCGCGCCACTCGGCCGGGGAGCGGCCGGGGAAGCGGTACCGGCGGGCCCGGTTCCGGCAAGCGCCGCACCGGCAGGGCGGCCCGTAACCGTACGGCCCCTGCCGGTGACCGCTCCGCAGGCGCAGTCGCTCGCGGGCCGCCCCGCGGGCGCGCCGGCTCCGGCACGGGCGCCCGCAGGCGCCGTCCCCGTGGTCCGGCCGAGGTCCACCCGGCCGACGGGCCCGGCGCCCCCGGTCCAGCGCGAGGTCACCGGCGCGGGCGACGGCTCCGTTCCCAACGGCCCCGTACCGAACGGATCCGCCTCCAACGCCGCCGCACCCCATGCTGCCCCGGCCGAGGCGGAGTCGCGGAGGTCGGGCACGAGATCATCCGCCACCGGCAGCGGCGCGGCCGGGCACGCCGGACTGCCGCAGGGCTCGGGGACCGAACTGGACGAACTGGCGCGCCGCCTGCTCGACCCCATGGCACGGCTGCTGCGCACCGAACTACGGCGTGGCCGGGACCGAACGGGCCGTCCCTACGACGGACGCCGCTGAGAGCACGGAACGGATGACCGAGCAATGACAGACAGCATCTTCGCGACCAGCGTGTTCTTCCGGCTCGCGATCGCCGGGAACGACCTCGGGGCCTTCCACACCTGCTCAGGCATGGGCGCGGAGGTGGAGATGGAGAGCTACGCCGAAGGCGGCAACAACGGCTTCACCTGGCAACTGCCCGGACGCGTGAGCTGGTCGAACATCACGCTCACCAGGCCGGTCACCACCGACACGGCGAAGATCGGCCGCTGGCTCGACGAGACTCTGCGCCGGGTGGAGCCCAAGGACGGCGAGATCGTGGCGCTGAAACCGGACCTGACCAGGATCATCAGCTGGCAGGTCTTCGGGATCGTTCCGGTCCGCTGGCAGGGACCGTCCTTCGACCCGGCCAAGTCGGAGGCAGCGGTGGAGACCCTGGAGATCGCCCACCAGGGACTCCGCCCCTCCTGACCCCGACCGGCCTCCGGACCCGGATTCGGACCCGGAATCGGTCCCGGATTCCGACCCAGCCCTCACCCTCGTATCCGCACCGGAAAGGAACTCCAGGCATGTCGCCAGCGGTGCGCTCCAGCCGGGCCAGAGCCCAGCTGACCCTGAAGGAGCCCCCGGCCTCGGTCGGCGCGAAACCCGGTGGGACGGTCGCGCAGCTCGACCTCCAGTTCAACCCCTCCACCCTGGAGCTGCGCAAGACCACCGAGTGGCGGCGCTCCCCGTCCCGGATGGCCGGGCAGTCGGCGCTGCCCGAGTTCGTCGGGAGCGGACCCCGCACGCTGAGCCTCGAAGTGTTCCTGGACGCCACCGCCACTCATGACAACTCGGTGGAGCAGGCGGTGGAGAAGCTGATGAAGGCGTGCGTGCCGACACCGGCCAGCCTGGGCCGCAAGAAACCGGCCAGTCCGTGGGTCCGGTTCGAATGGGGCACCGCGCGGACGACCGCGTTCGACGGGGTGCTGTCCAGCCTGTCGGTGAGTTACACCCTGTTCGATGTGGACGGAAAGCCGCTGCGGGCCACCTGCGCGCTGTCCATCGAGGAGGCGAGCGTCGACACGGCGGGTCAGAACCCGACGTCCGGCGCGCGCACCGCCCGCAGTACGCACACGCTCGTGGCGGGGGACAGCCTCGCCATGCTGGCCTGGCGGGAGTACGGCGACCCGACGGCCTGGCGGGTCATCGCGGAGGCGAACGGAATCGACGACCCCATGGCGCTCGCGCCCGGCACCGAACTGGTGGTTCCGGCGCTCCTGGACACGGACAGTGAGGAGGAACGGTGAGCACAACCGAGGCACAGGGCAGCCGGTCGTTCGCGGCGGACCCCGTCGTGGAGACGCCCGCCGAGCTCCCCAAGGTCTGGGCCGCCCAGCTGGTGAGCTGTGTGGTGGACGAGAGCGTGGGCCTGCCCGACGCGGCGGTGCTCACCTTCCGGGACCCCGATCACGAGTTCCTCCAGGCCACCGGCATCACCATCGGCACCCCGCTGCGGGTCTCGGTGGTGACCGCCTCCGGGCAGGCGCGGGAGCGGCTGTTCGACGGCGAGGTGACGGCCCTGGAGCTGGACGCGGACCGTACGGGTTCGTTCACGGTGGTGCGCGGGTACTCCAAGGCGCACCGGCTGCAACGGGGCCGCAAGGTGGTGGCGTACCGGAACATGACGGCGGCCGCGATCGTCCGCAAGGTGGCCGCCGGAGCCGGGTTGGCCTGCGGGACCGTGCAGGCCGCGCCGGTCACCTACCAGCAGCTCTCGCAGGCCAACGTGTCCGACTGGGACTTCCTGCAGTACCTGGCGGGGGAGAGCGGGGCTCAGGTGCGCGTCGACGACAAGGGCCTGCTCCAGTTCACCCGGCCGCAGAAGGCGTCCGGCGCGCCCGCGCCGTCGACCTCGGCGACCAAGAACCCGATGGTGCTTGAGTACGGCCGGAACCTCCTCGCGCTGCGGGCCTCGCTGACGGCGGCGGACAGCGCGGCATCGGTCGAGGTGCGCGGCTGGGACGTCAGGACGAAGCGGCCCTTGGTGGCGCGGAACCCGTCGGTGATCAGCGACACGGCGGTGCCGGGGCTGAGCCCGTCGGCGAGTGCCCGGTTCGGCAAGGCGAAACTGACCGTCACGGACACCCCGTACCGTACCCAGGCCGAGACGACGGCGGTCGCGGACGCGACGGCCGCCAGGGTCAGCGCGGGATTCGGGGAACTGGAGGCGGTGGCCGAGGGCAATCCACGGCTGCGGGCCGGCAAGCCCGTGGCCCTCGGCAACGTCGGCCAGGCGTTCTCCGGCCGGTACACGGCGACCGCCGTCCAGCACGTCCTGGAGCCGCACGAGGGCTACCGCACCACCGTCTGGGTCGGCGCGGGCCCGGACCGCTCCCTGACGGGCCTGGTGACCGGCGGGCCGGACCGTGGTCCCCGGATGCCGGGGCTGGCGATCGGCGTGGTGACGGACGTGCGCGAGCCGGACGGTGCGGAGCGTGGCGCGGTCCGGCTGAAGTTCCCCTGGCTGGACGAGAGTTACGTCACCGACTGGGTGCGCGCCGTGCAGTGGGGCGGCGTCGGCGGCGGCGGGGTGATGAGCGCGGAGGTCAACGACGAGGTCCTGGTCGGGTTCGAACAGGGCCTGCTGGACAGCCCGTACGTCATCGGAGGGCTGTACAACGGCGTGGACCAGCCGTCGCCCCATGATGTCCCGCTGATCGACCGGACCAGTGGAAAGGTCAACCGGCGCTCGGTGGTGTCGCGTTCCGGGCACCGGGTGGAACTGCTGGACGCGCGGGCGCCGGGCCCGTCCGGACTGCGGCTGCTGACCGCCGACGAGCGCCTCGAAGTACGGCTCGACGACCGCCGGGACCGGATCGAGCTGACCGTGTACGCGGGGCGCGGCCGCCCCCTCACCTCCGTGGTGCTCGACAAGGACGGCATCACACTGGACGCGAAGCTGGGCAAGGTGAACGTGCGAGGCAGACAGGTGGACATCGACGGCACCGACGGAGTGCGGATCGGGGGCCGTTCCGTACAGGTCAACGGCACGACGGATGTCACCGTCGACGGCGGTCTGCTGGGCGTCCTCAAGGCCCGGCTGATCCGGATCAACTGAGGGCCCACCCCATGCCCCGCCCCGCCGCGGCACTCGCGCACTCGCAGTACCCGACCCACCCGACCGAATCCGGGACCGGCCTCCGGGCCCAGGACCTTCCGCAAGGAGTGCTGCATGCCAGCCGCAGCCCGTACCGGCGACCCCACCAGCCACGGCGGTGTGATCGCCACTCCGCCGCCCGGAGCCGCCGCCGCGGTGATGCGGGTGCTGATCGGCGGCCGTCCCGCCGCCGTCGTCGGCAGTCTCCACACGTGTCCGATAGCCCCGCACGCGCTGCTGGGGCCGGCCAACGTCATCCTTCCCGACCCGGCCGCGCTCGCCACGGGCACGGTACTGATCGGCGGGCTGCCGGCCGCGCGGGCGGGGGACCGCACGGCGTGTTCCGGGAACATCCTGACCGGCGCCCAGAACGTCCGCATCGGGGGCATGTGATGAGTGAGCGGTTCATCGGGCGCGGCTGGGCGTTCCCGCTGCGCGTCGGGCCGACCGGCGGGATCGCCATGGTCGAACGCGACCGGGAGATCGAGGAGGCGATCCGGCTGGTGCTCGGGACCGCGCCCGGCGAGCGTCCCATGCGTCCCGAGTTCGGCTGCGGCATCCACGACTACGTCTTCGCCCCCGGCAACGGCGCCACCGCCGGCCGCATCGCGCAGCAGACCCGCGAGGCCCTCGAACGGTGGGAGCCGCGCATCGCGGTGGACGACGTGGTGGTCGCCTTCGACGCCGTCGAGGACGGCACCCTCTACATCGACGTGCGTTACACCGTGCGTTCCACCAACGACCGGCGCAACCTGGTCTTTCCCTTCTACACGATCCCCTCCGAGGAGGAGACCGAGGAATCGGTCGCGGACTGATGGCTCTGGACTTCCCCAACCTGGACGACCGGCGGTTCCAGCAACTCGTCGACGAGGCGAAGCGGTACGTGCAGCAGCGCGCCCCGGAGTGGACCGACCACAACGTCTCCGACCCGGGCGTCACCCTGATCGAGACGTTCGCCTATCTCGTGGACCAGCTGCTGTACCGGCTGAACCGCGTCCCGGACAAGAACTACACCGCGTTCCTCGACCTCCTGGGCATCTGCCTGTTCCCGCCGGCCGCCGCCGGAGCCGATGTCGACTTCTGGCTGTCGGCGCCGCAGCCGGAAACGGTGACGCTCCCCGCCGGCACCGAGGTGACCACCGTGCGCGGCGAGACCGAGGAAGCCGTGGTGTTCACCACCACCGACGAACTCCACATCGTCCCGAGCGAGTTGATGAAACTCGTCACCTCGCCCCGGACCGGTGAGCAGAGCGACCGGACCAGGACGCTGGCCGAAGGGCTCGACGTGCCCTGCTTCCAGGCGACACCGGAGCCGGGCGACGCGCTGCTGTTCGGCCTGCCGGCGCCGGTGCCGCGCTGTGTGGTCGCCGTCCGCGTGGACAGCAGGGTGGAGGGCATCGGGGTGGACCCGCGCCAGCCCCCGCTGGTGTGGGAGGCGTGGGACGGCGGCGGCTGGCGCGCCTGCGAGACCGGCACGGACACCACCGGCGGACTGAACCGTCCCGGCGAGGTCATCGTCCACGTACCGGCCGGGCACACCGCGTCGGTGATCGGCGGGACCAGGGCCGGCTGGCTGCGCTGCCGCGTCACCGAGCCCGAACCGGGCCAGCCGTTCTACTCGGAGTCACCGACCGTGCGCGAGGCGGCGGTGTTCACCGTGGGCGGCACCATGTACGCCGAGCACGCGGAGACGGTGACCGACGTACCGCTCGGCACCTCGGAGGGGGTCGCCGGGCAGACGTTCCGGCTCGGCCGCCCGCCGGTCCTTCTCGACGGCGAACCCCCGGTGGTGGAGGTGTCGTCCGCCGAGGGGTGGCGCCGCTGGGAGGTGGTCGAGCACTTCGGCCGCTCCGGCCCCGCCGACCAGCACGTCCGGGTGGACGCCACCACCGGCGAGTTCACCTTCCCCCCGGTGCTGCGCGAGCCGGACGGCACGCTGCGCCAGTGCGGCGCCGTACCGCCCAAGGGCGCCCAGCTGCGGGTGGCCCGCTACCGCACCGGAGGCGGCCCGGCGGGCAATGTCGCACGCGGCGTGATCTCCGTGCTGCGCAGTTCCGTGCCGTACGTGGCGCGGGTCACCAACCGGGAGGCGGCGCGCGGCGGGGTCGCCGGTGAGACCGTCGCCAACGCGAAGCTCCGGGCACCGGACGCGCTGCGGATGCAGGAACGCGCGGTGACCGCGGAGGACTACGAGATCATCAGCCGCCGGGCGGCGCCCTCGGTACGCCGGGTGCGCTGCATGCCGGCAGGGGACGGCGCGGGCGCGGTCCGGGTCCTGGTCGTACCGGACGCGGTGGCCGACGAGGGCGACCGGCTCAGGTTCGAGCAGCTGATCCCGTCGGACCAGGTACTCCGGGCGATCACCGCGAGTCTCGACGAGCGACGGCTGATCGGCACCCGCCTCGTGGTGGAGCCGCCGGTCTACCAGGGCGTCACCGTCGTGGCCAGGCTCGCGGCGGCGCCGGGCGACACCGACCGGGTGCGCGAAGCGGCGCTCGACGCGCTGTTCCGGCTCCTGAACCCCCTGCACGGCGGTCCCGACGGCACGGGGTGGCCGTTCGGGCGTCCGGTGCAGTACGGCGAGGTGTTCGGCGTGCTGCAACGCGCCACCGGCAACGCGCTGGTGGAGGAGATCCGGCTGTTCGCCGCCGACCCGACGACAGGGCGCCGGGGTGCGCCCGCCGACCGCATCGACGTGGCGGCCGGCGCGCTGGTCTTCTCGTACCAGCACCAGGTGGTCGTCACCGCCATCGAACCGGAGGTACGGGGATGAGCCGCGCGGCCGTACCCGGTCTGCCCAGCAGGTATCCGATCGGCGGGCAGCTTCCCGCCCTGTACGCCGACGACGACTTCGCGCAGCGCTTCACCGAAGGGCTCGACACCGTGCTCGCCCCGGTGTTCGCGACGCTCGACAACCTGCCCTCCTACTTCGACCCCCGGGTGGCCCCGGCCGACTTCGTGGCCTGGCTGGCATCGTGGGTGGGTGCGGTCGACGATCCGCGCTGGCCCGTGGAACTGCGCCGGGAGGCGGTGGTCCGGGCGGTGGAGCTGCACCGCTGGCGCGGTACCGCACGCGGCCTGGTGGAGGGGCTGCGGCTCGGGCTCGGCGTGCATGCCGCGATCACCGGGGACGGCGGCGCGACGTGGTCGCGCACCGCCGGTGCCGGACTGCCGCCGGAACCCTCCGCCGGGATCCTGGTCCGGGTGTGGCCGGGCCGCGAGCCGGTGGTGGACGTGGACCGGGTCAACGAGATCGTCCGGGCCATGTGCCCGGTGCACACCGTCTGCCGGGTGGAGGTCCTGCCCGGCCCGCCCGCCGATGAAGGAAGGTGACGCCATGCGCGCGTGTCCCACCTGCGGGGCGTCCAACGGTTCAGCGGACGACTTCTGCGGCAACTGCGGCGCGTACCTGGGCTGGTCCGAGACCGAACCGGCCCCGAGCACGCCGCCCGCGAACACCCAGGCTCCACCGGAGCGGCTGACCGCCCCGGCCCCCGAGGAACCCACTCCGGCGCAGACCGCCGCCGCACCGGGCGCGACCCCCTCGCCCCCCGCCCCCGCACCCAGCGCCACGCGTCCACCCGCAGCCACACCCCCCGCCCCCGCCCCTGCACCCGCGCCGAGCCCCGCCCCGGCCGCACCCGCCCCCGAGGCGCCGGCGCAGGACCCCGTGCTGCCCGTACTCCCCGCCAAGCCGGTGGCCCCACGCCCCGTCGTGCGGCCCGTGGCGGCCCCGGAGGAGGCGGCGGGGGTGCCCTGCCCGGCCTGCGGAACGCCCAACCTGCCGGGCCGCCGGTTCTGCCGGCGCTGCGCCGCTCCGCTGCACCCCGAGGAGAAGCCCGCGCCGCTGCCGTGGTGGCGGACCGTCTGGCCGTTCCGCCGCCGGGCGCGGGCGAGTTCGGGCCGGGTGGTCCGGGGGCTGGTGATCCTGGCCGTGCTGCTGGCCCTGTGCGCGGGCGGCTTCCTGCTGCTGCCGGCCGGCCGCGCCCTGATCGAGGACACCAAGGACAAGATGGGCAAGCCCAAGGCGGTGACCCCGGTCGCGATCGCAGCCAGCGCGGAGATTCCCCGGCACCCGGCGAAGAACACCACGGACGGGCTGAACAACCGCTACTGGGGCGCACCCGGCCCCAAGGCCTCGGTCACGTACACCTTCGGCAAGCCGTTCCGGCTGGTCGACCTGCTCATCACCAACGGGGCGTCCAAGTCTCCGGAGGAGTACGCCCGGCAGGGGCGCGCGCTCCGGGTGGACCTGGAGATGACGACGCAGGACGGCGAGAAGCACACGAAGCAGATCACCCTCAGCGACAAACCGGGCTCCCAGCAGGTGTCCACCGGGATCAGCGACGTGAAGACGGTGCGTCTCGTGCTGAGCTCGCCGGCCGGCCTGACCAAGGGCCGACACCTGGCTCTGGCGGAGGTGGAGTTCTTCCAGCGCAGCTGAACCGGCGCCGACGCGGCTCCGCCCGGTACGGACCGTCACCGGGCCCTCGGCGCCCGTTCAGCCGACGCCGAGCTGTTCCGCCAGACCGGCCAGGCCCTCGGCATACAGATCGAACCGGTCGGAGCCGGCGGGCGGATCGCCGACGGGACGGGCGACATAGGCGGTGCGCAGGCCCAGCGCCTGCGCACCGCGCAGGTCCCACGCGTGGGCGGCGACCATGAGCAGCCGCTCCGGCGCCCGTTCGGAGACGCTGACGGCCAGCCGGTAGACCTCGGGGTCCGGCTTGTAGGTCCGGGCCTCCTCGGCGGACAGGGCCTGGTGCCAGCGCAGTCCCGCATGGGCGTTGAGTCCGAGCAGGGCCGTCCGGCTCGCGTTGGAGAGCCCGATCAGCGGGTACCGCTCCGCGAGCCCGGCCAGGGCTGCCAGGGAATCGGGCCAGGGCGGCAGTCTGGTGCCGGACAGTGCCAGCGCCTCCACAGCAGCCGGATCATCGACACCGGCCGCGCCGGCGACGAGCCGGGCGGCCTCCCGGTCCAGGGCGTCGCTGGGCAGATAGGGCCGGTGCCGTCGAGGACGCGGCGCTGCTCGCGGTCGGTGTGCCGCTGCCACAGCGACAGCAGGCGCTCGGCCCCGGCATCGTCCAGCGACGGGTCGAGCCGATGGATGCCCGCGCGGATTCCGGCGGGTTCGTCGACGAGCGTGCCGAGCACGTCGAAGACGATGGCGTCGATCTCTGGTTCTGGCATGGGGTGGGCTCTCCCGGACGAAGCAGGGCCGTGCAACCGGCTGTTGTGCCGCTGGGCTGTTGGGCGAACACGGCGGGAACGCGCCTGATTCCCGGCGGGCCCGGCGCGGTCCGGGTGTGCCGAGGCTGCACCGGGGTACCTGGGACGACGTCCGGACGCGAGTCCGCACACGTACGGATCCGGCACCCTGCCGACCTGCCGAAACTGTTAAGGAGACCTCATGTCCTCCTCGATCGTCGAGACCGTCGACATCAAGGCCCCGGTGGCCATCAGCTGGGCCCTGTGGCGCGATGTGGAGCGGTGGCCCAGGTTCTTGAGCCATGTCCAGCGCGTCGATCCGCTGGACGAGAGCCGCTTCGCCTGGCAGCTGGCGCTGCCCGGGGCCGACAAGGTCTTCGTCGCCGAACTCACCGAAGTCGTCCCGGAGGACCGGATCGCCTGGAAGACGACGGAGGGCGTCCACCACGCCGGTGTCGTCACCTTCCACCGGCTGGACGACTCGACGAGCCGGGTGGCTCTGCAGATCGAATACGATCCCCAGGGCTTCGTGGAGCGCCTGGGAGCCTTCACCAACCTCGACTCGGTCCTGGCCAACTACGACCTGGGCGAGTTCCAGAAGCTGGCCGAGCGGACCGCGGCGGGCGGCTTCTGAGCATCCCGGCCGGGCTCGCCGCACACGTCCGCGAAGCCGTGCGCCCGGCACCGCACGCGGCCGGGTCAAGGGGCGGGTACGGGCCGTGACCGGCCTGTACGCTGCCGACATGCAGCCGTCCGCCCCCTCCTCCCCGTCCGGTTCCGAGCGGCCCGGCCCGGCCGCGGACCCCGCCCGGCGCGGACTCCTGACGGAGCGCATCGCCCGTCAGCTGGAACACGACATCAGGTCCGGAGAGATCGCCGTCGGGACGAAGCTCCCCTCGGAGCGCGAGCTCGCCGCTCAGTTCGGCTCCAGCCGGAACGTGGTGCGCGAGGTGCTGCGGCGGCTGGAGGCCCAGCATCTGATCGAAGTGGCCCCGGGGCGGGGTTCCTTCGTCCGGGAGCAGTCCTCCGGGCAGGCCAGGGGGTACGACGCGCTGTACCGGGCAGGCCGCCCGACCGTCCGGCAGCTCATCGAGGCGCGGATCCCGCTTGAGGTGGAGATGGTCCGGCTGGCGGCCGGCCGGGCGACGGAGGAGGACCTCGCGGCCATGCGGTCCGCACGGGACGCCCTGGAAGCGGCGGCCGACGTCGTCGTCAAGGCCCAAGCCGACATGGACTTCCACGACGCCATCGCGGTGGCGAGCAAGAACCCGGTTCTGCGGATCATGCTGTCCTCGATCAGCGGGATGATGTTCGAGATGATGCTCCGCTCGAACTCCGACCCGTCGATCGGCGAACCCGGGGTGCCGCACCACCCGGAGATCCTCGAAGCGGTCGAGGCGCGGGACGTGGACCTCGCCTGCGCGCGGATGCGGGAACACCTGCTGCTCGGGCTGCGTACCTACGGGGCGGATCTCGACCTGCGGGTCGACACCATGGCACGCAACCACATCGAGACGCTGCTGGGGCAGGCCGAGGGCCGCCGCGACGGCAGCAGAACCGGCACATAGCCTCCCTCACGGGTTTCCTCCAGGGGCTGGCCGATGGGCCCTTCCCGCTGTTACGGTCCCGTCCGAACCAACTGGTCCTACCAGTTGGACCACCAAGTCCAGGTGGTGGACCCGGCATCCGGAAAGGGAACACACGCATGAAGATCGTCGACGCCAAGGTCGTCGTCACCAGCCCAGGCCGCAATTTCGTCACCCTGAAGCTGACCACCGACGAAGGCCTCACCGGCCTGGGGGACGCCACCTTGAACGGCAGGGAACTCGCCGTCGTCAGCTACCTCACCGACCACGTCGCGCCGCTGCTCATCGGCCTCGACCCGCACCGGATCGAGGACACCTGGCAGTCGCTCTACCGGGGTGCCTACTGGCGCCGGGGACCGGTGACGATGGCCGCCATCGCCGCCGTCGACGTGGCGCTGTGGGACATCAAGGCCAAGGCCGCGGGACTCCCGCTCTACCAGCTGCTGGGCGGCGCGAGCCGCGAACGCGTCCGCACCTACGGCCACGCCAACGGCCGGGACATCCCCGAACTCCTCGACTCCGTACGGGCCAGGCTCGCCGAGGGCTACCCCGCCATCCGCATCCAGTCCGGCATTCCCGGCCTCAAGGCCGTCTACGGAGTGACCGACACCGACGAGAGGGGTTCGCAGGTCCTCCACCAGCAGGCGCGCCCCCTGGTGGAGGACTGGGACACCGAGGCGTACCTGCGCCACATGCCCGCCGTCTTCGACGCGGTACGCGCCGAATTCGGCCCCGCACTGCCGCTCCTGCACGACGCCCACCACCGCCTCACCCCGGTTCAGGCCGCCCGGCTCGGCAAGGACCTGGAGCCCTACCGGCCGTTCTGGCTGGAGGACTGCACACCCGCCGAGAACCAGGAGGCGCTGCGCCTGGTGCGCCGCAGCACCACCACGCCCCTGGCCATCGGCGAGGTCTTCAACACGGTGCACGACTACCAGGCACTGATCACCGAGCAGCTGATCGACTACGTGCGGTCCGCGGTCACCCACTTCGGCGGCGTCACACCGCTGCGCAAGCTCTTCGACTTCGCCGCCCAGTACCAGATCAAGAGCGCCGTGCACGGACCGGAGGACATCTCCCCGGTCGGCATGGCCGCCGCCGTCCACCTCGATCTGGCCGTCCACAACTTCGGCATCCAGGAGTACTCCGGCCACACCCCCCTCACCCACGAGGTGTTCCGCCACGCCTACACCTTCGCGGACGGGCACCTGCACCCGGGCGAGACCCCCGGCATCGGGGTCGAGCTGGACGAGGAACTGGCGGCGGCCCACCCGTACGCCCAGGCGTATCTGCCGGTCAACCGCCTCCACGACGGGACCGTCCACGACTGGTGATCCCCGGGGGCATCGGGGGATGTGGTCCCGCCGCACGTCCCGGACCCGCACAATTCGGGGTGTGATCGAAAAAGACCCGTACCTGTGGCTGGAAGACATCGAGAGCGAGGCCGCGCTCGCGTGGGTGGCGGAACGGAACGCCGAGACGGCGGCCGCACTGGCCGCCGACGCGGGGTTCGCCACCCTGAAGGAGAGGCTGCGGGAGGTGCTCGACGCCTCGGACCGCATCCCGTACACCGTCCGTCGCGGAGCGTTCCTCTACAACTTCTGGCGGGACGCCGCGCATCCGCGCGGCCTGTGGCGGCGTACGACGCTGGAGCAGTACCGCAAGGACGCCCCCGAGTGGGAGGCCGTCCTCGACATCGACGCGCTGGCCGCCGCGGAGGGCGAGAAATGGGTGTGGTCCGGCGCACGGGTCCGGCACCCCGCATACGACCGGGCCCTGGTCTGCCTGTCGCGCGACGGCGGTGACGCCGTCGTGGTCCGGGAGTTCGACCTCACCACCCGGACCTTCGTCGAGGACGGCTTCCAGGTGGCGGAGGCGAAGACGCGCATCGGGTGGATCGACGCCGACACCGTCTTCATCGGAACCGACTTCGGTCCCGGTTCACTGACCGACTCCGGCTATCCGCGGACGGTACGCAGATGGCGGCGCGGCACACCGGCCGAGGACGCCACCCCGGTGTTCGAGGGCCGGCCGCAGGACGTGTCGGCCGGGGGCTGGCACGACAGCACCCCCGGCTTCGAGCGGGACTTCGTCTTCCGGTCGCTGGACTTCCACCACAGCGAGACGCACCTCCTGACCGCCGACGGCTCACTCGTCAGGATCGAGGTGCCGGACGACGCCCACGCCTACGCCCATCGCGAGTATCTGGTCGTGAGCCTCAAATCCGGCTGGCTCGGACACCCGGCGGGGTCCCTGCTGGCGTTCGGCTTCGACGCGTTCCTGGCGGGCGACCGCACCGCGGAGGTGCTGTTCACCCCGGACGGGCGAACCGCCCTGGCCGGACACTCCTGGACCAGGCACCACCTGATCCTGGAGACGATGCGCGACGTCAGTACCCGCATCGAGGTGCTCACGCCGGCACCGGGCGGCTGGGCCCGCGGCCCGCTCGCCGACGTTCCCCCGCTCTCCGCCGTCAGCGTCGTCGACACGGACCCGGACGTCTCCGACGAGTACTTCCTCGACGTGTCGGGATTCCTGCAGCCGTCCACCCTGTACCACGGCGAGATCGGCGCCGGTTCGGAGATCCTCAGGCAGGCCCCGGCCCGCTTCGGCACGGCGGGCCTCACGGCGGAGCAGTACTTCGCGGTCTCCGAGGACGGGACGAGGGTGCCGTACTTCGTGATCGGCCCCGACCGCTCGGCCCCCGGCGCGGCCCCCGGCCCCGCCCTGCTCTACGGATACGGAGGCTTCGAGGTCTCCCTCACCCCGTTCTACGGCGCGTCGACCGGCCTCGCGTGGCTGGAACGGGGCGGCACCCACGTGATCGCGAACATCCGGGGCGGCGGCGAGTACGGACCCGCCTGGCACCGGGCCGCACTCGGCGCGAACCGCTCACGGGCCTTCGAGGACTTCGAGGCCGTCGCCGCGGACCTGGTGGCGCGGGGCATCACCACCCCGGCCATGCTGGGCGCGGCGGGTGGCAGCAACGGCGGACTGCTCATGGGCGCGATGCTCACCCGCAGCCCACAGCTGTTCGGCGCGATCGTCGCCCAGGTACCGCTGCTGGACATGCTCCGCTTCCACGAGCTGCTCGCCGGCGCGTCGTGGATCGCCGAGTACGGCGACCCGGACGACGAGGCCGACCGCCCCCACCTGCGCGAGCTCTCCCCGTACCACCGGCTCGGCGCGGACCGGGCCTACCCGCCGGTGCTCCTGACGACCTCGACCCGAGACGACCGCGTCCACCCCGGCCACGCCCGCAAGGCGGCGGCGCGGCTGCGCGAACTCGGACACCGCGTCCTGCTCCACGAGAACACCGGCGGCGGCCACGCGGGCGCCGGCGACAACGAGCAGGCCGCCCACAACAGCGCCCTGATGCACACCTTCCTGTGGCAGCACCTCGCTCCACAGGAGCGGCCGGCCGCCGGCTGACCGCACGGGCGCCGCTCAGCGCGGTGTCGGCACCTCGATGTCGTAGCCGAGCGCGTACCTGATGTCCCGGGCCCCGCGCAGGTCGCAGCCCGTCGCGTCCACGATCACCTTGAGCGCCCGCATCCTGTCGCCGCCCCGCATGAACATGCGCGCGTCCACCTGGGCCTCGGCCGGAACCGCCAGAGCACGGGCTCGCCGTGGATCCACGCCCCTCGGGATCCTCGGCAGCCCGCCCTCTGCTGTCTTCCTGCCCCCGAACACCTTCGGTCCCCACCCCTCGCCCGTCCGGACAGTTCGTGGAGGACATCCTATGCTGACGGGCACTCAGGCAGCCCGGCCGCCCGCCACCGGTCACGGGAGGCCGCTGCCGGGAGCGGCGCGGGCCAGGCGTCCGGTCAGGAGCACGTCGGCGGCCGCCGACGCCCGTCGTCTGGACGGCCGGGCTGCTCGTCCCGATGAACCCGGCGAACACGCTGATCATGATACTGGCCGCCGCGGCCACCATCCGTCGTCGAGCGCGCTTCCCACCGTTCCCTCCGGTGCCCCGCCGGTCATCGTCCCGCGACGGCGTCCTCTCCTGGTGCAACCGGACCAGCCGCTCATGCGTCCTAGTACGTGCGCACCACAGGCCCACCCGGTTCGACGGGGCTTCGCATGGAGTGGCAGACAGGCTTACCGGCGCTCCTGGCTCCGGCTGGATCACGTTCCGCGGGAGGGCCCAAGGGCGCGCTCGACCGCAAGCGCCCGGCGACGGCCCCCGTCCCGGCTTGGGGCTCGTGTGACTCGGTAAGCTATGCTCCGGCAATCGTCTCACCTGGCGCTGGCAGGCTCTGTGGCCGTCGCACATGCCTCGTAGAAGGCGTAACGGTTCACAAATTGGAAGGACGACGATGGCGCGTTGCTCAATAGCGACGATTTCCTGGGAGCGTGTGCACCTCAGTCTCGTTGTGGAGGTAGCCGACTTTACTGGAGATGCTAGTGCTCTCAGCTTCCTGATTGTTGACAATGGGCGCGAATTCCCGGTTAACTCTCGGCAAATCGGCGCCGAACAGCACCGCTTGGATATCAACGTCACCAACTTCGAGAACCGGCGCCAAGTGCCCAACGGCACGTGGCGGATCGTTCCGGTGCTCGGTGACGAACACCTGCCGGGGGCGACGTTCGACCTCAAGGCGACGGACCGGCTCGATGTGAGTTCCCGCGTCTTCCTCTACGACCGCAATCGCTCGGTCTACGTGATTTCGTTCGGTCTTTCCGACGATGACGAGAACCCCGAGTTCCTCATGCGGACGTACCAGTTGTTCCGCGGTGGTGGCGGCGGCAAGAAGAGCAAGACGAAGAAGCCCATGGGCAAGCGAATAGCACTGAAGGTGCTGCCGCGGGCCCGGCGACGCAAGCTCGCCAACCGTTTCTACTGGGCAGCTCGCCGGGTGAATCCGCCGCGCGGAAACAAGATTCTCTTCGCCTCCGAGATGCGCACCGGCCTGGGTGGCAACCTGGCGCGCGTCCACGACCGGATGATCGAACGGGACCTGGACAAGAAGTACAAGTTCAATCACTCGTTCCGAATACCGTCGACCGCGAACAAGTGGAGCACGCTCCGCCTCATCTACCTGCTCGCGACGTCGGACACCGTCCTGATGGACGACTACTTCGGGCTTCTCGGCAACCTGACCATTTCGCCGGAAACCAAGATAATTCAGCTCTGGCACGCGGGAAGCGGTTTCAAGGCGGTCGGTTACAGCCGGTTCGGAAAGTACGGCTCGCCGAAGCTTTCCAACGCCCACCGCAAGTACACCTACGTCATCACCGGGTCCAAGCACCTGGTGCCGGTGTACGCCGAGGCGTTCGGCGTCGAGGAGTCGGCGGTCGTGCCGACCGGCCTTCCCCGCATCGACACGTTCCTCAACGAGGAGCACTCCCAGAAGGTCACGGACGACTTCTTCGCCTCCTACCCGCAGTTCCGGGGCAAGAAGATCGTGCTGTTCGCGCCGACCTTCCGCGGGAAGAGCATCAGCGACGCGCACTACGACTACGACCGCATCGACTTCGAGAAGCTCCATGAGGTCTGCGGCGACAAGTACGTCGTGCTCTTCCGGATGCACCACTTCATCTCGGAGGCCCCGCCGATCCCCGAGGAGTACACGGACCGGCTGATCGACTTCGCGTCCTTCCCCGACACGAACGACCTCCTGCACGTGACCGACGTGCTGATCACCGACTACTCGTCGGTCATCTACGAGTACACCCTGCTCGACAAGCCGATCCTGTTCTACGCGTACGACAAGGACACGTACTCGGTGATCCGCGGGTTCCACCGCGACTACGACAGCGTCGCCCCCGGCACCATCTGCGTGACCTTCGACGACCTGCTCAAGGCCCTGCAGGACGAGGACTTCGACCTCTCCAAGGTCGAGGAGTTCCGGCGGGAGAACTTCGACTACGTCGACACCAACTCGGCGGACCGCGTGATCGACTGGCTTGTGGTCGGCGATCACGGAGGCCGCGAAACGGGCGGCCACCCCCAGTGGCTGGAAACTGTCCCGGACAACACCGCAGTGGGCGACCAGCCGCTCAGCGACCAGTCGGAGGAATGACCTGTGAACGTTGCCCTGCTTTTCGCCGGCGGCATTGGGTCGAGGATGAACAGCCGTGCTCTCCCGAAGCAGTTCCTGGAGATCCACGGCAAGCCGATCATCATCCACACCCTTGAGCACTTCGAGGCGCACCCGGAGATAGACGCCATAGCCATCGCGATACTCCCCGAGTACCGCGAACTGATGGAGAAGCTCCTCAAGCGGTACGAGATCCAGAAGGTCAAGTGGGTCATCGACGGCGGCCGGACCGGTCAGGAGTCGCGGCACAACGCGCTCAGGACCGTCGCCGCGGAGTGCCCCGCGGACACCGTCGTGCTCGTGCACGACGGCGTGCGGCCGCTGATCGACGCCAAGTTGATCACCGCCAACATCGAGACGGTCCGTGAGCACGGCTCGGCCATCACCTGCACCAAGTTCAACGAGACCGTGGTGTCGAGTGAGTACGACCACATCGACGACGTGATCCCGCGCGACCACATCTACGCCGCGCAGGCCCCGCAGAGCTTCCGGCTCGGGGAGATCCTCTCGCTGTACGACCGGGCGGTCGAGGAGGGCGAGCACGACACCATCGACTCCTGCTCCCTCATGCACCGCTACGGGCGCAAGATTTACCGGGTCGTCGGCCCCCGCTCGAACATCAAGATCACGACGTCCGAGGACTTCTACCTGTGCCGGACGTTCTTCGAGATCCTCGAAAACCAGCAGATCGTAGGTACGTGATTCCATTGACCACCGTTTCCAGTCCGGTCGTGGCGCACGACCTCGACGAGATCCTTGACCGCGACCTGCCGTGGGGTGAGCTGTCCGGCCGCACCGTGCTGGTCACCGGCGCGAGCGGCATGCTGCCGTCGTACGTCGTCTACACGCTGCTCGCACTGAACGACCGGCACGGCGCGGGCATCACCGTGCACGGCCTGGTGCGCAACGAGGAGAAGGCCAGGCGGCTGCTCGCGGACGTACTGGACCGCCCGGACTTCAACCTGGTCGTCCAGGACGTGTCGGTTCCGCTCGAACTGCCCGGCCCGGTCGACTACGTGATCCACGGTGCGAGCGCGGCGCGGCCCGCCCTGCACGGCAGCCAGCCGGTCATGACGATCAAGGCGAATCTGCTCGGCACCTTCAACCTGCTCGACCTCTGTGTGGAGAAGGCCAGCCGCGGATTCGTCCTGATGTCCTCCGCGGAGGTCTACGGGGCCCAGGCCCCGGAGACCGAGCTGATCGACGAGCAGAGCTACGGCGGCTTCGACATCCTCAACCCGAGGGCCTGCTACGCCGAGGGCAAGCGCGCCGCGGAGACGATCTGCGCGACCTACCAGGCGCAGTACGGCATCGACAGCCGCGCCGTCCGGTTCGGTCACGTCTACGGTCCGGGGATGGCGCTCGACGACGGGCGCGTGCAGGCCGACTTCGCGGCGAACGTGGTGGCCGGCAAGGACATCGTGCTCAACAGCGACGGCTCCGGCGTACGGACCTACACCTACGTGGCCGACGCCATCGCGGGTCTGTTCTACGCCCTGCTCCGTGGCGACCAGGTGGCCTACAACGTCGCGGACCCGGCCGGGCTGGTCTCGATCCGGCGGCTGGCCGAGCTGTTCACCGAGGTGCGCCCGGAGCGCGGGCAGCAGCTCCGGTTCACCAACGAGTCCGACGCGCGCGCCTACAGCCTGACCAAGAAGCAGGGCCTGGACAGCGCGCGGCTCGCCGCACTCGGCTGGAGCGCGGTGGTCGATCTGCCGACCGGGCTGAACCGCATGGTGACGCACCTGGAGTCGAGCGCCCCGGCCCAGTAGCGAAACCGGGCATCGCCCGTACGCGAAACGCCTCGGGCCCGGACGGAAGTCCGGGCCCGAGGCGTTTCGCGTGGTGTCCCCGACGCCTCGGGCCGGCGCCTCAGGCGGAGCGGAACTTCCTGGCCAGCCGTCGCACCGGAGCCGGAAGGATCCGGGCGAGCCCCCGCCGCTGCGCCTTGGGCTGCTGCCGGATCACCGGCTTCGCCGGGACGTCGTCCTCGACGGTGGGGTTCCAGTACTGCGCGGACTTCTCGCCCTTGCGCGGATACAGCTCGTTCGGGCGGCGCGAGACGACCTCGGGACGCTCCCAGGCGATGTCCCGCCGCACCACCCGCGCCGGTGCTCCCACCGCGATGCAGTTGTTGGGTATGGACGAGGTGACGATGGACCGGAAGCCGATCACCGAGCCGTTGCCGATGGTGACACCGCCCATCACGACCGCGTGCTTCGCGATCCAGACGTGCTCGCCCACCACGATCGACTGCGACGGGTTCATCCGCTTCTCGGTGTGCACGTCGAAGATCGGGTGGGTGTCGTCGCCGCGCACCTCGATGTTCTTGGCGAACATCACGTCGGCACCGATCGTCACGGAGACGCCCTCGACGGCCGAGAGGAAGGTGCGGCCGGCACAGCCCACGTTCTCGCCGACCCGGATCCGGGACTCGTGTCCGCAGCGCAGCTCGAAGCGGAGACCGGCGCGCTTCTTCGTGGTCTGCTCGATGTCGATCTGGCCGTTGTCTCCGGTGAAGGTGACGAGCAGGTCCCTGACGTCAGCCTTGGGGCTGATGACAAGCCTGTTGTTCGATCCCTTGAACCGGATATCGATCTTGGCGTCACGGATCTCACCGTCATAGACGATCTCGTTTCCCTGATCGTCCTTGTAGCGCTCAAGCTTGTGTACTTGCAGCATCGTGATCTGAGGGGTGTCCTTGCCCGGGTCGGGGTCGGACCCGCCCCTCGTACCTCCGTTCCGGCCTGCGATTCGGCTTAAGCTATCAGGTGACCGTATTACTGGTCGCTGGCCGGACCTTGGCGTGATCGAACCGATAGCGGCCGCGCCTTCCGCCGCCGGGCCGGAGCTCAGGCCAGGCCGCCGCGCAGCGCGTTGACGCGCTTCACGCCCGCGTCGAAGGCTGCCCCGTCGAGGGTGCCCGCCGTCAGCGCCTCGCTCAGTGCGGTCACCGCGGCGTCCCCCTGAGCGGCGTCCCGGGCCGAGCACAGGATCAGGTCCATGCCGGCCGCGGCTGCCAGTACGCTGCGCTCCGCCGTGGAGCCGTAGGCCTTGAGGGCCCCGGCCTCCAGCGCGTCGGTGACGGTCACGCCCCGGAAGCCGAGCCGGGTCCGCAGTTCGCCGATCACGGTGGGGGACAGGCCCGCTGGCCGGTCCGCGTCCAGCGCCGGATAGACGGCCCAGGACAGCATGACGAGCTTGGTCCCGGCGGAGACCGCCGCCCGGTAGGGCGCCTCGTCGACGCCCCGGAGCGTCGCCGCCGACGTGGTGAGGGTGACGGGGCCCAGATCGGTGTTCTGGTTCGCGGAGGCGGGGCCCAGCCCCGGGAAGTGCTTGGCGGTGGCCGCTACCCCGGCGGCCTGCTGCGCGGTGATGAAGGCCGATCCGCAGGACGCCACCGCCTCCGGGTCCTCGCTGTAGGACCGCTCGTACCGGTCGGTGAAGTCGCCCGGCGTGCGGTACACGTCGAGCACGGGAGCCAGGTTGACGTTCATGCCGACACCCGCGAGGTTCATGCCCGCCCCGCTCCCGGTGAACTCCGCCTGCCCCTCCGGATCCGTCGAGGCACCGACGTCCTTCGCGGACCACACCGGCTCACCCGGCAGGCGGCGCACCAGGCCGCCCTCCTGGTCGGTCATCAGGAGCAGCGGGGCGCTCACCGGGGCGTCGGCGTGCGCCGCGTTCAGGTCCTGGATGACGCCCTCGATCTGGCTCAGGCTCTTGATGTTCTCCGTGAAGAAGATCACCCCGGCCGTGCGCCCCTCGCTGATCGCGTCCATCAGCCGGGCCGGAGGGGTGAGCCCGGGGTAGGAGTGGATGACGCACTGCCCGGCGCGCTGTGCCGGGGTCAGGGCGGCGAAGGGGGAGCGTGCTCCCTGCGGCACGCGTACCGCCGCTTCCGTACGGCCCGCCAGCCCCAGCCCGCCGGCCAGGGCCGCCGTTCCGGCGAGCAGAGCGCCGCGCCTGCTGAGGGGCCGTGGTGTCGAGCTCATGAATCTCTCCTTCGCGGAATGTCGTTGCGCCCGGTGCCGGTCGTGCCGTGGCCCCGGGGGCGGTCACCGTTCCCGCGGTCACCGCGCCCCGGGGCCCGCTGTCACGGGGTGTTGTTGGCCAGGGCCAGCAGGCGGGAGCGGTCACCGCTGAAACGGTCGCGGTCCACGTTGCCGGAGATGCCGCTCACCGAGCCGGTCGACGTGTACTGCCAGACGGTCCAGAAGGGGAAGCCCGTCGGGATGCTCGGGCTGCCCGCGGACGTCCAGTGGGCCACCCACAGCGGACTCCTGGCGGACATGCCGCTCCAGCCGCCGGTGCACGAGTTCCACCAGCTCGGGCTGGTGTAGATGACGACGTCGCGGCCGGTGCGGGCCTTGTACGTGTTGTAGAAGTCGAGGATCCAGGACTGCATCGCGGCGGGAGTCTTGCCGTAGCAGGTGCCCTCGATGTCCAGTACACCGGGAAGTGTCAGGTTGTCGCGGGACCAGGCGCCACCGTTGTCGGCGAAGAAGTTCGCCTGCGCCGCGCCACCGGAGACGTCGGGCCGCCCGTAGTGGTACGCGCCCCGGATCACCCCGGCGTTGTACGCGCCCAGGTAGTTCGTGCTGAACGTCGGGTCCTTGTAGGTGGTGCCCTCGGTCGCCTTCATCCAGGCGAACTCGATGCCCGCGCCCCGGACCGAGGTCCAGTTGATGCTGCCCTGGTAGCTGGAGACGTCCATTCCGACGGGGTTCGCCAGGAGGTTCGCGTCGGGTGCCGCTTCGAGGCCCAGCTGCCGGGTGTCCGGCTTGAAGTCCTTGCTGTCCTGGACGTAGCCCACGCCCATGTAGCCCTTGCCCAGTGGCACGGTGCTGTCGGAGGGCAGCGGCGCCGAGGCGGCGGTGCCCGACATCAGGCTGAGCGTCAGCGCGGCGCTCACGCCGAGGACACCGGCCACGGAGAGTCTCCGCTGCGCGGATGTGAGGGAGAGACGGCGGGGGAGCATGGATTCCTCCTGCTTGGTGGGGGGAGAGAGGCAGAGGATCTACGCGCGTCCACGTGACGCGAACACGACATAGTGAGCCACAGGGCGGTGCGGCTGGTAAATAGTTTTCCGGTTCATTAGTGGTATAGACCTATTCGCGCTGCGGTGAGCTGCGGAAACGGCCCGGCCCCGGCGGAACTTTCTCCAAGTGGTGCCGGTCGCCAGTGCTTTGGCATCTCGGGGTGCATCCGGCACAACCATCCTTGTCGTTCGAGGGTCACATCAAGTGGGAGTAATCCGCTCTCGGAACCACAAGGGGGATATATGCGAATCGTACGTAATGTCGCGACTGTCGGGGCGTTGGCCACGCTGACTCTGGGCACCACCGTCGTGCTCGGCACGGCCGCCTCGGCCGCGCCGAACGTCACACCGCAGGGGGTCTGCGGCAGTGCCTACAAGACCGTGAACTCGGCGCCCATCGGCTCGCAGGGCACCGTCTACCTGACGTACAACTCCGCGAACGGCAAGAACTGCGTCGCGACCATCCGCGCCAACCCGGGCACGGCGAAAAGCATGTCCACGTCCATCTACGTCTCCGACACCGACGAGTGGGCCGGTGACGAGGGCAACTACACCTCGTACGCCGGGCCCGCCTACGTCTACGGCAAGGGCCACTGCGTGAGCTGGAGCGGCAGCATCGGCAACGTGTACGTGTCGGTGGACAACTCCAACTGCGCGAAGCTCAAGGAGCACCGGGTCACCGAGATCCGCTGATCCGGCGCACCGCCGGGCTGTGTCAGTGAGATGAAGCGCCCTCGGCACGGGCGACCTTGCGGGCCCACATGACCAGGGGAATCTGCAGGGGCAACCGGCCGAGGGCCGCGGCCTTCGGCAGGGCGGGGGAGTGCCACGCGTCGAGGGCCATCTGGACGTTGGCGGGGAAGACGGCGACGAAGAACCCGGCGGTCGCCCGGGCCGCCACGGACCGCGTCCGCGGGTGGACGAGCCCGGCGGCGAGCGCGAACTCGACCACCCCGCTCCCGTACGTCCACGCACGCGGCGCACCGGGCAGGATCCTCGGAACGGTCCCGTCGAACACCTTCGGCACCGCGAGATGGATGGCTCCGGCTCCGGCCATCAGTCCGGCGAGGAGGAAGGGGGAGCGGCTCGTCCGGGACATGGGTCTCCTTCGGTGGCGGGTTCGCGAGGGGCCGCCGCGGCGTCGTCGACGGGGACGCCGAGCCGGCCGGCCACGGCGGTGAGGGCCGTTCCCAGCGGGAGCGCGACGCGGGTGACGGCAAGCCGGTCGCCCCGGGTCGGGTCCCGGTTGACGATCAGCACGGGCAGTCCGGCCCGGGCGGCCTGGCGGACGAACCGGAGCCCGGACATCACCGTCAGCGAAGAGCCCAGGACCAGCAGCGAGGACGCCGCTCCGACCAGTTCGCGGCAGTGCTCGACCCGGCGGGGCGGCACGGTCTCGCCGAAGAACACCACATCCGGTTTGAGGATGCCGCCGCAGACCGTGCAGGGCACCACGCGGAAGTCCCCGACCTGCTCGTCGGTGAGGTCGGCGTCGCCGTCCGGGTTGATCGCGGCGGCCACCGGCCGGAAGCCCGGGTTGGCCTCCTCCAGCCGCCGCGCGAGATCGCGGCGTGAGCCGAGCGTGCTGCAGGAAAGGCAGACGACCCGGTCCAGGCTGCCGTGGAGTTCCACCACGTCCTCGCTGCCGGCGGCCTGGTGCAGACCGTCGACGTTCTGGGTGATCACCCCCGAGAGCAGGCCCTGCCGCCCGAACGCGGCCACCGCCCGGTGCCCGGCGTTGGGCCGGGCGCGGCCGAAGGTGCGCCAGCCGAGATGGCTGCGGGCCCAGTACCGGCGCCGGGCCTGGGCGCTCGCCGTGAAGTCCTGGTAGGTCATCGGGGTGTGCCGGCTCAGGCTTCCGCCCTCGCCCCGGTAGTCGGGGATGCCCGACTCCGTGGAGATCCCGGCCCCGCTGAGCACCAGCACACCGCCGGCGCCCAGCGCATCGGTGACCGGCTCCAGGTCGGTGGTGGCGGGCGGCAGGTCCTCTGTGGGGGCCCAGCTCAGAGTGGGGCGCATGCGCATGCCTCAAGAGTACGTAACCGGCCGCGGCCGCCCGCCCGCGCCGCCCACAGCCCACAGCCCACAGCCCCTGGCGGCCCGGAGCGGACCGGGTCACCTCTGCCGCACCACGGGCACCGACGCACAGCCGCGGAGCCGTGCGTCCCCGCGTGCCCGGCCCGGCGACGCCCCGGCCCCCACCACCCGGCCGTCGAGGACCGCGAGCCAGCCGCCTTCGGGCACGGCGGACCCCAGCCCCTCCGGATCGGCGGGTTCGAGGGCCTTGAGCAATTCCGGGTCGGGTCCTGTGGGCGCGGCGGCGGCCGCCGCCACCGGGGTTCCCGAGCGCCACTCGGCGACGGTCCGCTCCGCTCCCCGGGCCCGTACCCACAGCACATGCTGGAGCACGATCAGCGGGCCGAGCGCCGTGAGCAGGGGAAACGCCCCGGTCAGCGTCCCGAGGGCGAACAGCACACTGACCGTCGCCGACACCGCCAGGCCGATTCCGGCCGCCAGGAGGCCTGCGGCCCGTCCGAAGGCCTTCAGCGCCACGAGTGGGAAGAGCACCAGGAGCAACAGGTCGCCCAGCCCGAGCGCCACGGGCGGATCGCCCCGGGTGACGGCCAGCAACGGGGCGAACGGCAGCCCCATCACCTGGACGGCGAACCGGTCCATGACCGAGGTGAGCCCCGTCGCCACCAGGTCGTAGCAGGCGAGGGCGCCCGCGAACCACGCGGCGTGGGCGGAGCGCATGCCGCTCTGCGCCCACATGTTGGCCACCCCCACGACGGCGATCGCGAGCAGCACATCGGTGAGCACCAGCACGGCGAGGGTCCTGTCCGCGAACGCGCATCCGGCGGTGGCCGCGACCGGGCCCAGCGCGGCCACCCAGGCCCGGCCCCCGCCGAAGAGGGGCGCGAGGGTGAACTGGAGCGCCGCGCAGAGCACCAGACCGAACACGACGGCCACCGCGGCACGGGGCAGTTCCAGATAGACCAGGGGAGCGGCCACGACCACGGCGGACACCACCGCGACGTCCGGCAGTTCGTACCGGCCGACCGGCGGGCGGGGCATCCGGACCCGGCCGAAGTAGGCGGCGCCGGCCGCGGTGATGGCGGCGACGCAGACGTTGAGGCCCACCAGGGCGACGGTGCTCATGCCGGACTCACGGCCCGCAGCACCGCGGGGCGCACCGACTCGAAGGTGCGCTCACGCAGATCGGCGCGGACCGGACCGGTCCGTGGCATCGCGGCCGGGTCGTCGTGGAGCACCACGGCGTCCAGCGCGAGGCCCGCCGCCGTGGCCCGGTCCTCCAGCCGGCCGAGCAGACCGGCTGCGGGCAGCCGGCGGACCAGGACGTGGAGTCGCGGGCCCGGGGCCTCGTCGACCAGGGCGTAGCGCGCGGGCAGCGGGATGTCCGGCTCCGCCTCCAGCAGGTTCAGCACCGACCAGGTGGTGATCTCGCGGCTCAGCGGACCCGTCCAGCGGCCGAGCACCGGCGAGGTCGCGGGCAGATGGGCCAGTTCGCACTCCGGCGCGCTCCCGGGGAGGCGGACCAGGTCGCCCGTCGCGTACCGCAGGAGCAGGGTGCAGTCCCGGTAGGGCACGTACGGGGTCTGCACGATGATGCCGACGTCGCCCGGTGGCGTCGGCGCGTGGGTCACGGGGTCGAGTATCTCCAGATGCCCGAACTCGGTGGTGTGGTGCAGATGTCCCTCGGTGCACGGTGTCCCGCCCGAGGGCACGGTCTCGGTCATCATGTACGAGGTGGAGATCTTCGCGCCCAGCGCCGCCGACGCGCGCTCCCTCAGCGGCTCGGAGAGCACCTCGCCGCCTACCCCGATGGACTCCAGGCCGAAGTCGGACGGCAGCCGGCCGCCCCGTTCCGCCTCCTCGACGAGGGCGGAGAGGTACGACGCGGAGACGGTCAGGTGGGTGATCTGCGGGGCCTTGCCGCGCAGCCCGAGCGGGGCGGCCAGCCGGTCCAGCGCCACCGCCGGGTCCACGGTGCCGATCTGGACGAAGGAGGCGCCGATCCGGGTCACCGACTCCTCCACGTTGAGCAGGGGCAGGGTGGCCCGGGAGCACCCCGCGTACGCGAGGGTGTGGCGAGGGCGCAGGCCCAGGCCGAGGACGGCCGAGACCGTGCTCATGGCCACCGCGATCTCCACCTCGGCCCGGGAGTACCAGACCGTGGTGGGGGTGCCGCTGGTGCCCGTGGTGAGCGCCATCAGCGCGGGAGCGGAGACGGCGGACACGAAGGCGGCCGGCAGGCCGCGCAGGGCCGCCTTCGGTGTCACCGGCACCTGGTCCCAGGTCTCCGGCGTGAGGGTGCCCGGGTCGAGCGCCAGGCTGTCGAACGTCCGGCGGTAGTACGCCGTGTGCCGGGCCGCGGCCCGCGCCGTGGCCCGCAGGCTGCGCTCGGTCACGGTCCGCCGCACGGCGGGGTCGACGGCCCCTGCCTGGCCGGGCAGCAGGGCCGAGTCCGCGCCCGGCTCCCCGAACTCCGCGAGGGTCGCGACCAGGTCCCGGGCGATGCGCTCCAGGTCGTGCGGGCGGATGCGGCGGTTGCGCAGAATCGCCGCGCCGTACCGGAGCTGGCTGAGCGCGGTCGCGAACAAGTGAGCCTCCTGACGCCTGGACCGGGACTGGAATCCCGGTCCAGGCCGGGGCTGATCCGTCAGACCATGCTGGCGAACATCGCCGCCGTGAGCGTGCTGAACGCGTACTTGATGTAGTGCTTGACCATGGTGGATCTCCCTTCTCCGGGCCGCCCCTCGGGGCGGCTGGGCTCCATGTGGCGCACTCCCGGCCGAGGACGGCCGGTCGTTGAACGAGACATTAGAGGAGGGGAGTTGATCCATCAACGGATCCTTCCGACTTGCCCGGAGCTGCGGGAGTTCCGCTACGGGGTGCCGGGCCGCCGGCGCGCGAGGAGGAGGCCCCCGAGCCTGCTCTCGGCCGAGGTGAGCGTGCGCTGTGCCTCGACATCGAATCCGGCGTCGTCGAGCCGGGCGGCCAGCTGGTCCGGTCGGCGTCGATGGACGTACACCTTCATCGGGTGGCCGCCGTACCCCTGCGTCTTCAGCTTCCGCTCGTCTCCGACGTGGAAGCTGAGCAGCAGTGGGCCACCGGGCCTCAGTACGCGGTGGAAGTGCGCCAGGACCGGACCGATCTCCTCGTCGGGGACGTGGATGAGCGAGTACCAGGCGATCAGCCCGGCCACCGAGCGATCGGTGAGACCGAGCTCCGTCATGGACCCGGGTTCGAACCGCAGGCCCGGGTGGTCACGCCGGGCCACCTCGATCATTCCGGGGGACAGGTCGATCCCGAACGCGTCCACGCCCAGTCCGTGCAGGTGAGCTGTGATCCTTCCCGGCCCGCACCCCACGTCCGCGACCGGGCCTGCGCCGTTCTCGCGCACCCGGGCGGCGAACAGCGCCAGTACGGCGCGTTCTTCAGGCGTGTCGTCCAGCAGGTTCCGCACCTGGTCCGCGTAGCTGTCGGCCACGGTGTCGTAGGACGCCCGTGTGTCCGCCAGCCAGTCGTCAGTGTTCAGTTCGGTCTCCACGGGCGCAGGCTATCCGGGAGCGTCGGGCGGCAGGGGCATGCGCCTCGTTGCGGGCGGTCCGGTGGATTCCGTCCCGGCCGGGACGGAATCCACCGGACCGCCCGCCGGTCTCAGACCGGTTCCGGCACTGGCTCGGGCTGCCGCGCCGGGGCGGTCTTCGGTTCCCACTGTTCGGTGGTCCGCACGTAGCCGTGGATCACCGAGGCCATCGCCAGGAGGAGAAGCGGGCCGAACACCCAGGGATGGTGGGCCATCGGCATCGACAGATAGCGGTACGACAGCAGGAGCACGGTGAAGACGGCGACACCGTAGGCGACCAGCTTGACCCCCGACCGGTCCCAGCCGCGGTCGAACGTGCGCAGACCCGCCTCGATCGTGAGCGTGAACACCACGCCCGCGATGATGTCCGCGCCGTAGTGGTATCCGAAGCCCAGCGTCGCGCAGAGTGTGGCGAGCAGCCAGAACGTGCCCGCGTACCGGAGCGCCCGGGGGCCCTTGCGGGAGTGGATGAAGATGCAGGTGGCCCAAGCCGTGTGCAGGCTGGGCATGCAGTTGCGCGGGGTGATCTCGTCGAACGGCATGTGGCTCGGCGCGGTGATCTGCGGCATCGTGTTCGGCCACAGGTTGGACACCGCCCAGTGTCCGCCGTCGGCACCGTAGGCGAAGACCGGCCCGACCACCGGGAAGAGCACGTATATGCCGGGTCCGAGGAGGCCTATGACCAGGAAGGTGCGCACCAGATGGTGGCCGGGGAAGCGGCGGTCGGCCGCCACATTGCGCAGCTGGTAGAGCGCGACGACGACCGCGGCGACCGCGAGCTGGGTGTAGACGGAGTCGAGGAAGCGGTCTCCGACCGGGCCGGTGGCCTGGACCATCCGGCCCACCAGCCATGAGGGGTTGCCCAGTGCGTGATCGGCGGTCGCGACGTACTGGTCGAGCACGGCCGGGCGCGTCTTCGAAGTGATGAGCAGCCAGGTGTCACCGGTCTTGCGGCCCGTCACCAGCAGCAGACCGAGGCCGACGCCCTTCAGCAGCAGGATGCGTTCCTGGCCCGTGCGGCGTGTCACGGCGATGACTCCGCAACCCACGATCACCCACAACGCCCCGTTGCCGAAGGGGTGGCCATGGGTCACCCTGGCGTCGGCCGCCCAACGCACCAGCAGGATGACGAGGTCGATTCCTATCGCGGTACCCATCGCGATGAACCGTTCCCGCCAGGTGAGCACCACCATCATCAACGCCATGCTGGCGTAGAGCAGGAAGCCCGACTGGGGGGCGACTATGACCTCTTGGGCCTGGGTGGTTATCGGCCCCGGCAGGCCGTAATGACGTGCGGCGATCTCCAGCGCGACCAGGAATCCGAGGGTCGCCACGGCCGCCGTGCCCCACAGTATCGCTCTTGGCCGACGCCACGGGGTAGTCGTGGTTCTGCTCGTTATTCGCGAAAACACCCGCGATACTATAGGTATCAATTGTTTGGCCGATTTGTTAGATGTTGGTTGAGTAAGTCACTCTTCACACCGAAAAGCCCGACTGTCCGGTGAATGGCGAGCGATGGGGACGCTCGTCGCGAGTTCGAACATGCTAGCGGAGCCGTGCGGGTGCGTTCGCTGGTCACGGGTGGTGCGCGAGTCGACTCGGTCCAGCCCCTTGCCGGTTCTCCGTCGGCGGGGGAGAGGACGGCGCGAAGAGCTGTGCCCTCACCGCGGGCGGCGAGGGCACAGGCACCGAGGTCACGGGAAGGGCCTCAGGCGCCGCTCCGCACCGGACCGACGAGAGTGCCGGCCGCCACCCTGAGCTTGCCGTCGGCCACGGACGTGCCGGGGATCTCCCCGTCCGGAGCCCGGAGCGTGAAGGACGCCTCGTCCGCGGGGGCGCCGGGGTCGTTGCTGGGAACCTGGATGTCGAAGTGCACCGGGTGCCCCGGACCGAAGGTCACCGCGGTCCGCTGGCTGCCGTAGCGGCCGGCGGTGATCCCGCTCTCCGCGCCGTGGTCGGAGAACCGCACATCGGTGGGCGAACCCGCGAGCCGGCACGGGTCGTAGCCGCGCGGCGCGGTGAGGGTCACGCGGTAGTGGCGGTGCCCCGCGCTGCTGGACGCGCCGACGATCTTCGCGAGGTGGTTGGCCGGACGGCATGCGGAGGGTGCGGTGCCGGCGGCCGCCACGGACGTGGCCTGCGCCGATGTTCCGCTCGTGGCGCCCAACAGTGCGGCGGCGGCGATGGTGACGGCGATCTTCCGGATGGTACGCATCATGAACCTTCCCTGCTGTGCTCGGCGGCCCCGCGGGTGATCCTCCGTCAGGACCGCGGTCGCGGAGGGCTCCTGCCTCCGGTCTCACCCTCACGGGGGTGCTCCCAGGGCTACCACGGCGCCGCCGCCGGTATGTGTATCCCGCACGGGTCGCTGTCGTCCGACCACGCACGCGGCGCAACAGCGGCCCCGAGCGGTCTTCTCCGCGCCCGGCATCGCGGCTAGTGTCGTGCCGTGCGGGATCGGCTGAGCGATCTCCACTTCCCGATCTCATTACTCATATTTCTGCCGGCGCTGGAGCCGACGCCGACGCGGACCGTGAATCCGTCCCGTCCGCGTCACCATGGACGACTCCTGGCGGCTGGGGACGGTTCCCTCGAAGGGTGCCGCTGCCCCGGACCGTCCCACCGCGCAGCGGAAGGTTCGCCGTGACATCGCGGCATTGGTTCCGTCGTCGCACCACACGCTTCCCTCGCCCCGCCTGTCTGCCTCGCGTCACTCGTTTCCCTCGCGCGGCATGGTTCCGCCGCGCCACACGATTCCCTCGCACCACATGGTTCCCCCGTCCCGTGCGGGCGCTTCACGACCGGGGGGCGGCCGGGCCGGGAACCGCCTCCTACCGCTCGGCCCTGCGGACCCCCGGAGCGGCGGCCTTCTTCCTGGCCGCGGCCCCCGCCCGGGTCGGGGTGGCCATGGCCGGGCTCGGCATCGTCTGGCTGGTCCACACCGAGACCGGGTCCTTCGCGGTGGCCGGCCTGGTCACCGGATCCTTCGCCGTGGCGGAGAGCCTGGTGGGTCCGCAGGCGGCCCGTCTCATGGACCGGTTCGGACAGCCGCGCGTCCTCGTCCCCCTCCTGTGCGCCCATGCCGGAGCGATCACCGCCCTGGTCGTGCTGGCCCTGACGGGCGCCCCGGCGCTGCCGCTGACGGCCGCCGGTCTGGCCGCCGGGGCGACCGTCCCGCAGATCGGTGCGCTCTCGGCCGCCCGCTGGTCGGCCCTGCTGCACGGCAGAGCCGAACTCGCCCCGGCCTTCGCACTCGAAACGATGAGCAACGATGCCGCCTTCCTCCTCGGGCCCGCCCTCGCGGTGCTGGCGGCGACCCGGCTGCACCCCGCCGCGGGTACGGCGCTGGCGGGTGCGCTCGTCGTCGGGGCCGGACTCGCCTTCGCGGCGACGCGCCGTACGGCCCCGGCCCCCGCCGCGAGGGCGGTCCGGGGCGTCGGGGCCGACCGGGGACCGGGCCGGCTGTGGACCCGGAACTTCGGCACGCTGCTGGCGGTCAATACGGCCCTCGGCGTCTTCTTCGGCTCGATGCAGGTCTCGGTGAGTGCCTTCGCCGCCGTCCACCACGCCGCTTCGGCGGCCGGGTTCCTGTACGGGCTGATGAGCGCGGCGAGCCTGCCGGCCGGTCTGGTCTACGGGCGCTGCCACCGGCGCACCCCGCCCGGCCGCCGGCTGCCCCTGCTCCTGGCCTTCCTGGCCTGCGCCTCGCTGCTGCCGATGCTGGCCGATTCCCCCTGGCAGCTCGGCCTCGCCCTCCTGCTGCCCGGCGCCGGCGTCGCTCCGTGCGTCATCGTCTCCGCGACGCTCGTCGAGTCGGTGATGGACAGGCCGGTCCTCACCCAGGCCCTTACCTGGACGAACTCCGCGTGCGCGGCCGGGATCGCGGTCTCCGCGGCGGCGGTCGGCCGGCTCGTCGACGGTGCGGGCGCACGAACCGGCTTCGCCGTCCCGCTGCTCGCGCTGACCGCAACAGCGGCCCTGACCTGGTCCAGCCGTACCGCGCTCACCGCGGCCACGGCATCTGCCACCGCCACGGCGGCTTCCGGCCGACTGCCGGGACAGGCCGGTTCGGCCGGTACCGCGCCCTGACCGTCTGCGGCGGGCGCCCGGTCCGTCCGCCGTTCCACCCCGGCGGTGCGAACACGACACGCGGTCTCCTGAGCGTTGACATGCCTCCTGCCAGACCCTCAGGCTCGGCAGGTGACAACGTTGTCCGCAGAGAAGAGGCGAGTCGTGCGGGTGTTCAGCAGACGTGGGCGGGACGCGGGCGCTGGCGTGGTCGTAGCCGTGCTCGTGGCGGCGTCACTCGTGGCGGGGACGGGCCCGGCCGCCGCGGCCACCTCCGCCACTTCGGCCCGACCGGCCGAAGTGGCCCCGGAGGCGGGCGGTTACTGGGCCACCTCCTACGAGCCCGGGACACCCCGGCCCGCAGGCTTCCCAGCCCGAGGCCAGGCGCGTAACCTGCGCGGCGAGACCACCGAGGTCACCACCACCGTGCGCGACGTACGGTCCGGCCACCCCAACGACACGAGCGCGCGGGAAGGCGTCAACAGCCTCTCCGATCAGGACTCCGGCACCAAGTGGTACGCCCGCGACAGCGGACGGCCCACCGAGGCGGAGCCCGTGTACGCGATCTACACCCTGCGCGCCCCGGCGGCTGTCACCGGCTACTCGCTCACCTCCGCGAACGACGCGCCGCCCCGCGACCCGGCCGCGTGGACCGTGCTCGGCAGCGACAGCGACTCCGCCGCGACGGACGCGGACGACTCCTCGTGGCACGTCCTGGACCAGCGGAAGGAACAGCGCTTCGGCGCCCGTGGCCAGACCGACTTCTATCCGGTCACCGCCCCGCACGCGTACCGCCACTACCAGCTCCGCGTCACAGACAACTGCGCCGACCGGTGCCAGGGTTCGACCGACGACCGCTCGAAGCTCCAGCTCGCCGACTGGACCCTGCGCAGTTCCGCGGGATCCACGGCCGCCGGTCTCGGGGTCGCGGTCGAGAACGCCGACTCCGTCGGAGCGGCGGACGGCTCGGCCGCGCTGCGGTACGCGGGCCGGGTCCTCGCCCCCGGACCGGCCTCCTCCACCGTCGTCCTGCGCTCCGGCCTCGACGTCCCCCTGGTGCGCGGGTCGCGGCTCAGCTACGCCGTCCGCCCGGACGACGCCGCCTCCGCCCACGTCGCGCTCGACGTCCGCTACACCGATCCGGACGGTCGCCGCCCCCGCACCCGCGAGGTGCGGACGGCGAACGGGAAGCTGACCCCGGGGGAGTGGAACACCGTCTCGGCCGGCCTCGGCGCGCTCGCCGGGAAGCACGTCAGCGACATCCTGCTCCGCTACGACGACGCGCACGCCAAGCCGGGCCCCGGGCCCAGGGGCTGGATCGACGACGTCAGCATCGGCAAGGCCGTCGTCGACGCCTCGGCCGGCTGGAGCTACCTCGACACCCCGGACGTCGACCCTGCGCGCGGCAACGAGGACCGCACGGCGTGGACCCGGACCGGCTTCGACGCGGGGGACGTTCCCTGGCAGACGGCCGCCGGTCCCTTCGGCGCGAAGAACGACGGCACCGACCTCGGGGCCGGCTTCCCAGTCCGTACGAAGCTCAGGCTCCGCAAGGACGCGGGTGACAGTACCGAGGCGTACTTCTTCCGTACCTCCTTCTCGATGGACCGGGCCTCCCTGGACGCGATCAGCGGACTCGTCGGCACGGTCGTCTACGACGACACCGTCACCGTCTACCTCAACGGCAGGCGCATCGCCGGCCACGGCGACGGAGAGATCACGAAGAACCTCCAGTACGAGACCCCGGACGGGACCCCGGGCGAGGGCGACCCGGCCACCGCGCGCTTCGGCGTACCGGCCTCCGCCCTGCGCCCGGGGACCAACACGCTGGCCGTCGAGATCCATCAGTGCAACAGCACCAGCTCGGACGTCTACTTCGGGCCCGGCCCGCTCACGCAGACCACCGGTTCCCTGCCCTTCACCGAAGAGCAGCTGGGAACCTCGTACGCCTCCGACACCCAGCCCGCCGCACCCGGCGGCGGTGACTACTTCACCTGGCTGCTGCGCTCGTTCGACGCCGCCCGGAACGAGCCGTCGGTCATGGGGGCCAACGAGGTCCTGCCCAAGGGAACGACGTACGAGGAACTGACCGCGATCGACGACCGGACGGTCATCGACATCAACAACGCCCCCTCGGGCCCCGCAGACCCCCAGGTCCACAAGGCACTCGTGGACGGTGCGAACAGTCCCTACCGGACCATGGCGGACGGGCTGGGCACGACCCTCGGCCGGCTGTACGAGCAGTCGCTGAAGAACGGCGAACTCCCCAAGACCGAGGCGCTGCTGTCCGGCCGGGTCGAACACACCCCGGACTCGCCGGCCGACTGGTACCAGACAGCCAAGAACAACTACCGGTACAAGCGCCCCTTCGTCCGGATGGGGTTCACGGACGACCAGGGACTCATCAAGCCGTGGGACAGCCCCGGCGGCTACGCCGGTCTCGCGGACGACGGCTCCTTCCCGAGCGGGCACACCAGCCACGGCTACGCCCAGGGCATCGTCCTCGCCACCCTGCTGCCCGAACTGGCACCGCAGATCCTGGCGCGCGCCTCCGAGTACGGCGACAACCGCATCCTGCTGTCCTTCCACTACCCGACCGACATCATGGGAGGACGGATCGTCGGCGAGAAGACCGCCCAGCTGCGCTGGTCCGACCCGGAGTTCCGCACACTCCTGGAGCAGGCGAAGACCGAGCTGCGAGCCGTCCTCGTACAGAAGTGCCGTGAGACCGGAGCGGGCGAGTCGCTCACACGGTGCGCCGGACGGGGGACGCCGTACCTCCCCACGGACGAGGCGCTCCAGGTGTACAAGCAGCGGATGACCTACGGGTTCCCGCACATCGGCGCCGAGGGACTGCCGCCCGCCGTTCCGGACGGGGCGGAGGACCTGCTGCGCACGTCGCACCCGAAGCTCACCGGCGTCCAGCGGCGCACGGTACTCGCCGCTACCCAGATCCCCTCGGGCTCGGCCCTGGACGAGCAGGGCGACGGGGGCAGCTGGCAGCGGATCGATCTCGCGGGTGCGATGACCGCGAAGGTCACCGCGCACCACGACGGGACGCTGACCGTCAACGGGGTGCGGGTGAACGCCGGGGGAACCCGGACCGGAGAGTAGCCCACCCCGTCCCGCGCGGCGGCGCGGGAGCGCGAGCGCGGGGGCTACGGCGCGGGGGACCCGTTCCCGGCGCCGCAGCCCCCGCGCTACACCTCGGTCCGCCGACGGGCGAGATGGACGACGATGTCGGCGGAGAGCTCGACCGTCCCGGGCAGAACGCGCAGGATCCGGCGGAAAACCTGCGCCCGCTGCGGCTGCGGCAGGACGATGTAGGCCGAAACGGTCGAGAGGTATCCGACGAAGTCGTCCGCACTCATCGTCAGGCGGCTTTCGAGCACGGACTGCTGAACCCCGTCGAACCACTCGGACCGTTGGAGTTCAGTGCCCGGCCACTGCATGTCGTGCCCCTGAGGTGTCCCGTCCGGGGACGGGACACCGTCGCTCTCCAGGAACGGCGCCCGTGCCGCGCGGACGGCCTCCTCGACTGCCGGGTCGGCCAGTCCCACCGGCCTGCCGAACGAGGCGAAAACGCCGCCCGGCTCCAGCAGCCCGGCCACGCGGGACCACCGGCCCGCCGGATCCGTCCAGTGCAACGCCGCTGCCGCGTAGACGAGTCCGAATCTCCCGTCCGGCCGCAGCTCCTCGAAGGCGGCCCGTGCCGTCCTGACGCCCGGCGGTACGTGCTTGCGCAGCTCGGCGAGCATGGCCGCGTCAGGATCGGTCGCCGTGACCGAGACCCCCCGCCGGGCCAGCACGCGGGTCGCCTTGCCGGTCCCGGCGCCGATCTCCAGGGCGGTGGAGACCGGCTGACCGGCGTACGCCATCACCACGTCGAACAGTTCCACGGGATACCCCGGCCGGAACCGTTCGTACGCTTCCGCAATCGTTCCGAAGCTCAGTGCGCGACCGGACATGCCGTGCATCCTGGCACAGGGTGCCCCGTCAGTGCCTGGTCGTTTCGGGCTCCCCCGCCTCTCCCTGCCGGGGAGCGGGAGGCTCGGGGAGCAGCGGGCGCGCTTCCTGGTCCTCGGGACCGGGGGCCGCCTCCGCGGCCAGCCGCTCCATGCCGCTGGTGGTCTTGAGGGGCTTCTCCCTGATGAAGAGCACCGCCAGCAGGCCGAGGAAGGCGAAGGGCGTGGCGATGAGGAAGAGGTCGCCGGTGGCGACTCCGTAGGCGTGCTCGACGATGTTCTTCATCGGCTCGGGCAGCGTGGTCATGTCCGGTACGGCACTGCCGTGGCCACCGGCCGGCGCCGGGAGGCCGTTCTCCGCGAGGCCCTTGGTCATCTCGCTCGCGACCCGGTTGGCGAGCACCGCGCCGAGCACGCTGGTCCCGACGGTGCCGCCGAGGCTGCGGAAGAAGGACAGTACGGACGTGGCCGCGCCCAGTTCGTGCGCGGGTACGTCGTTCTGGGCGGCGAGCACCAGGTTCTGCATCAGCATGCCGACGCCGATGCCCATGAACGCCATGTAGAGGCTGAGGAGTCCGAAGTGCGTGTCGGCGTCGATGGTCGACAGCATGCCGAGCCCGGCCGTCATGATGACGGCGCCCGCGACGAGGTACCGCTTCCACTTGCCGGTCGCGGCGATGATCTGCCCGGCGACGGTCGAGGACACCAGCAGACCGCCGATCAGCGGAAGGCTCATGAAGCCCGCGACGGTCGGTGACTTGCCCAGGGAGATCTGGAAGTACTGCGACAGGAACACCGTTCCGGCGAACATCGCGATGCCGACGAAGAAGCTGCCCAGGGTGGTCAGGGTGACGGTGCGGTTGCGGAAGATCTCCAGCGGGATGATCGGCTCGGCCGCCCGCGACTCCACGAAGACCGCGGCGGTCAGCAGCACCACGCCGGTGATCACCAGGGCGGCGGTCTGCCAGGACGCCCAGTCGAAGTTGTTGCCGGCGAGCGAGGTCCAGATCAGCAGCGCGCAGACGCCGGCGACGATCAGGAAGGCGCCCAGCCAGTCGATCCTGACCTGGCGGCGTACGGTCGGCAGCTTCAGAGTGCGCTGGAGCAGCAGGATTCCGGCCAGTGCGAACGGCACACCGACGAAGAAGCACCAACGCCAGCCGAGCCACGAGGTGTCCACGAGGACACCGCCGATCAGCGGACCGGCGACCGTGCCGACGGCGAAGACGGCGCCGAAGATGCCCGCGTACTTGCCCAGCCTGCGCGGCGGGATGATGGCCGCCATCACGATCTGGGCGAGCGCGGTGAGGCCACCGGCGCCGATGCCCTGGATGACACGGCTGACGATCAGTGTGTTGACGTCCTGCGAGAATCCGGCCACCAGCGAACCGACCACGAACAGGCCGAGCGAGAGCTGGAGCAGCAGCTTCTGGTTGAACAGGTCCGCGAGCTTGCCCCAGAGCGGCACGGTCGCCGTCATCGCGAGGAGTTCGGACGTCACCACCCAGGTGTACGCGGACTGGCTGGCGCCGAGGTCCGCGATGATGCGCGGCAGCGCGTTGGCGACGACGGTACCGGCGAGGATGGCGACGAACATGCCTGCCATCAGGCCGGACATCGCTTGGAGTATCTGCCGGTTGGACATGGAGGAAGGCGCCTCTTCGGGCGCCTCGATTGCGGTCACGGTGTCCTTCTTCGGTGCTGGGGCAGAACAGAGGTCGATGGTGAGGAGAGGGGGGCGGCCGTACCGGTGGGAGGCGCGGCGGCTACCCGGACGGCCGCGGCAGGCCTTGGGCGAGCTGGACGAACACCTCCTGGAAGGTGTCCGCGAGTTCCACCTTTCCGGGGTGGTCGCACCAGTGCTCGATGGCGACCCGCACAGCGGTCTGGGCGATCGCGGCGAGCAGTTGGGGGAAGAGGCTGTCGGCCGCCGTACGGGGCCCGGCCGGAGCACCCGCCGAATCCGGGGCCGCGTCGGCGGCCCCGGTCCCGGTGTCGAGCCAGTCGGCGATGGCGGCGGCCAGGGCCCGTTGGTCCGCCACCTGGGCCTGCAGGCCGCGCTGGATGAGGTGGGGGGAACGCTGGAAGACCTTGGCCTGGAGGGCCCAGAACTCCTTGCGCTGCTCGAACCCGCCGAGCTCGTCGGTGAGCGCGTCGCGTATCACGTCGAGCGGCGGACGATCGGCCGGGGCGAGGCGCACGGCCTCCCTGATCCGCTCGCCCACCGCCTCGTCGATCAGCACGAACGCGTCGTCGTGGCTGGGGAAGTAGTTGAAGAACGTCCGGGGCGATACCCCGGCGGCCTCACTGATCGCCTCGACCGTGACGTTCTCCACGCCGTGCTCGGCGGCCAGGCGTACGGCTGCTTCCGCGAGGGCGTTGCGCGTCGCCCGCTTCTTGCGCTCCCGGAGCCCCGGCGAGGACGGCTTCTTGCGCTCGGGAGACCCGGAGACGGAGGGCTTCTTGGTCGGCACATCTTGCATAGTAGGCAAAAATGCAGAACCTGCAAAATTATTTTGTTGCCCGTTGCCCGTTGCCCGTTGCCCGTTGCCCGTTGCCCCCTGCCGCCCCGTTGTGACCGCATGGCCTGCCGCCTGCCGCCTGCCGCCTGCCGCCTGCCGCCTGCCGCCTGCCGCCTGTCCTCAGCCGTTGACGGCCTCCGCGATCTGCTGGGCGGACTGGGCGGGGGTGAGCCGCGTGGTGTCGACGACCTCGGCCTCGCTGTGGAGCCACGTGCGGGCCGCCTCCGCGTAGGGCTCCAGGTACTTGAGGCGGAAGGTGGAGGGGCCGAGATGGGCGTCGCCCTCGATGCGCCCGCGGAGGGTGTCCTGATCGGCGTGGAGGACGAAGTGCCTTACCGGAATGCCATGGTGGGCGAGGCCCGTGCTGATCTCGCGCCAGTACGGCTCGACCAGGACCGTCATGGGCACCACCAGGGTGCCGCCGGTGTATGCGAGCACGTGGCGGGCGGTCTCGACGACGAGCGGCCGCCACGGCGGCCAGTCCTGGAAGTTGCCCGTCCAGGGCAGCCCGGGTTTGATGTCCATGAGCATTCCGCCGACCTGCTCGGCGTCGAACACCCGTGAGTCCGGGATCAGCTGCTGCACGAGGGCGCTGGTCGTCGTCTTGCCCGCACCGTGGGTGCCGTTGAGCCATACGATCATGGGATCCGATAGTAGGTGCTGTACGGGCCGCGGTCGTGGTCGGCCCGTACAGCGTAGAGGGGTCCCCGGGCCCCGCCCCGGTGGCTCAGGCCGCGTAGACCTTGAGGCCGGAGAGCTGGGCGGCCGGCCAGCCGGTGTTGGCCGTGAAGGTCAGCCGTACGTACCGGATGGGTGAGCTCGCCGGCAGGGTGAGGGTCGCGGTGTTGCCGCTCGCCGGGTCGAAGCGGTGGTCCGCCGCGGCGAGCAGTTGACCGGAGGCGCCGCTGTCGATGCCGCCATGGACCGAGACCGTCTGGGAACGGGCGCCCCAGGCGCTGGACGGCGGCAGGGTGAGCACGATCCGCCGGACGGTGGTCGCGGCGCCGAGATCGACCTGGATCCACTGCGGGAAGGAGTTGTTCGCGGACTCCCAGTAGCTGTTCGGGTCATCGTCCACCGCGTTGCCGGAGCCGTAGCCCTGGGTGTGACCGCTCTCCGCGGTCGGCCGGCGCAGGGCCAGGTCCGTGGTGCCGCCGCCCGCCGCGGTCGTGGCGGTGACCCGGTTCGACGGGAGCGAGACGCCGCCGGCCGCGTCGAGCGCGACCACGTGGAAGACGTAATCCGTGGCCGGGGCGAGCCCGGTGACGGTGAACGAGGTGCCGGTGGCGGCGCCCACCTGGGTGCCCGACTGGCCGTCCACCCGCAGCACGCGGTAGCCGGTGACACCGACGTTGTCGGTCGCCGCGTCCCAGGCCAGCGTCACCGAATTGCTGCTGCGGTCGGTGACCCGCAGCCTCGCCGGGGCGGTGGGCGCGGTGGTGTCGGATCCGCCCGGGGTTGTCGGCGGGGTGGGCCGGACCGGGGTGAGGGCGATCTCGCCCTTCAGCATCCGGCCGCCGTCGCCGGTCAGTCTCAGGTAGTAGTCGGACGAACAGGCGGTGCCGTCCTCGTCCAGCGCCAGGAACCCGGAGCCCGTCGGAACCCACGCCTGGGTCTCGGCGGTCTTGGCGATCTGGTTGCCCTCGTTGTACTCGTCGAACATCGATATGTAGATGCCCTGCACCCCGGCCCGGCACATGTTGTAGAACTGCCGCCACATGAAGTCGCCGTGCGCGCGCTGCCGGCCGGACACATCGCCGGGCAGCACGCACGGCTGGTAGTCGATGTGGTGCGCCGCGCAGTCCGCCTCGTCGCCGACGGTGTAGGTGGAGTAGGCGTTGTCGGAGTCGCCGGCGTTGCCGATCGCGCCGACCATCCACGGGGAGATCATGTGGAAGGCGTGGTAGACGTCCGTGTACCCGGTGCGCGTTCCCGCGCCACCCGTACGCCATTCGCGCGGCACGCCGCCGATGACGTAACAGCCCTGGGCCTTGAACCAGTTGATGACGTCCAGGCAGGCATCGGTGGAGAACGGGTGGTTCTCGTCGTTGAAGCCGAAGCCCCAGATGCACACCACCGGCAGCCCGTTCTGGGTGGCGTACTGGGGCGAGGCGGTGTGGGCCTTCATCTTGTTGGTCCAGTCGGCCTTGATCTCCGACCGCATGCCGGTCCAGCCGGTGACGTCGTACATCACGTAGTACTTCACGTCGTGCGCCTCGGCGGCGGAGCGCACCTTGACGGCCATCGCGTCGCGGGTCGGGCCCTCGCCGCCGGTCGGGTTGAAACGCTGCAGCGCGGCCGTGTCGATGCCGTACTGCCGCATCCACTGGAAGTGGGTGTCGACGGTCTGCTGGTCGTAGGAGGAGAACAGCGCCGCCGGCTGCCCGTTGCCGAGGTTGGCGTAGGCCGTGGGGTAGCTGTGCGTGTACTCCCGCATGTCGGGCCAGCACTTGGTGCCGGTGTTCGACGGGGACGGCGGCCGGCCCCAGTCCTGGGTCCAGTGCCACCAGCCGTTGATCGGGGCGCCGTCGCCGGTACAGGCGAACCAGCCCTGATAACCGACGGTGACCTTCCCCACCACGTCGCCGGGCGGACTGCCGGCGGCCACCGCGGCCCCGGCCAGGGCGGTCTGCGTGCCCCCTGCCGCGCCCACGGCCGTGACCGCGATCACCGCTTGCATGAATGTCCGGCGTGTGACGCCCATCAGGAATCTCCTCGACTAGGTCAACTACAGCTGTCCCAGGGCTAGTTGGGAAGCCGGTGGGTCAGGATTCCGCTGCGGGGATCGTAACGACACGGTTACGCGTCGGCAATAGTGCGCGCACATTGCGAAAATATCGACGGAGATGACGCAAGAAATGTTGTGCTTTGAACGGTGACCGGATACCTGCGCGATCATGAACGGATGGACGCCCATGTCGCCGTACCGCGGGACTGTTCGAAGTCCCTTCCGTGGCCGTTGTGGTGGACGTCATGCGCGCCGACGCGGTCGCTGCCTGGGTCTTCGCCCTGCGGGGCGGAGAAGATCGGCCTTGCCGATCCGCGGGCCGGGGCGCTGACGCTCAAGGCTCGCCGTCCGGACTGGGTGACGCTCAAGGACGGTCCACCCGCGGCCGGGTTCGGCGTGGTCGACCCGCCGGGCCTGTTGAGCTCCGCCGGCTGAGGGCGGAGATGGACGGTGCACGAGCGGGCACCGACGGGCGGTGCGAAGACGAGCTCGCGGCAACGGTGGCCGTTCGGCACCTCGACGCGGTTCCACGGCTCCGGCCGGCACCGGAAGCCGATCGCGGCCGGCGGCGGTCCGTCACGCGCTTCGTCGATCGTCGTCATCCGCACCCGCACGTCGACGCAGTCCTTGGCCGACAGGGCGGTCCAGCTGAAAGGTCGGAGGCGACGTGCGTTTCCGGTTCACCGCCGCCGAGTTCGCCGTGCCGCGGCAGGTCGCCCGAGCGGGAGCCCGAGGTGATTGCGGCATCGGTCCGGGCACGGATTCAGGCCGGCACGTCGACCGGTTCCGCGCGCCGGAAGTGCGCCGGTCCCCGTCCGTTGAACGCCAGGTTCAGTCCGAACGCCACCAGCGTCGCGCTCGTCACCGGCGAGCCCAGCACGATCCCCACCCCTTCCGGAAGCCTGCTGTACAGATCGGGGGCCACCTCCGGGGCCATGCCGGCACCGATCGACACGGCCACGATCAGCAGGTTGTGCGTGCCGTCGAAGTCCACCGCGCGGAGCGTGCCGATGCCGACGGTGGCGACCGTCGCGAACATCACCAGGCCCGCCGCACCGACCACCGGCTCCGGCAACCCGGCGACCAGCGCGCCCAGTTTGGGGATCAGCCCGAGCACCAGCAGCAGGCATCCCGCCACGGTGGCGACGTGCCGGCTGCGGACCTTCGTCATCGTCACCAGCCCGACGTTCTGCGCGAACACCGTGTCCAGAAAGGCGTTCATGACGCCGCCCAGGACACCGGAGAGGCCGTCCGCCGCCAGGCCGCGTGCCATGTCCGCGGTTGTCAGCCTCCTGCCGGTCAGCTCCGCGACCGCGAGGAGATCCGCCGTCGACTCCGCGAAGAGGACGAGCATCACGACGCACATGGAGAGCACCGCGACCGCGGGGAACCGCGGCGCTCCGAAGTGGAAGGGAGCGCTGACCCCGATCCAGTCCGCCGTACGCGCGGCCGAGACGTCCACCAAGCCGAACGGCACCGCGACCGCCGTCCCCGCCAGCACGCCGAGCAGGACGCCGGTCCGGGCGAGGAAGCCACGGCCGAAGCGGGCGACGAGGAGGATCACGATCACGACGAAGGCGGCGAGTGCGAGCCGCGAGGGCGCGGCGTGGTCGGCGGCCTTCGGATCGCCGCCGACGATCAGGTTCACCCCGACGCCGATCAGCGCGAGCCCCACCACCGTGATCACGACCCCGCTCACCAGCGGCGGGAAGAAGCGCACCGCCTTCGCGAACGGATAGGCCGCCAGCAGGCCGAAGACCCCCGCCGCCAGCATCGACCCGTACACCGCCTGCAGTCCGTACTCCCCGGCTATGAGGATCATCGGCGTCACCGCCGTGAACGCCGCGCCCGCCATCACCGGCATCCGCACCCCCAGGATCCGGCCGACCCCGGCTCCCTGGATGATCGTGACGATGCCCGCGACGAGCAGGTCGGCGTTGATCAGCACGGCGACCGTCGCCGCGTCGAGACCGGCCGCCGCGCCGAACACCAGCGGCACCGTCACACACCCGGTGTACATCACGATCACATGTTGCAGACCGAGCACCGCGAGCCGTCCGGGACCGCTGCTTCTGGTGGACACCGTCACGTCACCCTCCCCTCTAGCGTGCGAAGTTGGCGGCTATGCGCTGCTGGATGTAGTCCGCGGCGGTGATCGCCGGGTAGCGGCCCGCGGGCCCCTGGATCACCACGTCACGGTCGGCCTGCGCGAAGAACGCGATGCTGTGGCGGGCCGACCGGTCGTCGCCGGGGCCGGGCGACTTGACCCGGTGGAAGTTGGACGGCAGCCGGTCGTCGCTCCACCGCGTCAGCATGTCCCCGATGTTGCAGGTGATCACGGTGTCGGCCGGTTCGACCGGCGTCCACTCCTGTGCCTCGGCCTCCTTGCCCGGGCACACCTGGAGCCCGCCCTGCCCGTCGCGCTGGAACAGCAGCGTCAGACAGTCGAAGTCCGTGTGCGCACCCGCGCGCCAGACGTCCGCCGGGATCACGACGTCCTCGGGGACCGCGAAGTAGTGCAGCATGCGCAGCGTCGACTGGTACTGATCACTGGCCGGGTCGTGGGCGCGCGTGAAGAACCCGTCGGGCAGGCCCAGCCTGTCGGCGAAGCAGGACAGCACGCGCATCGCCAGTTCCCTGCACCGCGCCTCGAAGGCGAGCGAGCGCTCCCGGAAGCCGGGCAGCGCCTCGTCCGGCCACAGCCCGTCCATGTGCGGCCGGGTCAGCTGGTACGACTCCTTCTGGTCCGGCGTCCCGACCGACGGACGGATCTGGGTCATGGACTCCCAGCCCGAGTTGAGTCCCTTCTTCAGGGCGTGCCGGGCCTTGGTCTCCTCCGGCAGGGCAAAGAACCGCTCGGCATCGGCGAACGCCCCTTCCACGGCGTCCTGTCCGATGCCGTGGTGCACGAGCTGGAAGAAGCCGATATCGGTGGCGGCGGTCCACAGCTGTTCGGTGATCTCGGCCTTGCGGCTGTCGAAGTCGCTGAGGTCGATCCTGCGGATCTCCCGGCCGGAGGTCTCCGTCCCGGCACCGCCCATGCGTGTCTCCCTGGACAGCTCGGCCAGACTGTAGGTCGTCCCAGCCGTCCCGCTCGATTCAGCCGTCTCAGCCGGTTCGGCCCTCGCCGTCGACGCGGTCGTCTCTGCTGTCTCAGCGGTCGCTTCAGCCGTCTCAGTCGTGTCAGTCATCGCGGTGTCGCTCCTCGAAGCGATCGTGGGTTTCCGGGATGCAGTCACCGCCCCTGCACTCCCCACCGCGGACGCTCAGAGGCCCGCGGGCACGGTCGCGGCGGACCCCTTCGCGGGTCCGGCGCCGTGGGCTGGTGCGGGCCCCGTTGCCCCGGGGCCCGCACGCGATGTGTTCAGCCTGCCCGGCGGGTGTTTCCGCCGGGGACCACGGTGTTACGCCGCCGTAAAGCTCAGCCCGGCCGCCAACTGGGCCGCTGAGAGCCGGACATGCTCGCCGTCCCGCACCAGGACCTCGCCGTCGACCATGACCGCTGCCACGGTCCGGCTGCCCGCACACGTCAGCAGCGTGGCCCCCGGATCACGTACCGGAAGGCAGGCGTAGTCCCTGCCGAAGCGGTGGAGGACGAGGTCGGCCTGCATGCCGGCGCGCACGCCGTCCGGGCGCTCCTCCAGGCCGAGCACGTGGTTCGCCCCGTTCCAGGCCAGCGAGAACATCTCCGGGAACCCGAGCAGGTCCGCCTTGCGGTGCGCGGCACGCTGCAGATAGGCGCCGATGCGCAGGGCCTCCATCATGTCCTGGGTGTCGTTGCTCGCGGCGCCGTCGACGCCGAGCCCGACCCGTAGCCCGGCGGCCAGCATCTCCGGCACCGGAGCGATCCCGCTGCCCAGGCGCATGTTGCTGAGCGGGTTGTACGAGACGCCGACGCCGTGCCGGGCGAGCGTCGCGCGGCCCGGCGCGTCGAGCTCCACGCAGTGCACGGCGAGCAGCCGGTCCCACAGGAACCCGGCCCGCTCCAGATACTCCACGGCGCCGGCCCCCGTGTGCTCGCGGCACATCGTGTCGTCCGTCGTCGTCTCCAGGAGGTGCAACGAGACGGGCAGGCCGCGCTCGTCGGCGTACGCGCGCACCGCGGCCATCCCCTCGGGCGTCAGACACCGCGGGTTGGGTACGGCGACACCCACCCCGACCCGGCTGCCACGCGCCGCCGCGATCAGCTCGTCCGTGTGCGCGAGCGCTTCCTCCAGCGGCTGCATCAGCCGCGGGTCGAAGCCCCATGCGCGGCCGCTGTCCGCCCGGTCCGCGACGCCCCGGCACAGCACGGCCCGTATCCCGCTGTCGCGCAGCGCCCGCAGGACCGCGTCGTGCACCCCCGGCGACGGGTGCGGCCACATGTGCTCGACGAGGGTGGTGGTACCGCTGCGCAGCGCCTCGGCGGCGGCGGCCGCCGCGGTCGCGTAGGCCCGCTCGGGGGTGAGCAGGGCCGCCTCCTCGCCCAGGGCGCTGAGCCACGCGAGCAGCGGCAGTCCCTCGCCGATGCCGCGCAGACCCGCCTGGAAGAGGTGTGTGTGGGTGTTCACCAGGCCGGGGACGAGATGTCCGCCGGACCCCTCCAGAACCCTCTCCCCCCGGGGGAGTTCACCCGCCGGTACGAGAGCGCTGATCCGCCCCCCGGCCAGGTGGACGTCCGTGCCGGTCCGCCAGCGGCCCTCGCTGAAGACGGTGACGTCGGTGATCGTGTCGATGCCGGATGTCGTCATCGGGTGTCGTCCTTCCGGAACCGGGGCGTGTGGTGGAACAACAGGTTCAGGGCGAAGGCGACGATGCCGGTGACGGCGATGCCGCTGTCCAGGACCGTGCGGGCGAACGAGGGGAGTGGCGCGTAGAAGTCCGGAGCGCCGACCGGGATCATCCCGAGCCCGAAGGCGAGCGCCGCGGTCAGCAGGTTGCGGGAGTCTGTGAGGTCCGCCCGCGCCAGGACGCGCAGACCCACCGCGCCGACCATGCCGAACATGACCAGCGAGACCCCGCCGAGGACCGGGCCCGGCACGGCGGCGACGGCCGCGCCGAGAACCGGTACGAACGCGAGCACCACCATCAACGCGCCCGACAGCGCGACGACATGGCGGCTGCGCACCCGCGTGACGCTGACCAGACCCACCGACTGCCCGAACGTCACGACAGGGAACGAGGCCAGCGCTCCCGACACCGCGGTCGCCACCCCGTCCGCGCGCAGGGCCCGCACGACGGTGGGCGCGTCGTCGCCGCGTCCGACGATCTGCCCGACGGCGAGTGTGTCACCGACGGACTCGACCATGTTCACGAGCTGTACGACGAGCATCGCGACGATCGCCGGGACGACGAACGCGGGCGCTCCGAAGGCGGTCGGGTCCGGCACCGTCACCGTGTGCGCGTCCGCGACGGCCGATCCGTCGAACAGCCCCAGCGGCACCGCGAGCACGGTCCCCGCGGCCAGGGCGACGAGCACGGAGAACCGGGCCAGGGCGGGCGGCGCGAGCCGCTCCACCAGCACCACGAGAGCCACGGTCACCGCCGCCAGGGCCAGCCCGCGACCACCCGGGGCGCCGTGGCCGCCGGCGACGAGCCCGGCCGCCGACGGCACCAGCGAGAAGCCGATCACGGCGATCACGGTCCCGGTCACCAGCGGCGGAAACAGGTGCAGCCACCGACCGAACCACGGCGCGACGGCCAACGTCACCAGCCCTGACACGATCGTCGCCCCGAACACCGCGGCGAGCCCGTGTTCCCCGCCGATCAGCACGGCCGGCGTGATCGCCGTGAACGTCGAGCCCATCACGATCGGCAGCCGGGCCCCGACCCGCATCACACCGAGCGACTGCAACAGCGTGGCGAGCCCGCTCACCAGCAGATTGGCACTGATGAGCAGCCGTATCCGGTCCTCGGGCAGATCGAGCGCGGTGCCCACGAGCAACGGCATCGTCGCCATGCCCGCGTACGCGACCAGCAGATGCTGCAGGCTCAGCGGCACCAGCCGGCGCAGCGGCGGCCGGACATCGACGGGGTGCGGGCCCGGCGGCGCGGGCGCGACGGCATGCGTGGACACAGCCATCGTTCCTCCCTGAAAGCTCGGCGGAAGACGGCTGGTTAGCGCCGGGGGCCGGAGCCCCTCCACGCACGCCGGCCGTTCGCAGCCATGACCGGCGTAGGAGAGACCGTAGGGACGGAGTGTTTCCTCCGGGTTGCCGTCAGGAATCCCACGTGTACGGCCCGTTCCGGTCCCGGCCGGGCGGAAGGCGACGATCGCGGACTGCCGGGCAGGTGCTGCGGCCCGGACCTCGGGGCGGATCCGCCACAGGGTGTTCCGTGACCTACGCGGTGGGGCTCATGTAGGTGCGGGCCCAGGTCTCGAAGGTGGTGAGGGGGATGCCGAGGTCCCGGGCGTACTGGGGGCGGCCCGGCTGTTCGGCCACGTTGAGGTACTCGTGAGTGGCGCCCGATCCGGGCATCCCGGCCGCCCGGGCCTGTGCCTCGGTCATGTCCGGTGCCGTCAGGCGCGTGCCCAGGGCCCGGGAGAGGACCCCGGCGATCTGTGTCATCGACAGGTGGTCGCTGGCCAGCTCCAGTTCGACCTTGTCGAAGGTGTCCGGGTCGGCGACGGCTGCCGCGGCCGCGGCTCCGATGTCGTCGACCGCGACCAGGGACAGGCGGGTATCGGGGTTCAGGACGCTGACCAGGCCCCCTTCGATGCCGCGGGGGAACAGGAAGGCGCTGGAGGGCAGGAAGTTCTCCATGAAGAAGCCCGGCTTGAGGAGTGTCCAGTGCGGGAAGCCCGCCGCCCGGACCAGTTCCTGGATCGCGGCTTTGGCCCCCAGGGTCCCCTCCATCGAGGCCCAGCGGCCCTCGGCCCAGCCAGGGGTCTCGACGTGCTGTCCGGCCCCGGTCACGGAGGTGTGGACGAAGTGCGGCACGCCGGCCTCGCGGGAGGCCTCGATGAGGTTGCGCGCCTGAGTCACCTCCCCGTCGAAGTCGAAGCCGTCCGCGGTCAGGGCGGGCATCTGCACGGAGAACACCGCACGGGCGCCCGCGGCGGCGCGGGCCAGGGACGCACGGTCGTCGAGGTCGCCGGTGACCAGTTCGGCCCCCAGCTCCTCGACCGCTCGGGCCCGCGCCGCCGTGGCGTCACGCACCAGGGCACGGACGGGAGTTCCCGCGGCGAGCAGGGCGCGTGCGGTAGCGCCCCCCTGTTTGCCGGTGGCGCCGGCGACGAGCACGGGTGCTGCGGATGAGATCGGCATGGTCACTCCCGGGAGGATAAACGGCGGGGGTCGCCGTTTCGTGTTGGCTACAATATGGCAGACCCCGCCGTTTAGTGGAACGAAATCTGGAGACCGCCGCCATGCCCGGACAGCGCGCCGACGCCCGGCGCAACTACCTGCGCATCCTCGCGGTGGCGGAGGAGGAGGTCGCCGCACATGGCGCCGACGCGTCCTTCGAGCAGATCGCGCGCACCGCGGGAGTCGGCTCGGCCACGGTGCGCCGGCACTTCCCCTCACGCCTGGCGCTGCTGGAGGCGGTCTCCCGTGAACGGGTCGACGCCCTCGCGGCGCACGCCCGCGAGCTGGCGGACAGCCCCGGCGGCGACCGGTATGCCGTTCTGATGGAATGGTTCGATGAGGTCGTCGCCTACTGCGTGCGAGCCCGCGGACTGGCGGTCGCACTCGCCTACGACGGGTCCGTGCACGACAACAGCTGCTCGACGACGCTCCAGGAGGCAGCTGGACCGCTACTGGGTGACGCCGCGCGGGACGGCGCCATGGACCCGGATGTCACAGCGGCCGACCTGATCACACTGGCCGTCGGCTTCGCGATGGCCACAGAACATCACCCCGACCCCACGGCCTCGGCGAGGCGGCTGCTCCGGCTCACGACCAAGGGACTGAGTCTGCGGAACCCGCCGCGCGCAGCGGGCAATTCCCACCTCACCCCGCCGGCCGCCGGAGGCGTTCCGTAGGATCCGGACGTGACGAGGGGAACGGGAACGACGGAGACCGGGGTGCCCGGGGCAGGGGTGCGGCTGTCCGGGTGGGGGCCGCCCACCGGGACCGAGCGGCTGCTCCACGAGACGGCGGCGGCCGGCGACCGGGACGCGATGCTGGACGCCCTGGCCCGGAGCACGCTCTACGTGCTCGTCGCCCGGCTGCACGCGGACATTCCCGGCTACGCTCCCCTCCTCACCGCACACCCGGATCCCGTGACGCCGGGCCGGATGTGTGTCACCGCGCATACCTCCGGCACGCTGCCGTCCTGGCACCCGGAATGGGTGTCCGAGACGATCGACCTCGACGGGCTCAGGCGCCGCTGGCCGGACGGGGTGCGGTGGCTGGTCATCAATCCGGGTACGCCCTATGCCGTCACTGTCGCGGCCGGCCCGGGGCGTCGCCGGGCGTGGCAGAAGGCCCATGGCCGGTCCCCGGGGCCGGCCCGCTGCACGGCCCGCTCGCGCACGGACTGGCCCTCGGCGCCCATCTCGCCGTACACAACGGCCTCGTCTGGAACGAACTGGGAGCCACCTATCAGGGGTACTCGACGGATCGCGCCCGGCTTCGCAATCCCTGGGGAGTGCTGGACCGCGCGGCCTACCGGAAGACTCTCGAAGCACTGCTGACCACCCGGCTCGTCGGCCGTACCTACGAGTCTGTGCTCCAGGTCCGCAGCACCCTCGCGGTGCGTCTGGGCCGGACCCCCACCGTCCCGGAGTGGTCCGCCGCGCTGACGCGCCGCCGGCCCGCGCCGGCCGAGGCAGCCGAGGCCCAGGAGGCACTGCGGCTGGCCGTCACGTACGAGGGCAGGCTCCGCGCGGACGGCGCCCTCGGCGCCGACGAACGGGTCGACACGCTGGCCGCCTTCGACTACGGACGGGCCGTCAACGTCGTACGGCTCGCGCTGGGTGCCCGCCTCTGCGACCCGTACGAAGCCGAACAGGCCGTGCTGCGGATCGGCGCCCTGGCCGGGCAGGCATACAGCTCCTGGTCGCGGTTCTCGCTCGGCTACTCGCTGGCCCGCGCGATGCACTTCGACGAGGACGACCAGTCCGGGGTGACGTACGAGCAGTCACTCGCGCAGCACCGGATCCTGACGCAGGACCCCGACAGCCCCTACCGGAACATCGCATGGTCATGAGTACTCCGCCCTCGTACCCCGGCCACCCTGCCCACGGCGTCCCCTGGGTGCCGCCGTCGATAACGGAACATCTGCTGTACGAGGCGGGAGCACGCGGTGACGCGGAGGCCCAACTGCGGGTGCTGGCCGGTGAGGAGCTGTACATCGTCGCGCCGAAGTCCGAGGCGGACGCCGCTCCCGACCTGATCACCTGGCGCCCGTACCGGGACGGGACCGGCCGGAACTGCCGGCCGGTACTCACCCGTGGGATGCTGCCGCCCTGGCACCCGGACTGGGTGTTCCACGGCGTCTCCCTGAGGTGGGTGGCGGAGTTCGACTGGCGCGACCCGCACCAGCTGCTGTCCGTCAACACGGGCACCCCCGCCCAGCTGCTCTTCCCGGCCACACCCCCGCACCGCGCGATGTGGCGGCGCTACCACGCGGAGAACGACCGCCCGGGAAAGGACCGGCTGATCGCGCTTCGCCACGGGGCGCTGCGCGGCCCGCTGGCCTACGGGCTGGCCTGCGGAGCGCATCTGGCGGTCGGCAACGGCGTGCCCTGGAACGAGGTGGGCACCGTCTACCACGAGTACGTGTGCGAGCTGGAGCTGCTGCGCGACTCCTGGGGCATTACCGAACCGACGGGCTGGCGAAAGGAGTCGGACGCCCTCCTGGACGCGCGCACCGGCCCGGCCGAGCCCGACTTCGTACTCAGGGTGCGTGAACAGCTCGGGGCCGGACTGGGCGAGCCGCCGTCCGCGGACCTGTGGCGCGAAACGGCCGCCGGACACGCCCAGGACATCGGGGTGGGCCATGACACGGTCAGGGGCATCGAGGAACTCGTACGGCGCATCGTCAGGTACGAGGCCCGGTTCCGAGCCGACGGGCTGCTCCCGCCGGACGGCCGGGTCACCACGACCGTCGCCTACGACTACGGACGGGCGGTGAATCTGGCCAGATGGGGGCTGTCCGCCCGATTCTGCGTTCCGCACGAGGCGGAGCAGGCCATCGTCCACGCCGGCGCGCTGAGCAGATCGGACTACCGTTCCTGGGAGGACTTCTCCGCGGGGTACGCGCTGGGCCGCGTACTGCGGTTCGACGGCGAGGACTACGGCGACTACTACCGGAGCAATGTCACGGCGCACCGTCTGCTGACGGAGAGCGGAGGCAGCCCGTGGCGGAACATCCCCTGGCGCTGACTCCGCGGTCGCGTCCCGGCCGTCACGCCTGCGGGTCGCCGAGCGCGTACAGCCGGGGAAGGTTGACGACGATCGCCTCCTGCGTGCTGCGGGCGATGACGACCACGGCCTCCTCTGCCGGGTCGGGGTTCTCCTCCCGGTGCGGCACGAAGGGCGGGACGAAGATGTAGTCGCCGGGTGACGTGCGCAGCCGCACCTCCTCCGGCTCGCCGCCCGAGTCGTCCAGGAAGACGAACTCGGGGTGTCCGCTGACCACATGGATGGCGGTCTCGGACTCACCGTGGTGGTGGTCGGAGGAGGCGGTCGCGGGGGCCACGTGGGTCTGGCCCATCCACAGCCTCTCCGCTCCTACGGTCTTTCCGCTGACCGCTGCGAACCTGCGCATGCCTCCGGTCTGGGCGGTGTCGCCGTCCAGGGCGTCCGCACGGATGTGGTGCACCCGGCTGCTCAGGGGCGCGACCGACTGGCCGGGGGAGTCGTGGAGGTGAGGGTGGAACCCTTCACCGGGGGTCGTCAGCGGCTCGCTCATGGCAGGGACGCTAGAGCGGTACGGAAAAGGATGTCAAGAGGTGTCCATTACCCTTCACCTGCGGCAATGTTGCCGCAATGCAGGTCCGGGACGCCGCGAAGCCCTTGTCGCGGGAGGGGTGTCGGGCATGATGTGGGCATGCATATCTCCGCGAAGGCGGACTACGCCACGCGGGCCCTCCTGGAGCTCGCCCGTGAGCCTGGCCGTCCACTCACCTGTGAGGCCATCGCTTCCTCACAGGAAATCCCGTTCCGGTTCCTGAAGTCCGTCGTGGGCGAACTGCGCAGGGCCGGCCTGGTGCGCAGCCAGCGCGGCTGCGAGGGCGGCTACTGGCTCGGCAGGCCGGCCGGCGAGATCGCCCTTCTGGATATCGTGCGTGCCGTCGACGGCGAAGTGATCACCTTGCGCGGTGAGTCCCTGGCCGCGCTCGACTACCCCGGCCCGGCTGTCGGCCTGCCCGGTGTGTGGCGGCAGGTCGAGGCGGAGGCGGCGGCGGTCCTGGGCGGACGCACCCTGGCCTCCCTGCTGCCCGCGGGTGCGCTGGAGCGGCAGTCCGGGGTCGGCGTCTCGTGACGGGCACGCCGCAGCCGCCGCCCTTGGTGGAGGTGGTGGAGTACACCGATCCGATGTGTCCCTGGGCCTGGGGCTCCGAGCCCGTGTTCCGCCGCCTGCGGGCGGCCCTGGCGGGGCGGGTCCACTGGCGGCGGTCGTACGCCGTCCTGTTCGACGTCGATGACGATCCGCCGCCCGACCCGGCGGCCGAGACGGCCTGGTACGCGGGCTACGTGGAGGAGATCAGCTCGCACACCCTGGCGCCCCGCGCGGCCCGGCTGAGCCGGGTCGCGGCAAGCTCCTGGCCCTCCTCGCTCGTCGCGAAGGCCGCGGAGCTCCAAGGGCCCGGCGTGGCCGAGCGGGTGCTGCGGCGGCTGCGGGAGAGCGTGTTCGTGCTCGGGGAGCCGGCGGACACCGGCGCGCTCGCGCTGTCCGCGGCGCGAGGTGTGCCCGGACTGGATCCGGGCCGGCTGAAGTCCGACGCGGCCTCGGGCGAAGTGCTCGAACGGGTACGGGCCGACCGGGCGGAGGCGCGCCGCCCGGTCGCCGAAGTGCTGTCCGTGCGCGACGGATCGCCGCACCCCGGCGCGGCCAGGCCGACCCCCGACGACGGGTTCCGGTACGCGCTCCCGACCCTTCTGTTCCGCTCGGCGGCCGGGTACCGGGTGGTGCCCGGCTGGCGGCCCTTCGCGGCCTACGCGGCGGCGGTCGAGGAGCTCTGCCCCGGGCTGCTGGAGCCTCCGGTGCCCCTGCCGCCGGCCGAGGCCCTGGAGCGTTACCGGAGCCTGACCGGGCCGGAGGCGGAGCTGCTCACCGAAGGGGGCCTGCCGCCGTCGGGCGCGGTCCGGGTGGATACCGGGAACGGGCCGGTGTGGCTGCACCCCGGGGAGGCCGCGGTGCACCCGGCCACCGGTCCCCGGCCCCCGGCAGGGCTCTGATCTGCGGTCAGAGACCGTTCCACCGAATGAGACACCAATTGGTGTCCATTGACAGACGCCGACGCCTGCCAGCAGGATGTGCACCATGTTCACGACGCACCCCGGTGTGGTGTGCCGATACGTGGATCTTCGGCGCACCTCCAGCGCACTCTGTCGCTGATCGGCCACCGCTCCGATCCACAGGCCCCGCCTGACGCCCGCCGGCAGCACTGACTGCCCGTTGCGGCGCCGAGCCGCGCCTGTCCCCGCACTTCCTGCCTTCGCGTTCCGCCGCGCACCGTCGCGCACCGGATCCCGCACCCCGGCCCGCCCCTGAGCCCCGGCGCTTCCCATGGAGCGCCGTCCCACGCACGGCCGGGCCTCCCACCCTCCTCCCCGCCCGCCCCTGGCCGAGGGCCGGCCTGCCCGAAGGCCCGCACCACCGCCGCTGTCCGCATGCCCGTGTGCCGGTCCGGCGCGGGTGCCCAGCCGCCTGCCCTTCCCCGGCCTCCCGCCCCGATCCGGGCCGGAACAGGGCGGGACTGTCACAGAGAGAATGAGATGTCCCCTCGACTCACGACGCTCCGCCCCGGACACCGCGTCCGGCCGGCCCGACGGGCCGGCGGCCTTCGGTCCGCGGCCCTGGGAACCGCCTTCGTCGCCCTGCTCACCCCTGCCCTGAGCGCCTGCGGCGGCGACGTCGCCGCCTCGTCCGGCGGTGCCACGCTGAAGTGGGCCTCCTCCTACTTCCCCGCCCACTGGGATCCGGTGGTCTCCGGCAGCGGGGCCCAGTTCCGTGAACTCGCTCTGGTATACGCCTCGTTGACACGGACCGACGAGTCCGGCAAGGCCGTGCCCGACCTCGCCGAGAGCTGGGAGTACAACGCCGCCGGCGACCGGATCACCTTTCACGTACGCCCCGGACTGAAGTTCAGCGACGGTGAGCCGGTCGACGCCAGTGCGGTCAAGGCCGCCGTCGAACGGGCCAAGAAGCAGAAGAACTCCGCCCTCTTCGGCGACCTGACGTCGATCAGATCCGTGGACGCCAACGGACTGGACGCGGTTCTCCACCTCACCCAGGTCGACTACCAGATACCGCAACTGCTCGGCGAGCGCGTCCTGCAGATCGCCAGCCCCAAGGCGGCCGCGGACCCGGCCCGGCTGGACCAGAACCCGGTCGGGGCAGGACCGTTCATCGTCAAGCAACTGGTCCCCGGAACCAAGGCCGTTCTGACCAAGAACCCCGGCTACTGGGACGCGAAGAACATCCACATCGACGACGTCGAGCTGAACTCCGCCCCCGACGCCTCGACGGTCGTCTCCGGCCTGCAGACCGGTGTCTACAACTTCGCGGACCTCGATCCGAGCCAGGCGGACGCCGCGAAGAAGGCCGGGCTGGACGTCTTCTCCCAGCCGGGCTTCAACGCCTCCAACATCAGCCTCAACGTCAACAAGGCGCCGTTCGACGACGACCGGGTCGTCGACGCCGTCCGCTACGCGGTCAACCGCAAGGAGTTCGTGGACAAGCTGACCTTCGGCTACGGCGAGGCGACCAACCAGCCCTTCCCGAAGGGATACGTCGCCTACGACCCGAAGTCGGCGAACGACTACCCCTTCGACCCGGACAAGTCCAGGCAACTGCTGGCCGACGCCGGTCACAAGGCCGGCGACATCAAGCTCACCCTGGTCATCCCGGCCGAGGACCCGGCGGCCGAGATCGTGCAGTCGCAGCTGGCCGCGGTGGGCATCAAGGTGACCATCAGGATCGACAAGAACTGGGCCACCCCGTTCTTCGCCAAGAACCTGACGTTCTCGCTGTACTCGACCACGGGCCGCGACTCCGCCGTGCAGACCCTCACGGCGCACTTCGGCCCCGACGGCCCGCTCAACCTCAGCACCCCGTACGAGCCGGACGGTTTCGAGGAGGCCGTGGCCAAGGTCCGCCGGACGCCGCTGGACTCGCCGAAGTACACCGAAACCCTTCAGCAGGCGACCCGGGCCGGACTCGGGAGCAAGGCGCTGGTCTTCACCTACTCCGCGCCGAACCTCATCGCCAAGAGCAAGCAGATCTCCGGACTGCCGAAGAACCCGGCCCACATCGACTGGACCGGCGTGACTGTCGACGGCACCAACTGATCCGGCTCACGAGGCAACTGACATGTATTCGATGAGAGAGGGGCAAGCCCGATGACGACGAGCGCTCCACCGGTGGCTCCGGCCCGCCGTCGCGGGCTCGCCGCGGCCGGGGCCCGGCACGCCACCGGCCGGGTCCTGGCCGCCCTCGGCCGGTCGGTCGCGATCTTCGTACCGGTTTTCCTGGTCGCGACGTTCGTGACGTTCGCCCTGCGGTCGCTGAGCGGCCTCAGCCCGGCACGCATCCAGCTGGGCGAGGAGGCGACCCCCGAGGCGATCCACCGGATCGAGGCACAGTGGGGCCTCGACAAGCCCTTCCTGACCCAGTACTGGGACTGGTTCACCGGCGTTCTGCACGGACAGCTCGGCACCAGCTGGGTCAACGGGGCCGACATCTCCACCCTCATCGGCCTCGGCCTGGGTGTCAGCCTGTCGGTCGCCACGTTCGCGCTGATCATCGGGGTGGTGGCCGGGTTCGGTCTCGGCACCCTGGCCGCCCTCCGGCGCACCACCGTCATCGACCGCGCGATCACCGGGTTCGTCACCGTGATCTCGGTGATGCCGGCCTTCGTCGTCGGCATCGTGCTGGTCGCGGTCCTCGCGGTCGGACTCCAGCTGTTCCCCTCGGCCGGCTACATCCCGGCGGAGCAGGGCTTCGGCCGCTGGCTCGCCCACATCACCCTCCCCGCGCTCGCGCTGAGCTTCGACGTCATCGCCGACGTCGCCCGCCAGCTGCGCACCAGCCTCATCTCGGCCTACGACGAGAACTATGTGACCGGCGCGGTGGTACGGGGACTGAGCCCCCGGCGGATCTTCTTCGGCCACGTACTGCGCAACGGACTCGGGCCCGCGCTCGCCACACTCGGCCAGAAGTTCCCCGCCCTGGTCGGCGCCTCCGTCGTCACGGAGTGGATCTTCGGCCTCCAGGGCTTCGGCAGATTCGCCAACGACTCCGCCCAGGCCGGTGACGTACCCGCGGTGCAGGGCGTCCTCGTGGTGTCGATCGTGCTGGTCGTCTCCTTCAACCTGATCATCAATCTGGTGCTGGCACGCGTCATGCCCGCATCGCAGCGGGGGGTGTGACCATGGTGCGCCGCGTGCTCGCACTCGTGTCCGGCCGGATCGCCGTCGTCATCCTCGTGGTGATCGCACTGCTCGCGGTACTCGGACCGTGGCTCGCCCCGCAGAATCCCCTGGCCACCAGCGACAACCCGCTCGCCGATGTCTCGGGCGCCCACTGGCTGGGCACCGACTACCTCGGCCGCGACGTGCTCAGCCGGCTGCTGGACGGCTCGCGCGTCAGCGTGCTCGGCTCGCTGGAGGTCGCGCTGACGGCCCTGGTCGTAGGCGCCGTGCCGGGCATCCTGTCGGTCTACCTCGGCCGGGCCTTCGAGTGGTTCACCCTCCGCCTTGCCGACACACTCGTGGCCCTGCCGTTCCTGCTGTTCGCCATCGCCGTGATCGCCCTGCTGGGCAACGGCCTCACCCAGGCCATGCTCGTCACCGGAGCGCTGGTATCGCCCCTCTTCTACCGGGTGTCCCGCGCGGCGACGCTGGCCGTCGCCCGCTCCCCGTACGTCGAGGCCGCGATCATCTCCGGTGCCTCGGTCGGCTGGGTCGTACGCCGGCACGTCTGGGTCAAGGTGCTCCCGCCGATCGCGATCGCACTCGCACAGACCATCGGCGTCGGCTTCGTCATCGTGTCGAGCCTGACGTTCCTCGGCATCGGCGTCCAGCCCCCGGCGCCCACCTGGGGCGGGCTGCTCGCCTCCGACCTGGGCTACCTCAGCCACCAGCCGTGGGCACCGGTGGCGCCCGCGCTGCTGATCATGGTCACCGTCTGGGCCTGCAACCTCCTCGCCGACGCCATCCGCGATGTCTCCGGCGAGGCCGGCCGGGCCCTGGTCAACAACCGCAAGGCCCGTGCCAACCGCCTGGAGCGGAGCGGTCCCGTACCCACCGGAGGTTCCCTGTGACGACCGTGTCCCAGAACACCGCTCCCGGGCGGGCCGAGCCCGCCGTCACCGCCGCCAGGCCCGGCCCGGTGGCCGAGCCGGTGCTCTCCCTGCGCGACGTACGCATCAGCGACCGCGTCACCGACCGGGAGATCGTGCACGGCGTCACCTTCGACCTCACACCGGGCAGGGCGGTCGGCATCGTCGGTGAGTCCGGCAGCGGCAAGACGCTCACCTGCCGGGCCGCGCTCGGCATCCTGCCCGCGCACTTCGAGGTATCCGGCGGCTCGATAGAGATCGCCGGCACCGACATCGCGACCCTCACGTCCCGGCAGTGGACGGCCCTGCGCGGCGCCACGATCGGCGCGGTCTTCCAGGACCCGGCGTCCTACCTCAACCCCTCGATCCGGGTGGGCGCCCAGATCGCCGAGGTCCTGCGGGCCAAGCAGGGGCTGAAGCGGCGCGAGGCACGGCACCGGGCCGTCGAACTGCTCCGGGCGGTACGTCTGCGCGACCCGGAACTCGTCTACAGCCAGTACACCTACGAGCTGTCGGGAGGCATGCTCCAGCGCGTCCTGATCGCGGCGGCCATCGCCGTCGAACCGCGCACCCTCATCGCGGACGAGGCCACCACGGCCCTCGACGTCACCGTCCAGGCCGAGATCCTCGATCTGCTCGCCGAGCTGAGGGAACGGACCGGACTGGCGCTCGTGGTCGTCTCCCACGACCTGGCCGTCGTCGCCCAGCTGTGCGACGAGGTCCTCGTGATGAAGCAGGGCGACGTGGTGGAGCACGGCCCGACACGGGCGGTGCTCCACGATCCGCGGCACGAGTACACCCGGCTGCTCATCGCCGAGCACAACCAGTACGGCCTGGAGAAGTTCCTCACCCCCAAGGAGGCATCATGACCGCCGAGTTCGCCGAAGCGGAGGCAGCGGCAGCCGGCCGTGGGGGAGACGCCGGGCCGGTGCTCGACGTCAGCGGACTGGACGTGCGCTACGGACGGGGCCGCCGGCGCCGCCACGCCCTGCACGGAGTCTCGCTGAGCGTCGCACCCGGCGAGACCGTCGGCGTCATCGGTGAGACGGGATCGGGCAAGTCCACCCTCGCCCGCGCCGTTCTCGGGCTGGTTCCGGCCTCGGCCGGAACGGTCCTCATCGACGGGCAGGACGTGAGCGCCTACGGCCGCCGCCAGTGGCGCGCCCTGCGCCGCCGCGGCGTCGTCCAGTACGTCTTCCAGGACCCGCTGCGCAGCCTCGACCCCGATCTCACCGTCGAGGACTCCCTGACCGAACCCCTGCTCGTCCAGGGCGTACCGCGTAAGGAGGCGACCGCGCGGGCACGGTCGTTCCTGGACCGCGTCCACCTCTCCGGAGAACTGTTCGAGCGGTTGCCCGGCGAGCTCTCCGGCGGCCAGCGCCAACGTGTCGCCGTGGCCAGGGCGCTGGTCACCGGGCCCCGGCTGGTCATCCTCGACGAGCCGGTCAGCGCGCTGGACTCCGCCAACCGCGTCAAGGTACTGGAAATCCTCAAGGAGCTACGAGCCACCGGCGTGGCCCTCGTCCTCATCTCCCACGACCTCGGGTCCGTGGCGGGGACCGCGGATCGCATCGCGGTGCTCTACCGGGGCCAACTCGTCGAGGTCGGCTCCTCTCCGGACGTCATCAACCACCCCCGGCACGCCTATACCCGACTGCTCGTCAGCTCGGCACCGACCCTGCGCACGGGCGCGGCCGACCGGTCCGAGCGCGAGGCCCTGCGCGCGCTGCTGAACGCCTGAGCACGGCGTCACCCGTACAACCCGCCCCCACAACACTCCTTGAACTCCTTGAACTCCTTGAGAGGAACAGCGATGTCCCGCACGATCCACCTCGCACTGCACCCCTACGGCGTCGGAGGCCCCGGACAGCACGGTCTGTGGAAGGACCCGCGCGTGGCCAAGAACGCCAGCATCGACATCAACTACTACATCCGGCAGGCGCAAGCGGCCGAGCACGCGCTCTTCGACGCGCTCTTCATCGTCGACAGCCAGTTCATCAACAGCACCTACCCGTCGCACTACCTCAACCGGCTGGAGCCCCTCACGCTCCTGTCCGCGGTCGCCACCCACACCAAGCACATAGGCCTGGTCGGCACGGCGAGCTCCACGTACAACTCGCCGTTCAACCTCGCCCGCCGCTTCGCCTCCCTCGACCACATCAGCGGCGGGCGCGCCGGATGGAACGTGGTGACCAGCTTCGACACCGGCACCTCCAGGAACTACGGTCTGGACGAGCACCTGGACTACGCGACCCGGTACGGCCGGGCGCTGGAGTTCGTCGAGGTGGCCAGGGGTCTGTGGGACTCCTACGAGGACGACGCCTTCCCCGCCGATGTGGACCGCGGTGTCTTCCTCGATCCGGCCCGGCTGCACGCCCTCGACCACTCCGGGGAGCACTTCAAGGTCGCCGGCCCGCTCAACATCTCCCGCTCGGCCCAGGGCCAGCCGGTCATCTTCCAGGCCGGGGTCTCGCCCGAGGGGCGCGATCTCGCCGCGCGGGTGGCCGAGGGCATCTACGCCCCGGGCGGCTCCCTGGAACAGGCACAGGAGTACTACGCCGACATCAAGCGGCGTACCGCGGCCTACGGCCGCGATCCCGGCCACATCAAGGTGTTCATCCACGGCGGCCCGATCGTCGGCGCGACCGACCAGGACGCCAGGAACCGCGAACGGGAGATCTTCGAGGAGGACAACGACTTCGCGAGCAACCTCGCGCTCCTGGGCCGTTCCTTCGGCGCGTACGACTTCTCCGGCCACGACCTGGACGCCCCCTTCCCGGACGTCTCCCACCTCGCGGAGAAGGGCGGCCGTACGGGCGCCGCGAAGATCATCGAGCGCGCCCGCACGGAGAACCTGACGCTGCGCCAGGTCGCCGAGTCGGTCAACGCGTTCCGCCGCTCGCCGTTCGTCGGTGCCCCGGAGACCGTCGCCGACACCATCGAGCAGTGGTTCGACGCCGGCACCTTCGACGGCATCAATCTCGCCTTCCGGAACAACGACGACCTCAGCCTCTTCGTGGACGGCGTGGTTCCGCTCCTCCAGAAGCGCGGTCTGTTCCGCACGGAGTACGAGGCCGACACGCTGCGCGGCAACCTCGGCCTGCCGGTCCCCGCCAACCGGCACGCGCTCGACCGCGAGCTCGTACGCGACTGAGCACGCCGGGTGCCCACAGCTCCGGGCCGTCCCACGGCCCGGCCGCGGACGCCCTGTTGACGACGCCTGATCGCTGAAAGGCATTCACCTCATGACCGACGAGACACCGCGCTTCAGACTCGGCTTCCTCACCCACGTCCAGGGCCGGGGCGGCGACCTGGCCCGGACGTACCGCGATGCCCAGGAACTCTTCGTCGCCGCCGACGAACTCGGCTTCGACGTCGGCTGGGTCGCCCAGCACCACGTCACCCGGGGCGGAGGCGGCCTGTCCTCACCCTGGCCCTTCCTGGCGCACGCCGCGGCACGGACCACCCGGATACGGCTCGGCACCGCCATCACCATCCTCCCGCTGGAGGACCCGGTCCGCCTCGCGGAGGATGTCGCCACCGTCGACCTGCTCAGCGGCGGACGCGTCGAGATCGGCGTGGGCAGCGGGGCAGCCGCCGCGGAGTACGCCGCCCTCGGCAGGGACTTCGACCGCAGGCGCGAGCTGACCAGCGAGAACCTCCATGTTCTGCGCACGGCCCTGGCCAACGGGGAAGTGGGTGCGGCCGGCTTCCGTATCCAGCCGGCTGCCGGGGGCTTCGGCGACCGGATCTGGCAGGGCGTCTTCAGCGGCAGCGGTGCGCAGTACGCCGCCGCCGGCGGCTCGAACCTGCTCCTCAACCGGGCGGCCTACGGTTTCGACGCGCCCACGGACGAGGTGCAGCGCCCCTGGGCCGACGCGTTCCTCGCCGCCTGGGACCGGCCTCGCCGGCCACGGATAGGCCTCTCCCGGTTCGTCTTCCCCGCCAAGGACAAGCGCACGGCGCTCCGGCAGATCGGCGACGACGTCCACCGGGCCGCCCTGCGCATGGCGGAGAGCGGCTCCTTCCCCAGGGGGCTGGACAGGGAAGAGGCGCTGCGGCGATTCCACTCGTTCCACGGCGCTCCCGAGGAGATCGTCACCGCGCTCCGGCAGGAGCAGGTGCTGCCCGTCGCGACGGATCTGATCACCCAGTTCAACCCCGCGGTCCCCGACCACGACGCCGCCATCCGGGCCCTCGAACTCATCGCGACCGAGGTGGCACCGGCCCTCGGCTGGAAGCCCCGGGCCGCCACCGCGGCCGAACCCGCCACCGAACCCGCAGGAGTCTGAAATGCCCGAGTACAGCGACCACTTCGGCCCCGAGGGCCTCCGCGTCCGCGGCACCGTCCTCGTGGTGCCCGGCCGCGGGGAGACCCGGGCGGCCTACGCCCGGTTCGGCAGGCGCCTCGCCGCCGACGCCTACCGGGTCCGGATCATCGACGCGCCGGAGATCGACGCCGAGGACCTGACCGGCTCGCTGGCCGGATTCGGTGCCCGGCTCGCCGCGGCGCTCGAAGGGACCGCGGCACGGGACGGTGTCGTCCGCCCCGTCGTGCTCGTGGGGGCCGACACCGGCGCGGCCGCGGTCGCCGCGCTGCTCGGCCAGGAGGAGACCCCTGCCGCCCGGCGGCCGGAGGCCGTCGTGCTCGCGGGGCTCCCGGGGCACACGGCCGCCGTGTCCGGCGACTGGGACGAGGAGCTCGACGTACGCACCTCCTGTCCCGCACACCGGGGCACGCTCACCGAGGACGCCGGGGTCCGGCGGGGCTCCCTCCGGGACGCGGTGCCGGACGCCCTGCTCACGGCGGCCTACGGCGGCGACGTGGGCGTCCCGGCGCTGGTCCTCGTGGGCGACGCCGATCCGCTCGCGGACCGGGATGCCGTGGCCCGTACGGCGAAGTCCCTTTCCCGGGCCCGGCTCTCGGTGGTCCGGGACGCCCATCACGATGTCCTGAACGACCTCCAGCACCGCTCGGTCGCGGCCGAGATCATCACGTTCCTGGAGACCCTGCGCAACGGACTGACCTCCGTGATCGCGGTCGAGTCCAGTGACTGGTGAGTGCCGCCGTCCGGTCACACCGTCCGAAGCCGTGCCCCGCCGGACCCGTCGTCCGGCCCCTCCGAACCCCCGACCAGAAAGGTGCCCTCATGGCCACCGTCCTGTCCGTCTCCGGAAGCCCCTCCCCGACCTCCCGAACCGCCCGGCTGCTGCGTGACCTGGACGGCCGGCTGAGGGACCAGGGGCACGAGGTGATCTCGCTGGAGGTCCGCACTCTGCCCGCGGACGCGCTGCTCGGCGCGCAGTTCGGCCATCCGGAGATCGTCGCGGCCACCAAGCTCTTCGAGCAGGCGGACGGGGTGGTGATCGGCACCCCGGTCTACAAGGCCGCCTACTCCGGGCTGCTCAAGTCGCTGCTCGATCTGCTTCCCCAGTACGCGCTGACCGGCAAGACCGTATTGCCGCTGGCCACCGGCGGCAGCCTGGCCCACGTCCTGGCGATCGACTACGCGCTGCGCCCCGTGCTGAGCTCCATGGGCGCCGCCCACATCGTGCCGGGGTGGTTCACGCTCGACAAGGACATCAGCGTCGGCCACGACGGCGCGTTGACCGTGGCCCCGGGCTCCGCCGAGGCCCTTGCCGAGGTGACCGACCGCTTCTCCGCCGCGCTGGGAGCCCGTACGACGCTCCTGGCAGCCGCGGAGTGAGCGGCGGACGCGTGGCGGTCAGCGGCTGACCGGGACCGCGGCGGTCCCGGTCAGCCCGCCCCCGGCGGCGGGCGGCGCCCCGCCGCGGCGTGCCCGGAGGCCGAAGGACCCGATGACCGCCGCGGCGACGGCCGTCGCGAACGGGACGAGCAGGGCGGCCCGGTAGCCGTCCAGCACAGCGGCGGACGTGTCCCCCCGGGTTGCGGCGACGCTGACGGCGGTGACGGCCGACAGCCCGACGGCGGCACCGAACTGGAAGGCGGTGTAGAGAAGGCCGCCCGCGAGCCCCTGCTCCTCGTCCGCGACCCCCTCCGTGGCCACGATGGTGAGCGGGCCGTACGCCAGGGCGAAGCAGAGCCCGAGGAGGAGGAAGCTCGGAACCATCGCCGCGTAACTCCAGTCGGCTCCCAGCGGAAGGAACAAGCCATAAGACAGCACTCCGAGTACGAGGCCGCCGAGAATCACCCGCGCGTTGCCGAAGCGGGCGACGAGCCGGGGGGTGAGGGTCGGGGAGAGAACGGCGTCGATGCTCATGATCAGCATCGCGAAGCTCGTCCGGAGCGTCGTCCAGCCGCGCAGTTCCTGGAGGTAGAGCACCACCAGGAACTGGAATCCGAAGAATCCGGCCGCGAACAGGATCGCGACGAGATTGGCCCGCACCAGGACGCCGCTGCGGAAGATACCCAGACGTACCAGGGGCTCGGCGGCCCGCCGTTCGAGGAAGAGGAAGATCCCGAGGAGCCCCAGTCCGGCGAGAAGCGTGGCCAGGCTGAGGACGATCCCGGTGTGCGCCGCGCGTTCGACTCCCAGCACGATCAGCACGAGGGCGGCGGTGACGGTGAGCGCCCCGGCCGCGTCGAGGCGCTTGCCCGACCGGTCGGGCCGCCCCGACCGGGGAACGAGAACGGCTGCGGCGACCAGGATGACGAAGGACAGCACCACCGGGGCGAAGAAGACCCACCGCCAGCCGATCGCGGTGAGCAGTCCGCCCGCCACCAGCCCGATCGTGAACCCGCCGGCAGCCGTGCCCGAGTAGATGAGCAGCGCCCTGTTCCGCTGCGGTCCCTCGGTGAATCCCGTGGAGATGACGGACAGGCCCGCCGGAGTCATGAAGGCGGCGGCGACGCCCGTGGTGAATCTGGCCAGGACCAGCGTCCATCCCTCGGTGGCGAGGCCGCCCAGCCCGGAGAAGAGCAGGAACACGGCGAGCCAGGCGAGGAACATCCGACGCCGCCCGAACAGGTCGGCCGCCCGGCCGCCGAGGAGCATGAAGCCGCCGTAGCCGAGGACGTAGGCACTCATCACCCACTGCAGCTCGCTGGTGGACAGGCCGAGATCGGCACGGATCGACGGCAGCGCCACGTTGAGCATGGCCACGTCCACGCCTTCGAGGAAGATGGCGCCGCACAGGACGAGCAGGATGCCCCACTTGCGCGCGTCCATGTCCTTTGCGGGGCTCAGGGAACTCATGACGATGGACTCCTTCCGGAGTACGAGGCGTTTTCGGTGCCTCCAGCCTTCGCCACGGCGTATCCGGGAACAACAGCGATGATCGCAACGGTTGTTCAGCCAGACTTACCGATCCCCCTTCCCCACGCCCCCGGAGAAGCACGTGGACCAGAACGAGCTCCGTTCCTTTCTCGTCCTCTCCGAGGAGCTGCACTTCGGCCGTACCGCGGACCGCCTGCACTTCTCGCGCGCCCGGGTGAGCCAGCTCATCCAGCGGCTGGAACGGCGTGTCGGTGCACCCCTGTTCACGCGGACCAGCCGCCGGGTCGCCCTCACAGAGCTGGGCGTACGGCTCCGGGACGACCTGGAACCGCACTACCTGGGTCTCCAGGAGGCGCTGGCCCGCGCGGTCTCCGCGGGGCGCCTCATCGGGGGAACGCTGTTCGTGGGCTTCTCCACGCCCCTGGCGGGAGAAATGGTGATGCGGACGGCCGGGCGACTGCGCGCCGGCCACCCCGAACTCGCCGTGGAGGTCTGCGAGGTGCCGCTCTCGGATCCGTACGGGATGCTGCGCAGAGGGGAGTACGACCTTCAGCTGACGGACTTTCCCGGACGCGAGGCCGATCTGACGCGAGGGCCCACGCTGCTCACCGAGAGCAGGGTACTGGCCGTCGCGTCCGGGCACCCGCTGGCCGGGCGGAGGTCGGTGACGCTGGAGGAGCTGGCCCGTGTGCCGTTGCTGACCGTCGAGGGGAGCGTTCCGGAGTACTGGAAGGAGCACCATCGGCCCACGCACACACCGGGCGGCCTTCCGATCGAGCAGGGACCGGCCGTCACCAACATCCAGGAGGCGCTGACCCTGGTCGCCGGCGGCCAGGGGGCACTGCTGGCGGGGGCCCATATGCCGCTCTACCACGGCCGTCCCGGCGTCGTGTACGTACCGGTGGAAGGCGGCGAGCCCCTCGGATACGGCCTGATGTGGCGGTCCGACGGCGGTAGCCGGGCGATCGAGCTCTTCGCACACACCGCGCACGAGGTGGCGCGGGCCATGACCCGCGCCGGTAGTCCCTCTCAGCCGGCCCGGAGCGGGACGGGTCCGGAAGCGACCGGGAGCTTCCAGGCGGATCGCTCCCGGTCGGTAACGCACCGAGCGCCAGGTGCCTGACCAGCGACATGCCTGGTCAGGCACCGCTCCTTGTCTCCCTAGAAGAACCCGAGCTTCTTCGGCGAGTACGACACGAGGAGGTTCTTCGTCTGCTGGTAGTGCTCCAGCATCATCCGGTGGTTCTCCCGGCCGATCCCGGACTGCTTGTACCCGCCGAACGCCGCGTGTGCCGGGTAGGCGTGGTAGCAGTTCGTCCAGACCCGGCCCGCCTGGATGGCCCGGCCCGCCCGGTACGCGGTGTTCGTGTCGCGGGTCCACACACCCGCCCCGAGCCCGTACAGGGTGTCGTTCGCCGTGCGGATCGCGTCGTCGAAGTCCGAGAAGGACGTGACGGCGACGACCGGTCCGAAGATCTCCTCCTGGAAGACCCGCATCCGGTTGTCGCCCTCGAAGATCGTCGGCTGCACGTAGTAGCCGCCCGCCAGCTCCCCGTCGTACTCGATCCGCTCGCCGCCCGTGAGGACCTTCGCGCCCTCCTGCCGGCCGATGTCGAGGTAGGAGAGGATCTTCTGGAGCTGGTCGTTGGAGGCCTGGGCGCCGACCATCGTGTCCGTATCCAGTGGATGGCCCGGAACGATCTGTTCGGTGCGGGCGATGCCGGCTTCCAGGAACTCGCCGTAGTGGCCGCGCTGGATCAGTGCCCGGGACGGGCAGGTGCAGACCTCGCCCTGGTTGAGGGCGAACATGGTGAAGCCCTCAAGGGCCTTGTCGCGGAAGTCGTCGTCGGCCGACCAGACGTCGTCGAAGAAGATGTTCGGGGACTTGCCGCCCAGCTCCAGGGTCACCGGCTTGATGTTCTCGGAGGCGTACTGCATGATCAGCCGCCCCGTCGTGGTCTCCCCGGTGAACGCGATCTTCGCGACGCGCGGGCTGGACGCCAGTGGCTTGCCGGCCTCCGCGCCGAAGCCGTTGACGATGTTCACGACGCCCGCCGGAAGCAGGTCCGCCACCAGGCTCAGCCAGAAGTGGATGGACGCGGGGGTCTGCTCGGCCGGCTTGAGGACCACCGCGTTGCCCGCCGCGAGGGCCGGGGCCAGTTTCCAGGTTGCCATCAGGATGGGGAAGTTCCACGGAATGATCTGCGCGACCACGCCGAGCGGCTCGTGGAAGTGGTACGCGACGGTGTCCTCGTCGAGCTGGCTGAGCGAACCCTCCTGGGCTCGCAGCGCGCCCGCGAAGTAACGGAAGTGGTCGATGGCCAGCGGGATGTCGGCCGCCAGGGTCTCCCGTACCGGCTTGCCGTTCTCCCAGCTCTCGGCGACCGCCAGTTCCTCCAGACGAGCCTCCATCCGGTCCGCGATCCGGTTCAGGACCAAGGCCCGGTCGCCCGCCGACGTGGCACCCCAGGCCGGTGCCGCGGCGTGTGCCGCGTCCAGGGCCAGCTCGACGTCCTCGGCGGTGCCGCGGGCGATCTCGGTGAACGGGCGGCCGTTGACGGGGCTCGGGTTCTCGAAGTACTGGCCCCGGGCCGGCGGTACGTAGGCGCCACCGATCCAGTGGTCGTAGCGCGACTCGTACGAGACGATCGCGCCCTCGGTGCCCGGCGCAGCGTAACGGGTCATCTCTGTGGCCTCCCGGATCCGGTGCCGCCCGCCGTTGGGCGGCCCTCGGCGCGAGGCTAGGCAGCGCGACGTTGCAACCCCGTTGCGTACCGCGAGCAAGACCCCAGGGGTGCTGTCCACGGAGACTGGGCGCGGTGATCACCGTCACCGCACCCAACCTCCAGGAACAGCACGCCTAGCGCAGTTCCGCGTCCAGCGACCTGGCCCTGGCGAGCAGCGCCGGCCGCTGGGCCGCGGGAGCGGCCGCGGCCAGCGCCCGCCACACGGGGAGGTCGTCCTCGCCCCACGGGCTCGACGCCCAGTCGGCCAGCAGCCCCGGATCGCCGCGTGCGATCAGCGCGGCCCGCAGCGAATCGTCGAGCCGGCGCCGCAGCCGCACGACCGACGGGGCCTGCGAACCGGGCAGCAGGGGGCCCGCGTAGGCGCTCATGGCCGAGGCGACCGCACCCGAGGCCAGCCGGCGTGCGACCGTGTCGAAGTCCGCGTCGACGCGGCAGGCGAGACGGTAGGGGCGGGAGAGCAGCAGATCGGGGCCGAGCAGCCGGCGCAGCCGGGAGAGTTCGGCCCGCAGCGTCACCGGGGTGACCGACTCGTCCTCGTACAGCTCGACCAGGAGTTCCTCGCCGCCGATGCCCTCGGGGCGCCTGGCCAGCGCCACCAGGATCTCGCTGTGCCGCGGACTGAGGCGGAGCGCCCGGCCGGCCACGGTCAGCACCGCCTCGTTCCTGCCGAGCGCGCTGAGCTGTACGGTCCCGGCGGCCGGGAGCGGCGTGAGGAGGGCCAGTTGGGACTCGGCGGCGCGGGCGACGGCCTGCACGAACGCCAGGCTGTGCGGATGCGCGAGACCGTTCCCGCCGGTGATGTCGACCGCACCGAGGACCCGTCCGGTGTGCGGGTCGTGCAGCGGCGCGGCCGCGCACGTCCACTGCTGCACCGGGCGCAGGAAGTGCTCGGCCGCGAACACCTGGACCGGGCGGTCCACGGCGATGGCCGTCCCCGGCGCGTTGGTCCCGGCGACGGACTCCGCCCAGCGGGCGCCCTCCACGAAGTTCATCCGGCCGGCCCGCCGTCGGGTCACCGGGTGCCCCTCGACCCACAGCAGCCTGCCGTGCGCGTCGCACACCGCCAGCAGGTGCTCCCCGTCCGTCGCGTAGGCGCTCATCAGTTCCCGGATCACCGGCATGGCGCGGGCGAGCGGATGGGACTCCCGGTACGGGCCGACGTCGTCGGCGTCCAGATCGACGAGCGCGGCGCCGTCCGGGCAGACGCGGGCCCGCGCGGAGCGGCGCCAGGATTCGCCCACCACCGGGCGCACCGGCCGCTCAAGGCGGCCGGCCGCGGTGAACACCTCGTGCGCGTGGCGCAGTTCGCCGAGCCGTTCACCGGGGTCCGCGTCGGCTGCCAGGGCCAGCCAGGGGTCCGTCAACTCACCCTCCCGTCCAGGGGTGCCGTACACCCCCATCGTCGTCGCAGCGGGGGCCTGCGACAACCGTGGTGCGGCGGGCAGATCGGACGGACCCGAACCGGGCCGCCCGGCTGTCGCTCAGCCCGTTCCCAGGAGGTTGACGAGGCGGATGTACCGGACCCAGTCCCAGTTCGGGCCCGGATCGGTGTGGTCGGTGCCCGGGACCTCCACATGGCCGAGAATGTGCGCGCGGTCCTTGGGGATGCCGTAGCGGTCGCAGACCGAGGCGGTCAGCAGCGCCGACTTCTCGTACATGGCGTCGGTGAAGTACTGGGGCTGGTCCACGTAGCCCTCGTGCTCGATGCCGATGCTCCGGGTGTTGTAGTCCCAGTTGCCCGCGTGCCAGGCGATGTTCTGCTCCCTGACGCACTGGTCGATGTAGCCGTCCACCGAGCGGACGACGTAGTGCGCGGAGACCTGTTTCGCCGGATTCTGGAAGATCGCGACCGCGTCCGAGAAGGTCTCCTGGGTGACATGGATGATCACGTACTGGACGGGATACGCCGAAGGGCGCTTCGAGACGGTGTAGTTGGAAGTCGAGGCGGGTGCCCAGTGGGCCGACGGATAGTCCGTGCTGCCGGCCGCTGCCGCCGCGGTGGCCCGCACGGAGGCGGGGAGCAGCGTGGCGGCGGCCGTGGCCGCCGCGCCCTGAAGGATCCTTCTCCGGTGCATGTGTACTCCAGCTGTGTGGGGGAGCGGGCAGAGGCGAGAGGAGGGCCGGTTCGGAGGGGCGGGGGCAGGGGTCCGGCTGTCAGGGGTCGCGGGACACCGTGTGTTCCGCGCGGCAGATCACCGTGGGGGAGACTGCCTTCCGCCGGTTCCCCGGGTACCGGGTCGGTTTCTCCTGTCCGATGGCCGGAACGGGCTGTCCGATGTACGGCCGAGCGGCTCGCGGGCCCCACGGTACGGGGGCCGCGCGAGCGGCGGAAGACGGCAGCCCGATTCACGCCCGGTCGGGTGAGGGGCCGGAGGACTCGTCCCGGCGGCCGGGGCGATGATCCCACCCCCGAACGCCGGTGAGGCCTCGTCAGATCTCGCTCTGACCCGTATCACTCCGGCCCGCGCCGGCCAGGGCCGTTGCCGGATCGTCGTCGGCGGGACCGGCCGGGGTCCACCGGCCGCCCTCCTTGCGGTACGGGTACCAGCGCCCGTCCCGCCCGTAGCGGAGCTGGAGCGCGCCGTCCACCGACGTCCAGCGGTTGTGCTCGGCCCGCAGCCGGGGCGCCTCGTCCTCGTCCCAGGCGGCGGCGAGCTGTGTCCTGGCGTGGGCCAGCGAAGCGGCGTCCGGCGTCCACAGTTCGTCGAGGACGGAGAGCGCGGCGGCGCCGCCGTACCGCCAGGCGTGGACGGCGACCCGCAGTCCGGCCGGTCCGCGCCCCGAGCCGGCCGCCAGCCGGGTCACGATCCACGGCTCGGGACGCGCGGTGGCGGCCAGCCGTACCGCGTCCTGTTCCGGTGTCAGGGCGGCCGGGACGGGCTGTAGTTCGTGGCCCGGTGCCAGCGCGTCCGCGAGCATCCGGTGAGCGCGTGCGGCGCTGTCCGTCGCCAGCATCTCCAGCGCCGTCGGGTCCACGCCGGGCTCCGGGTCGGTCTCCGTGTCCAGCGAGGGCGACACGCCCGCCTCTGCGGGAAGCGCCGGGGGAGGGGGCAGCGGCGGGAGGATGCCGGCCGCCGCATGCGCCTCCGCCGCCGGGACCCCGCGCACCACCCGGTTCGCCGGACCGGCCGCCGGTGCGTCGGCGGGCCCGGACGGCTCGTGTCCCGCGGCGCGGGCGGTGATCCGCACCTGGAGCTCGTCGAGCAGCCGGCGCTCGCCGCGTCCCCGCATCAGCAGCAGGACGAACGGGTCCTGGTCCAGCAGCCGCGCGACCTGGTAGCAGAGGGCGGCGGTGTGCGGGCAGTGGTCCCAGGCCTCGCAGGTGCACTCCGGATCGAGGTCACCGATGGCCGGGAGCAGTTCCACGCCCGCCGCGGACGCGTCCTCGACCAGGTGCGGCGGCATCTCGCGGTCGAGCAGCGCCGCGATGTGCCCGGCCCGGTCGACCGCCATGTCCAGGAACCGGTCCCACTCCTCCTCGCTCAGCTCCTGGAGCAGCACGTCACTGCGGTACGCGCTCGTGTCCCGGTCCTGCACCACGGCCGTGATCCGGCCGGGCCGCACGGACACCACACCGACCCCGCCCTCACGGGCGAGCCGGCGTCCCTTCTTGAGCTGCTGTCCGTCCAGCGCGGTGTCCTCCAGCGCCTTCAGCCAGGCCCGGCCCCACCAGGACTCCGCGAAGGCGCGCCCGCTCGCGGGCGGCAGTGCGGCGAACGTGCGCTCCTGCGATGCGGGCGGGGGAGCCGTTCCGTCCGGCCCGCCGCCCTCGTAGGCGTCGTTGTCGTCGTAGGGCCCGGAGTATCCGTCGGATTCGTAGCCGTCCGGTTCGTAGCCGTCCGGCCCGTAGGCGCCGGACTCGTATCCGCCGCTCATCGCGCACCCCCTCGCAGCTCGACCAGATCGGCCAGTTCCGCGTCGCTGAGTTCGGTCAGGGCGCTCTCGCCGGACCCGAGGACCGAGTCCGCGAGCCCCTGTTTTCGGGCCAGCATCCCGGCGATCCGGTCCTCGATGGTGCCCTCGGCGATCAGCCGGTGGACCTGCACCGGCTGGGTCTGCCCGATGCGGTACGCGCGGTCGGTGGCCTGCGCCTCCACCGCGGGGTTCCACCAGCGGTCGAAGTGCACCACGTGGCCCGCCCGGGTGAGGTTGAGCCCCGTGCCGGCTGCCTTGAGCGATAGCAGGAAGACGGCGGCCTCGCCCGCCTGGAAACGGTTCACCGTCGCCTCCCGCGCGGCGACCGGAGTGCCGCCGTGCAGGAACTGGGTACGGACCCCGCGTGCCGCCAGGTGCTGTTCGAGGAGCCGGGCCATCTGTACGTACTGGGTGAACACCAGGACGGCCGCACCCTCCGCCAGGATGGTGTCCAGCAGCTCGTCGAGCAGCTCCAGCTTTCCCGAACGCCCGGCGATCTGCGGCTTCTCCTCCTTGAGGTACTGCGCGGGATGGTTGCAGATCTGTTTGAGCGCGGTCAGCAGCTTCACCACCAGACCCCGCCGGGCGATGCCGTCGGCGGCGGAGATCGCCGCCAGGGTCTCGCGTACCACCGCCTCGTACAGGCCCGCCTGCTCGGCCGTCAGGGAGACCGCACGGTCCGTCTCGGTCTTCGGCGGCAGCTCCGGAGCGATGCCCGGATCGGACTTGCGCCGGCGCAGCAGGAACGGACGCACCAGCGCGCCGAGCCGCTCGGCCGCCGCGGGGTCGCTGCCGTCCTCCACCGCTCGCGCGTACCGGGTGCGGAACGTGCCGAGCCGGCCGAGCAGGCCCGGGGTCGTCCAGTCGAGGATCGCCCACAGTTCGGAGAGGTTGTTCTCCACCGGAGTGCCGGTGAGGGCGACCCGGGCCCGCGCGCCGATCGTGCGCAGCTGCTTGGCCGTCGCCGAGTACGGATTCTTCACGTGCTGCGCCTCGTCGGCGACGACCATGCCCCACCGGGTGGCCGCGAGCCGCGGAGCGTCCAGCCGCATCGTCCCGTACGTGGTGAGGACGAACTCGCCGTCGGGGAGGTCCTCCAGGCTCCGTGCGCTGCCGTGGAAGCGGCGCACCGGGGTGCCGGGGGCGAACTTCTCGATCTCCCGCTGCCAGTTGCCCATCAGAGAGGTCGGACAGACCACCAGGGTGGGGCCCGCGGCCGATTCGATGGTCTGCCGGTGCAGATGCAGCGCGATCAGCGTGATGGTCTTGCCGAGCCCCATGTCGTCCGCGAGGCAGCCGCCGAGCCCGAGCGAGGTCATCGTGTGCAGCCAGTTCAGGCCACGGAGCTGGTAGTCGCGCAGGGTCGCGGCGAGGGCCGCGGGCTGCCCGAGCACTGCCTCGCCGTCCTGCCCCCGCCGGGACTCCGGATCGGCGATCCGCTGTCGCAGGGTCTCCAGCCAGCCGGTGGCCCGGACCTCGATCCGACGGCCGTCGAGCTCGGTGGAGCCGGTCAGTACTGCCCCGAGCGCGTCGATGGGGGTGACCTTGCGGTCCCTGGTCTCCCGGGCGCGACGCGCCTCCTCCGGATCGATCAGCACCCACTGGTCGCGCAGCCGCACCAGCGGACGGCCGGCCTCGGCCAGCCGGTCCAGCTCGGCGCGGCTGAGGCTCCGGTCCCCGAGCGCGAACCGCCAGTCGAACGCGAGCAGGGCGTCCGCCGACAGGAGCGGTGCACGGTCGGAGCCGGTACGGGCAGCTGGCCGGAAACCGTCCGGTCCGGCCCCGTCGTTCTCGTCGTCGGGCGGGCCGATCACGGCACGCGCGGTGAGCTTGCGGGCCAGCTCCCTGGGCCAGTGCACCTGGACGCCCGTCGCCGCGAGCGCCCGTGAGGCGGGGCCCAGCAGTTCCCCGATCTCCTCGTCGGCCGGCTCCACTGCGTCCGGCACGGCGGCCGACAGCAGCGGGGTCAGGGGCGGCCAGGCGCGGGCGGCCCGGCGCAGCATCAGCAGGGCGTCCATCCGGGCCCTCGGCCCGAGGGCGGCGGCGGCCGGACCGCTGCCCGTCCAGATCAGGGCGGCATCGGTGACCAGCGTGGGGTCGCTGACGCTGTGGATCTGCGGGACCACCCGGAAGGACGGGCCGGTCAGCCGCCCGTGGGGCCCCTCGTCGGCCCGGTCGAGCCCGGACACCTCCACGCGCAGCGAGAGCCGGACGCCCGCGTCGTGACCGGCCGCGACATCCGCGGCCCAGGCGCGGTGGTCCGGCAGCCGCCGCGGAGCGTCCGCGGTGAAGGCCGGGCCACCGTTGGCGAGGGCCGCGGCGGGCGTGCGCGGCAGGCCGTCGGCCACCGCGTCCAGGAACGCCCTTACCAGCCACTCCGGTTCGGGCAGCAGCAGCGGCTCGGCAGTCGCATCCAGTGGAACCGCATGGGCACTTGGCGGCATGGAGGCGGCCAGAGCGCGGATCCGGTCCTGATCGTCCGCGGTGAGCGGTCCGGCCCGCCACGCGTCCTGGTCGGTGCCGCTCAGCCCCGGCAACAGCAGCCCACGCGCGGTGAACTGAAGGGCCAGCAGTCCGGCCGCGCCCCAGAAGGAGGCCGACGCCGAGGCATGCGCGGAGGCCCGCGCCCGGGTCAGTACCGGCAGGGCGTCCCGCACGGGGAGCAGCCGCGCGGGTGCTTCGTACGGCTCGGCGTCGGCATCGGTCACGGTCAGGGCCTCGACGGTCCCCGGGGCATCGGGCGGACTGCTACCGTCTGGGCACCAGAAGGCGACGCGTCCGGTCCGGGAGGGATCCGCGGGCAGGAACACCACGGAACAGCCGATGAGTGCGGAGATCTCGGAGAGCGTTGCTGCGGGGAGGCTGTGCACAGCGATGTCAGATTCCTCAAATTTGACTAGTTGGCTGAGGTCGCCGAGGGTACTCCATCGCATCCGGCGACGGGGCTAGTCGCCGCATGTTTTAGATCACACGCCTGTGTCCGGTATGTCGGCCAGGTGTAGCCGGCCCCCCACCGGAATGAGGGGGCTGGCACCAGGAAACCTCGGGTGGTGGCTCCATGGCCGCCGTATATCTGCGACCCGTACGTTTCATCAGGTCAGCGCATCCCTTAAGACCGGAGACATCATGCCTCAGGCCGCAACCACCGTCGCGGAACGAACCCGTGACGGTGCCGGAAGTGCCGGAAGTGTCGGAAGTGCAGGAAGCGACTTCGCGCCACTGCTGCGGGCCGTCAAGGGGCAAGGGCTCCTCGAACGCCGCACCGGTTGGTACGCGGCAGGCATCGCCGCCAATCTGCTCGCCCTGGGCGCCGTGCTCACGGGCATGTTCCTCCTCGGCGACACCTGGTGGACCCTGCTGCTCGCGCTGCCCCTCGCCGTCTTCTGGTCCCGCACCGCGTTCGTCGGGCACGACGCCGGACACGCCCAGATATCCGGTGACCGCAGGGCGAGCCGGGCCATCGGCCTGGTGCACGCCAACCTGCTCCTCGGCATGAACGAGGCCTGGTGGAACGACAAGCACGTACGCCACCACGCCAACCCCAACCACGTGGACAAGGACCCCGACGTCGGCGTCGGCGCCCTCGTCTGGACCCAGAAGCAGGCCGCACAGCGCGAGGGCTTCGCCCGCTGGCTCACCCGCAACCAGGCCCGGCTGTTCTTCCCGATGCTGCTCCTGGAGGGCATCGCCCTGAAGGTCTCCGGCTTCCAGTACCTGCGGCACCAGCCCGTCCGTGAGCGCGCCCTCTCCGCCCTGCTGCTCGTCGCCCACCTCGGCCTCTACGCCGCGCTGCTGCTCACCGTCATGTCGCCGGGCAAGGCCGTCGTCTTCGCTCTCGTGCACCACGCGCTCTTCGGCCTCCACCTGGGCATGGCCTTCGCCCCGAACCACAAGGGCATGGAGATGCCCGACCCGGACGGCGATCGCTGGGGGCACCTGCAGCGCCAGGTCCTCACCTCGCGCAACGTGCGGGGTGCCGTCCTCACCGACTGGTTCCTCGGCGGGCTCAACTACCAGATCGAGCACCACCTCTTCCCGAGCATGCCCCGCCCCCATCTGCGGCTGGCGCAGCCCCTGGTCAAGGCCCACTGCGAAACGCTCGGCATGCCCTACGCGGAAACCGGACTCATCGAGTCCTACCGCCAGGCACTCGACCACATGCATGAGGTCGGCGCACCGCTCAGGTGACCGTTCCCCACGGGTTCGGGGCAGGCTGGAACCGATGAGCACGCACAGGCGTTCTCACAGCAGGAGCGGCCAGTGGCCGCGAAGGAGGCGTGGACGATGTCGAACAGAGCAAAGATCGCCATCGGGGGAGTCGTCGTCGCAGTCGTCCTGATGCCGTTCATCGGGTTCTGGCTGTCACTGCTGGTGCTCATCGGAGTTCCCGCGATCGCCTACCTGGCACTGGATCCCGGTCAGCGGCGCAGGCTCCGCAGGATCAGCCGCAGGGAGATCGGCCGCTGAGTGGTGCCGGGCGGCCCCTGGCCGGAGGGGCCCGGGGCGGGGCACGCACCGCTCGGCAGGCGGCGTCCGCGTCCGGGACGCCTCAGGAGGGCCGTACGGCCAGCGCGTCCAGAGCCTTGAGCAGACCGGGCAGTTCCGCGCCGCGCCGGACCGGCAGTATCTCGCCCGGCACCTCGTCCAGCAGCAGAAACGCCATGTCGTCGGTCCTGGCCACCATGGACCAGCCGGGGCCGTCGGCCCGGATCGTCCGGGCGTCTCCCGGGGCGAACGAGGACCGGACCCGGCCGGGCGGCGGCGGGGCGTCGAGGTAGGCACGGGCTTCGGCCAGAGCCCGCCGGACACCGGGATGCGAGCCGGAGGAGGCACCGTGCGCGCTGTCCGGCACGATGACCTCACCGTCTGTGGAGCCGGTGTCCGGGGCTACGCTCCCACCGTCGGTGGGCCCGGCTTCCGAGTCTCCGCCGCCCGCGGTGCCGGCGCCCGCGTCCGCGCGGCTCGCGTTCTCACCGCCCGTACCGTTCCCACCGGGCGCTTCACCGTTCTCGGCGGTCTTCGCCGCGCTCCCGTCCCCCGCCACCGCGCTCTCGTCGATCTGTTCGCGCCAGCCCGCCCACTGCGAGGCGACCGCGTCCGCGCCGAGCCGGCGCTGGGCCGGGCCCCACGCACCGGGGTCCGGCGGAGCCAGCGGCGGCAGCTCCCCGCCGTCCGCCCGAGGGTCAGGGGCCGGGTCGTGCGGAGCGGCCACGCCCGGCGCGGCGACCGCCACGGCGAGCGGCCAGCCGGGAAGAGCGCAGACCACCGAGTCTTCGTCGGGAGAGAGTTCGTACTCCATCCCGCAGTCCCAGGACGCTACCGCCACGGCCACCAGGGACACGTCATCGACGACGACGGTCCACCTGGCCCCGTCGCCGTCCTGGCCCATGACCAGCCCGTACCCCGTGGCACGGGGGTCGAGACCCAGTGCCGTGCAGGCCGCCGGATAGTCGTCGCCGAGCACGCTGGGGAACTGCGCCGGGGTCAGCAGGACCGCAGTCAGTACGTACAGCGTGTCCTCGGCGACTGCGTCGTCTGTCCCGGTCACTGCACCCTCCTCGTCCGTCGTGGTTGTCCGTCGGCGCACCTTAACCAGTGGGTAACCCACTCGTCGAGGCCCTGACAAGGCGGAACGCCCGGCAGCCCCGTGCCAGGTGTGCCGAGGACGGAACCCCTACTCGGCGGTCAGCCCGAGGAGGTCGCGGGCCACCGCGTCGGGTGATTCACCGCGCTCGCGGGCGAGGGCGATGACCGCCCGGCAGGCCAGTTCTCCGACGCCGAAGGAGAGCGCTTCCGGTGACACCCAGCCGCTCGCCTCGTCCATCCGCTCCTGGTCGTCCTCCGCCGACGCCGCGACGAACGTGGCTGCCGCCTCGAACAGATTGTGCTGCCGGCGCTCCGGTGCCTTGGTGGCACCGGCGGGCCTGCCGTCCTTGCGGCCCGGGTTCACAGCTCTGCGGATTATGCCGAACATGTCGGTCATGGGGACCGCCCTTCCTGGACATGGATGTGCCTGACAGGGATCGTGCGCACGCGGGAGAATGTGCCGCGCCTGCGCGGCACTCCCTGTCCTGCGCGCGTACTCACGGTCTTGCCCGCGCACGGAGGTTTGGACACGTGGCCCGGACGAAGAGGGGAACAGTTCTGTGAAGCGCTACGACCGGCTGAAGGATATTCAACGCCTCGATCCGGAAAGGGACTTCCTGGAGATCTACCGGATCACGGCCACGTACGAGTTCCCCTGGGACATCACCCGGGCTCTCGAACTCGCCCTGTACCGGACGTATGCGGTTCCCAGCATCGGCCGTCTGCTCGCCGAGACAGCGGAGCTGACGGACCGTTCGCAGAAGCGCTACGACGACACCGCGCTCCTCCTGGACGCCGTGGTCGAGCACGGATTCGACAGCGTCCCCGGGCGTACGGCCATCCGCCGGATCAACCAGATGCACCGCAGCTACGACATCAGCGACGACGACATGCGCTATGTGCTGTGCACCTTCGTCGTCACCCCGAAGCGGTGGCTCGACACCTACGGCTGGCGCCGGCTGTCCGGGCACGAGAAGGCGGCGTGCGCCGCCTACTACCGGACCTTGGGCGCACACATGGGCATCAAGCACCTGCCGCAGACGTACGAGGAGTTCGAGCGCACCCTCGACGCCTACGAGAAGGAGCACTTCGGCTGGGACGAGGGGGCGCGCGAGGTGTCGGACGCCACGCTCGCGCTGATGGCCTCCTGGTATCCGCGCCCCCTCGCGCGGATGGTGCGCGGCGCGAGCCTCGCGCTCCTCGACGACTCGCTGCTACGGGCCTTCCGCTACGAGCGCCCGGGACCGGTGGCACGCGGGCTCACCCGGGGCGCCCTGCGGCTGAGGGCCCGCGCGGTGCGGCTGCTGCCGCCCCGCGCCACCCCGCACCACGCCCGCCAGAATCCCGAGATCAAGGGGTATCCGGGCGGCTACGAGGTGTCCGGACTCGGTACGTACCCCACGCCCGGCAGGGGCGGCTGCCCGGTCCGGCACCTGAGCCGCCCGGACGCACCGGCCGAGTGAGCAGGCCGGCACGGAGTGCGGGGATCAGCTCATCCGTTCGGCCAGGACGAGGAAGCGGGCCTCTTCGTCGAGGTACGTGTTCAGCCGCCAGCCCGAACGGGCCAGCACGGGGACGAGGTTGGGCTCCGCCCGTAGGTCGTCGTCGGTGAGCGTGCGGCGGTGGCGCGCGGCCAGCGCCGCCCTGCCGATGGGATGGAACAGCGCCAGCAGCCCGCCGGGCCGCACCACCCGGGCGAGTTCCGCCAGGTTCCGTTCCGGCCGTGGCAGATGGGCGATCAGCCCGGCCGCGAACACCGCGTCGAGCGCCTGGGTCCGCACCGGCAGCCGGGCGGCGTCGGCCTGGATCAGCAGCCCGCTGCGGTCGCGGCCCGCGCGTGCCGCGGCCCGCAGCATGGCCGCGGTGAGGTCGGCCCCCAGCACGGTGCCCCGGGGGCCGACCGCGGACCGCAGAGCGGGCAGTGCCCGTCCCGTACCGCAGCCCGCGTCGAGCACGGCGTCGCCCGCGCGCAGGCCCAGGGCGGAGACCGCCGCGGCGAAGGCCGGCCCGTCGTCGGGAAAGCGGGCGTCCCAGTCCGCGGCGCGGACGCTGAAGAAGTCCTGGACGTGCGTGTGGTCATCGGCCATACGGACATGATCGCGTAACGCCGTTCTTGGCAGCGCCCCGGATCGCCCGCGGAGTGCGGAACGGGCCCCGGCCCGCACTCCGCGGACAGGAGAGCGGGCCGGGGCCCGTACGAACGCGGTCACCGCGCCGGAGAGGCCGGTCACCGTGCGGAAGAGGTCAGACGTTGACGCCGTAGTCGGAGGCGATCCCCGCCAGGCCGGAGGCGTATCCCTGACCGACCGCGCGGAACTTCCACTCCGCCCCGTGCCGGTACAGCTCGCCGAACACCATCGCTGTCTCCGTCGAGGCGTCCTCGCTCAGGTCGTAACGGGCGAGCTCCACCCCGTTGGCCTGGTTCACCACGCGGATGAACGCGTTGCGCACCTGGCCGAAACTCTGTCCACGGCTCTGCGCGTCATGGATGGAGACGGGGAAGACGATCTTCGCGACATCCGCCGGGACACCCGCCAGGTCCACGTTGATGGACTCGTCGTCGCCCTCGCCCTCACCCGTCAGGTTGTCACCGGTGTGCTGGACCGAACCGTCGGGGCTGTTGAGGTTGTTGTAGAAGACGAAGTGAAGGTCGGAGAGGACCTTGCCGGCCTCGGAGCAGAGCAGCGCGCTGGCGTCGAGGTCGTGATCGGCGCCCGTCGTCGTCCGTACGTCCCAGCCCAGGCCGACCGTCACCGCGGTCAGGCCGGGTGCCTCCTTCGACAAGGAGACATTGCCGCCCTTGGCCAGGGTCACACCCATGAACTTCCTCCAATGATCCAGTGATCCGTTGATCAGTACTGCTTCGGCCGTCACCGAGTTGAACGACGGCCCGTCCCCTGCGGTTCCCCGATTGCGCAAGCTATGAAGTGGGGAGGTGCCACAGAACCTGTGGCCGCACCGCTCACTGAGGCGATTCCTCCTTCATGGCCTTCGCCTCACTCTTCAGGATCCGCATGGATTTGCCCAGGGCGCGCGCGGTGTCCGGCAGCTTCTTCGCGCCGAACAGCATGACCACGACGAGCGCGATGATCAGCAGGTGCCAGGGTTCGAGGCCGTTGCGCAGCATGCGCTCCACGCCCTTTCTTCGGGTGTCTTCCGGTCAATGATTCCGGCAGGTGTTCGCGGGCGCTGGATGGGGCCGACCATGGACGGGTCCGGTGATCCATTCGGACATGAACACTTGCTACATTGCGCAACTGTACAACCATGTGTGGGCGGTGCGAGTCCGACTCCATGGAAGCCGGACGAACTGGGGTGGGACATGGCGGGCAGTCACAAAGGCGCGGGAACAGGGGGGCGCGGGAGCCGCCTGCGGCGGACGGGCCTGTTCGGGCTCTCACTCCTCGTACTGCTGGTCGCCGGGGTCGGCTGGGGGTACCTCAAGCTGAACGGAAGCATCGACACGTTCAGCGCCGACGGAGTCTCCGGCGACCGCCCGCCCGACACCTCCGAGGGGCAGAACGTCCTGGTGATCGGATCGGACTCACGATCGGGTGCCAACAGCGGGCTCGGCGGTGGGACGGGCGACGTCGGGCGCTCCGACACCGCGTTCCTGCTCCATGTCTACGCCGACCACAGACACGCCGTCGCGGTGTCCATCCCCCGCGACACCCTGGTCTCCATCCCGGCCTGCAAGAAGCCCGACGGCAGCTGGACCGCTCCGCAGCGGAACGCCATGTTCAACGCCGCGTTCTCGGTGGGGGAGACGGCCGAGGGCAACCCCGCCTGCACCCAGAACACCGTCGAGCACCTCACCGGACTCCGCGTCGACCACACCATCGTGGTCGACTTCGCCGGATTCTCCTCGCTGACCTCGGCCGTCGGGGGGATACCCGTCTGCCTGCCGCAGGACATCTACCAGCGCGACCTGAACCCCAAGCGGGCCACCCGGGGGTCCCTGATCTTCGCCAAGGGCCCGCAGACGGTCTCCGGACAGCGGGCTCTCGACTACGTACGGATCCGGCACGGCATCGGTGACGGATCCGACATAGGGCGCATCAAGCGGCAGCAGGCCTTCGTCGGCTCCCTCGTGAAGAAGGTCAAGTCCCGAGGGCTGAACCCGACCACCCTGCTGCCGCTCGCCAACGCGGCCACCGACGCGATGACCGTGGACCCGGGGCTCGGTTCGGCCGACCGGCTGCTGTCGTTCGCCATGTCGATGAAGAACGTCGACCTGCACAACACGAAGTTCGTCACCATCCCCTGGCGCTACGAGGGCGCCCGCGTCGCGATCGTGGAACCGGACGCCGACGCACTGTGGGCGTCACTCAAGGCCGACCGCACACTCGACGGGCAGAACGCCGCCGGCAAGGGGAGCGGCGACTCGGCGGCGTCCGGCGGGGCGTCGCCCTCTCCCACCGCTCCGGTCTCCGGCGCGGGCACCGACGTGGCCGTGTACAACGGCACCACGGTGACCGGGCTCGCGGCCAAGGCGGCTGAGCTGCTGCGCTCGCACGGCTTCACCGTCACCGGCACGGCCACAGCGGACTCACAGGACCAGACCCGGACCCTGGTCACCTACGGCCCCGGCCTCCGGGACAAGGCCGAGAACACCGCCCGGCTCTTCAGGGGAGCGCGCGCCACGGAGTCGGCGGACGCCGGCATCCAGGTCATCGTCGGCAGTGACTACGCCCAGAACCCCGCGGCCGCCCCGGTGGCGCCGGCCCCCGACGCCGTACCGTCCGCCGTCGCCGGCGAAGCCCGATCGGCCGACGACGACCTGTGCAGCGACCTCTCGTACGGCTGAGCCGCGCGGTGACGGCTCAGACCGCCGGCCCGGCGGTCCGCAGCTGCAACGAGGGGTGCGGGGGCGGCGCGAATCCGAACGACTCATAGAGTCCGGCGCCGTCCCCGGTGGCATTGAGGCTGACCACGGCCGCCCGCGTCTCCCGCTCGAACCAGGTGAGCAGCGCGTCGAGGCAGACGCGGGCATGGCCGAGCCTGCGCCGCCGAGGATCGGTGCTGACGTTGGACACGTGCCCGTGCAGCCCGCTCGGGTTGGCCGGACCCGGCGCGTGCGCGTCGCAGGCGCCGACCGCGCACGCCACCACGCCCAGCTCGGGATCCTCGACCAGGAACGCGGCGAACTCGTCCGTCAGCGGCATCCGGTCGGCGAACCACTGTGCCGCGGCGGCGCGCCACGGCGCGCGCTCGTCGCCGGTGTCGAACCCCATGTCGGACAGCATCAGCGCGCGCATCCGGACCAGCGCCGGAATGTCCTCCGAGGTGGCGCGTCTTGCCCGCACCGGGCGGCAGGGAGTGCGTGCCGCAGGGGATTCCGGCGGTTCCGCGCCGGTTCCCGCCACTGCTCCCGCCCCGGAACCCGTCCGGCCGGTCCTTGCCGTGGTCACGAGAGCCCCCGATTCCGTTCGTAGCGGTTGCGCGCCGCGGTGAGGCCGCACGCGTACAGCGCGAGGACGCTGGCGAGCAACAGGTAGTAGAGCGGCGGCAGCGCGCTCATGCCCAGTGGCGGGCCGAGCGGAGTGAGCGGCAGCAGGACGCCGACGACCGCCAGACCGGCCGCTGCCGCCCGCAGCGGGCCGCCGGTGCGCCCCTCCGCGGCCCGTCGGCCGGTGCGCAGCAGCAGCATCACCAGGGCCTGGGTGAGGAGGTTCTCGGTGAACCATCCGGAGTGGAAAGCCGCCTGGTCGTCTGCCCGGAAATCGTGCAGGGCAAGGGCCAGCACGACGAAGGTCGCCAGGTCGGCGGCGGCGTTCAGCAGCCCGAACCGGGTGATGAACCGGAGGAAGTCACGCGGGCGCAGCACCGTCGGCCGCCGCAGTACGGAGGAGGCGGGACGGTCGAAGGCGAAAGCGAGCTGCGCCGCGTCGAAACACAGGTTCTGGACCAGGACCTGCGCCGGAAGCATCGGCAGGAAGGGCAGCAGCAGACCCGCGGCCAGCATCGCGATCACGTTTCCGAGGTTCGAGGAGAGCGTGATGCGCAGATAGGTGGCGATGTTGCCGCTGCTGCGCCGGCCCGCGGTGATCGCGTGGTCGATGGCGCCGAGATCCTTCTCCGCGAGGACCACATCGGCGGTCTCCCGAGCCACGTCGACCGCGTTGCGCGGGCAGATGCCCACATCGGCGGCGTGCAGGGCGGGCAGGTCGTTGACGCCGTCACCGAGGAACCCGGTGGTGTGCCCTGAGGTACGCAGCGCGGCGACGATCCGGGCCTTGTGCCCGGGGGTGCAGCGGGCGAAGACGGTCGCGCGGTCGGCCGTGCGGGCGAGCTCGGCCTCGGTCAGCGCGTCGATCTCCTCCGCGGCGACGACCTGTCCCGGATCCAGTCCCAGATCCCGGCAGGCACGGGCCGCGGTGCCCGGGTGGTCCCCGGTGAGCACCTTCACGGCGACACCACGGCGTGCCAGTACGTCCAGCGCGTCGGCAGCGCTCGGCGTGAGCGCGTCCCGCAGGGCCACGAAGCCGAGAAAGGCGAGCCCGTGCTCGTCCGCCGGGGTGTACGTTCCCAGCCGCGCGGGCCGCTCGGTACGGGCGACGGCGAGCAGCCGCAGTCCTTCGGCGGCCTCGCGCGCCGCCACGCCGGCCAGCCGCTCCCGTTCCGCCGGTTCCAGCTCACACCGCTCCAGGACGGCCTCCACGGCGCCCTTGGTGACCAGCACATGGGTGCCGAGCCCGCCGGGGAGCCGGACGACCGCGGTGGACAGACGCCGCACCGGATCGAAGGGCAGGGCGGCCACCGCGTCGTACGAGCCGACAGCGGTGCGCGGGCTTCCGCCGCCGGAACCGGACTCCTCCTGCTGCTCCGAGGCGTCCAGCACCGCCTCGTCGAGCGCGTCGGGCGCCGGCAGGTCGGCGAGCTGGAGCGTCCACAGCGCGTTGACCGCCGCCCAGTGCAGCACCTCAGGATCCGGACTCCCCGCCCGGTCCAGCGAGCGGTCGACGACGGGCCGGTCCTGGGTGAGGGTTCCGGTCTTGTCCAGGCAGAGCACATCGATCGCGCCCAGGTCGTGCAGCGCGGGCAGCCGCTTGACGATCACCCCGCTGTTCCGGGCGAGCTGCGAAGCTCCTCGCGCCAGTGCCGTGGTGACGATGACCGGCAGCATCTCCGGGGTCAGCCCCACCGCCACCGCCACGGCGAAGGGCAGCGTCTCCAGCCCCCGGCCGCGCAGCGCGGCATTGGCCATCAGGACCAGTGGTGGGGTGAGCAGCATGAAGCGGATCAAGGTCCAGGAGATCCCCTGCACCGACCGGTCGAACGCGCTGGCTCCGCGGAGGTGCGCCGAGCGGTCGTAGGCGGCGGCGAACCGGGTGTCCCCACCGGTCGCGACCACCACCGCCGTGCCGCTCCCGGACGCCACACTGCTGCCCTGGAAGCACAGCCGGCGCTGGGCGAACACACCCCCCGCCTCCTCGGGCACGCTGTGCAGCGCGGGCGGGCCCTGCTGCCGCTGGAGGTCGTCCGCGGGGCGCTTCCCGACGGGCGCGGACTCCCCGGTGAGGGCGGACTGGTGCACGGTGAGGCCGCTCGCGCGCAGCAGCTGCACGTCGGCCGGTACGAGGTCTCCGGGGCCGAGCCTGATCACGTCGCCGGGAACGAGCTCACCGACCGGCACGTCGCGGGTCCGCGGCACCGCACCGGGGCCGCTGCGGCGCAGCACCGTGGCTGTCGTCGCGACCAGCTCGCGCAGTGCGGCGGTCGCCCGGTCGGCCCGGTGCTCCTCCGCCGACCGCAGCAGACAGCTGACCAGCACCAGCACCAGCGTCACGGACGCCGTACCCCACGCGTTCACCGCTGCCGAGACCAGCCCGAGGCAGAACAGGACGGAAGTGAAGGGGTCCCGCAAGGTGCGCAGGAAGCGCAGTGGCCAGGGGACCGGGCGCCACGCGGGAAGGATGTTCTCGCCGAACCGGGCCAGCCGCTCCTCCGCCTCCGCTTCGACCAGCCCCCGGGGCCCGCTGTCCAGCGCGCGCAGGACCTGCAGCGACGTGGGCGCCGCCGGCGGCTGGGGCGTGGCCGAGGTGGCGGCGGTGGTGCCGGGCATCGGCACGACGACGCCCGGCCCGTCGCCCGTTCCCGCCGCGGCAGCGTTCTCAGGCACCGAGCTCATGGAGCCGTACCGGTTGCGAGGCCGGGTACCCGGCCCGCTCCGCGAGCTGGCCGACCATGAGCCGTACGACCGTCACCACTTCGGGGTCATCGACCAGGTACACCTGCCGGCGGCCCTCGCGCCGGGAGCGGACGAGACCGGCCAGCTTCAGCTTCGTCAGATGCTGGCTCACGGACGGCAGCGTGCCCCCCACCCGCTCCGCCAGCCCCGTCACATCACTCTCGCCCTGGGCCAGCGCCCACACGATGTGCAGCCGGGCGGGTGTCGCCAGCAGACCGAACGCGGCGGCCGCCTGGGCCAGCACCTCTGCGGGCGGATCCTGGAAACCGCCGCCGGCACCTGTCGACACTCTTTTGCTCCCGTCCGCGTGGGCCGACTCCTCGCACCCGAGGGGACCAGTGTAGGCGCCGGACGCGGAACGCCCGGGGCGAGCTGTCGTCGGTCCCGGGCCGGGCCACGCGGGGCCCGGCTTCCCGGCGCAGTGGGCTCAGCAGACTTGGCCCGATTTCGCCCTGTCCGATCCGCGGAGGGGTGCTTGCCCGGACGTGACCCGTGCGCAAGGCTTACACGTAAGTGGGGCACGGGGAACGTATGAACGGGGAGGAACGGAATGGCACTGGACAGGGGACTCGACTGGCTCCTTGACGATCTCACCAGCCGGGTGGAACACATACGGCACGCCCTGGTGCTGTCGAACGACGGTCTGGTGACCGGAGCGAGTACGGGTCTGGCGCGCGAGGACGCGGAACATCTGGCGGCGGTCTCGTCCGGCCTGCACAGCCTCGCCCGCGGATCAGGACGGCACTTCCGCGCGGGAAGGGCCCGGCAGACCATGGTGGAGTTCGACGAGGCACTGCTCTTCGTGACGGCCGCCGGGGACGGCAGCTGCCTGTGTGTGCTGAGCGAGGCCGAAGCCGACGTGGGGCAGGTGGCGTACGAGATGACGCTGCTGGTCAACAAGGTCGGGGAGCACCTCGGTGTGGCGGCACGACAGGACGAAATGGGCGGTTTCGACCGACTCTGACGAGTCAACCGCTCGGCACTGCCGCTCAGCGCCGCCATCGGGTCCGGTGCTCAGTGCCGCTGCCCGGCCCTTGTCCGGCCTCGCTGCCCGGCCCGGTAGTTATCCACAGGCCGGGCGGCCGTCGCTCTCCCTGAGCTACCTTTGGTCACAGAGAGTATTCGAATCTCACGGGGGAGAATCGTGATGCCGGTGACGGATGCGGTAGGTACGAACGGGGCGCACATGGTCGCCGCCGGCCGGGCCGCTGCGGAACTTGTCCTCAAGCGAGGGGAGTTCGAGCTCGCGGTGCACCTGGGTATCGTCCGGGTGGAGGTGCGGCGGAGTGGCGGGCGGCCCGGGGTCCGTCAGGAGGAGCTCGACCGGCTCCGGTCGCAGGACGGCTTCCCGGGCGCCCTCCGGGAGCGGGTACGAACGGTGGGGACGGCGGAAGGCGCGCGGCTGCTCGGCATCAGCCCGGTCCGCTTCACCCGGCTGGCCCGTGCGGGATGTGTCACGCCGGTCGCGTTCTACCTCAACCGCTACCGGGCGGTGGTGTGGCTCTATCTCGCTCAGGAGCTGGGCGCGCTGGCCGCCCGCTCGCCCGAACTGCTGGTGGGCAGGAGCCCGGTCTGGATGCGCGACCGGCTGGACTCCGGCAGGGACTGCCGCCCGCGCAACTGGCGCTCGCGGCGGATCGAAAGGCTCCTGAGCCTCGCCGAGGATCCCTGGGCGCGCACGGCGATCGTGGCCCAGGCGCTCGACCCGGCGCAGCTGGCGGAAGTGGTGGACGATCCTTACGAGCGCGCCTACTTCGCCCGGGTCCTGCCCGAACCGGTCTTCGGCCGGCGGGGGTCGGCGGCCACTCAGGACGCGATGGGGCGCCTGATGCTGGCCGACGAACCCGACGAGATCCTCTGGCGGCGGGTCAACCTCATCATGGAGCTGGACAGCGCCCGGGAGGACCGCCAGGCGCCGCGGCCCGGTGACGAACGGCGTACGGACCTGGAGGCGTTCGGCCGGCCGCCGGCGGCAGCCGGGACGTTCGATCGGTCTGACCCGGTCGCCCCAGCCGGACGAGTGGACCCGGCGCCACCGGAGGAATGGACAGAACGGGCGGCACCGGAGGAACCGGCGGAACCGGAGCGATCGGAGGAGCCAGCCGGGCCGGTGGCGCCGGGCGGACCCGCTGAGCCTCCGCGACAGGCCGAACCGGACGGCGGTCCGGTCGGGCCCGCCCGGCCGGCCGTGAGCGGGAAACCCCTTGGCCTGCTGGCCCGGTTCCGACTGCGCCGGGCGCGTGGCGAGCGGCGTCGTCAGGGGCGTGCTCCGCGCCCGGCGGCCCACTCCGCCGAGCGCCGTCCGCGCGGCGGGCGCGGTTGGCACGGCAGGAACCGCCCGCCGGCCGGTCCGCAGTCGGGCCCACGTGCGATGGGCGTCGCGGACAGGGGCCAGGAGGTCGCGAAAGAGGACCGGAGCTGACAGTCTTTGCGCAATGTTGATCAGGGAAGCAACCAGCAATGATTGGCCCGCTATTTGGCCGTTCTTTCACGAAATCGTCTCCGCGGGCGAGACCTTCACCTACCCCCTCGACCTGGGGGAGGAGGAGGCCGACGAATGGTGGCTCGTCAAGGCACCCAGTCGTGCGGTCGTCGCCGTCGCCGACGACGGGACGGTTCTGGGTACGGCGAAGATGAACAGGAACCACATGGGCAACGGTTCGCACATCGCGAGCGCCAGCTACATGGTCGACCCCCGGCACGCCGGACGCGGCGTGGGGCGGGCCCTGTGCGAGTACACGATCGACTGGGCCCGCACGGCGGGGTTCCGGGCCATGCAGTTCAACGCGGTGGTGGAGACCAACGTCGCCGCCGTCGGGCTCTACCGCTCGCTCGGCTTCGAAGTCCTGGGCACGCTGCCCGAGGGATTCGAGCACCCGAAGCACGGGTTCGTGGGCGTGCACATCATGCACCGACCGCTCTGACGCCGCCCCGAACGATACGGTCCGGTGTCGTGCGCTCACTTCGCGCCACCACCGGACCGGCCGTTGCCCGGACGGGGTGTCCGTCATGTCCCAACCAGCGACGATCTGCTGTCAGTTGTGACGTCGCATGGTGTGTGGGGCGGGTGCACATCCGGGAGACGGGGGCAGTACTGTGCGCCCCACCGCCATTCGGGCGATGAAACATATGCGGAGGAACAATCCATGACCATACCCAGGAGATCGCTGCGCGCTGCGGGAACCCTCGCCGCCGCCGCGGTCGTCGGTCTGACCGGCGTGGTTCTCACCGCCGGTCCGGCCGCAGCTCACACCCCCACCTGGGACGTGACCTGCACTGAGGTGAGCCTTCACCTCAGCGCGTACAACGACAGGGTCACCAACCAGGTGACCGTGACCGTTGACGGTAAGGAGCTGCTGCCGACGGAGAACTTCGGCAAGGGGCTCGACAAGAAGATCGACCTGCCCGAGCACGACAAGGCTCTGACGGTGCATCTGTCCGTCAAGGCCGGTGACGGCGAGCGGTACTCGAAGGAAGACACGAAGACGGCGCCGGTGTGCGAGGGCCAGACCTCGACGCCCACGCCCACGCCTCCCGAGACGAAGCCGTCCGAGCCGTCCGAGCCTTCCGAGCCGTCTGAGCCGTCCAAGTCGCCGACGACCTCGGCGCCCACCCCGGCCGACACCCCGAGCGAGACCGCTTCGTCGTCTGCGCCCGCCGCGGCCACGCCGAGCCCCTCCTCGCCGGACCTGGCCGAGACCGGTTCGTCGTCCGCCACTCCCATCATCGGTGGTGCGGCTGTCGCCGTGCTGCTGGCCGGTGGCGGCATCATGTGGTCCGTGCGCAAGCGTCGCACCGCTCAGCACTGACGTAGTCCGGCGGTCCGGGCGCCTGGCGCCCGGTAGTCCGGTCGAGGGGCGTGCCGCAACGCGTTCGGCGTGGCGGCACGCCCCTCAACGCTGTCCATCCTCCGTGTCCACGAACCGACACCGCGCCCAGGCAACTGACACCGGCGGCGGGACGCACCGGTGACTACCTGGTGTCCGTGGCCCGGTGGACCGGCGGCGACGTGGGCGGCGCCGCGGGGCCGATCTCGCACCAGACGGCCTTCCCCTCGCCGCGCGGCTCGATGCCCCACCGCGTGGCGACGGCGTCCAGGAGGAGCAGACCCCGTCCTGAAGTGGCCGTCTCACCCGGTGTGCGGCGCCTGGGCCACACACTGGAGCGGTCCTGGACCGACAGCCGTACCCGCCGCACCGGTTCCGGCAGTACCTCCAGCGTGAGTACGGCTCCGCCCTCCGTGTGAAGCAGCACGTTCACCAGCAGCTCCCCGGTCACCAGCTCCGCGTCGTCCGCGAGTTCGGCCATGCCCCAGTCGGTCAGCGCCTGCCGCACGATCGTCCGCGCGTCGGAGAGTCCTTCCGGGTCGGCCTGATGGATGTACTGGTGCAGCCGTGGCGCCCGGGGCGAGCCCGGGTCCGGAGTGCGGCGCAACACCAGCAGCGCCACGTCGTCGCCCGAGCCCCAGCGCTCCCACAGCCGGTCCGACAGATGGTCGGCCAGCGCCTCCGCCCCCGCCGGGCCCGCGCTCACCTCGTTGACGAGCGTGCGCACCCCCGCGTCGATGTCGGCGCCGGGCTCCTCGACCAGCCCGTCGGTGTACAGGACCAGCGTCTCGCCGGGGACCAGATCGAGCCGCGTCTCGGGGTACTCCTCGTCCCCGAAGTCGGTTGAGATGCCCAGGGGCAGGCCGCCGCGTACCTGCGGACTGGCCACCCGGCCGTCCGTGTGCCGGATCAGCGGGCCGAAGTGACCGGCCCGCACCACCCGCACCGTTCCGCTGCCGAGATCGACCTGGGCGTAGGTGCAGGTGGCGAAGCGGTCCGTGTCCAGTTCCGCGAGGAACCGGGAGGCGCGGGCCAGCACCGTCGACGGCGGGTGCCCCTCCCCGGCGTAGGCACGCAGCGCGATCCGCAACTGGCCCATGATCGCGGCCGCATGCGTGTCATGGCCCTGCACGTCGCCCACCACGATGCCGAACCGGCCCTTCGGCAGCGGGATCACGTCGTACCAGTCACCGCCGACCTGGCGGCCGCTCCACGCCGCGTGGTAGCGGACCGCGATCTCGCCGCCCTCGATGTCATGGATCCGCCGCGGCAGCATCGTGGACTGGAGGCCGGTGGCGAATTCGCGCTCCTCGTCGAAGAGCTTGGCCCGCTGGAGGGACTGGGCGACGATCGCGGCGAGCCCCAGGCACAGGTTGCGCTCGTCGGCGTTGAAGGCCGTGCGCTCACGGTAGAAGAGCGCCAGCCCGCCGAGTGAACGTGCCTGTGCGATGAGCGGCAGATAGGCCGCGGCCTGGAACTTCAGCCGGCCCACGTACGGCTCCAGCACCGGATAGCGCCGGGTGAGCGCGCCGAGTGAGCTCACGAAGCGCGGCCGGCCGCTGAGAACGGTGTCGGCCAGTGGGAAGCTCCGGTCGAGCCGGCCCTGCCCCAGCTCGTCCATGACCTCCAGGGACTCGCCGCTCAGCGCGATGACATTCAGCGTGGCGTTGTCCAGCAGCCCGAGCGCGAGGCCGTCGGCGCCCAGCCGGGCCAGACCGCCCGGTCCCGTCAGAGCGGCCGTCACGTCGTCCACGGTCACCGCCCGCGACAAGGCACTCGTTGTGCGTTCAACAATATCGGTCTGGCGCTGACGGCGTTTTTCCAGTTCCAGCACGAAGGCCGAATGGGTGACTTCCGCCGTCGCGTCCCGCACCACCCCGATCACCCGGTGCGCCCGGCCGTCGGCGCCGCGCAGGATGCGCGCCTGGATATGCGTCCACTGGTCGCCGCTCTCGTCCGTAGGGACCCGGAAATGAACGCTGTACGAGGTGCGCCCGCCCTTGACGGCCTCGTCGATCGCCGTGTCGAGGCGGACCCGGTCCTCCGGCTCCAGCCGCTCCACCAGCGACTCCGGCCGTGAGTCGAACGTGGCCGGGTCCAGGCCGAACACCAGCAGTCCCGCCTCGTCGATGTCCAGCGTCCGGGCATCGAGATCCCACTCGAAACTGCCGGTGCGGTTCATGGCAAGCCGCTCCGCCGTCCCGGTGTCGCCGCTTCGTGCCTTCCCGGCCGACGGGCCGGGCCGGACGGGGATGATCGGTGGCCGGTCGTGATCGGTCATTCCTGCTCCGAAGATCGTCCGGCGGGGCTGCCGTACTGCCTGACCCAATTGTCTGGCCGGCCGGTTACGGCTGCCACAGCGGAGACCGCCCCGGACGGTGGCCGCGCCCCCGCCCCGTGGCCGCCGCCACCCCCTCGTGCCCGCGCTCCGGAACCGCCGCGCACAATGGCAGCGCAAGGCCGTCCGTGACCGGCGGAACGGCACGTACTGGGGCTGACCGGAGCGCACGCATGAACCACGAGGATCCCGTCCTGCTGCACACCGAGGGGCGCGTCCGCCACCTCACGCTCAACCGGCCCCGGGCCCTCAACGCGCTGAACCACACCATGGTGCTGCGCATGGCGGAAGCACTGGACGCGGCGGAACGCGACGAATCGGTCGCCGCCGTGCTGCTCACGGGGGCGGGGGAGCGGGGGCTGTGCGCGGGCGGCGACATCCGCGCCATCCGGGACGACGCCCTGGCCGGCGGCGGGACCGCACTGGACTTCTGGCGTGACGAGTACCGGCTGAACGCCCGTATCGCCCGGTTCCCCAAGCCGTACGTCGCGATCATGGACGGCATCGTGATGGGCGGCGGTGTCGGAGTCTCGGCCCATGGCTCGATCCGGATCGTCACGGAGCGTTCGCGCGTCGCGATGCCGGAGACCGGTATCGGGTTCGTCCCGGACGTGGGCGGCACCTACCTGCTGGGCAGGGCGCCCGGTGAGCTCGGCACCCACCTGGCGCTCACCGGGGCAGCCGTCGGCGCGGCGGACGCACTGCTGTGCGGACTCGCCGGCCACTTCGTGCCGTCACGGGAGCTTCCCGGTCTGATCGCCGCCCTCGACCTGTGCACCACACCCTCGGAGGTCGTCGCCGCGGTGCGGCGCTACGAAGGCGCGGCCACCGGAGGCGAACTGGCCGCACAGCGCGGCTGGATCGACTCCTGCTACAGCGCCGGAACGGTCGAGGAGATCGTCGAGCGCCTCGGCGACTGCGGCGAGCCCGCAGCCAAGGAGACCGCCGCCACGATCCTGGCGAAGTCGCCCACCGCGCTCAAGGTCACCCTCGAAGCCGTCCGCAGGGCGCGCCGCCTCGACCGCCTGGAGGCCGTGCTGGACCAGGAGTTCCGGGTCTCGGCCACCGCCTTCACCCGGCCCGACCTGGTCGAGGGCGTACGCGCCCAGATCGTCGACAAGGACCGGAACCCGCGATGGAACCCCGCCGGGCTCACCGAGGTCACCGACGCCGACGTGGAGCGGTTCTTCGCCCCCCTCGGCGACGGTGAACTCGGCCTGGACGCCCCCGCGGCTCCCTGAGGGGGCCGCCCGCGTCAGAGGGCGTTGGGCCCGTTCACCGCACGGAAGGGCAGGCCCAGCAGGTCCGCGGCGGCCCGGAAGTCCCTCGCACGGTGGCCGGTGCACAGCGCCCAGTGGTGGCCGATGCCCGTGGCGGACCAGGCATCGGTCCACTCGCCGGGATCGAAGCCGAAGTCCACCCGGGAGGTCGTGTTGCCGATCTCCAGGAGGGGACCGGGCACGACCTCCCCCTCGGACGCGATCAGGATGAACGAGCCGTCGGCCTCCTGGCCGATACCGAACGTGGTGACCGGCCCGTGGGTGACGTCGAACTCGACGCTGACACCCCAGCCGCGCTTGCCGTGGTAGACACCCAGACCGCGCAGCAGCGGGTCCTTCGCGCTGATCGCCAGATGGGCGGGGCCGTCGTGCCCCATCTCCACAACCCGGTCGCGGAAGTTGAGCGCCTGCAGTTCGGTGAACGAACCGCCCGCCCCCATGGTGTCGGCGATCAGCATGGCGAGGCTGGTGCGCAGCTCGTACTCACCGGCCATCGGCACCCCCCGGGCGGTCAGCAGCGAGGCGCCCAGGATCATGCCGGCCCCCAGCCGCTCGTGGACCTCACCCTCCAGCCCCCGGTGGTAGTAGGCGAGGCTGTCGAGCGCGAAATCGGCCACCAGCCGGTCCAGACCGACCGAGACCCGTGCCGCCCAGGCGAGATCGCCCTCGTCGACGGAGGCGTCCAGGGTGAAGACCCCCCGGGCCAGGGCGACCCGTTCGGCGGTCTCCCCGTCCGTCACCGCCGAGACCCTGACCCGCAGGTCGTCGAACTCCAGCACCTCGACATGGCCGCCCAGCTGCGCGGAGACCAGCGTCATGTCGGTGGAGACGTCGAGCATGCCCGGGTACAGATGCCCCATCAGCCCGTGGCGGCCGTGGCGCAGCGCACCGCGCACCGCGGCGGCCGAGACCCAGCGGCGGATCCTGCCCCAGGCGTTCTCGTCGCGCAGATGGCCCGAGACCGAGCGGAACGGGATGCCGCTGCGCCGGAACACGCTGGCGACCTCCGGCAGCGGGCACTGACCGCAGTACGCCAGCCACTCGCCCGTGCCGGTGCCGGCGTGGTCCATGGCCTCGGCCGGCTGGAGGTCGATGACCAGCACCGGGGTGTGCGTGCGCTGGGCGACCGGCAGCACCATCGACGCGGTGAGGTAGGTCGTCAGGAACGTCACCACCAGATCGCAGTCGGCCCGCCGCAGCTGTTCGGCAGCCCTGGCCGACTCCTGAGGATCCGAGACGAACCCCGCGTCGACCACCTCGCACCCCAGCTCCTCGATCCGGGCGGTCACGAACCGGGCCGACCCCCGCAGCTGTTCGAGAAGGCCGGGGAACTGCGGCCAGTACGCGCCGAGCCCGCCGGAGACCAGGCCCACCCGGGTCCGGCGCCGGGACGTCCGTGCAAGGGCACCGCCGGGCTCTGCGGCGCGGTCGTCTGACATCAGGTGTTTCCATTCCCCGCAGGTGTCTTCCTGGTGAGCCGGGCCTCCGCGCGGTCCCAGTCCCGTCTGTCCCCCCGCGGTTCGTAGTGCCGCAGCTCCTGGGTACGGGCGACCAGCCGGCGCACCCCCGCGAGGCCGCCCACCAGCCCGTGGGCGCGGGCCTGCAACAGGATGTTGCCGAGTGCCGTTGCCTCGGCGGGCCCGGCCGTGACGGGCAGCCCGCTCGCGTCCGCCGTCCACTGGCACAGCAGCTCGTTGCGTGAGCCGCCGCCGACCAGATGGATGCGTGCCGGCTCGCGGCTCGCCAGCTCCGCGGCCCGCCGCAACGTCCTGCGGTGGGCCAGCGCCAGGCTCTCCAGCACGCATCGCACATATCCGCCGCGAGTCCCCGGAGGCTTCTGCCCCGTCCGCAGCAGATGCGCGTCGATCCGGGAGGGCATGTCGTCCGGCGCGAGGAACGCCTCGTCATCGGGATCGATCACCGCGGCGAACGGCTCCGCCCCGGCCGCGCCGGTCAGCAGCCCGTCCAGTCCGGTGGCGGGGCCCTCGCGGTCCCACGCCCTGCGGCACTCCTCCAGCAGCCACATGCCCATGATGTTGCGGAGGTACCGGACGGTGCCGTCCACCCCGCGCTCGTTGGTGAAGTTCGCCGCGCGCGACTCCTCGGACAGCACCGGGGCGTCCAGCTCCAGACCGGCCAGCGACCAGGTGCCGCACGAGACGTACGCGAAGTCCGGCTCCGTCGCCGGTACCGCCACGACCGCCGACGCCGTGTCGTGCGAGGCGACGGTGGTCACCGGGGTCCCGGCCGGCAGCCCCGTGGCCGCGGCGACGTGTGCCAGGAGCGTCCCCGCCGGATCACCCGGCTCACGCAGTGGCGGAAAGAGCGAACGCGCCAGCCCCAGCCGCCCGATCAGCGCATCCGACCAGCCACCGGCCCGCGCGTCGAACAGTCCGGTCGTCGACGCGTTCGTGATCTCCGCACCCACAGAGCCGGTCAGCCAGTGCACCAGCAGATCAGGCATCAGCAGCAGTGTCCGCGCCGCCTCCCACTGGGCCGTGGCACGGTGGGCCAGCAGCTGGAACACCGTGTTGAACGGCAGGTGCTGCAAGCCGCTCACCGCGTACAGCTCCGCCGCGCCACAGCCCTCCGGCAACCGCTGCGACATGCCGTCGCCGCGCCCGTCCCGGTAGTGGAAGGGCACCCCGAGCAGCGACCCGTCGGCATCCAGCAGACCGTAGTCCACCGCCCAGGTGTCGATGCCGACCGAGGCGACCGGACCGGTGCGCGCGGCCGCCCGCAGCCCGTCCAGCATCCCCTGGTACAGGGCCAGTACGTCCCAGTGCAGCCCGTCCGGCAGCCGCACCGGTTCGTTGGCGAACCGGTGCGCCTCGGTCAGGACCAACGTGCCGGGGCCGACCCGGCCCGTCATCACCCGGCCACTGGTGGCACCGAGATCCACGGCGGCGAAGACGGCCTCGTCGGCCGGCCGAGCGTAGGAGTTCACAGCCATCAAGATCGTGTCCGGTTCATCGCAGGAAAGCCGCTGCCACACCGGCGTCGACAGGGATGTGCAGACCGGTGGTGTGCGTGAGGTCGCCGCCGGTCAACGCGAACACGGCATTGGCGACATGCTCCGGCAGCACCTCACGCTTGAGCAGGGTCCGCCGGGCGTAGAACTCCCCGAGCTTCTCCTCCTCGATGCCGTACGTCGCCGCCCGCTGGGCGCCCCAGCCGCCGGCGAAGATCCCCGAACCGCGCACCACCCCGTCCGGGTTGACGCCGTTCACCCGGATCCCGTGTTCGCCGAGCTCCGCCGCCAGCAGCCGCACCTGATGGGACTGGTCGGCCTTGGTCGCGGAGTACGCGATGTTGTTCGGACCCGCGAACACGGCGTTCTTGGACGCGATGTAGATGATGTCGCCGCCGATGCCCTGGGCCCGCATCACCCGGGCGGCCTCCCGCGACACCAGGAACGAACCGCGCGCCATGATGTCGTGCTGCAGATCCCAGTCGCGCGCCGTCGTCTCCAGCAACGGCTTGGAGATGGAGATCCCCGCGTTGTTGACGACGAGGTCCACACCGCCGAAGGCGAGCACGGCGGCCTCGAACGCGGCGGCGATCTGCTCCTCGCTGGTGACATCGACCGCCACCGCGACCGCCCGGTCCGCTCCGCCGAGGTCCTCGGCGACCGCGGCGGCGCTCTCCGCGTTCAGGTCGGCGACGACCACACACGCGCCCTCCGCGGCCAGCCGGCGGGCGATGGCCTTCCCGATCCCCGAGCCCGCACCGGTCACCAGCGCCACCCGGGTGGCCAGTGGCTTCGGCTTCGGCATCCGGCGCAGCTTGGCCTCCTCCAGATCCCAGTACTCGATCCGGAACTTCTCGGACTCCCCGATCGGGGCGTACGAGGAGACGGCCTCGGCGCCGCGCATCACGTTGACGGCGTTGAGGTAGAACTCCCCGGCGACCCGCGCGGTCTGCTTGTCGTTCCCGAAGGAGAACATGCCCACCCCGGGCACCAGCACGATCGCCGGATCGGCGCCACGCATGGCGGGGGAGCCGGGCGCGGCGTGCCGCTCGTAGTACGCGCGGTACGCCTCGCGGTACTCCGCGTGCAGCTCCCGCAGCCGCTCCCCGGCCTCGGCCAGTGGCACGTCCGAAGCAAGATCCAGGGCCAGCGGCCTGACCTTGGTACGGAGGAAGTGGTCCGGGCACGAGGTGCCGAGCGCGGCGAGGCGCGGATGCTCCGCGCGGGACAGGAAGTCCAGCACCGGGGCGGCGTCGGTGAAGTGCCCCACCTGAGGGCGGTCCGTGGACGCCAGACCGCGGATCAACGGTGCGAGCGCGGCGGCCCGTTCGCGGCGGGCCGCCTCCGGCAGTGGCATCCGGTCCGGCAGCACCGGACCGAAGGGCTCGGCGCTGCCGCGTTCCAGCAGGAACGTCTCGGCGGTACGGATCATCCACAGCGCGTTCTGTTCGCACGCGTCGGACGTCTCGCCCCAGGCGGTGATTCCGTGGCCGCCCAGGACCACCCCGACCGCCTGCGGGTTGGCCGCCTTGACCGCCGCGATGTCGAGACCGAGCTGAAACCCCGGCCGGCGCCAGCCCACCCAGGCCACCTTGTCCCCGAAGCACTCGACGGTCAGTTTCTCGCCATCGGCCGCGCACGCCAGGGCGATCCCCGAATCCGGATGCAGGTGGTCGACATGGGCCGCCTCGACCAGGGCGTGCATGGCGGTGTCGATGGACGGTGCGGCGCCGCCCTTGCCGTGCAGGCAGAAGTCGAAGGCCGCCACCATCTCGTCCTCGTGCCCGACGCCCCGGTACACCTCCTTGAGCGCGCGGACCCGGTCCAGGCGGAGGACGGCGAGCCCCGCCTCCGTCAGCGTGCCGAGGTCGCCCCCGGATCCCTTGACCCAGAGCAGTTCGGTCCCGCCACCGGTGACCGGATCGGCGCCGACCGCCTTCACCGACGCGTTGCCTCCGGCGTAGTTGGTGTTGCGGGGGTCGGAGCCGATCCGGTGCGCGCGCTCCAGGAGCGCTGCGACCTCAGCGTGCGTCGCGGACGTCATAGGGGTTCCTTCGGGGTGAGAGGTGCGTTCACGGCGGGGGACGTACGGAGGACGGGGAGCGTGCCCAAGGCTCAGGCGCCCCAGCCGGCCTGCGTGCCGCCCACCCGGGCGGCCGCGATGCGTTCCTGGTTGCCGGAGGCGAGGTAGGCGGCGAACGGGTCACGGGCCAGGCCCTGTTCCTCGCGCACCTCGGCGAGCAGCGGCCGCACATCGGTGTTGTATGCATCCATCAGGACGGCGTTCGACGCGAGCACATCGCCCGACCTCTGCGCGGCGCCGAGCGCGTCACCGTCCACCAGCAGCGCCTTCGCTGTCGCCTCCTGCACATTGGCGACGGACCGGATCACCGCCGGGATCTTCGCCTCGATGTTGTGGCACTGGTCGAGCATGAAGTTAACGTTGGTCTCGGACTTGAGGCCGCCGTTCTTGACCACCTCGTGCATGATCCGGAACAGCTGGAAGGGATCGGCGGCACCGGCCATCAGATCGTCGTCCGCGTAGAAGCGGGAGTTGAAGTCGAACGCGCCGAGCCGGCCCTCTCGCAGCAGGATCGCCACGATGAACTCGATGTTCGTGCCCGGCGCGTGGTGACCGGTGTCCACGACCACCTGGGCCTTCGGGCCGAGCTTCAGGCAGTGCGCGTAGGCGGTGCCCCAGTCCGGCACGTCCGTCGCGTAGAACGCGGGCTCGAAGAGCTTGTACTCCAGCAGCATCCGCTGGTCGTCGCCCAGCCGCTCGTACACCTCCGCCAGCGCCTCGGACAGCCTGCCCTGGCGGGTGGCGATATCGTCCTGGCCGGGGTAGTTGGTGCCGTCGGAGAACCACAGCTTGAGATCGGGCGAGCCGGTCTCGTCCATGACGTCGATGCATTCCAGCAGATGACCGGTCGCCTTGCGCCGCACCGCGGCGTCGGGGTGGGTGACAGAGCCGAGCCTGTAGTCGTCGTCCTGGAAGACGTTCGAGTTGATCGTGCCGATCCGCAGCCCGAGGCTCTCGGCGTGCCGGGTCAGTGCGGCGTAGTCCGTCACCTTGTCCCAGGGAATGTGCAGCGACACCTTCGGCGCGACCCCGGTGAACGCGTGTACCCGCGCCGCGTCCTCCATCTTCTCGAACGGGTCGCGTGGCACCCCCGGCTGCGCGAACACCTTGAAACGAGTCCCGGAATTGCCGTAACCCCACGAAGGAGTCTCGATCACCTGAGACTTCAGGGCTGCCTTGACGGCCGACACATCAGACATGAGCACCTCGTAAGCAGAGTCATCCGGCGACCGCGGCCGTCAGGACGATGTGAATCGTTTCATCTGGAACGTACGCTAGGTTTGACGCCGACGACTAGTCAAGCAGCTGGCCGGTCTTGTTCTCGCTCTGCACCTGGGTTTGAATCAATTCACCACGGATCGGGGCGACCCGGCCGAAGGCGGACCCGGCCTGTCCGAGGGCCTTCTCGGGCAGGCCGGGCGGGGTCATCCGGCCGGAAGGGCCGCTTCTGGAAGGCGGTGCGGTCGACGCCGCGGGCGTCCTCCACCAGGTGTCCTGCGTAGAGGCCGGCCCGCGCCCTGCGCCGCCAGGGCCTGGCCAGAGCGCCGGCGGGGTCCTGCGGGCCCAGCTCCGCGACCGCCGGCGAAGGCGTTCCGTCCCCCGGACAGCGGGCGGCCCACTCGCCGTCGGGGCCGACGACCCCGCCTGCGCCCCACCGCCGAGGAGCCGGTACGGCGAAGCCGGTCCAGTACCGGTTCGTCGCGGCGTGTGCCCGCATCTCGGTCGCGAAGCCCGTGCCTCCTCCGGTGGCTCCGCCTGTGGCCGCCTGTGGTCGAGAACAACACGCAGTCGACGTCGAGCCGTTCGTATGCGCCGGAGAGCCCGGGAAAGTGCGCTTCCATGTCGAGCGCGCAGCCGAACCGGACCCCGTCGGCCTCGAAGGTGACCGGTGCCGACCCTGGTGCGTACATGTACGAGACCTTCGTGTGCGACAGCATGCGCTCGCCGTAGCGGGTCGCCACCTCGCCGCGGTCCGAGATCACGTACAGACTGTTGTGCGGGCGGTTGGGCGCGGTGAGCCGGTGGACCGAACCGAGCGCGGTCCACAGCCCCGGCTGACGTGCCAGACGGGCCGTCAGGGTCAGCTCCTCCTGGAATACGTCCCACTGGAACCTGCTCCAGTCGGCCGGGCCGGCCTCGGCAGGGCCGTCGAAGGACAGCGGCCGTTCGTCCGGGGAGCAGGTGGTCCCCTCGGGGAACTGCACCACCCTCGCCCCGGCCGCCGGCGCCCCGCGCATCAGGCTCCGCACCTCGGCGCCGCTGTCCCTTAGCTCGGTCCTGCTGCGGGGGTTCTCACGGACCGTGGTCCGAGCCACCCAGACGTACGTAGTTCTCTTCCGGCATGACGTCTCCTCGGGGAGCCGAACGGAATGCCGGAGGGCAGTCGAACAGGACCGGCCGGTCCTGGCCGCGCGGGCGCGCACCCGGCGCTTGAGATTCCTGTGGGCTGTCATCTGGCCTTCCACGCCGCGGGCGCGAGCCCCCCAGCGACCACACCCGAGACGATCGGACCACGGCAGCGACCTGAGACAGGAAGTCCCTTTGCCTCCGTGGCAGGCCGAGCTGGGGACGGCCGGGGGAGTGCGGCGCAGGCCACGCCGCGGACATGATCTCCGGGCCTCGGCGGATCGCGTCAAGGCCCGGAGCGGACCCGGCGGCCCCGGACCCGAGGCCTGCCGAACCGCGTCGGCGCCGGCCGCACGGCTCGGCTCAATGCCCGCTGCCCGACATGCTCGGCTGGAGCGACCGGACGAGGTCGAAGAACCGCGACTCGTTGCCCGAGAGCCCGGCCCGGCGCAGCGCGCCGTCGGCCTCCTCGATCGGTGCGGCGAGCAGGGGCATGTACAGCGGGGCGTCATCCGGCTCGCAGAGGGCGGCCCGGGTGGCTTCCAGCAAACGGACGTACGCCTGCGCCGCGGCGAGTTCGTCATCGCGCATCTCAGCATCTCCCGGTCAGAGGTGTCTCAGAGGTGTCGGACCCACAAGCATCCCCCATGGGTCTGACAACACCCCGGGCCCAGCCCCGGCGTGGCCCCTACGGACCGTCAGGCCCGCACGCCGGCCGGTGGTTCGACCTCCAGGAATCTTCGGCGGCGCGGCCCGTGATACAGCAGCGCGATCCAGCCCGCCGCCCGCAGCGCCGCCGCGCACCGGTTCAGTTCGTCGCCCTCCTCGTGGGCCGCCCCGCTGCCGGGCGGCCCGAGCCATTCGACGCGTACGGTGCCGGGGGCCGTCGCGGCCTCCACCCGGTATCCGGTCGCCGTACGCCGCCCCGACGCGTCGACGGCCGACGCGGACAGCCCCGACGCCTCCAGCGTGAGGGCGACGGCGCGCACGGGCCTGTGCACTTCCCACGGGGCCGGAACCGACTCCGGGGCGGGGTGCCCGGAGTTGGCCAGCCGCCGGATCTGCGCCATCCCGGCGAACGCCGTCCGTACCGCGGCGGCCCGCTTCTCAGCCGGGCCCGGAGGCGGCGGCCCCTCACCAGTGGCCGGTTCAAAACCGGCCTCCTCCCCGGTGCCCATCCGCTTCCCCCTCGGCCCGTACGCGCTTTTTGCCAGTGTGCGCCGCCGCACTGACAACGGCGCCGCACGGGCCGCCGCGGGCTCCGGCCGAAGCCCCCGGGTCAGGCGGTGCCCGCTGTGAGGACCTTGCCCGGGTTCAGGATGCCGTGCGGATCGAGCGCCGCCTTCACCGCGTGGTGCATGCCGAGCACCGCGCCTCCCAGCTCCTTGTCCATGCCGCGCATCTTCAGCAGACCCACCCCGTGCTCGCCCGTGACCGTGCCGCCCAGTGCGATCGCGTCGTCCAGGATGTCCTCGAAGGCGGACTGCGCGCGGGCACGCGCCGCTTCGTCACCCGGCGGCGTGATGATCAGGGGATGCAGATTGCCGTCCCCCGCGTGGGCGATGTTGGCGATCAGGACGTCGTGCCGTGCCGCCGTCCGCTCGATCCGGGCCAGCATCTCCGGAACCGCGGTCCGCGGTACGCAGACGTCCTCGGTCAGGACCGGGCCGAGCCGTTCGAGCGCGGGATAGGCCAGCCGCCGGGCCTGGAACAGGGCATCGGCCTCGTGCTGGTCGGTGGAGACCGCGGCCCAGGTGGCGCCGGCCCGTTCGAAGCAGTCCCGGATCAGTTCGGCCTCGGCGTCACCCTCGGCCCCCGGAGTGTCCACCCGCCCGAGCAGCACGACGTCCGCGTCCGCGGACAGCCCCATCTTCTTCCAGGCGTCCACGGCGGCGAGGCAGTGCCGGTCGACCAGTTCGAGCGCGGACGGGATGACGCCGGACGCGGTCACGGCGCTCACCGCCTCACCGGCGGCGACCACCGAAGAGAAGTAGCCCGCGACCGTCCGCTCCTGGAGACGGGCCGGGCGCAGCCGCACGGTGATCTCCGTGATCACCCCGAGCGTGCCCTCGGAGCCCACCATCAGCCCGGCCAGGTCGTACCCCGCCACACCCTTCGCGGTACGGCGTCCGAGCGAGACGACCTCGCCGAGCCCGTTGACCACTTCGAGGCCCAGCACGTAGTCGCGGGTCACGCCGTACTTGACGCAGCACATACCGCCGGCATTGGTCGCGACGTTCCCGCCGATCGTGGACCAGGGAGAGCTGGCCGGATCCGGCGGGTACCAGAGCCCGTGCTCGGCGCAGGCCGCCCGGAGGTCGTCGTTGACCACGCCGGGCTGGACCACTGCCAGCCGCTCGGCCGCGTCGATATCGACGATCCGGTCCATGTCCTCGAACGACAGGATGATCGCCCCGTCCACGGCGTTCGCACCGCCGGACAGGCCGGTGCCCGCACCGCGCGGCACCAGAGGAATGCGGTGGGCGAGACAGTGGCGCACCACATCCCGCACCTCGTCGGTGCCGGACGGGCGGACCACGGCCCGCGGCATCCCGTACGGAGCCCACTCGGCCTCGTCGTGCTGGTACCGGGCCAGGCCCGCCGGATCGGTCAGTACTCGCCTGGCCGGAATGCTCTCGACCGGTGCGTTCGCCACGATGGTGGCCACCTCCCATAAAGATGTATTAGCCACCATTGTCGCGTGCGGGTTCCCGGCCCGTGGGGGAGGCCCCGTTCTCCGGGATGGACACCGCGTGGACAGGGCCCGCCGGGAACCTCGGTAGGCTCGGTCGTTCATGAACCCCGCACACCGGAGGACGCAGGCACCGTGCCCGATACCGACCGAGCTCCCGGCACCGACGACCCGGACGGCACCGGCCGGGCAGGCCTGCGCGCCGACTGCGGGAACTGCTTCGGGCTGTGCTGCGTCGCGCTGACCCTCACCCGGTCCGCCGACTTCGCCATCAACAAGGACGCCGGCAAACCCTGCCGCAATCTTCAGGACGACTTCCGCTGCGGCATCCACACCGGACTGCGTTCCGAGGGCTTTCCGGGCTGCACCGTCTACGACTGCTTCGGCGCCGGACAGAAGGTGTCGGGGGAGACCTTCGGCGGACGGGACTGGCGGGCGGCCCCGGAGAGCGCCCAGCAGATGTTCGAGGTCTTCCCGGTCATGCGGCAGCTGCACGAGCTGCTCTGGTACCTGACGGAGGCGGCCGGACTGGCACCGGCCCGCCCCCTCCACGGCGAGATCGGCCGCACCCTCGACGAGACCGAGCGCCTCACCCACCTCGACGCCGCCGCCCTCGCTGAGCTGGACGTCGCGGCGCACCGGGACGCCGTCGCCGCCCTGCTCGCGCGTACCAGCGAACTCGTCCGTGCCACCGCCCCTCGCAAGAAGAAGCGCGACCACCGCGGCGCCGACCTCATCGGTGCCCGGCTCAAGGGAGCCGACCTGCGCGGCGGCGACCTGCGCGGCGCCTGCCTCATCGCGGCGGACCTCACCGGCGCCGATCTCAGGCTCGCCGACCTCATCGGCGCGGACTTCCGGGACGCGCGACTGTCCGGTGCGGACCTGACCGGGGCACTCTTCCTGACCCAGTCACAGCTGAACGCGGCCCGGGGCAACGGTGCCACCCGGCTCCCCGCGTCGCTCAGCCGCCCCTCGCACTGGGAGCGTTGAGGCAACCGGCAGGAGCGCTGAGGGAACCGCGGGGGCGTCGAAGGGGCCGGGGAGTGGTTAAGCCCCGGACACCTCCCCGTCGCGCGGAACCTCCAGCGCCGCCCTGAGCCGCCGGAGCGTCGTGCGGATGTTGCCGCGCTGGAAGTCCGCGAAGGTGTGCCCCCGGGTGGCCGCCCGGTCGAAGGCGTTGGCCAGGAAGTCCGGCCAGCGCCGACGGTCGTCGGTCCAGGTCTCGGTGACCAGGGTGCCGCCGTCCACCTCCTCGAACCGGTACTCCCAGGTGGCGATCGAGCCGGGGAGCCGCGGCCGCCGGGCGCCGATCGCGTGGACCCGGAAGGCGAACCGCTCGCCCGGATCGGCCGCGGTCACCGTGCACCGCGTCGTCCAGTTCATCCTGCCGCGCCTGTTGCGGCCCTCGAAGACCATGCCGACGTACGCCTCCCGGCGCTCGCCGAGCACCTTCGCGCCCCGGTTCTCCGGACTCCAGCGCCCCATCGCGGTCGGGTCGCTGACCTGTGCGTACACCGCCGAGGGCGCGACGGGGACCACTGTGCTGTCCGACACGGACATGGTGCGGGTCATGAAGCACTTCCGATCCGCGGCCGACTGCGGTAACCACCGGGCGTCGGGGCGGCCGCACGGCCGACGGGCTCCCGGGCCCCACACCCTACTGGCCGGTCACATACGCTGCGGCGGCGGGCGCCATGACCGTCCCCGTATCCGGTGCGCGGGATCGAGAACGCATCCGCTCCGTTGTTCGTTGCACAGGTGGCGTATCCGGAACATCACCGACAACCGGACCGAGGAGCCCCGCACATGCCCAGCCGCACAGACACCGGCCGTACCGAGCCAGCCAGCACCGACGCAGGCCGCACCCGCCTGGTCGAAGGGCTCATGGAGCGGTTCCCGCACGTGCCCAGGGAGGCCGTGATCAAGGAGGACCTGCTGCGCGGCGGACTGGCCTTCGACGAGTCCGCGCTCAGCGACAACGAGGGCGGTGACGTCAAGCCGAAGTCGTACTTCATCTTCTCCTTCGACCACGGCACGCTGCCCGAGCTGGGGGCCGCCGCCCTGCGCCGGCCGCCGGAGGAGATCGTCCTCACCGGCGGCCCCTACGAACTGCGGCGCACCGTGGTCTCCGTGCGGGTGAACCCCGCATCGCCCTACCGGGTCGCGGCCGGCGCCGACGGTGTGCTCGGGCTCTACCTCGACGGCAGGCGGATCTCCGACGTCGGGCTCCCCCCGATGCCCGACTACTACCGGCACACGCTGGAGAACGGCAAGTCCGTGATGGAGGTGGCGCCCACCATCCAGTGGGGCTACCTCGTCTATCTGACGGTCTTCCGCGTCTGCCAGTACTTCGGCGCCAAGGAGGAGTGCCAGTACTGCGACATCAACCACAACTGGCGCCAGCACAAGGCCGCGGGCCGTCCGTACACCGGAGTGAAGCCGGTGGAGGAGGTCCTTGAGGCGCTGGCCATCATCGACCGCTACGACACCGCGAAGACGTCCACGGCCTACACGCTCACCGGCGGTGCCATCACCTCCCACATCGGGGGCCGGGACGAGGCCGACTTCTACGGCCAGTACGCGAAGGCCATCGAGGAGCGCTTCCCCGGCCGCTGGATCGGCAAGGTCGTCGCCCAGGCCCTGCCCAAGGCCGATGTGCAGCGCTTCCACGACTACGGCGTGCAGATCTACCACCCGAACTACGAGGTGTGGGACCCGCGGCTGTTCGAGCTGTACTGCCCCGGCAAGGAGCGCTACGTCGGCCGCGACGAATGGCACCGCCGCATCCTGGACTCCGCCGAGGTCTTCGGTGCCCGCAACGTCATTCCCAACTTCGTCGCAGGCGTGGAGATGGCCGAGCCGTTCGGTTTCACCACGGTGAAGGAGGCCATCGACTCCACCACAGAGGGCCTGCGGTTCTTCATGTCGCACGGCATCACTCCCCGCTTCACCACCTGGTGCCCCGAGCCCACGACGCCGCTGGGGAAGACGAACCCGGACGGCGCGCCGCTGGAGTACCACATCCGGCTGCTGGACGCCTACCGCTCGACGATGGAGGAGTACGGGCTGACGTCGCCTCCCGGCTACGGTCCGCCGGGTCCCGGACGCGCGGTGTTCTCCGTCAGCTCCTTCATGGACAGCCTGCCGGCCCGCCCTGACGACGAGAAGCCGTGACGACGAGAAGTCCTGACGACGTGAGGCCCTGACCGGCGGTCAGCCGGCCGGTGCGTCCGCCGCGGCGACGAGCTCCCGGACGACCCGGACGAAGCCGCGCACCAGTGCGGTGTCCTTGCCGCCCACCCAGGCGAGCACCACCCGCAGCGGTTCCACATCGGTCAGCGGGACCCAGGCGAGGTCCGGCCGCGCGTAGTACCGGGCCATGCTCAGGGGCGCGAAGCAGACAGCGGAACCCTCCGCCACCTGCTCCAGCATCTCCTCGACGTTGTCATTGGTCGGCCCCCACCTCGGACTCGAACCGTCCGGCCGGGGGTTGACCGCCCACCAGTCCACCCACTCACGTGGCGCGCGCTGGGTCCACAGCAGTGGTTCGTCGGCCACTTCGAGCACCGAGATGCCCGAACGGCCCGCCAGCGCGTGCCCGCAGGGCAGTCCCACGACACGCGGTTCGGTATGCACCAGCTCGCTGCGCAGCCCGCTGAGGTCATTGGGCAGCCAGACGAACGCGACATCGGTCTGGCCGTCACGCAGCGCGTCGGCCTCCTGCCCCCAGTCGTAGCGCTTGGGCACCACCCGTACCCCCGGGTGGTGCCGGGCGAACTCTGCACGGGCGCGCGTGGTGAGTTCGCCGGCGCCGCTCGCCTCGAAACCCACCCGCAGCACGCCGGTCTCGCCGCGGGTGTGCCGCTCGGCCGCCGCCGACACCCGCTCCGCCTGCCGAACCGTCAGCAAGGCCTCGGCGATCACGTCCTGCCCCGCCGCGGTCGCGGAGACGCCCCCGGCGTGCCGGTCGAACAGCCGCACCCCGAGCTCGGACTCCAGGCTCTTGAGGGCGTACGAGAGGGCGGGCTGGCTGACGAACAGCCGCCGGGCGGCCCGCCCCAGGTTCTCCTCCTCGGCGATCACGGTGAGGTAGCGCAGTTGACGCAGCTCCATCCAGGCATCATAAGTCGTCTTTATCGGTCCGACGAGTCTCTGTCCTGGACCGCCTGTGGAGCCGGATGACATAACTGAATCACCGCAACCACCCCGAGAAAACATGGAGTTGGCTATGAACGCCGAACACCGCAGGAACACCGGGAACACCTCGGCCACCGGGGACGGGACACCGGGCCGGGTCTGGCTGATCACCGGCGCCTCCTCCGGATTCGGCCGTGCCATCGCCTCGGCCGCACTGGCCGCCGGGGACACCGTCGTCGCCACGGCCCGCAGGCCGGAGGTGCTCGACGACCTCGTCGCCGCGCACCCGGACCGCGCCGTCGCGGTCCAGCTGGACGTCACGGACACGGCGCGCGTCGCGGACGTCGTCGCGGACACCGTGCTCTGGTACGGACGGATAGACGTGGTGGTCAACAACGCGGGGATGGGAATGATCGGGGCCGTGGAGGAGACCGGCGACCGCGAGCTGCGTGATCTGATGGACCTGCACTTCTTCGGGCCGGCCGCGCTGGTGCGCGCCGTGCTGCCGCACATGCGCCGCAACGGCTCCGGCGCCGTGGTCCAGATGAGCAGCATGGGCGGCCGCTTCACCTTCCCCGGTGTCGGTGCCTATTCGGCCACGAAGTTCGCGCTGGAGGGGCTGTCCGAGGCGCTTGCCGCCGAAGTGGCCCCGCACGGGATCAAGGTGCTGATCGTCGAGCCCGGATCGTTCCGGACCGGGTTCGCCGGAAGCGGCGCCCTGCACCAGTCCGCGCCGCTGCCCGCGTACGAGGCGACCGTGGGCCCGGTCCGTTCCGATCTCCCCGGCTCGGACGGCAAGCAGGAGGGGGACCCGGCCAGGGCGGCGGCGGCGATCCTCACCGCCCTGGACGCACCGGACACCCCGCTCCGGCTGCCGCTCGGGAACGACGCCACCGACGCGGTCCTCGCCGCCCTCGACGCTTCCCGTGCCGAGGTCCTGACCTGGGAGAAGCTCAGCCGCAGCACCGCCTTCGCGGACTGAAGGACCGAGCCGCCGGGGCGGGCCCAGAACTCCGCCCAAGGCCCGGACCCCGTGTCCGGCATCAGACCGGGACCCTCGAACCCGGCGTCAGGCCCGGACCCGGGAACCCGGTGCCAGGTCCGGACCCCCGCGCCCGGCGTCAGGCACAGACCGCCGGGTCCGGCATCGGGCCCGGACCCTCGAACCAGGCGTCACGCCCGCCACTCGGCGGTGCGCTCGGGGGACGCCGCGGCCAGGGCCTTCTCGACGGCCGCCGCATCGCCCTGGCTGCCGTACACCGGGGTCCCCGGCTGCTGACGCCACGACGTGTCGAGCCCTCCGGCGTCCACGGTGTCGAAGCCCAGCTCGTCGATCAGCTCACGGACCACCGCCTTGGCGGCCGCGTCGTCACCGGCCACCGGCAGGGCCTGCCGGCCCGCGGTCCCGGCCGGCAGGCCCCGGGTGATGATGTCTTGCGCATAAGTACCGTTGAAGGCCTTGATGACGGGGTGACCGATCTGGGTCTCCGTCCAGCGGCTCTCCGGCAGGCCGTCCTCGATGGCGGCGATGCGGCCGTCGCGCTGGGGGTAGTAGTTGCCGGTGTCGATGACCGCGGCTCCCTCCGCGGCGGCGTCCAGGAATCCGGCGGGCAGCGCCGGAACGGCCTTGAGCGGAACGGTGACGACCACGACCTGGGCGTCCCGGGCGGCCTGCGCCGCGTCGACCGCGGTGGCGCCGGTCTCCTCGGCCAGCGCGGCGAGTGTCTCCGGACCGCGTGAGTTGGCGACGGACACCTCATGGCCCAGTGCCGTAAGGCGCCTGGTGAGATTACCGCCGATGTTCCCTGCGCCGATGATGCCGATCTTCATGGGTCCGACCTCCGATGGTGCCAGCGCCGCCCGAATTGATGCCCGCGCTGGGTGAAATGGCTCTCGCCGGTTCACCAACCCGGTCGGGCCCGGTGCTATTCCGGGTGATGGCGAAACGATTCCTCTACCCCACCGGCGGATGGGACGCGTAAGTCGCGGGCAGTTAACCGGTGAGAAAGCGGAATCACCCGGACCACTTGAAGGCGGTGCCCATGCTCCACGGTGTCGATGTCAGTTCGCATCAGTCGTCCATCGACACGGACGGTCTGGACTTTGTCTTCATCAAGGCCACCGAGGGACGCTCGTACGTCAATCCGCACCTGGCCGAGCAGACCAAGCGCGCACGGGACGCGGAATGCGTGGTCGGCTTCTACCACTTCCTGTGGCCCGGGAATATCGCGGCGCAGGCGGCGTACTTCCTGAGCAAGGCGCCGGAGAAGGCGGGGGAACTGCTGGCCGTCGACTGGGAGGAGAACGGTGAGGGCACCCGGGCCAGTAACGCCGAGAAGGACCAGTTCATCCGTGAGGTCAAACGGCTGCGGCCGCACCACCGGGTCCTGCTGTACTGCAATCGCTACTTCTGGCTGAACCACGACACCACGTCGTACGCCGGGGACGGTCTGTGGATCGCCGACTACGTCACCGCGGGAAAGCCCCGCATCAAGGCTTCCTGGCGCATCCACCAGTACACCGACCACCCCCTCGACAAAGATGTCGCCGACTTCTCCTCGCGGGCCGCGATGCGTACCTGGGCGAAGGGATAGCGGCCGGCCGATCCCGAAAAGGGGCGAGAACCGGCCATCCGAAATACTCTGTTCCGAGGCTTGTGTGCCTGCCCGGCGCGTCTCCGTGCGGCGGACCCGGCACACCGCACCGAAGCGGAGGAGTACGCATGAGGGCCGCCGTCGTCCGCAGCTTCACCGAACCCCTCGTCGTCGAGGACCGGCCGGTACCCACCCCGGCCGGGCACCAGGTCCTGGTCCGTATGGAGGCTTCCGGGCTCTGCCACACCGACATCCACGCGGCCCAGGGGGACTGGCCGGTCAGACCGAGCCCGCCCTTCGTCCCCGGCCATGAGGGGATCGGCATCGTCGAGGCGGCCGGCGAGCAGGTCACCCACCTCGCTGTGGGCGACCGGGTGGCCATCCCCTGGCTCGGCGAGGCGTGCGGGCACTGCGACCACTGCGTCTCCGGGTGGGAGACGCTCTGCCTGGCGCAGCAGAACAGCGGCTACTCGGTCGACGGCAGCCACGCCGAGTACGCCCTCGCCCACGGCGACTACGTCGTGCCCGTGCCCGACGGCATCGACCCGCTGGACGCGGCGCCCCTGACGTGCGCGGGCGTCACCACCTACAAGGCGGTGAAGCTCTCCGGCGCGCGCCCCGGCACCCGCGCCCTCGTCTCCGGCATCGGCGGCCTCGGACACCTCGCCCTGCAGTACGCGCGGATCTTCGGCGCCGAGACCATCGCCGTGGACGTCACCGACGAGAAGCTGGCCCTGGCCCGGGAGCTGGGCGCCGATCACGTCATCGACGCCCGCGTCCAGGACGTCGTGGAGGAGACCCGCCGGCTCGGTGGCGCCGACGCGGCGATCTCGCTCGCGGTGAGCAATGAGTCGTTCGGCGCGGCCTACGGTGCGCTGCGCCGGGGCGGCACCCTCGTCCTCGTGGCCCTTCCCGCGGAGGGCAAGCTCGAACTCCCGGTCTTCGACACGGTGCTGAACGGCACGAAGGTCGTCGGCTCGATCGTCGGAACCCGCCAGGACCTGGCCGAGGTCTTTCAGCTGCACCGGCTCGGCCGCACCCGCGTGGTCCGCGAGAGCCGGGATCTGGCGGACATCAACTCCGCGATCGGCGAGGTCCTCAAGGGCCGGGTGTCCGGACGCCTCGTCTTCGACCTCGGCGGCACGCCGGCCTGACCGGCGCGCATCCGCACCCGGTACCGTCCCGGCCGCGGCCGGGACGGTACCGGGTGCGGCGGCCAGGTCACTGCCCCATTCCGTCCGCCCGGTGCGGCAGACTTCTGCGGTGACCACTGCCGCGGCTCAGCCGCCTCGTGACCGTGCGCTCGGGCGCGGTATCTCCACCCTCATCCCGCAGGCCGCGACCGCGACCCCGGCCGAACAGGCCGCGGCGGTCCTGACGGCGATGCAGAGCGTTCCGGTGCGCGTCGGTGTGCTCCAGGCGGCGGTGGTGCTGCTGGAGGAGCGGGTCCGTGCGACGAACGACGACGCGGAACGCGCGGCGGCCGCGACGACCGTGGCGATGCTCCGTACGGCGATCAGCCAGGCCCGCTGATCCGGCGGCCCGGCATCGCGGGGTACCGGCTCATTCCGGCCAGGGCGAGTCGAGGATCGTACGGACGAAGTCGCCGCGCTCGAATCCCGGCACGTAGTGCTCCAGCACATCAGCCTTGACGTTGCCGAACGTCGTCTCCGGCTTCTGGCGGACACCGTCGGTGAACGCGCCGAGAATGCGCCGTTTGAAGTCCGGCCGAGGGTGCAGGGTGACGATCCGGGACCGGTCCTCCTCGGAGATGTCCTGGTAGCCGATGCCCAGTACGTCGTACTCGACCCCCGCGGTCACGAGCGCCACCTCGGGCTCCATGTGCTGCGGGATGCCCGGTGTGGTGTGCAGCGCGATGGCCGTCCAGACCCTGCGGACGCTGTCCTCCGGCACGTGGTGCCCCTGGAGGAATCGCCGGGCCTCGTCCGCGCTGTCCACCTCGAAGCGGCGCCCGCTCGTACGGAAGCGCTCGCCGAGCCCGAGGTCATGGAACATCGCGCCGATGTACAGGAGTTCGGGGTCGTATCCGAGATCGCGGTTGCGGCCCTGGAGCGCGCCGAACCAGTAGACGCGGCGCGAGTGATGGAAGACGAGCTCGCTCGTGGTGTCCCGGACCAGTTCTGTTGTCTCCCGTGCCAGCGCCGTATCGGGCACCCGTATGCCGTCGATGGAGGAGGGGTCGTTCGTCACCGCGATCACCTGCGCTTTCCGGGGTGTCGGTCGGGCGGACCGGTACGAAGGGCCGTGTCGCCTGGGGTACGGCGTGACGGACCGCCCGTACGTCCACCATCGGCGCCCGCCGCACGGGCCACAACCCGGCAGGGGATCCGGTGCCCGTCGGCACGGGCATACGTTTCAGCCGGGCGGGCGGAGGGCTTCGTGCTGCTGGCCGCCGTCGGCTTCGACGTCTACGGCAGGCGCAGGGCCGGCTCATGCCCGCGTCCGGACCGGCGCACGTGACCGCGGTGGCGACCACACTCGCCTCCGTCCCCGGCCGACGGCGCCCCGTCCTGCGGCCGCGTCGGCGTGCCCCCCCGGGCGCCGGTCAATTCGCTCGTGCCGCGACCGAGGCTCTGCCATCCTGATCCCCGTGCCCGGCGGGGGCGGGGAGTGAAGGACGGCTGAGCGGCGTTGATGAGTGTCTTCGAAACCACCTGCGGCCCGGTACGGGGAAGAGACCAGGATCGGGACGTCGTCGCCGTCCTCGGCCTTCCGTACGCCGAGCCGCCCTTCGGACCGGACCGGTTCCGGGCGCCCCGCCCCCGCAGTCCCTGGGCGGGCATCCGTGACTGCGTGGACTTCGGCCCCGTCGTGCCGCAGTCCGCGCGGCTGCCGGGCGCACCGGGCTGGTCGCCCGGCGAGGAGGACGTCCTCAGCCTCAACATCTGGACCCCGGTGGCGGGGAACGCGGTCGCCGGGGCCCGGCTGCCGGTGCTCGTCTGGATCCACGGGGGCGCCTACACCTTCGGCTCCGGTGCCCAGCCGGACTTCGACGGCGCCGCGCTCGCCCGTGCCGGCCTGGTCGTGGTGACACTCAACTACCGCCTCGGATTCGAGGGCTTCGGCCAGGTCCCGGCCGACGGCCCCAGCCCCTGCCCGCCCAATCGCGGGCTGCTCGACCAGATCGCCGCCCTGGCGTGGGTGCGCCGGGAGATCGCCGCCTTCGGCGGGGACCCGGACAACGTCACCGTGGCCGGGCAGTCCTCCGGAGCAACGTCGGTGGCCTGCCTGATGGCGATGGACGGCGCACCCGGGCTGTTCCGGCGCGCGATAGCGCACAGCGCGGTCGGCCCCTGCTACGCACCCGAGCTCGCCGGGCACCTCATGGAGAAGGTGGCCGCCGAGGCCGGGGTGCCCGCGACAGCCGCCGGGCTGACGGCCGCCTCGCCGCAGACGCTGGTCAAGGCGTCCGACGCCGTCATGGACGCATACCGGCAGGACCCGCACTCCGGACGGCACCACTGGGACCCGGTCATCTACGGCCCGGTCGCGGACGGGGTGCGGCTGCGCGGCGACCCGCTCGCCCTCCTGGCCGGCGGGGCGGCCCGCGACATCGACCTGCTCGTCTGCCACACCACCCAGGAGTACTGGCTGCTGGACGCCGTCGGCAGCAGCGCGAAGGTCACCACGGAGGAACAGCTGAACCGTTTCGCCGCGGACTTCGGACTCCCGGACCCGTTGACGCGCGGCTACCGAGCGCTCATGCCGGAAGCCCCCGTGGGAGACGTCCATCTCGCTCTGTACGGGGACCTGATGTTCGGCGAGTACAGCAGCCGGCTCGCCGACGCCCACGCACGGGCGGGAGGACGAACCTTCCTCTCACGTTTCGCGCGGCAGCGCGGCGGATCGCAGCCGGTGGCGTACGCCTGGCACTGCGCGGACGTCCCGTTCGCCTTCGGAAACCTCGAAGAGGAGAGCGTCCGGTTCCTGATCGGCGGCGCGCCGACGGCCGCCGACCATCACCTCTCGGACCGGATGGCCGCCGCCTGGGCCGGATTCGCCACCACCGGCGAACCGGGCTGGGAGCCGTTCGCCGCGCCGGTCGGCGGTCCGGCCCGGATCTGGGAGACAACGGATACCGGCAGGGCGCCGGCCCCCGGCCACTGGTCGGACAGCGGGACGGTCCGCGCGCTGTGGCGCAGCTTCGGCTACCGGCCCCTGCGCCCCTGACCCGACGCGAGGCGGCCCTGGCGCGACTCGACGCGTCTGGGCGTGGGCCGAGGATCCGCCGGTCGGGGAGCCGGGCGCCCCGCGCCTCCGGGGGACGCCAACCGCCCCTCGGGAGACCGGGCAGCCGCCCCGGGGACGGCCGCTTCCACAGGGGCGGGAGCCACAAAGGGCGGGAGCCGCAAAGGGCGGGAGCCGCAAAAGGCCCGGCCTCTCCCGCAGCCCGCCGGCCTCCCGTACCCGGCCGGCCGGCTCGTTCCGCACATCCGTCGTCACCACGACGGCCCGGTCACCCGGACACCGCTTCCCGCCGTCCGGCCGCTCGCAGCAGGGCACGTACCCGCTGAGCCGGTCGACCGTCCCCGGTTCCAGCCTCCACACCCCCTGGTACCCGCTGACCTGCACACCCGGGCGGGACGCGCGGAGCCGCTCCCGTACCGCCGCCTGGAGCGTCGCGGCGGACCGCTGCCGGATCTCGGAGGGCTGGACGTCCGGATGAGGATCCGCGGCCGGGCCGCTTCGGACCGTCCGCGCTCCGCCGTGTCATCGGGGACCGGCCGGCAGGGGTACGTGTTGCACGTTCCCGCTTCGGCGCCGACCCGGAGCCGGACGACGGCGTCGGGGTCACCGGCGACCGGCCACCGAGAAGGCAATCTCCGAACGGGGCGTCTTCGGGAACAGCTTGTGTACCTCGATCACTTCGAGCATCCCGGGTAGTGCCCGTCCGGCAGTGCCTCGGCGAACCGGCGGTCCTCCTTCGTGCTCAGCACCCCGCAGCCGCCGGGCACGAGCGCGACCGCGCACATCAGTGCACCGGTCGCCCCGGCCCCGCACCTCAAGTTCCCGGCGACCCGGTCACGCCCGTCTCCTCGCCCTGCCCCGACCTTCGCCGCCCGGCCTGCTCCGGCGCCGCCCGTCGTTCATCCGAGGTGGTTGCAGGGCGAGTTCGGGCGCGCGGGACGAGTACGCCTGCTCAACGGAAGGATCCGTCCAGCCGCTCATCCATTGGCATGGACCTGCAAACGACTCTGGGCTACAGTCCGGAACGGCACAATCTGAGAGCGCTCTCAGGCGAGACGCCTCCCGGACGCCTGCTGTTCCTCCCCCACTTCGCCGGAACAACAGAAGGGCCAATGCCTTGAGACGCATCACAGCTCTGCGAACCGCACTGTCCGCCGTGCTCCTCGTCGGAGCCTGGGCGGGCGCGGGCTTCCCCTCCGCCTCCGCCGCCGACACCCCCGCCACCGCTTCCCGCACCGGTTCCGACCCGCTTCCGGCGTCCGCCGGACTGCTGACCGCCATGCAGAAGGACTTCGGACTGACGGCAAGTCAGGCGAAGGCGAGGCTGTCCGCGGAGAAGACGGCGACCGCCATCCAGGGGAAGGCGAAGCGGGCCGCCGGAGACAGCTACGGGGGCTCCTGGTTCGATCCGTCGACGGGCGGCCTCACGGTGGCCGTCACCAGTGAGAAGCGGAAGGCGGCCGTGCGGGCGACCGGCGCCGGCGTCCGCCTGGTCACCCACACCGCGCGCCGGCTCGACGCCGTCAAGGCACGGATCGACAAGCTCGACGCGCCCGCCGGGGTCAGCAGCTGGCACGTCGACCCGAAGGCCAACAAGGTCGTCGTGAACGTCGTCGCCTCCGCGCAGGATGACAACGATGTCCGCGCGTTCGTCGAGCAGGCCCGCGAGGCCGGACCGGTCGTCGTCGAACAGACCGCCCGGGCGCCGCGGACCTTCGCCGCCGGGACCGTGGGCGGCGACCCGTACTACACGGGCAACGTGAGGTGCTCCATCGGCTTCTCCGTGATCGGCGGCTTCGTCACCGCCGGACACTGCGGACAGGCGGGGGCGGCCGTCAGCGGCTGGGACGGCTCCGCCATCGGCAACTTCCAGGGCTCGTCGTTCCCCGGCGACGACTACGCCTGGGTGAGCGTCGGCAACGGCTGGTGGACCGTCCCCGTCGTCATCGGCTGGGGCACCGTCTCGGACCAGCTCGTACGCGGCTCCGCCGCGGCCCCCGTCGGCGCCTCGATATGCCGATCCGGATCCACCTCGCACTGGCACTGCGGCAATGTACTGGCCACCAACGAGACGGTGAACTACAGCCAGGGCGCGGTCTACCAGATGACCAAGACCAGCGTGTGCGCGGAGCCGGGCGACTCGGGCGGCTCCTTCATCAGCGGCGACCAGGCACAGGGCGTCACCTCGGGCGGTTGGGGCAACTGCAGCTCGGGTGGCGAGACCTGGCACCAGCCGATCAACGAGATCCTGAACCGGTACGGGCTGACCCTCCACACAGCCTGATGTCCAGCGCGACCTGACGTTCCACCCGGCCCGCGTCACACCGGGTCCCCGGGCCTGCCGCACGGAGCACACCGCTCCGTGCGACAGGCCCTTCGCGTACGGAGACCGGCCGGCGCCCCACTCGCGCCCCCACCGGGGCGCCCTCTGCTCCCGGCCGTGACGAAGAGGTGGATCCGGCGCCGCCCACGGGACGTACACTCCACTCATGGGTCACATGGATGCGGTGGGGGAGTGCCTGCGACAGGCACCTCACCTGCTGTGCCCCGCCGCCACCCAGGCGCGCTGCCGCGCCCTGCACGGCCACGGCTGACCAGGACCCACCACCGGCGACCGCGCCGCGCCGTCATTCCGCTTCCGGCCGCGCTCGCCCACTCCGCCCACGGAGTTCTTCCACCGCATTCGCTGCGCACGGAGCAGCACCCCACACCATGCGCAGCTCCCGAGACGTTCCGCCGGCACCCCTCCGGCGGCGCCCGACGGGGCCCAGCCGCATCTTCGAGAGGACCCCGCATGAATCTGAGGGAGTTGCTGGCCGGGCACGATCACGAGGTACTCCTCGGTGATCCGGAGACCCCGATCACCGCCGGAGCCTGCTTCGACGCCCACCGCGTGACACCGGGTTCGCTCTACATCGCCGTTCCCGGACACCGCGAGGGCGGTCCGGAGGCCGTCGGCCCGGCACTCGCGCGGGGTGCCGTGGCCGTGCTGGTGGGCGCCGAGGGGCCGGACATCCTGGCGGCGGTGCGGGCATCGCCTGGCGGCGCCTGCGTGGTGCGGGTGGCGGACACGCGCACGGCGGCCGCGGTGGTCACCTCCCGCTACTACGGAGAGCCCGGCAGGAGCATGGACATGGTGGCCGTCACCGGCACCAACGGGAAGACCTCCGTCTCGTACATGGTCGAGTCCGTGCTCAGGATCGCCGAGGGCGCACGGGTCGGGGTGATCGGCACCGGGGGCAGCAGGATCGGTGACGAGCTCATCCCGATGCCGCGCTCCGTCCTCACCACACCGGAGTCACCGGACTTCCAGTACCTCCTGGGGCACATGCGCGACCACGAGGTCGGCACGGTCGTGCTGGAGGCAACCTCGATGGGCCTCCTGCACCACCGGGTGGACCGTGCCTTCCTCGACGTGGGCATCTTCACCAACCTCACGCAGGACCACCTGGACGACCACGGCACGATGGAGAACTACCGAGACGCCAAACTCCGCCTCTTCCAGGGGCTGTGCAGGAGCGCCGTGGTCAACGTGGACGACCCGGTGGGCGCCGCCATCGCCCCGACGATGCCGGGCAGGGTCACCACCTACGGCATCGACGGCGAGGCCGACTACCGGGCCACGGACCTGAGCATGAACGCCTTCGGCACCCGCTTCACCCTCCACCACCAGGGCGGCAAGTACCCCGCCGCCATTCCCGTCCCCGGACGGTTCTCCGTGTCCAACGCGCTGGCCTCCGTGGCCGCCTGCCACCTCCTGGGCCACGACCTCGCCGGACTGGTGGCCGCACTCGACCGGATGCCTCCCGTCCCGGGCCGGCTGGAGCGCTTCGAGACGCCGCGCGGCACCGCGGTGATCGTGGACTACGCCCACTCGCCGGACTCCCTGGACAAGGTCCTCGGCGCGGTCCGGGACTTCTCGCGGGGCGGCCGGGTCATCACGGTCTTCGGCTGCGGCGGAGACCGGGACGTCACCAAGCGGGCCCGGATGGGCGAGATCGCCGGAACCCGCTCCGACCTGTGCGTCCTGACGTCGGACAACCCCAGGAACGAGGACCCCGAAGCGATCATGGACCAGATCGTCCCGGGTCTGGAAGCCACCGGAACCAGGTTCGAACGCCGCGCGGACCGGCGCTCCGCGATCGCCTTCGCCCTGGAGAGCGCCGGCCCCGACGACATCGTCCTGGTGGCGGGCAAGGGCAGCGAGCCGTACCAGATCGTCGGCGAACAGCTCATCCCGTTCAGCGACATGGCGACGGTCCGCGAACTCGCCGTCCTCCAGGGCTGACAGCGGGCGCGCCGGGGCGGCCCCGAGGGCCGTCAGGCCAGCCTGAGACCGATGAACGGCACGCTGTCGCCCGGGAGTACGTACCTCGTGGTCTCGACGCATCCGAGGCGCACAGCGAACCGCGGCACCTCGGGGTCGGACTCCAGCAGCTCTCGATGACACGGGCGCCGAGCCGTCGTGCTTCGGCCAGCCCGTGCGCGTACAGCTGCCCGCCGCGCCCCTGGCCGCGGTGGGCGGGCAGCACCCGCGCGATCACGGTGGCGGCCGCGCTGTGGAGCAGCCCGCCACGACATCGCCCAGCAGCGCGAGGGCCAGCCGGTTGCGGCGGGACCGCTCCTCGACCTCCACGAGCGACAGGGCAGCCGTGCGAACGAAGGCGTTGTGGACGTGCTGCCACGCCAGGAGCATGGCCTCGCCGGCGACCCAGTCGCCATGCAAGCCGGCCGGCGCGTCCGTTCTGGTCGTCGCGTTCATCACCGCGGTCAAGCGGCCGGACGGAGACAGGTCAACCCGGCCCCGCCGAAGGCCCCTTGAGCGCCGGCCCCCTCCCGGATACCCGTAGTACTCAAGAGCTACGCGGCAGGTGCGCTCCGGGGAGGGACGCCGACTACAGGGCGCGGTTCATAACTTCGTACCGGATGCAACTCACGCATCCGGTACGGAAGGACCCCAGCCTCATGCCCGTCCGCCTCCGCAACAGCCGGCTGCGCCGCACCCTGCTGGCCGCGCTCATCGCCGCCTCGGTCGCCGCGCCCGTCTCCGGAGCCTCCAGCCCCGCGGCGGTCCCGGCGCCCGTCCCGGCCCCGCTCGCCCCGCTGCGGGACACCGCTCAGGGCACCCTCGACGCACGGTACGCCGCCACCCGCGAAGGCATCCTGGCCGCCGGGCGCATGGCCGCGCGGCACGGTGACCGCAAGCGGGCCGCGGCGCTGCGGGCGATGGCGGGCCCCCGTCGTCACTTCCTCCTCTTCGACGGCCGCGACGGGGGCCGCACGGCCGAGGTCTTCGGAGATCTGACGCGGGCCGAACGGATCGCCGTACTGGTGCCCGGCGCCGATACCAACCTCGACCGGTACTGGCGCCTGAGGAACGACTCCGCCGCCCTGGAGAGGGAGCTGGGGCCGAAGTCCGCCGTCGTCGCGTGGCTCGGCTACGAGACGCCGGCCACGGTGAGCCCCGCTGCGCTCACCACCGGCCGGGCCGACACGGCGGCACCCGCACTGGCGCGGTTCACGGAGGAGCTGCACACCGCCGGCCCGGCCGCCAGGATCTCCCTGCTCTGCCACTCCTACGGCTCGGTCGTATGCGCCCGAGCCGCGCCCGGCCTGCGGGGAGTGGCCGCCCTCGTCCTGTACGCCAGCCCCGGCACCGGTGCCCGCGACGTCAGCGCCCTGCACACCCGTGCCACCGTCTGGGCCGGCCGGGGAACGGCGGACTGGGTGGCGGATGTTCCGCACACCCGGCTCCGCCTCCCCTTCGTCTCGATCGGTTTCGGACCGGACCCCGTGTCAGCGGGGTTCGGCGCCCGCACCTTCGACGCGGGGACCGGCGGGCACAGCGACTATCTCAAGCCCGGCTCCCGGTCCCTCAAGAACATCGCCCGCATCGTCTCGGGCACCGCACCCTCCGGGAGGAGCCGGCATGCGTGAGCTCATCGAGCGGATCGAAGCCGCGACCCCGCACCACCGCGACCGGGCCGTCGACGCGCTGCGTGCCCTCGCCATTCTCGGAGTCGTGCTCGGCCACTGGCTGGTGACCGCCATGGTCGTCGACAGCGGCAGCGTCCACGCCGCCAGCCCGCTCCAGCACACACCCGAACTCGCCCCGGTCTCCTGGGTGTTCCAGACCCTCGCGGTGTTCTTCCTGGTGGGCGGAGAGGTGGCGGCCAAGAGCTTTGAGTCGTCCCGCGCCCGGGGCGTCACCTACGGTCGCTGGCTCGGCGCCAGGACCGCCCGCCTGTTCCGGCCGGTCGCGGCGCTGCTGGTGGTCTGGACCGTGACGGCGGGCACGATGTTCGTCTCCGGAGTCGGCTACGACAATCTGCACGCACTGCTCAAACTCGTGCTCTCACCCCTCTGGTTCCTGCTGGTCTTCGCCGGGCTCACCGCGCTGACCCCGCTCGTCGCCCGCCTCCACCCGCTGTGGCCCCTCGTCGTGGTGATCCACGTCGACATCATCAGGCTCGGACTCGACGGCCCCGCCCGGCTCGGCTGGATCAACGTGGCCGCGGGCTGGCTGGTGCCGTACTGCCTCGGAGCCGCCTGGGCCCGCGGGGAGCTGCGGTCGCGTCCGACCGGCTGGACCCTGCTCGTCGGCGGCGCGACCGCCACGGCGCTGCTGGTCCTCCTCGCCGGATACCCCGCGTCGATGGTCGGGGTCCCCGGCGCCGGCATCTCCAATCTCGACCCGCCCACCCTGGCCGCGGTCACCTTCGGACTCGCCCAGTGCGGGGCCGCGCTGCTCCTGTCGGGGCCGCTGCGGCGGATACTCGTGCGGCCTGCCGCCTGGGCGGCGGTGGCTCTGGTCAACCTCAGCGCCATGACCGTCTTCCTCTGGCACCAGACGGCGATGCTCGCGGTCACCGCGACCGGGCTTCTCACCGGCCGCACCCTGCCCGGACTGCACACCCGCCCGGACGGGACGCAGTGGATCATCGCCCGGCTCCTCTGGCTGCCGGTCTTCGCCGTCGCCCTGACGGCGTGCTGGGCGGCGTTCAGAACGTACGAACAGCGTCGGCAAGGACGCACCACGGTGGTCCGTGAAGGACGACCCAGTACCGATTGCGAGAGCCGCCATGCCTAAAGTGACAGCCATGCACAGGCTATGGGCGGGAGCCGGGGCGCAACTGACGGAGCGTCTGAGGGATCTCCCGCGCAGCCTCGTCCACGACCTGTGGACCACTGCCGTCGATCCTCCGCCCCGCCCGGACCGGCCAACACTGCGCGAATGGCTTCCGGCCGTCCTGATGCTGCTCGTGATGGGTGCGGTGCCGCTCGCGATCTTCAGCGTCAACACGCTCGTGGCGCAGTACGGACTGGACACCCGCAGCTCCGTGCTCCTCGGCGTGCTGCAGTCCGTGGCACTCATCGCCGCCCTGTACCGGCCGGTGCCGGCCTGGTGGGCGGTGACCACGGTCATGATCCTGGTCGCGCTGACCGCGCGGCCCGAGGCCGGCGACGGCTCACTTCCCTGGACCGTGTCCGGAGTCGTCGTACAGGCGGGGGTGCTGCTGATGACGGCACTTCGACTGCGTCCCCGGGTCGCTGTCGAGGCACTCGTCCTCTCCGTGCTGGCGGGACTGGCCTGCACCCCCGACGACTTCGCGCATCCGACCACCGACACACGGTTCGCCGTGGCGGTGCTCGTCGTGGCCGTCGTGGTCGGTGTGGCGCTGCGCGGCCGTCAGGTCGCCCGCACCGAACTCGTGGTGCAGGAGGAACGCACCGCGCGGGAGCGCAGTCGCCGCACCCTCCTGGAGGAGCGCAACCGCATCGCCCGCGAACTCCACGACGTGGTCGCCCACCACATGTCGGTGATCTCCATCCAGGCGCAGGTCGCCCCGCACCTCGTGGAGCACCCCTCCGACGAGCTCAAGGAGAACCTCGCGGGTATCCGCGAGAACGCGGTGGACGCACTCACCGAACTGCGACGGGTCCTCGGCGTGCTCCGCTCGGAGGACGCGCTGTCCGCCGAGGCGCGACACAGCCCCCAGCCCACCCTCGGCCGCCTGTCGGAGCTGCTCGACAACGTGCGAGGGGCAGGCCTCAGGGTCACCGAAGAGCTCACGGGCACACCGCGGCCCATCCCGCCCGGCGTCGATCTCTCCGCGTTCCGCATCGTGCAGGAATCCCTCAGCAACGCCATGCGGCACGCGCCCGGAACGGCGGTGCGCGTCGGAATCGCCTACCGGCCCGGCTGCCTCGCCGTCCGGATCACCAACACGGCACCGGCCGACCCGGCCCCGCCCCCGCGCGATATCGGCCACGGCCTGCTCGGCATGCGGGAACGCACCGCCATGCTGGGCGGCGACTTCACCAACGGTGCGACTCCCGACGGCGGTTACGAGGTAATGGCGATACTTCCCCTGGAGGAACCCGTATGAGCATCCGTGTTGTCATCGCCGACGACCAGATGATGGTCCGCCAGGGGTTCACGGTCCTGCTCGGCGCCGAGCCGGGCATCGAGGTCGTCGGCCAGGCGATCGACGGCCTGGACGCCGTGGCCAAGGTCGCCGAACTGACCCCGGACGTCGTGCTGATGGACATCCGCATGCCCGGGGTCGGCGGCATCGAGGCCACGCGCCGCATCACCGAGCCGGCCGGGTCCACCGTCAAGGTCCTCGTCCTGACCACCTTCGACCTCGACGAGTACGTGTACGAGGCCCTGCGCGCGGGTGCGTCCGGATTCCTGCTCAAGGACGCCTCGGCGGCCGAACTCGCCGAGGCCGTCCGGGTGGTGGCCGCCGGTGATGCTCTCCTCGCCCCGAGCGTCACCAAGCGGGTGATCGCCGAGTTCTCCCGCGTCACCCGGACACTCCGCATCCCGGAACGGGGCCGGGCGGGCGACCTGACGGAACGTGAGACCGAGGTCCTGGCGCTCATCGCCCAGGGACTGTCCAACGCCGAGATAGCCGTGAATCTGGTGGTCGCGGAACAGACGGTCAAGACCCACGTCGGCCGGATCCTGGTCAAGCTGGGACTCCGGGACAGGACCCAGGCCGCGGTGTTCGCCTATGAGACCGGCCTCGTACGCCCGTCCGGCCAGTGACGGGCCACGAGGGTTCCGGCCAGCCGTCGCTGGGCGGACATCAGCCACCGAAGCCCTGTGCCGTGAAGCCGGCGCGGGCCGCCAGCGCGGTCAGCTCCTCCACCCGCGCGGCCCGCAGGCATACCACCGGATAGCAGTCGGACTCGATGTCGAGGACGGCGAGCGCCGCGCCGACGTCGCGGAAACACCGGCCGCATGCCTCCAGGAACTCATGGGTGGGCAGACGCATGTCGTCCGCCTCGACCAGTACCCAGGGGTCCACCGAGGGCCGGGACGCGAGTCCGCGCAGCTGGGACCGGATCTCCTGCGAGTCCTCCTTCCAGTCCAGCTCCGCCAGCAGCCGGTGCCCGGCCAGCGCGTCGACGAGCGCTATCCATGCGAGGCCGGGCACGGGCCCCTCGATACCCCGGTCGGCCAACTCGTCCGCGTGCCCGCGTACGTAGCCCGCGGGGTCGTCGTGGGCGTGCAGTACCCGCGCGGCGACAGCCTCATGGGCCGGAGCGAGCAAGGCCGCTACGGCGGCCAGGGAGGTACGGGCTTCGTCGGCACCGGACATGGTGTGCGCTCCTTCGGCGGCCGTCCGGCCGCGTCCGGCCGGGTGAATCCGGCTGCGTGATCCCAGCGGCGGGATTCGGGCAGCCGGATTCCGGCAGTGTGATGAGGACGCATGGTCCGGCGCCCCGCAAAGACCCTGCCACAGGGGTACGACAACGAGCCCCGGACGGAACGGCTCAGACCCCCGCCGCCCGCGCGGCCTCGTACACCTCGGTCGCCACGTCGATGAGTTCCGCGGCGTCACGCGTGGTGCCCTGGAGGTCCAGCATGATCTCCGTGACGCCGGTGGTGGCGTGTGCCACCAGGTCCTCGACGATCTGCGCCACACTTCCGTGGAACGGCTGCCGGTCGTCGCCCTCCACCGGCTTGGCGCTGTACCGCGCGTTGGCACGGGCGCAGACGGCGAGCGGCCGCTCACGCCCTCGCTCGGCGGCGACGTCCCGCACCCGCTGCCACTGCTCGGCCAGGGCCGACGCACCCATGGCCACGGGCATCCAGCCGTCTGCCCGGTCGACCAGCCGGCGAACGGCCCGGGGGCCGCTCGCCGCGAGGAGAACCGGGATGGGGCGAGCGGGCTTGGGCCCCACGACGGACGGGGCGATCGTGGTCAAGGTCCCCTCGTACGAGACCGGATCGGGACCCCAGACGGCCGCGCACACGTCGAGCAGCTCGTCCAGGACCGCGCCGCGCCGCTCGAAGGGGGCGACGGACGCGGCGGCGTACTCGTCCAGGGACCAGCCCGTCCCCAGCCCCGCGACCACCCGGCCACCGCTGGCGGCGTCCAGCGAGGCGAGCGAGCGGGCCAGCTGGAAGGGGATGTGGAGCGGCGCGACGAGAACGCTGGTGCCGAGCCGGGCGCGGTCGGTGGCCGCGGCCGCCAGCGTCAGGGTGATCAACGGGTCAGCGACGCCGCGGTAGTGCTCGGGCCAGGCCAGGCCCGGGATTCCGTACAGCCCTTGGGTGGCCGGTTCGGGGAACAGAACCCGCTCGAACACCCACAGGCTCTCGTACCCGGCCGCTTCCGCGGCCCGTGCCACCTCGGGCACGTCGCGGCCGATGTCGTACTGCTTCATCTGCGGAAGGCCAAGACCGAGCGGGATCGGCATACGAGTGTCTCCCTCTATGAGATGTATGGGACAACTACCTTACGGCGGAGTCACGCTGACGGGGCGTCCTGGCTGACAAAATGATGGCTCCCGGAGCCGGCCCGGTACACCGCGCAGCCCTCCTCCTCGCGCAGGAACGTCGCGCGGGTGTGGGTGACCGAGCCCGGGGTGTCCGAGGGCACCCACACAACGGCGGTCGTGTTGGGGGGCACGGTGCAGCGCAGATCGATGCCGCCCGAACGGAGTTTCCACTGGGTGGAGACGGGGCCGTAGACCGAGGCGAACGTGGCGCGGGCCGAGGTGACGCCGCCGCCGGGCCGAGGGCGGATGACGATCTCGCGGAAGCCGGGCCGGCCTGCCGCGATGCCCGCGATGTTCGTGTACATCCACTCTCCGACCGAACCGTAGGCGTAGTGGTTGAAGGAGTTCATGTCCGGGGTCTGGAAGCCGCCGTCGGGCTGGATGGAGTCCCATCGCTCCCACATGGTGGTGGAGCCCTTGTCGATCTGGTAGCCCCAGCTGGGGAACGAGCGCTGCTGGAGCAGGCGGTAGGCGACATCGGTGTGCCCGGTGTCGGTGAGGACGGGCAGCAGCCTGGGCGTACCGAGGAAGCCCGTCGACAGGTGCCAGTCCTTGGCCTCGATGAGCGCCACGAGCCGGTCCGCTGCCGCCGTGCGCAGGGTGTCCGGCAGCAGGTCCATCGACAGGGACAGGACGTACGCCGTCTGGGTGTCGCCCTTCACCCGCCCCTCCGCGGTGACGTACGCGGCCCGGAACGCCGTGCGTATCCGGGTGAAGAGGTCGCGGAACGGCGCCGGGTCCTCGCCCAGCTCCGTGGCCGTCCGGGCCGCGAGGTCGGCACTGTGCGCGAAGTACGCGGTGGCGATGACGTCCTTCGGTGTCTCGTCGGAGACGTTCAGCCAGTCGCCGTAGCCACCGGCCGGCCGCAGCAGGCCGTCGCTGTTCTTCTCCAGGTACGTCAGCCAGGCCCGGATGGACGGCCAGGCGTCCTTGAGGACCTGCCGGTCCCCGTACGCCTGGTACAGCGACCAGGGGACCGTGACTCCCGCGTCACCCCAGCCGGCCGCGCCATTGCCGACGTTGCCGACGAGGGGTGCCACGTCCGTGAAGGCGCCCTCGGCGGTCTGGGCGTCGCGCAGGTCCACGAGCCACTTGGTGAGGAAGCGGGCCGACTCCATCGTGTACGAGGCCGTCGGCGCGAAGACGTTGATGTCGCCCGTCCACCCCAGGCGCTCGTCGCGTGCGGGCGTGTCCGTGGGGACGGAGAGGAAGTTGCCGCGCTGGCCCCAGGTGATGTTGCTGTGCAGCTTGTTGAGCATGGGGACGTCGGTCTCGAACTCGAAGGTGAACGGGGCGGACGTGTGCATGACGCGGCCGGTCAGCGCACTGGCCGGGGGAGCGCTCGGCAGACCGGTCACCTCGACGTAGCGGAACCCGTGGAAGGTGAAGCGCGGTTCGTACGTCTCGGAGCCGCCGCCCTTGAGGATGTAGGTGTCGGTCGCCGCGGCGCTGCGCAGATTCGCGGTGTAGACGGTGCCGTCCGGATTGAGGACCTCGGCATGCCGCAGACGCACCGCCGTGCCCGCGTCGCCCGAAAGGCGCAGCCGCACCGAGCCGACCATGTTCTGGCCCAGGTCGAAGACGAAGACGCCCGGAGACGGCTCGGTCACCTTCCTGGCGGGGAGCTCCTTCGCCACCCGTACCGGGCCGTCCACCTGCGCGACGATCAGGCGCGGTGCCTTCTCGTCCGCACCGCTGACCTCGGACCAGGTGCGGTCGTCGAAGCCGGGCGAGGTCCAGCCGGCCGTCTCCTTGCGCGCGTCGTACGTCTCTCCGGCGAGGAGGTCGGCGGAGAGGATCGGCCCGGCGGCGGCCCGCCAGTCCGTGCCGGACGTGATCCGGCGGCTCGTGCCGTCCGTGAACTTGATCTCCAACTGCGCCAGCAGAGAGGGGTGTTCGCCGTACTGATGGGGCCCGAACATGCCGACGCTTCCCGCGTACCACCCCGGCGCCAGATACGCGCCGATGGCGTTGGCGCCGGGCCGCAGCAGCGCGGTGACGTCGTAGGTCTGGTACTGGACGCGCTCGCGGTAGTCCGTCCAGCCGGGAGCGAGCTGATCGCGGCCCACCCGGCGGCCGTTGAGATGGGCCTCGTACAGACCGAGAGCCGTCGCGTACAGGCGCGCCCGTGCGACCTTCTTGCTGCGCGGCAGCTCGAACCCGTGCCGCAGCTGGTTGGCCGGGAACAGGGCCGGAACGACCCTGCCCCAGGGGCCGGCTCCCCACGCGGCGGCCTCCTTCGCCGCCGGCCAGCCGCTGTCGTCGAAGCCGGGCCCGCGCCAGCCGTCCGCGGGCTCCTGGTCCGTCGATTTCCAGGAGGCGTCGGTGACGACGCTCTGTTCGCCGGACGCCGTGCGCAGGGCGAGCGTGGCGATCAGCCCCGCGGCCCCTTCGCTCGCGTTGGCCGCCGCGACCGCGAGGACGTTCGTTCCGGTACGCAGCTGCGCGAGGACGTCGATCACCGCGGGCCGGCGCCAGCCGTCGTGGTCGGTCGCCAGGTCCGTACGCGCCACTTCGGTGCCGTTCACGGAGACCGCGTACACGTTGTCCGCGCTGATGGCGAGGGTCGCCGCGGTGATCCCGTCCGCGAGATCGACGGCGTGACGGAACCAACGGGTGCCTTCCGGAACGCTGTTGGCCGGGTCCCCCTCGGGGAACCAGATCCAGAAGCTGTTCTCCAGCGAGGGCGCGTCGGTGAGGGCCGGGGGAGCGGATACCCATGCGGCGGACCACTCGGCGGGGTTCATGAGTCCGGTCTCCCACCAGGAAGGCGCGCTCCAGCGGGACTCGCCCCCGGCCGTGTCCCACACCCGCACGGACCAGAAGTAGCGGGTCCGCGGCTTGAGCCCGGGCCCCGCGTAGGGGACGAGGACGGACTCGCCGGACATCACCTTTCCGCTGTCCCAGATGTCCGGGTCCGACAGGCCGGAGGCGCTGGAGGCGACCCGGACCTGATAGGCGCTCTGCTGGACGTCCGGCTTGTCCGAGGCGACCGGCCAGCTGAGCCGCGGGTGCCGCGCGTCGAGGCCCAGGGGGTGCGACACGTACTCGACGGTCGGCGCGGTGACGCGTGGCGCACCGCGCCGCACCGGTGCCGGGGCGGGCACCGGTGCCGGTGCTGCCCCGGCCGGCGCTATTCCGGCTGCTACGGCGCCCACCGTGGCGGCGGCGCTCGTCAGGATGTTCCGCCTGCTGATCAATGCGGCCCCTCACAGAGAAGTGATGAATCGATTCACAGTCTGGACGTAGCCGAACGTAGGGGCGCGCAAGGTGGGGGTCAATGAGCGTGCGGGGAGTTTCTTGGCGGTGCCTTGATCGGGCGCGCGTCATTCATGTGCGCTTCCGCTACAGATGAGTGCGCCGATTGAACGGTTTCAATCGATCGGCGCCCGAGCAGTCGGGGCCGTGGCTCAGCGGCCGAGCTGACCGGGTGTACGGCGCAGCCGCTCAGAGAGCTTCCGTCGCGGGGGCCGGGCGGTGAAGTCGCCGCCGCGGGACTGTCCGGCCACGAGCACGCGCAGGGCGGTGGGGACGTCGGCCTCCGGCGCCGGGCGGATCTTGATGTCGCCGCTGCTGCGCTCCAGGCCGTCGGCGTCGACCACGATTCCGGGCCTGGTCACCAGGATCAGGTTCCCCCCGATCCGCAGGTCGACATCGATGTGAAGGGTGCTGTGGGTGATCAGCGCGTCGGTGAAGTCGAGCTTCGCGTCGCAGAACATCAGGCGGATCTCCATGCGGCGGGGAACCAGCCAGCGTCCGGTGCGTGAGACATCACCGAACCGCTGGTCGATCCTGACCAGATCCTTGGCCTGCGGGGGCATTCCTTCCGAGGGCAGGTCGGCGGTCAGCCGGGCCAGTTCGCCGGCGGTGCGGGCGGACAGCGCCGCGTCCAGGCGCTCGTCCAGCTCGGCGGGGGTGAGCCGGCCGTCGCCCGCCGCCACCTGGAGGATCTCAACGACCTGGTCCCGGTCCCGGTCCGATGCCCGCATGTCGGGCTTCGCGCTGGATCCGGAAGAGTCGCCGATCGGCCTGAGTTCACCCGTCATACCGGCATTCTGGTGCACCGCCCGGAGCGCCGCAACGACGACGATCACGCTGCTCCCAGCTGCCAGCTGCCAGCTGCCAGCTGCCAGGTCCCAGGTCCCAGGTCCCAGGTCCCAAGTCCCAAGTCCCAGGTCCCAGGGGGAGAGCCGCCGCCCGCCGGATCCGGCGGGCGGCGGGTGACCGCGGCCGTCGGTCCGGGCGGGCACGTCTGGATCAGGACGCCTCGCTATCCGGGGAGGGCCCAGACCTGGTTCTGCTGGTTGGGGCGGGAGTTGGCGCAGGTGTCGACGATCAGGGGATCGCCGTCGGTGGTCCGTGAGGCGTAGGCGTCGAGGCAGCGTCCGGGCGCTCCGGTGTTCTCCAGGTAGCCGTTGCGCTTGTACGTCCACTTCTGGGTGGCGCTCCCGTCGCAGGGGCTGAGCACGGCCCAGTAGCCGGTGTACGTGCTGTCGCTCCGGTGCTCCGCGTCGAGGCAGCTGCCCAGGGTGCGGACGGTGCCGTCGCCCGGCAGGGTCCAGCGCTGGTTGGCGCCGGCGTTGCAGCTGTACAGGACGACCGGGTTGCCCGCCGCCGTACCCGCGCCGCTGTCGTCGACGCACTTCCCGCCGATACCGGTGATCTGGCCGGTCGGCTGCTGGCCGGTGCAGCCCGCGCCGGGCGTCACGCGGAAGATGGCCGTGCCGTGCGGGGGCACGGTGGCGCCGATGGCCGACGTGGTCGAAGTGGCCCCGGTCCAGAGGTCCTTGACCGAGGCGGAGCAGCCGTCGCCGCCCAGGAAGCCGATATCGGCCGGTGTCGTGCTCGCCCGCACGGCCGTGGAGCCGCGGTTCAGGAGGGACACGGCGCGGTCACCGTTGGCCAGCGGCCGGGCCAGCACGTCGACGGTGCCGTCGCGGGAGACGATGCCGGCCTGTCGCCCGAGGGGGTCCTGGTCGATGGCGATGATGTCCGTGTTGCCCACCGTGGCGAGGGATTCGGGGCTGAGCGAGGTGACGTCCGCGCTGAGGATCAGCGGCGAGGCCATCATCGACCAGAGAGCGAACTGGGACCTGGACTCCTCGTCGGTGAGTGACTCACCCGGGATGAGGAAATCGGGGTCGTTCCAGCTGCCGGGCGCGGCATAGCGCGAGAGCGGTGAGTTGTAGGCGTACTGCGCCATGACTCCGGCACCGTTGGTGTCCTTGTCCCAGGCGGAGCCGCCCATGTTGTGCATCTTGACGTCGTAGCCCCCGCGCCAGAGCTGCCCGCTCTTCGAGGCCCCGTCGATCACGTCGTACCAGTCGGACAGATCGGACGCGCCGATGTAGAAGTACGCGGGGGACGACTCGGAGAACACCATGTCGCGCCCCGGGGCGTTGGCCTTCATCGCGGCGGCGAAGTCGTCGTACGCCGCGATGTATCCGGTGGCGCTGCTCGCTGCGGACGGCATGTTGCAGCCGTCGAGCTTGATGAAGTCGACACCCCAGGAGGCGAAGAGGTCCGCGTCCTGCTGGAAGTGGCCCCAGCTGCCCGGGAAACCGCCGCAGGTCGTCGTGCCGATGTCGCCGTAGATGCCGAACTTGAGGCCCATCGCGTGCAGTTGCGTACCGAGGGACGCCATACCGCCCGGGAACTTGCTCGTATCGGCGACGAGACCGCCGTCGGCGTCACGCGTCATGGTGCTCCAGCAGTCGTCGACGGTGACGGTGTCGTAGCCCTTCGCGGCGAGGCCGGTGTCCACGAGTGCCTGGGCCTGATCGAGAATCAGCCGGCGGCTCGGCCCCTGGTCTCCGCTGTTGGGCACGTTGGTTCCGCAGCCGTAGCGCGCCCAGTTGTTGAACCCCATGGGGGGTGTGAGGGCGAGGGCGGTTCCGTTCGGGCTGGTTGCCGTAGGGGAGGCCTCGGCTGTCGGTGCGGTCACGGTGCCCGCCAGGGCGACGGTGGCGGCTACGGCGGTCAGGATCGTCTTCCACGCGTGGCGCCGTTGGGTTCTCTTCATGATGGCGTCGGCACTCCTGCCACTCGGCTTGAGCATGACAAAGGTAGGAGCTGTTAGTGCAGTGCATGAATCGAGGTGCGTCAAGAGATGCTCGAAATTGCGATGAGTCGATCAAATGCGATCACTCATCGTGTGATCCCTCCCGATACCGGGGTGCCGTGCGCGGATTCATCGCACTGAGATCCGATGTATGGATTCACCGGCAGGCCGACGACAGGCGGCACCGGGCGCCTCCGGTGACGAGTGCCGATGCGAGAACCGTTGACAAAAGTGTGACCTGCTAGAAACCTGTCACCTCAGCGCCGCAAAAAGTTGACCAGATCACTCAAAATACTAGGCAATGAGCGTGAGTTTTCCGGCAGGTGGCTCGCTCTCCCTTCTGCCGGCGTACCTGATCGTCCCTCCATCGGTGCACCGGCAGCCCCCACCCGGCCCTGGCCGACCGCATGACGCACTGCGCGCCGTGCGGCCGGTGACGCGTCGTCGTGCCCTCCCGGTCCCGCAGCCCCACGGAACAGAGGACAGCATGAGATGGAAGCAGTTCAGATGGCGGTTCCTCATCGGCGCGGTGACAGCCGCACTGATGACGGTCGGGATCCTGCCGGTCACGGCCTCGGCGGCCGCCCCCGCTCCCGACCTCGCCCTCGGTAAGCAGGCGACAGCCAGTGCTTCGAGCGGTGCCTACTCGGCGTCGAACGTCACCGACGGCAGCCAGCAGACGTACTGGGAGAGCCCGGGTACGTTCCCGCAGTGGGTGCGGATCGACCTCGGGGCCCGGTTCGACGTCGACCAGGTGGTGCTGAAGCTGCCGAACACCTGGGAGGCGCGCACCCAGACGCTCGCCGTCCAGGGCAGCGGCGACGGCAGCAGCTTCAGCACGCTGTCGGCGTCTGCCGCGAGGGTGTTCAGCCCTTCGGCGGGAAACACCGTCACCATCGGCCTCACCGCGAAGCAGACCCGCTACATCCGGGTGCAGGTGACGGCCAACACCGGCTGGAACGCCGCACAGCTCTCCCAGGTGGAGGTCTACGGAGCGAGCGGGGGTGACGACCCCGGGCCACCGGCCACCGTCGGTTCCAACCTGGCGCTGAACAAGCCGATCGAGGCCTCCTCCGCCACGCAGAACTTCGTGGCGGCCAACGCCAATGACGACAAGACCGGCACGTACTGGGAGTCGAACGGCTATCCCGCGACGCTCACGGTGAAGCTCGGCGCGGACGCCGACCTCGAAGCGGTCGTCGTCAAGCTCTCGCCGGACCAGGCCTGGGCGGCGCGCACCCAGGGTCTCCAGGTCCTCGGCCGCTCCCAGTCCGCCACCGGCTTCACCTCGCTGAAGGACCGGGCCGACTACGCGTTCAGTCCCACCGGCAACGAGAACACGGTGACGATCCCGGTGACCGGCCGGTACGCGGACGTCCAGCTCAAGTTCTTCTCCAACACCGGCGCTCCCGGGGCCCAGGTCGCCGAGATCCAGGTCGTCGGCACCGCCGCGCCCAACCCGGACCTGACCGTCTCCGAACTGAAGTGGTCGCCTGCCTCGCCCTCCGAGGCCGACGTCGTCACCGTGACCGCCACCGTACGCAACACGGGTACGGCGCCGGCCGCCGCGACGACGGTCGATGTCAGCCTGGAAGGGGTGGTGGCCGGCAGCGCACGGGTGAGCGCCCTCGCCGCCGGCGCGTCGGACACCGTGTCCGTCGATGTCGGCAAGCGGCCGATGGGCACGTACAGCGTCTCGGCCGTGGTCGACCCGACCGACACGGTCATCGAGCAGGACGACACCAACAACAGCCGTACCGCCGCGTCGAAGCTCGTGGTCTCGCAGAGCCCCGGCCCCGACCTGGAGGTCGTCGGCATCAACTCCAGCCCGACGAATCCCGCCGTGGGCTCCGCCGTCACCTTCACCGTGTCCGTACACAACCGCGGGACCACCGCGGTGAGCACGCCGACGGTCACCCGTCTTCTCGTCGAGAGCACCACACTGAACGGCACGACCGGCGCGATCCCGGCCGGATCCACGGTCACCGTGCCGATCAGCGGGAGCTGGACCGCGAAGAGCGGTGGTGCGAACCTGACGGCGACCGCGGACGCGACCGGCACGGTCGCCGAGACGAACGAGAACAACAACGTCTTCTCCCGCGCCATCGTCGTCGGCCGAGGGGCCGCGGTTCCGTACACCGAGTACGAGGCGGAGAAGGGCGACTACCGGGGCACGCTGCTGACCTCTGACAAGAAGCGCACCTTCGGCCACACCAACTTCGCCACCGAGTCCTCCGGCCGTCAGTCGGTGCGGCTCGACACCACCGGGGAGTACGTCGAGGTCACCTCGACCGTTCCGTCCAACTCGATCGTGGTCCGCAACTCCATCCCCGACGCCGCGGGCGGCGGTGGGACGGAGGCCACGATCAGCCTCTACGTCAACGGCACCTTCGCCCGCAAGCTGACCCTCTCCTCCAAGCACAGCTGGCTCTACGGCGACACGGACAGCCCCGAGGGCCTGACCAACCGGCCGGGCGGTGACGCGCGGCGGCTGTTCGACGAGTCCAACGCACTGCTGGGCCAGAGCTACCCCGCCGGTACGAAGTTCCGGCTCCAGCGCGACGCCGGCGACTCGGCGTCCTTCTACATCATCGACCTCGTCGACCTGGAGCAGGTGGCACCGGCGATCGCACAGCCGGCCGGATGCACCTCGATCACCGCCTACGGAGCCGTCCCGAACGACGGAATCGACGACACGGACGCCATCCAGCGGGCCGTGACGGCGAACCAGAACGGTGCCATCGGCTGCGTGTGGATTCCGCCGGGGCAGTGGCGGCAGGAGCAGAAGATCCTCACCGACGACCCGCTGAACCGGGGCCAGTACAACCAGGTGGGCATCA
>NZ_JBIVLK010000009.1:0-260363 GCF_044751215.1 Streptomyces sp. NPDC088730
CACCCGCTACGACAAACGCGCCACCCACTACCAAGCCATGGTCACCCTCGCCTGCCTCCAACTCTGGCTCCCATGACTTTCCGGACACGCCCTAGGACCTGTTGTCGAACCGCCGCGTACCGCGCGGCGCCGACAGGTTGACGACAGGCCCTGTGAGCGTTGCGCGGGGCCGCCCGCCGGTCCTGCGGATGCGTGCGGACGGGGGGCGATGCAGGCTGGGGAGATGGACCCCCGGCCCGTGGAGGTGACCTCGTGAAGCCCCGCCACGAGTCCCAGGGCTGGAGCGCGCTCCAGCCCCCGCCCGGCTACTACTCGGCGGACGGCCGTCCGCCCGACGCCATGCGGCGCGCCCTGATCCTCGACTGGGCGGTCAGCCAGCGGATCGCGAGCGGCTGGCGCGTGGAGTCCCGTTCCGAGACCCAGGTCGTGATGGTCAGGGGCCGCCCCCTGAACCACGTCCTGCACGCCGTCCTGACGGTCTTCAGCTGCTTCCTGTGGGGCGTGGCGTGGCTGGTGCTCGGCGTGACCAACAAAGTCGAACGGATCGCACTCACCGTCGACGCCATGGGCGACATCGTCGCCGTGAACGGTCCGGGCCGGAACACGTACTGAACGCGCACCCGTCACGCCTCACCGCGCGGACCTGGTCACCGCGGCGACTCCGTCCGGGGCCCCGCCGCCCGAGGAGACCGCCCCCACCGGCACGGACCGGCCGGGCCTGCCGCGCACGGACCGCACCCCCTCGAACGCGCAGAACGCGGCCAGGACCGCCAGCGCGCCGTACAACGGCCAGTCACCCAGCCGGACGTAGAGCGTGGTGCCGCCGGCCATGGGCACGCCGAACACCTCGGCTCCGCTCGTGCCCGTACCGAGCGGAGCGCCGATCCGCTCGCCCTGCGGGCCGTACACCGCGCTGACGCCGGTCAGCGTGGCATGCACCATCGGGCGGCCGTTCTCCGCGGCCCGCAGCGCGCCGAGCGAGGCGTGCTGGGCGGGTGCCCAGCCGTGCTGGAACGACGACGTGGAGGACTGGGCGACCAGCACCTGCGCACCGTCCCGGGTCAGCTGCCGGCTCATGTCGGGAAACGCGGACTCGAAACAGACCAGCGGGCCGATGCGCGGCCGGTCCGTACCGGGCAGCGCCATCGTCACCTGCCGGGCGCCGCGCAGCCGGTCCTCGCCCGCTGCCCTGCCCATCGAGGTCGCCCAGCCCAGTGCCGAACGGGCCGGGACGTACTCGCCGAACGGAACCAGCCGCATCTTGTCGTAACGGTCCCCGGTCAGCCCGTGCGGGCCCACCAGCACCGCACTCTTGAAGATGCCGGTCCGGCCGGAGGCGTCGGTCTGCCTCGCGTCCACGTTCACCAGCACGTCCGCGCCCACCAGCCGCGACAGCGCCGCGATCCGGGCCGCGACATCCGGCCGCCGGACCGGATCCACCGCGACACTGCTCTCGCCCCACACGACCAGGTCGAGATCCCGGCCCGCCAGCGAGCGCGTCAGCTCCTCACTGCGGGCGAACCGGCGCTGCACACTGCCGGGCCCCTCGATGACGCCGGGCTGGACGATGGCGATCCGCGCCACCCCCGACCGCTCCGGCCGGGGCGCCCACACCCACACCGTGCCCACCACCACGGCGCCCGCCACGAGCGAGACGACCGCCGCCGTGCGGGCGGCAGAGGCCACCAGCAGCACGGTGAGCGCGGTGTTCACCGCCACCACCAGCAGGCTCACCAGCCAGATCCCGCCCACGGAGGCCAGCCGGAGCGCCGGTGCCACCTGCCACTGGCTCGCGCCCAGCAGCCCCCAGGGGCCGCCGAGCGCCTCCCAGGAGCGGGCCAGTTCGATCATCAGCCAGCCGCACGGCACCAGGATCACGGCCGCCACCGCCGCCGTACCGGACAGCCGCCCGCCCAGCAGACGGGAGACGAGCAGCCCCCACGGCGCCCACAGCAGACCGAGCAGCGCCGCCAGCACCACGATGAACACATGGAGACTCGGCATCAGCCAGTGGTGCACGGCCAGCATGAATCCCGTGCCGCCGAGCCACCCGTCGACGGCCGCCCGGCGGCCCGTGCCGGCGGACCGGATCAGCAGCAGCAGGGGCACCAGGGCGACGTAGGCGAACCACCACAGCGCGGGGGCGGGGAACGCCAGCGCCGGCAGCGCACCGGCGAGGAGCGCGACGCCGCCACGCCACACGGTGGATCCGAGTAGCCGTTCGCCCCACTCGCGCCGCTGCCCGGCCCCGGTCCACATGGAGCGCCTCCTCGTCCTGCCCGCATCGTCCTGCCCGCGCCGCCCGGTCCCTCGGAACCCGGTCCTCGGAAACCCGGTCTCCCGGGAACCCGTTCCCGTGTTCTCCCCCAGTCTGGGGCAGCGGAAGCGGACCGGCGCGGATCAGCCGGCGGCGAGGGCGCCCGTCATGCTCCGCCACTTCTCCTGAACGGTCACGCCCCGGATGCGCCAGCCGTCCTCCGTGCGGACCAGCTCGAAGGCGTAGCGCCCGCCGGAGACGAAGTTCGGTGCGGTACGGGCTTCGTCCGTACCGCTCCCGGCGCCTTCGTCGTCCTTCGCGAGCCGCATCGGATTCATGTAGTCGGCCTGCACCCGGGCGCCGTCCCCCGGATAGCCGCCGAGATCCTGGAGGTCGAGCCGGCGGTTGACGATCAGGTGCTGCCGTACGGGAAAGAGCAGCATGGTCTGCGAGAGCCACTGCGCCACCTCGGAGGCGGGCCCTTCGATACCGCCCGCGGTGCGGTAGTCGGCGCGGCCGTCCGGGGCGAACAGCGCCCGGTAGTCCGCCCATTCGCCGTCGTCCACCGCCACCGCGTAGCCGGTGATCACTGCGTCGATGGAGATCCGGTCCATCACGGTCGAGAGGTCCACACGCTGCGTCATCGGGTCAGTCTGGGCCCAAGGGCGCCAGGGGCCAAGAGCCGTGCACCGGCCGCGGACCCCGGCCGGCCGCGAAGAGGCGCCGCCGGGTCCGGCGGGGCGCGGGCCGACGGGGTCAGCCGGGGACCACGGCCACCGGGCCCCGCGCATGGCTGAGCGTGGTCCGCGCCACCGGGGAGGGGCCGAGGCCGAGCGACTCGCCGCCCCTGCGCCGCCCGATCACCGTCAGGGCCCGCGGTCGCCGATGCCGCGGCCGGCGTGGCGACGCGGAGCCGTTGACGGGTTTCATCACGGCCTCGACCTGCGGGTAGTCCTCCCGCCGGCCCGCCGTGAGCTCGGCGAGAGTGTGCTCGGCCGAGCCGGCGGCAGCCTTCCGGTCGAAGACGCGGCCGCCGGACAAGCATCGAGGAGAACCCCCGTCCAGGGGCCCGGCACGGTGGGGCGGGGGAGAGCCAGGTGGTGCCACCGGGCGGGGGAGCCGGGCGACGGAGATCACGAATGACATGGACGCTGTTGTCCTCGTCTGCCGTCGCGCCTGCACCTATGCTCACGGGATGGAGCAGAGCGAAGTCGTGAAGCGTGTGATCGGCATCCTCACCGAAGCGGGCGAGATGCGGAGGCTCTTGGAGGAGAGCCCTGACCGCGGTGATCCCAGCAACGACTCGACCGTGGTGACCGCCCTCCTGAACGAGACGATGCCGCGGATCGCGATCCCGGAGGACGCCACCATCGAGGACGTGGTGGGCCTGGTCGGCCGTGAGGTCGGCGGCGCGGTGGAGCAACTGGTCGGAGCGTTCACCCTGGCGTTCGCGATGCTGGCGCAGGTGCACGACTCCGGCCAGACGGAGGTGTCGTCCGCCGATGTGCTGCAGGACCTCGCGCTGAGGGCCGAACAGTTCGGCACCGAGGGGCCGGGGGAGACGGAAGTCTGAACCTCCCGGAAGCCCCAGGCTAAGGCGTCACGGGTGCCAGCCGCAGCCGCCCGGTCGGCCAGGGCGGTGGCTCGGCCGGGCCGAACCAGACCCGGACGTCCTCTCCGGTGCGGACGGGCAGACGGGGGAAGTCGTTCTCGGCGAGCTCGGTGCGGTGCAGCGCATGGACCGGATTCAGATGTCGGGCGGCGTACGCGTCGAAGGCAGCGGCGTCGGCGGGGTGGCAGACCGTCGCGAGCACTTCACCGGAGCCCGGCGGAGGCACGAAGCCCGGACCCCTCAGCAGCAGGACGTTGTCGCTGTCGACCATGGTGGCGTTGGCCGCGTCGCGGTGCTGCCGCCAGACCGGGCCGGTGTAGAACGCCTCCAGCGCGCGCCGGCGGTGCGCCATGCCGGGGAACGCGCGCAGCCAGATAAAACGGTCCGGGTCGTCGAGGTCGCGGAAACGGCCTCCGACGGTGATGCCGACCGCCTGCTGACCGATCACGAACTCGCGCTCGAACAGCTCGATCAGCGTCTCCCGGGCTCCGGAACGCAGGGTGTACTGCCGGAGTTCGACGATGCTCATACGGCTACCTGCCCCGTGCGGGCGAGGTCCATGATCCAGTTGAACTCCCGGGAGCGGCCGCCGTCGGCGGAGAACGCCTGCTCCCGGCGGGCCGTGTCCGGGCCGAGGCGGTGCCGGGCGAAGTACACCCGGATCGGTCGGCCGTCGTGGCTGTCCTCTCCGTGGAAGTCCCCGCGGTCACCGGTGAAGCCGCCGGTCACCGGCGGATCCAGTCGGCCCGTCCGGCTGTCGGGCCAGCGGAGGGACCACCGCTCCGGCTCCCGGTCGAGGAGGCGCAGGGCCACGCCCTGACGGTCGAGGGCGGGAAAGGTGACCTCGTGAGTGTTGCCGGCGCCTCCGAAGAGCGGCCGGACCACCGGGGGAGCGGGGAACTCCGCCCAGGTACCGGGGTCCGAGGCGAGCGGTGCGGTGAGACGGCGCCCGGCCACGTCCCAGGAGCCGTGCAGGAAGTCGAAGTCGTCCATGCGCCGCAGGTTAGGGCCGCTCCACTGACATCCTCTGTCAGTGGATACTGAGCGGCATGCGTGCGAGCCGGCTGGTCACCCTGCTTCTGCTGCTCCAGAACCGGGGCCGGATGACGGCCCGGCAGCTGGCCGGGGAACTGGAGGTCTCCGTACGGACCGTCTACCGCGACGTCGAGGCGCTCGGCGCCGCGGGTATCCCGCTGTACGGTGACGCCGGACACGCGGGCGGCTACCGGCTGGTCGACGGCTACCGGACCCGGCTCACCGGACTGACCGCGGACGAGTCGCAGGCCGCGTTCCTCGCCGCACTTCCCGGCCCCGCCGCCGAGCTCGGCCTCGGCGAGGCGCTCGCCACCGCCCGGCTGAAGCTGCGGGCCGCCCTTCCGGCGGAGCTGCGCGAGCACGCCGAGCGGATCCAGGAGCGCTTCCTGCTCGACGCCCCCGGCTGGTACGGCGACGCCGACCGTACACCTCACCTGGCCGCGGCCGCCGCCGCGGTGTGGGCGCGGCGGGCCGTGGTACTGCGGTACCGGCGCTGGCGGGCGCCGGAGGAGATCGAACGGCGGGTGGAGCCGTACGGGCTCGTCCTCAAGGCCGGCCGCTGGTATCTGGTCGCCGACGGACCATCCGGGATCCGCTCCTACCGGATCGACCAGATCCTCGAACTCCGGCCGCTGGAAGAAGAGTTCGTCGTCCAGGACGGGTTCGACCTGACCAGGCACTGGAACAGCTATCTGGCCGATTTCCGGGCGCGACTGCACACCGGGGAGGCGCTGCTGCGGCTCACCCCGGAGGGTGCCCGCCGCCTCGGTGTCCCATCCGCCGGTGCCGGCTGGACGGAGGTCCGGGTGCCCATCGAGTCGATCGACCACGCCCAAGGGGAGTTCCTGCGGCTGGGCGCCGACGTCGAGGTCGTGGCACCGGCTGAACTCCGCGACCGCATCGCCGAGACGGTACGGACCCTGGCCGCCCGCTACGAAGGGTGACCCCGGGCGGAGGGCTCTCCGGACCGGACGCCGGTGCCTGATGTGCGCGAGCGGAGCCATCGGGCCGCCCGTCCACGCCACACGCGGGGCGGCCGCCGACAGGGGCCCGGCATCGCCCGCACGGGGCCCTCTCGACCCCGCCGCTATCGGCTACTCAGGGTATGCATCGACTTTTTCAGAGTGTTAAGTCATATTTTCGCACTGATTCATGCGATCTCTTAGGCGATCAACCGATCAGTACGACAATCGTCCTGCTTTGAAGGAGTTCAGCATGCGTATTTCCGCTTCCGTCCGTACCCGCAGTGCCCGTGTGGGGGGTGCCGCGGTTGCCGCGGTCGCCATCGCCGGAGCGACGCTGGCTGGAGCATCCGCCGCCTACGCCGCCCCGGGCGACAGCGGCAACATCGACGTCCGCTCGGTCGGCTGGAACTCGCGCGGCCACGACGGGGTGGAGGTCTGCAAGTTCGTCCTCAACGCGAGCAACTTCGAGTCGTTCCCGGCGGTTCCCTGGACGATCACCGCGCAGCCCCCGACCGTCCCCCCGGGCGACACCCTGCAGAGCACGCTGCCCCTCGTGAACGGCTCGGCCCGCAGCCAGGAGTACCTGCTCCCGGAGGGCACGTACCAGCTGGTGTGGATCGTCCCGGCGGGCCCGAAGCAGAAGAGCTTCCGGGTCGACTGCTCCAAGCCCGCCAACAACGGCGGTCGCGCGGACAGGGACGACCGCGACTCGTCCGCTTCCGGTGCCGAGTCGAACTACGAGAAGCCGTCCGGTGGCGTGCCTGCCGGTGGCGGCGGCGTCCCGGACATGACCAACCTCAGCTCCGACAGCGACTGGAGCGTCGGCACGACCGCCGCCCTGGCCGCCGGGACGGTCGGAGCCGCAGGCCTGATCATGGTCCGCCGATCCGCACGCCGTCGTGCCCGCAACGAGGCCTAGGGCCCGCAGACGACGACGGGGGCCGACCCGTGCATGCCGTCTCACGATGACACTGTGCGTGTTCTCCTCACTGATGGCCGGCATCGTCTGGGCGAGTTCGGACTCGTCCGACGACCCGTCGGTCTCCGCCACCCGCGGCGGCGATGCCGCGGGCGGCGGAGACCTGCCGGCGCGGCGGGTCAAGCAGCCGCCCCTGTCACCCTCGCGACCGGTGAAGATCGCGGTTCCCGGCATCTTCATCGAGGCCCCGGTCATCGGTCTCGGGCTCGATGCCAAGGGTCATCTCGGCGCCCCGCCGCTGAGCACGCCGAGGGTGGTGGGCTGGTATCGGAACGGCCCCTCACCCGGTGACGCCGGAACCTCTCTGATCGTCGGTCACCGCGACACCGAAACGGGGCCGGCGATCTTCCTCAACCTCAACGCCCTGCACCGGGGCGACAAGGTGAGGGTCTCCAGGGCCGACCGGCGTACCGCGGTCTTCGCCGTCGACGAGGTCAAGACCTACACGAAGGACGATTTCCCGGACGACAAGGTGTACGGCACCACAAACCGCCCGGAGCTCAGACTCATGACGTGCGGCGGGCGCTTCAACAAGAAGAGCGGCTACTCGGCCAACGTGGTCGTCTTCGCCCACCTGACATCACTGAAGAAGCAGGCGGCCTGAAAGCCGTCAGCAGCACGGGAGCGGCCGGTACCTCGGGGGCGAGGTACCGGCCGTCCGCGTCTCCCCGCGGCGTGCCGCTGACCGGCGCCGGGCGGTGCCGACCGCGATACGTGTCCGCGGCACCCTCCGGGGACGACCTCGCAGTCTCCGAGTACGCCCGCACCAGCGGTGGGCGGCGGCCGGCGCCTCCCTGCCGCGCCCCGAGCACCGCCGTGCGGGCGGGGCCGGGGCGATGAGCTGTCAGGGGATCACGGTCGTCCGGGGTTCGGCTCCCGCCGCGGACCCGGGCGGAAGGCGCCCGGCGGAGGCGAAGCGGCCGGGTCCAGCGGGGTGTACAGAGCCGGCCCCGGCCGTGAGGTCCCGGTCGCCCATGTTGCCGCGGTGCTAAGCACGCGGGCGCTCTGTGTCCAGCCCATGACATCTGGAACGAGAACCTTGCCGCGCTGCCCGGCGTCGGCGCATCGTCGCTCTGCGGCACCGGTCTCCTGTGCCGCGTCCGAGCCGAGCACGTGCCGGACTTCATGGCGCACGCCCGATCGAGGAGGGCCCTCCCGATGTCAGCAGTACGCACCGTGAAGGGAGCCGAGCGCAGGAGACCCGGCTGCCGGCCCCGCGGTCGCCTCCGTCGAGCAGGACCAGGGTGTCCGCGCGCTCGGCGCTCTGCCACGAGGTGCGGGCACGCCGAACAAGCCGCTCAGACATGTTCCGTAACCCGCCCGGCGGAGCGCTGGAGGCCGCACGTACAACCACCCCGGCCCGGCGAGAAGGGAAGAGAGTCATGAGCGCGGTACGGCCCAGAACGCTGAAGACGGTGACCGCGGCCGGCGGCACCTCCGAGACGTACGATCTCGCGGTCGACCCGACCCGATCCACGCTGGACACCGCGGTACGGGTGGCGAAGCTCGCCGAGAAGGCCCGGATCGACGCCCTGTTCACCGCCGATCTGCTCAGTTTCGACGCCCAGGGCGCCATTGGATCGCAGGAGCCACTGGTCTTCGTGTCGGCGCTGAGCCAGGTGACATCACGGATCGGGCTGATCGCCACGGTCTCGACGACGTACCACCACCCTTTCAACCTGGCCCGGCTCTTCGGCACCCTCGACCACGTCAGCAACGGCCGGGCGGCCTGGAACCTGGTGACCTCCTCCGTCGGGGAGGAGAACTTCGGGCCCGGAGAGCTGCCCAGCCCGCAGGAGCGCTACGCGCGAGCCGCGGAGACGCTGGATGTGGTCAATGCGCTGTGGGACAGCTGGGAACCCGGCGCGCTACGGGTCGGCCCGGACGGCCGGGCGGTACTGCATCGTGAGCGGGTGCGTCCCATCCACCACTCGGGCCCCCACTTCACCGTCGCCGGCCCGCTGAACATCCCGCCGCTGCCGCAGCGGCGCCCGGTGCAGATGCAGGCCGGGCAGTCCGAGGCGGGGAGAGAACTGGGCGCCCGATACGCCGAGATCGTCTTCACCTCGCTCCCCACGTTCGACGCCGCGGTGGACTTCACCCAGAGGATCCGCGACCGGGCCGCGCAGCTGGGGCGGCCCGGCGGACTGCCCCTGGTCTTCAGCTCGTTCCACGCCACGTACGGTGCCACGGAGGAGGAGGCGCGGCGGCTCGTACGGGAGAGGCGCGAGGCGATCGACTTCGAACACGGCCGGGCCCAGGTGGCCGACATGCTCGGCGGCGGGATCGACCTGTCGGAGGTGCCGCTCGACTCGAAGCTTCCGGAAAGCCTGCTGCCCGACGTCACTTCGGTGAACCGCCGGCGCGGCCGGGTCGACATCTTCGCCCGTTACGCGCGACAGGGCTACACGCTGCGGGAACTCGTCGTCGCGGCCCAGGACACCGGCCACTGGGCCGTCGCGGGAACCCCCGAGCAACTGGCCGACGCCGTCGAGGAACGGTTCCGGGCGGGTGTCCTCGACGTCATCTCACTGAACGGCCTCGCGGACCCGAAGCAGCACGACTTCGCCGTCAACGGCCTCCTCCACGAGCTGCGCCGGCGGAAGATCGTAGCCGACGACTACACCGGCACCACCTTGCGCGAGAACCTCGGGCTCCAGCTGCCGACCGGTGCCGCCACACCCGCCCGGCTCTGACCCACGGCCGGCGGACGGGGCCGACACCTGACGGCCCCGTCCGCTCGCCGCCGCTCCGGAGGCCGCTCCGCCAGTGCCCCGGCAGCACCCGGTCAAGCCCGCTACCGGGCTCCAGTACCGGGCTCTCCGGACATCACCGAAGGTCTGATCAGGGGCCGTCGACCGGCGATGGGCGGTCCGCACGTCTGCTCCAGGACGTTGCTCCCGTCCCCCGCGACTCCGACGGGCCCGCTGGAGCCTTGCCGACCAGGCTTTCGGGGGCTCCGCCGACGCGTTGGTGAGCGCCACCGGCGCCGGCCGTGAGGCCGAGCGGGTCGGGCCGTTCGGTGGCCGGTGTCCCGCTCGCCTCCCGACACCGGCCGGGCCCGGGTGGCGGTAGTCAGCTCGTGGGCTGACGGTGGTGCAGGGAGCACGTCGCCGCGAAGGCGTCCGGTACGGGAGCGAGGAGAGACGACGATGCACGACACCTCTGACGGGCGGCGCCGGACCCGCCACGCTCCTGCCCCTCCGCTGCACGGGCGCGTGGCTGTCGTCACCGGCGCCGCTCGTGGCGTGGGTGCGGCACTCGCACGGGGCCTCTCCGACGCCGGTATGCGCGTAGCCCTGCTCGGACGGGAGAAGGAGACTCTTCGGGAAGCCGCTGAAACCCTGCCCGGCCCGACCATCTGTGTGGAGTCCGACATCACCGACCGCGCGGCGCTCGCGGACGCCGCACGCCGGGTGGAGACCGAACTCGGTCCCGCCAGCGTGGTCGTGGCCAACGCCGGCATCGCCGTGAGCGGGCCGTTCGACCGTACGGGCGCCGAACTCTGGCAGCGGGTCATCGACGTCAACCTCACGGGGTCCGCGAACACCGCCCGGGTGTTCCTGCCCCAGCTCGCGTCGACCCGCGGATACTTCCTCCAGATCGCCTCCACGGCCGCGTTCGGCGCCGCGCCCATGATGAGCGCCTACTGCGCCTCCAAGGCGGGAGCCGAGTCGTTCGCCCTCGCACTGCGCGGTGAGGTCCAGCCGGACGGCGTCCAGGTCGGCATCGCCTACCTGCACTGGACCGGCACCGACATGCTCACCGGCATCGACGACGATCCCGTTCTCACCGCCCTGCGACGCAACCAGCCCCGCGTCGCCCGCCGTGTGCACACCCCCGACCAGGTAGCCCGGTGGCTCACCCAGGGCATCACCCACCGCGCCCCGTACATCTATGCCCCGCCGTGGCTCCGCGTGTGCCAACCTCTGCGCCCCGTGTTTCCGGCACTCGTCGCCCGGATCACCCGGCGCGAACTGCGGGGCCGGCCCAGCGGCACGCTGTCTCGCCCCGTTGAGGTCCTGGGCGTCGGAGGGCGGGCCGACTGGGACTCCTACCGGGCCGGCCGCTTCCGTCCGCCCCCCGACCGGTAGTCCGGTCCGCGCCGCCCTGCGGCACCCGCGCTCCCGACGTCCGCCGGGGCGGCGAGCGGCTGTCACCGCCCGGCGGTCATTCGCTGTGGGACGGGGCGCCGCGAGATCAGGTGCCGGTTGAGATGCCGGAGCCGCGGCTCGGTCTGGTGGGGCCGTGCCAGTCCAGGCACAGGACGGTGGCGTCGTCCGCGTGGTTTCCGGCGCAGGCGGCCGTGACCGCGGCGACCAGAGCGCGCACTACCTCGCGAGGGTGCTCGGCGGCGGTGTCGTGGATGAGTCCGGGCAGGTCAACGGCTTTGGCCTCACGTTCCTGCATGCCGTCGGTATACAGCAGCAGGCGGTCGCCGAGCCGCAGGTCGAGGTCCTGGACTCGGTACGGGCCCTGTCCGGCGACGCCGAAGGGCAGGTCCACGGTCAGGGGAACCTCGTCGACCCTGCCGTCGCGCAGCAGCAGGGGACGGGGGTGGCCCGCGTTGACGATCTGGGCGCCTGCTCCGTTGAGGCTGATGCGGATGAGCTGGCCGGTGGCGTAGGTGCGCCGGCCGTGGTCGAGGAGGGCCTGGTGGGTCTGTCGGGCTTGTTCGGCAAGGCTGGTCCCGGCGCGGCGGGCGCCGCGGGATGCGTTGACCAGGAGGGTGGCCATGAGGGATGCCTCGACGTCGTGGCCCATGGCGTCGGTGAGGGACAGGTGCAGAGTGTCCCGGTCCAGGCTGTAGTCGTAGGTGTCCCCGGCGATGTCGGAGGCCGGGACCAGGGCGCCGGCCAGGGCGAACTCCGCCCCCTCGCAGGAGGGGGCGGAGGGCAGGAGCTGGCGCTGGATCTCCGAGGCGAGGCTGACCGGAGTGGTGCGGTTGCCCCAGTGGTAGAGGTCGGTGAAGCGCCGGTCGGTGACGATGATGTACGCCAGCGCGTGCGCGGCCTCCTCGACCTGTTCCAGCACCTCCTGAGTGACCTGGGGAAGGAAGAGTTCCACGACGCCGATGGTGTCGCCGCGATTGGTGACCGGTGCGAGTACCCGCTGGCCGTGTCCGTTCTCGGATGCCCGCACCGGCTTCTGGGTGCGCAGGACCTCGTCGTACAAGCTGCTGCCGGGCAGGGGTATCTGCCCGGTCCGGCGCGCCTGCGGCGCCGTGTCACTGACCCGCAGAAGGCGTTGGCCGACAAGGTCGACGAACAGGAACGACACGTACTGCGCGCCGAAGCGGTCGCGGAGATTGCCCGCCACGACATCGAGAGAGGCCACCGGCGCCGCGTTCTCGGCCGCCGCCAGCACCTCAGCCAGTCCCATGCGCGTACTCGTCACAACAGCCTCCTAGATTTCAGACATCCTCCTGCCCGCCCGGCCCTTTATGAACACGCGTGTATTTGCGGAGGCGCTGTCGCTGGACCGGGTCCGCGCCGGGGACGGATCTTCCTGCGCTTGGCGGAGTGCCGGTCTCCTTCAGGGGCGGAAGGACGCGCGGCCGAGCGCATGGACGTGCGGCCGCCCAAGGCCGATACGGGGGTCGGGGCGGGGGTGCGCGAGGAGGAGCTGGATGATTACCTCACTCTCGGACACATGGAAAACTGTGTCGGCGAGAGTAGACATTGGGCAGTGATGTGGTCTAGCTTTTCTCTTGTAGCCGATACAGCAAGGCTCGTCGGAGACGAACTGGCGGGCAGCGGTACCGGTAGTCGCAGGACGGTGCGGTGGTGGAGTTCCGGAGCCAGGGTGGTTGCAGGACGGCGACGGGACTGACGACCGCACCGGGTGGCCCGCAGTGATCAGGGGACACCGTGGACAGGACCGGTTCCGGGCCGGAGCGGACGCACGACGGGCGACGGAGCCGGATGCCGAAGAGTGGCGCTGTCACAGGCCGCGGAGTGGTACGCATCACCAGCAGTACGCAGGCGAAGGATTCCAGAGGGAAAGAACGGAGGGGCCGATCGCCATCAGGATCGCCCGGGCGGAAATCACTGGGCCCGGGTACCGCAGGACATCGATAGTGAGGTGGTCTCCGGTCAAGCAACCGCGATCCCCGCTTTCCCGGCAGAGTTCAGGTCGGGTCGGCGGAAACAGACAGCCGGCGCGGTGTCGAAGCCGGCAGATGGTGTAGCAGTTCCTTCGGGGCCCTGGTGCCAATGGCACCAGGGCCCCTCCACGCGTTCCGTAGAGAGGTGCAAGTGACAGCGGACGACTCGTTCGGCCGTCTCGATGACGACGACTACCCCGCCTACACCATGGGCCGGGCCGCCGAGATGCTCGGCACCACTCAGGGCTTCCTCCGAGCCGTCGGCGAGGCCCGCCTGATCACCCCGCTCCGCTCCGCGGGCGGCCACCGCCGCTACTCCCGCTACCAGCTGCGCATCGCAGCCCGCGCCAGGGAGCTCGTCGACCGAGGGACCCCCATCGAAGCCGCCTGCCGCATCGTCATCCTCGAAGACCAGCTCGAAGAGGCCCGGCGCATCAACGCGGAACACCACCGCACCACCGAACCGATGGACTCGCCGCCTGCGGACTGAAAGACCGTTCGCCCTGGCCGGAGAGGCGGCGCCGCATCATCGACCAGGTCCTGGAGGCACCCGCGTGAGCGACGCCGCATCGCCTGCCAAGGTTTCGGAGGCACCCGCGTGCGCGACGCCGACCGGCTTCCCCCGCGGCGTCAGCGCGTTCACGGCCGTGGGTGCCGGGCCCGGACCCGGCCCGGGGGGTGCGGCCGCCGCGGGTGGCGGGATCGCCGGCCGCGGACCGGAGTCTCCCGGTCCGCGTGCCGGGAGCCTCCGGCGCCCGCCGCTACTCCACCGGGCGTACGGCCACCGCCTTCCGGTGTACGGCGACGTGCCGGCGCACGCCGGGGGATCCTGCGGCACATGGAGAACCGGACGCCAGCGACAGCCCCGGCCGGACGGGCGGACAGCAACGTCCCCGGCCGGCCCGCACCCTTCCGCAGCCGGAGCGGGGTGCGGCGGCCCGTCGAACGGCTCTGCTGCGCGACGGGGGCCGTGCTGATCGCGTCGGGGCTGGTCCACCTCGTCGTCCTGCTCGTCGGCGGCGGCTCCTGGGGCGGTCCGGTGTCCTGGCGCAAGCCCGTCACGTTCGGCCTCTCCTTCGGCCTCTCCTTCGGCCTCTCCTTCGGCCTGACGCTCATCGCGATCGCCTGGGTCTCCTCGGATCTGCGGATCGGTGTCCGCACCCGGACCGTGCTGCTCGGGCTGTTCGCCGCGGACTGTGTACGGGAGGTCGCCGGGATCACCGTGCAGGCCTGGCGGCATGTGCCGTTCCACTTCAATATGGAGACCCCCTTCGGCACCGGGATCTCCATGACGCCGGCCGTCGGCGGCGGGGGCTGGTCGCCATTCTCTCCACGCTCTCGGCCGCCGCGTTCCTGCGGCGGCCCGGCGGCCCGCCCGGCATGGCGCTCGCGCTCCGGGCCGGCTGCGGGATCCTCCTCATCGGGCTGCTGCCGGTCGCGGCCATGATCGCGCGCGGCGTGTATCTCACCCGCACCGGGCACCAGTTGGCCGGATACGCCTCCACGGCCTTGCTCAAGCCCCTGCACGGCGTCAGCCCGCACGCCGTCCTGGTGCTCCCGGTACTGGCACGCCTCCTGGCCATGACATCGTGGAGCCCGCACACCCGCGTGTCCGTGGTGCGGGCCGCCGCCGGCTGCTACGCGGCGGCTGTCGCGGCAGCGCTGGTGCGGGCGGTCGCCGCTCACTGATGCGGCCGTGAAGACGGACACGGGGCGCACCGGCGACGGTGCCGACGGCCGGACCAGCGGCAACGGATAGTCTCTGCAAGCCTCGTCGGATACCGGTGCCCTGGTGGGTGTGGGACCGGGACGATGCCACACCCCCGTCGTCGCCGCGGTCCACGGACCGGTCGGCCACGGGGCTCTCACCACAACTGCGATGTACAGGAGACCCGATGGCTGATACCCCGCCCCGCCAGGTTCAGCGGCGCTCGGACGAGAGCGCCGCTGGCTCGGCGGCCGAGGCCCCGGGCCGTGACGAGGCCCAACCGACGCCGCGCTACCAGGGGCTGTTCGTCGAACCCGATCTTCCGCCTTTCGTCGAGACCGAGTGACGGCTGCCGGACCGGGCTCAGGGCTGCCCCGTACCCGCCGAGCGGGTACGGGGCAGCCCCGTACCGGGCACCGGCCCCGCACCAGGGGCGGCCCCCGGCTGTGCGTGCGCGGCCCGTGATGGAAGCTGTCGGCATGAACATCTCTGCCTCTGCCGGCGAAGGCTCCCCGGACCGAGCGGGCTACCGGCGATCGGCGGGATCGCCGCGCGGTGAGGCCCGGCGCCGGGAACTGCTGGACCGCGTCACGGAGGACCTCGCGGCCAACGGGATCGTGGACTTCTCGCTGCGGCGCGCCGCACGTGCGGCCGGCACCACGCACAAGGTGCTCCTCTACCACTTCGACGGCGCCGACGACCTTCTCGTACAGGCCACCGTCCAGTTGCGCCGCCGTCGCATCGGGAAGGCACTGGCCGCCGCCACCGAGGAAGGGGCCCGCCGGTCGCTGGGGGACTGGGTGCGGGCGATCTGGCCCATTCTGCTGAGCGACGACGAGGCGGCGGTGCTCGACCAGGCCATCGGCCTGGCGATGTACGACTCCGGACGCTACGCCGCACTCGGCCGCGAGGCGTCCCGGCAGTATCTGCCCACGCTGCTCGCGGTCTGCCCGGAGCACTGGTCCGGGCACCGCAGGCTGGAGGTCGCCGAGATGGTCCTCGCGACGCTCCGCGGCTTCCTGGTGGACGCCCGGACCAGCGGCGACACCGCGGGGGTCGCCGCTGGGTTCGAAGCGCTGGTGCGCGCGCTGGAACGGGAGGAGGCGGCCGGGGAGTGAGTGTCCGGGCCCGGGACGGCGGAGCGGGGGCAGCCGGGCGATGGACACGATGTGAACCACATGGTTCACTTTCTGGGAGGGATGCATCCCGCCCACCCGGAGGCCGTCATGAGCACGTCCGCGGAACCCCAGAAGGTCCCATCCGTCGCAGGCGCCCGGGGAGCGGCCCGCCGCCCCGGAGGCACCACCAACACGACGGGCACGAAGGAGATCGAACTCTCCGCCGGGACGGTCGCCTACGAGGACACCGGCGGCGACGGACCGACGGTGGTCCTGCTGCACGGGCTGATGATGGATGCGTCCCTGTGGGACGGGACGGTGTCCGGGCTGTCCGCCGGCCACCGGTGCCTGGCGCCGACGCTGCCCCTCGGCGCGCATCCGCACCCGATGGGCGCGGACGCCGATCTGTCGCTCAGCGGGACGGCCCGGCTGGTCGCGGAGTTCCTCGACCGGCTGGACCTGCGCGACGTGACGCTCGTCGGCAGCGACACGGGCGGGGCCCTGGTCCAACTGCTCATCGCCGAGGGGGACGGCGGCCGCGCCGCGCGGGTGGGGCGGATCGTGCTCGTCTCCTGCGAGGCGTTCGACAACTATCCGGCCCGGGTGACCGGCAGGACTCTCGCGCTCGCGGGCCGGCTGTCGCCCCGTCTCTTCGGGCTGTTCATGCAGCAGATGCGGCTGCGTCCGGTCCGCCGCCTCCCGGTCGCGTTCGGCTGGCTGACCCGCCGGGGCGACGCGGCCACCCGGCGGTGGACGCGGCCCGTCATGACCCGGCCGGGCATCCGCCGGGACGCGGTCCGGACACTGCGGGCGGCGGCCGAGGACGCCAGGCGGCTGGCCGGTGCCGCCGGCGCCCTGGGTTCCTTCGACCGCCCCGCGCTCGTCGTCTGGGCGGCCGGTGACCGCGTGATGCCGCCCGCGCACGGCCGGCGCCTCGCGGAGCTCCTTCCGCAGGGGCGGCTGGCCGAGATCCCCGACAGCCGGACGCTCGTGCCGCTGGACCAGCCGGAGCGGCTGGCGCTGGCGATCCGGGAGTTCGTGGCCGCGCGCCACCGGTGACGCGGCGGCCGGAGCTTCGCAGCCCCGTCGCAGCTCCGGTCGCAGCCCCGTCGCAGCCCCGAGCTGTCCGGTAACCGGGCGCCTGTTCGCCTATTCGCAGCCGACTCCGTCGCCGTCGCGGTCCAGGTGCCGTCCGTAGCCGGGTTCCCCGGCGTGGATGGGGGCGGCGCCGGCGGCCCGGACGGCGGTGCAGTTGGCGTAGTACGCCGAATCGGAGCCACCGCCGGACCCGGAGCCGCCCGCGGTGCCGGACCCGCCCGAGGTGCCGGACCCGCCGGACGTACCGGAATCGGGCGCGACGGTGACCCGGACGGTCTTCGTCTTCGTCACGGCCGGGACCGGCTTCGGGGTGGCGGTGACGGTCTCTGTCACGGCGGGCAGGGGTTCGGCGGATGCGGTCGCCGTTGCCGTCGCCGTTGTGGTGACGGTTGCCGCGGGCGCGGCCTTCGCCTCGGCGGCCTTCTCCGTCCTGGTGCCGTCGTCGGAAGCGCCGATGGCGACGCCCACGAAGAGCAGGACGACCGCCGCCGGAATGATGATCCGCTTCCTCGTCCCGCCCGGCCGGCCCCCGGAAGGCGCCACGGGCGCATACGGGTTGGGCCCGGTGGGCTCGGGCGGCTGCCCCCAGGGCGGCTGCTGCGGCGGCGGAGTGCGTGACATGGGTCCCCCAGGCGGTGCGGTGGGGGATGACCGTAGCGAGCCCGTACGGGCCGGTGTGAGCCGTCCATTCCATTGGTGATGAAGTTGTGACCAAGTAGTGGACGCCAGGTAGGCACTTCGTCGACCGCGCGTGAGGCCCGCACGGGAAGGCCGCGCGAATCCGGGACCGAACGGGCATCCGGCGCCTACGCTCAACGGAGTGGCAGCAGCCCGCACCGCCGGCTACACCGACCGGACAGGAGAGGTGATTTGATCACCCCAGCACCGCCCCGGCGCCCGTGCCGCCGATACGCCGCCGACGGCACCGCGTGCTCCAACACCACCAACCGCGCCGACGGTTGGTGCGGCCGGTGCGACGGCTACACGACCGTGACGCCCGCCGTGACCCGTGACGCCGCCGGGCCGCGCCGCTCCGAGTGGCGGTGGGGTCCCGGTGCCTGGACACCCGGCGCCCTCGGCATGGACTCCGACGAGGCGTACGAAGTGGACGTCACGCCTGGCGCCGTCGCCACGTACAGCAGAGTGCACGCCGTCGCTCCGCAGATCGCCGAGACGCAGATCCGATCCCTGCTCGAAGACCTCATCTCCGAGCAGGCCACCACTGAGCGGAGCGGTACCGGCACGTGGCGGATCTACTTCCGCAAGCACGGATACGGCCTGGTCATCAGCGCGGACCGCAGCCACGTCCTGCGCTACTGCACCCGTCACGCGGAACGCACCTGGGCCCAATACCGCACGGGTGTCACCTCGCGCATCAGCGGCTCCGGGGGTCTCGCGGCCTGGAAGCGGGAAGCCGTGTCCAGGCACGTCCCGCTGCCCATCGGCGGCAAGGCCCTCAACCTGTACGCCAGGCACACCCTCGGCCTGAAGGTCACCCGTGACACCATCGACGGGATCGCGCGGCGGCTCGCCGCCCACCTGGCGGACGACGTCCTGCCGCACTGGCCCCGTACCGAGGAGGCAGTCATCGAGGACGGGCACGGGAACACCTGGGTCCTGCTGCGCAACGAGCGGTTTCCCGACGGCATCATCGCCACGGTGTACGCCACCGGCAGCGAGCCGGTGAAGCCACCGGACCCGGAAAAATAGCTGCGGCGGGCCCGTTCACGCACAATCATGGCTGCCATGGAACGACCGAGGCCCGTCATCGAGTGCGGAGATGTCGCCCTCCGCCGCTGGCGGGGGCAGCGCGACTTCTCCTCGGCGCACCAGTTGATCGAGGAGTCCGTGGACCACCTGAGCCCCTGGGAGCCGTGGGTCGCCCTGCACGGCGAGGAGAACACCCGGGGGTTCCTGGCGAAGTCCGGTTCCGGCTGGGCCGGTGGCCGGGTGTACAACTACGCCGTCACCGAGCACGGCACCCTCGTCGGCATGTGCCAGGCCTACCGAGGGGCCGACCCGACGGGCTGGTTCGTGGGGTACTGGCTGCACCCCTCCGCCACCGGCCGGGGCATCGCGACGAGAGCGACGGCGGCACTGATCAGCGAGATGTTCACGCTGCCCGCTGTGCGGTATCTGGAGATCGCGCACGACTCGGCCAACACCGCGAGCGCGGCCATACCGCGCCGACTGGGCTTTACCGTGGTCCGTCGTGAACTCGCCGCACCGCCCACGGCACCCTCGGGGACCGGGATCGAAGTGATCTGGCGGCTGTACCGCCCCGCACCACCCGCCGGAGGCGCTCCCCGCCCCTGACCGCCCGGTACCCCGAGTGCCACCGGCGCGGACACGGCGGGGCGCGGGGGAGCTGCTGGACCTGGATCCGGTCGCCCCTCCGGTCACCTTGACGGTGAAATCGGCCACCCTAACGGGTTAATGCCCGACAGATCACGGGATAGTACATTAGGGGTGGCAACGAAGAAGACGACTGACTGGGCTTCATGTCCCGTGTCCGAGCCGCCCGACGCGGTTTGCCCAGCACCAGCAGCAGGATCGCGAAGAGGGGCCGACGCGGCCGCTTCTGTCTCCCACCCCAAGGACATGACCGGCTGCGGGCACCCGTAGCCGGATGACGGCCGACGTCATGTCCCCACCGCCCGGCCAGCGGTCCGCCGGACGGCCTGCCTCCCTTCCGCTCCTCGGCTGAGCGGTCGACTCCAGTTCCGCCGGAATCCCTCAACGCGCTTGCGCCGCAACGGCTTTCACCCATTCAGGCCGACGAGCGCATCACCCGCTCATGCCCCAACCGCCGCAAAGCGGCCAGGGCGCACCCCGCCACTGCCACCACTCCACCCCACAGAAGGAGTTGACCCATGAGCGGATGCGGCTGCGGGCCGTCCCCCGTCACCATCGGCGGTTGTCAGCCCTCCAAGCCGGCCTGTCCCCCGACCGCTTGTCCCGGTACCAAGCCGTGCGAGCACTGCGAGACGACCCCACTGCGCGACTCCGCGCCGTACCGGGTCGCGGCGACCGCGAGCAGCACCGACCCGACGCCGTACTACACCATCGCCAACACCCATGCCGCGCTGGACCCCGTCGTCGCGCAGACCATCCTGAACAGTGGTACGGGCACGTTCCCGGCCGACGACGGGACGCACAACGGCCTGCACACCTGGCTCGCCGGCGTCGTGCACATCGATCCCACAGCACTGCGCGGCAACCCCACCAGCGTCACCGTCAGCGCCTCGGTCCATGTCCACAACGACGGCAGGAACACGGCCTGCCGGCTCTACGGCCGCTTCGCCCTGTGGAACGGCACGGTCCCGATCAGTACCGATCTCCTGGGCCCACCCGATCTGCCGGCGGGCGGTGACGACAACGCCGTCATCCCCCCGACCACCGTGCCCCTCGCGGACGTCCTCGCGGGCAAGGTCGTCGTCGAGCTCAACCTGGAAACAGGCAACGACGACACCTGCGGAGTCGGCCCCAAGCAGTGGACCGTCGACAGCTTCGTCCTCACCGTCCGGGCGTCCGCTCCGGGCTGCGGCAGGCCCTTCCTCCGGACGACCTGCCGCAACTGCGACGGCGCGGTCACCTGCACGACCGACACCCTCGACGGCTCGACTCCCTATGCACCGGTCCCGCCGGTCATTCCGGTCGCCTCCTGCCAGGACGGCTGCTCCACCGCCCTGCCTCCGTGCATCTCCACCGACCGGGGCAACGCCATCACCCGGGGCAGCGACGGATGCCTGTACGCGCCCGACACGCCCGCTCTGGACCCGTCCCCGTGCAATGCCGCACGGAACACGACCGGTGGGCTGCTCGTGCCCCGGATCGGCCTGACGGGTATCGCTCCCGGCGGCAACATCGGCATCGAACGGTCGGTGGACATCGACGTCACCGGCACGCCCGGCTGCCCCGAAACGTGGGAGATCGGCGCCCGCCTCACGCCGGTGAGCGCGTTCCGCAACGCCGAGCGGCAGAACGCGAACCTCCTGGCCCGGACCGGCAGCGACGTCCCGATCCCCGAGTCGGACATCGTGCTTCCGGAAGCCGGGGTGTACCACATCGACAGCGATGTGCGGTACGCGCTGGGTTCCGCCACCGGCGGCAGTGGTTACATCATCGGCTGGCTCAGGGACGAGACCACGGACACGCTCCTGACGAGCTTCACCCAGATCGCGGCGATCAACGCGGAGAGGCAGGAGCAGCAAGGCGGAACCACACACATCATGACCGAGTACACGGCCGCCTCCGGCCCCCGGACGGTCCGCCTGCACCTGATGTTCGTCCTCACCGGCGGCAAGATCTCCAACGCCGAGGCCGGCGGCACCGACAGCAATGGCGCAACCCGGATGCGCTTCCTCAAGGTCAGGGATTAGACCGTCGCTTCACTCGGCGGGAGGCGGGAGGCGGGATGCGGGCGGCCGTCGGCCCGGGAGCGGTGCGCTGTCCGGTACGTCGACGACGGGACCCCCACAGGGCGGGGCAGGCGCGTTGGGGATGGAGGCGGGTGAGCCCGTGCGTACGGATGGTTCCCCCGCATCCGCCACAATGTCCCCACATCGACACCAGGGGGACTCATGCGCATCCGCACCACTGCGGCAGCCGTCGCTGCCGGCACGCTCCTCACGCTCACCGCGTGCGGCAGCGGCAATGACGACAAGCCGGCCGCGGCGCCCAGCAGGACCGTCAGCCAGGCAGACCGCGATGCGGCACGGAAGGCCGCCGGCCTGCCGGCCGAGCCCGTCCCCACGGCTCGGTACGCCTTCCTCGAAGCCCTCGACGCGATCGACCCGCGCATCTCGAAGCCCGGCACCGACGAACAGTACGTGAGCCGAGGGCTCAACCAGTGCGGCTCGATCAGAACGGCCAAGGACGAGGCCGAGCTCAGCGCGCTGGCCCTCGAACGCTTCACCATCACGTCCCGCTTCCCCGAGATCAGCAACCCCGAGACGGGCAAGAAGATCCAGGACGCTGTACACAAGCACCTCTGTCCCGACTTCTGACCCGGAGCCAGGCACCGGCGCCGGTGGTTCACGCCTTCCGGACGGCGGCGCCGCGGATCTCGCAGGTTCATGGACTCCGCGGCCGGCACCGACCGGGAACTGACCTGGGCTCAGCACACCGTGGTGAGGACGACGACTACGTATGGAAGCGGCGAACGTGCCCGAAGCCGGCCCCGAGCCGTCCCGCATACGACGCATGCGACGCATCCCCGCCGACTACAGCCGACCGGCCACTCGCGCGGCACGGCCCCTCGACATCCACCGTCGTCGGCGTCGGCGCCGCATCCGGACCGTACCCACCGGGGGATACCTGTGACCGTGGCGAGCGGCTGCCCGGACCGCACGCCCCGCCGGCGGGACGTGCGGTCCGGGCAGCCGGGTGAGGTCCGCGGTGGGGCGGTGACGCATGTCCTGGACGGCCTGGGTCGGAGGTGTGCGCCCGCTGCTCGGAGAGCCCGGCTCAGCCCGCGGACTCACCCGCGTGCGGGCTCAGGGACCCCGCGCCGACCAGGATGAACAGCGCGACGCCCAGGACGATCCGGTAGATCACGAACGGCATGAAGCTCTTCGTCGTGATGAACTTCATGAACCAGGCGATGACGGCGTACCCCACTCCGAACGCGATGAACGTCGCGAAGATCGTCGGCCCCCAGGCCACATGCCCCTCGCCGGCGTCCTTCAGCTCGAAGACGCCGGAGGCGAGGACCGCGGGGACCGCGAGCAGGAACGAGTAGCGTGCCGCGGCCTCGCGGGTGTAGCCCATCAGCAGACCGCCGCTGATCGTGGCGCCGGACCGGGAGACGCCCGGGACCAGGGCCATCGCCTGGCAGAAGCCGAAGATCAGGCCGTCCTTGACGCCCAGTTCCTTGAGGGTCTTGCGCTCCTTGATCGCCCGGTGCTTGCCGCCGGTCTCGTCACGGGCGGCCAGTCGGTCGGCGACGCCGAGCACGATGCCCATCACGATGAGCGTGGTGGCGATCAGCCGCAGGTCGCGGAAGGGGCCCTCGATCTGGTCCTTGAACGTCACGCCCAGTACGCCGATCGGAATGGAGCCGACGATGACCAGCCAGCCCATCTGGGCGTCGTGGTCGCTCCGCATCGAGCGGTCCGTCAGTGACCTGAACCAGGCGCCGACGATCCGGACGATGTCCTTGCGGAAGTAGATGAGGACTGCGGCTTCCGTGCCGATCTGGGTGATGGCGGTGAACGCCGCTCCCGGATCGTGCCAGCCGGCGAACGCCGCGGTGAGCCGCAGATGCGCGCTGGAGGAGATCGGCAGGAACTCGGTCAGTCCCTGAACGAGGCCGAGGACGAAGGATTCGAACCAGCTCATGGGGCTTGGGCCATCCTGAAGTGATCATGCATCGTCCGCCGGGCATCGGAGCCGGTCGGCGGCGTGCGGGTTGCGGTCGTGTGAGGGCGGGGCCGCCTGGGGCCCGGAGATCGTCTGTCGGTCGCGGGAAGCGTATCGCCCCCGGGTGAACAGGATTACGACAACCCCCGGCCGTACCGCCGCGTCACCCGGCGCCCAGCCGGTGTCGCCTGCGCCAGGCGACGACCGCCGCGCCGAGCCCCGTCAGCACGATGAACCCCATCGCCGCGAGGAACGCGGGTGAGGTCGGTGAGGAGGCCTCGCTCCCCGCCACGACGTACGCGGCCGTGTTCGGGATCGAGCCGAGACCGGTCGCCACCAGGAACGGGGGATATCCCATGCGCGACACGGCGGCGCAGTAGTTGGCGGCGGCGAAGGGCACTCCGGGGAAGAGCCGCAGCGCCAGCATCGAGCGGAATCCGTGCCTGCTCAGCTGTCCGTCCGCCGCCCGCATCCAGCGCCCGCGCAGCAGCGTACGGAGCGCGTCCTGGCCCAGCACCCTGCCCAGCCCGAACGAGATGCCCGCGCCGAGCACCGTGCCCGCCAGCGCAGCCGCGAGACCTGCCTGAGTGCCGAACAGCGCCCCGGCGGCGAGATTGAGCAGCGGACGCGGTACGAACGCCACCGTGCACACGCCGTACGCGAGGCCGAACATCACGACCGCGGCGGCGCCGCCGCTCAGCTGGTCCGGCCAGCCGGAGGCGAGCAGCCGCTGGGGTTTGAGGAGCAGCATCGTGGTCGCGGCGGCCAGCAGCACGGCCACGAGCAGCGAGAACCTGGACCAGGGCGAGAACAGCACCCGTGTGCAGCGCGCGGACAGACCGACGGCGGGCCGGGTGGCGGGGACGTGGTCGAGCATTCGGGGAGAGTATCCGACAGTAGGTGTGATCGTCGTAATGTGACTGTTATGCGGGCGGAGTCGAATCCCGTTGCGGGGACGGGGCCGAACCGTCCGCCCCCACGGCAGGGGAGTGCCGCACGCCACTGCCGGCCCGGGTGTGCCGCCCGTGACCGGCGGGCCCGGACCCCCTCCGCCGGCACCGCAACTCACCTGCCGCCGCCCGTAAATCGCTCGACGGGCCCGCCGCGGTCGGACATGATCGACCCATGTTCCGGTTCGCCTTCCTCGCAGCGCAGTCCGCAGTCGCGGACGCGCCGAAGGCTGCCGTGAGCCCTGCCACCGCAGCAGTCACGGCAGCCTTCACCGCTGCCGCGGCGCCCATCGGCGGCGCCCGAAGCTGACCCTCCCCCGACAGTCCGGCGGACCCCGTGAGGGGAGGGTCGGCGGGGCCCTGGGGTCTTCTCTCTCAGCTTCGAGAACCAAGGAAAGAGCCATGCCCAAGACGGCATACGTGCGCACCAAGCCGCACCTCAACATCGGCACCATGGGCCACGTCGACCACGGCAAGACCACCCTGACCGCCGCCATCACCAAGGTCCTCAGCGACCGCGGCACCGGCACCTTCGTCCCGTTCGACCGCATCGACCGGGCGCCGGAGGAGGCGCAGCGCGGCATCACCATCAACATCGCGCACGTCGAGTACGAGACCGGCACCCGGCACTACGCGCACGTCGACATGCCCGGACACGCCGACTACATCAAGAACATGGTGACCGGCGCCGCCCAGCTCGACGGGGCGATCCTCGTCGTGTCGGCGCTCGAAGGGATCATGCCGCAGACCGCCGAGCACGTGCTGCTCGCCCGTCAGGTGGGCGTCGACCACATCGTCGTCGCGCTCAACAAGGCGGACGCGGGCGATCCCGAGCTGACCGACCTGGTCGAGCTGGAGGTGCGCGAGCTGCTCTCCGCGCACGGCTACGGCGGCGACACCGTGCCCGTCGTGCGGGTCTCCGGCCTGCGGGCGCTGGAGGGCGACCCACGCTGGACGGGAGCGGTCGAGGCGTTGCTCGACGCCGTCGACACCTACGTACCGATGCCGGTGCGCTACACCGACGCGCCGTTCCTGCTGCCGGTGGAGAACGTCCTGACCATCACCGGCCGGGGGACGGTCGTCACCGGCGCGGTGGAGCGCGGCACCGTGCGCGTCGGTGACCGGGTGGAGGTGCTCGGCGCCGGCGTCGAGACCGTCGTCACCGGTCTGGAGACCTTCGGCAAGCCGATGGAGTCCGCGGAGGCCGGTGACAACGTCGCGCTGCTCCTGCGCGGGGTCGAGCGCGACCGGGTCCGCCGGGGCCATGTCGTGGCCGCGCCGGGCAGTGTGACGCCGAGCCGGCGCTTCACCGCGCAGGTGTACGTCCTGTCGGGGCGGGAGGGCGGCCGGACCACCCCGGTCGCCACCGGCTACCGGCCGCAGTTCTACATCCGCACCGCGGACGTCGTCGGTGACGTCGACCTCGGCGCGGCGGCGGTGGCGCGCCCCGGTGAGACGGTCACCATGACCGTCGAGCTGGGCCGGGACGTGCCGCTGGAGACCGGCCTCGGCTTCGCCATCCGCGAGGGCGGCCGCACGATCGGGGCCGGTACGGTCACCGGCCTGCTCTGAGCCCGGAGCGTACGCCGCACGGCCCGGTCCGCCTCCCGAACCCGCGGGAGGCGGACCGGGCACCGGGCGCAGCGGTCAGGAACAGCGGGCCGGGCACCGCACAATGGGGGAGTGAACGAGTCGATACCGGTCATCCGCGACGTGGACCGGGGCACCGCCAGACTGCTCCCCGACGTGGACCGGGAGCGGGCCTGGCTGCTGACCGTCGACGGGGCGCCCCAGTCGTACGTCGACCTGGACGCGCCGGGACACCTTGAGTTCGAATACGCGAGACGGCTCGGCCATGTCGTGGACTGCGCCGCGGAACCGGGCGCGCCGCTCGACGTCCTGCACCTCGGCGGCGGCGCCCTCACCCTGCCCCGCTACGTCGCCGCGACCCGCCCCGGATCGCGGCAGCACGTCGCGGAGGCCGACCGGGGGCTGCTCGCCCTCGTGGCCGAGCACCTTCCGCTGCCGGACGGCAGCGGGATCGCCGTGCACGGCACGGACGCCCGCGAACACCTGGAGGCCACCGCACCCGGCTCCGTGGACGTCCTGGTCGCGGATGTCTTCGGCGGCTCGCGGGTGCCCGCCCATCTGACCACCCTGCCCTACGCGCGGGCCGCGGCACGGGCGCTGCGAGCCGACGGGGTCTACGCCGCCAACCTCGCGGACGGGGCGCCCTTCGACTTCCTGCGCCCGCAGCTGGCCACCTTCGCGGCCGTCTTCGAGGAGCTCGCGGTGATCGCGGAGCCGGCCGTACTGCGCGGCCGGCGCTTCGGCAACGTCGTCCTGGTCGCTTCCCGAGCCCCGTTCGACACGGCCGCGCTGACCCGCCGTTGCGCCGCCGACGCGTTCCCCGCCCGTGTCGAGCACGGCGCCGCCGTGGCCAAGCTCGTCAGGGGCGCCGGGCCGGTCGGTGACGACGAGGCGGTCGACTCACCCGAGCCACCCGACGGCTCCTTCGGCATCGGCTGACGCCGGGGCGCCCCTCGCCACCAGCTCGGTGGGGGCGGTCCTGCGGGTCAGGTTGCGCACGTCCGGCACGAACAGGACGGCACCGGTGACCAGTACGACCAGCGCGGCGCAGCCCCACAGCGCCTGGCTGCGCCCGGCCAGCGACTCCACCGGACCGGCGAGCGCGGTGGCGAGCGGCACCATGGCCACAGAGCCGAACCAGTCGTACGCCGAGACCCGCGACAGCTTCTCCTCCGGAATCTCCTGATGCAGGGCCGTCATCCAGGACACGCCGAACACCTCGATGGCGGCGCCGCTGACGAACAACACCGCGCAGAGTCCGGCCACCGGGAGAAGCACGGCGAGCCCCGCGGAGGGCAGGGCCAGCGGGAAGACGCAGAGCGTTCCGGCCAGCAGCAGCCGCCGCGGCTTCCACCGCATCATCAGCACCGCGCCGCCCAGGGTGCCGACGCCGAACGCGGCGAGCGCGAGGCCCCAGGGGCGGGCGCCGCCGAGTTCGTCCCTGGCGACCAGCGGCCCGTAGACCGCCTCCGCGGCCCCGACCGCGGCGACCACCACGGAGAACTGCGCGAGGACGGCCCAGAGCCAGGTGCGGCCGACGAACTCCCGCCAGCCGTCCCGGAGATCGGCGAGCAGCCCGCCACCGGGTGCGCGCGCCGGGATGTGGCTCACGTCGAGGAAGGAGCGCAGCGCTCCGGCCACCGCGAAGGCGGCCGCGTCCACGGCCAGTACCCAGCCCGGGTCCATCGCGGCGATCATGGCGCCGCCGAGCGCCGCACCGCCGATGGCGGCGCCCTGCATGGGCATCCGGAAGAGGGCGAACGCACGGCTCGCCTGTTCGCCGCTGACCGTGGACATCAGCATGCCCTCTGCGGCCGGGTTGAAGAAGGCCTGCCCGGTGCCGCAGAGCGCGGTGAGCACCATCATCTGCCACAGCCGGGCGTCACCGGCCAGGACCAGCCAGGCGAAGACGGCCTGTGACACGCAGTTGAGGGTGTTGGACGCCACCATCACGCGGTGGCGGGGCAGCCGGTCCGCGACCGCCCCGCCGATCAGCAGGAAGAGGACCAGCGGCGCGGTCCTGGCGGCGGCCACCAGCCCGACGTCGCCGGCGTCGCCGCCCGACTCCAGAACCGCGAACGCCGCCGCGATCAGCGCGCCGTTGGTGCCCAGGCCCGTGATGATCGCGGCGGCGGTCAGCAGCCGGTAATTGCGGTCCGCCCGGGAGGGGCGGGCCGATGGGGATACGAGGTCGGCGGCTGTCACCAGGGGACTATCGCTGGCTCGACCCCGTGGTGCCACATGGTTTGCCGCGGAGCGTCAGGACTCGGTGATCTTCACCAGGCGCACGGTGCTCAGGATCTTCATGATCGTCGCGTCCGGCAGCTCGTCCGGGACGGAGTCGGCACCGTACAGAACCCAGGAGGAGAACGCGCCGTTGCTGTTCTTGAAGGTGAAGGCGATGGACTTGCCGTCCGTGTCGCACTTCTTCTTCTTGGTGACGTTGGGCGCCTTGGCGGTCACCAGGCTGCCGGTCAGACCCGACTTGGTGGTGTACTGCTTCGGCTTGCTGATCTTGATGGTGCTCTTCGGCATGTGCTGCGCGTAGGCGGCCCATGCCCAGGTGCCCGCCTCGTTCCTGGCGTTCACATCGGCGTCCGTGGCACCTTCGGCGCCGCGGGTGCCGGTGCCGGCCAGGCTGCTGTTCTCCTTCACGCCGTCGTGATCGGAGTCGTCGACGCACCACTTGCTCTTGTAGTCGGCGGGCGCGGAGAAGCCGATCAGCGGCGAGCCGTCACCCTTCTTGTCGTCCTCGAAGAACGAGGACGTGGTGGGGGACGAGACCTCCCAGTCGCCGGGCACGTCGAACTGCGTGCCCCACTTCGGGTTGGTCACCACCTTCCAGCCGGCGATGAGCGGCTTGGCGTCACCGTCGCTGCCGCGCGGGTTCGCCTCCGGCGACGACGCGGACTCGGAGGGCTTGGCGGGCGCGGACGACTTCTTGTCGTCGGCGACGTTCTTGCCGTCCTTGCCGTCGTCCTTCTTGTTCATCACGACGACGCCGGTGACCACCGCGGCCGCGACGACCGCGATCGCCGCGACGATGGCTATGACGGTCGTCTTCTTCTTGTCGTTGCCGGGCTGAGGCGGACCGGGCTGGCCGGGAACCGCGTACTGCGGAACGGTCGGCTGCTGGTACGGGTTGCCCTGCGGATAGCCCGGCTGTCCCTGCTGCTGCCCCGGCTGACCCTGCTGCGGGTAGCCGTATCCGGGCTGCTGCCCGGACGCGCCGGGCTGCTGGTAACCCGGCTGCTGGTAGGGATTCGGCTGCTGGTAACCCGGCTGCTGATACGGGTTCTGGTTCTGGTCCTGCGGGTTTTGCTCGCCCCCGGGCGGCTGCTGTCCTGGCCACATGGCGAGTAACGATAGAGGTGCGCCGCTCGGGCGGCTACGGCCGCCCCCGTGAGCGGACGGTGAAGGACGTGACCGGCTGTGGCCCCAGTGATCCCCGGGACATGGCCAAACATGTCTACCGGCCGGTAACATCGGTCTCATGAGCGCTGAACAGATGACCGCGGGCGAGATGGTCGCCGCGACGGTCCCGATGGTCCGGACCCTCAACCTCGAATTCCTGGAGTCCACCGCCGAACGCGCGGTGGTCCGTCTGCCGGACCAGGCGGACTTCCACAACCACGTCGGCGGACCGCACGCCGGGGCGATGTTCACGCTGGCGGAATCGGCGAGCGGCGCGATAGTCATCGCCGCGTTCGGGGACCAGTTGACGCGCGCCGTCCCGCTCGCGGTGAAGGCGGAGATCGGCTACCGGAAGCTGGCCATGGGCGATGTCACCGCGACCGCCACCCTCGGCAGGCCGGTGGCCGAAGTCGTCGCCGAACTGGACGAGGGCAAGCGGCCCGAGTTCCCCGTGTCCGTCCGGATCCAGCGCGCGGACGGCGCGGTGACCGGCGAGATGACGGTGGTCTGGACGCTGCGCCCGAACGCCTGATTCCGGCCGGCCCGGCAGGGGCCGCCTCCCGCCCGGAAGGGGTGCGGGGACGGCCCTTCGCGCTGTCCGTGCCGCCGGCGCGGCCGGTAGGGTTGTCCCCGCGCGCCGAGGAGTTGTCCGGCGGCCGACAGGACATCACTACGGAGGAACCGGCGTTGCACATCCAGGAGTGGCTGGAGACCGTCCCCGCGATCAGCGTCTACCTCCTGGTGGGCATCGTCATCGGCCTGGAGAGCCTCGGCATTCCGCTGCCGGGCGAGGTCGTCCTGATCAGCGCGGCTCTGCTGGCCGCGGGACACGACGGCATCAATCCGTGGATCCTGGGTGCCTGTGCGACGGCCGGGGCGGTGATCGGTGACTCGATCGGCTATGCCATCGGCCGCAGGGGCGGACGTCCGATGCTGGCCTGGCTCGGCGCGAAGTTCCCCCGCCACTTCGGCGAGAGCCAGATCGCCACGGCGGAACGCTCGTTCCAGAAGTGGGGCATGTGGGCGGTCTTCTTCGGCCGCTTCGTCGCACTGCTGCGCATCTTCGCGGGACCGCTCGCCGGTGTCCTGCACATGCCGTACTGGAAGTTCCTGACCGCCAACGTGCTCGGCGGGATCATCTGGGCGGGCGGCACCACGGCCGTCATCTACTCGGTGGGTGTCGTCGCGGAGGACTGGCTCAAGCGGTTCTCTTACCTGGGACTGGCGATCGCGGTCCTGATCGGACTCGGCTCGATGCTGGTCGTCAGGAACCGGGCCAAGAAGTCGGCCGCACGGTCCGCCGCCCAGCCCGCGCCCGAGCCGGGAACCGTACCGGCGGCCGACTGACCCGTGCGGATCGCGGCCCCGGCCGAGCCGCGCGGATCAAGGGCCTGGCCCTGTGGATCCCGGCCGGCCCGCGTGGCCTCTCGCGGGGATGCCCGCGAGGCTCCGGCCGGGGTCCCCGCGCTCAGTCCTCGAACGCCTCGCGGTGTGCCTTCGCCAGCTCCACGTAGCCGACCGCGTTGAACTTCACGCCGTCGAGCTCCTCCTGGGTCAGCTGCCGCTTGACCTTGGCGGGCACGCCGGCGACCAGCGAGCCCGGCGGCACCCGCATCCCCTGCGGGACCAGTGCCTGGGCGGCGACGAGCGAACCGGCGCCGATGTGCGCACCGTTCAGGACGGTGGCGCCCATGCCGATCAGCACGTCGTCCTCGACGGTGCAGCCGTGGAGCACCGCGTTGTGTCCGACGGAGACGCGCTCGCCCACCGTGACCGGGAAACCGGGGTCGACATGGACGCTGCAGTTGTCCTGGATGTTGGAACCGGCGCCGATGACGATGGGGCCGCAGTCCGCCCGGAGCACGGCCTGGTACCAGACGCTGGAACCGGCCGCCATGGTGACCTCGCCGATCACGACCGACGTCGGTGCGGTGAAGGCCGACGGGTCGATGTCCGGCTCCTGACCTCCCATTGCGGTGATCAACGCCTGCTCTGCCATCGCGCGTTCCTCCGTGCTCCGATGTCGTGGGGCGCGGTCGTCCGGCCGGGGCCGTCCGGTTCCGCCGGGGAAACGGTATGCGACGGGCGCGCGGGCCGGCGGCCGGGTGGGGTGAAGATCACAGGCCGGTGCGGATACCAGTTCCGGGCGCCCCGACTACCGTGTGCGGGTGCCGAAGAACCGAGACACGGTCTCCTCCCTGACCGCCTGGCGGCGGCGCGCCCTGTCCGGGGCCGTCCACCGCTGCTGGCGCTGGGTCCGGGAGGCGGGCGCGGTGACGGCCACCCACCCCGGCGGGCTGCGGTTCGGCCGGATAGGCGAGGGCACCCGGCTCGCCTTCCCGCAGGGCACGGTGTTCGGGGAGCGGTGGATCGAGCTCGGCAACCACTGCGTCATCGGCGAACAGGTCACCCTCACGGCGGGCCTCATGCCCGATCTGGACCTCGGCGCAGACCCGATCCTGACCCTGGGCAACGGGGTGGTGCTCGGCCGGGGCAGCCATGTCGTCGCGGACACCACGGTGACGATCGGCTCCGACACCTACTGCGGGCCGTACGTCTACATCACCTCGACCAACCACAGCTACGACGATCCGCAGCAGCCGGTCGGCCGTCAGTGGCCGCGGATGGAACCGGTCGCCATCGGCCCCGGCTGCTGGATCGGCACCGGAGCGGTGATCCTCCCGGGCGCCCGGCTCGGCCGCAACGTGGTCGTCGCGGCCGGCGCGGTGGTCCGCGGTGAGGTGCCCGACCACGCGGTGGTGGCCGGCGCCCCCGCCCGCGTCGTACGCGGCTGGGACCCGGACAAGGGCTGGCAGCCGCCCCTGCGTACGCCGGCCCCGGTGCCGATCCCGGAAGGCGTGACGCCCGAACAGCTGCTGGCCGTGGCGGAGCTCGACGAGGGCTGAGGGCCCCGGCCGCGAGGAGTACCGCACCTGGCGGACGGCACGGGCACGCGGAGGCCTCGCAGTACAGTGCGGTGAACGGTGGGTACACCACACCGTAGTGCAGTATTTTTCACTCTGGCATCCAAAATATTGCATCCGGAATCTTGGACGGAATGTGACTGATCTCGACCAGCTGACCCAGTCCCTCGCGCGCAACCTCAAGCGCTGGCGCGGGGAGCGGGGTTTCACCCTGGACGCCCTCGCCACCCGTGCCGGGGTCAGTCGCGGCATGATCATCCAGATCGAGCAGGCCCGCACCAACCCGAGCGTCGGCACCACGGTCAAGCTCGCCGACGCGCTCGGCGTCGCCATCACCACGCTGCTCGACCACGAACAGGGCTCCCCGGTCCGGCTGGTCCCCGCAGAGCAGGCCGTACGGATGTGGTCCAGCGAGGCCGGAAGCGCCACCACCCTGCTGGTGGGCACCGAGGCCCGGGGCCCGCTGGAACTCTGGCACTGGCGGCTGGCACCCGGTGACGGCAGCGCGTCCGACCCGCACCCCGAGGGCACCGTCGAACTGCTCCACGTCACCACGGGCGAACTCACCCTGGTCGTCGACGGCGCCTCGTACACCGTCCCCGCCGGAACCTCCGCCACGTTCGAGGCGCACCACCGCCACGCCTACCGCAACGAGGGCTCCGAGCCCGTCGAAGCCACCATGGCCGTGTCCGTCCCGCCCGTCAGATGAGACGTCCAACCGGGCCGGTGCGCGGGGCTGTTAGCGTGACACGCATGCGCGCACCCATCGGCTCCTTCGAGGATGCCAGCCCCGCGGCCGAACGCCTCGAACTGCTCACCACTCCGGTGGCCGCAGCCGTCCGGGAGGGCTGGGGCGGCTTCCCCGCCGAACAGATCATCCACGTCGACACCGACCCCGAGATCGCCGACACGGCGGTGTTCGTCGAGCACCACGGGGCCGATCTGCTGAACCGCTCGGCCAACTGTGTCGTCGTGGCCGGAAAGCGCGGGGGAGAGGTCACCCTCGCCGCCTGCCTCGTGCTGTCCCACTCCCGCGTCGATGTGAACGGAGTCGTGCGCCGGCAACTCAACGCCCGCAAGGTGCGGTTCGCCCCGATGGACACGGCGATCGGCGACACGGGGATGGAGTACGGCGGCATCACGCCCGTCGGGCTCCCGGCAGGCTGGCCCCTGTTGATCGATCCCGCCGTCGTGGACCAGGAATGGGTCCTCATCGGCAGCGGCAGCCGGCGGGGCAAGCTGATCGTGCCGGGCAAGGCGCTGGCGGCGCTGCCGGGGGCCGTGGTGGTGGAGGGTCTGGGCGTCGGCGGTTGATCCGCTGACGCCGCGGCCGGAGCTACCGCGGGGCGTTCGACGCCGGCGCGAGGACGCGGCCGCGGTGCACCGGCAGCCACCCCATGGCGAAGGCGACCGCCGCCGGGAAGCGGAACAGCCGGCCCGTGGCGGAGCCCACCGCGGCGGTGCGGACGGCGCCACCCCGGTCCGACCGTGCGAAGTCCGCACCCAGTCGCGCGAAGTCGCCGTCGTCCAGGGCCACGTCCTCGTACTCCCACCACCGGCGCCCGCCCCCGTCCCGCACCACACAGCGATACGTGCGACGGGGCGGCGACGGTACGCGGTACTCCGCGAGGTGGAACGCGGTGCAGGAGCCGAACCCGGTGCCGAGCAGCAGGACCTGCGCCCGCAGTTCGTGAAGGCGGGCCAGCGGGGAGTCCTCGCCGAGATGGCAGTCCGGGCGGTGGTCCGCAACCACGTGGCCGGCCAGCGGGCCCAGGGCGGCGAAGGAGGTCTGCGGATGGGCGCTGCGGACCGAGCCGGGGGAGCGGCGTACCGCTTCGGAGAGGCGGCCCATCGACGGGGCCGCTGTGATCGCCGGGTCGAACGCGGGCATCGCCGCCCGCACGGCCTCCCGCTCCCTCTCGCCGAGGCCGTGGACCCGGGCGCGGTACTGCGGGGAGGTGTCGGAGTTCTCCGGGGTGAAGGAAGGGACCACCAGCGTGCCCTCCGGCCCCAGCGCCTCCCGCAGCGCCGCCACGGCCGCGTCCGCACCACCGTCCACCGCCCCCACCGCGCTCAGCGACGCGTGCACCATCAGCACGCCGCCCCGGTCGACGCCGAGCGCGGCGAAATCACGGGACAGGCGGGCCCGGCTGTGGGGGACGGCGGACACGCTCGGGGCGTAGGCGGTACTCACAGCGGGCCATCCTCCCAGCCCGAAGCGGAGTGTGATACCCCGCACATATGGACGCCGGGTGCCCTCAGCCGTTCAGCGCGGGGATCTCGATCGCCGGGCAGCGGTCCATGACCATGTCGAGCCCGGCCGCGCGGGTGCGCTCGTACGCCTTCTCGTCGATCACTCCCAGCTGGAACCAGACCGCGGAGGCGCCGATCGCGACCGCCTCGTCCGCCACCGCGCCGGCCAGCCCGCTGTTGACGAAGACGTCCACCACATCGACCGGAAAGGGGATCTCGGCCAGCGAGGCGTAGCCGTCCTCGCCGTGCACCCGCTCCGCCTTGGGGTGCACCGGGACCACCCGCTTGCCGAAGCGCTGAAGGACCTCGGCCACCCCGTAGGCCGCGCGCGAGCGGTTGTCGGACAGCCCCACCACGGCCCAGGTGTCGCCCGTCCCGGTCAGAATCCTGCGGATCGTCTCCGTGTCTGCGTACATGACCGGCACAACGGACGGCCGCCCCCGACCATTCCCGGGGCTGCGCATAGGCTGGCCGGATGCAGGAGCAGTACCGGACAGTCGCCCGCGCGGGCGTGCACGAGACCGAGATCAACCGCTCGCGCTTCATCTGCGCGCTCGCCCCCGCAGCCACCGAGCAGGAGGCCCAGGACTTCGTCGCAGCCGTCCGCAAGGAACACCCGGCCGCCTCCCACAACTGCTTCGCGTACGTGATCGGCGCCGACGCCTCCGTACAGAAGGCCAGTGACGACGGCGAGCCCGGCGGCACCGCGGGCGTTCCCATGCTGCAGATGCTGACCCGCCGCGAGATGCGGTACGTCGTCGCCGTCGTCACCCGCTACTACGGCGGAGTGAAGCTCGGCGCCGGCGGGCTGATCCGGGCGTACGGAGGAGTGGTCGGCGAAGCCCTCGACGCGCTGGGCACCCTCACCCGGCAGCGGTTCCGGATCGCGACGGTCACCGTGGACCACCAGCGGGCCGGGCGGCTGGAGAACGAACTGCGGGCCACCGGACGCACCGTGCGCGAGGTCAGGTACGCGGAGGCGGTGGCCATCGAGATCGGGCTGCCGGACGCCGATGTGGAGGAGTTCCGCCGCTGGCTGGCCGACGCGACGGCGGGCGAGGCGGAACTGGAACTGGGCGAGGAGGCGTACGGGGACGCCTGAGTAGTGTGGTGCGGGGCCGCGGGCGCGGGTCCGCGCCGGTGTCACCGTCACCGGCCGCAGGGTCCGGGCCGCTCCGCAGCGCGGGGGACGCGGCCGTACGGGTGGAGGAAACGAAACATGCAGCTCGGAGCCGGGACTTGAAGATTCTGCACACATCGGACTGGCACCTGGGGCGCTCCTTCCACCGGGTGTCGCTGCTCGAAGCCCAGGCCGCCTACCTCGACCACCTGGTGGCGGTGGTCCGGGACCACGAGGTCGATGCCGTGCTGGTGGCGGGTGATGTGTACGACAGGGCGGTGCCGCCGCTCTCGGCCGTCCAGCTCTTCGACGACGCGCTGCACCGGCTCGCCGAGGCCGGTGTACCCACCGTGATGATCTCCGGGAACCATGACTCGGCGCGCCGGCTCGGCGTCGGCGCCGGTCTCATCGGACGCGCCGGCATCCATCTGCGGACCGACCCGGCGCACTGCGCCACCCCGGTGATCATCCCGGACGCGCACGGCGACGTGGCGTTCTACGGGCTCCCGTATCTGGAGCCCGCCCTCGTCAAGGACGAGTTCCGGGCGGAGCGGGCCGGGCACGAGGCCGTGCTGAGCGCCGCCATGGACCGGGTCCGCGCCGACCTCGCGACACGGCCGGACAGCACCCGGTCCGTCGTCCTCGCCCACGCCTTCGTCGCGGGCGGCGAGCCGAGCGACAGCGAACGCGACATCACCGTGGGCGGCGTGGCGGCCGTCCCCGCCGGGGTCTTCGACGGCGTCGACTACGTGGCACTGGGGCACCTCCACGGCTGCCAGACCGTTTCCGAGCGGGTCCGCTACTCCGGCTCCCCGCTCGCGTACTCCTTCTCCGAGTCCGGCCACCGCAAGACGATGTGGCTCATCGAACTGGACGGCACGGGCGCGGTCACCGCCGAACGGATCGACTGCCCGGTGCCCCGCCCGCTCGCCAGGATCACCGGCCGGCTCGACACCCTCCTCGACGACCCGGCCCTCGAACGGCACGAGCAGTCCTGGGTGGAGGCCACCCTCACCGATCCGGTCCGCCCGGCCGAGCCGATGGCCCGCCTCGCCGAGCGGTTCCCGCACACGCTCGCCCTCGCCTTCGAACCGGAACGCGACCCGGATGACCCGCGGACCTCCTACGCCGAGCGGCTGCGGGGACGTGACGACCAGAGCATCGCGGAGGACTTCGTGGCCCATGTCCGCGGCGGTTACGGCATCGACGAGCCGGAGCGGACGGTGCTGCGCGGCGCCTTCGAGCACGTACGCGTCGACGACGGCGTGCGCGAGGTGAACCGGTGAGGCTCCACCGACTCGGCATCACCGCCTTCGGGCCGTTCGGCGCCACTCAGGAGATCGACTTCGACGCCCTCTCCGCAGCCGGGATCTTCCTGCTGCACGGACCGACCGGGGCCGGCAAGACCTCGGTCCTCGACGCCGTCTGCTACGGCCTCTACGGCGCCGTGCCCGGCGCCCGGCAGAGCCCCGGAACCTCGCTGCGCAGCGACCACGCCCCGGCGGACCTGCCGACCGAGATCCGCCTCGAACTCACCGTCGGCGGGCGCCGGCTGGAGATCACCCGGAGCCCCGCCCAGCCCCGCCCCAAGAAGAAGGGCGACGGCTTCACCACGGAGAAGGCGCAGAGCCGGCTGCGCGAGTACGTCCCCGGAGAGGGATGGCGGGCGCTGAGCCGGTCCAACCAGGAGATCGGCGAGGAGATCACCCAGCTCATCGGGATGAGCCGGGACCAGTTCTGTCAGGTGGTCCTGCTGCCGCAGGGCGACTTCGCCCGCTTCCTGCGCGCCGATGCCGAGGCTCGCGGGAAACTCCTCGGACGGCTCTTCGACACCCGGCGCTTCGCCGCCGTGGAGGAGCACCTCGCCGAGCTGCGCCGGGCCGCCGGGACCCAGGTCAGAGCCGGGGACGAACGGATCCTCGCCGTTGCCCAGCGGATCGCCCAGGCGGCCGGGCCCGCCGCGGGCGAACACCCGTTGCCGGGACTCCAGCCCGGCGAACCGGGACTCGCGGACGCCGTACTGGAATGGGCGGCCACGGCCCGCAGCGGCGCCCGGGAACGGCTCGACATCGCCGCCTGCGTCCTGTCCGCGGCCGAGGCGCGGCAGTCAGCCGCCCGGCAGGCACTGGACGCCGAGCGCGAACTCGCCGGGCTCCAGCAGCGGTACGCCGAGACCCGGCGGCGCGCCACGGAGGTGGAGGCAGGCCGGGACGAGCACGATCAGGCACAGGAGCGGCTGAGGCGCGCCCGTAAGGCTGATCTCGTCGCCCCCGCGCTGGAGCTCCGCGAGGAGGCCGGACGGGCGCACCGGCGGGCGGGCGCGGACCGTGACCGCTCCAGGGCCGGGCTGCCCGGAGAGCTGGCCGACGCGGGCGCCGAGCAGCTGACCGCGCTGGAACGGCGGCTCCGTGAGGAGCTCGGTGCGCTGGACGAGGCCCGTCGCGCCGAGCGGCGCAGCGCCGAGATCGACAGCGAACGGACCGCGCTGGAACGGCAGGCCAGGGCGGACGACGAACTGATCCGGGACGCCGAGAGCTGGCTGACCGGCTGGGAGGCCACCCGGCACCGTCTCCTCACCCGCATCGAGGCGGCCCAGGAAGCGGCGACCCGCGCCGAACTGCTGGCCGGCCGGCTGGAGCCGGCCCGCCGGCGGCTCGACGCGGCCCGGCGCCGCGACACGCTGGCCGCGCGGGCTTCGGACGCAGAGGAGCGCCTGGCCACGGCCCGGGAGGGCGCTCTCACCACCGGCGAGACCTGGCTCCGCCTGCGTGAACGGCGGCTGCGCGACATCGCGGCCGAGCTCGCCCGGGAACTGGTCGAGGGGGAGGCCTGCCCGGTCTGCGGATCGGCCGGCCACCCGGAGCCCGCACGGGCCGGGGACGGACACGTCGACCAGGCCACGGAGGACGCCGCGGAGGCCGCCCACCGCCGTGCCGAGCAGGCGCGCGCCGAGGCGGAACACGCGCTCGGAGCCGTCCGCGAGCGGTACGCGGCCGCCCGCGCGGAGGCCGCGGACGGCCCGGACGGTCAGACTGCGGACGAGACCCCCGACTCCGAGGCGGGGGTCTCGTCCGCGGCCTCCGAGCCGACCGTCGGAGCGCTCACCGGACTCGTGGACACCCTGACCCGGGAGCACGCGGAGGCCTACCGGACCGCCGCCGGGACGCACGCGGCGCGCGAGGCCCTCGCCGCCGCCGAACGCGAACAGGAGCAACGGGCCGGGGACCGGCAGGACGCCGAACGCCGGGCCGCGGCCCGCACCTCCCGGCGCGAAGGACTCGACGCGGAACAGGCGGCCCTGGCGGAGGTGCTGGCCCGGGCACGCGGCGGCTCCGGCAGCGTCACCGAGCACGCCGCCCTCCTGCACCGCCGGGTCGCGCTGCTCGTCGAGGCGGCCGCGGCACTGCGTGAGGAGGAGAGCGCGGCGGCCCGGCTGAAGGAGGCCGACGACCGGCTCGCGGACGCGGCGTTCCGGGCCGGCTTCGACACTCCGCGGGACGCCGCCGCGACGATGCTCCCCGACTCCCGGCAGCGGGCGCTCCAGCACCGGATCGACGCCTGGCAGGCCGAGTCCGCTGCCGTCACCGACCGGCTGGCGGAGGCCGACGCCCGCACCGCAGCAGGCCGGCCCCCGGCCGACCCCGGCGCCGCCCAGTCGGTGTACGACAGGGCCGAGCGGCTGCTGCGGGACGGAGCGGGTGCCCACACCGCCGCCCGGGAACGCTGCACCGAACTCGGCCGGCTGTCCCGGCGCGCGGCGGACGAGGTGCGGGCGCTGGGACCGGTGCGCGAGGAGTACGAACGCATCGCCCGGCTCGCCGGTCTCACCGCCGGCACCTCGGCGGACAACGAACGCAAGATGCGGCTGGAGTCCTACGTACTGGCGGCCCGCCTCGAACAGGTGGCCGCGGCCGCCACGGCCCGGCTGCGGCGGATGTCGTCCGGCCGTTACACCCTGGTCCACTCCGACGCCCGCACCGGTGGCCGCAGGGCCGGACTCGGACTGCATGTCATCGATGCCTGGACCGGCCGGGAACGTGACACCGCCACGCTCTCCGGCGGCGAGACGTTCTTCGCCTCGCTCGCCCTGGCACTCGGCCTCGCGGACGTGGTCACCGACGAGGCCGGCGGCGTCCGGCTGGACACCCTCTTCATCGACGAGGGCTTCGGCAGCCTGGACGACCAGACCCTCGACGAGGTGCTGGACGTGCTGGACTCGCTGCGCGAGCGGGACCGCAGCGTCGGCATCGTCAGCCATGTCGCGGATCTGCGCCGGCGCATCCCGGCCCAGCTCGAAGTGGTGAAGACGCGCCACGGATCCGCGGTACGCCACCGGGCGGCGGACGGAGTCAGCGGCTGACCGCCCGGCGCGGCAGCGGCGAGGAGTAGACGACGCTCGTGGTGACGGACCCCAGGGTGCCGATCCTGCCCGACACCGCCTCCAGATGGCTCATGGAGCGGGCCGTCACCTTCAGCACGAAGCAGTCGTCGCCGGTGACATGGTGGGCCTCCAGGATCTCCGGCGTGCCGGCGACGAGATCGTGGAACGGCTTGTAGTTGCCGTTCGGATAGCGCAGCCGGACGAAGGCGAGGATCGGCATCCCGAGCCGGTCCGGATCGACCACCGCCGCGTACCCGCTGATGATTCCGGCCTCCTCCAGCCTGCGGACCCGCTCGGTCACCGCGCTCGACGACATCGCGACCGTCCGGGCGATGTCGGCGAAGGTGGCGCGGCCCTCGCGCTGGAGGACATCGAGAATGCGCCAGTCGGTATCGTCCGGGGAATAGTCGGTCATACGCGCAGAGAACACGGAATCGCCCGGCGGATCAAGTCCGATGCCGGGGATCCCTTCTTCCGGCAGAGCGCCGCCGGTCATAGGTTTTCGACCATGACTCCCACGCCCGCCATCACCGCGGACCACCCTGTACTCCGGGTTCCGCCCGCCGCTCCGGCCACGGCGGCCGCCTACTTCGGCGCCTCGCTCGCCTTCCACGCCGACGTCTCGGACGTCGCCGCCGCACTGGCGGCCGACGGCGACCCCGGCTTCGTACTCCTCGACTCCCGCTCCACCGAATCCTGGGACCAGGGACACGTTCCCGGCGCGGTCCACCTGCCGGCCCCGCTCATCGCCGGAAGGGCGCACGGACTGCTCGATCCGGCCGTGCCCGTGGTCACCTACTGCTGGGGGCCCGGCTGCAACGGTGGTGCCCGCGCCGCGCTCGCCCTCGCCGGACTCGGCTACCGGGTCAAGGAGATGCTCGGCGGCTTCGAGTACTGGGTACGCGAGGGCTTCGCGTTCGAGACCCGGCAGGGGCACGGGCGGCGCGCCGCCGACCCGCTCACCGCACCGGGCGGCTCCGCGGACTGCGGTTGCTGACGCCGGCGGGCCGGGCCCGGATCCGTGCCGGGTCCGGGTCCGGCCCGCCGTCCGGGTCAGAGTTTGGAGAGCTCGTCGACCAGATCGTCCAGACCCAGCGGCCCCTGCGAAAGGGCGGCCATGTGCCAGGACTTGAGGTCGAAGGCGTCCCCGTGCGCCGCGCGGGCGTTCTCCCGGCCGAGCAGCCAGGCGCGTTCACCGAGCTTGTAGCCGATGGCCTGCCCCGGCATCGAGAGGTAGCGGGTCAGCTCGCTCTCCACGAAGTCGGCGGGCCGGCCGCTGTGGTTGCCGAAGAACTCCTGGGCCAGCTCGGGCGTCCACCGCTCGCCGGGGTGGAACGGGGAGTCGGCCGGGATCTCCAGCTCCAGGTGCATGCCGATGTCCACGATCACCCGGCAGGCGCGCATCATCTGAGCGTCCAGGTATCCCAGGCGGCGCTCCGCGTCGGGCAGGAAGCCCAGTTCGTCCATCAGCCGCTCCGCGTACAGCGCCCAGCCCTCGGCGTTGGCGCTGACGATGCCGATCGACGCCTGGTAGCGCGAGAGGCTCTCCGCGACGTGCGCCCACTGGGCGAGCTGGAGGTGATGACCGGGAACGCCCTCGTGGTACCAGGTGGAGACGAGGTCGTACACCGGGAACCGGGTCTCGCCCATGGTCGGCAGCCAGGTGCGGCCTGGGCGGGAGAAGTCCTCGGACGGGCCCGTGTAGTACGGCGCGGCGGCGCCGCCGGGCGGGGCGATCCGGGACTCCACCTTGCGGACCCGCTCGGCCAGCTCGAAGTGCGTGCCGTCCAGGGCCTCGATCGCCTCGTCCATCAGCCCCTGCAGCCAGGCCTGTACCTCGTCGACGCCCTCGATGTGCCTGCCGTGGACGTCGAGATGGGCCAGCGCCTCCCAGGGGCCCGCGCCGGGCAGCACCTTCTCGGCCTCGGTCCGCATCTCCGCGAGCAGCCGGTGGTACTCGGACCAGCCGTACGCGTACGCCTCGTCGAGATCGAGGTCGGTACCGTTGAAGTAGCGCGACCAGCGGGCGTACCGCTCGCGGCCCACCGCCTCCGGCGCGCCCTCGACGGCGGGGGCGTACACCTCGCGCATCCACTGCCGCAGCTCTTCCAGAGCCTGCGTGGCCTGCCGGGCACCGTCGTCGAGACCGTCGCGCAGCGCTGCCGGACCGGCGGCGGCGAAGTCCTCGAAGAACCCCGTGGCGCCGTCCCCGATCCACTCGTCGAGCTGGCCGATGAAGGTGGCCGTGGCGCGCGGACTGCCGTACAGCTTGCGCTCCAGACCGAGCGCGAGGGACTCGCGGTAGCCGGCCAGCGCGGCCGGAACGGCGCGGAGCCGCTCGACGACCGCCGCCCAGTCCTCGTCCGACTCGGTGGGTGTCACCGTGAACACCTCACGGACCGAGTGCGCGGGGGAGTGCAGGTTGGAGACGGCGCGCAGCGCCTCATCGGCGTCGTGCACGGCGAGTTCGGCCGTCAGCCGCTCACGGAGGAGACGGCCGCAGCGCCGTTCGGCGTCATCGGCGGCGCCGGGCAGCTGCTCAGCGCGGTCGAGCCGGGCGAGTGTGGCGCGGGCCAGTCCGGCCAGTTCCTCCTGGCCGGCGGGGGAGAAGTCGGGAAGGCGGCGCGAGCTTTCCGCGACACCCAGAAAGGTGCCGGAAATCGGGTCGAGCCGGATGAACGCGTCGACGTAGGCGTCGGCGACCTGGCGGGGCAGCGCGCTGCTAGGAGTGTCTGACATGTGGACATCCTCGTACGGGGAGGGGCTCCCCGTCACCATCAACCGGGCTCCGGGGCCTGACCCGTACCCGGCCCGGCCGTGGTGGCGGCGGACGGCAGCAGCGGTCCGCACTCCCATTGCTGGAAGATCAACCGGGTCTCCACCCGGGCCACCTCGCGGCGCGAGGTGAATTCGTCCAGCACCAGTCGTTGCAGGTCAGCGGTATCAGTGACGGCCACATGGACCAGATAGTCGTCCGGACCGGTCAGGTGGAACAGGGCCCGGGACTCGGGCAGCGTCCTGATCCGCTCGACGAACGGGCCGATGAGTTCCCGGCGGTGCGGCCGCACCTGTACGGACAGCAGCGCCTCCAGGCCGCGCCCCATTTTGGCCGGGTCCAGCCGTAGCTGGTGACCGAGGATGACACCTGTGCGGCGCATCCGGGCGACCCGGTCCAGGCACGTCGAGGGGGCGACCCCGACTTCGGCCGCGAGATCGCGGTAGGTGGTCCGGGCATCGTTCTGCAGCAGGCGCAGAATGTGCAGATCCACCGTGTCCAGGGCGATGGAATCGGTCATCTGCCGAACGTAGCACGGCCTTTGGCCCGGATTCCCCGGCAGCTGTTCAGAGTGGTGACATGGACACCGAAGCCTCGATGGCGCCCTCGACGACAACCCGGTCCAGGGCGCTGGCCACCGAAGCCGTACACGCCGGACGCGACGATCTCGCGGCTCTCGGCCTGCACGCACCGCCGATCGACCTGTCCACCACCTACCCCTCGTACGACTCCAGGGCCGAGGCGGAGCGGATCGACTCCTTCGCCGCCACCGGCACCCGGCTGGACGGGCCGCCGGTCTACGCCCGGCTGGACAACCCGACCACCGCCCGGTTCGAGACGGCGCTGGCCCGGCTCGAAGGGGCCGCGAGCGCCGTGGCGTTCGCCAGCGGGATGGCGGCGCTCACCGCGGTCCTGCTGGCCCGCGCGAGCATCGGACTGCGCCACGTGGTGGCCGTCCGCCCGCTGTACGGCTGCAGTGACCATCTGCTCGGCGCCGGGCTGCTCGGCACCGAGGTGACCTGGACCGATCCGGCGGGCATCGCCGACGCGATCCGCCCCGACACGGGCCTGGTGATGGTCGAGACACCGGCCAACCCGACGCTCAAGGAAGTGGACGTCCGGGCGGTCGCGCACTCCTGCGGCTCCGTGCCGCTGCTCGTCGACAACACCTTCGCGACCCCGGTGCTCCAGCGGCCCGTCGAGCACGGGGCACAGATCGTGCTGCACAGTGCGACGAAGTACCTGGGAGGACACGGGGACGTGATGGGCGGAGTCGTCGCCTGTGACGAGGCGTTCGCCGCCCGGCTGCGCCAGGTGCGCTTCGCCACCGGCGGGGTGCTGCATCCGATGGCCGGATACCTGCTGCTGCGCGGTCTCTCCACGCTGCCGGTCCGGGTGCGGGCCGCCTCCGCGAGCGCCGCGGAACTCTCCCGCAGGCTGGCCGCCGACCCGCGGATCGCCCGCGTCCACTACCCGGAACTGGGTGGCGCGATGGTGTCCTTCGAGGTCTTCGGAGACCCGCACCGGGTCATCTCCGCGGTACGGCTCATCACGCCCGCCGTCAGTCTCGGCAGCGTGGACAGTCTGATCCAGCACCCCGCCTCGATCAGCCACCGCATTGTGGATGAAGGAGACCGGCGGGCCGCGGGGGTGGGCGAGCGGCTGCTGCGCATGTCGGTCGGTCTGGAGGACGTCGAGGACCTCTGGGCCGATCTCTGTCAGGCGCTGAGCAGCGAGGAGCCCGTGGTGCGCCAGGGATTCAGTGGCGTGCCCGCAGGTGCGGGGGCAGCGGCAGGGACCGCTCCGGCGCCGCGCTCAGCCGGGCGGTGATCACCAGCGTGCCTTCCTCGATCTGGTAGTCGAGCGGCAGCGAGAGTGCGCGCATGGCGGCGACCATGCCGGTGTTGGACGCCTGGGTGACGGCATAGACGCTCTCGCAGCCGGCCTCGGCGGCGAGCGCGACCAGTCGGCCGAGCAGCTCGGAGCCGATGCCCCGGCGCTGCCAGTCGTCCTCGACCAGGAGGGCGACCTCGGTCTCGTCCCCGTCCCAGAGCAGGTGGCCGAGGGCGACCAGTCGGCCAGAGGCCGTCTGTACGGCGAGGGTGCGGCCGAAGCGCGGGCTCAGCAGGTGGTCGAGGTAGCGGTCGGCGTCGCGGACCGGGCCGTGGTAGCGCAGCCGCAGCGTCTGCTCCGAGCAGCGGTCGTGCATGGCGCGGGCCGCTTCGAGATCGGCGTGGTCCGCCCGGCGCACGGTGATCTCGTTGCCCTCGGGGAGGGTGAGCACGTGCTCGCTGCGCGGGACCCGGTGGCCGAGCCGGGCGTCCAGCTCGACCAGGGCGCGGGCCCTGGCGAACTCGGTGGGGGTGAACGGGAGATAGGGGCGCTCCACCGTGATGACGCCGCCCGACGGGTCGCGCAGTCGCATCACCGTCTCTTCCAGCACCCCTTCGACGGGCGCGGTCTCACCGGTGGCGCGTCCGGTGACCGGGACGGCGGGCAGCGAGTGGATGGTGCACCGGCCCAGCAGCTGTCGCAGGGCGAGGGGGAGCTCGGCGGCGTCCAGCGCGGTGCGGGTGGCGAGGCCGAGCATCCGGGTCGGAGCGTCCACCAGGTCATGCGCGTCGGCGCGCTCGATCCAGGTGGAACTGCCGCCGGCGGCGGAGATCGCCCGGGTCAGCCGCGAAGCCGGCAGCGCGGCGGGGGCGCGCAGCAGGAACTCGTCGACCGTGCCCTTCGCCAGCGGGTGCGTCTGCAGGGTCAGGATGTCGATCCGGTGCTGGGCCAGCACGATGCAGAGGGCCGCCAGGCTGCCGGGTGCGTCCCTGACCGTGGTGCGCATACGCCACAGCGCCGTCTCGGTGGACTCGGTGCCCGATGCCGGTGCCGATTCCGGGCCCGGGTTCAGGTGGACGGCGGCCACGGACGGCCGCTGGGCGGCGGCCTCGGGCCCTGCCCCGCCGTCGGTATCCGGCGGCGGCGCGTGGCTGTGCCGCCGCGCCCACCAGGTGTGGAACGCGGCGGTCGCGGTCAGCGCCAGGGCCGAGGCGATGAGCAGATAGGGCCCGTCCGGCTGGTGCCCGATCAAGTTGGCGATCGCGTCGGCCACGGCGACCGCGGTGAACAGGGCGGCGAGTTCGATCAGATCCCGACGCCAGTGGTGGGCGCGGCGGGCGCTCCTGGCAGATGTCGCATCAGTCATGCCTTCACTGTGACGGAGCGGTGTTGCCTGATCACGAACGCCTTGTGACCGATGGGTTAAGTGTGGATCTAGTGCCCTTTCGTCGGTTTTTCGTCGGTTGGCCGGGGCGTTCGAGTCACGCCCCGGCCGGTGCTCCGGCTGCCTCCGGCCGGGCCCAGGCGATCTGCAGCCGCGCTGCCTGCCGCACCAGTTGCGTCGAGCCGCCGCGGGCGGCTGTGGAGGCAAGGCCGGCTATCGGGCCGGTCTCCTGCGGACCGCAGCGCTCCGCGCACTCCGCGGCCACGCCCAGCAGATCGCTCAGCCCCCGGGGCGCCCGCTCGCGGCAGAGCAGCGCGGACAGTACCGGCACCAGCACCGCGAGCACGGTCCGGTACGCGCCGGTATCCGCCGCGGCCGCCGCCGAGCTCGCCAGCCGTCCGGGCTTCACCAGCTCCCGGTCGATGAGTACGGTCAGCTCCCCGCCCAGGAGCTCCGCGTCGAGCTGCCCCCGGGCGGCGAGGACCAGCAGGGCATCGACGGCCGACAGCCGGTCCTCCGGATAGCGGGCTCCGAGCGCGTACCCCAGCGCGAGGTGGATGGCGCTGCCCGCGGGTGCTCCGGTCTCGACGAGGCCCGGCAGGGGTGACGCGCCGCCGCGGTGGTCCTCGGCGGATGACGCGATGAAGGGCAGCAGCCAGGCCGCCAGCGTCTCACTGTCCTCGGGCAGCACCGCCGTCCACTGCGGGGAGCCACTGCCCCAGTGGTAGCAGGTCTGCGATCCCGGGGAGTGCGGGCGTCCGAGCCAGTGGAAGGCGCGGGGGAACTCCTGCTGGATGACCAGGCGCTCCTTGGTGGCCAGCAGGATGCGCCGGGCTCCGGCCGCGGACTGCCGCAACCAGCCCCCGGACGGGGGCGCTTCCGCCTCCACATGGTGGCGGAGAACCGGCGCCACCGGTTCGTCGGCCCGGATCCAGGCGGCCAGCCGGTCACCCTCCGGGGTGCCGAGCCCGGCGGCCCGGCCGGCGGCCTCGTCACCACCCGTGCGCCGGACGCGCAGCAGGGCCTGCGCGAAGTCCGCGGGGGCCGGCTCGATCCCCAGTTCCCGGTACCGGTGGAGCCTGTCGACCAGCTCCACCGGATCCAGGGAGCCGGTGTGCCAGGTCGGGGTGGCCAGCAGGAAGGGCAGCGCTCCGGCCCGGATCGCGGCAGCGGCCTCCCACAGCCGCGCGTACGTCACCCCGTTGAGCGCGGCGTGGAAGCAGGTGCCCGCACCCGCCGACCGGGCCCGGCTCTCGGCAAAGGCCCGCTCCGGGACCTGTCCGAGCAGCGACGCCACGACCACGTGCGGACCGTCCTGATTCCTGATGAACCGCCAGTCGATCTGGCTCTGTTCACCCGAAGCCGCCCACCACATCCCGGCGACCGCCGGGCGCAGGGCCTCGGCCAGGGCGGTCCGGTTCGTGTGGGCACACCGGATCAGCCCGTCCAGGGCCCGCTCGAACTCGGGCACATTCCGTGACCCGGACCGCACCAGGGCCACCACCTCCTCGACGAGCTCGGCGGTGTTCTCCGTGGCCGGCGCGAGGCGTTGGGGGACGGGAGCCGGTGGCAGGATCTCCTCGTGGACGTCAGTATCCAGCCCGTCGTCGAGCAGATCACCGAAGAGGGCGACGGCCGCCGGGCGGTGTGCCGGACCCAACTGTGCTGCCATCTCCGCCAGGTCCTGACGGACGGCGGGCGGGGTCGAGGACAGATGGCGTGCGGTGAGCTTGAGCGCCCGTTCCTGGATCCCGGTGTCCGGGTGGCCGAAGGCCTCGCCCACCACGGGCAGCAGCTGTCCGGCAGCCGACGGGTCGCGGCGCAGGACCTTTCCCAGCAGCACCAGCTGGGCTCGGACCAGCTTCTTCTCCGTGCGGAAGAGCACCGGACCGGAGGCGTCGGCCAGCTGGGCGACGGACAGCAGGCCGTGACCGTCCAGCCGGGCGAGCACCTCCTGCGCGTGTCCGGCCACCGGCGAGGGACCGTCCGCGGCCATGGCGATCCAGTCGGCGGCCCGGTCCGCCTCCTCCTGCGAGGTGGGTTCCAGACCGCGCAGCAGCAGTAGACAGAAGCGCAGGTCGGAGCTCTTCCCGCCACGCAGCAGGCGGGTCGTGGAGCGCTCTAGGAGGAGGGTCCGGTCAAGGAGGCCCTCCGTGGTGAGGGTGGTCAGTGCGGCCGCCCAGCTGTCCTCCGGGTCCGGGTATCCGGCCCAGGTCACGGGAGCGGGCAGCTCCGGCATGTCCAGGAGATGTGGCGCGAGGACGCCGAGGTACGGTTCGGCGCGCAGGATGCCGGTCAGCGGCGGGTGCGGCCGCTGCCGCCACCGTGCGGAGTTGATCCGCTCGGCCCAGCCGCGGACGATGCCGTCGGAGGCGGGAAGCGGGCAGTCCGCCATCCGCACCAGTTCGACGACGAACCGGTACTCCGCCTCGGAATCGACGGAACGGGCGGCCAGCCGGCGGGCGAGATCGGCGAGCCAGACCGGATCGCGGCCGGCCAGCGCCTTCAGCACCCACGGATAGGGCGAATGCTCCCACTCGCGCAGTTCCCGGGCGCCGATCCAGGCCGCACAGCCCGCCGCCCCGGTGTGACAGCCGGCGCCCGCGACGAGCACGGCCTTCAGCGTTCTGGTGCGCTCGCGCCAGTCCCAGTCGCGGGCCTCCTTGCGTACTGCTTTCAACTCGGCCAGGACCAGCCTGCGTTCGGCCCGGTCCAGCGGGGCCACCAGGGCGGGCACGTCGCGATGGCGGCCTTCGCGCACGGCTGCGAGCAACTCCTTCATCGCGCACCCGCTGCCACGGTCGTGCCCCGGCGGGTCATCCGGACCGCGAGCGCGTGTTTGCACGGACCACGCCGGCCCCGGTAGTCCGCCCACCACTGGCAGGTGCAGCTCAGCGTGCCGCCGCTCCCGCGGACCTGGTAGCGGTGGTCTCCTGAGGCCACGGACGCCAGATCGCCGTCCAGGACGACCGCGCCCGACTCCGCCAGCTGACGCGCGGCCACCAGGCGCGGGTTGTGCCGCTCGGCCCGGTCCGCGTCGTACGGCAGCTCGCGGTGGAAGTAGGCCGCGTCCGCGAGGTCGTAGCCCACGCGGCCCGCCGTTCCCAGCCGGACGAGCGCAGCCCGCACGCGTTCCACCGGCAGGCCCGACTGCTCGGCCAGGTCGGCGGGGTCGATCCGGGGCTCCCAGGCCAGCAGCACGGAGACCAGCTCGGCGTCCGACGCGGCGTCGTCGGTGGCGAGCGCCTCCAGTACGCCGCCCTCACCGGAGAAACCGCGAGAGGCATCGGGCGAAAGCGTCAGCGTGAGCCGCATGCCGGGGAGCACCACCTCCCAGGCACTCGCGGTCGCCGCGCCTTCCGCCGCCGGGCCGTACACCCGCAGCGCCGTCGCGTGCCGGAGGACCCGCTGAAGCGTGACCAGCCGCTCCGGACCAGGCAGGCAGACGGCCCCCGCCACGGGCCGCGTCGTCGGCCGCAGGGTCTTCCCGGCGGGAATCACCCACTGGGCGCCCCGCGAAGCGCTGCCCGGCGAACGGGGCAGCGACCGCAGGAACCGGACGGCCTCCGCCGCCGGGAGCTCGGCCCGCAGATCGAAGGCCGCGGAGGCTACTTGTGCCTCGGCGAAACCCCGCAGCCACCGGTCCGGCAGCGGAACCTTCTTCTCCACCACACGGCCCTCCAGCGTGGTGACCGCCATCTCCTGCGGTCCCACCCGCAGATGGAGCGGATCGTCGCCCGCTATCCGTGAAAGCGCCTCGCGCAGCGGATTGTTCACATCCACATTGGTCGTGCCGTGTCCCGTCTCCGTCCCGTCCAGGCCGTCCCGCAGCACGTCCAGGCGGGCGTACACCCCGCAGCAGCCGGAGAACGACTCAAACCGCAGCCGGTCGCCGTTTCCCGTCACCACCGGATCCAGCGAGGACACCAGCGTCCGCTGGTAGTAGCGCGCGGACGCCACGTCCGCCACCGCGAGCAGCCCGCGGGCCGCGATCCGGGGCGAGGTGAGGAAACCCTCGAAGAACCGGGGATGAGGCTCGGCGCCGCGCGGCGTGAGACCGCCAGCCGTCTCCAGGCCGAGCAACTGCCCGGCCTGCGAGGACTTGAGAACGGACGGTCGTGAGTAGGCCAGCGCCTGTACGGATCGGGTCATGAGGAAAACGGTAGGACCCACCACTGACAACGGGCCCGGAGCGAGGTCGCGGGCCCCGTTCCGCAGCTGCCGGCCGGCCGAACGAGCGCGTGCTGGAAGGCCCTTCCGGATTTCCCTCAGCTCAGAACCCGCTGAGCCTCCGCCAGCAGCCGTACACCCCGCGCGATGTCCACCGGTGCCAGCTGCGCGTATCCCAGCACCAGGCTCACGGAACGGTCCGCGGGACGCACGGTTCCGCAGTCACTCATCAGCCGCAGCGCGATTCCGGCCTCGGCGGCGCGGGCGGCGAAACCGGCCTCGGGACCATAGCGTTCGGGCAGCCGGGCGATGATGTGGAGCCCGGCGGCGATACCGCTGACCTCGGCGCCGGGGAAGTGCTCGGCCAGCGCGGCGGTGAGGGTGTCGCGGCGCGCCCGGTAGGCACGCTGGCAGCGCCGCAGCTGACGGTCATAGCCGCCCCTGGTGATGAAATCGGCGAGAACCGCCTGGTCGACGGCAGGATTACCGAGGTCCATCGTGCGTTTGCGGTCGACGATCTCGTCCGTCAGCGACGCCGGCGCCAGCAGCCACCCCAGCCGCAGACCGGGAGCCAGCGATTTGCTCACCGACCCGGTGTACACGACGTGTTCCGGATCCAGCCCCTGCAGCGCTCCGACCGGCGCCCGGTCGTAACGGAAGTCACCGTCGTAGTCGTCCTCCATGATCACCCCGTCGACATCCCTCGCCCAGTCCAGGAGCCGACTCCGGCGGGCGGCGGAGTACGCGATTCCGGTGGGGAACTGGTGGGCCGGGGTGGTCATCACGGCACGTACCCCGGAGCGCGTCAGCGGCTCCGTGGCCAGCCCTTCGTCATCGAGCGGCAGCCGGGCCGTGGCAAGGCCCGTCGAAGCGAACAGCGTGGCGTGTTCGGGGCTTCCGGGATCCTCGACACCGACGGTGCGCACCCCGCGTTCGCGCAGTACGAACCCGAGCAGCGTCGTCGCCTGCGCCACGCCCGAACAGACCAGCAGGCGCTCCGGATCGGCCACCACCCCGCGACGCCTCGACAGCAGGGCGGCCAGCGCGACCCGCAGCTCGGGCAGCCCGCGTGGATCGGGATAGCCAAGGGCGGTGTGCGGCAGCCTGCCGAGCACCGAACGGTGAGCGGCGGCCCAGGCACTGCGCGGAAAGAGCGAGAGGTCCGGCGTACCGGGCCGGAAGTCGACGAGGGTACCGGGGCCGCGCGGCGCGAGGTCCCGGGCCCGGTCCGCGGCGGCCCGCGCCGATCCGCTCACCCAGGTACCCGCCCCGCGCCCGCTGTGCAGATAGCTCTCGGCGGTCAGCTGCTCGTACGCCTCGGTGACCAGACCCCGTGAGACGCCGAGGTCGGCCGCGAGCTCACGACTGGACGGAAGCCGGGTCCCCGGCGTCAGACGGCCCGAGCGGACGGCGTCGCGCAACGCCGACTGAAGGGCGCGACCGCGGCCGCGGGCCGGGGCGGACGCCGCCGGAAGCAGCAGCTCCCAGGCGGCGGAGACCGGTTCCCGGTCGTCGCCGCCCCCGGTGCCGTGGCTGTCCGGTACTGGATTGGTCCCCGAAGACGTCATGGAAGTGGACCTTAAACCGGACCGCCGCGCTCCCTAGCGTTGTCACCATGAATTCGACATCTCTGCGCGGCGCCCTGCTCGCCGCCTTCGCCTGCACCCTCGTGGGTGCCTCCTTCACCGCCAACAGCGTCCTCGGCGACTACCCGTACGCCGGCGGCCAGGCCCTGCGCTACGGACTGGCGGGCCTGCTGCTCCTGCCTCTCCTGCGACGGGGCGGGGCGCCCCCGCCCACGGCCACGCTGCGCACGCTCAGCGGCCGCCAGTGGGCGCGGCTCGGCCTGCTCTCGGCGGTCGGAATGGTCGGCTTCAACCTGGCCGTCCTGACCGCGGAGCGGAGCGCGGAACCTGCTGTTCCGGGCGTCTTCGTCGGGTGCGCACCGATCGTCGTGGCGGTGCTCGTGCCGCTGCTGGACGGGCGGCGGCCGACGCGGCCCGTGATCTACGCGGCGGGGCTGGTCGCCGCGGGAGCCTTCACCGTCCAGGGCTGGGGCCGTACCGACCTGGCCGGCATCCTCTGCTCCGTCGGCGCGCTGGCCGGCGAGGTGGGCTTCGCGGTCATCGCCGTACCCGTCCTGCGCCCGCTCGGCCCGCGGCTGCTGTCCGCCACGGTCTGTGTGATCGCCGCGGTGGAGTCGGTGATACTGGGCCTGCTGCTGGACGGCGGAGACTTCCTGCCGATGCCCACGGGCGGTGAGGCGCTGGCGCTTGTCTGGCAGGCCGCCGTTGTCACGGTCATCGGGTTCGTCTGCTGGTACATGGGCCTGGCGCGCATCGGTGCCGAGCGCGCCACGCTCTTCTGCGGGCTGGTCCCGGTCTCCGCCGCGCTCACCGCTCCCCTGGTCGGCACCGGCTCCTACGGGGTCGCGCAGGCCGCCGGCAGCTGCCTGGTCGGGCTGGGCGTGGCGTTCGGTTCTGGCGTCCTGGGCCGGCGCGGGGCCGTGCCCGTGCCGGACTCAGCGGCTGGTGTCCAGAACGACCCGCGCCACAAGAGCGGGGTCGTCGCTCATCGGGACATGGCCGCAGCCGGGCAGCCGGACCAGCCGGGCACCGGGAACGGTGTGCTTGGCCCGGATCCCCTGGCGGCGCAGGAGCAGCCGGTCGCCGCTGCCCCACGCGATGGTCACCGGCAGCCCCGGCACGTCGTCGGTGAACACGACCCCGCGGCCGGCGGCCAGCGTCTGGTGGAAGCCGGCAGCCTCGCGCAGGGCGACCGTCTCCCGGACCGCAGCCTCAGGTGATCGGCGGCCGGGCCGGGCGTAGATGCTGCTGGTCAGCACCGCCCGGCCGGCCGGTGTGCGGGAGAGCCGCTCTATGAGCGGCAGTGGTAGGGAACCGGCGGCCAGCCGCATGGCGCGCAACGTGCCGAACGCGTAGCGCCGCTCGCGCTCGGTCCAGAACCCGGCGGGCGAGAGCGCCGTCACAGAGCGCACCCGCTTGTTGCGCCCCAACTCCAACGCCAGCAGCCCGCCGAGCGAGTTGCCCGCGACATGGGGGCGGTCCAGGTTCAGCGTCTCGCAGAAGGCGTCCAGCACGGACGCCACGGTCGTCACGTCGTACTGGAGGCCGTCGGGCAGTGCGGGCGAGGCACCGAAGCCCGGCAGGTCGACGGCGATGACGTCCCGTTCCACGGCGAGGACGGGGATCACCGGGTCCCAGGCCTGGCGATGGTGGCCGATGCCGTGGAGAAGCAGCAGCGGTTCCCCGGCACCTGTCCGCTCGTATGCGACGGACACGGCCCGGGGCCCGCCGGGTGAGCCGACGGTGAACGAGACCGTGGTTGCCATGGAGATGCTCCCAGATGTTCCGGCACGGGGCGGCCGCGCCTGTCGACGACTTAGACAAGTCGTCAACAACAATTACCGTCAGGTAGCTTCGAGTTCAAGAGGTCCTCGCGATTCGAACTGGACACCGTGCGGCCCGTCGGCTGGGATGGGGCGGTGACAACCGACATCGTGACCGACGTCTTTGAAGAGCACAGACCCGTGCTCACCGGGGTCGCCTACCGCATGCTCGGCCGGATCGCCGACGCGGAGGACGTGGTCCAGGAGGCGTGGCTCCGCTGGTCGGCCGTGGTGCGCGAGGATGTCCGCGAGCCACGCGCCTTCCTGGTCAGGACCGTCACGCGGCTGGCCATCGACCGCTTGCGTCAGCTCCGGTCGCGGCGCGAGGCGTACGTGGGGCCCTGGCTGCCCGAACCCCTCGTCACCGACTTCGGCCCCGCGGTGCCCGATACGGCTGAGCGGGCCGTGCTCGCCGACTCCGTCTCCGTCGCGGTGCTCGTCGTCCTCGAATCGCTGTCCCCGCTGGAGCGCGCCGTCTTCGTCCTGCGCGAGGCCTTCGGCTTTCCGTACGGCGAGATCGCCGCGACGCTCGACCGGACGGAGGCCGCCGTCCGCCAGCTCGCCGGACGGGCCCGACGCCATGTGGAGGAGCGCAAACCGCGCTACGACGTCGATCCCGTCCAGCGCCGTGACCTGACGGAGCGTTTTCTCGCGGCGGCCGCGGGCGGTGACATCGATGCGCTGCTCGCGCTCCTCGCGCCGGACGTCCGGCTCGTCGGTGACAGCGGCGGGAAGTCGAAGGCGCCGCTGCGGATCCTGGAGAGCGCGGACAAGGTCAGCCGCTTCCTCGTCGCCATCGCACAGGAACCGATCCCGGACCTGGAGATCCGGAGCCTGGAGTTGAACGGCGGGCCCGCGCTGCTGGTCCTCATCGACGGCAAGCCCGATTCCGCCATGCAGGTGGATGTACGGGACGGACTCATCCAGTGCGTGTATATCGTTCGAAACCCCGACAAGCTCACGTCGTTCGGTGGCGCGTAGCCGACGGGATCCACTGCTTGCCGTAATCGTCCGAGTCCTGTCCATCCCGTCCGATATCCGCGCATAGTATTTCGGCTCTCTCTGTGTGAAGCCGCCGCCCGGTCGCCCCCGCATGCCGCCGCCTGCCGCCCGTGCGCAGAACGGCCCCGAAGCCCCACGGACCTGCTCGGACGTGGGGCTTTGTGCTGCGTACGGCGCACCGGTCCGCGAACGCCCTGTGAACGCTCTGCGACAGCGCCTCGTTTCACAGGGTTACCGGCTAAGGATTGGTCTTGACCAAGGGGGTGTGCCGTCCTATGGTCGCAACGTTAAGACAGGAACCTTTAATAAATAACGTCGCGGAAAAGCCGCTGGGCGATTGCGGAGGACAAGGGTGGGGACCACGCAGCTGGAATCGGTACCGGAGCCGAAGTACTGGCACCTGAAGACCGTGCTCAGTGAGGCACTCGACTCGGACTTTGCGGTGGGGGAGATCCTCCCCAACGAGCGGGAGCTCGCCGCCCGGTTCGGCGTCGCCCGAGCCACGCTCCGGCAGGCGCTGGAGCAGCTCGAACTCGAAGGCAGACTGCAGCGCCGGCGGGGGGTCGGGACCACGGTGGCGCCGCCGCGCCTGGGTGTGGCCGTCTCCACCGCTCAGCACGACTGGAGCGGAGGCGGCGCCGGCGAGGCGTGGCAGCCGGTGGACTGCCGGACCGCGACCGCCCCTGCGGCGGTGGCCGACGCGCTCGACGTGGCGGGCGACGACCTCGTCCACGTCGTACGACGGATCCGCGTCTCCCACGGGCAGGCCGTCGCGGCGGAGCTGCTGTATGTCTCGTCGTCCTCCGTTCCCGAGCTCTCCGCGATAGACGCGCCGTCCGGCTCCGCCAGGGCCCGCGGTGTCGTGCGTGAACTGCACCGGCTCGGGCTCGACGGGCAGGACCGTTCGGTGGAGCTCGGCTCGGCCCGCGCGGACGATGCCAAGGAGCTCGACCGGCTTCCGGGGGCCCCTGTCCTCGTCGTCACCACCCGCTACCTCGCCGCAGGCGGGACCGCCGCCGTTTCCATCGCCACCTACCGGGCCGACACCTGCCGGCTCACCTTCGGTGACTCGGGCGACGTGGAGATCAGCCACCACGACCAGGAGCGCCAGGCCTCCTGACCGGCTGTCTCCCGGCGGGCCCGCCGGGACGCGTGCCCTACGGCCCGTCGCGCTCAGCGGCGGGCCGTCACCGTTCCCTCCACCGCGAACAACTGCTCCTCCACGTGGTCGAGCGCCAGCCGCAGCGCCCCCGTCGCCACAGCCGCCTCGCCGAGCAGTGACAGCGCCACCCGTGGGGGCCGCAGGCAGTAGCGGGCCAGCTCCCCGCGGAGCGGATTGAGCACCCCGTCCAGTCCGGCTGCCCACCCTCCGACGACCACCAGCTCAGGATCGAGCGCCAGCACCAGCGCGGCGACATCGTGGACCAGCCGCTGGATGAACCGCTCGACCGCCGCCTGCGCCTGCTCGTCGCCGTGCCGCGCCTTCGCGAACACGGCAGCCACCGCGTGCTCGTCGAGCGGGTCCAGGGGTGTGTCCGTCGTGGACAGCAGCCGCTCGGGTGTGACGTCACGGCCGAGCAGATGCAGCGCACCGATCTCGCCCGCCGCACCGCCGAAGCCGCGGTGCAGCCGTCCGCCGATCAGCGATCCCGCTCCGGGACTCAGCCCCGCCAGCACGAACACGATGTCGTCGGACTCGGTGGCCGCGCCCTTCCAGTGCTCCGCGACCGCTGCGGCGTTCGCATCGTTCTCCACGAGCACCGGGCAGCGGAAGGACCGCCGCAGCCGCTCACCGAGAGCCAGGCCCGTCCAGCCCGGCAGCGCGGTGCCCAGCCTGACCGTGCCGTCGGCCTCCACGATGCCGGGGCTGCCGACCCCGACCGCCCGCAGGCTGCTGCGGGCCACGCCGGTCCGCCGCAGGACTTCGGCGACCACGGTCCGTACCTTGTCGAGGCGGTCGTCGGCACAGGCGGTCTCGGACACCGCGCGTGAGCCGGCGCCGATGATCCGGCCGTCCAGGCCCGACAACAGCGCCGAGACCCGGTGCGGGCCGATCTCGATGCCCAGCAGGTGCCCGGCCTCGGCCCGGAACCGGAAACGCCGGGCCGGACGCCCCTGCCGTCGTGCCTCGGCACCGTCGGGCGCCGACTCGACGACCAGGCCGGCCTCGAAGAGCCCTTCCACGACGCCCTCGACCGTCGGCCGCGAAAGGCCGGTGATCCGCGTCAGGTCCGTGAGGGTCGGGGAACCGGCGCCCCTGAGGGCGTGCAGTACCACCGCGGAATTGATCCGACGCAGCAACGACGGGTCCCCACCGGTCAGCCGGCTCACGGTGTGTCCTCCCAGCTCGTGCGCATGTCAGGCGGATGGTACTCGTTGCACAGGGGCGGGGCGACTGCGGGACGCGACGCCGCACGCCAAGGACCGGGACCATCCGGTGCTCGGCCCGATTCGGAGCTGGCCGTCCCGCTGCCGTCCCACTGCCGTCCGGGTTCCAGTCCGGCTTCGGCCCGGCTTCGGCCTGTTTTCTGGTCCGGGTCCGGGGCCGAGCCCCGGGTCCGGCCTGGGTTCCTGTTCCTGTTCCTGGTGCGGTCCGGGTTCAGCTGGGTGCGACGAATCCGGACTCATAGGCGGCGATGACGGCCTGCGTGCGGTCGCGGGCCCCCAACTTCGCCAGTACGGCGCTGACATGGGTTTTCACCGTCTGCACACCCACCACGAGCCTGTCCGCGATCTCCGCGTTGGACAGCCCCCGGGCCATCAGCCGCAGCACCGCGGCCTCACGCTCGGTGAGCGAAGCCCGGTCCATGGCCTCGCGCGCCCTGTTCGTGCCGTACGCGGCGGCCAGCTGCCGGACCGCCGCAGGGAACAATAGGGACTCGCCCTCCGCCACCAGCCGGACCGCGTTCACGATCTCGGCTGGCCGGGCCCGCTTCAGGAGGAAACCGTCCGCCCCCGCACGCAGCGCCTCATAGACGTACTCGTCGTTCTCGAACGTCGTCACCACCAGGATCTTCGGCGGATCGGGCACCGTGCGCAACACCACTCTGGTCGCCTCGATCCCGTCCATGAGCGGCATCCGGACGTCCATCGCGACGACATGGGGCCTCAGCTGACGGACCAGGGGGATCACCGCGGCTCCGTCCCCCGCCTCACCGACGACCTCGATATCGGGCTGGGCCTCCAGGACCGCGCGCAGACCCGCGCGGACCAGGGGTTCGTCATCGACGAGAAGAACGGTAACCGGCATCCGGTCAGCGTATGCGGTCCAGCGGAAGGCTCGCGTGCACCATCCATTTCCCTCCGTACAGGCCCGTCTTGGCGTTTCCGCCCAGCAGGGCCGCTCTCTCCCGGATTCCCCGCAGCCCGGTTCCACTCCCGGGCGTACCGGTCGAACCCGTGAACGGGTTGGTTACCTCCAACTCCAGACGGCCCTCCGTCACGCTGATCCGGACCCGGACGGGGGCTGCCCCCGAGTGCCGCAGGGCATTGGTGAGGGACTCCTGAAGGATGCGGTACCCCTCACGCGACACCGACCCCGGTACCTGCTCCAGCGGCCCGGACACCTCCGCATCGACTTTGGCCCCGGCTCCCCGCGCGGAGTCCAGCAAGCGGTCCGCCTCGATCAGAGACGGCCGTTGCCCCGGCGGCGTACCCGACTCCCGCAGCACCCGCAGCACTCGCTCCAGGTCTTCGAGCGCGCAGCGGCCGGTCTCCTCGATCGCCACCAGTGCTTTTTCGGTGAACTCAGGGTCGTGCGCCGCCCTGGCGGCCCCCGCCTGCACCACAGCCACCGTCAGGGCGTGCCCGATCGAGTCGTGCAGTTCGCGCGCGATCCGGTTTCGTTCCAGGAGTTGTTCGGTGCGCTCCTCCAGCACGGTCAGTCGCTGGACCGGCGTCGGTCCCAGCAGCCAGCGGGCCGCCGCAGTGATCAGCTCTCCGCAGCCCACGATCACCGCCAACATGATCAGCAGGGGAACGGGCGCGAGGACCGCAGCCCACCAGTGCGGTCCGAGGCCGGTGGCGAACCATTCGTCGCTCGGTTCCGAGCCGAGCGACGAGCGGACGAGGTCGACAGTCGTGGCCGGCAGCCACACCGTCGCGAGACCGGCCAGGCCCGCACACAACAGCCGCACCTCCAGCCAGAGCGCGGTCCGCCAGCGTTCGGACCAGGAAGTGGAGGGTGCGACTGAAATGGTCGCGTAGGGTGCGCCGCGCTCCGCGGGCGTGAGCAGGAGCTGCGCCTGGATCCCCTCGGCGAGCCGCATGCCGGGTATCAGGCCGACCAGCGCCGCGAGGACGACGGGAACCCACGGCGTGTCCATCGAGATGAACAGCCACACGCTCACGGCGGCGGACGGCATGAGCAGATGCAGCCAGCGGGTGTAGGTGACCTGCGCGGTCAACGGGTGGAGGAAGCGGAGCATGCCGCCCATCGTGCCAGCGTGCTCGGGGACGGCGGCTCCCCCGAGCGAGGGAGATGGTCCACTCCTGCGGGGGAGGATCGTCGCCGGCAGGGCGGCAAGGCTGAGGACATGACCAGTATCGATGTCCACGAGCTCACGAAGGACTACGGCGGGACCCGCGCCGTGGACCATCTCACCTTCAGCGTGCGGCCCGGCAGGGTCACCGGATTCCTCGGGCCCAATGGGGCGGGAAAGTCCACCACCATGCGGCTGGTCCTCGGGCTGGACCGGCCCACGGGCGGCTCCGCCACCGTCGGTGGTCAGGCCTACGCGGCCCTCAGCGAGCCGTTGCGCCGGGTTGGGGTGCTCCTCGATCCGCAGGCCGCCCATGGTTCGCGGACAGCCCGCGACCACCTGCTGATGCTCGCGACGAGCAACCGCATGGGCCGCGGCCGCGTCGAGGAGGTGCTGGAGCAGGCCGGCCTCCTCCAGGTGGGCGGACGCCGGATCAAAACGTTCTCTCTCGGCATGCGCCAACGGCTCGGCATAGCGGCGGCACTGCTCGGTGACCCGGATGTGGTGATGCTGGACGAGCCGTCCAACGGGCTGGATCCGGAGGGCATCGTCTGGATCCGGGAGCTGATGAAGCGACTCGCCCGCGAGGGCCGCACCGTGCTCGTTTCCAGTCACCTGATGAACGAGACGTCGTCGTTCGCCGACCATCTGATCGTGCTCGGGCGCGGACGGCTCCTCATAGATCTGCCTATGCAGGAGTTCCTCGACTCCCGTAGCCGGCCAAGGGTGCGGATGCGCACGACGGAACCAGCCAGGCTCGGCGAAGTTCTGGCACGCGGCGGATACCGGGCCGCTCAAGGTGAGGACGGCCGGTGGACCGTCGAGGGCGTCAAGGCGCAGGAGATAGGAGCGATGGCAGCCAGAGAGGGCATCGCGGTCCTGGAGCTCATGGACGAGCAGGCCACCTTGGAACAGGCCTACCTGGATCTCACCGCGGGTGCGGCGGAATTCACTTCTGCCACCGCGCCCACCCCACCTCAGGAGGCCTGACCATGTCGACAACCGCGGTCCTGCGCTCCGAGTGGATCAAGATCAGATCGTTGCGCTCCGTCTCAGGATCCCTGCTCGCCGTCTTCCTCGTCACCATGGTCGTCACCGTGCTGACATTCGCCACTGTCGGCCGGGCCGAGGCGGGCGACGCGGATGCCGAACTCGTCTTCGGCGCCTTCTACGCGCTGAACTTCGGTCAGATCGCGGCCATCAGTTTCGGCGCGACGGCGATTTCGTCCGAGTACCTCAATGGCGCGCTGCGTATGTCGCTCGCGGCGGTTCCGCGCCGTACCCACTTCTACCTGGTCAAGATGTCGCTCGTCGGAGGAGCGGCGCTGGCCGTCGGCCTCATCACCACCTTCAGTTCGTTCCTCTCGGGACAGCTCTTCATGGGGGAGTACGCCATCGGCCTCGGCGAACCAGGCGCATTGAGAGCGGCGTTCGGAGGAGCGATATATCTGGCGCTGATGGCACTGTTCGCGGCGGGGCTGACCGCCCTGCTGCGCAGCGCGACTGCCGTGCTCAGTCTGCTCATCCCCTTCATCCTGATCGTCTCGTTCGTCGTCGGGGACATAGCCGGCGGTGCGGCCGGCTATCTGCCGGACCGGGCTGGACAGTTGGTGCTTCACCAGCACCCGGAGGGCAGTCTGGGCCCATGGACGGGACTGGCCGTCACCGCCGGCTGGGCCGCGATGACGCTGTTGGCCGGATGGTGGGCGCTCCGACGGCGTGACGCCTGAACATTGGAGTCTCGCCGGGATGCGGACGCGGCGGCGGGGGTCGGAGCCCACCCGGGAATTGCGGATGGGGCGGGGGCTCTGCTTGGAGGCGGACGGGCCGGGTGCGAGCTGACCGTCGTCGTGATGCACGTGTACCCGCTGTGAGGTGCGCGTATCGCTTCAGGCCTCTGGGGGGGGGCGGGCAACCGCGCCCGTGCTGATCGTGTCGGATCCGGGGGCCGGGATCCCGGTCCCCGGAGCTCAGGTCTCGGCGGTGTTGGTGAGAGAGCCCGCGGTGACAGCACCGCGGAGCCGTCCGTACTCCGCGGCCATCGTCTGAGCGGTCCAGTGGGCGTTGAGTCCACTGGGGTTGGGCAGGGCCCAGACGCGGGCTCCGCCGATCGTCCGTTCCTGCCGTCCGATTTGGGCCCGCCGTTCACCGAATGCCGTTCGGTAGGCCGTGATGCCGACCACCGCCAACCACTGCGGTCGTAGCCGTTCGACCTTGGCGGTGAGGATCTCGCCGCCGGCGCGGAACTCCTCGGCGGTGAGTTCGTCGGCGCGGGCTGTGGCTCTGGCGACCACGTTGGTGATGCCCAGCCCGTACTGAAGCAGCTCGGACTGCTCGGAGGGCCTCAACTGCCGTGATGTGAAACCCGACAGATGGAGTACCGGCCAGAAGCGATTGCCGGGGAAAGCGAAGTGGTGGCCCGTGGCACCAGTCATCAGACTCGGATTGATTCCGCAGAACAGCACGCGAAGGCCGCCCGCGGCCACATCGGGAACAGTGCGGCCACGGGCGGCCTGGAGCTCTTCGGGTGTCATCGTCCGGGGCCGCGCGACATCAGAGGATGGAGCCGGGCGCGTACCCAGCAGCCTCCGGGTGCTGCTTGGTGATCTCCTCGATCCGCGAGACGAGGGCTGTGACCTGGTCACCCGCGGCACCCGTGAACGAGAGCTTGTCGGCCATCAGCTCGTCCAGCTGGGCGCGGTCCAGCGGAATGCGCTCGTCAGCGGCCAGCTTGTCGAGCAGCTCGTTGCGCTCCGTGCCCTGCTCACGCATGGCCAGAGCGGAAGCGACCGCGTTCTCCTTGATGGCCTCGTGGGCGACCTCACGCCCGACACCCGCACGCACCGCGCCCATCAGCACCTTGGTGGTGGCGAGGAACGGGAGGTAGCGGTCCAGCTCACGGGCGACCACGGCGGGGAAGGCGCCGAACTCGTCGAGCACCGTCAGGAAGGTCTCCACCAGACCGTCGAACGCGAAGAACGCGTCCGGCAGTGCCACCCGGCGCACCACGGAGCAGGACACATCGCCCTCGTTCCACTGGTCGCCCGCCAGCTCACCGGTCATCGACGCGTAGCCGCGCAGGATCACCATCAAACCGTTGACGCGCTCGCAGGAGCGGGTGTTCATCTTGTGCGGCATCGCGGACGAGCCGACCTGACCGGGCTTGAAACCCTCGGTCACCAGTTCGTGCCCGGCCATCAGCCGGATGGTCTTCGCGACCGAGGAAGGAGCGGCGGCCAGCTGGACCAGCGCGGTCACCACGTCGTAGTCGAGCGAGCGCGGGTAGACCTGACCGACGGAGGTGAAGGCCTGTGCGAAGCCGAGGTGGCCGGCGATGCGCTGCTCCAGGTCGGCCAGCTTCCCGGCGTCGCCGCCCAGCAGGTCGAGCATGTCCTGGGCGGTGCCGACGGGGCCCTTGATGCCGCGCAGTGGGTAGCGGCCCAGCAGGTCCTCCAGCCGGCCGTAGGCCACCAGCAGCTCGTCTGCCGCTGTCGCGAAGCGCTTGCCGAGCGTCGTGGCCTGCGCCGCCACGTTGTGGGAGCGACCGGCGATGACCAGCTCGCGGTATTCGCCGGCCAGCCTGCCGAGCCGGGCCAGCACGGCCACGGTGCGGTCCCGCATCAGTTCAAGGGAGAGCCGGATCTGGAGCTGCTCGACGTTCTCCGTGAGGTCCCGGGACGTCATGCCCTTGTGGACCTGCTCATGGCCGGCGAGGGCGTTGAACTCCTCGATGCGGGCCTTGACGTCATGCCGGGTGACCTTCTCGCGCTCAGCGATGGAGGCCAGGTCGACCTGGTCGAGGACGCGCTCGTAATCGGCGAGAGCGGCGTCGGGTACCTCGATCCCGAGGTCCTTCTGGGCGCGCAGCACCGCCAGCCACAGCTGACGTTCCAGCTTCACCTTCTGCTCGGGGGACCAAAGGACAGCCAGCTCCGTGGAGGCGTAGCGGCCGGCCAGGACATTGGGGATGCGAGGCTTCGCAGACACAGCAGTCACGTGTCGTGAGCTTACCTGCCTTCTTCAGCGGCTCGTGAGCGTGCACCGACTCTAGAAGGTCCAGGTCGGAGGCCTCTGGGCCCGGCCACATGCAGCATGTGAGACATCCGTGGGACGAAACGGCCCCTGGGGCGGTGTTTACGGCCCCGGCGGGACCGTAAGGGGAATCCGCTCCGGGGAGAGGAGCCGGATCCGCGCGACCGTAGCCAGCGCACGGAACCAGGCACCCCGCTCCGTGCGCGCTACCTCGAAGCACGGTGCGGCCATGAGCGATGCCGTCGCGGGCTGCCCATTCGAGCACGTGGAGTGACGAGGCGAAGCGGAATGCGTGGTGTGATCGGTGCGGAGGTATCCAGGTGCCCAGGTGGGCAGCCTGCGGCACGGGGCTTTGACGGTGTGCGCCGGCTACGCCCCCGCGTGGACGTACGTTGCCCAGATGTGCGGTTTCTCCGGGATGCGGCGTCGTAACTGGCGGACTGTGTCGTGCAGCGCGTGCGCGGCACCGGGACTGCCGGGGGCGGTCGTGCGGCGGTAGAAATCCCGCGTCATGTGGTCCGCGTGCACGCTGTCGATCTTCCACAGCGTGCCGACCGCCGTCGGAAAGCCCGCAAGCAGGAATGAACTCGTGATGTGGATGGCCTCGTCCACCAGGCGTTCGGCGGTGCGGGCGGTGCCGCAGGCCGCGAGGAAGGCGAGCTGTGCCGAGCGAGGGCGGACCCGGCAGATCTCCAGGACGGAGACCGGCTCGCCGCTGGGCAGATGCAGCAGGGCGCCGGAGGGTTCCGCCGGGTCCGACGCCGCGTGGCAGCCGAAATGCGCCCACGAGGCCTCGTGCAGCGCGGCGAGTACGGCCTCGCGGGTGGCGGCCGGACCGATCAGCGGTGGCCGGGCACCGAGAAGCTCGGCCGCGTGGGCCGCCGCGGCCGCCACGCCGGGGAGATCGTCCTCGGCGGCGGCGACGAGCAGCGCGCTGCCGTGGTCGGCCGTATCACGCTGCCGGGCGCGCGCCCGCGCGTACGCGAGGGTCTGCAGGCCGGGCGCGTACGACGAGATCACGGTGTCGAGGGCGGCGCCGCAGCCGTCCTCCGAGCAGTCGGGCGCCGTACATTCGGCCGCGTGCAGGGGCAGGGCGCTGAACGCGCCGGTTGCCACCCACCAGACGCGCGGCCACGCGCCGTCACGGGGGACGGGTTCCACCGGTCCGACGGACTCCAGGACCGGGCGCACGATCTGGTGCCAGGTCCACGCCAGGGTCTCGCGGACCGTCCTGCCCGCGGCGACGATCTGAAGAGGGGAGGGGCGGGCCATGCCCCTGGCGTTGATGGCATCGACGGCGTCGCGCAGCCGTCGCGCCCAGTCGGTGATCTCGTCGGCCCCGGGGGCCAGGAGCAACGAGGTGACCGACTGCGGGGTGATGACGAGGGCGTGGCAGTGGCGCTTGCCCTGGTTGAGGACGACGATGGGGCCATCGGCGGCGAGCGCCCTGAACCTCTCCTCGGTCAATGGCCGCAGGAAGCCCTCGAACCCCGGCCGGGTGCGGATGTGCCGTACGAGATCGTCCAGTTCGTTCGACGCGCGCAGGGCTGCGAGGCGGGCCCACTCGGCGGCCCCCGGAGCCCCGGTGTCAGGTTCGGAGCGGGCGTCGAGCCGGTCAGTCAACCGCTGGAAGGATGCGGCCAGTTCCGGGAAGGCGGCCTGCAGATCGCTGATGTCGGCGCGGGCCTCGATGCGGCGCGCCAGCAGCAGGCCGCGGCCGCGTTCCAGCAGTTCGGCGGTACGGGCCACGTCAGGTCCCCGGACCGTGTGGTCCAGGGCGGGGAAGCCGTCGAGGCCGGGCGTCCGTCCTGCCTTCAGCGCTCGCACGTACCCTTCTGTGAGCCGCACCCGCTCCGCGATCCGCGCCGCGGACTCGCGCAGTTCGAGGGTGCAGAGGATCAGCTCGACCAGCCCTCTGATGTCGCCCTCGAAGATGGACAGGCCGTGCTCGGCGGACGTCTGGTCACTGCCCCGGTCGGTGACCCCGGTCATCGCCTCGACCGCCGCTTCGAGATGCGCCAGCGCCGGGCCGATTCCCTGCTCCCCGCGACCGATCTCACGGGCCGCCGCGCCGATCTCGCCGTTGGCCCGCATCCACGCGGAACCGACGAGGTCGTCCCAGCCCGCAGCGGGCTCACGGCCTTCGAGGCGGGAGCGGAGGCCGTCCGCGAAGGCGGCGAGCGGGCCGAGCAGGACACCGGCACCCCGTGCCGGCTCCGAGGCTTCGTCGTCCGCCCCGGAGGGGGCCGAGCCGGATGCGGGGCCGGATGCGTGGGCCGTCCCGGACACCTCCGGGTGGCGCACGGGGCCGGAGGGCTTCGGCGCGGACATCTCCGGGAGGCGGTCCAGGCCGATGAGGTCGAACATCGGGCCCAACACGCTGGCCAGGTCGACCGGTGACTCGTCCGGCGTCACGTCCTTCAGCACGCTCTCCAGCGCCCGCGCCTCGGTGAGCAGCGCCCGCGCCCTCTCCGGTTCGCTGATGCGGAGGGCGGCGGAACGCTGCATCAGGACCCTGACGAGTGTCATCGCCGTCATGAGCCGCATCGGATGTCCGACCGGGCACGCCGCGAACGTCCCGCGGCACTGTGCGACGACCGCGTCGTCGAGATCGGGCCGCGGGCCTCCCGGCCCCACGGATTCGACCAGGTCGACATAGGCGTCGCCCATCAGGTCGTACCAGGGCGGGTTCTCCGCGTCGTCGGACGCCCCTGCCCGGGTGATCTCCCGCAATTCGTGGGCGATCCGTCGGGCCCGTTCCAGCTGTGCGGGGTCATGGCCGAACACGTAGTTCTGCAGGGCGTTGTGGAACTCCGTGCGTGCGGCCAGCACGGCCTGATCGGTCCGGGTCAGGCCCGCGCCCTCCTGAAGCGCCGCCTCCTCGGGAGTCGGAGGGGGAGCGGAGGCGAGCAGCGCCGCCGCCTCACGCGCGCCCTCCGCGTCGTGGGAGCCGAGCGACAGAACGCCGAGGGCGTGCGCGAGCATCCGGTCGTACTCGCTGGGTGAGTCACCGGAGTTGGCGCCGGCCTCGCGGAGCAGCCGGACGACCTCTTCGAGAACAGCGGGATCGGGCCGTTCCGCGGTGCCGGCGGACAGCGCGCTGCCGAGGGCTCCCGCCAGGTGCCGACGCAGCTCTGGGTCGGCATCGTCCATGGAGTCGAGGATCTCGCGGAGGGTCGAGATGGCGGAGTCGAGGTGTTCCGGACGATCGAGGCGGATTCCGGACATCCGGGACAGTGCGTCGAGGGTCCGGCGGAACTCGTCGGGCATGTCCTCCTCCCGGGTGATGTCCGCCGTGACGGCGAGGACCGCGACGGGCAGCGCCACGTCCAGGATCCCGCGGCGCAGCAGGTCCGTCGCGGGGAAGCCGGGCGGGGCGGTGGCGAGCGCCTCCTCGGTCAGCTCGCGGGACTCGACGTCCAGCAGTCCGGCGCGGGCGGGCGCCCTGGTGTGCAGGGCCTGCGCGCGCAACCCGGTGAGGGCGGCCAGGACCGCGATGTGAGCATGCCGCTGGGGATGATCGGCCGGGAGGACAGCGAGGGCGGAGCGGTAGCGGCGGATGCGCTCGTCGGCGCGCAGAGCGGCACGTTCCCCGGAGCCGGAGCCGGAGCCGGAGCCGGAGCCCGAGTCCGAGTCCGAGTCCGAGTGGGAGTCGGAGGCCGAGCCGGCATCGATGTCGGCGCGTTCTGCGGAGTTCGCGTCGGTCGTGACATCGGCGTCGTCGGTACTGCCGTCGAGGTGGTCGAGGTCGTCTGGGTCGTCGGGGTCGTAAGGGTCGTAGGGGTCGAATCCGCCGATCAGCGAGAGGGCTTCGACGTCGAGGTCGATCGGCCGGCCCTCGCGGGCTGCACTCGCCCTTTCCTGTGCGGCGAGGCGGTCGAGGAGTGGTGCGGCCCGTCTCGTGGCATCCGGGTCCCCGCTCTCGCGCAACGACTCGAACTCCTGGTACGTGGCGAGCATCTCGCTGTGCTCCTCGCTCAACGCACCGGCCGCGGCCAGCAGGAGGGCCGCTTCCAGAGCGGTGTCGTCGTCCTCGCACGCCTGGGCGAGCGCACTGAGCGCCCGGCCGAGGGCTGCGGCGACCGCGTCGCGTTCGGGGTGACCGGCCGGAGTGTCGGCGTACGCCGCCCGCAGCCGGCGCACGCCGCACGCGACACGTCCCGCGTCCTGCTCGGCGATGCCCGCGTCAGCGATCGCCGTACCCACGTGCAGGTCGAGTTCACCGGGCCAGGTGACGGGCTGGGCGTTCAGCATCCTCAGGAACCGCAGCCCTTCCGCCGTCTCCGGGGTGACGACGTCCTCCGGCACCGCAGCGACCAGCCGTTCGACCTGCGCGAGTCCGGGGGAGCCGAGGAGCCGGGCGGAGTCGACCACCGTGCGCAGGCAGGCCGAGGTCGCGGCACGCGCTGCGTCGGAGTCGAACAGGCCGGGTGCGGCGGCCATCCGCCTGCACACCTCCCGGCCGTAACGGGCGGCATTGGCCAGCCCGTCCGGGTCGGCCTGCGTCTGAAACCGGAGCATCCACAAGTCGTGTGCGTAGATGGCCAGTTCCACGAACGCAACCTGGTCGTCGGCGCCCACGAGTTCAAGAGCGGCGTCCGACCAGGCGAGCGCGCGGTCGAGCGCGGCCGCTCGTTCCTGAGGCGCTCCGCCCAGCGCGACGCCGGCGTGGACCGAGCACACCAGGTGCGCGAAGCGCGTTTCGTGGGACGGGTCGGCGGCGTCGAAGCCCTCCTTCAGCGATTCGGGGAGTCCCGCCTCCGAGGGGAGGCGCGGGCAGAGGAAGCCGAAGGTGCAGACCGCGACCTCCGTGTTCTGCGCGGCGTCCGGATCCCCGGCGCCCTGGTGGCGGCCCCAGAACGTCCAGAACACGGTGGCCACCGCGTCGAGATCGATCGAGTCCTCCGGTGAGGCTGTCACCTCAGCGAGCAGGGCCAGCGCCTCGGCCACCGCCTCCTGGCCTCGCAGAGGGGTGGCGTCGCCGGTGCCGAACGCCGCGGTGAGACGTTCGACCACTCGTTCCCGAAGCTCGGACATCACACCTACATTAGTCTGATCAACAGTCAGGAAGCTTGGTGTACGCAGGATTAGGGGGTCGAGTGGGCGAAGGAGCGAAGGCGCGCGGTGTGTACGAGGACGCCGTGGAATACCTGTGCCGCAACGTCGAGGAACTGCGTCCGCTCATCCCGTCCGCTGTATGGGAGTCGGCCTTCCCGGTCGTACGGGACGCCGATCCGGCCGGTGCCGAGTGGCGGGACGCCGTACGGGCGCTGCACGACGCCGTCGAGTCGGCGGGCGTCCCGAACGGGCTCGGACTGCCCGCCACCATGGGTGTCGGCGACTGGCCCGGCGCACCCACCCCGCAGTCAGTGGGCTGGGTCTGCCCCACGAGCCGCTGCGGCCGGGTCGAACTGCGCGCCGCAACGGCAACCGCCACACCGGTCTGCGACCTGGCCGGAGGTCCGATGCGACTGGTGGACGGCTGACGGGCGATGGGCCTGCTCATCGAGTTGCAGAAGCGGATACCGGACGGCTGGTTCCTGCGACGGCTGCTGCCCGCCGCGCTGTTCGTCGTCGTCGCTGCCGTCGGCGGCGGGGACCTGGGCCATGCCCACTGGAACGACATCGCCCTCGCGCGCGAGCGGATGGCCGACGCCCTGCGGACGGGCGCCGGCCCGACGGCGGACACCGTCGCCTCGCTCGTACTCGTCGCGGTGCCGGTGCTGGGAGCCGCCTTCGCGGTGCCCTACGCGGCGGCCTCGATCGGCTCTCTCGCGGCCGGGGCCTGGCCGTGGTGGCTGATGCCGGTGGGCCGGCGGGTGACCAGGTGGCGGGTGCGGCGCTGGACCCAACCGGACGTGCTTGCCCGGCGTTCCGTGCGGGCCCGCGCCGACGGCCACGCGCTGCGTGCCGACCGGCTCGACGCACGGGCCGCACGGGCCGGAACGGGCGGGCGGCCGAAGTCCCCGACCTGGTCCGGCGACCGCCTCCGCCACACCGAGGAGAACGTCGGACGGCAGACCGGCGAGGACGTCGCCGGAGGCTGGACCGTCCTCCTGCTCAGTGCCGCCGATCAGCCCCGCGCGGCGCTGGCCCAGGCCCGTGACGCCTATGACGCGGCCTGCGAGGGCCTCGTCTGGAGCACGGCATTCACGGTGCTCGGCGCCTGGTGGTGGCCCGCGGCACCCTTCGGGATCCTCCTGGGCCTGGCCTCCTGGCGCTCCCTGCGCCATGCGGTGCAGGCGCTGTGCCGTACTACGGAGGCGGCGTTCACGCTGCGCGGGACGGGGGAGCCGGGCGGGCAGGCATGAGCAGGACGGCGGGTGCGCGACAGCGAAGCCTCCGGCACCCCCACTCCACGGGAAGGGCGTGCGCACCGCGCAGGACCTGCGCGCCCACCGTGCCGGAACAGAGCCGACCCGTGCCAGCGCGTGGAACGGCGCCCGACCCGCGCCGGTGCGCGGGAAAGAGCCCGGCCCGTGCCCGGCACGGGGAACGGGAGCCCGCCCGTGCCCGGCGTGTGGAACGAACCCGGCCCGTGCCCGGCGCGAGGGCAACGGGGCCCGGCGCGGGGGCAACGGGGCCCGGCGCGGGGGCAACGGGGCCCAGCGCGAGGGCAACGGGGCCCGGCGCGGGGGCAGCGGGGCCCGGCCCGTCCCCGTGCTGCGGGAACCGAGCCGGTACGTGCCCGGCGCGGGGAGCGGCGGCGGTCTGCGGGGCCGTCGTGCCGCTGCGCCGGCCTGGGCGAGGCTTCCGGCGTTGACGACCGCCGCGCTCATGACGGCTGCCCGTCCTCAGTCATCATGGCGATCCAGCTGTGGGGCGCGTCGTCGCCGAGCATGATGTCGTAGACGTCCTCACCCGCCGCTTCGACGGCGCGCGCGAACATGGCCTGCTCGTACTCAGCCAGCGCCTTCTCGATGTCGTCGGGATTCCGGGCGACGGCCCGGCCGAGTTCGGCGCCGTCCAGCATGGCCAGATTGGCACCTTCCCCGTTCGGCGGGGCGAGGTGGGCGGCATCGCCCAGCAGCGTGATCCCGGGCGTCGGATCCCAGCGGTGCCCCACCGGGAGGGTATGGATGCGGCGCAGGAGCGGCGCGGTGTCGCTGTCGGTGAGGAGGGCGGTGAGCTGCGGGGCCCATCCTTCGAACTCCGCAACGACCCGTGCCGTCAAGGCCGCGGCGTCTGCGGCATCGGTGTCGGAGGGCCAGTCGAGCGGCTTCACGAGCTGCGCGTAGGAGTGCAGGCTCCCATCGGCCTCCCGCATGGCGAGGAATCCCTTTCCCGGCGCGAGCGCGAACAACGAGCCGGCACCCACCGCTTCCGCGGCGGCGGGGTGACGGGCGTCCGCGTCGGACAGGAAGGTCTCGACGGAGGTGACGCCCGCATACGTCGGGGTGGCGTCCGACAGGACCGGCCGGACCCGTGACCACGCCCCGTCGGCCCCGACCAGCAGACTTGTGGTGGCGGTGCCTCCGTTGGCGAAGCGCACCTCGTGGCGGCCGTTGCCGAGGGACCGTACGCCCGTGGCCTTGTGCCCCCACCGGACGGCGTCGTCCGGCAACGAGTCGAGCAGCAGCTGCCGCAGCTGACCGCGCTGTACTTCCGGACGTGAGCCCGTCCCGTCGTCGGGCAGGTCGAGGAGTACGGATCCTGTCCGGTCCAGGACCCGGTAGGACTCGCGCCCCTCCAGGACGAGGCCGCGGAACTCCTCGATCAGCCCGGCGGCCGCCAGCGCGGGCTGGCCGTTCCAGGGGTGTATGTCGAGCATGCCGCCCTGGGCGCGTGCGGTCGCGGAGGCCTCCGCTTCGTAGATGGTGGCCGGGATGCCGTGTACGTGCAGCACGCGGGCCAGGGCAAGACCGCCGAGGCCCGCTCCGATGACCGTGACAACTGGTGCCGTCATCTTCTTCCTCTCCTCATTCTCCAGAGCTGATCGAACCGCGAACTGCCAGAGCTTCTTTGGATCGTCGCTCCAATGAAACGTACACTGGTTGGAGTCCTTTTTGGAGCAACGATCCAACGTGACAGAATGAAGGCATGACAACCAAGGGCCACCGGGCAGCGCGACGCACCGACGCACTGTCCAAAGAGGTGATCGTCCAGGCCGCGACCGAGATCCTTGACGCCGACGGCGAGGCGGCGCTGACCTTCCGCACGCTCACCCGCCACCTGCACACGGGTTACGGGGCGATCTATCACCGAGTGGCCAACAAGAGCGACCTGCTCTCGGCGGCCGCCGACCGTGTGATCGACCGCGTCGTGGCCGGCCCGGCCGCCGACGCGGGGCCCCGGGAAGCGTTGCGGTCCCTCGCCCTCGGCCTGTTCGACGCGATCGACGCGCACCCCTGGGTCGGTGCCCAGCTCACCCGGGAGCCCTGGCGCCCCACGCTGCTGGAGGTCTACAAGAGCGTCGCTGAGCAGTTGCAGGCACTCGATGTGCCGGAGGAGGCCGTGTTCGACTCGGCGGGGGCTCTCGTGAACTACATCCTCGGAGTCGCCGGGCAGAACGCCGCCAACGCCCGCGTGCTCGCCGGTGCCGAGGCGGATCGAGACCGGCTGCTCGCGGAGATCGCCGCGCAGTGGGCCCAGCTCGACCCCGTGCAGCACCCTTGGGCGCGCGGCGCGGCGAAGCGTCTGCCGGAACACGACGACCGTGCGCAATTCCTCGCCGGTGTCGACCTCATCCTCGCCGGTATCGAGGCCGTGAACGGTGGGCGCGGAGCTGGAGCGGACTAGGCACTCTCCGGCGCACCACGTGACTGCCGGAGTCCGGAACGTTGTCGCCGGCACGGGACGGGGTGCTCTTGGGACGAGTTGACCGTGGGACGGAGCGATCTGAGGAAGGCCGAGTGGGTCCGGCTGAGGCCCCGCTCATCGGTGTCGGGAGTGCGTGGCGGACGTTGGAACGGTCAACCGCAAGGTGAGCGACGGGAGGTATCGCCGCCCGCAGAGGCCGGCTGGACTATCGCCGCAGGCAGCGCACGCCGTTCGTGCGCCCCGCCGGATGATCTGCTGCGGCTTCTGACCCTCGCAGTCGCCGATCCTGGGGACGTGAACCCCTGCTGTCGCCAAGCCTCCTGCCGCTGGATCGGGCTGACCCGTCCCACTCAATCGCATCGGCGGTCGGAGAGGACACCCGTGAACCGGTGGACCTTCCCGGTAGCGGCACAATCGTGTTGACCGTCCCGGGCAGGCAGTGCTTGGGTCGGCGCGTGAACAGCATCTCGGCCAACCGGCAATTCTGGAACCGGATCAGCAGCTCCTACCAGCACGAGCACGACCCGCAGATCGGCGCGACGCCCCGGCTGTGGGGCACGTACGCCATCCCCGACGCGCACCTGCACGCCCTGGGCGACGTCACCGGCAAGCGCGTCCTCGAACTCGGCTGCGGCGCCGGCCAGTGGTCCAGGGCGCTCGCCGCCGAGGGCGCCACCGTGGTCGGGCTCGACCTGTCCGAAGCCCAGCTCGCCGCGGCAGCTCACGCGATGGGAGCGGCCCGCTACCCGTTGGTGCAGGGCGCCGCCGAACACCTCCCGTTCGCCGCCGACAGCTTCGACCTGGTGTTCTGTGACTACGGCGGGCTCAGCTGGGCGTCCCCGCACCTGGCCGTCCCGCAGGCCGCACGCATCCTGCGCCGTGGTGGGCGCCTGGTGTTCAACGTCGCCAGTCCATGGTTCGAAGCCTGCTACGACGAAGCCGCCAGCCGTGCCACCACGACGCTGCAGCAGGACTATTTCGGGCTGGACACCATCGCCGAAGGCCAGGGCGCCGTCAGCTATCAGCTCACCTACGGCGACTGGATCAGGGTTTTGCGCGACGCGGGTCTCGTCATCGACGACCTCATCGAGCCGCGGCCCGAGCCCGGAACGGCCAACGGCTACAACCAGACCGACCCGCCTGACTGGGCACATCGCTGGCCGGCTGAAATGCTCTGGGTAACCCACAAACCGTAAGCACCGCCACAGCGCCACAGCGCCGCACCGGGGTCGGCAGGGGTCGGCCGGCGACGGACCGCGGGTGGGGATCGTCCGGTACGGGGCCGGGTATGAGCCGACGACCTCGTCGAGCGGTACATCCACGATCCCAACCCGGCCGGGGGTGGACGAGGGGTTGCGGGCATCGGCGTGGCCGGGCATGCGCGGCATACCGCCGTCGAGCGCACCCAGGGCGTCGCTGAGTTCAGCCGCGCGGAGACTGTCCGGCGCCCACGTGGTGGTGACGACCGCCGTGCGTGCACCGTCGGCGAAGCTCCGCGCGAGCACACCGCCTGCCAACAGGGACTCGTCGTAGGGATGGGCGAACATGCCCATCAGCGAGGGGGCGAGCCGGTTCGGGCCACCGCCGGACAGCTCGTTGACCGGGTGCGTCATGAGCTCTGCCCTGCGACGGTTCGCCCGGCACGGGCGGGACGGCGGAGAGGTACGGGCAGGAGTGCACCGGCGGCAGCCCCCGGAAGCACCCCGGGGAAGACCGCGTTCAGGGATGGGACGGAGGGCATGAAGATCGTTCCGAGCGTGGCCAGGATGTGCGGCGGGTGCCACGTCCAGCGGACGAACTTCTCCGGCTCCCCCAACGCGAGCTCGCCGTCCCATTCGGTGACGCGGACGACCGGGGAGATGCGGCGCATGCCCGGCCGGTCATCGTGCAGCACGGTGATGTCATGGGCCTCCTCCACACGCGCAGCCAGCCCGTCCGGCCGGCTGGCGATCTGGATGCCGGGGTCGGACAGGCCTTGACCTTGACGCTGGGTCAACCCTCCATCCTTCCGGGAGGAGCTTCCGCGCAGTCGCCTGGAACAGCTCCGCGAAGGAGGCGGATGACCATGACAGCACAATCGATCGACGGTCCGGCGATTCGCGTGCAAGGTCTCAGGAAATCGTACGGACAGCTCGAAGTGCTGCGCGGTGTGGACTTCGACGTGGCGTCGGGCAGCATCTTCGCCCTGCTCGGTTCCAACGGAGCGGGCAAGACCACGACCGTGAGGATCCTCGCCACGCTCCTGAGAGCCGACGCGGGGGCGGTGAACGTCAATGGCTTCGACGTCGCCACGCAGGCGGCGGACGTGCGGGAGTCCATCAGTCTCACCGGACAGTTCGCGGCCGTCGACGAGATCCTCAGCGGTCGGGAGAACCTCGCTCTGGTCGCCAGGCTGCGCCACATCAAGGACCCCGGCGCGACCGCGGATGACCTGCTGAGGCGATTCTCGCTGAGCGAGGCGGGCGCGCGGCGAGTGTCCACGTATTCGGGTGGGATGCGCCGCCGACTGGACATCGCGATGAGCCTCATCGGGAATTCTCCGGTGATCTTCCTGGACGAACCGACGGCCGGTCTTGACCCCGAGGCGCGCATCGAGGTGTGGGAGGCGGTCAAGGAACTCGCCGGCCACGGAACGACGGTGCTGCTCACCACGCAGTATCTGGAGGAGGCCGAGCAGCTGGCCAACCGGATCGCGATCCTCCACCAGGGTCGGATCATCGTCAACGGCACCCTCACCGAGCTCAGGCAGCTCTTCCCACCCGCCAAGGTCGAGTACGTCGAGAAGCAGCCGACCCTTGAGGACATCTTTCTCGCAGTCATCGGGGGCAACGACAAGAGCGATGTCACTGGCACAACAACTGGGGGACGAGGATGACCGCGTACTTCTTCAACGACACTGCCGCGCTCACGGGGCGGACCCTGCGCCACGTCACACGCAGCATGGACACCATCATCACGACTGCCATCACGCCGGTCGCCATGATGTTGATGTTCGTCTACGTGTTCGGCGGCGCCATCGACACCGGATCGGTTCCGTACGTGAACTACATGCTGCCCGGCATCCTGCTCATGACCATCGCATCGGGCATCTCATACACCGCGTACCGGCTGTTCACCGATGTGAAAAGCGGGATCTTCGAACGATTCCAGTCCATGCCGATCGCGCGGTCGGGTGTGCTGTGGGCCCACGTCGTCACCTCTCTGGTCGCCAATCTGATCGCGCTCGTGCTCGTCGTGGGCGTCGCTGTGCTCATGGGCTTCCGCTCAGGGGCAGGAGTGCCGGCATGGCTCGCGGTCACCGGCATTCTGCTCCTGTTCACCCTGGCGCTTACCTGGCTCGCCGTGATCCCCGGGCTTTCCGCGTCGTCGGTCGAGGGCGCCGGCGCCTTCGCCTACCCCCTCATCTTCCTGCCGTTCGTCAGTTCGGCGTTCGTTCCCACCAGGACGATGCCCGGCCCCGTGCGCTGGTTCGCCGAACATCAGCCGGTGACGTCGATCGTCAACACGATCCGCGACCTGTTCGCCCAGCAGCCGGTCGGTGACAGCATCTGGACCGCCCTCGCGTGGTGCGTCGGCATTCTCGTGGTGGCGTACATCTTCGCGATGGCCGCCTACCGCCGGAAGATCGCCTGAGGCAGGCTGAGACCCATGCTCACCATCAGCCAGCTCGCGGCGTACGCCGGGGTGACGGTGCGGGCGGTACGTCACTACCACCGGATTGGGTTGCTGCCCGAGCCCGAGCGCGACCGGTCCGGATACCGGATCTACGACGCTGACGCGGTCGTGCGACTCATCCGGATCCGCACCCTCGCAGACGCCGGTGTGCCGCTGGCCCGGGTACAGGAACTCCTCGCCGCCGGCCCGGAGGAATTCGCCGACGGCGTCCAGCAGATCGACAAGGCCCTGCGTGCCGAGATCCGGCGGCTGCAGGACACTCGCAGCCGACTCGCCCGGCTTGCCGGCGGAGCGCATCTTGCGCTTCCGCAGAGCGTTGTGGACTACCTCGACCGGCTGCGCGGTCTCGGCGTTGAGGAGCGGTACATCGGGATGGAGCGGGATGCCTGGATCATGATCGCCGCCCAGGTGCCGCATTCGATCGACTCCGTGATCGCCAAGAAGCACGAGGAGCTGGACGATCCCTACATGGTGAGGCTCTACAGCCTTCTCAGCGGGGCACTCGACTGGCCGGCCGACGACCCGCGGATCGTCGAGGTCGCCGACATCATGGAGCGCTTGATGGTTCGCGCTGTGGAGGCCGGGGAGGTGGGTGCCGATGACGGCATGGACGATCAGTTCGTCGATCTGCTGGACGCGACCATGGTCGAGTTCTCACCGCACGCCGCGCGGCTGTTGGCGATCCTGGAGGAGCGGGGCTGGAGGGGCTGGACCCGCATCCAGCGAGTGCCTGCCGAGAGCCCCAGCACTGAGCTGCCGCCATCGTGAAGCTATTTGGGGGTGCACGTGCTTCTTGGGGACAGCCGTCTGCCTCAGTGCGGAACAGGGCCGACGCGGGCATCTTCACGCAACCGCGCCCCGAGAGCACGCAGCACGGACGACCGGTTCCGGAAGAAGGCGAGGCTCAGCCGGAGGGTGACCAGGTCGTGTCCACCCCTCCCATCCCCTTCGGCCGGACCGGGCAGTCCAGACAGACAGACAGACAGACAGACAGACAGACAGACGGACAGACAGACGGACAGACAGGCCGGGCAGGCCGCGGCGTTCCGGGGCCAGGTGCTCCTGCCAGGCTTCCTTCCGGACCTGCCTCGACGTGTCGCTCCCCTCACCGTTGTACGGTTCCTGACGTCTGATCACTGGGTGCGGGCGGGTCCAAGGCCATCGGCCTCCCGCAGGTCGCCCGACAGCACGAAGGTCAGCTGCCCCAGCCCCAGGAGTCGAAGTACGCGGTTGTGCCGGTCAGCCGGGCCGTCATCACGGCGTCCAGGCGGGCGAAGTCCTGCGGGGGCATGAGCGGTTCCCACTCCTTCACCGTGAGGACACGTACCGCGTCATGCTCGTCCGGGTCCAGGACGATGGACCGGATCTGTGCGTCGGAGAGCCGGCCACCGTCGAAGACGCAACCCGTGGTGGAGTACGGCCAGTCGCCCCCGGGCGGTCCGAAGACCGAGGCGAGCAGTCGGGGCGGCCCCGCCACGTCGAGCCCGGTCTCCTCACGGCATTCGCGCTGCGCCGTCTGCCAGGGCCGCTCGCCGTGGTCCATCGTGCCGCCCGGGAACTGCCAGGGATGCGCCTCGGAGTAGGTTGCCCGCAACTGCACCGGACGGTTGTCCTGGTCGGTGAAGAAGATGAAGGCCGATCCGGTCGACTTGGGCACGGAAGAGGCGTACTCCTCCGGTGGGAGCAGCACACGGCCGGCGGGGGACTCGACGCGGGCGGCCGCCCCCTCAAGCCGCGTCATCCGCATCAACGCGGGATCGGCCGCGAACCCCAGGTCCCGGTACAGCGGTGCGGCCTCCTCGCCGGCGTGCAGTTCGAAGAGCGTGACCCCGTCCGCCTGGAGGCGGTCGAGCAGGGCGGGCAACATCTCCCTGGCGAGGCCGAGGCGGCGGAACTCAGGCCGTGTGGCCACCGCGTGCACCCGCGCGGCCAGGCCCTTGGGGTAGGCGGGCGCAGGGAGGACCGGATGGATCAGGCCGAGGGCGCAGGAGACGATCGACCCGTCCGGTGCCAGTGCGACTTGGGCGCGGGCGTCTCCTCCCGGGGACAGGCGGCGGGCGAGCTGGGTGGCGCACCGCGCGGTCCACTGCGGGTCGAGGGGCTCGGAGAGGATGAATTCCGACCGCAGAGCGATGATGCCCTCGGCGTCGGCGGGACCGGCCGCGCGGGTGACCGGGCGCTCGGTCCCGGCCTGCGGCCCCACCGTGGCGGCGGGGGCGAGGTCGCGCTTCATGGAACAGCTCCTGTCGTCGAGTTGGATGGGCGGCGCTCGGCGCGCGGCCGGGGCGTACCCCGCCGGCCTTTCGTGGGCGTCCGTCGGGACGATGCGGTCATGCGGCGCAGGGACTCCCACCACGGCACGTACGCAGCCCTGCGCGCTGACCGCCTCTGTTCCGCACTGGGGGAGCCCTCACGCGCGGGTCGCCCCGCTCGTGTCGTCGTTCGCCTCGGAGGTGACCTGGTAGGACAGCAACTGCTTGAACAGGCCGTCTTGTTCGGCAAGAGCCTTGTACGTGCCCTCCTGCACGACCCTGCCCCCGTCGAGGACCACGATCCGGTCGGCGACGGCCACGTTCGTGATGCGGTGGGTCACCAGCAGTACGACCCGGTCCCGGGCCAGGTCCCGCAGTCGCTGGAAGATCCGGTATTCCGCGCGAGGGTCGAGATTGGCGGTCGGCTCGTCGAGGACCAGGAGTCCGGCCTCACGGAAGAACGCCCGCGCGAGGGCGATGCGCTGCCACTGTCCGCCGCTCAGTTCCTCGCCGTTCAGCCACTCGCGGGCCAGGAGGGTGTCCAGGCCGGCGCCCAGCTTGTCGATGACCTCGTCGGCGTCGGCGGCGTCGCACGCTTCGCGGACCGCGGCGTCGCCCCGGGCCGTGGGCTGCCCCTGGGTCACGTTCTCCCGCACGGTCAGCGGCCAGTGCGCGTAGTCCTGCGGCACCAGGGCCACCTGCTGCCAGAGCGCCTGCGGATCGGCGTCGCCGGTGGGGACGCCGTCCCACAGCACCTGCCCGCCCGTGGGCAGGTAGAGACCGCTGACCAGCTTCGACAGGGTCGACTTCCCGGAGCCGTTGAAGCCGACCAGTGCGGTGACCTCGCCGCGGCGCAGGGTGAGCGAGACGTCGGACAGCGCGTCCTGGTCCTTTCCGGCGTAGCGGTGTGAGACGGACCTGATCTCGATCTCGTCCGGCGGCTCCGGCCGGTGCTCGCCGCGGCGCATGGCGTACCCGCCGGCGAGGTCGAGGAATCGTGACCAGTCGTCCATGTACAGGCCCGTGCGCACGGCCCTGGCTCCGACGGCGACGAGCCCGCGCACCGACTGGCCCACCGTCTGCAGCGCGAAGACGGCCGTCCCGGCGTGCCCGACGCTGATGCGGCCGGTGGCCAGCAACCACACCACCGCCGCCCACACGACGGCGGAGCCGAGGCCGCCGCAGAGCGCGCCGAGCAGCGACATGCGGGCGCCCTTGTCGGCCGCGGTGCGGTCCTCGCGGTTGATCCGGGCGACTGTCTGCCGGTACCGGCCGGAAAGGAAGGCGGCCATCGTGCCGGCCCGGATCTGGTCGGCGGCCTCCCGGGTGAAGATGTGCCAGCGCAGGACCGACAGCATGCGGTTGTCGCCGTTGCTGCGGAGGTTCGCCAGGTAGCGGACGCGGGCGGCGCTGACCTGCGCGAGGGCCTGCGGCAGGCTGGCCGCGACCAGGAGGGGGAGGAGCGTCCAGTTCACCCCGGCGAGCACGGCGGCACCGGCGAGGAAGGACGCGGTCGAGGCGATCAGGTCCTGACCCTCGTTGATCAGGTCGCCGGTGACCTGCGCTCCGCGGTCGGCCGCCTCCCGGTCGCGGTTGAAGTCGGGGTCGTCGTAGGCGGAGAGCTCCACCGTGGCGCAGCCGTTGAGCAGCATCTGCTCGGCTTCGCGTGACATGAGGGGGCTCAGCCGGGAGGAGAGCCAGCTGACGGTGATCCCCAGCAGGGCCCGTACTCCGGACGCGGTGGCCAGCAGGGCCACGGACGGCCACGCCTGCAGGAGCCGGTGGTAGACGTCTCCGCTGGTCAGCAGCGCGGTGAGGGTGCCGCTGATCGCGATCAGGCCCAGTGCCTGCATCACGCCGGCCGCCGTCTGGCACAGCAGAAGACCGATGGTGGCCCGTCGGTCGACGCGGTGGGCGAGAGCGAGGGACCGCCGGACCAGCTGGGGGAGGCGGCGGGCCATGTCGCGCATCCGGATCGACCGTCCGGCCGCTTCCCGGCTGCCCGTCAGGTCCACGTACCGCATCTCCGGGACGGCGGAGGCCTGCTCCGGCCCGGTGGCCGTCATGTGTTCCGCTGACGGGTCCTGCGGGGTGGGGCGCGGCCCCGGGACGCTGCCGGTCGATTCATCCGTCGACTCACTCATGCCTCCCACCCCGTGTCCGGACAGGCTGAGCAGCGGGTGCGGTCGGTGCGGCCCCTCGTCGCGGCGGCAGGGCGCCGTTCGATTCCAGAGGGCTGATGTACGCGAGTGGGGGCGGGATGCATGGCGTTGCTCCATCCGGGCGGCGAAGTGGCACTGGTGCTCTAATAACGCCTCGGTTCGGGCTCCGTCACGGCTCATTTTGTGAACACACGTTCTGATTGGGCGGATTGGGCGGGCAGGGTGCGGCGCTGGGCGTTGAAATCAGTTCGACGCGGCCGGTCACTCTTCCGGGGGATTGCCATGCAGGCCGCGGCGCCGGTGTGGCGGCATGACTGACCGGGGCGCGGCGAGGACGAGGCACGACCCCGGAGTGATCTTCGTGGTGGCGGTCGGGCGCACCGTGTCCGGCTCGACCGGAGGCGAGCGGCGGAGGCGGCCGGGGAGGGCGGGCCGCGCTCGGCGGACGCCCCGGAGCGCTCCGGGGCGAGACGTGTCAGCTCGCCCCGTGCGTCATGCGGGCAGCCGTGAAACGCGCGGCCCGGGACCGGCCCGGCGCCGGGCACCCCGATGGTGTCGCGGCCCGGCGTCGTACGGCGACGGCCTGCCGACGGTCCGTACCCCGGATCCGTACTGCGGAGAGCAGCTAACGGAGAGCAGCTAACGGAGAACAGCTCACGGAGGACGGCTAACGGAGGGAAGTGGCGGTGGACCGCTATTCGCCCGCGTCCACGCGGCGCCACGTGGCAACCGGACCCGGGGTGGCGGCGTCGTCAGGGGTCACCCAGAAGGCCAGCCCCTGCTCGGCGCTGAACTGTGCCCCCGAACGTCCGTCCCCCGAGGAGCGGCCGGTCAGCCGCCGCCCTATCCAGGGGAACAGGTGCTCACGCGCGAAGCGCACATCATCGACGCGCCGCGTGGCCCAGCGCGGCGGGACGGCGGCGGCCAGCGGCGTCCGCCAGTCGTTCTCCGCGGGCAGGCCGAGGGTCTGCCACACCGCCTCGGCCACCCTGTGGTGACCCTCGGCGGTCAGGTGCAGCCGGTCGACGTCCCACATCCTGGGGTCGCCCAGCACCGGTGCCCCGTACAGATCCACGACCTCCGCGCCATGCCGGGCAGCCAGCTCGTCGACCAGGGAGAACAGCTCCTCCATCCGGGGCCGGAACCGTTCCATCACCGGCCCGTTGCGCCCCGGGCTGCGCATCAGCACCAGCTTCTTGCACGATGGCGCGAGGCGTTCCACGGCCTCCTCCAGCCGCCCCCGGACCATGCCCATGTCGCACTTGGGGCGCAGGGTGTCATTGAGCCCGCCGACCAGCGTCACGACGTCCGGCCGCAGGGCCGCGGCGACGTCCACCTGCTCGTCGACGATCTGGCCGATGAGCTTCCCGCGGACGGCCAGGTTGGCGTACCGGAATCCGGGCGTCCGGGCCGCGAGCCGGGCGGCGAGGACATCGGCCCAGCCCCGGTACGAACCGTCGGGGAGCCGGTCCGACATGCCCTCGGTGAACGAGTCGCCGATCGCGACGAGACTGGTGTAGGTGGCATTCATTTCCATGGCGATGCGATGATATCGCGGAGCCCCCCGGCCCTTCCCGAGCACGGAGCCCCCTGGCCCTTCCCGAGCACGGAGCCGCCCGGCCCCTCCTGGCCAAGCGGCCCGCCCGGCCCTTCCCGAGCGCGAGGCGGGGCAGCACGGCCCCCGGCCGCGGCCCCGGTCAAGGGGCAGCGGCCGGGGCCGGGGCGGATCACCGTGCCTGTGGCCGTCCCACCAGTTCCCGGAGTACGTCCTCCATCGTCACCATTCCGGCCAGCCGGTCGTCCTCGTCGACGACCGCCGCGAGGTGCGTACGGCTGCGCCGCAGCGCGGTCAGCACGTCGTCGAGGGGGGTGGACGCCCGGACCCGGGCGATCGGCCGCATCGCCGTCACCGGGAACGGCTCGTCGCGGGGCGTGACATCGAGGGCGTCCTTCACATGGAGGTAGCCCAGGATCCGCTGCTCGCCGTCCATGACCGGGAAACGGGAGAACCCGGTCTCCGACGAGAGCCGCTCCAGCTCCTCGGGGCTCGTACCGACCCTCGTGTACATCACCCGGTCCACCGGCAGCACCACATCGCGCACGGGCCGGCGGCCGAGTTCCAGCGCGTGGTGCAGCCGCTCCGCCGCCCGGTCGTCGACCAGGCCGGCATCCCCCGCGTCCTTCACCAGGCGGGCCAGCTCGTCGTCCGAGAAGGTGGCGGAGACCTCGTCCTTCGTCTCCACCCGCAGCAGCTTCAGCAGAGCGTTGGCGAAGGCGTTGATCGCGAAGATCACCGGACGCAGTGCCCGGGCCAGCGCCACCAGCGGCGGACCCAGCAGCAGCGCGGTCCGCACGGGCTCGGCGAGCGCGATGTTCTTCGGCACCATCTCGCCCAGCAGCATGTGCAGATACGTCGCCACGGACAGCGCGATCACGAACGAGAACGGATGGACCAGCCCGTGCGGCATACCCACGGCGTCGAAGACCGGCTCCAGCAGGTGCGCGATGGCCGGTTCCGCGACGATACCGAGGACCAGGGTGCAGAGCGTGATGCCCAGCTGCGCGGCGGCGAGCAGCGCGGAGACGTGTTCGAGTCCCCAGATGACACTGCGCGCGCGCCGGTTCCCGTCCTCCGCCTGCGGCTCGATCTGACTGCGCCGTACGGAGATGAGCGCGAACTCCGCGCCGACGAAGAAGGCGTTCACGACCAGGGTCAGCAGCCCGATGAAGAGCTGTACGGCGGTCATCGGCCGTCCTCCGGCGCCTCGTCGGTGCCGGGCAGCGGGGCGTGCAGCAGTGCCCGCGCGGCGCGGCGCCCGGAGGCGTCCACCACGTCGAGCCGCCAGCCGGCGAACTCGACCACGTCACCGGCGACGGGGATCCGGCCCACTTCAGAGGCGATCAGCCCGGCAAGCGTCTCGTACGGTCCGTCCGGCACGCGCAGTCCGATCCTCTCCAGCTGGTCGGTCCTGGCGGCGCCGTCCGCCGACCACAGGGTGCGTCCGTCCGCGTCCTCGCCGGCAGGCGCGAGATCCGGCGTCTCGTGCGGGTCGTGCTCGTCCCGCACCTCGCCGACGACCTCCTCGACGATGTCCTCCAGCGTCACCACGCCGGCCGTACCGCCGTACTCGTCGATGACGACCGCCATGGCGAGCTTGCCGGAGAGCCGGTCCAGCAACCGGTCCACGGTCAGTGTCTCCGGTACGAGCAGCGGCTCGCGCAGCATGTCACCGATCCGTTTACGGGGCCGCTCCTCGGCGGGGATCGCCAGCACGTCCTTGATGTGGGCGACGCCGACGACGGTGTCGAGGCTGCCCCGGTACACGGGGAACCTGGACAGGCCGGTCGCCCGGGTGGCGTTGGCGACGTCCTCGGCGGTGGCCAGCACCTCAAGCGCGGTGACCTGGACCCGCGGAGTCATCACGTTCTCCGCGGTCAGCTCCGCGAGGTTCAGGGTACGGACGAAGAGCTCTGCGGTGTCCGCCTCCAGGGCGCCGGCCTTGGCCGAGTGCCGGGCCAGGGCCACCAGCTCCTGAGGGCTGCGGGCCGTCGCCAGCTCCTCGGCGGGTTCGAGTCCGAAGCGGCGCACGATCCGGTTGGCCGTGTTGTTGAGGTGGCTGATGAAGGGACGGAACAGGGCGGTGAAGACCCGCTGCGGGGTGGCCACGGTCTTCGCGACCGCCAGCGGCGAGGAGATCGCCCAGTTCTTCGGGACGAGCTCGCCGACGACCATCAGGAACACGGTGGACAGGGCTGTACCGATCACGAGCGCCAAGGACGACGCCACGCCGGAGGACAGCCCGACGGCTTCGATCGGTCCCCGGATCAGTTTCGCGATCGAGGGTTCGGAGAGCATGCCGACCACCAGATTGGTGACGGTGATGCCCAGCTGGGCCCCGGAGAGCTGGAAGGTGAGGCTGCGCACCGCCTTCATGGCGCTCGAAGCGCCACGTTCACCCTGCTCGACAGCCCGTTCGAGCTGTCCCCGTTCGACGGTGGTCAGGGAGAACTCCGCCGCGACGAAGGCGCCGCAGGCAAGGGAGAGCAGTACCGCCACGAGCAGCAGAAGCACTTCGGTCATCGGTTCACCTCCGTCCCATGATCGGGCAGGGAGGGGAGGATCGCGCGGTATCGGCGATGTCGGCTACTGGGAGGCTCGCCCATGGATGGACGCTCACACCTTTCGTAAGGATCGGCAGGGGAACACCCATGGTAAAGGATCAGCAAAGTCGCCCTGTCCTGCGGCCTCTCACCCCGCCAGCGGCTTCACCCAGCGCCGCCATTGGTCCTCGCGCCGGTAGCCGGCCGCGTCCCAGGTGTGGTGCGCTCGCTCGTTGGCCTCCAGGACCATGGCGTCGGCGCGGCGACCGCCGAGCGCGGCGAACCGCTGCTCCGCCGCGTCTATCAGCGCGGTGGCGATGCCCTGCCGGCGGCGGTCCGGAGCGACGGCCAGCCGGTAGGCGGAACACCGCCACCCGTCGAAACCGGCGATGACGGTGCCGACCAGGACCCCGTCACGCTCCGCGAGGAGCAGGGCCTCGGGGTCGCGGGCGACGAGCCGCCCCACTCCGGCGCGGTCGTCGGTGATGCTCGTGCCTTCTGCCGCCGTACGCCAAAACCGCAGTACGGAGTCGATGTCGGCTGCCGCGGCGCACCTGATGTGGAGATCACTCATCCGGTGAGCCAAGCAGAGTGCCGCCCCGCGCCGCCAGCCAATACCTGCCCGGCCGCACGCCACGGGCGGGGACCGCGCCGGCCTCAGCGCAGGTGCACCGGCAGTGACTCGATGCCGTAGACGATCGACAGCTTGCGGAAGGCGAGATCCTGCGGCGGCACGGCGAGGCGCATACCGGGAAACCGCCGGGCCAGCGCCGGGTAGGCCGACCGCAGCTCCATCCGGGCCAGTTCGGCGCCGATGCAGCGGTGGATGCCGTGGCCGAAGGCGAGATGCGACGCGGTGGCGCGGTCCGGGTCGAAGCGGCCGTCGTCCATGACGTAGGACTCGTCCCGGTTGGCGCCGCTCAGGGAGCAGAGGACCATGTCCCCGCGCGGAATGACGACCCCGGCTATCTCGATGTCCCGGCGGGCGAACCGGGGGAAGGCCATCTGTACGGCGGAGAGGTAGCGCAGCACCTCCTCGACGAACGGCACGGTGCTGGTGTCGTCCGTACGCAGCCGGTTGAGCACGTCCTCGTTCCGCAGCAGGACGAGCGAGCCGAGCGCGATCGTGCTGGCCGTGGTCTCGAACCCGCCGGTGAGTACGCCGTCGGCGAGACCCGCGAGTTCCTCGTCGTCGACGCTGTCGCCGTGCTCCCGCACGATCATGCCGAGCAGGCCGTCGCCCGGCTTCACGCGCTGCGCCCTGACGACCCCCCTGAAGTAGTCCAGTGATGCGGACATGGCACCGAAGGGTGCGGTCGTTCCGCCGAAGAGGTCGAAACGGTCCATGGCCAGCTGCTGGAAGTCGTTGCGGTCCTCGTACGGCACGCCGAGCAGTTCGCAGATCGTGAGTGAGGGGATGGGCAGCGCGAACTCGTGCACCAGGTCCACCGGGCCCCGCACGGCCTCCATCGCGGCCAGTCGCTCCTCGACGATGGCATCGATCCTCGGACCCAGCCGGCGGAGCCGGCGCATGGTGAACTCCGGGGTCAGGATGCGGCGCAGCCGGGTGTGCACGGGCGGATCGCTGAACCCCAGTCCGCCGGGGCTCTGTTCGGCGGCTATCCCGGCGTTCGTGGCGAGGTGGGCGAAGTCCGTGCTGAATCCGTCGGCGGAGCCGAGCACGGCCTTCGACTCCTCGTATCCGGTGACCACCCAGGCGTCCATGCCGAACGGCAGCGACACCCTGAACACCGGTGCGGCGGACCGCGCCGTGGCCAGTTGCCGGACCGGGTCCAGACCGTCCCTGCGCAGCAGCATCAGGAGATCCTCGGGCAGCAGCCTGATCGTGGAGGATCCGATTCCGTGCTTCTGAATCCTGGCCAGGTAGCTGCGGCCGAACCTGGCGGTGATACGAGAACGGAACGTCGTACTCAATGTGGACTCCATGAGTAGTCGCGGGGATGCTGGACGGCCGGCACGCGAGTCGACGCCTGGACGGTGCCGACCGCACCGGCGTCGCCTGCCTGACCTGGAATTATGACTACTTGTTCGGGCGGGGGAGCGGTTGGGTGGGGTATCCGTCGGTTATCTTCCGGCCATAGGCGCGCCGGGGTGCCCACGGCTGTGCCGGGACGGGCCCGGCGGCCTGCGCGGATGCACCCCGCACACCGGTTCCCCTTGCCGGTGCTAGTGATCCCGCGCTAGCGTGATGGGGTGCCCAAGACTCAGCTGAACGTACGAGTGGACGAGGCCACCGCCGAGGCCGCGCGGCAGCGCGCGCTCCAGAGGGGGATGAGTGTGAACCGCTATATAGAGGAGCTCGTCAAACAGGATGCGGGCGAGGTCGGACACACCTTCGTCGAAGCAGCCGCCGACTTCATGAAGCAGTACGAATCGGTGTTCGCCGAGGAGTTCGGCCCGGAGCGCAAAGGCACCCGTTGAATCTCCGGATCCATCTCTCCTGGCTGCTCATGGTCGCGGAGCACAAGACGCCCGGCGACCCGCAGGTCACCGACTGGGGTGCGCTCGTCGCCGCCGTCGCCCGCCACGAGGCGGAGATCTTCGGCAGCCCCGTCTACAGCGACCCGCACTCCAGAGCCGCGTCACTGCTGCAGTTGCTGCTGCACGTTCCCGCGCTGGAACGGTCCAACGCGATGTTCGCCTCCGCCGTTGCCTACGCCTATCTCGTCGCGTCGGGCCTGAAGGTCATCACCTCGCCCGAGCAGGTCCGCGATCTGGCGCTGCTGGTCAAGGAGGGCAAGGCGGACGTCCGCGCGATCGCCGACGAACTGCGCCAGTGGAGCCTGTGAGCGGTCGGCCGTTCCCGGAGCTGTGCGTACCGGCCCGGTACGTGTGCCGAGCGGTCAGCCGTCCGCGGACCGCGCCGGCTCGGCTGCCCGGGCCCGTCGCGCGACCCCGACCACGCAGGCCGAGGTGGGGAGCCGGACACCGCGCTCGGGGATCCGGATGCCCCGGTGCGCCTCCACCACGAATCCGGCCGCCTCGATCGCGGCCAGCGCGTCACGCGAGGTGTGGCAGCCTCCGGTGAGCCGCGGCCACACGGTCCGGTCCAGGAGCCGCTGGGCGGCGGCCATGCCCCTGCTGTCGGCCCGCACGTGTTCGAAGAAGCGCAGCTCGCCGCCAGGGCGCAGGACCCGCCTGACCTCCGCGAGCGACCGTCGCACATCCCGCACGGTGCACAGCACCAGCGAGACGACGGCGGCGTCGAACACCCCGTCCCGCACCGGCAGCGCCTCCGCCGTACCCGGCATGACATCCACCGGAACTCCGGCCCCGAGTGCGGACCGTACGGCCAGCCGCCGCAGGGTGGCTTCCGGTTCGATCGCCACCACCTCGCGGACCGCGGGCGGGTAGTGGGCGAAGTTGAGACCGTTGCCCGCCCCGATCTCGATGACCTGCCCGGAGAGACCGGACAGCAGCTCCGCTCGCACCGGGGCGATGCCCGCGGTGGTCTCCGCGGCCACGCTCACCCGGGCGTAGTAGCGGGCGAAGACGGGGTGGTGCACCGCGTCCCGGTGCGTCTTCGCACTCCGCAACCGCATGACGGGCCTCCTCCGCGTTGTCCCCCGCTACCCCGATTCTGCACCGGACCACCCGGGTCCGCCGGGCTGACGGCAGCGTCCCGCGCCGGCTGCGGCCGTCAGTCCGGCGGACGGATCCCGCCCAGCCCGGCGGCCAGCCAGCCGCCGGCCCGCGCACGGAACTCCGCGGGCGGCAGCGCCCCCGCACCCGCCGGGATCACACCGAGCAGCGGGGCCCCCGCGGCCACCGGGAGATCCGTGAGATTGCAGCGCTCCGCCAGATCCGGCTCCTCGGGCATGCTGCCGACCACCACCCCGAGGCAGTCGAGCCCACGGGCGCGCAGGGCCTCCGAGGTCAGTGCCGTGGAGTTGAGCGTGCCGAGTCCGGCCGGCGCCACCACCAGGACCGGCGCCGAGAGCAGCCGTGCCGCGTCCGCCAGGGTGGCCCCTTCGTCGTCGAACCGTACGAGCAGTCCGCCCGCGCCCTCGACCAGGACGAGATCGTGCTCGGCCGCCAGCTTCTCGGCCGCCTCCGCCACCTGGTACGGGCGCACCGGCGGGAGGCCGGCCCGCCTGGCGGCGGTGGCGGGCGCCAACGGTTCGGGGAAACGGGCCAGTTCGAGGCCCGTCACATGGCTGCCCGCCAGTCGTACGACCTCGGCGACGTCACCCGGCTCACCGGGTTCCAGCCCCGTCTGGGCCGGTTTGAGCACGGCCACCCGGCGCCCTGCGGAGGCCGCCGCCACGGCAGCGGTCACGATCGTCTTGCCGATCTCCGTGCCCGTGCCGGTCACCACCAGAACGCTCATCTCAGCCCTCCCTCGCCGCCGCGCACACCGCGCGACAGATCCGTGCCACGTCGTCGTCACCGGTCACGTACGGCGGCATGGTGTAGACGAGATCGCGGAACGGCCGCAGCCACACGCCCTCGCGCACCGCTGCCTCGGTCGCCGCCGCCATGTCCACCTCGTGGTCGAGCTGGACGACGCCGATGGCGCCCAGCACGCGCACGTCCCGGACCCCGGGCAGTTCGGCCGCGGCCGCCAGACCGTCGCGCAGACCCGCCTCGATCCGTTTGACCTCCTGTTCCCAGTCCTGGCCGAGCAGCAGCTCGATGGAGGCGCAGGCGACGGCCGAGGCGAGCGGGTTGCCCATGAAAGTCGGGCCGTGGGCGAGCACCGGTACCTCGCCGCGCGAGATGCCCTCGGCCACCTCGCTCGTGCACAGTGTCGCGGCCATCGTCAGATAGCCGCCGGTCAAGGCCTTGCCCAGGCACATCACATCGGGGGAGACCCCGGCGTGTTCCGCGGCGAAGAGCTTCCCCGTCCGGCCGAACCCGGTGGCGATCTCGTCGAACACCAGCAGCACACCGCTGGCGTCGCACGCCTCGCGCAGCACGCGCAGATAGCCCGGCGAGTGGAACCGCATCCCGCCGGCCCCCTGGACCACCGGCTCCACGATCACCGCGGCCAGTTCATCGGCGTGGTGCGCGATCAGTTCCCGCAGGTGTGTCGCGTACGCGGCGTCCGGCTCCGCGTCGAAACCGGCCGGGGGCTCGTCGGCGAAGACCTGCCGTGGCAGCGCCCCCGACCACAGTTCGTGCATGCCGCCCTCGGGGTCGCACACCGACATGGGCTGCCAGGTGTCCCCGTGGTACCCCCCGCGCCAGGTCAGCAGTCGCTGCTTCGCGGGCCGGCCGGCCGAACGCCAGTACTGCAGGCACATCTTCACGGCGACTTCGACCGAGACCGAGCCGGAGTCGGCGAGGAACACGTGCCGCAGCGGCTCCGGGGTGATCTCGACCAGCCGGGCCGCCAGCCGCACGGCGGGCTCGTGGGTGAGCCCGCCGAACATCACATGGCTCATCCGGTCCAGCTGACCGCGGGCCGCCTCGTTGAGCACCGGATGGTTGTAGCCGTGCACCGCCGACCACCAGGAGGACATGCCGTCCACCAACTCGCGCTGCCCGTGGGCCGGTTCGGCGAGCCGGAGCCGTACCCCGGAAGCGGACTCCACGACCAGCGGCTCCTGCCGGCCCGGCATCGGGCCGTAGGGGTGCCAGACGTGTGCCCGGTCCAGTGCGCGCAGACCGGCGGGGGAGAGCGGCTCAGGCATTGGGTGCGAGATCCGTTCCCGCGCCGCGACGGCGGACCGACACCAGATCCGTGCGTGCCGCCGGGACCTCCGCGGCTTCGGCGGCAGCCGCCTCCGCCCCGGAGCCGTCGCCGCAGGGCGCACAGCCGCCGGAGTGCGAACCGCAGCCGTCCGCCTGCGTGCTGCCGCCCCCCCCGGAGTGCGCGGCGCAGCCACCGCCCGCTTCCGCGCGGTGCCGGGGGAGCGTGGTGGTGCCCGCGCCCTCGACCTCGAAACCCGCGTCCGCGATCATGTCGAGGTCGGTCTGTCCGGCCTGGCCCTCGCTGGTCAGATAGTCGCCCAGGAAGATCGAGTTGACCAGGTGCAGGGCGAGCGGCTGCATCGAACGCAGATGCACCTCGCGCCCGCCGGCGAGCCGTACCTCGACATCCGGGCAGACGAAGCGCACCATCGCCAGGATCCGCAGACAGCGCTGCGGGGTCAGGTTCCACTCCTTGGCGAGCGGGGTCCCCTCGAACGGGATCAGGAAGTTGACCGGTACCGAGTCGGGGTCGAGCTCGCGCAGCGCGAAGACGACATCGACCAGATCGGAGTCGCTCTCACCCATTCCGGCGATCAGCCCCGAACAGGCGGAGAGCCCGGCCGCCTGAGCCTGGTGCACCGTCTCCACCCGGTCCGCGTAGGTGTGGGTGGTCGTGATCGCCCCGTATGTTCCCTCGGACGTGTTGAGGTTGTGGTTGTACGCGTCGGCCCCCGCCGAGCGCAGCCGGCCGGCCTGGCCTTCGGAGAGCAGACCGAGGCAGGCACAGACCTCGACGCCCTCGTTCTGTTCCTTGATCGCCTCGATGGTCTGCGAGACCCGGTCGACGTCCCGGTCGGTCGGACCCCGGCCACTGGCCACCAGGCAGACCCGCTTGGCGCCACCCGCCACCCCGGCGGCAGCCGCCCTGGACGCCTCGTCGGGCTTCAGCCAGGTGTACTTGAGGATCTCGGCCTTGGAGCCGAGGCGCTGCGAGCAGTACGAGCAGTCCTCCGGGCAGAGCCCCGACTTCAGGTTGACCAGATAGTTGAGCTTCACGCGCCGCCCGAACCACTGACGGCGTACCTTTCCGGCCGCGGCCACCACGTCGAGCAGATCGTCGTCCGGGGTGGCCAGTACGGCGAGCGCTTCTTCACGGGTCGGCAGCTCGCGCCGCAGCCCCTTCTCCACCAGCGTGTTCAGGAGGTCCATGGCGATGATCCTGACGCACCGCAGGCCTCCGAGCCAAGGAAGAACCGGACAACAGAGAGCCTTCAGGGTGTGTGCATGGCCACACCCTGTCCGGCTTCGCCCCCGGTTAAGGTCTGTGAGTTGCCTACAAAAGGGACTGCCCATGCCCTTCGCCCCGTTCGACTGGATGGACGACGAGGCCCGCCGCCGTGCGGACACCGGACTGGTCCGCACGCTCCGGCCCCGGCCCGCGGAATCGGAACTGCTGGACCTTGCCAGCAACGACTACCTCGGCCTGACCAGACACCCGGAAGTGACCGAGGCGGCGGCCGACGCCGCGCGCCGCTGGGGTGCGGGGGCCACCGGATCGCGCCTGGTGACCGGTTCCACCGCGCTGCACGCCGAACTCGAACGGGAACTGGCCGACTTCTGCGGTTTCGAGGCGGCCCTCGTCCTCTCCTCCGGCTACGCGGCCAACCTCGCCGCCCTCACCGCCCTCACCGGCCGGGGCGCCCTGATCGTGTCGGACGCGGGCAACCACGCCTCGATCGTCGACGGCTGCCGGCTCTCCCGGGCCGAGACCGCCGTCGTGCCGCACGCCGACCCGGACGCGGTGCGCAAAACCCTGCACGCGCACGACGGCAGGGCGCTGGCGGTCACCGACTCGGTCTTCTCCGTCGACGGCGACGCCGCTCCGCTGGGCGCGCTGGCCGAGGCCTGCCGCGACGAGGACGCCGCGCTGCTCGTCGACGACGCGCACGGTCTGGGGGTCCTCGGAGAGGGCGGGCGCGGCACGCTCGCGGCGGCGGGCCTGGCGGGCGCAGAGGGCATCGTGGCCACGCTGACCCTTTCCAAGTCGCTGGGCAGCCAGGGCGGCGCGGTCCTCGGGTCCGCCCGGGTCATCGACCACCTGGTCAACACCGCCCGCACGTTCATCTTCGACACCGGTCTCGCCCCGGCGGCCGCCGGCGCCGCACTGGGCAGCCTGCGGCTGCTGCGCCGCGAACCGGAACGGGCCGTCCGGGCCCGTACGGTCGCCACCGCACTGTACGACCGGCTGACCTCGGCGGGTCTGACCGCCGTACGCCCGGACGCGGCCGTCGTCTCGGTGCGGGCGCCCTCGGCCGACGCGGCGGTCCGCTGGGCGGCCGACTGCCGTGCGGCCGGTATGGCGGTGGGGTGCTTCCGGCCGCCCTCGGTGCCGGACGGCATCTCCCGGCTGCGGCTGACCGCACGCGCCGATCTGACGGACGAGCAGATCGCGACCGCGGTCACGATCGTGCGGCGGACCGCTCCGGACGCCTGAGACGACACCCGCGTCGTCCGGCGCCGTTGACCGGTCCGCCGCGTCGCGTCAGCGGACCGGGCCGAGGCTCAGGCCGGCGACGAAGGAGGTCCAGGCCGCGGCCGAGAACTGCAGCGGCGGCCTGGACACATCCTTGGAGTCGCGCACGGCCAGCCGTCTGCCGCCGAACGGCGCGGCTTCCACGCAGTTGTTCATTCCCGTGCTGCGGCTGCTGCGCCGCCAACGTAACGCGTGCTGTGCGAGGCAATCCGACATGACGCCCCCCTCGGGCAGTCCGTAGTTACTGACCGCCGCGGTCGATCGTGGCGATCAGGTCCAACGAGTGCTCCGGCGACAGCGCGTGCGCCTGCAGAGCGCGGAAGGCCGAGCTGTACGCCTCAAGGTCTTCTTTCCGCTCCAGATAGAGGCTACTCGTCAAGTGGTCAAGAACGACCACATCCAGATCAGAAGTGCTCGGAAACGAGAAGATTACGAAAGGTCCGGTGAGGCCGACATAGCCGCCGACCGAGAACGGCAGCAACTGGAGGTTCACATGCGGAAGCCGGGCCAGCCGGATGAGATGGCGGAGCTGCTCCCGCATGACCCGCCCGCCGCCCACCGCGCGTCTCAGCACCGCCTCGTCGAGCACCGCGCTCAGCCTCAGCGGCGGATCGCTCCTGAGCACCCCCTGCCGGGCGAGCCGCACCTCGACCAGCGAGTCCAACTGGCCGGCCGGCAGGCCGTCGAGCGAGGCCCGGGTCACCGCGCGTGCGTAGTCCGCTGTCTGCAACAGGCCCGGAACCACCGAGGTTTCCAGGGTGCGGGCGGTGCGCGCCTGTGACTCCAGACTGATGAAGTCGCGGTACTGGGGCGGAATGAGCCCGCGATAGGCATGCCACCAGCCCGCGCCGCCACCGCCCGCGGAGCCCGCGAGTGTCTCCAGGACCTCCCGCAACTGCGGGTCGTCCACGGTGTAGGCGTCCAGCAGCCGGGTGACGTCCGCCGGCCGCACCCCGCTGACGCCCGTCTCGATCCGGCTCACCTTCGACTGGTGCCAGCCGAGCAGTTGAGCGGCCTCCCGGCTGGTGAGGCCGGATGTGTGGCGCAGACTCCGTAACTCCTCCCCGAGCTTGCGGCGTCGCACCGCGGGGCCGTGCTGCATGTGGTGGCTCCCCTCCCAGTCCCGGCCGGCCACTCCGTGCCGAGCGGACAGTGTGCCGCTCCCGCACGGTATCCAGCGAAGAGTTCACCGCTTTGAGCGACAGATATATGCATATCTTGGTGGATCGCCGTCACAGAGGGCAGCATCAATGGCAATCTGGCGCGAAGCACAGCACAGCGCGGACCGGTCGCGGGTCGGTTTCGGGCGGGAAAGGGGCGGCCGGTCATGGCGGACCAACAAGAGGCGAGTGTCACGCTGCCGAGCGAGCCGGTTTCGGTCTCCGCGGCCCGTAGGTACGTGGCCCGGGTATTGGCCGAATGGGGGCTGTCGGAGGGGAGCGATGCCGCCGACACCGTCCGGCTCATCGTCTCCGAGCTCGCCACCAACGCCGTCCAGCACACGTTCGGCCAGTCGCCCACCTTCACCGTGGACCTCCGCCTGGAGCGCGAGGAACAGCTGTACCTCGGGGTGACGGACAGTCACCCGCGCTGGCCCCGACGGCTGCCCGCCGCCGTCCAGCAGGACAACGGGCGCGGCATGGTGATCATCCGCTCGCTGGCCAAGGAGTACGGAGGCCGGCTGACCGTCACACCCACCGCCGAGGGCGGCAAGACCGTCTGGATCGCACTCCCCTGGAACGTCCCCGTCCAGGGCTGACCGCACCCGGCCCGGTGGTCACTGGGGCGCGGCGGAGCGGCTGAATCCGCTGCGCAACAGGGCCCGCAGGGTCGCCGCCGCGGCGCTCGACCGGTCACCGCGGTGCACCACGGAGATGGTCCGCCGGAACGCGGCCGGCGCCAGCCTCCGCACCGAGAGCGGCGTCGGTGACATCGCGGCGACCATCTCGGGCACCACCGCGATCCCGATGCCCGCGCTGACGAGCGCGCACACCAGCGCGTATCCGGGCGACTCGCAGACCACCGCGGGCAGCGCCCCCGCCTCGGCCAGCGCGCTCTCCACCCCGCGCCGCGGCGGATGGGCGGGCGCGCTGCTGATCAGCGGGCGGCCCGCGAGGTCCGTCACCGGCAGCCGTCCGCTGCCGTCGGCCAGCACCTGGCCGACCGCGGTGATCAGTACCAGCTCCTCGACGAGCAGGGGCTCGGCGCTGACGCCCGAGGGGAGCGACTCCGCGGCGGCCGGTTCGTAGGCGTGCGTCAGCGCGAGGTCGACCTCACCCGACGCCACGGCCGCCACCCCGCCGGGCGGCTCGAACTCCGTGACGAGCAGCTCCACATCCGGGTGTGCTCGGCGGAAGGCGCTCAGCACCGGAGGCAGCAGATGGACGCCGGCCGTGGTGAAGGTGCCGACCCGCAACCGCCCGCCGGAGAGCCCGGCCAGCCGGGCCAGCTCGTGGCGCGCCTGGTCCATCTCGTCCAGGACCCGCCGGGCCCGGCCCGCGAGCAGCTCACCCGCGGCGGTGAGCCGGGCACCCCGGTGGTGCCGGACCAGCAGCGCGGCGCCGGCCTCCCGCTCCAGCTTGGCGAGCTGCTGGGAGAGCGCGGGAGCGGTATAGCCCAGCCGGGCGGCGGCCCGGGTGATCGAACCGGCCTCCGCGACCGCCACCAGCGCCGCCAGCCGCGTCGGGTCGTACATTAAGCATTCCTTTTGGCAGACCCACAAGATTGCAAGTACATGCTAAAGGCTGTTCGGGTCCAGGGTGGAGCCATGGATGCCCAACTGACTGCCTTCCTCGGAGTCGCCGCCGTGATGGTCGCGCTGCCCGGAGCGGATTTCGCCGTCGTCGTACGCAACGCTCTCGCCTCGCGCTCCGCGGGGGTGGCGACGGCGCTGGGCGTGGCCGGGGGCCTGCTCGTCCACACCGCGCTCGCCGTCGCCGGGCTGGCCGCCGTGCTGGTGGCGGTGCCGGTGCTGTTCCGCACGGTCCAGCTCCTGGGCGGGGCGTACGTCCTCTACCTGGGCATCAGCGCCCTGCGTGCGGCCCGGCGCCGCCCTGGGCAGGCCACGGGGGCCGGCGAAGCCGCGGCAGGCCAGGACGGTGGCGCGCACGCCACGGACGGGACCCGGCGCGCACTGCGCCAGGGCTTCCTGACCAACGCGCTGAACCCCAAGGCGCCGGTGCTCTTCCTGAGCCTGCTTCCGCAGTTCGTCCCGTCCGGGGCCGCCCCGCTGCCCCGGACGCTGCTGCTCGCCGCGATCGTCGTCCTGCTCGCGCTGATCTGGTTCCCGGCCGTGGCGCTCCTGGTGGACCGGCTGGGCCGGTGGCTGCGCCGGCCGCGCACCGCCCGCGCGATCGAGGGCGGCAGCGGCGCGGCACTCACCGTGCTGGGAGCTGTGCTGGTGGCGGGCACCCTGCCGCACTGACGCCGGGTGCGCGCCCCGGCGGCGGGCGGTGGTGTCAGTTGACCCGGCCGTAGTAGACGCTCTTCGTCCAGATCCTCTCCAGCCGCACCACGGCACCGGTCTTCGGTGAGTGCCAGATCTTGCCGCTGCCCGCGTAGATGCCCACGTGGAAGATGCTGCGGCCGGAGTGGAAGAAGACCAGATCACCGCGCTGCCGCTTCGAGGCCGAGATGTGACGGGTCTTGTTGTACTGCTGCTGGGCCGTGCGCGGGAGCTTCTTGCCCGCCTTCTTGAACGAATAGAGCGTCAGACCCGAACAGTCGAAACGGCTGGGGCCGGTGGCGCCCCACCGGTACGGCGATCCCTTCTTCGACGCGGCGATGGTGAGCGCCTTCATCGAATGCGTCGCTGCCTGGGCGTCGGTCACGGCGCCGGGGACGAACAGCGTGCCGCCGACGGCGGCGAGAGTCAGAGCCGAGGCCGTCGTGGCCCGGGTGAGGAGAGACGGGACATGAACCTGCGCAGTCATGCGCAACCCTTCGTCAGCCGCCTGTGAAGGATGACCTGTCGGGTTCGGGCTGGCGAAGTCGCCCGGCCGCACGTGGCGGCTTCACCCCGAGGGACGACCGGATCCCCGGTCGGCCCGTTGTGCTCGGGTCCTCCACTCCTGCCGATCCACTCCTGTCGACCAGGCATCCGGGCAGCGGCAGGACTCGGCGTCCGCCCGGACCGCCCCGCCGCGGTGGCGGGGGCTTGTCGTCCCAGGGATCTTGACTCACCGAACGCCGGATTTCCGAGGCGAAACAGTGATATGTGAGGCTCATCACCACTGACCCGTTCGGGTGGACAGGGGGCCATACGGGGAGGTGCCGCACCTCTCCGTAAGGTGCGGCACCAGGGGCGGAACGGGAGATTTCACCCATGACACACCTCGAAAGCGCAAGTTGAGCTGTCCCTCCTGAGAGGTAACACCTACGCCGAACGAGCGAGATAAATTGGTCCGCCCGTCGGGCGTGTCGGCGCAAGGGAGTTGATCAACTCGGCGGGGCGGGTGGCACGGTGAGCCGCCCGGCGCGGCGCTCCCCGTCCAGCACCCGTAGCGCCCGCGTCAACGTGGCGGAGTGGATCCGCCTTTCACCCCGCTCGTGCATCAACGCGAGCGCGTCCCGCAGTGCCGCGGCGTGCGAGGCGAGCGCCTGCGCGGCGCGCAGGGCCCCGTAGGTGTCGTCGGCGCGGGCCGGGTTGATCCGGCCCAGTTGGTCGACGACCTCCAGGTAGCGGTCGATGAACTCGCCCTCCGCGCGGGTCAGGGCGGGCAGCGGCGGGAGCTCGGGCGGCTGCATCAGGGGTTCACCCCAGGGCGGGCGGCAGCGGTGCGGGCCCGCGGTTCTGCACGATGTGGTCGATCAGCCCGTAGGCCCTGGCGCCCTCGGCGTCGAGGATGAGGTCGCGCTCGGTGTCGGCGCTGATCCGCTCGGCGGAGCGGCCGGTGTGGCGGGCCAGCATGCCCGTCAGCGTCTCGCGCATCCTGGCCAGTTCCCGGGCCTCGATCTCCAGGTCGGACGGCTGTCCCTGCACCGGCTCGGAGAGCTCGGGCTGCTGCATCACGACCCGCGCGCCGGGCAGCGCGTGCCGCCGGCCGGGGGCCCCCGCGGCCAGCAGGACGGCCGCGCCCGCGCCGGCCTGGCCGAGGCAGAACGTCTCCACCTCGCAGGTGAGGTAGGTCATCGTGTCGTACACCGCCGTCATGGCTCCGAACGAGCCGCCGGGTGAGTTGATGTAGAGCTGGATGGGCCGGTCGGGTGCGTCGTGCTCCAGGTACATGAACTGTGCGACCAGGTCGTTCGCCGCGATGTCGTCGACCGGGGTGCCGAGGAAGACGACGCGCTCGGCCAGCAGCTTGGAGTACGGATCGAGCGTGCGCGTCCCCTGGGACGTGCGCTCGGTGAACTCGGGCAGTACGTATCGGGCGGCGGGGCGGTGCATGGCGCGGGACCTCTCCTCCGGGCGCGCGGGGGCCCGTGTGGGGGCGCGCGCACGCTTCCGTAAAAAATGTACAGGACGTACAGAAGTTACGATGTGGAGCATGGCCTACGAGATTCCGGTGACGCAAGCCCGAGCTGAGCTCGCCGAGCTGATCAACCGCGTCGTCTACGGCGGTGAGCGAGTGGTCGTGACGCGGCACGGCAAGCCGCTCGTGGCCCTGGTGTCAGCCGCTGACCTGGAGAGACTTGAGGGAGAGGAGACGGCTGAGCAGGAGCAGGTGATCAGTTCGGTCTCCTCGATCCACTCCTCCTCTTCCGCTCCCGGCGAACGGAACCGCTTCGGGATCGCGGCGGAACACCGAGGGCGGCACGACCCCGGGAGCTGACGGAAATGCCGTGCACCCCGCCCGTGGAGGGCAGGGGCGCACGGCATCGCACCGTCCGGCACGCCCCCGGACGGCCGGCGCGATGTGCCCATCGGGGCCGCAGGCTCGGGACGATTCGTCATGCGGACGGCGATGTCCGGTGGCGCCGGGCCGGGAGCGTGGAGGACGGCCCGTGGGAGCTCATGTCCATGGATGTGCAAAAGATCAGTTAACGCGCCGGAAAAACTTCGGCTCTAACGTGCAATACCTCGCCGCATGACACCAGTTCTGTATTCAACAGTCTGTTGAAGGGGGCTAGTGTCGCGCTGCGCCCAGGGCCGGTACTGGGCGGACGACTGTGAGGTGGACACGTGCAACTGACCCCGCACGAGCAGGAACGTCTGCTCATTCACGTAGCCGCGGAGGTGGCGGAGAAGCGCCGCGCCCGCGGACTGCGGCTCAACCACCCCGAGGCGGTGGCCCTCATCACCGCCCATCTGATGGAGGGCGCCCGCGACGGCCGTACGGTCACCGAGCTGATGGCGTCCGGGCGCAAGGTGCTCAGCCGCGACGACGTGATGGACGGCATAGCCGAGATGATCCACGACGTGCAGGTCGAGGCGACCTTCCCGGACGGCACCAAACTCGTCACCGTCCATGACCCGATCGTCTGACGGGCCGCCGCCGATGATCCCTGGCGAGATCCTGTACGCGGACGGGCCGGTGCCGCTCAACGCGGGCCGCACCGTCACCCGTCTCACTGTCCTCAACGCCGCCGACCGGCCGGTCCAGGTCGGCTCGCACTACCACTTCGCCGAGGCCAACCCCGGTCTGGAGTTCGACCGGACGGCAGCCCGCGGCCTGCGGCTGAACATCGCCGCCGGAACCGCTGTCCGCTTCGAGCCCGGTATACCCGTCGACATCGAACTCGTGCCCCTGGCCGGACGGCGCGTCGTCCCCGGCCTGCGCGGCGAGACCGGAGGTGCTCTCGATGGCTGAACTCCATCGCGCCGTGTACGCGGACCTGTTCGGTCCCACCACCGGCGACCGGATCCGCCTCGCCGACACCGATCTGCTCGTGGAGATCGAGGAGGACCGCTGCGGCGGGCCCGGACTCGCGGGCGACGAGGCGGTGTTCGGCGGCGGCAAGGTGATCCGCGAGTCCATGGGGCAGGCGCGCACCACCCGCGCCGAGGGCGCCCCCGACACGGTCGTCACCGGGGCCGTCATCATCGACCACTGGGGCATCGTCAAGGCGGACATCGGCATCCGCGACGGCCGGATCACCGGGATCGGGAAGGCCGGAAACCCCGACACCATGGACGGTGTCCATCCCGAACTGGTCATCGGCCCGGAGACCGAGATCATCGCGGGCAACGGGAAGTTCATCACCGCGGGCGCCATCGACGCGCATGTGCACTTCATCTCGCCGACCCTCATCGACCAGGCGCTCTCCAGCGGCATCACCACGCTCGTCGGCGGCGGCACCGGACCGGCCGAGGGCAGCAAGGCCACCACCATCACCCCGGGCCCCTGGCACCTCGCCCGGATGTTCGCGGCGCTGGAGGCCTACCCCGTCAACATCGGCCTGCTCGGCAAGGGCAACACGATGTCCCGCGACGCCATGCACTCCCAGCTGCGCGCGGGGGCGCTCGGGTTCAAGATCCACGAGGACTGGGGGGCGACACCCGCCGTCATCGACGCCTGCCTGGGCGTCTGCGAGGAGACCGGCGCCCAGCTGGCCATCCACACGGACACGCTCAACGAGGCCGGGTTCGTCGCCGACACCCTGGCCGCCATCGCCGGGCGCTCCATCCACGCGTACCACACCGAGGGGGCGGGCGGCGGGCACGCACCCGACATCATCAGCGTCGTCTCGGAGCCGTACGTCCTGCCCAGCTCCACCAACCCGACCCGGCCGCACACCGTCAACACCATCGACGAACACCTCGACATGCTGATGGTCTGCCACCACCTGAACCCCACCGTCCCGGAGGACCTGGCCTTCGCGGAATCACGGATCAGACCCTCCACCATCGCGGCGGAGGACATCCTCCACGACCTCGGCGCCATCTCGATCATCTCCTCCGACTCCCAGGCCATGGGCCGCATCGGCGAGGTCGTCCTGCGCACCTGGCAGACCGCGCACGTGATGAAGAGGCGCCGCGGCGCACTGCCCGGCGACGGGCGCGCCGACAACCACCGAGTCCGTCGCTATGTCGCCAAATACACCATCAATCCGGCGGTCGCCCAGGGCCTCGACCAGGAGATCGGCTCCGTCGAGAGCGGCAAACTCGCCGATCTGGTCCTGTGGGAACCGGCGTTCTTCGGAGTGAAACCGCAGACCGTCATCAAGGGCGGCCAGATCGCGTACGCGCAGATGGGGGACGCCAACGCCTCCATCCCCACCCCGCAGCCCGTCCTGCCCCGGCCGATGTTCGGCGCCGTCGGCCGGGCCCCGGCCGCCAACTCCTTCAACTTCGTGGCGCGGGCGGCGATCGAGGACGGGCTGCCGGAGCGGCTCGCGCTCGGGAAGCGCTTCGTCCCGATCACCAGCACCCGGGGGGTCGGCAAGGCCGACATGCGGGAGAACGACGCGCTGCCACGGGTCGACGTCGACCCCGACAGCTTCGCCGTCACCATCGACGGTGAACCGGTCGAACCGGCGCCCGCCGCCGAACTCCCCATGGCCCAGCGCTACTTCCTCTTCTGATTCCTCTGAATCCGCTGCCCCTTCTGCTCCCTTCCGGCCCTTCTGAGAGCGGTCCCCTGATGAACCGAGCAGCCCTGCTCGTCCTGGCCGACGGCCGGTTCCCCGCCGGTGGCCACGCCCACTCCGGCGGCGCCGAACCCGCCGTCGAGGCAGGGCGCGTCCGCGACGCGGACGACCTCGCCGCGTTCTGCCGGGGCCGCCTCCACACCACCGGTCTGACCGCCGCCGCGCTCGCCGCGGCGGCGGCCCACGGGCGCGACCCGCTCGCCCTCGACGAGGCCGCCGACGCCCGCACCCCCTCGCCCGCGCTGCGCGCCGTCGCCCGCAGGCTCGGCCGCCAACTGATGCGGGCGGCCCGTGCGACCTGGCCCAGCGGGGAACTCGACGCGCTCGCGCGGGCCCGGCCGCGTGGCGTCCATCAGCCCGTCGTGCTGGGTCTCACCGCCCGCGCGGCCGGGCTCGGTCCCGAGGACGCCGCGTACTGCGCCGCCTACGAAGCGGTCAGCGGACCGGCCACGGCGGTGGTCAGGCTGCTCTCCCTCAACCCGTTCGACGCCACCGCCGTCCTCGCCCGGCTCGCTCCCGAACTCGACCACGTGGCAGGGCTGGCGGCGGCCGCCGCCGGCGGGAGCATCGACGAGCTGCCCGCCGCCTCCGCCCCGCTGCTCGACATCGCCGCCGAGGCCCACGCGGCCCGGCCGGTCCGGCTGTTCGCCTCGTAACCCCGCCCGTGACCGGCCCGCAGACCAGCCCCGCAGACCCGCTCGTCGCCCCGAAACAGCACAGGAGCCGCACATGCACCTCGACCACTCCCATCCCGGCCCGGCTGCCGTCGGCGCCGACGCCGCACGCCCCGACGGCAGCCGCCGGGCGCTGCGCATCGGGCTCGGCGGACCCGTCGGCTCCGGCAAGACCGCGACCGTGGCCGCGCTCTGCCGCACCCTGCGCGACCAGCTGTCCCTCGCGGTCGTCACCAACGACATCTACACGCGCGAGGACGCCGCGTTCCTGCTGCGCAACGCGGTACTGCCGCCCGAGCGGATCCAGGCCGTCGAGACCGGGGCCTGCCCGCACACCGCGATCCGCGACGACATATCCGCCAATCTCGAAGCCGTCGAGGACCTGGAGGACGCGGTGGGACCGCTCGACCTCATCCTCGTCGAATCCGGCGGCGACAACCTCACGGCCACCTTCTCCAAAGGACTCGTCGACGCCCAGATCTTCATCATCGACGTGGCGGGCGGCGACGACATCCCGCGCAAGGGCGGACCCGGGGTCACCACGTCCGATCTGCTCGTGATCAACAAGACCGACCTGGCCCCCTACGTCGGATCCGACATCGGCCGGATGGCCAGGGACGCCGCGGAGCAGCGGGGCGAACTGCCCGTCCTGCTCACCTCGCTCACCTCGGGCGAGGGCGTCGGGCCGGTGGCCGACTGGGTGCGGGGGCGGCTCGCCTCCTGGAACGCATGAGCGTCCGGGCCACCGCCCGGGTCACCGCCGTCCGCGACGACCGGGGCGCCACCTCGCTGCCCGTCCTGGAGAGCGAGGGGCCCCTCGCCCCGCGGCGGACCAGATCCCTGACGGCCGGATCGGCCCGCGTCACCGTCGTCGGCGCGATGAGCGGGCCGCTCGGCGGCGACCGGCTCGCCATCGAGGTCCGGGCCGAGCCGGGCGCCCGGCTCACCGTCGACTCGGCCGCGGCGACGGTCGCGCTGCCCGGTCCGGGGTCCGACAGCGGACCCGCCCACTACGAGGTACGTCTGACGGCGGGGGAGGGGGCCCGGCTCGACTGGCTGCCGGAGCAGCTCATCTCCGCCCACGGCAGCGAACTGATCATGAGGACCACCGCCGAACTCGCGCCCACCGCACGCCTGGTGCTGCGTGAGGAACAGATCCTCGGCCGCCACGGGGAGACCACCGGCACCCTCTTCAGCCGGCTCACCGTCCGCCGCGGAGGGCGCCCGCTCCTCGACCAGCAGACGGCCCACGGACCCGGCGCCCCCGGCGGCTGGGACGGTCCGGCCGTGCTCGGTGGATACCGCGCCGTCGGACAACTGCTCTTCGTGGAGCCGTCGTTCGAGGAGCGGGGGCCGGAGAGCCGGCTGCTGGGGCCGACCGCCGTCCTCACCCGCCTCGCCGGCCCCGCCGTGCTGGTGACCGCGGTGGCCGCCGACGCGAAGGAGCTGCGGGCCGTGCTGGACCACGCGCAGGAGGAGCTGAAGACCGACGGGCCCGGCTGACGGCTCACCCCGTACGGTCGTACCGCTCCAGCCAGGCGTCCTCCGCCGCGTAGTCGAAGAGTCCCGTCCCGTAGGACCGCGCCATGGCGGGGTAGGCGTCCGTCCAGTCGCGCCCCGCCAGTCGCGCGGTGATCCACTCGACGGTCTCCGGGAGCGACTCGGCGTATCCCGTCACCGGCCGGTAGCCGAGCTCCCGTTCGGCGGCCGTGAGGTCGTACACGATCGGGTGAGGGGCACCCCAGGGCGACAGGCCGACGCCCTCGGGCGGGGCGGCGCCCGCGATCAGCACGGTCTCGGTCTCCCGCCCCAGCACCGCGTCGACCGCCTCACCGATCTCGGCGACCGTCGGCGCCTGCGGGTCGGCGGCGTTGAGCACTCGGGAGCCCGGACGCAGGGCGGCCAGCCGGATCAGCTCGGCGGCGTTGGAGGAGTGCAGCGGATGGAAGCGCGAGCTGCCGCCGTACGCCAGCACGCGCCGGGCGCGGCCGTCCAGGGCGCGTTTCACGAAGTAGAGCTCGCGCGGTGAGCGGCAGTACGGACCGTGCACCGCACCCGCCCGCAACAGCGTGACGGGCAGTGCCTCGCCCGCCGCGAGGAGATCCCGCTCCAGCTGGATCTTGCGGGTTCCGTACGTCGAATCGCCCGGCTCGACGGTCGGCTGCGACTCCGGGATCGGCACCGGGTAGCGGGGCGATCCGTCGGGCTCGCCCTGCGTATCGAAACTGCGGCCGTGTTCGTCCGCGTACACCGCACCGCTGGAGACGACGACAGCCGAACCGATCCGGTCCGCGAGGTCCGTCAGCTGCCGGGCGTGCTGTCCGCCGTACGCGACCATGTCGACCAGTACGTCACAGCCGTTCCCGAGCGCCGTCGCGAGCGCGCCCTCCTCGTCGCGGTCGAGCGCGACCGTGCGCACCCCCTCGTCCCAGCGCTCGTCACGGCCGCCGCCGCGCGAGGCCGCGGTCACCGTCCACCCGTCCTCGGCGAGCGAGCGCACCGCCGCCCGCCCGATCTGGCCCGTCGCTCCCAGCACCCATGCGTGTCCCTTGCTCATGCAGAGCACACTATGAGGCGCGCGGAGCCCGGACCTGCGGGGTTCACCCACCGCGAATCCGCCGTCAGCGTCGCAGTTTCGGGAACTTTCCCGGGCGTTCCGCCGGTCCGTCGGCCTTCACCTTGGCCGCGTACTCGTCGACGTACTCCTGTCCGGAGAGGCTCAGGATCGCGTACATGATCTCGTCGGTGACCGCCCGGATCGCCGCCTTCTCGTTCTCCAGCCCGGCGTAGCGGGAGAAGTCCAGCGGCTCGCCGAAGCGGATGGTGACCTGCTTGAGGCGCGGCACGACCTTGCCGGGAGGCTGGATCTCGAAGGTGCCGACCATGGCGCACGGCACCACCGGCACCTGCCCCCTGATGGCCATCACCGCCACCCCGACCTTGCCCTTGTAGAGCCGGCCGTCGTGCGAACGGGTGCCCTCCGGATAGATGCCCAGCAGCTCACCCCTGCTCAGCACCCCGAGGCCCTCGCGGATCGCGGCCTGCCCCGCCTCCTTCCCGGACCGGTCCACCGGGATCTGGCCGGCGCTGCGGAAGAAGGCGGCGATCAGCCGGCCCTTCACACCGGGACCGGTGAAGTACTCGGCCTTCGCGAGGAAGGTGATGCGGCGTCTGATGATCGCGGGCATCAGGAAGTGGTCGGAGAACGACAGATGATTGCCCGCGACGATCGCTGCGCCGTCCGCCGGAATGTGCTCCGTTCCTTCGATGACGGGGCGGAAGAACAACCGCAGCAGCGGCCCCAGGACGACGTACTTGAGCAGGTAATAGAACACGGGGCGGCTCCCAGTTCGACTCCACAGCTGCGTTTTGCCAGGTCAGCGGAGATCTCGGCAGAGGACACCATATGTGCAGCCGTCGTCCCGTCTACCCGCGCCCGGCGAGTCGATGCCGGTGCGTCGGCACCGGCTCCGGGACGCCCCGGCACCACACCGCCCCCTGCCGGACATCCGGCAGGGGGCGGTGGAGCGGGCGGGAAGGGTGGAGCGGGCGGGACGGTCAGGGCGCGGTGCCCCAGGAGAGCGCGCCGGTCACGTACACGCCGATCTTCGGCGCGTCGGCGTAGCTCGTGGTCGTCGAACGGCTGTAGTCGTCCGCCTCGTTGAAGTTGGACCAGTCGCTCTTGTTCAGCCGCAGCTGCATCTCACCCGTGGAGGCGCCCGCGGCGAGCGTGCCGCTGCCGAAGCCGACCTCCAGGTAGTGGCTGGCACCGGCCGCCGAACCGGCGGTCTTCACACCGTGGGTCAGGTTTCCGCAGCCGATCACCGCGTAGTCGCAGGAGGTGCCGAAGGTGGAGGCCCCGGCCTCGGGGGTGAACCAGTACCGCACCTTCACCGTGGACAGGTCCACAGCGGTGCTGCCGGTGTTGACCAGTTGCAGGCCCATCCGGATCTGGTTGTCGGTGGCGGAGGAGTCGGTGTTCTTGTACTGGGCCTTGAGTGCGCCCGTTCCGGTGCCGCCGCCCGCGGAGGTGGTGGCGGAGAGCGCGCCGGAGGCGGACGACACGTTGCCGGCCGCGTCCTTGGCCTTGACCGTGTAGCTGTAGGCGGTCGAGGCCGTCAGACCGGTGTCCGTGTACGAGGTCGTGGTGGTGGAGCCCACTTTCACTCCGCCGCGGAACACGTCGTAACCGGTCACCCCGGTGTCATCGGTCGACGCGGTCCAGGACAGCGAGACGCTGCCGCTGGTCTTCGCCGTGACGGTCAGGCCGGTGGGCGCGGTCGGCGCCTGGGTGTCGGTGCCGCCGCCGGGGGTGCCGTCGAGCGGCGGGTAGGCGTTGCGGACGAGCTCCTGGAACTGCGCGGAGAACCAGTGACCCGCCAGCGGGGAGTTGGGCAGTGCGCCGGTCAGGTTGTTGCCGTTGCGCCCGTTGCCGGTGTACGTGGGGTCGCACATCCGGTCGAAGCCCTTGCCCTCGTCGTTGTCGATGGGGGCGCTGTTGCCGTCCGACTCGCCCGGCGGCTTGGCCCAGACGTAGGCGTCGATGCCGGGCTCCGGTGCGGCGGTGGGACGCTCACCGATGCCGGCGCCGCTCTGGTTGCACCAGTTGCCCGCGTGGATGCGCCGGTCGATCCGGCCGCCGTCGATGTAGGCGTCCACGCTGGTCTGCGGCCCGGGGCCGGCGGGCCGGTGGCTGCCGCCCCAGCCGTTGCGGGCGGTGTCGATCAGCATGCCGATGTTCGAGGCGAAGCCCTGGCTCACCAGCTCGGTGCGCAGCGCCTTGGCGAACGACAGCTCATCGACGTAGTAGTTCCAGTCGATCCACTTGGACTGCCGGACCTGGGTGCCGTTGACCGTGTCGCCGACCGTGAAGTTGGGCTCCTTGAGGGCCGAGTAGTTCGCCGTGTTCACGATGAAGCCCGTGACGTCGGAGACCGTGGCCCCTTCCGACGTAGCGGCCTTCTTGAACTCCTGCGCCGCCGGGACGAAGTTGGAGTCCCAGCCCAGCCAGCCGTGGTGTGCCGCGTCGACGTAGTTGTACACGTTCGGAATGGCACCGAGGGTGTGCAGGGCGTACCCGACACCCTTCTCGTAGTTGCCGTTCGCCTTCATGGTCGCGCAGGCCTCGGTCGAGCCGGCCGAACCGCCCGCGTTGGTGACCAGGTTGGGCAGCGAGTCCGGCTCGATGATCGTGACGATGCGCAGGTTCGCGTACGCCGGGTCCGCGAGGATCTCGGAGATCGGGTCGATGTAGTCGTCCTTGTACCGGCCCAGCTCGGTCGGGCCGAGCTCCCCGTTGGACGCCAGCGCGGCGCAGTCCCGTCCGGGCAGGTCGTAGATGACGACCTGGAACAGGTTGGCGCCCTGGTCCAGCGCCGTGTCGAGGTGCTCGCGCAGGCTCATCGCCTCGGCCGAGCCCTCGATGGCCGCGATGCGGTCCATCCAGACGAATCCCGGTTCGTCGGCGATGGCGCTGCCGCCCGGCTCGGCCGCCGCCTTGGCGGACCAGTCGGGGTTCACGTATGCCGTGGCGCCCACATAGGGGTTGTCGACCCGCGCCGCCGCCGAGGCGGGGGCGGGAATGGCGACCGCCAGTGCCGCACCCATGGCCAGGGCGGAGAGTGCGGCCAGCCTGCTGCGTAGCCGGTGCGTGATGGTGCCTCTGGTTCTCATTGCGGCTCCGTGCTCCTCTCGTACGTCCGCGGAAGCTCCCCGCGGACGGTTCGTGGGGGTGTTGCCGGGGGCGGGACCGGTCGGTCCCGGCACCCCCTTCGGGCCGCCGTCGGCGGGGACGGCGGTCGGGGTGTTTCCGGTGAGGCGGGTGGTGGTGTCCCGATGGCGGGCTCAGCGGGGCGGATGGGGCCCGCCATCGGGAGTGCGGTGTGGTGGCCGCCGCGGTCGGCGGACGGTCAGGGTTCGACTCCCCAGGCGAGGTCCCCGGCCACGTAGGCCGTGACCTCCGGGGTGTCGCCGTACGAGGTGCCTGAGCCGTGGCTGTAGTCGTCCGACTCGTCGAAGTCCGACCAGTCGGTCTTGCTCAGCCGCAGCTGGATCTCCCCGGTGGAGGCGCCCGGCGCCAGGCTGCCGCCGGTGAAACCCACCTCCAGGTAGTGGTCCGCCCCGGCCGAGGGGGAGCCCGGCGCGGCGACCCGGTGGGTGACCGTGGCGCAGCCGAGCGGTGACCAGTCGCACCAAGTGGCGTACGTGGAGGCTCCGTTGTCTCCGGTGAACCAGTAGCGGACGGTCACTTCCGAGAGGCTGACCGCCGTGGTACCGGTGTTCACGACTTGGAGACCCGGCTTGATCTGGTTGTCACCGGCAGAGGAGTCACCGCTGCGGTACCGCACCTTGATCGCGCCGGGTTCCCCGCCGCTGTCCTCGCCGCCGAGCGCGGTGCGCACGGCGGCGTAGGCGGGCTTCGGCGAGAGGTTCTCGTCGTACAGGCCGGCCGAACCCTCGCCGGGGAACGTGTTCGGGATCCAGGAGTACTTGTCCGTGTAGTCCCACGCGGTGATGCCGACACAGCGCTCGACCGCCAGGCAGGCCTCGACGACCTGCCGGTAGTAGGAGGACTGGGTGGCCGTCCTGGCCGCGTCGGCCGGCAGCTGCATGCGGACGTCGAGTTCGGTGACCGCGACATCGAGGCCGAGAGCGGCGAACCGCCGCATGTTCTCGCGCATCTCGTACGGGAAGCCGTACTGCACGGCCAGATGGGCCTGCATCCCGACGCCGTCCAGCGGTACGCCCTCGTCGATCAGCTCACTCGCCAGGGCGTACATGGCGTCGCTCTTCGCGCCGAGACCCTCGATGTTGTAGTCGTTGAGGTACAACTTCGCGTCCGGGTCGGCGGCGTGCGCGGCGCGCAGGGCGGTGGCGATGTAGTCGCTGCCCATCGCGGAGTAGAAGGGGCTCGTGCGGAAGGTCCCGTCCTCGTTGAACGGCTCGTTCACCACGTCCCAGGCGGCCACCGCGCCCCGGTAGTGCGTGGCCTCCCGCGTGATGTGGTCGGTCATCGCCGCCTCGACCCGCGACGACGGCAGCGCGGCCACCCAGCCGGGCAGCTGGCTGTGCCAGACGAGCGTGTGGCCGCGCACGGTCTGGCCGTGCTGCCGCGCGAAGTCGGTGATCACGTCGCCCTTGGTGAAGTCGAACCGGCCCTCGGCCGGCTCCGTGGTGTCCCACTTCATGGAGTTGCCCGGGGTGATCTGCCCGAACTCGGACCCGAGGGTCGCCGCGTAGGCGGCGTCGGACAGTTCGGGATTGTCCGTGGCGGAGCCGAAGTACTTGCCCTGGGCCGCGGCGAGTTCATGCAATGTGCCCTGTGGGGCCGCGGTCGCCGGCCCGCCCAGCAGGGTGGAGGCGAGGGCGAGGGTGCCGGCCAGCAGGACCGGGATTCCTCCGGTCCGGCCGCGCCCGCAGCGCTTCACCAAGTTCATGACAAACGCCTTCCTCTGTCGGGCGGCGCGGAACGGGCCCGGGGCGCGGCTGCGCCCCTAAGAGCCCGTCTCGGCACCCGGTATCGGGGGAGAGGGGAGGGGGTGGAGTGTGCAAGTCTTGATTGTGGGAGCGCTCCCAAAGTGGCGTGGTGATAGGCACCTGTCAAGACTTAAATCACAACTGGCTTACGGGCGCGTTAACGCGGTCATACGTCGAACGAGCCCTGGAAGGAGCCTGGTTGCCGGCGTCCGGACGCGGTCGCCGGCTCCGTCGGCAGGCGTTCGCATCCGCGTCGTGGCGGCTGTGCGCGGTCCTCCCGGGCAGACGCGGGGGCCTCCCGGGTGGATGCGTATGGTGACGGGGGAGTCACCTCGCGTCGGACGCGCACCGGCGCCCGGACCGCCCCGGAGCCGCCACGTCGCGCCGCCGGGCCGGGCGGGAGCGTCCACCGCGAGGCGGGGGAGAAGCGCCTGGCGGGAGGTGCGGACGCGAGAGCGGGGGCGGCGGGACGTGGGCCGGGCGCACCCCGGCCGCGCGGCGCGGAGACGCTCGGGTCCGGACAGCCTCCACCTCGTACCGCGCGCCGACCAGGCGTGTACCGATCGCCACGCGGAGTGACGGGCGGCCTGCCCGGCGGCCCATCCGCGAGGCGTCCCCGGCGCGGCGTTCACCGTGCGCGATGGCACACGCGGCGGCAGCGGCCGCGCCTCACCGGCGGGCGGGGCCGGTGCCGCCTCCCGTACTCCGGCCGGACCCTTCCGGGCGGAGTACCGGCATCCGGAGGCGGGGCGCGCGGCGCGGCTCCTTGTCACGGCGACGGTGCCGGGGTGGGGTGGCCCCGCAGTCCCGAGCCACTGATCCCGGAGCACCGGAGCCCGACATGCGCGTGCGCGCCGCCCTTGCCACCGCCGTCCTGACCGTCCTGCTGCCCCCCGGTTCGGCCGTGCCCGCCGCGGCCGCGCCGCATCCGGCGCCGGACCGGGGGGTTCTCCTGACCGTTTCCGGGAGCGGGAACACCTGGATCCGTGGGGTCGTCCTGCACTGCCCGCCGGGCCCCGGTGACCGGCACCCCGACGCGCTCGGCGCCTGCGCGGCGCTCGACGCGGCGGACGGGGACTTCGACGCCCTCGCCGGTGACCCGCATCCGTGCACCTATCAGGACGAGCCGGTGACCGTCACGGCCGAGGGCGTCCGGCAGGGCGGAGCCGTCGACTGGCGGCACACGTTCTCCAGCGCATGCCTGATGGACGCGGTCACCGGGCCGGTGTTCCGCTTCTGAGCCGCTGGGTTCCGCGTCGCCGCGTTCTGCCTCGCCGGGCTCCGGGCTGCCGGGCTCACGTCTCGCGGGTGGCGACCATTCCGATCGTGATCAGCCCCAGCACCACCCAGCCGAACCAGAGCCAGCCGTTGCTCCCCAGCGCCACCGTGTACCCGGTGACCGTCACCAGGGCCCCTATGGTGAGCACTCCCATGGTCTTCGTGGATCCGGACATGCGCGCACGCTCCTCGTCGGCCGCGCGGCCGTTACTGCCATCGTCACCCCGAAGGCATGTCCGGCGCTACTGTCCGCGCGCCTGCAACGAGGCGAGATACGCGTTGTACGCGTGAAGCTCCTGGTCGCCGTCGCGGTCCGCCGCGCGGTCCGAGCGCTTCGCGGTCCGCTGATCCGAGCGGTACCACTGGAAGACCAGGGCGAGCAGCACCAGCACCGAGGGGATCTCACTGAACGCCCAGGCGATCCCGCCCGCCGCGTTCTGGTCGGACAGGGCGTCGATGCCGAGGGAGGCCGACGGGTTCTTGTAGACCTCGACCATGGGCTGGGAGGCCATCATCAGCGCGATGCCGAAGAACGCGTGGAACGGCATCCCGGCGAACAGTTCCAGCATCCGCAGCAGATAACCCGGGCGGTGCGGCCCCGGGTCGATGCCCATGATCGGCCAGAAGAAGACCAGACCGACCCCGAGGAAGTGCACCATCATCGCGAGGTGCCCGGCCGTCGAGCCCATCAGGAAGTCGAAGAGCGGGGTGAAGTACAGGCCGTACAGGCTGGCGATGAAGAGCGGGATGGTGAACACCGGATGCGTGATGACCTTCATGTACCGGCTGTGCAGCAGCATCAGGAGCAGCTCGCGCGGCCCCTTGCTGCCACGCGACGCGACCGGCAGGGCACGCAGCGCGAGTGTCACGGGTGCGCCCAGCAGCAGCAGGATCGGCGACAGCATGCTGATCACCATGTGCTGCACCATGTGGACGCTGAACATGACCATGCCGTAGTCGTTGAGCTTGGTGCACATCACCAGGGCGATGCTCAGCACACCGATGACGAAGAAGACGATCCGGTTGACCGGCCAACCGTCCCCGCGCCTGCGCAGCCGCACCACCGCGTACCCGTACAGGAGCACGGCGAGCACGCAGCCGATCAGGAAGATCGGGTCCGCGGAGAACTGGAGCCCGCGTCCCAGCGTGAACGGCGGCAGATCCATGTTCATGCCGTGCCCGCTGTGATCCATCTGTTCACTCCTGAAGGGGGCGCCGGGACGTCCCCGTTTCGTGCCGGTTGTCCCGACCAGAGTAGAACTGCCCCCGGCCGCGCTCGCGGCCGGGGGCAGTCCTCAGACGGTGGTGTCGCTCAGAGCACGCACTCGGCCTCGCCGTACCGCTCGGCCGGCACCGTCTTCAGGGTCTCCACGGCCTCCGCGAGCGGGACCATGGTGATGTCCGTGCCGCGCAGTGCCGTCATCATGCCGAACTCGCCCCGGTGTGCCGCCTCCACCGCGTGCCAGCCGAACCGGGTCGCGAGGACCCGGTCGTACGCGGTCGGCGTGCCGCCGCGCTGCACATGGCCGAGGATCACCGGGCGGGCCTCCTTGCCCAGGCGCTGCTCCAGCTCGATGGAGAGCTGGGTCGCGACGCCCGCGAAGCGCTCGTGCCCGTAGATGTCCTTCACGCCCGACTGGAACTCCATGGAGCCCTCGCGCGGCTTCGCGCCCTCGGCGACCACGACGATCGCGAACTTCTTGCCGGCCGAGAAGCGCCGGCCGACCAGCTCGGTCAGCTCGTCGATGTCGAAGGGGCGCTCGGGGACGACGATGGCGTGCGCGCCGGCCGCCATCCCGGAGTGCAGGGCTATCCAGCCGGTGTGACGGCCCATGACCTCGACGATCATGACCCGCTGGTGGGACTCCGCGGTGGTCTTCAGCCGGTCCAGGGCCTCGGTGGCCACGCCCACGGCGGTGTCGAAACCGAAGGTCACATCGGTGGAGGCGATGTCGTTGTCGATCGTCTTCGGTACGCCGACGATCGGCAGCCCCGCCTCCGACAGCAGGTTCGCCGCCTTGAGGGTGCCCTCGCCGCCGATCGGGATGATCGCGTCCAGCCCGAGGTCGTTGACATGGCCCCTGGCCTGTTCCACGCCACCGCGCAGGTGCGCGGGCTGGACCCGGGAGGAGCCGAGGATCGTGCCGCCACGGGCGAGGATGCCACCGACCGCGTCGAGGTCGAGCTTGCGGTAGTCGCACTCCAGGAGGCCCCGCCACCCGTCGTGGAAGCCGATGACCTCGTCACCGTGGTCGACCACCGCACGGTGGACGACGGAACGGATGACCGCATTGAGGCCGGGGCAGTCGCCACCGGAGGTGAGCACACCAATTCGCATTGCCCGGGAAACCTTTGCAACGTGGGCCGACGACCGGACCACGTCGTCCGGCTGGAATCCCGCCACCCTACCGGCGCAGGGTGGCGGGGCCGAACCGGGCGTCCGCCTGCTGGACTCCGCTCAGCTGAGCGAATTTCGCCTCATCAGACGGGCTGTGTCGCGGACGCGATCCGCTCGGCGCGCAGCGCCTCGTACCAGCGGTCGTCGGTCGGCGGCAGCGCGTTCACATCGAGCGCCAGCTTCAGCAGCAGGTCCGCGATGAGCGGGTTGCGCGCCATCACGGGCCCGTGCATGTAGGTGCCGAACACGGTGTCGTTGTACGCGCCCTCCGTGCCGTCCCCGGTGCCGTTGCCGCGGCCGAACTGCACCCGGGCGAACGGGCGTGCCGTCGGGCCGAGATGGGTGACGCCCTGGTGGTTCTCGAAGCCCGTCAGCGGCGGCAGCCCGAGGTGCGGGTCGATGTCCGCGAGCACGTCGCCCACGCACCGGTCGCCCTCGCCGCGGGTGGAGACCACGTCGAGCAGCCCGAGACCCTGCTCGCGCTCACCGAGGTCGTTGACGAACTCGTGGCCGAGGATCTGGTAGCCGGCGCAGACCGAGAAGATGATCGCGCCGTTGGACGCGGCCCGGCTGAGGCCGCCGTCACGGCGCAGCCGCTCCGCGGCGAGCCGCTGCGGACGGTCCTCACCGCCGCCGATCAGGTAGATGTCACCCGACGTGGGGACCGGCTGGTCGCTGCGCACGTCGACGCGCGACACGTCGAGGCCGCGCTGGCGGGCCCGGCGCTCCACCACCAGGGCGTTGCCCTGGTCGCCGTAGGTGCTGAGCAGGTCCGGGTAGACCCACACCAGCCGCAGGCTGTTGTTGCTCATGCTTCGTCCTCTCCGGAGGGGGCCGGGGCCGGGGTCAGTTGCCGACACGACGGCGCAGATCCTGGAAGGCGGTGTAGTTGGCGATGACCTCGATACGGCCGGGCGGTGCCTGCTGCACGGCCTCGTCGAGGTTCTCGCAGACCCGGAAGTCGAGACCGGCCACTTCGAGCCGGACCGCGAGGTCCAGCTTGCGGTCGCCGAGCACGAAGATCGGGTGACCCGCGAGCTGGGTGTAGTCCACGTCCCAGAGCCAGGAGGTGTCCGTACCGTCGGCGCCGCGGGCGTTGACGGAGAGGATCACCGGGGTGGGCGGCGGATCGATCAGCGAGAACGTCTCGAGCCAGCCCGCCGGGTTCTTCGCCAGCAGGAGCCGCAGCTCACGGTTGAGGAAGGTGACGACGTCGTAGCGGCCCGCGACGGCCTGCACGTGGTACATCCGTTCCAGGGCGACCTGGGGCGGCACGCCGAAGACGGCGGCCACGGCGGCCGAGCTGGTGGCGTTGGCCTTGTTGGCGCGGCCGGGCAGCTGGAGGTGGATCGGCCAGGCCGAGCCGTGCGGGTCCAGGACGTAGTCGCCGTGCAGCACCCAGCTGGGCGGCGGCCGGCGGAAACCGCACTCGCCGCAGAACCAGTCGTCGCCGGGGCGCTGCATCACACCGCCGCAGGACGGGCAGGACCAGGCGTCGTCCTTCCACGCCTGTCCGGCCGCGACCCACACCACGTTGGGTGAGGAGGAGGCCGCCCAGACGATCAGCGGGTCGTCGGCGTTGGCGATGATCACGGCCTTCGAGCCGGACAGCCCCTCGCGCCACTTCTCGGCGAGCATCCGGGTCTCCGCGGCCCGGTCCAGCTGGTCGCGGGAGAGGTTGAGGAGCGCGATCACCTTGGGCGTCGTGTCGCGGGCGACTCCGGCGAGGTACTTCTCGTCCACCTCGATCACGCCGTACTGCGCGTCCGAGCCGCCGGCCAGGGCCGAGGTGATGCCCGCGGGCATGTTGGCGCCGAGCGCGTTGGACACGACCGGGCCGGCGGCCCGCAGTGCCTCGGCGATCAGCCGGGTCGTGGTCGTCTTGCCGTTGGTCGCCGACACCAGGATCACGTCCAGGTGCTGTGCCAGCCGCCCGAGCAGGTCGGGGTCGAGCCTGAGCGCCACCCGGCCGCCGATCACCGATCCGCTGCCCCGCCCGGCTGCCCGCGACACCGCCGCAGCGGCCTTGCCCGCCGTCACGGCCAGCTTGGCCCGCGGCGACAACGGCTCCGTGTTGCCTGCCATCGTCCTAGATCCTCCTTGCATCGGTCCGCGCCCAGCCTATCGATGTCCGGCACGGCGGAGGCACGGCGGCACCGCTCGGTGCGTGGAGTTCCGGTGGAATGTGGGGCGCGTGGAGTACCACCGGCGCGGAAATCCCGCGGACGGGCGGCGGCACCGGCGGCTCAAGGGCGGCTCGGAGGCTCCGGCTCCGCGCCGCCGGGCAGGTCTGACGTCCCGTCATGTCGCACCGCCCGCGCCCGCCCTCCGCGGTGCGGGCCGCGACGGCGGGCGTGACCGAGGTCACGCCCCTTCAGGCCGCGGGGGTCCCGGGGCCTGAAGGGGCGCGCCCGGCCGGGCGGCGTCGAGCGGGCTCCGGCCGTACGGATCCCGGACCCAGTTGTCCTGGTACACGGTGTCGGGGTAGCGCTCGCCCAGGTCGGGTGCCGCGGCCACCGCGGTGAGGTCCCGGACCCCCGCCGGTCCGGCTGGTCGACCGCGCCGCTCACCACCGTGCCGGTGGGGCCGTCGAAGAGGAACCCCCGCCAGCCGGCGGCAGGCGCGGACCGTGTCCGCCTCCCCGGCCCGGACCACCTCGTCCACGTACGACTCGTCCAGCAGCGCCGGCCGCATGCTCATGCCCGGCTCCGGGATCATCCGGCGGCCGGGGGTGCCGCAGTCCTTGCGGATGGCGGAGGAGTCCCCGACGGTGAGCAGCTCGGCGCAGAGGGGCACGTCGCGGGAGGAGGCCATCATGCCCTTCCCGATTCTCGCGCCCAGCGCCCTGACATAGAGGACCGGGTGACGGCGGACAGACACTTCTTCGACGACCTGGGCGCCGATTCCCCGGTGATGGCCCTCTTCTGCGCCCGGGTGAGAAAGCGCGCGGATCTGCCGCCGGTCCCGATGCGGGATGTCTACGCGCACGGCCGGGCGGCCGTGCGTTCGGCGCTGCCCCGGACCGTACGATGGCCGCCATGCGAAACCGCCCGATCCCCGGCAGTTCCGGACGCGTCCGGGCCATGAATCTGCTCGGTGACCCCGTGCTGCACGGCGCCTGCGAACCCGTCACGGACTTCGGTCCCTCGCTCGCCCGGCTGGTCGAGGACATGTACGCCACGATGTACGCGGCGAACGGCGTCGGGCTCGCGGCCAACCAGGTCGGCGTGGCGCTACGGGTGTTCGTGTACGACTGCCCCGACGACGAGGACGTCCGCCACCTGGGCCACCTGGTCAACCCCACCCTCGTCGAGGCCGACGGCATCACCGTGCGGGGCCCGGAGGGCTGCCTCTCGCTGCCGGGCATCGAGGCCGGTACGCCCCGCTTCGACCACGCGGTGGTAGAGGGGGTCACGGTCGGGGGTGAGCCGGTGCGGGTCAGCGGTACCGGCTTCTTCGCCCGCTGCCTCCAGCACGAGTGCGACCACCTGGAAGGCGCCGTCTACACCGACCGGCTGACCGGGCTGCGGCGGACGCGGGCCCTGCGCGCGGCCCGCCGGGCGCCCTGGGGGCGGCCCGGCTGACCGGTGAGCGGTAGCGCGGCCTCAGAACCCCGGGCCGCCGGGGCGGTCGCCCGCCGCGGAGAGCCGCCCCCACAGCAGATCGGCCAGGCTGCTCACCAGCTGGGCCCGTGAGCAGGGGCGTTCACCCAGCCACCAGTCGCCCGCCGCGTGCATCATGCCGACGATGCCGTGCCCCCAGATCCGGGCCATGACCTGGCTGTCGGGCCCGAGGTCCACCCGCTCCGCGATGACCGTGGCGAGCTCCTCGCCGAGGCGGCGCAGCAGCGGGGCCGAGTGGCGCCCCACGTCGAAGCCCTGCTCGGACGAGGGGGCCGCGTCGTCGGAGGGATGCATCAGGAACCGGTAGACCTGCGGACGGGCCTCGATCGCGGCGAGATAGGTGTCGAGGGTCGCCTCGACCCGGGCACGGCGGTCGGCGGGGGCGTCGAGCGCCGCCCGCAGTGCGCCGAGGAGCGCGTCGGTGTGCCGTTTCGCGAGGGCGCGGTAGAGGCCGCCCTTGTCGCCGAAGTGCCGGTAGAGGATGGGCTTGGTGATCCCGGCTTCCGCCGCGATGGCGTTCATCGAGGCTCCCGGGCCGTCCCTGAGCACCACGCGGTCGGCGGCTTCGAGCAGCTCGCGGCGGCGGCGTTCTGCCGCGGACCGTTGCCGCTCCGCCTGTCGTGTGGTCTCCATGCTGTTTCTCCCACCCCTGGCCGTGCCTGTCCGTCCTGCCTGCGCAACGTAACACCCTGTCCAGCGGTGCGCGGATCTCCGGTTGACCGGTTGACAGAGGCTACTTGCCGGTAACAGACTGTTGTTACCGCAAGTAACGAACGGGTTTTGACAGCAGTACGTGGAGGGGAAAATGGCCGAGTTCACGCTCGAACTCAACGACGACCAGAAGCAGGTCCGTGACTGGCTGCACGGCTTCGCCGCGGATGTGATCCGTCCGGCCGCTTCGGAGTGGGACGAGCGTGAGGAAACGCCCTGGCCCGTCATTCAGGAGGCGGCCAAGGTCGGCATCTACTCCCTGGACTTCTACGCCCAGCAGTTCTTCGACCCGACCGGCCTCGGCATCCCGGTGGCGATGGAGGAGCTGTTCTGGGGTGACGCGGGCATCGCCCTGTCCATCGTCGGTACGGGCCTGGCGGCCGTCGGCGTCCTCGCCAACGGCACCGAGGAGCAGATAGGCACCTGGATCCCGCAGATGTACGGCGACGCGAACGATGTGAAGGTCGCCGCCTTCTGCTCCTCCGAGCCGGACGCCGGTTCCGACGTCGCCTCGATGCGCACCCGCGCGGTGTACGACCAGGCCAAGGACGAGTGGGTGCTCAACGGCACCAAGACCTGGGCGACCAACGGCGGCATCGCCAACGTCCACGTCGTGGTCGCGGTCGTCGACGCGGAGCTCGGTTCCAAGGGGCACGCCTCATTCATCGTGCCGCCGGACACTCCCGGGCTGTCCCAGGGGCAGAAGTTCAAGAAGCACGGCATCCGCGCCTCGCACACCGCCGAGGTCGTCCTGGAGGACGTGCGCGTCCCGGGCCACTGCCTGCTCGGCGGCAAGGAGAAGCTCGACCAGCGCCTCGCGCGGGCCCGTGAGCGCGCCGCCTCCGGTGGCGGTGAGCGGGTGAAGAACGCCGCGATGGCCACGTTCGAGGCGTCCCGCCCGGCCGTCGGCGCGATGGCGGTCGGCACCGCCCGTGCCGCGTACGAGGTCGCGCTCGACTACGCGAAGACCCGGACCCAGTTCGGCCGCCCGATCATCGACAACCAGGGCATCGCCTTCCAGCTCGCCGACATGCGTACCCGGATCGACGCGGCCCGCCTGCTGGTCTGGCGCGCGTCCTGGATGGCGGCCGCCGGCAAGCCGTTCGAGTCCGCCGAGGGCTCCATGTCCAAGCTGTACGCGAGCGAGACGGCCAAAGAGGTCACCGCGCAGGCGGTCCAGATCCTCGGCGGCAACGGCTTCACCCGCGAGTACCCGGTGGAGCGGATGCACCGGGACGCCGCGATCTACACGATCTTCGAGGGCACCAGCGAGATCCAGCGCCTGGTGATCGCCCGCACGCTGTCCGGGATGCCCATCCGCTGACACCCGGCCCGGGCCGCACACACGCCCCGGCCCCCGTCCCCCGCCGCACCGGCCGGGGACGGGGGCCGGTCCTCTGTCCCGGGCGGATGGTGTGCACCTGCCATGCCCCTGTAGATTCCCCGTGAAGATCGTGACCGGCCGATGGAGGGGAACGCGCCATGCTGAGGTACACCGGGAGGCGGGTCGTGGCCGCCGCCGCGGCGGCGTTCGGCCTCGTCATCGCCGCACAGGGCACGGCCGCGGCCGCGCCGAAGCCGATCGAGGCGACCTTCGGCGGGTACGGCGAGTGGAACCCCGACCCCTACGGCGCGATCCCCGGTGACTCGATCCGCGCCTGCGACACGAGCGCGGACGGCTGGGGCATCGAGGTGAAGCTCGACATCGGCCGCGACGGGAGCTGGGACCGGGTCACGAGCACCCGAGGCCACAACTCCCCCTACTGCAGCCCGTGGAAGAGCGGCAACATCAAGGAAGGCACGCCCGTGAGCATCCAGGTGGCGAATGTGAACGCCGGCGTCACCTACCCCAAGGGCTCGCTCCTGCTCAGCCACGCCTGAGCGGCGGGCCCGAGTGCCACCGGGTGGCGGGCGGCGATCCGGCCGCCAGCCACCCGGCGGCCCCGCTTCAGGCGGGAAGCTGGGCCTCGATGGCCGCGACGAGCTCCGGGGCCTCCGGCTCGGTGGCCGGACGGAGCCGGGCGACCGGCTCGCCCGCAGGGGAGAGCAGGAACTTCTCGAAGTTCCACTTCACGTCACCGGCTTCGCCGTCGGCGTCCGCGAGCTTCGTCAGCTCCACGTAGAGCGGGTGCCGGCCCGCGCCGTTGACGTCCGTCTTGGCCAGCAGCGGGAAACTCACCCCGTACGTCGCCGAGCAGAACGCCTGGATCTCCTCGGAGCTTCCGGGCTCCTGGCCGGCGAACTGGTTGCACGGCACGCCGAGAACGGTGAACCCCCGGTCCCCGTAAGTCTTCTGGAGCCGCTCCAGGCCGGCGTACTGCGGGGTCAGCCCGCACTTGGAGGCGACGTTCACCAGCAGGACGGCCTGGCCCCGGTAGGCGCCCAGGGTGGTCGGCTCGCCGGTCAGGGTGTGGAGGGGGATGTCGTAAAGCGTCATGGGGATCTCCTAGTAAATGGCTTTCACTGCCATTCTTACGCCCGCAGCGTCCCGCTTATGCCCACAGATTCATCGGGACGAAGCCGATCGCACGGCCGTCCGGATCCAGCAGCCTGCCCATCAGCTTGACCGCGCGCAGCGCGACCGCCCGGTCGGCGATCCGCAGATGGGGGAGGGCAGCGGCCAGACGTACCTCCAGGTCCTGGGCGTCCACCAGCGAGGAGACCCAGACCGTCGCGATCAGATTCTGCGGACCGGCCAGGCCGAGGCACTGCCGGATCTCCGGAAGCTTCGCCAACTCCCTTGCCGTGGAGTCCAGATGCTCCGGCGAGACGGTTCCGAAGAAGGTCACGGCGACCGGTGAGCCGGACAGCGAGCGGGCCAGGTCGCAGCGCAGCACCAGCCGGCCGGATTCGAGCAGCCGGTTCAGCCGGCGGCTCGCGGTGTTCACCGAGACGCCCAGGGTCTCGGCCAGTTCGCTCAGCGACATCCGCCCGTTCTCGCCGATCGCCGTGACCAGCTCCGCGTACTCGGGCGACTGCTGGGAGCCGCCGAGCGCCGAGCGCCGGGACGCGGCCAGCGCCTCCTGCTGCGAGCGGTTCAGGCTCGTCAGCCGCCAGACGCTCCCCTCCGTGTAACTGCGGGTGACCAGATGGGCCCGGGTCGCCGTGATCCCGGGGATCGTGCCGAGCCGGTCCACGATGTAGCGCGAGAGCGCGCCGAAGCCGGTGGCCATGGCCGTGATCAGCAGGTCGCGGCCGCCTGCCGCGTGCTCCACGGTCACGGCGTGCGGGTCCGCGGAGAGCTGCTCGGCCACTGCACCCGCCTGCCCCGGCGCGCAGTCGATCTCGATCAGCGCACCCGCCCCCGAGCCGCCGAACGGATAGGCGGTCACCCAGGCATGGCCCGCCGTGCGCAGCCGCTCCCAGCGCCGGGCGACGGTCGCGGCGTCGATGTCCAGCGCCTTCGCCAGCTCCGTCCAGGGCGCCCGGGGGCTGATCTGCAGGGCGTTGACCAGGGTCAGATCGAGTTCGCTGAGCGGGGGCAGGTTTTCGGTCATCTGAGATCCGCATCGGGAAGCGTTGTGGGAAAAAACTGCATTGGATCGCGTTTCATGACAGGGATAAGCAATTCGAGGTCACCTCATGATCGGAGATTAGCATCGCCCTACCTCATCAGATCCAGCCAGTTTCCCGCCCCGGAGGCGCCCCGTGCAGCAGCCTTTCGCCACCCTCACCGAGGCCGCCTCCGCCCTCCGGTCGGGCGCCGTCGGCAGCCGTGAGCTCGTCACCGCCGCGCTCGCCGACGCCGACGCGCTCGATCCGCTGCTCGGCGTGTACGTGACCCGCTTCCCGGAACAGGCACTCGCCGCGGCCCGTGCGGCCGACGCCCTCCCGGCCGCCGAACGCGGCCCGCTGCACGGTCTGCCGCTCGCCGTGAAGGACAACCTCGCCACCGTCGAGGGTCCGGCCACCGCGCAGAGCCCCGCCCATGACCCGCACTGGTGGCACGGGCTCGACGCGCCCGCCGTCGCCCGGCTGCGCCGCGCCGGTGCCGTCGTCCTCGGCAAGACCACCATGGCCGAGTACGCCATGGGCCGCCCCGACCCCGCCCACCCCTTCCCGGTGCCCCGCAACCCCTGGGACCCGGAGCGGTGGACCGGCGGATCGAGCACCGGCAACGGTGCGGGCATCGCCTCCGGACTCTTCCTCGGGGCCCTCGGCAGCGACACCTCCGGCAGCGTCCGGCTGCCCGCCGCCCTGTGCGGCACCACCGGCCTGAAGACCACCTTCGGCCTGCTGCCCACCGACGGCTGCCTGCCGCTCAGCCCCTCGCAGGACGTCCTGGGGCCGATGGCCGTCAGCGCCGGCGACTGCGGGCTGCTCCTCGGCGCGCTGACCGGGCAGCCGGGTGGTGCGCCCGGTCCCGCGGACATCCGCGGACTGCGCGTCGGCGTCCCGTACGGGCTCCTCGACGCGCCGGGTGTCACCGGACCGTGCCGCGCGGCCTTCCTGGAAGCGCTGCGGAACCTGCGCGAACTCGGTTGCGAGATAAGGGAGTTCGAACTCCCGGAGTTCGGGGACCTGCTCGCGGTCAACGCCGTCACCATGCTCGCGGAGGCCTTCTCCGAGCACGGCGAACGGCTCGCCGCCGACTGGGACGGACACGGGCGGGGCTTTCGCCGGCTGGCCGCGGCGGGCGGACTGATTCCCGCGCACCTCTACCTCCGCGCCCAGCGGACCCGCGACCGGCTCACCGCCGCGCTGCTGGAGCGGATGGACGGCCCGGCCGGGGCCGACGTGATCGCCACCCCGACCTGGCCCGCGCCCGCCCGTCCCTACACCCGGGAAGCGGCGCCCGGCGACGAGCTCAACCTCACCGCCGTGTGGAACCCCACCGGCTTCCCGGCCCTCGCGCTGCCCATGGGCGCCGACCCGGCCGGACTGCCGCTCTCCCTCCAACTGGCCGGCCGCCCCCGCAGCGAGCACACCCTGCTCCGTGCGGGCGAGGCCCTCCAGTCCGTCACCACCTGGCATCTGCGCCGGGCCGCGCCCGACCCCCGGCACCAGCCCGCCCCGCTCCGTGACCCGGACCGCCAAGAACCGGCGCCCGCCTCCTCCGTACCCGGCCCCGGCCACGCCCCGGCCGGCATCGAGGAGGCCCTCGCGGCCGTCGGTATCAAACCGGGCCCGGCCGATCTGGCCGCCGTCGGCGCAGTGGCCCGCGGGCTCCTCGCGGCCGGCCGGCGGCCGGCCGCCTGATCCGCCGGAACCCACCCGCTTCCGTTCTTCGAAGTGCCCTCGCAGCGAACATTTCCTGCCCCACCACCCTCCGCCGCGCCCGTGTGCGCGGCCGTGCCCAAGTGGAGATCCCCATGTCGCGTATCCAGCCCACCGCGGGCGCCGGCGCGCCTGGCCTCGGCGGCGCCCGCGTCGCCGCGGTCGTCGGATTCCTGGTCTTCGTCGAACTGACCAGCGGCATCATCCAGGGGATGATGCCGGCCCTGCTGCCCGAACTCGGCACCGTCCTCCACGTCGGGGCGGGCGACCTCAACTGGGTCAACGCCGCACAACTCCTCGCCGCCGCCGTCTCCGTACCGCTGTTCGGCCGGCTCGGGGACATGTACGGCCACCGGCGGCTGCTGCGCATCGCGGTCCTCTGCCTCGTCGCCGGCTCCGTCCTGGTCGCCTGGTCGCCCTCCTTCGAGGTGCTGCTCGTCGGGCGGGTCCTGCAGGGACCGCTGGCCGCGCTCCTGCCGCTGGAGATCGGCCTGGTCCGCGACCGCCTCGACGCGGCGGGCGCCCGAAGCGCCATCGCCCTGCTCGTCGGCGCCCTCACCTTCGGTGCCAGCGCCGGCATGGTCATCGCCGGTCTCCTGCGAGAGGTCATCTCCTCGGTGCACGGCGTGCTCTGGATCCCGGCCGTCACGACCGTCCTGTGCGCCGGAGTCGTCTTCTTCCTGGTACCCGAGTCGAAGACCCGCGCCCCGGGCCGGGTCGACTGGGCCGGCGCCGGGCTCCTCAGCATCGGGCTCGCCACGCTGCTGCTCGGCATCTCCCAGGGACCCAAGTGGGGCTGGTCCGACGGCCGGACGCTGACGCTCCTCGCGGTCGCCGCCGCCACGCTCGTCGTCTGGGTCCTGGTCGAACTCCGTGTCGCGGAGCCCATCGTCGACATCCGCCTCACCGTGCGGCGCACCCTGCTCCCCGTGTACGCGGCCAGCTTCCTGCTCGGCACCGCGCTCTTCGGCGCCCAGACCGCCGCCGTCCTCTTCGTCTCCTCGCCCGGCGACAAGCTCGGATACGGATTCGGCTACGACGCCCTCGGGATCGCGTGGCTGATGCTGCCGTCCGGCGTGATGGCCTTCGCCGCCTCGCTCGTCGCCTCCCGGCTCTTCCGGCTGATCGGCGGACGCGGCGCCCTCGCGCTCAGCGGATTCCTCATGGCGGTCGGCTACGTGTTCCTGATCATGGCGCACGACGAGCCCTGGCAGTTCGTCGTCGTCAACGCCATCGTCGGCTCGGGCGTCGGCCTGGCCCTCAGCGCCATGCCCGTCCTCATCGTCGACGCCAGCCCGCACGAGCGCACCGCGATCGCCACCGGCATCTACAACACGGCCAAGACAGTGGGCGGTTCGGTCGCCGGAGCCGTCTTCGCGGCCATCCTGACCGCGATCACCTTCAAGGGCACGAAGATCCCCACGATCGACGCCTACACCACCGTCTGGTGGTGCTGCGCGGGCGTGTCCGTCCTGGTCGCCGTCGCGGCAGCCGTCGTGGCCCGGCCCCGTACCGCCCGCGACTGACCCGCCCCCACCCCGCTCCGCACCCTCCACGGAAGGAACAGCGCCATGCCCGCTCCCACCACCCCCGTACTCCTGCACAACGGCCTGCTCATCGACGGTACGGGCGCCGAACCCGTCCGGGACGGCGCGGTGCTCATCGAGGACGGACGCGTCCGCTGGGCGGGCCCGTCCGCGGACTGTCCGGCAACCGAGGAGGGGACCCGGCGCGTCGACGTCCGCGGCGGCACGATCCTGCCCGGCTTCATCGACTGCCACGTCCACATGGCCGCGCCCGGCACCGCACTCAGCCATGCCGAGATCGCCACCATGCCCCGCAGCCTGCTCACCTTCCTCGCCGCACCCCGGATGCGGGCGACGCTCGAAGCCGGGGTCACCACCGCACGCGACCTCGGCGGGGCGGACGCCGGGCACCGGCGGGCCGTCGAGTCCGGACTGCTGGTAGGCCCCCGGCTGCTGGTGGCCGTCGCCATGCTCAGCCCGACCGGCGGGCACGGCGACTTCCGGTCGGGGAACGACGACCGCGCCAACGACAACACCATGGGACGGCTGGCCGACGGCACCGCCGAATGCCGCCGGGCGGTGCGCGGCGTGCTCCGCCAGGGCGCCGACTGCGTCAAGATCGCCGCGACCGGCGGCGTCTGGAGCCCCACCGACCAGCCCGACGACGACGGATTCCTGGAGGACGAGATCCGCACGATCACGGAGATCGCCGCCGGACACCGCGGCAAGAAGGTCGCCGCCCACGCCCAGGGCAGGGGCGGCATCCTCAACGCCGTACGGGGCGGGGTCGCCAGCGTCGAGCACGGCTACGAGATCGACGACGAGGCCATCGACCTGATGCTGGAGCGCGGCACGTTCCTCGTGCCGACGCTCACCACCGCCCACACCGACCCGGACCCGAAGAAGGCGGCGCCCTGGGCCTACGCGAAGAAGAAGCACTGGCAGGAGGTCGCCCGCAAGCACATCCCGCACGCCATCGAGCGCGGGGTGCGGGTCGCCATGGGCACCGACTGCGGGATCGCCGAGCACGGCACCAACCTCCGTGAGCTGGGCCTCCTCGTGGACTGCGGCATGACTCCGATGGGCGCGCTGCGCGCCGGAACGTCGGAAGCCGCCGAACTCCTCGGCATCGCCGACGAGACCGGAACCCTGGAGCCCGGCAAGCGCGCCGATGTCGTCATAGCCCGCGGCAACCCGATCGACGACATCCACGCCCTCGGCGATCCCGGGAACATCCTGGTGGTGATGAAGGACGGCGTCGTCTACAAGGACGTCGACGGGCTCGCCGGCTGAGTCCGCGCCGGCCCTTCCGGGCCGACCGCCTTGTAGTAGTAGGTGGTCGGCCTGAGGACCCCCGCCGGATCGGCGGCGTAGCCGGGGACCGAGCCGCACGCGGTCCAGCCCGCGGAGCGGTAGAGCCGCTCGGCCGCGCTGTCGCTCTCGGTGTCCAGGACGAGCAGGGTGACGCCGTCCCCGGCCGCCGTCCCCTCGACGGCGTCCAGCAGCCGTCGGCCCAGGCCCCGGCCCTGCGCCGACGGACGCACCATCAGCTTGGTGACCTCCGCGCGGTGGCGGGCGTTCGGCAGCGGCGCCCGGACCAGACCGATGGTCCCGGCGACCCGCTCGCCGTCCCGGGCGATCCAGACCTGGAGGCTCCCGGCCGAGACGGACGCGGCCTTCTCCCGCCACCAGCAGGCCGACGCGTCCCGGTCCAGCGGTGCGAGGAACCCCACGGAGGCCCCGCCGTCCACGATCTCCACCAGGAGCGCGGCCAGCTCATCGGCGTACGTGACCAGTTCGGGTCCGGACACCTGGACGATCTCGGTCATACGACAGGTCCTTTCAGGGCAGAACGATCATCAGTGCGTAACGGACCCCGGCCGGGCCCGGACAGTGGAAACGCGTGGGCCCGCGGAGCCGGAAGCGCAGGCAGTCGCCGGTGCGGACGGTGTGCACGGTGTCGTCCACGGTGATCTCGACCGTCCCCTCCAGAACCCAGATGTGCTGTTCGAGGCCGGGAACGGGCGGGTTCTCGTACGCGATCGAGGCTCCCGCGCCGAGCACCCCCTCGACGATCTCCGCGCGCAGCCCCGGGTGCGGGGGAGAGACGGAGCGGCGTACGAAACCGGACTCCTCGTCGTGCCACACCGGCTGGCGCCCGGCGGGCACCAGCTGCACCGGCTCCGCCTCCACTTCGAGCAGCAGCCGCGACATGGTCCTGCCGTGGACCGTGCACAGCCGCCCGAGCAGGGCCGCGGTCGGGCTCAGCTCGCCGCGCTCCAGCCGCGAGAGCGTCGAACGGCTCACCCCCGTGCGGTGCGCCAGCTCCTCCAGCGACCAGCCCGCCTCGGCGCGGAGTCCGGCCAGCCGCGCCGCCAGCCGGGCATCGACGGTGTCCGGCCCGGCGCTCTCCGTCTCTCTCACAGAAGAGAGCATATCTCTGATCCGGGACAACTCGGTTCAGGGCCTCGACGGCGGACTCAGCAGGACGAGGATGTCGCCCCGTACCGGCGCGGCCGTGCCGGTGCCGGTCACCGGGGTGAGCCGGCCGGCCGCGCTCACCACGAACAGCAACGCGTGTCCGGCCGGGACCTCACCGTCGAAGGGCCGGTTGACCACCCGCGCCCCGGCCTCGTACCTGCGGGTCAGTTCGGGACCGGTGAGTTCCGGTTCGAACAGCGACTCACCACCCGTGTACGGGGCCACCACCCCGTGATCCGCCGACGGCGGCCGGAGCCGGCGGACCGGCCCGTCGACGGTCTCCCGGAGCGTCATCGAGGCGAGCGCGTTGAAGTCGTCCTCACCGGTCAGCAGCAGCACCTCGCTGATCCCCTCCAGTTCCGCCCCGGCACCGGTGGCCGAGGCGAGCAGCTCACCGGGGGCCAGCTTCAGCCCCGCCTCCTCGATCCGCGCCCGCTCCTGGGCCGCGCCCGCCCACATCAGTACGTCCGGCCCCGCGGAGCGCAGCGCGCACGCCAGGCCGACCGTCCACGGGGCGCCGCCCACCAGCAGCGGCCTGGACCTCGCCGGGCGCAGCACCCGCAGCCTCCGGGCCACCGGGAACGCCGTCAGGCCGTAGAGCGTGACCGTGGCGACGATCACCACGAAGGTGGCCGGGAGGATGCGTTCCGCGCCGCCGATGCCCTTGCCGGCCAGGGGTGCGGAGAACGTGGAGGCGGTGGCCGCCGCGACGATGCCCCGGGGCGCCATCCAGCCGATGAACCACCGTTCCCCGCGCGGCACATCGGTCCCGAGCGTCGCGAGGTGGGCCACCAGGGGCCTGGTCACCAGCACGAGCAGCGCGACCAGCGTTAGCGACGGCAGCACCACGTGCCGCAGGGAGGCGGGAGTGACCGTGGCCGAGATGGAGATGAAGAGCAGACCGATGGTGAGCGAGACCAGTGTGCCGAAGAAGGGCCCCCGCAGCGGGACGTCCGGGCCCGGCAGACCGGCGACGGCCATCCCCATGACGACGGCGGAGATCAGCCCCGTGTCGTCGCGCAGCGCGTCACACGCCGCCGCCACGCCGATCACCGCGGCGAACTGCACCGAGGTACCCAGCTCCTCGCTCAGCCGCACCCGGCTCAGCAGCAGCCACAGCAGACCCGCCCCGAGTGCACCGCCGGTCGCGCCCACCGCCGCACTGGCCGCGAACTGCCCCAGCTGACGGCCGAACCCCGGCCGGTCGCCCGCGAGCACCCCGTGGAAGACCAGCGCCCCCAGGATCCCGCCGACCGGATCGATCAGGGAGCCCTCCCAGATCAGCACGCGCCGCAACCGCTCGCTGGGCCGGACGAAGTCCAGCAGCGGTCCGACGACCGTCGGCCCTGAGACGACCAGGATCGACGCGAGCATCACGGCCGCGGCCATCGACATGTCCAGTACCGGCACGGCGAACAGCGCGGCCGACACCACGGTGAGCACGGTCCCGATCCACAGGAGCCGCACCACGACACGGCGGTTGTGGCCCTTGAGTCTGCTGATGTCCAGCCCGAGCCCGGCGTCGTAGAGGATCACCGCCACGGCCAGCGAGACCAGCGGGGAGAAGGCGGCGCCCAGCAGCCGGTCGGGGTGGACGTCGTCCGTCAGCGCGCCGGCGGTGAAACCGACCGGCAGCAGGACGAGCAGCGCCGGCACCCGCAGCCGGCCGGCCAGCAACTGCGAGCCGACCGCCAGCACCACAATCAGTCCCAGGCCGAAGAACACCTGATCGTCCGTCATGACCGTGCCTCCCGCGGTGAGAGCGCCGGGCCGGCGCTTCCGCCCCGTGGATCACCGCGCGACCACCCTCCGTGGCGGCGGACGACAGAGGGGGAAGGGCTCGCGCCGGGGGCCGGCCGGATGCCCCGCTGTCCGCCGGACGGGCTAACGGAGCCAGCGCCAGGCCCCGGCCTCCGCCCGCCACCGGATCGGTGCACCGCGCCCCGCGGCGCTCACTCCCGCTTGTCGTCCCACGGCGTGCCCATCCAGCTGTCGAAGGAGCGGATCAGCGCCGCCAGGGCGGCCGCCAGCCGCCGGTCGACCCAGGGCGCGTGCACATGGACCTCGTCGCCGTCCGACCGGAACTCCAGCGGAACCTCCCCGCCCGCCCGCCAGATGACGCGCCGGGGTCCGCGGGCCACGTCGCCGCCGCCGGCCAGGACACTGCCCACACCGATGGCCACCTGGACGGGGAAGAGCAGCCACCACACGTACCACCAGAAGATCCGGCCCTTGTACCCGACAGCCTCGGGGCAGCCGGGCTGGGTGAGGGTCCAGCGGGTCCGCAGGCCCCGGCCGTGCAGGGCCTTCTCGCGGAGGATCGTCCCGATGGGCACACCCTGCCCGTCCCGCACCTCGTACGCACAGACGCCCTCCGCCGCCGAGACGGTGACGAGCGCGGCCAGCCGGGAGCGGCGCTCCGGCTCCGCCCACAGGACGAAGGAGCGGATGCCCTCCTTCCGGGCCGCGAGGTACGCGGGTATGCCGTCCGGCGGCAGTTCGCGCTCCACATGCGCGACCGGCCGTGAGGATTCCCCGGGCCTGCCGGTGAGGGCGACGAAGTGCCCGACGGGGCGGACCGTACCCGGTGCGGCCGCCTTCTCCGCCTTCTTGTCCCGGGGGACGGACTCCAGGGTCAGGACGGTGGTCACCTGCGGGCTCCTCGGTGTGCGGGGGCGGGAAGTCGCAGAGTAGTCCGGGGGCTTGAGAGGATCGACGGGTGGAGTCTCCCGAACCCTTCCCCGGACCCGGTACCGAACCGCTGCCAGAGACCGGGCAGGCGGCGGTCCGCCGCACCGTGCGCTGCCGGCTGTGCGGACGCCCGCTCACCGGCACGGCCTCGCGCCGCACCGGACTCGGCCCCGCCTGCGACGCCAAACTGCACCCGGCGCCGCCGGACATCCGCACCCGCCGTCACGAGGTCGAACAGGATCCGCTGCCCGGCACCTGAGCCCCGTCCCGGGCGGACCCCGGACCCCCGGCCGTCAGGAGGGCTGCTCGCCCAGCCGCCGGAACAGTCCCTCCTGCACCACGGACACCAGCAGATTCCCCTCGCGGTCGTAGATCCGGCCGCGCGCCAGACCCCGCCCGCCCGTCGCCACGGGTGACTCCTGGTCGTAGAGGAACCACTCGTCGGCCCGGAACGGACGGTGGAACCACATGGCGTGGTCCAGGCTCGCCATATCGAAGCCGCGCGGCCCCCACAACGGCTCCACCGGGATCCGCACCGCGTCCAGCAGCGTCATGTCGCTCGCGTACGTCAGCGCACAGGTGTGCACGAGCGGGTCGTCACCGAGCGGGCCGACCGCGCGCATCCAGACCGCGCTGCGCGGGTCCGCGTCCGTGATCTCCTCCCGCGTCCAGCGCAGCCGGTCGACGTAGCGGATGTCGAACGGCTGGCGACGCGCCATCCGCTCCAGCGCCTCGGGCAGCGCGCCGAGATGATCACGCACCTCCTCCGCGACCGTCGGCAGCTCCTCCGGATCCGGGACCACCCGCGCCGGAGGCAGCTGGTGCGCGATGCCCGCCTCCTCCGGACGGTGGAAGGACGCCGTCAGATCGAAGATGGTGCGCCCCTGCTGCACGGCCGTCACCCGGCGGGTGGTGAAGGACCTGCCGTCCCTGACCCGCTCGACCTGGTAGACGATCGGCACCCCCGGACGGCCGGGCCGCAGGAAGTAGGCGTGCAGCGAATGGACCGGCCGGTCCCCGTCGGTGGTGCGGCCGGCCGCCACCAGGGCCTGCCCCGCGACCTGTCCGCCGAAGACCCGCTGCAGGGACTCGTGCGGGCTGCGGCCGCGGAAGATGTTGACCTCGATCCGCTCCAGGTCGAGCAGGTCGACCAGGCGCTCTGCGGGGTTCGTCATGCTGTTCGTCTCCACTCTCGCGACGCCGCCCGCGGTACGGACGTGCTCACAACTGGCCCACGGAGGTGACCCGGAGCACCGCCCGGCCCTCCTCGTCGGACGCGGCGAGATCGACCTCGGCGCTGATGCCCCAGTCGTGGTCGCCGCTCGGGTCCGCGAACGTCTGCCGGACCCGCCACAGACCGTGCTCGGTGTCCTCGTCGATCTTCAGCAGCTTGGGGCCGCGGGCGTCGGGACCGGTGCCCAGCTCCTCGTGCTCGTCCCAGTACGCGTCCATCGCCTCGCCCCACGCGTCCTCGTCCCAGCCCGCGTCGCCGTCCAGCTCACCGAGATCGCGGACCCGGTCCAGCGCGGCCAGCTCGACCCGGCGGAACATCGCGTTGCGCACCAGCACCCGGAAGGCGCGGGCGTTGGCCGTGACCGGCTTGACCTCGTCGGCCCGCTCCTGCGCCTGCTCGGCCGTCTCCACCTCGGGATTGGCGAGCTGCTCCCACTCGTCGAGCAGACTGGAGTCCACCTGACGCACCATCTCACCGAGCCAGGCGATCAGGTCCTCCAGGTCCTCGGACTTGATGTCGTCCGGGATGGTGTGCTCCAGCGCCTTGTACGCGCCCGCGAGATACCGCAGCACGATGCCCTCGGTGCGGGCCAGCTCGTAGTTCGAGGTGAACTCCGTGAACGTCATGGCGCGTTCGTACATGTCACGGACCACCGTCTTGGGTGACACCGGATGGTCACCGACCCACGGGTGGCTCTGCCGGTAGACGTCGTACGCGTGCCACAGCAGTTCGCTCAGCGGTTTCGGGTACGTGACTTCCTGGAGGAGCTCCATCCGCTCCTCGTACTCGATGCCGTCGGCCTTCATCTGCCCGATCGCCTCGCCGCGCGCCTTGTTCTGCTGGGCGGCGAGGATCTGACGCGGGTCGTCGAGCGTCGACTCCACCACCGAGACCATGTCCAGCGCGTACGAGGGGGAGTCGGCGTCCAGCAGCTCGAACGCGGCGAGCGCGAACGTGGACAGCGGCTGGTTCAGCGCGAAGTTCTGCTGGAGATCGACGGTGAGCCGCACGATGCGGCCCTCCGCGTCCGGGGTTTCGAGCCGTTCCACCACGCCGCCGTCCAGCAGCGAGCGGTAGATGGCGATCGCCTGGCGGATGTGGCGCAGCTGCGCCCTGCGCGGCTCGTGGTTGTCCTCCAGCAGGTGCCGCATCGCCTCGAAGGCGTTGCCGGGACGCGCGATGACGGACAGCAGCATGGTGTGCGTGACCCGGAAACGGGAGGTCAGCGGCTCCGGGTCGGACTGGATCAGCTTGTCGAACGTCGTCTCCGACCAGGCCACGAAGCCCTCGGGGGCCTTCTTGCGGACGACCTTGCGCTTCTTCTTCGGGTCGTCGCCGGCCTTCTTGACCAGCTTCTCGTTCTCGACGACGTGCTCGGGGGCCTGTGCGACGACGAAGCCCGCCGTGTCGAAGCCCGCCCGCCCGGCCCGGCCGGCGATCTGGTGGAACTCACGGGCGCGCAGCGTCCGCACCCGGGTGCCGTCGTACTTGGTGAGCGCGGTGAACAGCACGGTGCGGATGGGGACGTTGACGCCGACGCCGAGGGTGTCCGTACCGCAGATGACCTTGAGCAGACCCGCCTGCGCGAGTTTCTCCACGAGCCGGCGGTACTTCGGCAGCATGCCCGCGTGATGCACCCCGATGCCGTGCCGCACATAACGGGAGAGGTTCTGGCCGAACTTGGTGGTGAAGCGGAAGTTGCCGATGAGATCGGCGATCTTCTCCTTCTCCTCCTTGGTGCACATGTTGATGCTCATCAGCGACTGCGCCCGCTCCACGGCCGACGCCTGGGTGAAGTGCACGATGTAGACCGGCGACTGCCGGGTGTCCAGCAGTTCGGTGATGGTCTCGGTGATCGGGGTCAGCCGGTACTCGTAGCTGAGCGGGACCGGACGCGTCGCGGACCGCACCACGGAGGTGGGCCGGCCGGTGCGGCGGGTCAGGTCGTCCTCGAACATCCTGACGTCACCGAGGGTCGCGGACATCAGGACGAACTGGGCCTGCGGCAGCTCCAGGATCGGGATCTGCCAGGCCCAGCCGCGGTCCTGCTCCGCGTAGAAGTGGAACTCGTCCATCACGACCTGGCCGATGTCCGCGTACTTCCCGTCACGCAGGGCGATGGCGGCCAGTACCTCGGCCGTGCAGCAGATCACCGGGGCGTCGGCGTTGACCGAGGCGTCGCCGGTGAGCATGCCGACGTTCTCCGTGCCGAACAGCTTGCACAGGTCGAAGAACTTCTCCGAGACCAGCGCCTTGATCGGCGCGGTGTAGAAGGTGACCTTGTCCTGGGCCAGAGCCGCGAAGTGCGCACCGGCCGCGACCAGGCTCTTGCCGGAGCCGGTGGGGGTGGACAGGATCACGTTGGCCCCGGTGACCACCTCGATCAGCGCCTCCTCCTGAGCCGGATAGAGGGTGATGCCCTGCGTCTCGGTCCATGACGAGAATGCCTCGAAGAGGGCGTCGGGGTCGTCGGTCGGGGGCAGCTGATCGATTAGGGTCACGCCCCCATCTTGCCTGCCTTCCGCCCGGATGAGGGAACCGGACGACAGCACGAAGATCACGGGCGATACGCTTCCCCCTCAACTCGACGACAGCGCAACGACGGTGGTCCGCGCCCGGGAAGGGCGACACCCGTCGACGCGTTGTCCGTCACTGGTCAATACCTACGGGGGCGGCAACAGACATGATGGGACCGGCACACTCTCTGTCAGGGGCGGCGGCCTGGCTGGGGGTGGGCGCGGCTGCGGCAGCCGCGGGACACACGATGCCGTGGCCCGTGCTGGTCGTCGGCGCGCTGATCACCGCCGGTGCCGCGCTGGCACCGGACCTGGACCACAAGTCCGCGACCATCTCACGCGCCTTCGGGCCGATCTCCCGGGGCCTGTGCGAAGTGGTCGACACGCTCTCGCACGCCGTCTACAAGGCGACGAAGATGCGGGGCGACTCGAACCGCAACGGCGGCCACCGGACCCTGACCCACACCTGGCTGTGGGCGGTCCTGATAGGCGCCGGTGCCTCCGCCGCGGCCGTCACAGGCGGCCGCTGGGCGGTGCTGGCGATCCTCTTCGTCCACCTGGTGCTCGCCGTCGAAGGCCTGCTGTGGCGGGCCGCCCGGGTGTCCAGCGACGTTCTGGTGTGGCTGCTCGGGGCGACCAGCGCGTGGATTCTCGCCGGTGTGCTGGACAAGCCGGGCAACGGGGCGGGCTGGCTCTTCGAGGCCCCCGGCCAGGAGTACCTGTGGCTGGGGCTGCCGATCGTGCTGGGCGCTCTCGTGCATGACATCGGGGACGCGCTGACCGTCTCCGGCTGCCCGATCCTCTGGCCGATCCCGGTGGGCCGCAAGCGCTGGTACCCGGTCGGCCCGCCGAAGTTCATGCGCTTCCGGGCCGGCAGCTGGGTGGAGCTGAAGGTGCTGATGCCGGTGTTCATGGTGCTCGGGGGAGTGGGCGCCGCGGCCGCGATGAACGTCATCTGAGCCGGGGCAGCCCTCAGCCGGGTACGGGGTGCACCAGGCGGCCGTGGGAGATCAGTGAGGCTGCCTGCTTGAGGCGGCGGACCCGGATGCTGACCCCGTAGGCGTCGACGCCCGGCACCGCCGCGAGGCGGGTGGTCAGATAGCGGTAGAAGTCCTGGGCGTCCCGGCAGGTGACGATAGCCATCACGTTGTGGTCGCCGCTGGTGGCGCCGGCGAACGCGACCTCCTCGTGCCCGGAGATCTCGTGCCCGGTGCGTTCCAGGCGGGCCGGGGCGACGCGCAGCCACAGGGTCGCGTTGAGACGGTAGCCGAGGCGCTCGGGCAGCAGATCGATGTCGTACGAGAGCGCGCCGGACGACTCCAGGGACTCCAGGCGGCGTGCGACGCGGCCCTTGGACCAGCCGGTGATCTCGGCGAGCCGGGTGTGTGAGGTACGGCCGTCCTCCGCGAGAGCGGCGAGCAGCGGGGCGTCCTCGGCGGCCGGGGGCACGGGAGGGCCGGCCGGAGCGGGGGAGGAGGCGCCCGCCAGCCGTTCCTCCTGCTCGGGCGTGAGCTGCCCGCCGTAGCCGGTCCACCCGGGGGCGCCGGGGGCTTCGAAGGGGTGGATGAGCAGATCGATGCTCATGTCGAGCACGGCGGCGGACCTGGGCAGCTGCTGGAGCAGCATGTCCTCGCGCTGGGCGTCCAGCGGTGAGCGGATGACGCAGATGATCTCCGAGCCGCCCGAGGCGATGCTCGCGTAGGCGATGTCGGGACGCCGGGTGAGGGCGTCGGCCAGCGGACCGACCCGGTCGGGGCGGCAGCGGATGCGCGCGACCCACCGCGCCTCCCCGTGCACGGCGGGGTCGACCAGGCCCACCACACGCATCACACCGCTCCGGCGCAGGGCGTGGTAGCGGCGGGCCGCGGTCTGCTCCGACACCCCGTTCACCTCACCGATGAGCCGGAACGGGGCCCTCGGCGCGCACTGGAGCGTACGGAGGATCTGCATATCCACTGCGTCCATCACGGTGGAAGTGTGCCACGGGGTGCCGGGATCATGGAGGTTTCACACCGATCCGAGCAGCCGCTTCGTTGATTCCGGCTCGCGTCACCGATGCTGGCGACCGGGGCGGACGGCCCCCGCTGAACATCAACCGCGGCGCGGAGCGCCGCCAAGGAGTGCATCCGTGAACGTCACACCCTCGGCGAGCGGGCCGGCCGAACGGCGGGCGGCCACGCTCGCCATGGCCTGCCTGGGCGTATTCGTCGCCTACTTGCCGGTGACCACCGTCTCCGTGAGCCTGCCCGCCATCCAGGCGGCACTGGGCGCGTCGACGGCCCAGCTGGCGTGGGTCCAGGACGCGTTCGTCCTGCCCATGGCCGCGTTCATCCTGACCGCCGGAGTGTTCGGAGAGGTCCACGGACGCAAGAAGGTGTTCCAGGCGGGGCTGGCGTCCTCCGCCGCCGGTGCCGCCGTCGCCCTGACCGCCCCGTCGATCGAGCTGCTGTGGGCCGGCCAGGCCCTCGCCGGACTCGGTGCGGCCGCGCTGCTGCCCACCACACTGGCCCTGATCAGCCACGCGGTGCCCGACCACCGGGAGCGCGGCAAGTTCATCGGCCTCTGGGCCACCTCGCTCCTGCTGGCACTGGCCGTCGGACCGCTGATCGCCGGAGTCGTCCTGGAGCACGCCGCCTGGCGGTGGATCTACCTCCTGGTCATCCCCGTCTCGCTCATCGCGATGGCGGTCGCCGCGCGGCTGCTGACCGACTCGCGCGCCCCGCACGGGCGGCGGCTGGACTGGCCGGGCCAGATCACCGCCGCTTCCGCGATCACCGCGCTGGTGTACGGCGTGATCGAGGGCGGCGCCGGATCGTTCACCGACACCCGGGTCCTGGTGGCGCTGCTCGTCGCGGTGGCCGGCGCCGTCGCCTTCGTCGTGGCCGAGCGGCGCAGCGACAGCCCGATGCTGGACCTGGCGCTGTTCCGCAGCGCCGCGTTCACCGCGACCACCCTCGTCGCGATGATCACCTTCCTGGCGCTGATCGGCTTCTTCTTCCTGCTGAGCCTCTACTTCGGCCTGGTGCAGCAGCTCGACACCCTCCAGGCGGGCTGGCGGCTCCTCATGGTCACCGGCGCCGCCATCCTCGCCGGCGCTCCCGTCGGCCGGCTGATGCACCGGGTGCCCGCCCGGGTCCTGATCACCGCCGGACTGCTCGTCGTCACCGGCTCCCTGCTCTCACTGACCACCGTCGACGCGGACACCTCGTTCGCCTCCATCGCCTGGCGGCTGGCGCTGCTGGGCCTGGGCATGGGCGGCGTCCTGACCCCCATGACCGCCACCGCCGTCGCCTCCGTGCCCGTCCACCTGGCGGGTATGGCCGCAGCCGGCAACAACGCGTTCCGGCAGGTCGGAGGGGCACTCGGCCCCGCCGTCCTGGGCGCCCTCCTCACCGCCCGCGCCCTCGACACCTTCCCCGCGCACCTCGCGGACGCCGGGATCACCGGAGCCGCCGGGCAGGGCATCGCGGAGACCGCCCGTTCGGGCGGACTCGGTGCGGTCGCCGGCATGCACCTGGGCGCCGCCACCGGACCGGCCCTGAGCGCGGTGGGTGACGCCTTCCTCGACGGCCTCCGCCTCTGCCTGGTCGTCGCCGCCGCCCTCACCCTGCTCGCCGCCCTGGTCTCCGCGGCCCTGCTGCGCCGCCCGCGCGGTGCCCCCACCGTCGCGGCCTCCTCCAGCGGCGCCCCCGCCGTCGCGCCGCAGGCCCGCGTGGGCTGACGGACGGGCGTCCGCGCCTGACGCGCCGCCGGGGGGCTCCCGGCGGCGCGTCAGGCGCTACCGGCAGACTTGTGGCCAAGGGAGAACCGCACGAACGAGGAGCACGATGGATTCCCTCTCCACGGCCACCGCCCCAGCCATCGCCCCGCTGCTCGACGACTTCTCCCTGGAGATGACCGGCAAGGACGTCCCCGGGCTCGAAGCGGCCCGCGACCGCATCCCGGCCGGCACCCGGATCAACATCACCTTCCTCGGCACGGAGGACCTGGACACCCGGCTGTCCGCGGCCCGCGCCGTCCGGAGGCTCGGCTACGTCCCGGTCCCGCACGTGGCGGCCCGCCGACTGCGCTCCCGGCCGGAACTGGAAGAACTCCTCGCCGCCCTCCGCGCCGACGGCACGGCCGACAACATCCTGGTCATAGGCGGCGACCCGGCCACGCCCCACGGCCCCTACGACGACTCCCTCGCGCTCATCCGGTCCGGACTGCTCCAGTCCTACGGCGTACGGCACGTCGGCATCGGCGGATACCCCGAGGGGCACCCGGCCATCGCGGGTCCTGCGCTCTGGTCCGCGATCGAGGACAAGACCGGCGCACTCGCCGCGCAGGGCCTGTCCGGCGACGTCATCACCCAGTTCGGCTTCGACGCGGACCCGGTCCTCGCCTGGGTCGAGGCGATACGGAAACGGGGCATCGACGCACCCGTGCGCGTCGGGGTCCCCGGCCCCGCCGGAATCAAGCGGCTGATGACGTACGCCACGCGCTTCGGCGTCGGCACGAGCACGTCCATCGCGAAGAAGTACGGATTCTCGCTCACCAACCTGATGGGCACGGCGGGCCCCGACCGCTTCATCCGTGCCCTGGCCGAGGGATACGACGCCCGCCGCCACGGCGTCCTCAAGCTGCACTTCTACACCTTCGGCGGGATCGGGGCCACGTCGCGGTGGGTCACCGAATTCCGTGCCGCAGCGGGCGGCTGACCACCTGCCGTTCAGGACGGGGGCGGCCGCCCGCCGTGCCACGAGCGCCAGAGCGCGGCGTACGCGCCGCCTGCCGCCACCAGTTCGCGGTGGGTGCCGAGCTCGGTGATCCGGCCGTCCTCCATCACGGCCACCCGGTCGGCATCGTGGGCGGACTGCAGCCGGTGGGCGATGGCCACGACCGTCCGGCCTTCCAGCACGGCGGCCAGCGCGCGCTCCGTGTGCCGGGCCGTCCTCGGATCCAGCAGCGCGGTGGCCTCGTCGATGATCAGCGTGTGCGGGTCGGCCAGGACCACCCGCGCCAGGGCGAGCTGCTGAGCCCTGGCCCCGTCCGGCCGGTGCCCGCCGCGGCCCAGATCGGTGTCCAGGCCCTCCGGCAGCTCGTCGGCCCACTCGGCGCCGACGGCGGCGAGCGCCGCGCGCAGCTCCGCGTCGGTGGCGCCTGCCGAGGCGATCCGCAGGTTCTCCCGGACCGTGCCCAGGAACACGTGGTGCTCCTGGGTGACCAGGACGACGTGCCGGCGCAGCCGGTCGGGGTCCAGACCGGCCACCGGGACCCGGCCCACCGTCACCGAGCCGGTGTGCGGTGCGTCCATCCCCGCCAGGAGCCTGCCCAGGGTGGTCTTGCCCGCACCGGAGGGGCCGACGATCACCAGTCGCTCCCCCGGCCGGACCCTCAGGTCGACCCCGTGCAGGACGTCGTCCCCGTCGTCGTAGGCGTAGCGGACGCCGGCCACCTCGATCCCGTCGCCGGCCGGTGCGGGAGAGCCGGCCGGTGCGGGAGAGGCCGCCGGCAGGGCCTGCGCCGCCGTGCCGATCCCCTCCACCCGCGCGAACGAGGCGCCGCTGCTCTGGAGCTGTTCCATCTGCTGGAGGATGACGTCCAGGGGCTGGGACAGCTGACGCAGGTACAGCGCGGAGGCGACGACCGCGCCGAGGCTCATCGCCCCGTGGTCGTGCAGTACGCCGCCGATCAGCAGGACACCGGCCACCGGTATGACGTAGGAGATGTCCACGGCCGGGAAGAGCACACTGCGCAGGAACAGCGTCCGGGTCCGGGTGCGCCGGCACTTCTCGATGCCCTCCCGGCACGCCGCGATGCGGCGCCGCTGCAGCCCCAGGGCCTCGACGGTGCGGGCGCCCGCGGCGGTGGCGGCCAGCTGCTCCGCGAGCTCCGAGTTGGCGGCTCCCTCCGCCAGGTACGCGGCGAGCGCCCGGCGCAGGTACCAGCGGGCGGCGAACCAGATGCCGAGCAGCCCCAGCACCCCGCAGGCGCCCAGCAGCGGGTCGAGGACGAAGACCGCGCCGAGGACGGACAGCGCCTGGACCCCCGCGACGAGCACCTCCGGCCCCGAGTTCCGGAGGGTCGCGCCGACCGCGGCGACATCGGTGGTGCCGCGAGTCATCAGGTCTCCGGTGCCGGCCCGCTCGACCGCCGTGGCGGGCAGCGCGAGCGCCCGTTCGGCGAACTGCTCCCGGACACGGGCCAGGGTCCGTTCACCGAAGCGGTGTGCGACGAGCCCGGCGTAGCGGACCAGCACCAGCTGCGCCACGGCGAAGACGAGGATGGTGAGCGCGAGGCGGTCCACCCCGGCCACCCCGCCGCCCGCCCGTACCTGGTCGATGATGCGCCCGAGCAGCCACGGGCCGACGAGCCCGGCAGCCGCGGCGAGGGCGTTGAGCGCGGTCATGGCGGCGAAGGCGCGGCCGTCCAGCCGGATCAGCCGGAGCGCGGCCCGGCGGACCAGTTGCGGTCCGGCGACGGGCAGGGCCCGGTCCGCCGCCCCGGAGCCGGCGGTCATCGCACGGCTCCCCGGGGGGCCGGGACGGTTCCGCCGGGGGCGTCGTCGCCCGCGCCGCGGGACACCAGCCCGCGGTATCCGGGCTGCCCGTCCAGGAGCTCGCGATGGCTGCCCACGGCCGCGACGGAGCCGTCGACCAGGTAGTACACGGTGTCCGCCCGGTCCAGCAGGAGCGGTGACGTGCTGGTGACGACGGTGGTGCGGCCGGCCCGCGCCGTGTGCAGCCGCGCCGCCACGGCCGCCTCGGTGTGGGCGTCCAGCGCCGAGGTGGGCTCGACCGCCAGGAGCACCTCGGGATCGGCCAGCAGCGCCCGGACCAGCCGGACGCGCTGGCGCTGGCCTCCGGAGAGGTTGCGGCCCTGTGCGTCGACCGGCGAGTCGAGCCCGTCCGGCAGACCGCGCACGATGTCCTGCGCCACGCCCGCGCGGACGCTCCGGCCGATGGCCTCCTCGTCCCGGTCCCGCGCACCGCTGATCACCTCGCGCAGCGGTCCGGCGAACAGATCGGCCTCGTTGTCCGCCACCAGGATCCGGCGGCGGACCCGCGTCAGGTCGATCTCGTCGAGGCGTATCCCGCCCCAGGTCGCCGCCGACTCCGCGAACCGGCCGAGGCGGTCGACCACCGCCGCCGAGTCCGAAGGGCGGGCGCTGACGAGCGCGGTCAGCACGCCGGGCTCCACCTCGACGCCGGATTCCGGATCACGCAGCGCGGACGGCCCCGCGGGTCCGTCCGAAGCGGCCTCCCCGCCCGCGGAACCCGGCTCCAGGGCCAGGAACCGGACGACCCTGCGGGCGGCGACCAGCCCCCGGCTGAGGTCGTAACCGCCCTCGATGAAGAACGCGACGGGCACCACCAGCACCGCCGTGTACCCGTACACCGCGACCAGCTCGCCCACGGTGATCGTCCCCTGAGCGGCCATCCGGGCCGCCAGCCAGGTCACGACGCCGAGGAACAGGGTGGGCAGTCCGGCACCGAGCGCCTGGATCCAGCTGGTCACCGCACCGACCCGGTACCCCTCCGCCCGCAACTCCCGCGAACCCCGCCGGTAGCGCTCGCCGTACACCTCCTTGCCGCCGATGCCGTTGAGGACGCGCAGGCCCCCGACGATGTCCTCGAAACGGGCGGCGAGAGAGCCCTCCTGTTCCCGGTACGCCGACTCGACGCCTTGCAGCCGCCACAGCAGCGGGCCGACCAGCACCGCGAGCAACGGCACGCCGAGCAGCACCACCGCGGCGAGCAGCGGTGAAACGGTCAGCAGCAGTACGGCCACGGCGACGTACGCGAGGACCGCGCCGACCCCCGGGCCGGTGATCGTCAGCGTGCCGGCGATCACGGCGACATCGCGGAAGCCGATCGTGACGACCTCCCCGCCCGTGACCCGGCGCGGCAGCTCCGCACCCAGCACGGTCGCCTGCCTGACCACGACCGCCACGGACCGGAACGCGGCGTCCATGCGCACCCTGGTCATCGTGCGGTGCCGCATGATCGCCAGCCACGCGTTGAGCACCCCCACACCCAGCAACGCCGCGACCCAGCCCGCCAGCGCGGGCCACCGCCCCGGTGCGAGTCCGTCGTCGATGGCGCGCGACAGCAGGTACGGCGGCAGCGTCAGACAGACCATCCAGGCACTGCCGAGCAGCGCGCCGGCGACGATCCGGCGGCGCTGGCTGGTGACCAGCCACCACAGGTACCGCGGCGCGCTGCGGCAGTCAGGGGTCCCCGGATCCGCACAGGAATCGGTCATGGCCCGACCCTACGGTCCCGGAGGGCCGGGAAATCCGGGGGCCGCACCCGGTCAGCCGGGTCCAGGACCGTCAGCCGTTGCCGGCGTCGTCAGCCGTGCCAGGACCGCCACAGCGCCGCGTACGCGCCGTCCGCCGCCACCAGCTCGTCATGGCTGCCCAGCTCGCTGATCCGGCCCTCCTCGACGACCGCGATCACATCCGCGTCGTGCGCCGTGTGCAGCCGGTGCGCGATGGCCACGACCGTACGGCCGTCCAGCACCCGGGCCAGCGAGCGCTCCAGATGACGGGCCGCCCGCGGATCCAGCAGCGACGTCGCCTCGTCCAGCACCAGGGTGTGCGGGTCGGCCAGCACCAGCCGGGCCAGCGCTATCTGCTGCGCCTGCGCGGGAGTGAGCACCAGACCGCCGGAGCCGACCTCACGGTCCAGCCCCTCGTCCAGCGCGCGGGCCCAGCCGTCCGCGTCCACCGCGGCCAGCGACGCCCACAGCTCCGCGTCCTCCGCCCCGGCACGGGCGAGCAGCAGATTGTCCCGCAGCGTCCCCACGAACACATGGTGCTCCTGGTTCACCAGCGCGACGTGCGTACGCACGTGCTCCGCGGTCATCTGCGACAGCTGGGCACCGCCCAGCGAGACCTCACCCGTGCGCGGCGCGTAGATACCGGCCAGCAGCCGTCCCAGCGTCGACTTGCCCGCACCTGACGGGCCGACGAGCGCCAGCCGGGTGCCCGGAGCGACGTCCAGCGACACCTTGTGCAGGACGTCGAGCCCGGCCCGGTAGCCGAAGCGCACCTCGTCGGCCCGCACGTCCCGGCCGTCCGGCGCCACCGACGCGTCGCCCGCGTCCGGCTCGATCTCGCGGACCCCCACCAGCCGCGCCAGCGACACCTGGGCGACCTGCAACTCGTCGTACCAGCGCAGGATCAGGCCGATCGGGTCGACCATCATCTGGGCGAGCAGGGCACCCGTCGTCAGCTGCCCCACAGTGAGCCAGCCCTCGATCACGAACCAGCCCCCGAGCATCAGGACCGCGCCCAGGATCGTCACGTACGTGATGTTGATGACCGGGAACAGCACGGACCGCAGGAACAGCGTGTACCGCTCCCAGGCCGTCCACTCCTTGACCCGCTGGTCCGACAGCGCGACCCGGCGCGCACCCAGCCGGTGCGCCTCCACGGTCCGCCCGGCGTCCACCGTCTCCGCGAGCATGGCCGCGACCGCCGCGTAACCGGCGGCCTCCGAGCGGTACGCGGACGGTGCCCGGCGGAAGTACCAGCGGCAGCCGATGATCAGCACCGGCAGTGCGACGAGCACCGAGAGCGCCAGCGGGGGAGCGGTGACCGTGAGAGCGGCGAGCAGCAGACCCGCCCACACCACACCGATGGCCAGTTGCGGCACCGCCTCGCGCATGGCGTTGGCGAGCCGGTCGATGTCCGTGGTGATCCGCGAGAGCAGATCACCTGTTCCGGCCCGCTCCAGCACGCCGGGCGGCAGCCGGACAGAGCGCACGAGGAAGTCCTCGCGCAGATCTGCCAGCATCTCCTCACCGAGCATCGCGCTGCGCAGCCGCATCATCCGGGTGACCACGGTCTGGATGACCAGCGCGACGGCGAACACCGCGGCGGTGCGCTCCAGGTGGAGGTCGGTGACCCCGTCGGACAGGTCCTCGACGAGCCCGCCCAGCAGGTAGGGCCCGGCGATCGAGGCGACGACCGCGACCGTGTTGAGCAGGGTGACCACGATGAACGGCCGCCGGTGGCGCCGCATCAGCTCCCCGACGTAACTCCGTACGGTCGCGGGGGTGCCGACCGGCAGGGTGGTGGCCGACTCGGGCGCGGCCGGGTCGTAGGCCGGTGGTGCGAGGCCGGTCATGCCCTCTCCTCGATTTCCTCGTGGGTGTCGGTCGCGTGGACCTCTGCGTCCCCGTCCGGCGGGGCCGGGGCCTCGTCGTCGGTCTCGCGGGTGACGACCGCCCGGTACCGCGGTTCGCCGCTCAGCAGTTCACGGTGGGTGCCGACGGCCACCACCGTGCCCCGGTGGACCAGCGCCACCCGGTCCGCCAGGTCGAGCAGCAGCGGCGACGAGGCGAAGGCCACCGTCGTACGGTCCTTGCGCAGCGCCTTGATACCCGCGGCGACCCGGGCCTCCGTGTGCGAGTCGACCGCGGAGGTCGGCTCGTCGAGCACCAGCGCCTCCGGGTCGGTCACCAGCGACCGGGCCAGGGCGAGCCGTTGGCGCTGGCCGCCGGAGAGCGACCGGCCGCGCTCGGTGATCCGGGTGGTCATCGGATCGCCGCCGGAGTCGACGGACGCGTGCGCCAGGGCGCTCAGGACGTCGTCGCACTGGGCGGCCGACAGCGCGTCCCCGGCGGTCACCCGGCCGGACGACGGCACGTCCAGCAGCTCGCGCAGGGTGCCGGAGAGCAGTACCGGATCCTTGTCCTGGACCAGGACGGCGGTCCGGGCCGCGTCCAGTTCCAGTTCGTCCAAGGGGACTCCGCCGAGCAGCACGGACGGCACCTCGCGGTCCGTCCCGCCCTCGACGGCACCGTCCGTCGCCACCTCCGGCTGGGCGTGGCCGCCGAGCCGGTCCGCGAGCCGTCCCGCCTCGTCCGGGTCGCCGCAGACCACCGCGGTGAACAGGCCCTCGGGCGCCATCAGTCCGGTGACCGGGTCGTACAGGTCCCCGGCGGGCGCGGTGTCGAGCGTCGAGGGACGGGCGACCCGGCTCAGCGACAGCACCCGGACCGCGCGCTGCGCGGACGGCCGCGAGAAGGAGTACGCCATGGCGATCTCCTCGAAGTGGCGCAGCGGGAACAGCAGCAGCGTCGCCGCGCTGTACACGGTGACCAGCTGACCGACGTCGACCTTCCCGTCACGGGCCAGGGAGGCGCCGTACGTGACCAGCGCGATCAGCAGGACGCCCGGCAGCAGGACCTGGATCGCGGAGATCAGCGACCACATCCGCGCACTGCGGACGGCGGCCTCGCGGACCTCCTGCGAGGCCCGCCGGTAGCGGCCGAGGAACAGTTCCTCACCGCCGATACCGCGCAGCACCCGCAGCCCGGCCACGGTGTCGGAGGCCAGTTCGGTGGCCTTTCCGGCCTTCTCGCGCTGGAAGTCGGCTCGGCGGGTGGCCCGGGGGAGGAGCGGCAGCACGCCCAGCGCGAGCACCGGCAGGGCCAGCGCCACGAGTACGCCCAGCGAAGGCAGATACAGCACGAGGCCGACGCAGATGATGACCAGGGCGGCCGCGGCTGCCACGAACCGGGAGAGCGCCTCGACGAACCAGCCGATCTTCTCCACATCACCTGTCGACACCGCTACGACCTCGCCCGCGGCGACCCGGCGGGTCAGCGCGGAACCGAGCTCCGCGGTCTTGCGGGCCAGCAGCTGCTGGATCCGGGCGGCCGCGGTGATCCAGTTGGTGATGGCGGCCCGGTGGAGCATGGTGTCGCCCACCGAGATCAGCACGCCGAGCACCGCGATCAGCCCGCCGGCCAGCGCGAGCCGCCCGCCTGACCGGTCGACGACCGCCTGCACGGCGAACCCGACGGCGAGCGGCAGCCCGGCGATGGAGCACTGGTGCAGCAGGCCCCAGGACATGGCCTTGAGCTGTCCGCGGATCTGGTTGCGGCCGAGCCAGATCAGAAAGCGAGGGCCCGACCGGACGTCGGGATCGCCGGGATCCGGGTACGGAAGATCGCGAATGTGCATGACGTCCCAAAGATCGGAAGGAGCCGAGGTCCGCGAGGACCTCCAGAATCACGTGGACAGGAGCATGTGGGGGGACCAAACCGTCCAATCCTCGCGTCCGGCCCGGGGCGCGGCAAACCCTTTTACGCACGGGGACCGTGCGCACCGATGCCGGACAGGGGGGTAAAGATTCGGCACGCATTCGCCGCGGCCCGCACGGGTGGGCGGGGCCGGACGCCGTCGGATGCGACCATGGGCGGATGCATATAGCCGGTGCGGTACGAGTGGTGGTCCCGGCGGCCGCCTGCGCGGTCCTGCTCACGACCCTGACGTCATGCGGCGTGGACCAGGACGCGAAGAAGGGCGACGCCCGGTCCGCCGATGCCCCGAAGCCGAAGGACAAGGCGCAGACCACCGGCCTGAAGCGCATCCCGGACGTGGGCGACCGGTTGCAGTCGAAGATCCCGGACGACTCCCGTCAGGTCGTCGCCGTGTACGGAGAGGGCAAGAACTCCCCGGACTCCACGGTCGTGCTCTACACCAAGTCCGGCTCCACCTGGGACAAGGCGGCCGACTGGAAGGCCCACAACGGGAAGAAGGGCTGGGCCGACAACCACCACGAGGACGACAAGCGCAGCCCGGTCGGTGTCTTCACCCTCTCCGACGCGGGCGGCGTACTGACCGACCCGGGCGCCCGGCTCCCGTACACGCAGTCGGCGTCCATCCAGGCCCCGCGCTACTGGGCCAAGTCCCACTGGCACGACTTCGACTACGTCATCGCCATCGACTACAACCGCGTCAAGGGCACCCCTCCCAACGACCCGACGCGGCCCCAGGGGCAGACCAAGGGCGGCAGCATCTGGCTGCACATGGACCACGGCAGCGGCACCTCGGCCTGCGTGAGCCTGCCGAAGGCGGGCATGGAGAAGCTGCTGCGCACCCTCGACCCGAAGCAGCACCCGGTCGTCGTCATGGGCGACCGCGCGGCCCTTCAGACCTGACCGGGACCGGGCCTGGTCGCCCGCTCCAGCTCCATCAGCACCGAGTAGTACGAACGGCCCGTCGCCCGGTCCATGCCGATCTCGCACATCCGGTTGGCCGAGAGATAGGTGTCGTACTCCCGGGTGTTCACCCCTGCGGCCTCCTTCGCGGTCGCGGAGGCCGTCAGCTCCTCGTGCAGCATGCCTCGGTCGCCCGCGAATCCGCAGCAGGCGGCGTCGTCCGGGACCACGACCTCCCGGGCGCAGGCCTCCGCGACCGTGCGCAGGTGCGCCACGTCGCCCAGATGCTCCATCGAGCACGTCGGGTGCAGGACCGCGGAGCCGGTCCGGCGCAGCACCGTCAGCTCCGGAAGGAGCTCGTCGGCGGCCCAGACGAGTGAGTCGACGACGGTCAGTTCACGGTGCAACGCACGGTTGTCCTCGGTCAGATACGGCACCACCTCGTGGGCGATGCCCAGCGTGCAGGAGGAGGCGTCGACGACGAGCGGCAGCTTTCCGCCCGCGGTCCAGCCCCAGGCGGCCGCCACGATCCGGTTGGCCATCACGGCGTTCGCGGTGTCGTACCCCTTGGAGTGCCAGATCGTCGCGCAACAGGTTCCGGCGACGTCCTCGGGGATCCAGACCGGCTTTCCGGCCCGCGCGGAGACGGCGACCACGGCCTGCGGCAGGGACGGGAGGTGCTGTCCCTCCGGGCCGCCGAAGATGCGGTTGACGCAGGCCGGGTAGTAGACGGCGCTCGCTCCCGCCCTTGATGTGGGCGGCAGCTTGCGGGCGGCGGCTCCGGGGATCTCCGGCAGCCACGCGGGCATCAGATCGGGGCGCACGGCTCGCCGGGCGAGACCGGTGACGCCTTCGAGGAGGCGGTCGTCGATCCGGCTCGCCGCGGCGACCGCGAGCCGGGCCGCCGCCTCCACGGCGCGGAAGTTCTTCGCCGTGAGCGCGGCGATCCGCTCCTCGCGCGGGGAGTGCCGCTGGTGGCGGAAGCCCTTCATCATGGCGCCCGTGTCGATCCCGACCGGACAGGCGAGCTTGCAGGTGGAGTCGCCCGCGCAGGTGTCGACTGCGTCGTAGCCGTAGGAGTCGAGGAGTCCGGTCTCCACCGGAGAGCCGTCCGGCTGCCGCATCATCTCCCGTCGCAGCACGATGCGCTGGCGCGGTGACGTGGTCAGATCGTGGCTGGGGCAGGTCGGTTCGCAGAATCCGCACTCGATGCAGGGGTCGGCGACCGGCTCGACGCGCGGGATGGTCTTCAGTCCGCGCAGATGGGCCCTCGGGTCGCGGTCCAGGACGATCCGGGGCGCCAGCACGCCGTCGGGGTCGATGAGCTGCTTGGTCCGCCACATCAGTTCGGTCGCCCTCGGTCCCCACTCCAGCTCCAGGAAGGGCGCGATATTGCGGCCGGTGGCGTGTTCCGCCTTGAGTGATCCGTCGAACCGCTCCACGGTCAGCCGGCAGAAGTCCGCCATGAAGGCGGCGTACCGGTCTACGTCGGACGGCTTCGCCGCGTCGAAGGCGAGCAGGAAGTGCAGGTTGCCGTGGGCCGCGTGGCCCGCGACGGCGGCGTCGAAACCGTGCTCGGCCTGGAGCGCCAGCAGCGCCTCGCAGGCGTCGGCCAGCCGGGACGGCGGTACGGCGAAGTCCTCCGTGATCAGCGTCGTACCGGACGGCCGGGAACCGCCCACCGCGGTGACGAAGGCCTTGCGGGCCTTCCAGTAACCGGAGACGGTCTTCGCGTCCCGGGTGAACTCATTGGTGACAGAGGTGACGGGCCGGACCAGCTCCAGCCGGCGCACCACACCGGCCGCCGCCCGCTCGTACGCCTCCTGGCCCGCCTCGTCCGGCGCGCGGAACTCCACCAGCAGCGCCGCCGTCTCCTTCGGCAGCCCGGCCCAGTCGGCGGGGACCCCCTGGACGCTGACGGAGGCCCGCAGGGTGTTCCCGTCCATCAGCTCGACGGCGATGGCGCCCGCCTCGTTGAACAGCGGTACGGCGGCCGCCGCCGCGGTCAGGGACGGGAAGAAGAGCAGCGCGGTGGAGACGCGGCGGTCCAGCGGCAGCGTGTCGAAGACGACCTCGGAGATGAAGCCGAAGGTGCCCTCCGAGCCGACCATGAGCCCGCGCAGGATCTCCACGGGTGTCGTGCCGTCCAGGAAGGCGTCGAGCCGGTAGCCGTTGGTGTTCTTGATCTCGTACTTGGCCCGGATCCGGGCGGTGAGCGCGGCGTCGGCCTCGATCTCGGCCTTCAGCGCCAGCAGTCCCGCGCACAGCTGCGGCTCGGCGTGCGCCAGGTCCTCGTCCGCCGAGGGGTCGCCGGTGTCCACCACGGTGCCGCCGGGCAGCACGAAGGTCAGTGAGGACACGGTCCGGTACGAGTTGCGGCTGGTGCCCGCCGTCATCCCGGAGGCGTTGTTGGCGACGACCCCGCCGATCGTGCAGGCGATCGCGCTGGCCGGGTCGGGTCCGAGCAGCCGGCCGTGCCGGGCGAGGGTCGCGTTGGCCCGCATGATCGTCGTCCCCGGCCGGATGCGGGCCCGCGCCCCGCCGTCCAGGACCTCGATGCCCGCCCAGTGGTGCCGTACGTCGACGAGGATGTCTTCGCCCTGGGCCTGGCCGTTCAGGCTGGTGCCCGCGGCCCGGAAGACGACGTTGCGGCCCTTGCCGTGCGCGTACGACAGGATCGCGGAGACGTCGTCGATGTCCTCGGGGACCAGGACGACCTGGGGCACGAAGCGGTAGGGGCTGGCATCGGAGGCGTACCGCACCAGGTCGGAGATCTTCCACAGCACCTTCCGGGGCCCCAGCAGGGCGGTCAGCTCGCTCCGCATCGGCTCGGGTGTGCCCGGTGCCTGCCCGTCGGGCACCCGGTCGTGGGCGGGGCTGCGCATGGCCCCGGGGCTCAGGGCTTCCGGCTTCGGCTCCAGCAGCGGCATTCGAGGTCCCCTCGGCGGTTCGGTGGGGTGCTTCGCCCCTGGTCAGCAGTGGCGCTCCGGCATTCCGTCGACCAGAGCGGTCAGCAGTCCGCCGAGCACGTCACGCTGATCGGCGGTCAATGGAGCCAGGATCTCCTCCGCGGCCGCCCGGCGCCCGTTGCGCAGCGAGCGGAGGGTGGCGGTGCCCTCGTCGGTGATCTCGATCCGGACGACTCTGCGGCTGTCCGGATCGGGGATCCGGCGCACCCGGCCGCTGGCCTCCAGGCCGTCGACCAGGGTGGTGACGGCGCGCGGGACCACATCGAGGCGCTGCGCGAGATCCGCCATCCGTGGCGCGTGGTCGTACTGGGCGACGGTGCGCAGCAGCCGGAACTGCGCGGGAGTGATGCCGGCCGGCTCCAGCTGACGGCTCTGGATGCGCTGGAGCCTGCGGGTCAGCCGCAGCAGCTGTTCGGCGAGCAGACCGTCGGGGTCGGGGGAATCCATAGCAGGAACAATATCAGGACCTGGTTCATTGTGAGTGGAGGTAACAATGAGCTATGCTCCTATCTGCTGGACCGCTCGGAGCCGTACATCCCGTAAATCGCGGCAGGCCGTGGATCCGTACGGGGCCGCCGTCCCGGCCCGCCCCGGACCGTCGGCGCGCACGGCGTCGCGGGCGGTCGCAGCCCTCCTCTCCCTGTTGTCGCACGCCTGACGAAGGAGCCCATGAAACCCGACGAACCCACGTGGACACCCCCGCCCCCGGATGCCGAACAGCCGCCCGCCGAGCTGCGCCGCATCCTCCGCCTCTTCCATCCGTACCGCGGCCGCCTCGCGGTGGTCGGACTGCTCGTCGGCGCCTCGTCGCTGGTGTCGGTCGCCTCGCCGTTCCTGCTGCGCGAGATCCTCGACACCGCGATCCCGCAGGGGCGGACCGGCCTCCTGTCGCTGCTCGCGCTCGGCATGATCCTCACGGCCGTGATGAACAGCGTCTTCGGCGTGCTGCAGACCCTCATCTCCACCACGGTCGGCCAGCGCGTGATGCATGATCTGCGCACCGCGGTCTACACCCAGCTCCAGCGGATGCCGCTCGCCTTCTTCACCAGGACCCGCACCGGCGAGGTCCAGTCCCGGATCGCCAATGACATCGGAGGCATGCAGGCCACCGTCACCTCGACGGCGACCTCGCTGGTCTCCAACCTCACCGCGGTCATCGCCACCGTCGTCGCCATGGTCGCGCTCGACTGGCGGCTGACCATCGTCTCGCTGCTCCTGCTGCCGGTCTTCGTCTGGATCAGCCGCCGGGTCGGCCGGGAGCGCAAGAAGATCACCACCCAGCGGCAGAAGCAGATGGCCGCCATGGCGGCCACCGTCACCGAATCGCTCTCCGTCAGCGGCATCCTGCTCGGCCGCACGATGGGCCGTTCCGACTCGCTCACCAAGGGCTTCACCGAGGAGTCCGAGCGGCTGGTCGACCTCGAAGTGCGCTCCAGCATGGCCGGGCGCTGGCGGATGTCGACGATCGGCATCGTCATGGCCGCCATGCCGGCCGTCATCTACTGGGCCGCTGGCATCACCCTCCAGTCCGGCGGACCGGCCGTCTCCATCGGAACGCTCGTCGCCTTCGTCTCGCTCCAGCAGGGCCTGTTCCGGCCCGCCGTGAGCCTGCTCTCCACCGGCGTGCAGATGCAGACGTCCCTCGCGCTCTTCCAGCGGATCTTCGAATACCTCGACCTCACGGTGGACATCACCGAGCCGGAGAACCCGGTCCGGCTGGAGAAGATCCGCGGTGAGATCCGCTTCGAGAACGTCGACTTCAGCTATGACGAGAAGGGCGCGCCCACGCTCAGCGGTGTCGACGTGACGGTACCCGCCGGCGCCAGCCTGGCCGTCGTGGGCCCCACCGGCTCCGGCAAATCCACTCTCAGCTACCTGGTGCCCCGGCTGTACGACGTGTCCGGCGGACGGGTCACGCTCGACGGCGTCGATGTACGGGATCTGGACTTCGACACCCTCGCCAGGGCCATCGGGGTGGTCTCCCAGGAGACGTACCTCTTCCACGCCTCGGTCGCGGAGAACCTGCGCTTCGCCAAGCCGGATGCCACCGATGACGAGATCGAGGCGGCCGCCCGCGCGGCTCAGATCCACGACCACATCGCGTCGCTGCCCGACGGCTACGACACCCTGGTCGGTGAACGTGGCTACCGGTTCTCCGGTGGCGAGAAACAGCGCCTGGCCATCGCCCGGACGATCCTGCGCGACCCGCCGGTGCTGATCCTCGACGAGGCGACGAGCGCCCTCGACACCCGTACCGAATTCGCCGTGCAGGAGGCGATCGACGCGCTCTCCGCCGGACGCACCACGCTCACCATCGCGCACCGGCTGTCCACCGTGCGCGACGCGGACCAGATCGTCGTTCTGGACGGAGGGCGGACCGCCGAGCGCGGCAGTCACGAGGAACTGCTCGACCAGGACGGCCGCTATGCGGCTCTGGTCCGCAGGGACACCCAGCTCGCCCCGGCGGCGGGCTGACGGGCCGGCGGACACGCCGAGCGCGTGAACGAACTTGTTCGTTACGAACGCGTTCGTTATGGTGGCTGTGTGCCCCTCGCCGTTCTGTCGCCGCCGGGGGAGCCGGCGCCCGGAAACCCTGCGGCCGGCATTCCCGACGAGCCGGAGGTATCACCATGAGCACCGCGCACCACCCCATCGCGATCATCGGCGCCGGTCTCGGCGGCCTCACGCTCGCCCGCGTACTGCACGTGAACGGGATCGAGGCGGCGGTCTTCGACCTGGAGGCCGACCGGAGCGCCCGTACCCAGGGCGGCATGCTCGACATCCACCAGGATTCGGGCCAGATGGCCCTGCGCGCCGCCGGCCTGCACGAGCTGTTCCGGGAGAAGGTCCACCCGGGCGGCGAAGCCATGCGGGTCCTGGACAAGCACGCCCGGGTGCTGCTTGAGGAAGCGGACGACGGTTCCGGCGACCGTCCCGAGATCGACCGGGGTGACCTCCGCGATCTGCTGCTCGACTCGCTGCCCGAGGACACCGTGCGCTGGGGCAGCAGGATCACCGGCGCCGCGCCCACCGCCGACGGAGAGCACGAGGTGACGCTCGCGGACGGCACCTCCTTCACGGCCGGACTGCTCGTCGGGGCGGACGGCGCATGGTCCCGTATCCGTCCGCTGCTCTCCGATGCCCTCCCCGCCTACACCGGCGTCTCCTTCGTGGAAATGGACCTCTTCGAAGCCGATGCCTGCCATCCCGAGTGTGCCGAGCTCATCGGCGGCGGGATGTTCTTCGCGCTCGGTGACAACAAGGGATTCCTCGCGCACCGCGAATCCGACGGCAGCCTTCACGTCTACGCCGGGCTGCGCGCCGCCGAGGACGGGCTGTCGGCGATCGACTTCACCGACGCCGAAGCCTCCAAGGCCGCCATCGTCCAGCGCTTCGCGGACTGGGCGCCCGGCCTCCGGCGGCTGATCACCGACGCCGACGGCCTGCTGGTGCCGCGCCTCATCCACGCACTTCCCGCAGGGCACCACTGGAAGCGCACTCCGGGCGTCACCCTGCTCGGTGACGCCGCACACCTGATGTCGCCCTTCGCGGGCGAAGGCGCCAACCTCGCCATGATCGACGGCGCCGATCTGGGCCTGGCGCTCGCCGCTCACCCGGGAGACATCGAGGCGGCCCTGACCGCCTACGAGGAACCCCTCTTCGTGCGCAGCGCGAAGAGCGCCCAGGAATCCGCCGAGGGCCTGGAAATGATCTTCAATGACCGGGCGCCGCAGCCGCTCGTCGACATGTTCACCTCGTACACCGCGGAGTGAACCCCGGCCCGCGGGCCCCACGACGGCGCCGCCGCTCCCGTGCGACCGGAAGCGGCGGCGCGGGGTGCCCAGGGAGTGGACGGGCGCGGGATAGCGTGCCCGCATGGTGAACGAGTCCCCGGACACCCCGCCCCCTCGCAAGCTCCGCCCGACCCGGCGCGGCCGGCTGGCGCTGCTCATCGGCGCCGTGCTCGTCCTCGTGGTGGCGGCCGCCGTACTCGTACCGCTGCTGACGCGGGAGCAGGGGAGCGGGCGGACCCGTTCGCTCCTGGTCCCCGAGGGGTGGCGGGCCTCCCAGGTGTACACGGCCGTCGACAAGGTGCTCGACAAGCCGTCCGGCACCACGGAGAAGGCTGTCGCGACGGCCGACCTGCCCCTCCCGGCGGCGGCGAAGGGCAACCCAGAGGGCTACCTCTTCCCGGCGACGTACCCCGTCACCTCCGGCACCACCCCGGAGAGCCTGCTGCGCTACATGGTGGACACGGCGGTCAAGCGGTTCGGCGCGGACCACATCACGGCCGGGGCGCAGCGCAACGGCGTCACGGTCTACCAGACGGTGGCGATCGCCAGCATCGTGCAGGCGGAGGCGGACACCGAGCCGGACATGGGCAAGGTGGCCCGGGTCGTGCACAACCGGCTGGCGCGCGACATGCCGCTCCAGATGGACTCCACGCTCAACTACGCGCTGGACCGCAGCACTCTGGACACCACCACGGGCGACACGAAGATCGACAGCCCGTACAACAGCTACGAGCGCAAGGGGCTGCCGCCCACCCCCATCGGCAATCCGGGGGAGCAGGCGATGGCCGCCGCGATCAGCCCCACCCCGGGCCCCTGGCTCTACTTCGTCACCGTCGCGCCGGGCGACACCCGATTCACCGCCGACTACGCGGAGCAGCAGCGCAACGTCGCGGAGTTCAACCGCAACCGCCGCGGCGGCTGAGCAGCAATTGGGGCCCCGGTCCCGGTGCGGCGGGCGGGCTCAGGGTCTCCGTCGTGTTGTGCTTGGCGTGTTCAGGCTCTCCGTCGTGTTGCGGTGGGCTTGTTGAGGCTCCCAGCCGTGGCGCGGTCGGCCCGCTCAGGCCCGCCACCTCGGTGCGGCGGGCACGCTCAGGCCGCGGACTCCGCTCGTTCGGCGGCCGGACCGGTGTGCTCCAGCAGCTGTCCGACCGCCCGTGCGGCGGTCCGCCCCGCGCGGTTGGCGCCGATCGTGCTGGCGGACGGGCCGTAGCCGACGAGCTGGACGCGTTCGTCGCGTACCGCCTGAGTCCCCTCGACCCGGATACCGCCACCCGGCTCGCGCAGTCTCAACGGAGCGAGGTGGTCGACGGCGGGCCGGAATCCGGTCGCCCAGAGGATCACATCCGCCTCGACGGTGCGGCCGTCCTCCCAGACGACACCGTCCGGTGTGATCCGGTCGAACATCGGCAGGCGGTCGAGCACCCCCGACTCGCGGGCGCGCCGGACCGCGTCGGTGACCGGCAGCCCGGTCACGCTCACCACGCTCTGCGGAGGCAGCCCGCGCCGCACCCGGTCCGCCACCATAGCGACGGCCGCCCGCCCCAGCTCCGCGTCGAACGGGCCCTCGCGGAAGACCGGTGGTCTGCGCGTCACCCAGTGCGTGTCCGCGGCCACCTCGGCGATCTCCATCAGATGCTGGGTACCGGAGGCCCCGCCGCCCACCACGACGACCCGCAGTCCGGCGAACCCGGCGGGCCCCGGATAGTTCGCCGTGTGCAGCTGGCGGCCCCGGAAGGTGTCCTGGCCGGGGTAGCGCGGCCAGAACGGACGGTCCCAGGTCCCCGTGGCGTTGATCAGCGCGCGAGTCGCGTATACACCTTCGGACGTCTCGACGAGCAGCCGCCCGCCGTCACCCTCGCGCACCGCGCTCACCTCCACCGGCCGGTGCACCCGGAGGCCGAAGGCGCGCTCGTACGAGTCGAAGTACTCACCGATGACCTCGGAGGAGGGCCTGCTGTCATCGGCGCCGGTCAGCTCCATGCCGGGCAGCGCGTGCATGCCGTGCACCTTGCCGTACGTCAGCGACGGCCAGCGGAACTGCCAGGCGCCACCCGGGCGCGGGGCGTGGTCGAGCACCACGAAATCGCGGTCCGGCTCCAGGCCCGTACGGCGCAGGTGGTAGGCGGCGGACAGACCCGCCTGCCCGGCGCCCACCACCACGACGTCCACTGAGTGCACCCCGATGTTGTTCACGCTTCTACCAACTACGCGGGGCGCGTGGATCTTCCCGGGCCCGTCGATTCCCGGGCCCGTCGAGGGGTTCAGCGCCCCCCGGCGATCAGCAGCGGTGCGCCACCCGGAGCGGAGGCCGGACGGCCGTTGGCCGCCGGGACCGCGGAGAGCGGGGACGCCGGGACCGTCGACAGCAGTCCCCGGGCCGCCAGCTCCGGAGTGACGCCCTCTCCGAACCAGTACGCCTCCTCCAGATGCGGGTATCCGGAGAGCACGAAGTGCTCCACCCCCAGGGCGTGGTATTCCTCGATCCGGTCCGCGACCTCGGCGTGGCTGCCGACCAGCGCGGTGCCCGCACCGCCCCGCACCAGACCGACACCGGCCCACAGATTGGGCGCGATCTCCAGCTTGTCGCGCGAGCCCCCGTGCAAGGCCAGCATCCGCTGCTGCCCCACGGACTCGCTCCGCCCCAGCGCCTGCTGCGCCGCGGCGACCGTGTCGGCGTCGAGATCGCCCAGCAGCCGGTCGGCGGTCGCCCACGCCTCGCGCGACGAGTCGCGCGAGATGGTGTGCAGCCGGATCCCGAACCGCACGGTGCGGCCCTGCTCCTCGGCGAGCCCCTTGATCCAGTCGATCTTCTTCTTCACGTCCGCCGGCGGCTCGCCCCAGGTCAGATAGACATCGGCGTGCGCGGCCGCGACCGGTCCGGCCGCCGCCGAGGACCCACCGAAGAAGATCTCCGGCAGCGGGTCCGGCGGCAGGGCCGTCAGCCCGCCCTCCACCTGGTAGTGCTCACCGTCGAAGTCGAACGGCCGGCCGCTCCACGCACCCCGCACCACCGACAGGAACTCCGCGGTCCTCGCGTAGCGCCGGTCGTGGTCCAGATGGTCACCGAACCTCCGCTGCTCCGTGGAGTCGCCGCCCGTCACGACGTTGAGCAGCAGCCGCCCCCGGGTGATCCGCTGATACGTCGCGGCCATCTGTGCGGCGAGGACCGGCGAGATCACCCCCGGCCGGAACGCCACCAGGAACTTCAGCCGCTCGGTGTGCTGGGCCAGCGCCACCGTCGTGAGCCAGGCGTCCTCGCACCAGGTCCCGGTCGGCGTCAGCACGGCCTCGAACCCCAACTGCTCGGCGGCCTTGGCGATCTGCGCCAGGTACTCGATGTCGGGCGCGCGCACCCCGCTGACCGGAGTGATCCGGTCCCGCTTGATCCCGCCGTCGGTGTACGCGTGCCGGTCGACGAGCGTGCGCCCGTCGCCGCCCGTGGGCAGGAACCAGTGCAGGTGGACGTTCATGAGGTGGCCTTTCCGTACGAGCGCGGGGTTGCGGAGGACGCGGGGAGGTCGCGGTTGAAGCGGGTGTCGACGTAGTCCTTGAAGACGAAGCGGTGCGGGATGAGCTTCAGTTCCGCGAAGGTGTCCGCGATCTCCTGCTCCGAGGCGATCGCGGCCGGATCGATGGCGACGGGGACCCTGGTACCGGCCGTCAGCTTCACCGCGTCCAGCGCCACCTCGTACGGCAGCCCGGTCTCCTTCGCCCAGACCTTCGCCCAGGCGTCGGGGTGCTTGAACACCCAGCTCTGCGCCCGGTTCAGCCGGACGAGCAGATCACCGATGGCCTTGGACTTCCCGGGTTCCTTGAGCGCCGCGGGCGAGGCGACCTGGAACCCGAGACCGTTGACGACCCCTTCGCCCGTCGTCAGGACCCGCGCCTTCCCGCCGCGCAGCACCTGCGAGGTGTACGGGTCCCAGATCGCCCAGGCGTCGACCTTGCCCCGGGTGAACGCGGCCAGCGCGTCAGCCGGCTGAAGGTACTTCAGCTTCACGTCCGAGAGGCTGAGCCCCGCCTTCTTCAGCGAGCTGATCAGCTGGAAGTGGGCGGAGCTGCCCTGGGCCACAGCGATCGACTTGCCCTTCAGCCGGGCCGGGCTCCGCAGCGGCGAGTCCTTGGGGACCACGATCGCCTCACCGGCCGACGAGCCGTGCGTGGCGCCCACCACCACGATCTTGGAACCTGCGCCGGCGGCGAACACCGGCGGGGTGTTGCCGACCCCGCCGATATCGACGGCCCCTGCGTTGACCGCTTCGAGTAGTGGCGGTCCGGAGGTGAAGGTGGACCATTTGATGCGGTAGCCGAGATCGTCCAGCTCTCCGGAGGCGCGCAGAATGGCTTCGTAACCACCCTTCTGGTCACCGATGTTGAGCGTGACGCTGCCCTCGCCGTCGGTGCTGCCCGCCGTGGAGGCGGAGCTCGCGCCACCGCAGGCGGTGAGCAGCAGGGCAAGGGGGAGCAGGAGCGCGGGCAGGGTACGGCGGTTCATATCGTCTCTCTCCGGACAGGGGGTTCGGCGGGCTGAGGGGATCGGTGAGTCAGGGGGCGGTGGGCACGGGGGCTGTCTCCACGCCCAGTTCCGTGAGCAGCCGGGTGCGCAGCGCGGCGAACTCCGGGGTGCCGGGGTTGCGCGGCCGGTCCAGGCCCACCGGTGTCTCGTACGCGATGGCGCCGTCCCGCATGACGAGTGCGCGGTCGGCGAGGAGCAGCGCCTCGTCCACGTCGTGCGTGACGAGCAGTACGGCGCAGCCCCGGCGCTGCCAGAGCTCGGCCACCAACTGCTGGGCCTTGATCCTGGTCAGCGCGTCGAGTGCGCCGAACGGCTCGTCGAGCAGCAGCAGATCGGGCTCGCGGACCAGCGCCCGCGCGAGCGAGGCGCGCTGTGCCTCACCGCCCGAGAGGGTCCTGGGCCAGGCACCGGACCGCTCGCTGAGCCCGACCTCCGCCAACGCCTGCTCGGCCACCGCGCGTTCGGGCTTCCCCGGCAGCCCGAGCAGCACGTTGCGCCAGACCCGCTTCCAGGGCATCAGCCGCGGCGCCTGGAACGCGACGGCCCGGCGCCGGGGCACCAGCACCGTCCCCCGGATCTCCCGGTCGAGGCCGGCGAGCACCCGCAGCAGGGTCGACTTCCCGCAGCCGCTGCGCCCGAGCAGTACGGTGAACTCCCCTGCGCGCAGGGTCAGATCGAGCCCGTCGATGACGTCCCGGCCGTCGAAGGAGCGGGACAGCCCCTCGACCCGTACGGCGGCTTCCGGCAGCGTGCCCGCCGGGGCGGGGGAGCGGGTGGTCACTGGCCCTTGAAGGTCGGTCGCCATTGCAGCAGCAGCCTTTCGAGAATGCGGACGATGACATCGGCGGCGAGGCCGAGGAAGGCGTAGACCACCAGGCAGACGACGATGACGTCGGTACGGAAGAACTCCCTGGCCTGGTTCATCAGGAAGCCGATCCCGGCATCGGCGTTGACCGACTCGCCGAACACCAGGGCCAGCCAGGCGGTAGCCAGCGAGTAACGCAGCCCCGTCATGGCCCCGGGCAACGCCCCCGGCAGCACCACGTGCCGCACCAGCCCCCAACGGCTGAGCCCCAACGACTCACCTGCCTCGATGAGTTGGGGATCCACGCCGCGAATGCCCGCGTAGACGTTGAGATAGAGGTGGAACGCCACCCCGAGCGCGATCAGCGCCACCTTGGGGGCCTCGCCGATGCCCAGCCAGATGATGAACAGCGGGATCAGCCCGACCCATGGAACGGTGCGCAGCATCTGGACGCTCGCGTCGATCAGATCCTCGCCCAGCCGGGAGAGTCCCGAGACCAGCGCGAGCGCCGTCCCGACAGCGCCCCCGAGCACGAGCCCCACGGCCACCCGCTGGAGGGAGACGGCCATCGCGGAGGTGAGGGTCCCGTCCGCGATCAGCTCCCACCCCGCGCGGGCGATGGTGCCGGGCGAGGCCAGCACGTCCGGGTGCAGCACACTGGTGGCGCTGAGCACCTGCCACAGGGCCAGCAGCAGCAGCGGCCCGGCGGTCCGCCGGAGCCACCGCGGTACGTTCCGCAGCCGTACCCCGCGGGCGGCGGCCGGCGTCACGGGCTCCAGGTCGAGCGGGCGACGCCGTACCGCATCTTCCGGCGGCCCGGATTCTGCCATTTCAGCTGATATATCGGGTGGGGCGAGAGCGTGATCGAGAGTCATGTGGGCTCCACGAACGGTTCATGGGAATGGGGTGCCCCGGGCACGCGGACACTCGGGCACCCGGACACACGACGGCCGTGCCGTACGGGCGGGGGCACGGAGGAGCCACCGCGAGCATCCGGCGGGACCGAGCGGCACAGGAGGGGTGAGGGCGGGGCGCGTACTACGTCAGGAGCGGTCGAGCGCCTCGCGCCCGGTCACTGACGGGAAAGTGCTGAGAGAACGTCAGCAGCCGCGACAACACGCGGCGGAAGCCACCCGCAGCAGGTCGATGTGACCGCGCGAAGTGAGCAGAGCTGATCGGAACATGGCGCTGAACGTAGCGATGCCTCAATGAAACGGTCAATGGTGTCTCGGCACGTGGACGCGCGATCGTGCGGCACGGGCGGGAGAATGGGCCCATGTCGACCGCCTTCACCACCAGCGTCCTGCACATCGCCACGGGATCCACGGAGACCGTCACCGACCTGACGTCCGACTGCGAACAGTTCCTCACCCGGGCCGCCGCCGGCCGGGACGGACTGCTCAACATCTTCGTACCGCACGCGACGGCGGGGATCGCGGTCCTCGAAACCGGCGCGGGCAGCGACGACGACCTCCTCTCCGCCCTGCGCACCCTGCTCCCCGCCGATGACCGCTGGCAGCACCGCCACGGCAGCCCCGGCCACGGCCGCGACCACGTACTCCCCGCCCTCGTACCACCGCACGCCACCCTGCCGGTGATCGCGGGGCGGCTGGAGCTGGGGACCTGGCAGTCGGTGTGCCTGGTCGACACGAACAGGGACAACCCGGAGCGTCAGGTGCGGCTGAGCTTCCTCGGCTAGTGGGTCGCTCCGGTGGGCTGTGAAGGGCGAGTCCGGTCGCGCCGGCCGAACGCGCTGTGGGCGTTACGGGCCACATCCCGATGCCGAGACGAAGCCACGCGCCGCTACAGCCGCTCTTACTCCGGCCGCCGGTGGCACCGGCGGCCGGGCACTGCCCCGTGCCTCGCCCCGCGCTCCGTCGCGGCGGTCGGCCGGCCCGCTGTGCTGCGGTCGGCTCCGGCTGGTGTTCCCGCGGCGTGTGCCGCCCGCGCCCCGGGCTGTCGTGCGCTTTGATCTGGGGGTGGAGCACGCGGTGCCGAACGATCCGGCCGCGCATCGGTCCGTCAAGGGAGCGCTCGGCATGGGCAAAAAAGAATCCGGCACCCCGCACTGGCTGTTCGGTGATCAGCTCGGTCCGCGGTTCATCGAATCGGCGCCGGGCGGCCCCCACCGGGACGCGCCGCTGCTGATGATCGAGTCCCGGAGCGTCTTCCGCCGGAGGACCTTCCATCGCGCCAAGGCACATCTGGTCCTTTCGGCGATGCGTCATCGGGCCGCCGAGCTGGGGGACCGGGTGCGGTACGTCAAGGCGGACACCTATCGGCAGGGACTCCGCGAGGCGGTGGGGGACGTCCGGGTGACCGTCCACCACCCCACGTCCCGTCGTGCTTACGACTTCGTGCGCGCGTTGCCCTCCGTACGGGTTCTGCCGGCGCGCGGCTTCCTCGTGAGCCATGACGAGTTCAGGGCCTGGGCGGACGGCCGCGGCACGGGACACCTCCGTCAGGAGGACTTCTACCGGTGGGTCCGCCGGACGCACGATCTGCTGATGGAGGGCGACCGGCCCGCCGGCGGCCGGTGGAACCTGGACCACGACAACCGGCAGCCCCCGCCTCGCGGCGTCGCCGAACTGGGCGTACCGGCGCCCTACCGGCCTCTTGAGAGCGAGATCGACGACGAGGTGCGGTCCGACCTCGACCGCTGGGCGCGCGACGGGGACGTGGAGTTCGTCGGCGATGACGCACCACGCCGGTTCCCGGCCACGCGCCGGGAGGCACTCGCCGGCCTCCGCCGTTTCGTGGAGCACCGGCTCGCCACGTTCGGGGCACACGAGGACGCGGTGCTGTCCGGGGACCCGACGATGAGCCACAGCCTGCTGTCCACGTCGCTCAACCTCGGACTGTTGGACCCCGCCGAATGCGTCGAGCGGGCGGAGGCCGGATGGCGGTCGGGCGGCGTGCCGCTCAACAGCGCAGAAGGGTTCGTGCGGCAGATCGCCGGGTGGCGTGAATTCGTCTGGCACGTCTATTGGTACTTCGACGAGAAGTACCGGTCGAGCAACGTCCTGCGTCACCACGAGCCACTGCCCGGCTGGTTCACGGAACTGTCCCCGGCCGGTACGGGGGCGAACTGCCTCTCCCACGTCCTGGAGCAAGTCAGGACGACAGGCTGGACGCATCACATTCCCCGCCTGATGATCCTGGGCAGTTTCGCCCTCCAGCGGGGCTGGGACCCCCGGGCCGTCACCGACTGGTTCCACCGCAGCTTCGTCGACGGCTACGACTGGGTCATGGTCCCGAACGTGGTGGGCATGTCCCAGTACGCCGATGGGGGCCGCATGACCACCAAGCCCTATACGTCCGGGGGCGCCTACATCAACCGGATGAGTGACCTCTGCGGACCCTGCCGGTACAAACCCTCGGTAAGGGTCGGCGAGGACGCCTGCCCCTTCACCGCCGGGTACTGGAATTTCCTGCACCGCCACCGTGACCGGTTCGAACACAACGCGCGGATGGCCCAGGCGGTGCGAGGGCTGGACAGGCTCCGTGATCTCGACGCCTTGCTGGACCAGCAGCGCCCGTGACCGAGGTCGCGAGTCACTGGCGTTTCCCCTCCCCGCTCGCAGACGGGCCAATTCTCGAAGCAACTCTCCTCGGTGCCCAGGCCGGGACCGGTATGGCGTGGATTCCTGGAAACCGCCATGCCACTCCCACGATCAATACCGGCTTCGGCATCACCATGGACGCAGCGGTATTCGACTATGTGCGGAGCATGAACAGCGAGACCGGGCTTCCTGACCGGAAGATTCGGTTTCCGCGGTGATGGGCGAAGGTGCGTGCGCATGAACGGCTCGGGAAAGTCGCCCTGTCGTATATGGACGTGCCCCGGACGCGAATCACCCGAGCGGGCCAGTGGGCGGACGGAGTTGCGTGTCCGGGTCACGGGAACGCGCGCCACTGCCTGAAATTGTGGTCCTCTCTTATGACCGGCCGGTCTCTTATGACCGGTCGGCCCTACCCGTAGCCGGAAATTCTTTTTCAGTGCATCCGAACGTCCCTCGGCACGGAATGAGGAGTGGGAGTGCGCCGAACCCGCCGACCGGAGGACATGGTGATGCTGCGAAGCCGGGCCAAGGGGCAGTCCTCTTCCCACGACCACCCGCGTTCGGAGACAGAGGCGATGGACGGTGCCGCTCACGCCGGCCGGGGCCGCTACCCGGTGCACGACGGTGCCGCGCCACGGCACGACTCCATCGGATCGGTGGACCAGGACGTAGCCGGAGCCGTCCTGCGCACCGCACGGGCTGTCCTGGACGAGAAGCTCGATCAGGCCTCCGCGATCGACGCCGTCTTCTCCCGTGACGTCGCCGAACGCCTCGCCGGATTCACCCTCGGAGGGGGGAGTCGCATGCGCTCCCAGTTCATCTGGTGGGGCATGCGCGCGACCACCGCGGGCTCACAGGCCGTGGACGTCGAGTCCGCGCTGCGCCTGGGAGCGGCGGTCGAGCTCGTCCAGACGTGCGCGCTGGTCCAGGACGACGTGATGGACGGTTCCTCGCTGCGCCGGGGCCGCCCCGCCGTGCACGTCGACTTCGCGAAGACCCCGGGCCTCTCATGCGGCCCGGGGCTGCGGGACGCGTTCGGTAGATCCGCCGCCGTGCTCCTCGGCGACTTGGCTCTCGCCTGGGCGGACGACACCGTCGCCGAGACGACGATGCGCCCGGCCACCAGGCAGCGCGTGTCAGCGGTCTGGCGGGCGATGAGAACCGAGATGGTGGCCGGCCAGTACCTCGACCTGCACGGGCAGGTCACCGGCACCCGGTCCGAGGCCCGCGCCCTGCGAACGGCGTACCTGAAGAGCGCGCTGTATTCGGTCGCCCGTCCACTGGCGTTGGGAGCCGCCCTGGCCGGTGCCGCGGAGGACGCCACTCGTGCCTTGTCGGCGGCCGGCCGCTGCGCCGGCCTCGCCTTTCAGATCCGCGACGATCTGCTGGGTGTCTTCGGCGACCCCGGCAAGACCGGTAAGCCCTCGGGCGGCGACATCCGCGAGGGCAAGCCGACCTGCCTGATGGCCGTGGCCCGGTCGCGAGCCGGAACCAGCAGGGCGCGCGCCGTTCTCGACGACGCCCTGGGCCGGGCCGACCTCTCGGACGAGACCCTGACCGACGTGCGCGACGTACTCGTGACCACCGGGGCCCGCGCCGAGATGGAGGACAGGGCCGAACGGCTCATGAAGCACGCGGCACGCCATCTCGCCGAGGCCTCCTTGGAGCCGTACGCCGGAAACCGCCTGCTCGGCCTGTTCGAAAGCGTCACCGGAGCCGGTGCGGCGCCCTCGGCAGGAGCGAGGACCCGGCCCGGCCGGGCCCCGCGGACGGACTCCTCCTCGCCGTCCGGCGCAACCGGCCCGGCAGAGGAGGGCACAGCCCGGTGATGACCGTGAAGGGCCCCACCAACCACGTGGTGGTGGTCGGTGCCGGGCTGGCGGGCCTGTCCGCCGCTCTCCACCTGCTCGGCGCCGGACGACGGGTCACCGTGGTGGAGCGGGACTCCTCGCCCGGCGGAAGGGCCGGGCTGCTGGAGCGCGGCGGCTACCGCATGGACACCGGACCGACCGTGCTGACCATGCCGGATCTGGTCGAGGAGGCCTTCGCGGCCGTCGGCCACACGCTGACCGGCCGACTGGAGCTGCTCCCTCTGCACCCCGCCTACCGGGCACGCTTCGCCGACGGGACGCAACTGGACGTGCACACGGAACCGGCGGCGATGGAAGCCGCGGTCGAGCGGTTCGCGGGCGCCAGGGAAGCCGTCGGCTACCGCGGACTGCGGAACTGGCTGACGCGCCTCTACGCCGTACAGATGCGCCGGTTCATCGACACGAACTTCGACTCCCCGCTCCAGCTCCTCCACCCCGACCTGGCCCGGCTCGCCGCCCTCGGAGGCTTCGGACGGCTCGACGCACGCGTCGGACACTTCATCAAGGACGAGCGGCTGCGCCGGGTCTTCACCTTCCAGGCCCTGTACGCGGGTGTGCCCCCGGCCCGCGCGCTGGCCGCCTACGCCGTCATCGCCTACATGGACACCGTCGCAGGGGTCTATTTCCCGCGCGGCGGCATGCACGCACTGCCGGAGGCGATGGCCCGCTCGGCGACCGAGGCGGGTGCCACGGTCCACTACGGGCACACCGTCACCCGTCTGGAGCGTTCCGGGGAACGGATCACCGCCGTGGTCACCGACCGGCAGCGCATCGCCTGCGACGCTGTCGTCCTGACGCCGGATCTGCCCGTCAGCTACCGGTTGCTCGGCCGCAGCCCCCGCCGCCCCCTGGCTCTGCGCCACTCCCCGTCCGCGGTGATCCTGCACGCCGGAACCGACCGCACCTGGCCCGGCCTCGCCCACCACACCATCTCGTTCGGCGCGGCCTGGAAAGAGACCTTCCGTGAGCTCACCCACGGATCCCTGATGTCGGACCCCTCCCTGCTCATCACCCGTCCCACCGCGACGGACCCGGATCTGGCTCCGCCCGGCAAACACCTCCACTACATCCTGGCGCCGTGCCCGAACACGGACGTCGGACCGGGCACCCGCGAGTGGCGCCAACTGGCACCCCGCTACCGCGACACCTTGCTCACCACGCTCGAACAGCGCGGAATGGCCGGGCTGGGCTCCGCGATCGAGGAGGAAGGCCTGGTCACCCCCATCGACTGGGCCGCCCGGGGGCACCCGGCCGGCACACCCTTCTCCGCCGCCCACACCTTTCCCCAGACGGGCCCCTTCCGCCCGCGCAACCTCGTACGGGGCACCGAGAACGCCGTGCTCGCCGGCTGCGGCACCACGCCGGGCGTCGGCGTGCCCACCGTGCTCATCTCGGGAAAGCTGGCCGCGGAGAGGATCACCGGTCCTCGCTCCGGCCGACCTGGTCCACGTCCCCCCTCCCGAAGGGCAGGCCCGCATGACGCCTCGTGAACTCGACGCGGCAGGCATCCACGAGCCCGCCCTGCGCGCCGCGTACACGGCGTGCCGCCGGCTCAACGCGCGGCACGGCAAGACGTACTTCCTCGCGACCCGGCTGCTCCCGGTCGAGAAGCGCCCGGCGGTCCATGCCCTGTACGGCTTCGCCCGGTGGGCCGACGACATCGTGGACGATCTCGGCAGCGCCGCCACCGCGGACGAACGCGCCCACGCGCTGCACCGTCTCCGGGAACTCCTCGACGACGGCCTGCGCAGCGGCACCTCCACGGAGCCCGTCATCCGGTCGCTCGTCCACACGGCCGCCGTCCACGGCATCGACCACCGCCACTTCGCCGCGTTCATGACGTCGATGCGCAGCGACCTGACGGTGACCGGGTACGCCTCCTACCGGGAACTGGGCCGCTACATGTACGGGTCCGCCGCCGTGATCGGTCTCCAGATGCTGCCGGTGCTGGGTACCGTCGGTCCGCCGGACGAGGCGGCCCCTTACGCGGCCGCCCTGGGCGTCGCCTTCCAGCTCACCAACTTCCTCCGGGACGTGGGGGAGGATCTCGACCGCGGCAGGCTCTATCTGCCGGCCGACCTGCTGGCCGCGCACGGAGTGGACCGGGACTACCTCGAATGGAGCAGGGCCACCGGCCGGTCCGACGCCCGCATCACCGGGGTCATGAAAGCGGCGGCCGCCCACAACCGCGGTGTCTACCGCGACGCGCTCCCCGGCCTCGCCCTGCTCGCTCCCCGCTCACGCCCGTGCATCCGGACCGCGTTCATCCTCTACAGCCGCATCCTCGAAGCGATCGAGGACGACGGCTACGCCGTCCTGCACCGACGGGCGGTGGTCCCCCGACTGAACCGGGCGGCCGTGGCCCTCGACGGACTGGTACGGTCCCTGGCCACCAGGGCCGGAACGGGCGCCGGCCGCACCTCGCCGCCCCGCACCGCCACGAGCGCCGCGCCGGTGCCCGAGGCCCCGGCCCGGCCCGTCCGCGAGGAGGTGGCATGACCCGGGACCGCCGTACCGCCCGGGACCGGATCCCCCTGCGGCTGCGCCGCGCGGCCGTCACGTGGGCCCGGCAACCGCCGGCCTGGCGCGACGCCAGGCCCGGTCTCATCGCGGACGCGCTGAAGCGTGCACTGGGCCGGCCCTCCGGCAACTGGTACGTCCTGGGGGCCTCCCGTGCCGTCACGGCCGAGCGGTCGCTCGGACGGACCGTCGGCGGCAGCGAAGTGGTGGCCTGGCGCGATGGGTCGGGCCGGCTGCGCGCCGGGCCCGGCGCGTGCCCGCACCTCGGGGCACCGTTGCGCGACAGCCCCGTCCGGTGCGGCACCCTGATCTGTCACTGGCACGGACTCGCCCTGAGCGGTGAGCCGTTCGCCGGCTGGGAGCCCTATCCGGCCTTCGATGACGGGGTTCTGGCCTGGGTGCGCCTCGACCACATCGGCGGTGAGACCCCGCTGGAGCGGCCGGTCGTCCCGCCCCGCCCGGCGGCGGGAGACACCGTCGACTCCGTGTACGAGGGCGTCGGCGTCTGCGAACCGGAAGACGTGGTGGCCAACCGCCTCGACCCGTGGCACGGCGCCTGGTTCCACCCGTACTCCTTCGTCGACCTGACGGTGACGGGTACGCCTTCCGGTGAGGGCGACGGGAACGAGGACGGGTTCGCCGTCGACGTGTCCTTCAGGATCGTGGGGCGCGTCGTGGTACCGGTGCGGGCGCGCTTCACCGCGCCGGAACCACGCACCGTCGTCATGCACATCACCGAGGGCGAGGGCCGGGGGTCCGTGGTCGAGTCCCATGCCACCCCGCTGGGGCCCGACCCCGTGGGCAGGCCCCGGACCGCGGTGACGGAGGCGCTCCTGGCCGCCTCCGACCGTCGCGGTTTCGCCGTCGCCCGCGCGGCGGCGCCGCTGCTCCGCCCGCTCATGCGGGCCTCCGCCGGACGGCTGTGGCGGGACGACCTCGCGTACGCCGAGCGGCGCTGGGAGTTGCGCAGCAGCGGCCGGTTCCCCGGCTGACCGCGCCGCGCGCCCGGCCCTTCGGCCTGCGGGACGGCGCTGCGGACGCGGGACGGCCCGGCCCCGGCCGTACGCCTCACCGGGTGCCGAGTGCGGCCAGCCCGCGCAGCACCGCGGACCGGCCGGCCCGCGGCACCGTCCACAGCGTCTGGCCGCGCACCCCCCAGCGCTCCAACAACGCGTTGGCCGCGAGGAATCCGCTCGTCGCGGCACGCTCCATCAGCGCCACCGGAAGCTCCGTGCGGACCAGGTCACCCGCCACCGTCACGGTGGGGTCGGGCGTGCGGACGCCGGGCCGGTGCGGGTATCCGCCGACCGGGAAGAGCGGGCAGTCCGCGCGCCATTCGTGCCGTACGTCCACCACGCGGGCGCTGAGCGTCTCCGGGTAGACCCGGTGGAGCTGTTCGATCGCCGCCGTCTGCACTCCGGCACGGTCCGCGTCCGGGGAGACCGCGTAGGCGTGCAGTTCGAGCACCGAGCCCCGGTGACGGCCCGCCCAACGGGCCGCCTCGCCCTCCCACCGGTCCAGCACACTGACGTTGTCCAGCGGGGGATAGCCGCTGGTACCGAGGAAGCCGGGGCGGTCCGGCGCCACCGGGCGGTCCAGCCAGAGCCGCGAGACGAGGAACGGTGGTGCCGTCCGGAGACCGTCCACCTTCGCACGCCAGGCCGCGTCGCCCAGTCCGGGCGACGCGGCCACGGCCTTCCGCAGTCCTGCGGTGTCGAGGGCCAGGACCAGCGCGTCGTGGCGCCTCGTCCGGCCGTCGGCGGTGACGTCGTGCCCGCCGCCCGCCAGGGGGGTGACGTTCTCCACCGCCGATCCCGTGCGTACCTGCGCGCCGTGCCCCTCCAGATACCGCCGCAACGGCTCCCACAACGCCTGCGGGAACGGTTCGTCCGGCACGTCGAAGAGGAGCCCCTCGCTGGAGCCGAGGAAGTAGATGTGGAACATCAACACCAGCTCCGCGGCCGACAGTTCCCGCGGATCGGCGAAGAAGCTGCGGGAGAACACCTCGAAGGCCAGATGATGGGCGGCCTCCGGGAACCGGATGCGCGCCAGGAAGTCGTGCGCGCTCACCTCGTCGAGCCGCGCGTACACATCGGGCACGCGCACGTCCAGCAGGGGCAGTGCGGCCCGCGGCCTCATCCGGACCAGGTCGCGCCGGCCGAAGGTGGGGCTGAGCGCGACGAAACCCAGGACGCTGAACGGCGGAGTGCGCGGCACCCGCGCGAAGCTGTCGTACAGGCCCGTGCTGTGCCGCAGCGGATAGTCGGGCAGTCCGGTCAGCGTGCGCAGCCCCGGGTCGACCCGGCGCAACAAGCCGCGCAGGTTGTAGTACTGACGGAAGAAGGCGTGAAAGCCACGGCTCATGGTGACCGTGGTCCCGTCGGCGATCTCGGTGGGCCAGCCCGCGAGCCGCCCGCCGAGACCCTGCTCACGCTCGTACAGCGTCACCCGCACGCCGCGCTCGGCCAGCACCGTCGCCGCGGCGAGTCCCGCGATACCACCGCCGATCACGGCCACCGAGGGCGCGTCACCGGTGAGACGAGCGCTACCGCCGGGTCCGCGGAGCATGACGGCCCTGCGGTCCCGGCCGCGGCGGTGGCCGTCCGTACCGGACCTCGCGTACCTCATGTCCGCTCCCGTCCGGCGCTCGGCGCCTGGGCGACGATCGTGTGGGTGATGCCCGTCTGCCAACCGGGCAGCGGCAGGACCCGCACCTGACAGAACCCGCGGCGTCGGACCCGGTCGGCGAAATCGGCGGCCGAGTCGAACTCCGGCACGCTGCGGCGCAGGTGACGGTAGAGCGCCGCGTCTCCGGTGAGCCGCCCGGCCGGGACCACCACCGCGCCGCAGACCGCCGACCACACCGCCCGGTGCATCCGGCCGGAGCCGAGCGTGTACTCGTGCACGGCCAGCCGCCCGGCCGGGACGAGCAGCTCACGGACCACGTCGAGCACCTGGTCCGGGTCGCTCACATTGCGGAAGAGGTATGCGGCGAACACGGCGTCGAAGCGTCCGCTCACCCGCGAGGGGCGCATGGCCTCCGCCGGCGCGTGCACGAAGGTGACGTTCGACGGCCAGCGCTTGGCCGAGGCGCGCTTGAGCATGCCCGCCGACGCGTCCACCGCGACGATCTCCGCATCCGGCGCCGCCGTCAGGAGCGCGGCGGTCGACGCTCCCGTTCCGCAGCCGAGATCCAGCAGGCGCAGGCCCCGGCCGCCGCCCGTCAGCCCGAGTCTGCGCGCCGACCGCCGCAGGTCGCGGCGGTAGCCGGGGTTGACCGCGGTGAGCCGGTCGTAGGCGAGGGAGCCGTGGTCGAACGCGGCGGACAGTTCGCCGTCACGCAGCAGTGTCATGGGTCGCTCGTTTCCTGGTCAGGAGGCGTACGGGCAGGAGTGCCGGGAACGGGCCACGGCGGGGCTCCGACGGGCGCCCGCCGCTTCGGCCTGAAAGGGAGTTCGGCGACGGTGCGGAGCATCGGCGCGACCGGCGTGCGCAGCCCGACCAGGACGTCCTCGTATCCGCGCGACGTGCCGTCCAGGAACCGCAGCAGCCGCTCTCCCGGGACCGTGCGGAAGAGGCCGGAGAAGAACTCGCCACCATCCACCCGGCCGCTGTCCAACGCCCGCAGCATCACGGCGTCCATGGCGCGCGGCCAGGCTCCGTAAGGAGATGCCACCCGCAGCCGGCTTCCGCCGCGTACCTGCGCGGCGATGCTCCGGCTCTGGCGCTGGACAGCGGCGAACGTATAGCCGGTCGACGGTCGGGTGGCCCCGCCCGCCGTCCCGATGCGGAAGACCGACCGGCCGGCCCGGACCGGGAAACGTCCGTCGGTCATCGGGATGACACCCCGCTCCACAGCGGTGACCCGGTGGGCCCCGATGCCCAGCACATCGCGGGTGTAGTGACGTAACGCCCGCTCATATCCCCGTGCGTCCAGGACCGCACGCGAGAACTGCGTGTACTCGACCAGGGCGCTGCGCGGTCCCATCGGGAGCACGTAACCGAAGGACAGGCCCCGCGACGGCTGCGGGGTGCGGAAGTCCATCAGATCCGCCGTGGCCGGATCGAACACCGGGCGGCCGGTCTCGACGAACCAGCCCGTGAAGTGCTGCAGCAGTGTGGTGCGCGCGGCCGGCAGCCGGCTGGGCGGCCTCGAATCGAAGACGTACCTCCCGTGCAGCAGGATCCGCTCGCCCCGGGCGTCGCGTGCGACGACCCGGCCACCGCCCCCCGGCGCGTCCCCGACCGCGGTCACCGTCGCCTCCAGCCGGCGAAAGCCTGCCGCGTGCGACAGCCGCCGCTGGACCAGTTGCTCGAAGGCGTCCGAGCGGAGCATCTTGTAACGGAACGGATGGGGGCACGTCACGGTTTCCGCCCCGTCGGGGCCTGTCACGCGCAACCGCCCCCAGGACGCCGACAGCACGTCGTCGTAGGCGCCGCCGGCGGCCTCCCAGAAGCACCACGTGCGAGGAGGTGGCCGCAACGGTCCCGCGGGCGCGTCGACGAGGACGACCGACACGGGGGCACCATCGGCCGGCGCGCACAGTTGATGGGCCAGCGTCAGCCCGGCCGCCCCGGCGCCTACGATGACGACGTCCGGCTGAAGCACGGGGCGCCTCTCTCTCGAACGGTCTCTGGTGCGGCAATCCGGCGGTCCGGGGTGAGAACCGCCTGCCTGACAGAGATACTTCCGCAGGGGACGGCACCGCGGACGCGTGCGACGCGCGCACGACGTGTAATCGTGCCCACCCGATCGCGCGCACCGCCTCTCCCCGTTGCCGCATCCGAATCGCTGCGCATCCGAATCGGCCGTGGAGACGAAGTGTCAAAAGGCATCACCGCACCAGCGGAAACCAGCCCCTACCTGAGAGACCCCACGCGTGCACGCACTGACTGGCTTCGTCATCCGGCACCGCTTCCTGGTACTCGGAGCATGGCTGCTCCTGGCCTTGGTGGGCGGCTACGCCGCACCGAAGGCGACCGCTGCCCTGAGCTTCGAGTTCGGACTGCCCGACCAGCCCGGCTACGAGGCGAACGAGCAGTTGGCGGAGCACTTCGGTTCCGGCGGATCGAACGCACCCGTCCTGCTGGTCGTCGGTGACGGGGAGACCCGTGTCCAGCGCTCGGCGGCGGCACCTCTGGTCGCGGATGTGCGGCGCGCGGTGCCCGGCGCACGGGTGGCCTCGTTCGGCGACGAATCCGCGCTGCTGTCCCGCGACGGGCGCACCGGCATCGTCCTGGTCTACCCCCGGCCGCTGCCTGGCCAGAACCCCTATGCCCGCGCCCTCCCGGCCCTGACGAAAGCCGCCGCGCGGTCCGGTGAGACGGTGCGGGTGACCGGGCAGGACGCCTTGCAGGCGGACGGCGGCGGTGGCGGTGCCGGAGTGCTCGCCGAGACGCTGTTCGGCGGCGTGGGCGCACTGGTCGTCCTGCTGGTGGTGTTCGGATCCGCCCTCGCGCTGATGCCGCTGCTCATCGCCGCCGCGTCCATCCTCACCACGTTCCTGATCGTGTGGGGCCTGACGGGTGTCACCGACATCTCGTTCATCGTCCAGTACCTGCTCGCCCTGATCGGTCTGGGGGTGGCGATCGACTACGCCTTGCTGGTCGTGACCCGCTGGCGTGAGGAGTTGGGCCGCGGTGCCGACACCGAGGAAGCGGTGCGGCGGGCCATGTCCACGGCCGGGCGCTCGGTGCTCTTCTCCGGGGTCACCGTGGCGGTGAGCCTGGCCGCGCTGATCGTCCTGCCCGTCCCGTTCCTGCGCAGCGTCGGATTCACCGGGCTGCTCATTCCGTTGATGAGCGTCGCTGCCGCCCTCACCCTGTTGCCGGCCCTCCTGCTGACGGTGGGCAGGCGGCTGGAGTGGCCCGGCCGGCGCTCCCGCGCCTCCGGGAGCAGGCTGTGGCACGCGGTCGGCAGCACCGTGGTGCGCCACCGCTGGGCGGCCGGTCTGGCGGCCACGGTGGTGCTGCTGGCACTGGCCTCGCCGGTGCTCGGCCTGCGGCTCGGCCGGCCCACGACGGAGTCACTGGCATCCCTGGGAGGGCCGGCCGCCTCCGCCGTCGATCAGCTGGACGGTTCGTCGATCGGGGCCGGTCTCGCCCATCCGGTCGAGATCGTCACCGAGGACGTGGCGAAGGTCCGTCAGGCACTCGGCGGTATCGACGGCGTGGCGGGCGTCATCGCGCCACCCGGCTGGACCGACGGCAGCCGTTCCGTCGTTGAGGCGTGGACGCGTGCGGACACCTCCACGGAGGCCGGAGCCGACGCGGCGGCACAGATCAGGACCGCCGCCGAGCAGGCCGGTGCCCAGGTGGGCGGCGGCCCCGCCCAGGACGCGGACTTCCTCAGCGCCGTCTACGGCAATGCGCCCTGGGTGCTGGCCATCATCGTGGTCGTGACGTTCCTGCTCCTGTCCAGAGCCCTGCGTTCGTTCTGGCTGCCGGTCAAGGCCCTGGTGCTCAACGTCCTCTCGCTCGGCGCCGCGTACGGCATCACGGTCCTGATCTGGCAGCACGGCCTGGGTACCGAGTTTCTGTTCGGGCAGTCCGCGTCGGGCGCGATCACCGTCTGGGTCCCGATCGCCGTGTTCGCGTTCCTCTTCGGCCTCTCGATGGACTACGAGGTGTTCCTGCTGTCCCGGATCCGCGAAGAACACGACGCCGGAGCCGACACGGACACCGCCACGGTGCTGGGCGTCGCCCGGACCGGCCGGCTCGTCAGCTCCGCGGCCCTCATCCTGTTCCTCGCTTTCGTCGCCCTGTCACGCGTCCCCACCACCGACGTCAAGATCCTTGCCACAGCGCTCGCGCTCGGCATCGTCATCGACGCGACCATCGTCCGCGGCGTGCTCGCACCCGCCCTCGTCGCGCTCCTCGGCGACGCCAACTGGTGGCGCACCCCCTTCCCGCCGAGGGCCGGGAGAGACAAGTGAACCCGGGCGGAGCGAGCGGACCGGGTGGCCGGTGCGACCGCCCTGGTTCCCGTCCACGGCTTTCGGGCGGTGAACCGGCGTGCGTGCCGGGGTGGCGGGCCGCCCGCCCCGGGCCGGCGCCCGGCCGGACTCAGTCGATCGCCCTGACCACCCGGGCGGGGACCCCCGCGACCAGGGTGCGCGCGGGAACGTCACGAGTGACCACCGCACCCGCGGCGACCACCGAGCCGGCACCGATGGTCACTCCCTGCGTGACCGTTGCCCCCGCACCGATCCAGACGTCGTCCCCGATGACGATCGGGGCGAGGGAGAGGTACTCACGGCGCTCGGCGAGGGGCAGAGGGTGCCCTCCGGTGAGGAGACCGACCTTCGGGGCGATCATGACGCCGCTGCCGATCCGGATCCCGCCCCTGTCCATGAATGTGCATCCCTGGTTGACGAAGACGTTCTCCCCGAACGTCGTGTTCAGCCCGCACTCGGTGAAGAACGGCGGGTAGACCGTCACCGACTCCGGGAGCGGACCGCCGAACACAACGGAAAGTAGTTCAGCGCGGCCTTCGCCGTCGCTGAACGGCAGCACGTTCAGCCGGGACGTCGCGTCCGTCACCTCGACGACCCGCCTCATATGGTGCGCGAAATCGGGCGTGTGGACATGGATGATCTGGTCTGTGCGAGTGGACATGCGCTGATCCCACACCCCGAAGAACCCGCGATCAAACAACCGCGCACCCGACCGGCAACAACCAACCGTTGTGAAAGTAGGGTGGGCGGGTGGATGTCGAAGCGATGCGGACGTTCGTGACCGTCGCCGAGACCGGCCAGTTCCAGGCGGCGGCGGACGAGCTCGGGATCAGCCAGCAGGCGGTCTCCAAACGGATCGCGACCCTGGAGAAGCACCTTGAGGTCACGCTCTTGGTGCGCACCTCCCGCGGCTCCCGGCCGAGCCTGGACGGTCAGGTCTTCCTGCCGTACGCCAAGAAGGTACTGACCACCGTCGAACAGGCCGAGCAGGCCGTGCGCCCCGGCAGCCGGGCCCTGCGCGTCGACGTCCTCAACCGGCGTATCGCTCCCGCCCAGGCCGTCTACCGGTTCTACCGCTCGCACCCCGGGATGAACCTCGACGCCGTCACACTCAGCAGGGAGAACGCCGCCCAGGCCACCCGCGCGGTGCTCGACGGGACGGTCGACGCGTCCTTCCGCGCCCTCCCGGCAGGCCAGGTCCCGGCCGGGATCAGCGCCGAACGGCTCCTGGACGCGCCCCTGGAGCTCCTGGTCGGACCCGGTCACCCGTTGGCGGACGTACCCTGGGCCAGGCCCGCGGACCTGGCCGGCCACCGCATCTGGATCCCCGGGATCAGGCCCGGCACGGAGTGGGCGGCTTTCTACCGGGCGCTGTCCGAGGCCTTCGGCCTGAGCATCGACGCGCTCGGCCCCAACTTCGGGGACGAGGCCCTGATGGACGCGCTGGCCGACTCGGACGCGCTGGCCACCCTCGTCGGCAGCGGGGACCGGTACGTGTGGCCCCAGACCCACGACCTGCGGCGCATCCCGTTGCGCGAACCGACCCCGGTGTACACACACGTACTGCTGTCCCGCACCGGAGACCAGCACCCCGTACTGACCGCGCTACGCGACTATCTGCGCACCTCAAGGCCGCGCACCCCGGATGACGCGTGGGCGCCCGACTGGACGGAGCGCTGACCGGGACATCCGCCCAGCGGTACTCCGCGGACCGCCCGTGGAGCCTGTCAGCACCGGTGAGGGCGGGCACCGGCGGGTTACTCGGTGTCCCGCCGCCGGCGCAGGCGCTCGAACTCGGTGACGTCCGGCAGCCAGGGACCGTGGTGTCCGAGCGCGGCGCAGCCGCCGCGGACGAAGGCGCTCACCAGGTTCCGGTACCCGCCGATCCCGTCGACCAGGCTGTACTCGACCCGGTACTCCGGATCCGGTCCGTCGACTGCTCCCTCGCGCACGGTCGTGACCCGGGCGATGGAGTCCGCGTAGAAGTGGAGCTGGATCCCTTCGCCCATCGCCTCGTCCTCGATGGTGAACACCTCGTTGTCCGCGGCGGAGCGATCGCCGACGAACTCCCAGAACTCCGCGGTGGCCGTGCGGGGACCGTCCGGGAGCCACTTCTTCCCGACGCCCTTGCCGTCGGTGAACGACAGGGCCCTCCTCCTCGCAGCCGCGCCGGAATGGGCGTGGTCGCCGGCGGTCTCCGCGTCGTCCTCCAGGGGTGAACTCCTGGAGCGGTCCGCGGCCTCCGAGCACATCAGGAAGCCCACGGTTCGCACCGCCTCATCGACGAGCTCAGGGTGTGCACGGCGCACGGCCGCGTCGACCGCCGTTGCCATCCGCTCCCAGTCCTGTTTGTCCGTGGCGCGTCTTCCGCGCCGGGGGTCACGGCCGATCCGCATCCCGGCGGCTGCCTGTTCCGCGGTGGCGATCACACGTATGACTTCGGGCAGCAGAGCGGGGTCGACCGCGTCGGGCATCCGTCCGGGAACCGTAGCGCCGTGCAGGTACTGGCCCGTGTACTTGAGCAGCGCGGTGTCGAGGGGGCGGAGTGCCGCTCCGCGCTCGGTGCGGCGGCGGTTCGCGCGGTACTCCTGAGCCCGTTTCTCGTTGGGCGTCTCTGTCGCGGCGCGCATCGCCGCGCAGACCTGGCCCCGTTCCAGCAGATTGATGTCGGCCCCATGGGCGATGAGCCGACGCCTGTCCCACGGGATGCGCCGGAAGAGCGCGTCGACGTCCGCGGGCGTAGCGAGGAGGACCGGGTCCAGGAGCGTGATGGCGGCGTTCTCATCGAGCCGGCCCCGGGTTCCGGCGGCGTCGCACAGTGGGAGGACCGCACTCCACAGCAGGAGGTGTCTGGCCAGGTCCTCCTGGATCACCCCGAGATGGGCCTCCCTGATGGCGAACGTGAACGTGCGGGGCTCATGGTTGGCGTCGGCCCCGGCACCGAGCATCAGCTTCAGCTCACCGTCCTCGCGGATCACATTCGGTATCCAGCCGCTCTGCCGCGTGAAAACGATGTCTCTCATGGCCTCAGTCTTCCCCAGCGACGAGGTCGTCGAGCCGTCAGACGGCGCTTCCCACCGGGGTCCCGGTGGCATCAGTGACGGGGACGGTGCCGGTTTCCCCGGCGACCGCGGCCTTCGGCGCCACCCCGATTCCGAGCTTCTCAAGGATCTTCTTCTCGATCTCGTCGGTGAGGCCGGGGTTGTTCCTGAGGAAGGTACGGGCGTTCTCCTTGCCCTGGCCGAGCTGGCCGCCTTCGTACGTGTACCAGGCGCCGGCCTTCTGCACGAACGCATGCTCCACGCCCATGTCGATCAGGCCGCCCTCGCGGCTGATGCCCTGGCCGTAGAGGATGTCGAACTCGGCCTGCTTGAAGGGCGGTGCGACTTTGTTCTTGACGACCTTGACGCGGGTGCGGTTGCCGACCGCGTCGGTGCCGTCCTTCAGCGTCTCGATGCGCCGGATGTCGAGGCGCACCGAGGCGTAGAACTTGAGCGCGCGGCCACCGGTGGTGGTCTCCGGCGAGCCGAACATCACGCCGATCTTCTCGCGCAGCTGGTTGATGAAGATCGCCGTGGTCCGCGTCTGGCTGAGCGCGCTGGTGATCTTACGGAGCGCCTGGCTCATCAGACGGGCCTGCAGACCCATGTGGGAGTCGCCCATGGCGCCCTCGATCTCGGCACGGGGCACCAGGGCAGCGACGGAGTCGATCACGATCAGGTCGATCGCGCCGGAGCGGATCAGGATGTCGACGATCTCCAGCGCCTGTTCACCGTTGTCCGGCTGGGACAGGATGAGGTTGTCGGTGTCGACACCGAGCTTCTTGGCGTACTCGGGGTCCAGGGCGTGCTCGGCGTCGACGAACGCCACCGTGCCGCCGGCCTTCTGCGCGTTCGCTACCGCGTGCAGCGTCAGCGTCGTCTTGCCGGACGACTCCGGCCCGTACACCTCCACCACACGGCCGCGCGGCAGACCCCCCACACCGAGCGCCACGTCCAGCGCGGTCGAACCGGTGGGGATCACCTCGATGGGCTCGTTCGGCCGCTCGCCGAGGCGCATGACCGCGCCCTTGCCGAACTTCCGCTCGATCTGCGCGAGCGCGGTGTCCAGCGCCTTCTCGTGGTCGGTTCCTGCCATGAGCTTCACCCGGTCCGATTGAGTGGCCCGCCGCACGTCGGAGAACGTGGGCGTCTGCTGCCGACAACGGACGTGTCGGAGGTTTCGAAAACGAACATCCGATCGATTTACGTGTCCAGTGAAAGGTACCAAACGGAGGGAAGCGGGACGGGTTACGCACCGGCCTCTCGTTCCCCGGACGCCGACTCGACGCATACGCTCCACGGACGGCCTCGGCCGCCTGCTGCGGCTCCTCGGGTCTGCGGATCCCCGGCTCACTCTTCGCGTGGCCTTACGGGCGCCCTGTAGGTTGGCTTGATGAGCCGCTGGAAAGAGTTGACCGGTGAAGCGTCCGGGGAGGACTACGCCGCACGATTCGCGAGCCTGGCCCGTAGCGGCAAGGACGTGCACGGTGAGGCGCGGTTCTGTGCCGCTCTCGTGCCGGTCGGAGCTCGGGTGCTGGACGCCGGCTGCGGTACCGGGCGGGTCATGATCCGGCTCGCGGAACTCGGGTACGACTGCGTCGGGGTGGATCTTGACGCGTCGATGCTGGCGGTGGCGCGGAAGCAGGCGCCGGAACTGCCCTGGTTCCAGCTCGATCTGGCCGAGTTCGATCCGGACCTCCCCGGCATCGCGGGAGGCTTCGACCTTGTCGTCGCCGCGGGCAACATCTTCCCGTTGCTCGCACCCGGCACCGAGGCGACGGTGGTGAAGCGCCTGTCCGCGGCCCTGCGCCCGGGGGGCCTGCTGGTCGCCGGCTTCGGCCTCGACGAAGCCCACCTGCCGGTGCCGCCCGGCCTCACGCTGTCGGACTACGACGACTGCTGCGCCGCCGCCGGACTCACCCTCGTCGACCACTTCGCCACCTGGAACGCCGACCCTTACGACGGCGGCGGCTATGCCGTCGGCGTGCACCGTCGATGAGGACGTGCCGCACGTCCTGATCAAGGAGTCATGCGCCGCGCGTGACACCAGACCGTCCCCTCCACCCCTCCCGCAAGGGGTGGCCGCCGCGTCACTCGGCCCCGGCTGAGCCTCCTGGGCCGACCGCCGTTCTCACTCGCCGGTTCGCCGCTCCAGGCCATCGTTCACCTTTGATTGATATCTTTCGGCTGTCGAGTGAAGGTCGATGACTCACTCGTTACCGAGAGGGGACTGAAGGTGTTGGCTAACGAGCGGCGGGAAGCGATCCTGCGCGCGGTGGAGCGCCAGGGTTCGATCACCGTGAAGGCGCTGGCGGAGGAGATGGGGGTCTCCGCCGTCACGTTGCGCCAGGACGTGCGGGAGCTGGCCGGTCAGGGGCTGCTGAACCGTGTGCACGGCGGGGCCACGGCCCTGGCGGCGGATGTTCCCGTCTCCGGTCCCGTCGAAGCACCGGCCCCGGCCCCCGCGGGGGAGAAGTACGCCGTCGGTCTGGTGGTCCCGCCGGGCGGCTACTACTACGCGGAGGTGATCCGGGGCGTCCAGAACGCGGCCCGCGCACGGGGCGTCCGCGTGGTACTGGCCGTCTCCGGGGAGTCGCTTGCGGAGAACCAGGAGCAGGTCCGCCAGCTGGTGGCCGGCGGGATCAACAGCCTGCTGCTCATGCTGCACCCGGGCCTGCGCCCGCTGGAGGAGGCCGAGCAGTGGCTGAGCACCCTCGATGTGCCGGCCGTGCTGGTGGAGCGCCGGGCCGGGCTACAGGCCGGACGGCTGGAGCAGGTGGCGTCCGACCACGCCTACGGCGCGGCCCTCGCGGTGCGCCATCTCGCCGGGCTCGGGCACGACAAGGTGGCACTCGTCGCCAGGGTCGAGAGCCCCAACACGGCTCTTCTCAGCGCCGGGCACGGCGACGCCGTGAAGGCCATGGGGCTGACGCCGGGGCCGGAGTTCCTCATCAGCACCACCGGGGACGCGGTTCCGGCCGACGCCCGTTTCGAGGAGGTGGTCAGCGCCGTGGAGTCCGGCGAGGTCCGGGCCGCGCTGGTGCACAACGACATCGATGCCATCGCCCTCGTCGGCATCCTGCGCGCACGAGGTATGCGCGTGCCGGAGGATCTGGCGCTGGTCACCTACGACGACGAGGTCGCGGAGCTGAGCGACGTGCCGCTGACCGCCGTCGCGCCCCCCAAGCAGGCGGTGGGGTCATGGGCGCTCGACCTGGCGGTGCGCCGGCTGTCCGACCCGGACACCCCGCTGGCGGAGATCCTGCTCCGCCCGGAACTGCGGGTCCGCGCGTCCTGTGGAGCCAGCCGACGGAGCGAAGCGTAGCCAAGTGATGCCAAGTGGTTTCGTTATCAAAAAACGAAATCAGATGCATTGACTCGCTGTCGTACGTAACGAATGATTGCGGTGACACCCAAGCAAACGATCGGTGGCACATCATGTTTCGTGGACGACTGACAGCACTGGTCGGCTCCGTCGCGGCAATCGGCCTTCTCGCCACGGGGTGTGGAGACTCGGACAGCGGGACCTCCACAGCGGACAAGGGCACCGGAAAGGTCACCTTCTGGTCCTTCGTCAAGGGCTCCGACGAAGTGGCGAAGGCCTTCAACCGGTCCCACCCGGACATCGAGGTGACCTTCGAGGCGGTGCCCTCGGGTCAGGAGTACTACTCCAAACTCACCAACGCCGTGAAGGCCGGCACCGCCCCGGACGCCGCGGTCGTCGAGTACCCGCAGCTGCCCGAGTTCGCCACCCAGGGCAAGCTGGAGACGCTGAGCGATCCGCTCGGGTCCCTGGTCAAGGACCATTTCCCGAAGTCCGTCCGGCAGCTGGTCGAGCTGGGGGGCCAGACGTGGGGCGTTCCCCGCGACGCGGCCCCGCTGATGCTGTACTACCGCAACGACTTCTTCAAGAGCCACAAGATCAGCGTCCCCAGGACGTGGGACGCGTACCGGAACATGACCGCGCAGGTGAGGAAGGCGGACCCGAAGGCCCGCGGCGGGGTTCTCTACACCGACAACCCGGGACTCCTGACCGCCCTCGCCTGGCAGGCCGGCTCGCAGTGGTTCGGCACGGAGAAGGACTCCTGGAAGGTCTCGCTGGACGACGCGCCCTCCCGGAAGGTCGCCGACTACTGGGGTGACCTCGCCCGGCAGGACCTCATCAGCTCGGTCAGCTCCCTCGACCCGTTCTGGACGAGCGTCCAGCAGAACCGCACCGTCGCCTACGTCTGCGCGAGCTGGTGCGCGGGGTCCCAGCAGGCGACCGTCGCCGACCAGAAGGGCAAGTGGTCGGTGGCGCCGGTGCCCACCTGGGACGGCAAACCGGCCTCCGCCATGTACGGCGGCTCCTCCTTCGTCATACCGAAGGGTGCCGAGAACAGCGCCGCCGCCGCGGAGTTCATCAAGTGGATCACCACGGACCCCGAAGGCATGAAGGCATGGGTCTCCTCCGGGACCAGCAGCATGTTCCCCGCAGATCCCGAGCTCGTGCCGGTCACCAAGGCAGCCTTCCCCACCGACTACTTCGGCGGACAGGACGTGTACGCCCTGGGCGGCAAGTCCTACGCGGCGGTCCGGAGCGGCTGGACGTGGGGCCCCGTCATGGGGACCACGAACACTGCCGTCGTCGACCAGCTCCCGAAGGTCGCCCAAGGCAAGGTGAAGCTCTTCGACGTCCTCACCGGCGCCCAGCAGGCGACCGTCCAGGACATGAAGCGACGCGGGATGAAGGTCGCCCCGTAGTTACGCGAAGCAGTTCGCGAACCCCGGTGAGCCGCTGCCCGGCCCGAAAGGCCGAGGCCGGCCCCGGCCGCCGCCCCGACGCTTCCCGCTCCCCTTTCGAGAAAGGCCCGGTATGACAACTCCGTCAGCCCGCGCCCAGCGCCGCACCGCCACGCTGCTCCTGGCCCCCTTCTCCGTCCTCTTCGCCGCCGTCACCCTCGCCCCGCTGGTCTACGCGGGCTGGATGAGCCTGTTCACCACCCACACCTCCGGTCTCGGCTTCGGCGGGACGGAAGAGGTCTTCGCCGGACTGGACAACTACGTACACGCGCTGTCGGACCCGGCGTTCCGCGGCGGATTCCTCACCATCGCCGCGTACGTCGCGATCTACATCCCGGTGATGATCGGCGGCGCGCTCGTCCTCGCCCTTCTGCTCGACTCGGCACTGACCAGGGCGCGGACCTTCTTCCAGCTGGCCCTGTTCCTCCCGCACGCGGTACCCGGTCTGATCGCGGCGCTCATCTGGGTCTACCTGTACACGCCCGGACTCAGCCCGGTGATCGACTTCCTGAACGCCGGCGGCCTCGACATCGACTTCCTGTCCGCCGACAACGCGGTCCTCTCCGCGGCGAACATCGCCGTCTGGGAGTGGATCGGGTACAACATGGTCATCTTCTACGCAGCCCTCCAGGCGGTGCCGACCGAGGCCCTGGACGCGGCGAAGATCGACGGCGCCGGCCGGATCCGTACCGCCCTGTCGATCAAGGTCCCGATGATCCGCCCGGCCATCGCCCTGGCCGTGCTGTTCACCGTCATCGGATCGGTCCAGCTCTTCACCGAACCGAAGGTCATCTACAGCGCCTCCAGCTCCATCGGCAGCAGCTGGACCCCCAACATGTTCGTCCAGACCGCCGCCTTCACCCACAACGACTTCGGACTGGCGGCAGCGGCCTCGCTGCTCATCGCGCTGTTCGCCGCGCTGCTGTCGTTCCTCGTCACCCGCTTTTCGCGCAGCAGGAGCAAGCCGTGACCAAGACCATGACACGCGTTGCCCCCGACGGCTCCTGTCCGGCTCCGGAGCGGACGGACGGGAACGGGACCGGCAGGAGCCGCCCGGAGCGGCATGGCCCCGGGAACCGGCCGTCGGTCCTGCTGTCCAGAGCCGGCGTGACCGCCATGCTGGGCCTCGCCGCCCTCTACACGCTTCTGCCGATGCTGTGGCTGCTCCTCTCGTCCACCAAGAGCCGCCAGGACCTCTTCGCCACCAACGGCTTCGCCCCGGGCAAGGACTTCGCGCTCGTCGACAACCTGACGTACCTGTTCGAGACCGACAACGGGATCTTCCTGCGCTGGCTGCTCAACACGGTCCTGTACGCCGGTGTCGGATCGCTGCTGGCGACCGTCTTCAGCGTGGCCGCCGGGTACACGTTCGACAAACTGAACTTCCCCGGCAAGGAGAAGCTCTTCTCCTTCGTTCTGCTGGGCGTGATGGTGCCCGGAACGGCGATGGCGATCCCGCTCTACCTGCTCGCTGCCAAAGCCGGACTGGTGAACTCCTTCTGGGGTGTGTTCATCCCCGGCCTCGTGTTCCCGTTCGGCGTGTACCTGGCCCGCGTCTTCAGCGCCTCGTACATCCCCAACGAGGTCCTGGAGGCCGCCCGGGTGGACGGGGCGGGCGAGTTCAGGACCTTCTGCAGGATCGGCCTGCCCATGATCGCGCCGGGCTTCGTGACCATCTTCCTCTTCCAGTTCACCCAGATCTGGAACAGCTTCTTCCTCCCCCTGGTGATGCTGTCCGACAAGCACCTCTTCCCGGTCAACCTCGGGCTGTACGTCTGGTACTCCTCCGCGCTCTCCCAGGGGCACCCACAGGACTACCTCCTGGCCATCGTCGGATCGCTGGTGTCCGTGGTCCCGCTGGTCATCCTCTTCCTGATGCTCCAGCGGTTCTGGAAGTCCGGCATGACAGCCGGCGCCGTCAAGTAGGCCATCGTCCCGAGGATCCCCATGCCATCCACCCCGCCCCGCCCGCGCGCCCTGTTCGCGATGGGCCGGCCGCACCGGGAAGCGCTCTTCCCGCCTGCCGCGACCGACCGACTGACCCGCCTCGTCGACATCGAACCGCACGTCGTCGCGGAGGACTTCGACCACGTACCCCACCTGGCAGCCGTCGAGATCCTGATCACGTCCTGGGGATGCCGCCCGCTCGACGGCGCCGTACTGGCCCGCATGCCGGCGCTGAAGGCAGTCGTGCACGCGGCGGGCAGCGTCAAGCACCATGTGACGGACGCCTGCTGGGAGCGCGGCATCCACGTCTCCACGGCGGCCGCCGCCAACGCCGTACCCGTCGCCGAATACACCCTCGCCGCGATCCTCTTCGCCAATAAGCGCGTCCTGGAGATCGGCGGGCTCTACCGCGAGCACCGGAACGCCCTGGACTGGGCGGACCGCTTCCCGGGCTTCGGTAACTACCGCAGGACGATCGGCCTGGTGGGCGCGTCCCTGGTGGGACGCCGGGTGCTGGAGCTGCTCCGGCCCCACGACTTCGACGTCCTGCTGGCCGACCCGCACCTCGACCCCGAGTCGGCCCGGTCGATGGGTGCCCGGCCGGTCGAGCTCGACGAGCTGCTGGCCGTCTCCGACGTCGTCTCGCTGCACGCACCCGCGCTGCCCGAGACGTACCACCTGCTCGACGCCCGCAGACTGTCGCTCCTGCGGGACGGCGCCACGCTCGTCAACACGGGGCGCGGCTCCCTGGTCGACACCGAGGCCCTCACCGCTGAGGCGTTGTCGGGACGCATCCACGCCGTCCTCGACGTCACGGAACCCGAAGTGCTGCCGGCGGCCTCACCGCTGTACGCGCTGCCGAACGTGCTGCTGACCCCGCACATCGCCGGATCGCTCGGCGGTGAGCTCGCGCGTATCACCCGCAGCGCCCTGGACGAGGTCGAACGCTACTGCGCAGGGCGGGAGTTCGCGCATCCCGTCAACCGGGCGGCCCTGACCACCTCGGCCTGAGTGCCCCGGCGGCCGCCGCGCCGCCCGCCCTGTGAGACCGCCGATCACCCCCTACGTCCAGAACCAGGAGCGCCAGCATGTCCCAGCCCCACCGTCTGTCGGACGTTCTCGTCTTCACCCGCACCACGGCCTACCGCCACGACTCGATCCCCGCCGGACAGGCGGCCCTGCGAGAGCTCGGGGAGGAGCACGGCTTCACCGTGGAGACCTCGGAGGACCCCTCGGTCTTCACCGGCGCCTCGCTGGCGGGGCGCGGCGCGGTGGTCTTCCTTTCCACCAGCGGAGAGGTGCTCACCCCGCAGGGGCGGCTGGCGCTGCGGCGCTGGACCTCCGAGGGCGGCGGTTTCATGGGCATCCACTCCGCCGCCTGCACCGAGTACGACTGGCCGTACTACGGGGAGTTGCTCGGCGCGCGCTTCGCCGGCCACCCGGACGTCCAGCCCGGCACCGTGCTGGTCGAGGACCGGAGCCATCCGTCGACGAGCCATCTGCCGCAGCGGTGGCACTGGAACGACGAGTGGTACGACTTCCGGAGCAACCCGCGGCGCCCCGGCGTACAGGTCCTCGCCGGCATCGACGAAGCCGGCTACGAGGGAGGCGGCATGGGCGCCGACCACCCCCTCGTGTGGTGCAAGGAGTCCGGCGCCGGCCGCTCGTTCTACACGGCGCTGGGCCATGCGGCCGCCGCCTACACCGACCCGGCCTTCCGAGGCCACCTCCTGGGCGGCCTGCGCTGGACCGCTGCCTGATCCACCCGGCCCGGGGCCACGGAACGGCCCCGGGCGCATCCTCGGAAACCCTACGAAGGAGCACTGGACATGCAGGACGGACAGATCACACGACGGCAGCTGATGCAGTGGGGGGCCGTCGGTGCGGGTGCACTGGCTGTCACCGGCCTGCCCGCGACCGACGCCCTGGCGGCGCGGCGGCCAGGGGTGCGGGTCACGGACCTCGGTCCGGGAGTGAACAACTTCTCGCTCGCCGCCGCCATTCCGGTGGGGAACAAGGCGTACATAGCCTCGCGCAACATCGATCCGACACGGATCATCGGCTTCGACTTCGGCACCGAGAAGGTCACCAGCGTCACCGAGGGGCCCGGGATCAGCACACAGCTGCTCGCCGTCGACCCGGACGGGCGGTATCTGTACTCGGCGATCAGGGAGTACGACACCGCCCCTGGTCCCGGTTTCATCCGGCTCGACCTGTCCGTGGCCGACGCGCCCAAGGAGGATCTCCACTCGATCCCCGGCCTCGATCCGTACGCGATCAGCGCGTCGCCCGACAACAAGATCTTCTTCGGCGGACGGGAGCCCCGGCCCAAGCTGCGTCAGTACGACCCGGCCACCGGTGAGCTCACCGAGATCGCGGTCCCCGATCCGGACGTCCCGATGATCCGCTGTCTGCTGGCCACCCGGGACAAGGTCTACATCGGTACCGGGGCCTCCCTCGGCGCCACTCCGGCCAGCACCAAGGCCGGCCTCTTCGTCATGGACCGCGCCACGAAGAAGATCACCTCGATCCTCCCGAAGGAGTTCGCGGGGCAGGTGGAGGTCCGTGACGTCGCTCTCTACGACGGCACGCTGTACGTGTGCTCGACCACCGCCGCCGGCGCGGCCGTCGCGATCATGGATGCCGATGCCCCGGACCGGTACACGCTCGCGCAGAGCAAGCAGTCCTTCCTCCGGCTGCCGCGCAAGCTCGGCGACACGATGTACTTCAATGGTGCCGCGCTCATCGAACTGAAGCTGAGCACCGGTAAGTTCCGCGAGATCAAGCCCGAGGAGGGCGATTTCGGAGAGATCTGGGGCCTGTGGATCCGCGACGGCAAGGTGATCGTCGTCTCGGCCTTCGGCCTGATCTTCGAGGTCGATCCGGGCACCGGCTCCGACACCTCATGGGACCTGATCGAGGCAGGCGCCCCGATCGGGCCCCAGCTGGCGATGTCGGTGGCCGCCGACACGCACAACGTGTACGTCGGCGGGACGAACTCCGTGGCGCGGCATGACCTGCGCACCGGGAAGCAGAGCAGGGTGCTGGCGACGAGCGAGGCCAAGGACATCCTGCTGCACCGGGGCACCGCCTACCTCGCCCAGTACAACGCGGTCGGGCTCCTGGCGTACAACCCGCGCACGGACGACGAGTGGACCCGCAAGCTGGCCGATCTGCCGCCGAAGCAGAACCGCCCGCACCAGATCGTCTGGGACGACCGGCACCAACTGGCGCTGATGGGGCTGCAGTCCGACTACGATCTGGGCGGATCGTTGATGACGTTCGACCCGAAGAAGGGCACTACCACGGTCGCGGTCAACCCGATCGACGACGACCAGATGATCCGTGCGGTCGTCGCGCACGACGGAGTGGCCTATCTCGGCGGTCAGAACGGCGCCTCCACCGCCGGCACGCTGGTCGCGTGGGACCCGGTCCGGAAGCGGGAGCTGTGGCGGATGACGCCGCAGGCCAAGCCCACCGGTATCACCGGTCTCACCGTGCTCGGCCACCACCTGTACGTCATGTGCTTCAAGGGCGACTTCTTCGTGATCGACCTGCGCACCCGAAAGGTGATCCACTCCGCCGACCACGGCCCGGTGGTGCCGGACTACGGGACCCTGCTGGCCGACCGCGGGTACGTGTACGGGGCGTCCAGCTCGGACTTCGTCCGCTACGACCGCAGGACGTTCGCGCGGACGGACCTGGTCACGCTCGACGCGGACTGGTACGGCATCCCGCGCGCCGCGGTGGACGAGCGTGGCAGGTTCTACGCCATCCGCGGGCGCAACCTGATCCGGATCGAGGTCGGCCGCCGCTGAGAGCGACCGGTGACGACGTACGTCCGGCGTTCCGCGCGCTGGGCGGGCCGTCGCCGCGCCTGCCGTCGCCGCGCCTGCCGTCGCCGCGCGGGCAGGCGCGGCGACGGCAGAGGCGGTCAGTGGGGCAGCCCGACAGCCCTCTCACCGCTGCGGCGTTGCTGGATGACGACGGCGATGACGAGGAGGGCGCCCTGGGCGACGTTCTGCCAGAAGGTGTTGATGCCCTGGACGGTGAGCCCGTTCTCCAGGCAGCCGAGCAGGGCGACGGCGAGCAGGGTGCCGCCGATCCCGCCCTTGCCGCCCTTGAGCGCGGCGCCGCCCAGGGCGGCGGCGGTGATGGCCTTGAGTTCGAGGCCCTCGCTGCCGGAGGTGGGCTGGCCGGAGCCGGTGCGGGCGGTCAGCAGGATGCCTGCGACGGCGGCGACGACGCCGATGAGGGCGTAGACGCAGATCAGGTACTTGTTGATGTTGATACCGGCGAGGCGGGCGGCGGTGTCGTTGCCGCCGATCGCGTACAGGTTGCGCCCGATGTCGGTGTACTTCAGCAGCAGGTGGACGATGACGGCCACCACGATCAGGATCCAGACCATGACCGGCAGACCGGCGATCTTGCCCCGGCCGAGGAAGATGAAGAAGTCGTTGTTGAGGACGTAGCCCTGGGCCCGCCCGTCGGACAGGAGCTGGGCGAGCCCCTTGTAGGCGGCGAGCCCCGCCAGGGTGGCGATCGTGGGGTTGACCCGGCCGTAGACGATCACCAGGCCGTTCAGCGCGCCGATCAGGACACCGACGCCGACGGCCGCGGCCATGCCGAGGAAGGCGTTCGAGCCCGCCGAGGTGAAGACCATGGCACTGACGACCGAGGCCACGCCCACCTGCGAGCCGACCGAGATGTCCAGACCGCCGCAGATGATGACCACGGTCTGCACGATCGCGAGCAGCCCGGTGATGGTCGCCGCTTCGGCGATGACCTGCATGTTCGACAGGCTCAGGTAGTTGTCGTTCAGGACACCGAACAGGACGAGAACGACGGCGAGCGCACCGATCAGGCTGACGTTCTGGCCGCCCAGGCCGGAAAGGAGCTTCGAGCGGCGCGGCGCGGGGCTGTCGTCGGGGGACCCCTTCACGGACGGAGAGGGGGAACTGGTGAGGGTCATGAGGAGGCTCCGGGGGCGGTGCCGACCATGTCATCGGCCATGGCGAGCTGGAGGATGGATTCTTCGGTGGCTTCACCGCGGTCGAGTTCGCCCGTGACGCGGCCGTTCTGCATCACGATCACGCGGTCCGCGAGGCCCAGGAGTTCGGGAAGCTCGGAGGAGATGACCAGCAACGCGACCCCCTCGGCCGCCAGGTCGGCGATGATCTGGTAGATCTCCGCCTTGGCACCGACGTCGATGCCGCGGGTGGGCTCGTCGAGGACCAGCACCTTCGGTTTCCGGGCCAGCCAGCGGGCCAGGACGACCTTCTGCTGGTTACCGCCCGACAGTTTGCGCACCTCGTGGTCGATCGACGGGGCCCGGACCCGGAGCCGGTCGGTGTACTCCTGCGCGAGGCGGCGTTCGGCCGGGCGCCGGACGAAGCGGAAGCGCCGCAGCCGGTCCAGCACCACGAGCGAGGTGTTGTCCTTGATGGACTGTTGCAGGAACAGGGCCTGGGCCTTGCGTTCCTCGGGCGCCAGCCCGAGACCCGCGCTGATGACCTCGCCCGGCCGGCCGCTGCGCAGCGGCGTTCCGTCGAGGGTGACCGAGCCCTCGCGGACGGGCAGGTCACCGGCGAGCGCGAGGGCCAGTTCCGAGCGGCCGGCCCCGATCAGTCCGGCGAGGCCCACGACCTCGCCCGCGTGGACCTGGAGCGAGATGTCGGTGACGTCGTCGGTGGTGAGGTTCTGGACGTCCAGGACCAGGCGGTCGGTCGCCACGTGCGGGCGTACGAACGCGGCGGACAGGTCGCGGCCGACCATCTGGCGCACGAGCTCGCCCTCGTTCGTGGCGCGGGCGTCCTGGACGCCGACCAGGCTGCCGTCGCGAAGGACGGCGATGCGGTCGGCGAGCTGGAAGATCTCCTGCATGCGGTGCGAGACGTAGACGATGGCGATGCCCTCGTCGCGCAGCCGTCGGATGAGTGTGAACAGGGCGTCCACCTCGTGCTCGGAGAGCGACGACGTCGGTTCGTCGAAGGCGATCAGCCGCGCGGTCGTGGCCCCGGTCAGCGCGCGCATGATCTCCACCAACTGGCGCTGGGCGGGCGTGAGCTGGGAGCCGAGCAGAGCGGGGTCCAGGACGTGGGCGAAGCCCAGCCGGTCCAGGTCGGCCCTGATGCGCCGGTTGAGTTCGGCCCGGTCGAGCACGCGTCCGCGCTTGCGGGGGAGGGCGCCGGCGTAGACGTTCTCCGCCACGGAGATATGGGGGATGATCTCGGGTTCCTGCGGGATGATCCGGATACCGGCGGCCCGTGCGCGGGCGGGGGAGTCGAGGGCGATGTGCTCCCCGTTCATCACCACGCTTCCCTCGGTGGGCTGGTGGTCACCGGTGAGGATCTTCAGGAGTGTGGACTTGCCGGCGCCGTTCTCACCCATCAGCGCGGTGATCTGTCCGGCCGGGAAGTCGAGTGTGACGCCGCCGAGCGCCTGCACGGTGCCGAAGCGCTTGGTGAGGCCCGACACGGCGACGGGAGTGGGGTGGGGCGCCGCCGGGCCGCCGGGGGGTTCCGGTGCGGCGGCCGGGTGCTGCGCTGGGGACATGGGTCGGTTCACCTCGATGGCAGGGTGCAGGCAAGGGCGGGAACGCGGTGGGGTCACCGGCGGGCGGCAGCGTGGCGCGGCCGCCCGCCGGGAGCACTCAGCTGCAGGTGACTCCGGCGCCCTTCCACGAGGTGCTGTCGACCATCGTGGTGGGGGCGAAGGCCTCGGCGGGGAACTTCTTGTCCTTCTTGAGCTTGTCGTACATGGTCTGGACGGCCAGGGCGCCGACGTCCTTGCCGTTGATGAAGAGGGCCGCCTTCATGCCGGTCGGCTTGTCGGACTGCCACTCCTTGCAGGCCAGATAGGCACCGAGACCGACACCGATAACGTTGTCCGGGCTGACGTCCGCATTGGCGAGCGCGGTCACGCCGCCCATGACGTTCTCGTCGTTGCAGCCCCAGACGACCCAGTTCTTCACCTTGGAGTTCGCGGTGATCGTCGCGGCGATCTTGTCCTGCGCGCCCGTGGGGGTGTTGTCGGTGGGGACGTTGATGGTCTTCACACCGGGAACGGCGGCCTGGAACGCCTTCTTGGCCCCTGCCACCCGGTCGCCGCAGACGGTGACGTCCTGCTTCCAGGCCGAGATGATGCGGGTGTCGGCGGCCTTCCAGCCGGCCTTCTTGTACTCGGCGGCGGCGCGCTTGCCGACCTCCCCGCCCATCTGGGCGCCGCTGAATCCGATCCGCGGGACGAGGTCGTCCTTGCCGCACTTGGCCGGGTCGGGCCCCGTGGCGCAGATCTGGTCGTCGGAGGTCAGCAGCGCCACCTTGCCCTCCTTGGTGGTCTGTACGACCTGCGGGCCGACGGCCGGATCCGGAACGACGATGATGACCCCGCTCGTCTTCTGCGCGATCGCCGACTGCACTTCGCTGACCGTCTTGTTGGCGTCGTTGCCCAGGTTCACCACCTTGAGGCCGATGCCGAGTTCCTTCGCCTTCGCCTTCGCGCCCGCGGCCTCACCGATGAAGTACTCCTGGTCACCCTGCTTCTGCAGATACGTGAGCGAGATCGCGCCCTTGACCTTGCCGCCCTGGTCGTCGCTGGTGGCCTCCTTGCCCGAGGAACACGCGGAGGTGAGGCCGAGGGTCAGGAGGAGACCGGCCGCGGCGGCCGCGCGGCTGGAGGTGGAACGGAACATCAGGGGCTCCTTTGTGCTGACAGCGGCCGCCGCTGCACAGACGCGCGGAGGCCGGTTCGAGGGAGACAGAGGCTGCGGGCTGAGGGTGCCTCGGTAGAGAACCGGAATCGTCGAAATCAAACACATTCAAACGTTTAACTGCATAACATAACGCGTTGCCCTCGGCGTCAAGAGGCGTGACGCGTTGAAATACGCCTGTGATGTTCGCCGGCCGAATCTGTGAACAGGCAGGAAAAAGCTCTCAGTTCGCCTGAGCATGCCATTGATGTCGATGGCATGCTCAGGCGTTCCGAGAGCGCGGCGGAATCAAACAGCGGGAATCGGCGGCTGGACTAGTCGACGGTGAAGCCCTGGTCCCTGCCGTACTTGACGCTCGCGTCCTGCCAGGCCTTCAGCCCGTCGGAGAGTGTGGTGGAGGAGACGTACGCCTTGCCCGCGGTGTCGTTGAAGATGGAGTTCGCGTACACCTGATAGGGCAGGTAGGACCAGTCCGCACCGACGTTGCGGGCCGACTCGGCGAACACCTGGTTGGCCTTCTGCCCGCCGAAGTACGGGAACGGGGCGTCGAGGAACGCCTTCGACTCCAGGTCGGCGCGGGTGGCCGGGAAGGCGCCCTGGGCGACGCGGGTGCTCGCACCGGCGCCGGTGGTCGCGAACTCGGTGAAGGCGTAGGCGAGTTCCTTGTTCTTCGCGGCCTTCGGCACGGCCAGCGAGCTGCCGCCGTTCTCCGCGCTCGTCCGGTCGCCCTTCGTCCACTGCGGCAGCGGTGCGACCCGCCAGTCGCCGGAGGCCGCCGGGACCCCGGAGGTGAGGTTGGCCGGCATCCAGGCGCCGATGGAGAGGGTGGCCAGGGAACCGTCGGCCAGGCCCTTGTACCAGGCGTCGCTCCACGAGCTGATCGGCGCGACCAGTTTCCCGTCGAGGAGCTTCTGCCAGGTCGCGGTGTACTTCTTGGTGCCCGCGTCGTCGAAGGCGACGCCCACGTTCGTGCCGTCGGCCTTGTAGGGGCGCCCGCCGGCCTGCCAGATGAGGCTGGTGGTGGCTCCGGCGTCGCCGGTGTCATTGGTGATGAAGACCTTGGGGTCGGCCTTGTGCAGGGTGCGGGCCGCCTCGACGTACTCGTCCCAGGTGGTCGGCACCTTGACGCCGTGCTTGTCGAAGACCTTCTTGTTGTAGAAGAAGGCCATGGGGCCGGAGTCCATGGGCAGGGCGTAGACCGCCTTGTCCTGCGTGACCGCGTCCCAGGGACCGGGCGTGAAGGTCTTGCCGTACTTCCGCGCGCCGTAGGGGGCCAGGTCCTCGACGGACTCGGCGATGGCGAACTGGCCGAGGGCGTAGTACTCGACCTGGGCGACATCGGGGGCACCGGAACCGGCGGCCATCGCGTTCTGCAGAGCCGTGTACTGCTTGTCGCCGGTGCCCGCGTTGACCAGTTCGACGTCGACCCCGGGGTACTTCTTCTCGAAGTCCGCCGCCACCTTCTTGAGCGTGGGCTCCCAGGCCCACACGGTGACCTTCCCGCCCTTCTCAAGCGCTGTCCTGACGTCCTGGGGGGAGCTGCCGCCCGCGTCGGAGTCCGGGTCGCCGCAGGCCGTGGCGGTCAGCGCGAGGGCGGAGGCGACGGCGAGCGCGCCGAGCAGCCTGCGGGTGGAGTGCGTTCTCATGGGATGTGCTCCTGGTCGGTGGTGCGGCGGAGAGGAGGGGCGGGCAAGAGCGGGAGGCCGCGTCATTCCTTGACGCTGCCCGCGGCCAGGCCGGACTGCCAGTAGCGCTGGAGCAGCAGGAAGGCCGCCACGATCGGCACGATCGTCAGCACGGAGCCGGTGATGATGAGGTCGAAGACGGGTTCGCCGCCCGCCGTCTGGGCCTGGGCGTTCCAGGCGTTGAGGCCGAGGGTCAGCGGGTACCAGTCGGGGTCCTTGATCATGATCAGCGGCAGGAAGTAGTTGTTCCACGTCGCGACCATCGAGAACAGCAGGACGGTGATGGTCCCCGGCATCAGCAGGGGCAGCGCGATCGTGAAGAAGGTGCGCAGTTCACTGGATCCGTCGATCCGCGCGGCTTCCAGCAGCCCGGCGGGGACGGCCTCAGCGGCGAAGACCCACATCAGGTAGAGCCCGAAGGGCGAGATCAGGGACGGGATGATCACGGCCCAAGGGGTGTTCGTCAGGCCCATGTTGCTGAACATCAGGAAGGTGGGGACGGCGAGGGCCGTACCGGGCACGGCCACCGCGCCGATCACCACGGCGAACACGGCGCGTCTGCCGGGGAAGTCGTACTTCGCCAGGGCGTAGCCGCCGAGAACGGCCAGGACGGTGGCGCCCCCGGCTCCGAGCGTGACGTACAGCAGAGTGTTGAGGAACCAGCGGACGAAGGCGCCGTCGTCGTAGGTGAGGGTCCGGGTGATGTTGTCCCAGAGGTTGAAGTCGTCGGCGAACCAGAGGCCGAAGGAGTCGAAGAGCCCCCGCTGGTTCTTCGTGGCGTTGATGACGAGCCACAGCAGCGGGGCCAGTGTGTAGAGGACGACGACGCCGGTGACCAGGGTCAGCGGGATGCTGGGGCGGGGGTTGAGCGGGGTGTGCGGAGCCCGCCGGGACCTCCGCGCGGAGTCGCCGGTACGGGAACGGGCGGTGGCCGGCGCTGGGGTACGGGAGGAGCGGTGTCCGGGTGAGGAAGGGGAGGACCCGGTTGAGCCGGTGGTGAGGGACGTGGTCATGGGTCAGCCCTTCCGCATGCCGCGCAGCTGGACCGCGTAGGCGATGATCGCGGTGATCACGCCCATCACGATGGCCACGGTCGCGGCGTAGTTGTGCTGCTGTCCGGCGAAGGAGAGCGAGTACGTGTAGAGGTTCGGGGTGAAGTCGTTGGTGATCGCGTTGGGCGCGAGCTTCTGCAGGATGCTGGGCTCGTTGAACAGCTGGAAGCTGCCGATGACGGAGAAGATCGTGGCGATGACCAGGGCGCCGCGGATCGCGGGGAGTTTGACCGAGGAGATGATCCGCCACTCGCCGGCCCCGTCGATGGCCGCGGCCTCGTAGAGCGAGCGGGGCACGACCCTGAGGGCCGAGTAGAAGATCAGCATGTTGTAGCCGACGAACTCCCAGGTCACGATGTTGCCGATCGAGGCCAGCACCAGCGAGGGGGAGAGCGGGTCGGGCAGCGACAGGCCGAAGGTGTCGTTGATGTTGCCGACCAGCCCGAACTGCGTGCCGTAGATGAAACCCCACATGAGGCTGGCGACGACGGCCGGCACGGCGTACGGCAGGAAGACGGCGACGCGGAAGAACGACCTCCCGTACAGCCTGCCGCTGTCGATCGCCAGGGCGACCAGCAGGGCGATGCCCAGCATGATCGGCACCTGGACGGCCAGGAAGAGACCGACGCGCTCCAGCCCTTCCCAGAACTGCGGGTCGGTCAGCGCCTGTTGGTAGTTGTCCATGCCCACGAACGACCTGCCGCCGATCATCCGGTCCCGGAAGAGGCTCAGGTAGGCGGCGTATCCGATCGGCGCGAGGAAGACGAGTGCGAAGACCGCGACGAACGGGCCGGCGAACCCCCATCCGGTCAGGCCGTACCGCCCGCGAGGGCGGCGCCGCCTCGGCCGGGGTGGCCGGGCTGCCTGGGCGGACGTCGACAGGAGCGTCATGGTGGTTCCTTGCGTCGTTGAGCGACCGGTCGGGAACGGAGCGGGGGAGGGGAGACCTCAGGGCCGACGGGCCGGAAGAAGACTGGGCCGATGAACCATGTTTACGTAATCATCGATAGCTGATGGTGGCACCACCCCGAGACGGGCGTCAAGCACGGTGCGGTGGTGAACAAAGGGGAATTGGGCGAAAGCCGAGGGTCCGGCCGCGCCGCGGGGCGCGCCGAAGGGGGTGGGTGGACGCCCGATCATCCGGTCCCGGACGATCCGGTCTGCCACCCTCGGACGAGGGGTGCGGCGCCGGATGCGAGGGGTGTGCCGAGCCGTGAGCCCGGGCCCCGGCTCACGGGCGCGCCGGAGCGCGGCCCGCCCACGGATGCGCGGGCGGGCCGTGGCGGGACCCCGGGGTCAGGCGGGCGGAGGCGCGGTGCTGGCCCGGACCACGAGAGTGGGTTCGACGGCGAGCCGGTGCGGGCCGCCCGCGCGGTGCTCGATCTGCTCCAGGAGCAGGGTCACGCAATGCCGTCCCACCACGTCGAAGTCCTGGTGGACCGTGGTCAGCGGCGGCTGGAAGAACCGGGCCTCGGGGACGTCGTCGAAGCCGGCCACGCTGACCTCCTCCGGCACCCTGCGCCCGGCCTCGTGCATGGCGCGCAGGACTCCCAGCGCCATCTGGTCGTTGGCCGCGAACACGGCCGTGGCGTCGGGGATCTTCGCCAGCGTCCGGCCGGCCAGGTAGCCGGACTCGGCACTCCAGTCCCCGTACAGGGCGGGGTGCAGGGGGGCTCCGGCCGCGAGGACGGTGTGCTCCCAGGTCTCCGCGCGTCGCCGGGCGGCGAAGGAGTCCCTCGGGCCGCTGACGTGGTGCACCGTGCGATGGCCCAGCTCCAGCAGGTGGGCGACCACGCTCCGGGTGCCGCGGGCCTGGTCGAAGTCGACATGGGGGTAGCGGTGCCCGGTGTCGCCGTCCGCGACGACGATCGGCATGGTCGGCGGCAGGCGCAGCGAAGGTGTGTCGAGCATCTGCGACTCGATCAGCACGATGCCGTCGACGGACTGGAGCATCAGGTGGCGGAAGGCCTGCTGCACGGCGGCTTCGGTCTGTGCGCGGATACCCATGAAGTTGACGGAGAAGCCGGCCTCGCGGGCCGCGTCCGCGATGGCGGCGAGCGTCCGGGCGTTCCCGTGCGCGCCGACGTCGAAGCTGACCACGCCCAGCGCCCCGAACTTGCCCGTGACCAGCGCACGAGCCGCCGCGTTGGGGCGGTATCCGAGTGCCTGCATGGCGTCGAGCACCTTGGCGCGCGTGGTGGCGTCCACGTTGTCGTGGTTGTTGGCCACGCGCGAGACGGTCTGGGAGGACACCCCCGCCTTCGCCGCGACCTCGGCCATCGAGGGCCACTTCCGGGGCGTGCGCGAGCGGGGTGCTCTCGTCGCCTTCTCCGCCACAGCCGACCGCCTTCTCTTGAGGGCCGTCTTCTCTTGAGGCCCGTCGCGAGTGCGCACACGGTGTGCTCCCGCTCCACAATGTTGGCGCAAACACACCGGCGGGTCAAAAACCTGGTCCGTCTCTGCCCGACTCCTTGACAGTATCCCGCGGCCCTCACACACTTCCGGACACATCGTGTTTACGAAAACATTGCGTAGACCGGTGATCGTTAAGGTCCGGATCGGCCGGCCACAGCTCCCCAACGGCCGGTGCTCCGGACTCCCCCACGCTCCGGGCCCCACGCGGTCCGGGATCTCGCAGGCCGCGCGGAGCGCCCGGTCCGACGAACACCACGAGGTATCGCGACATGCGACTCAAGATCTCCGGAAGGGCGGCCCTGTTCTCCGCCCTCTCCGCCCTCCTCCTCTCCCTGCTCGCCTCCGTGGGCACCGCCCACGCCGCCGCGGTGACCATCACCAACGCGACGCAGTTCACCGCATCCGACAACAGCCCCGTGCACGCCCATGGCGGTGGCGTGCTCAAGGTCGGCGCGTACTACTACTGGTTCGGCGAGAACCGCAACGCCGACAACACCTTCCGGTACGTCTCCGCCTACCGCTCGACCGACCTCAGGACCTGGGAGTTCCGCAACAACGTCCTGACCGAGGCCTCGGACCCGGAACTGGACCAGGCCAACATCGAGCGCCCCAAAGTCGTCTACAACAGCTCCACCAAGCAGTTCGTGATGTGGATGCACAAGGAGAACGCCTCCGACTACGGCGAGGCCCGAGCGGCGGTCGCGGTGTCCTCCACGGTGGACGGCGACTACACCTGGCGCGGCAGCTTCCGGCCGCTGGGCAACATGTCGCGGGACATCACGACCTTCGTCGACAAGGACGGCACCGGCTACATGATCTCGGCCGCCAACGAGAACGCCGACCTGCACGTGTACCGGCTGACCGCGGACTACACGGCGGTCGAGTCCCAGGTCCAGAAGCTCTGGGCGGGACAGTCGCGTGAGGCCCCCGCCATGTTCGAGCGCGACGGCGTCTACTTCCTCCTCACCTCCGGCGCCACCGGCTGGTCCCCGAACCAGCAGAAGTACGCCACCGCCACCAGCGTCACCGGTTCATGGAGCGGTCTGAAGGACGTGGGCGACCCCACGGCCTACCGGAGCCAGACCGCGTACGTCCTGCCGGTCCAGGGCACAGAGGGCACCGGCTACCTCTACATGGGGGACCGCTGGGGCAACGCGATGGGCGGCACGGTCTCCGACTCCCAGTACGTCTGGCTGCCGCTGACGTTCCCCAGCGGCACCAGCATGGCGATGGACTACTCCCCGCAGGTCACCGTCGACACCGCGGCCGGGACGGTGGCCGGTATGGACGTCAGCTGGGAGACGCTGACCGGGCACCAGAGCGGCAAGTGCGCCGACGTGTCGGACTACGACTCGGCGGACGGCGCCCAGCTGATCCAGTGGGGATGCGGCGCGGGCGTCAACCAGGACTTCTGGATGAAGGACCTGGGAACCGGCTACGTCCAGATCATGGCCCGGCACAGCGGGAAGTGCCTCGACATCGCCGGTGCGTCGACGGCGGACGGGGCCTACGCGGTGCAGAACACCTGCGACGGATCCGCCTCCCAGCAGTGGAAGGCACGGGCGACGGACGTGGCCGGTTCCGTCGAACTCGTCGCCCGGCACAGCGGGAAGTGCCTCGACGTCGTGAACCAGTCCAGGTCCGACGGCACGGCTCTCGACCAGTGGACCTGCAACTCGGGCGACAACCAGAAGTGGGAGCGCGCGGCGGCCTGACCGACCGGTTCCGCAGCGACACCGGGCGCGGTACCGCCGGTCCCGCACTGCCGCGCGCCGCGGGACCGGCGGTCCCCCTCCCGCCGGCGCCGCGGGACCGGCGATCCCCCCGCCACCCCCCCCACAGCTCAGCCTCCGAGTCCCCAAGGAGCACCTCGTGTTTTCCACCCGCACCCGGCCTGCACCCTCACGGCCCCGGTCCGGTTCCTTCGGCACGCCCGGAAGGAACGCCACCGTTCTGGGCATCGCCACGGCCCTCGCGGTGACCGCGCTCACGGCCGCCGGGCCCGCCCCCACGCCGGCGAGCGCCGCGGAGCCGTCGGCCGCGGCGCTCACGATCCGCCTCGATCCCAGCTACCAGCAACCGCCCTTCCAGGGCTGGGGCACCGCGCTGGCCTGGTTCGCCCACGTCACCGGCGGATGGCCCGACGCCCAGCGCGACCGGCTGGCCGATGACCTCTACGGCGCGGACGGCCTCGGATTCACCATCGCCCGCTACAACATCGGCGGCGGCGACAGCCCCGAGACCACCCCCTACATGCGGCCCGGCGCCGACGTCCCCGGCTACTGGAACCGGCCCGGACCCGAGGCCCCCGACTGGTGGGACCCGAACCGGGCCGATCACTGGAACGCCTCCGCCGACGCGAACCAGCAGTGGTGGCTTTCGGCCGCCGAGGAGCGCGGCGCCACCACCTTCGAGGCGTTCTCCAACTCGGCCCCCTACTTCATGACCAGCAGCGGCCTCACCTCCGGCGCGGCCAACGGCTGGGAGGACAACCTCCGCCCCGACCAGTACGACCGGTTCGCCGGCTACCTCACCGGCGCGCTCCAGCGGGCCCAGTCCGCCACCGGCGTCACCTTCGACTCCGTCTCACCGGTCAACGAACCCGGCACCGACTACTGGCACAGCGGCGGCCGCCAGGAGGGATCGCACTGGGACCCCGCCTCCCAGGCCCGCATGATCACCACCCTGCGCGCCGCGCTCGACGCCAAGGGCGTCACGACCCCGATCGCCTCGATGGACGAGACCGACCCGGAGAGGTTCCGGACGGACTGGGAGGCGTACGCCCCCGAGGTCCGCACCACGGTGGACCGGCTCAACACGCACACGTACGGGACGAACGGCCGCACCGGGGCGCGGGACATCGCCAAGGGCGCGGCCACACCGCTGTGGATGTCCGAGGTGGACGTCGGCGGCAGTGTCCCGCAGAGCTTCACCTCCATGAGCCCCGCGCTCGACCTCGCCCGGCGCATCAACGACGACGTGCGCGAGCTGGAGCCGCGCGCCTGGGTCCTGTGGCAGGCGGTCGAGGACTACGAGAACATGACACCGGCCCACGAGAACTCCAACTGGGGACTGATCCAGACGGACTTCACCCCCGACGACGCGGCGACCGAGCCGCTGCGGAAGAACAAGAAGTACTGGGCCATGGCGAACTACAGCCGCTTCGTCCGCCCCGGCGCACGGATCATGAACACCGACGACCCGCAGACCCTGGCCGCGGTCAGGCCGGACGGCGGTGTGGTCGTCGTCCACACCAACACCACCGATGTGGAGCGCGAAGTCACCCTGGACCTGGACGGCTTCGAGACCGCCGCCGACGGACCCGTCGAACGCTGGACGACCGACGCCACGAAGAACCTGCGGCGCGAGGCGGACGCGGCCGTGACCGGCCGCACGCTCAAGGCCGTCGTGGGCCCCGGCTCCGTCACCACGTTCGTCCTCCCCACGGTCAGCGGCGTGAACACGGCGGCGGCCACCGCGCCCACCGGAGCTTTGCGCCTGCTGCTCAACGACAACAGCGGCAAGGCCCTCGCCACCACCGACGGCGCGAGCACCGTCGAGCAGCGCACCACTGCCCCGGCCGACAGCGCTCAGCAGTGGAGCTTCACGAAGCTGTCCGCCGGCGACTGGGGCAGCACAGCCGCGTACCGGATCACCAACGCCGGTACGGGCAAGGCGCTTTCGGCGTCCGGCGGCGCCCTGACCGTCGCGTCGCCCGGACCGTCCACGGCGCAGCAGTGGATCCGCTCCACCACGGGCGACGGCCACAGCACCCTGATCAACCGCGCCACCGGAGAACTGCTCGACGTCACGAACGCCTCGACTGACGACGGAGCGCCCGTCGGCGTCTACCGGCCCACGACCGGCAGCAACCAGTCCTGGTCCCTGCCCGCCGCGGCGGCCGTCCAGCGGGCCCGCGGCCGGGGAGCGAGCCGGCGGCTGCGGCACGGCTGACACGCGATGAGCCGGGCCGCGATCCGAGGGCCGGAGCCCGGCTCATCCACGTCCGCTGCCGGAGCTACTCATCGGTGGGGCCGAGGTCGGCGCCCTCCCGGAGTTCGACGGTGCGGGCGCGGTGACAGGCGTGCAGCTCCAGCACGACGATCTCGTTGGTTCCGGTACGCAGCACCGGCGCAGGGACGTAGAGGGAGTGCTGCGGGCCGCGCGACCAGTACCGGCCCAGCGCGAATCCGTTGATCCACACACTGCCCTTCGTCCAGCCGCCGAGGTGCAGGAAGGCGTCCGCGGGCGCGTCGGCCTCGAAGGCGCCCCGGTGGAACGCGGGGCCGGCCGGCACCGGTCCCGCCGTGAACGGCAGCGCGCTCCGGTCGGTCAGCGGGAGCGGCCGGCTGGTCCACCCGGTGACGTCCTCGCCGTCCAGCAGGATCTCGCCCAGCAGGCCCTTGCGGTCGTGGATGCCCGGACCGTAGTTGACCCTTCCCTGGTTCTCCACCAGCACGCTCAGGGTGGCGCCCGCGCGGGGAGCGGTGACCGTCAGGGCGTGCTCGTGGCTCTCCCGTTCCAGCACGCCGGCCGGGACCCCGTCGACGAAGAACTGGGCTCGGTCCCGGACCTGCTCCACCTCCAGCAGAGCAGGCCCCGCGGCCCCCAGGGCCGTCTCGTACAGGACGAAACCGAAGTCCTGACCCAGCTGTTCCATGGTCAGCGGCCTCGGTGCGGTGACAGCCGTGCCGAGCGCCTCGGCGCACTCCAGCAGTCCGGCGCTCCCGGTGAGCGCGACGGTCCTCGGCGCGAGCTTCGGACCGCGCGGGGGGACGGGCCCGGCCGGGACCGGCGCGTACTTGGCGATCACGTCGCGGAAGGCGGTGAACTTCTCGGTCGGGTCGCCGGCCTCGTCGAGCGGGGCGTCGTAGTCGTACGAGGTGACGGTGGGGCGGTAGGTGTGCTTGTCGTTGGCGCCGTTGGTGAAGCCGAAGTTCGTTCCGCCGTGGAACATGTAGAAGTTCACGGAAGCGCCGGTGGCCAGCAGTTCGTCCAGTTCCCGGGCCGCCTCGCCGGCGTTCCGGATCACGTGGCGGCTTCCCCAGCGGTCGAACCAGCCGATCCAGAACTCGGTGCACATCAGGGGCCCCGTCGGCTGCCGGGCGCGGAGTTCGGCCATGCCCTGCGCCGAGCGGCTGCCGAAGTTGGCCGTGGCCAGGACCCCGGGCAGGCTGCCACGCGCCAGGTCGTCGGGCTGGTCGCACGTGAACAGCGGTACATCCACCCCGCGGCGGCGCAGCGAGTCCGCGAGATGCTCCAGGTAGGCGCTGTCGTCGCCGAACGCGCCGTACTCGTTCTCCACCTGGACGGCGAGCACCGGGCCTCCCCGGGTGGTCAGGTGGCGCCTCAACGGGGTCAGAAGCCGGTCGAAGTAGTCGTCGACGGCGGCGAGGAAGCGCGGGTCGCGGGTCCGCAGCCGGATTCCGGGGTCCGCCAGCAGCCAGGACGGCAGGCCGCCCCCCTCCCATTCGGCGCAGATGTACGGGCCGGGCCGCAGCAGTACGTGCAGTCCCTCGGCGGCGGCGAGGTCGAGGAACCGGGCTATGTCCAGTCCGCCGTCCGTCCTGAACTCGCCGGGGCGCGGCTGGTGGAGGTTCCAGGGCACGTAGGTCTCGACGGTGTTGAGGCCCATGAGCCGGGCCTTGCGCAGCCGGTCGGCCCACTGGCCGGGGTGCACGCGGAAGTAGTGCAGCCCGCCGGACAGGAGCCGGAACGGTTCGCCGTCGAGGGTGAAGCCGCCGTCGTCGATCTGAAGAAGGGGCATGTACGAGTGCTCCTGTGCTGAGGTGAGGTGCGCTGTCGCGTGGCCGGGCGGGCCCGTCGACAGCTATGTTTACGTGAACACTCATGGATGGCAAGCATTCGGGGATCTAACGGCCAAGGGGGCTGCGGGCAGGGGGAGTGCGGGCCGCCCCTGCCTCGTATGCGAGGGGTGGCCGGACCGGTCGGTTGCGCCCATCGGCAGCTTTGATTCACACAAGGTGCAACACAACTGCACAGATATTGACGCCAGTTGGGCGGCGTGCTGGACTGAATCCAACACGCAACCCCTATACGCCATCGCGTCCCACTCAGGAGTGTTTACGTTCCCAACTGGTGTGCGCACCAGCGGCCGGGACGCCGCCGGGGTCGCGCGCACCGGATGGGCCAGTGCTCTCCGACTGGCTGTCACTTTCCCCCACCAGAGCCGCAGGAGTCCCCCCATGCAACCCCTTCTCCGCCGGCCCGTGCTCGCCCTGGGCGCGGCCGCGGCCCTCGCCGCCACCGCACTGCTCGGGCCCCTGCCCGTGCAGGCCGCCCGCGCGGCCTCCGAGACCGTGGTCGAGGTGACGGCGTTCGGCGCAGACCCGACGGGGCGGAGCGACAGCGCCGCCGCGGTCGCCGAGGCGGTGCGGCACGCCAGGACGATCGAGGGCCCGGTGCGGATCGTCTTCCCGCACGGCACCTACCAGATCTATCCGGAGCAGGCCGAGGTCCGCGAACTGTACGTCTCCAACACCGTCGGCGCCGACCAGTCCTACCGGGACAAGCGGATCGGCATCCTCCTTGAGGACATGGACGACGTCACCGTCGACGGCGACGGATCGCAGCTCCGGTTCCACGGGCTGATGACCGCCTTCGCGGCGATCCGCTCCCACCACGTCGCCATCGAGGACTTCAGCTTCGACTACACCGCCCCGAAGGTCGTCGACGCCACCGTCAGCGAGACCGGGGTGGCCGACGGCCACGCCTACCGCGTACTGAAGATCCCCGCGGGCAGCGGGTTCTCGGTCGGAGACCGGCAGGTGACCTGGCTGGGGGAGACCAGCCCGGCCACCGGCCGGCCGTACTGGTCCGGAGTCAACGGCATGCAGTACACCCAGATCCACGACCCCGCGGCGAAGCGCACCTGGCGCGGTTCCAATCCGCTGTTCGACGACGTGGCCGCCATGACGGACCTCGGTGACCGGAGGCTGCGCATCGACTACAGCAGCGGGGCGGCGCCGGACGACCGAGGGCTCGTCTACCAGATGCGCCAGACCACGCGGGACACCCCCTCGGCCCTCCTCTGGGAGTCGGAGGACGTCACCGTGGAGGGGCTGAAGGCCCGCTATCTGCACGGCTTCGGCTTCGTGGGACAGCTCAGCGAGAACGTCACCATCAAGGGGAACGAGTTCCGGACGGACCCCGCCTCCGGACGCACCACGGCCGGGTTCGCCGACTTCGTCCAGATGTCGGGGGTCAAGGGGCGGGTGAACATCAGCGACAACGTGTTCGACGGCGCTCACGACGACGCGATCAACATCCACGGCACCTACCTGGAGGTGACCGGACGCCCCGCCCCCAACGCGCTCGGCCTGGAGTACATGCACAACGAGACGGCCGGCTTCCCGCAGTTCCACCCCGGCGACACGGTAGAGATCGTGGACAAGGGCACCATGCTGCCGGTGCCCGGCGCGACGGCCCGAGTCGTGTCCGTCGACGGCCCCTCGGGCCAGGACCACGACAAGTCCCTGACCAGCATGGTCGTCACCTTCGACCGGACCGTCCCGGACTCGGTCACTCCCCGGGACTTCGTGGTGGAGAACACCACCTACACCCCGTCCGTCGAGATCAGCGGCAACACCTTCCGTGACATCCCCACGCGCGGCGTCCTGGTCACCACCCGCAAGCCGGTCGTCATCGAGGACAACGTCTTCGACGGCATGTCGATGGCCAGCGTCTTCATCTCCTCCGACGCCTACCAGTGGTACGAGTCCGGCCCGGTCACCGACGTCCTGATCCGCCGCAACACCTTCCAGCGGCCGGCCAGTCCCGTGATCTTCGTCGAGCCGACCAACCGGACCGTGGACGCCGCCCACCCCGTGCACCGTGACATCCGGGTCGAGGACAACACCTTCAGCACCGGTGACGTGCGGCTCCTCGACGCCAAGAGCGTGGGCGGCATCACGTTCACGTCGAACAGGGTGGCCCGTCTCGACCGCCACACGGCCTTCGCCGCAGAGGCGGAGAACCCGTGCCCGGCACCGGGCACCACGACCTCCGTGCGTACCGTCACCACCGCCTCCCCGTACTCCACCTCGCTGTTCTCCTACCGGGGCTCCTCCGGAGCCGTCATCAGCGGCAACGACTTCGACAACGGGCTCAACCTGCGAGCCGGCCTCGATGCCACAGACCCGGACCAGGTCACCGGTGACGAGGTGGTGAACGGCGCCGACCACGTACTGCCGCTGCTGCCGACGACCGGCTACACCAGCAGCAACGCGGCCGTCGCCGCTGTCGGTCCGACCGGAGAGGTCACGGCCCGGTCCGCGGGCACGGCCGTCATCACCCCCGTCACGCACAGCCAACTCGGCGACACCACAGGCGTTCCGGTCGGACTCACCGTCGGCGCGGACCCCGCCTCGCCCGGCTGCGCCAAGCCGCTCGGCCCGGACACCGGCGTCACCGCCGGGCACTCCCTCGACGGCACCGACTCCACCCGCGCGCCCGCGACGGCGAAGCAATGACATCAGGAGCCGACATGGACAACCCGAGAAGTGACGTGGGCGCCGGACCGGCCCGCCGCAGCGTGATCCGGATGCTGGGGGCCGGGGCGGTGGCCCTCGCCGCCGGCCCGGTGCTCAGCGGCCTGATCACGCCCGCGCGGGCGTACGCGGCGGACCGGGTGGCCGGCGCCCCGCTGACCTTCACCAACGCGCACAGCGGCTGCGTGCTCGATGTGTACGGCCGCGCACCGGACGACGGCGCGGCGGTCATCCAGTGGACGGCCACCGGAGCCGCCAACCAGGAATGGACCGCGGTCGACGAGGGCGACGGCTGGGTGACGATCGCCTCGATGAACTCGGGCAAGGTGCTCGACGTGACGGGCGGCCGCACCGACGACGGCACGCGGGTGATCCAGTGGAGCGCCGGCGGCGGCGCCAACCAGCAGTGGAAGCTGACCGACGCCGGACAGGGCCGGGTGAAGATCGTCAGCAGAGCCGTCGGGAAGCTCCTGTCGGTCGTGGAGTCCGCGACGACGGCCGGCGCCGCGGTCGAGATCCGCTCCGACACCGACGACCCGTCCCAGTGGTGGACGGCCACGCCCGCGCCCTACCGGCTGGACGCCACCGCCACCGAGTCGCGCCCCGACACACCGCTCGCCAACGCCGGTGGCGTCGCGGGCGGGATCACCTACGGCGTGACGCGCAACGGCTGGTCCCGCGACGGTGCGCCCTGGTATCCGGTGAGCGGTGAGTTCCACTACGTCCGCCATCCCGCCGGGCGCTGGGAGCGGGAACTGGGCAGGATGCGGGCCGCCGGGGTGGGCATCGTGGCCACCTACGTGTTCTGGAACCACCACGAGCAGACCGAAGGCACCTTCGACTGGGCGGGACGCAAGAACCTGCGGGCCTTCGTGGCCGCCGCCCAGCGGCAGGGCATGCTGGTCTGGCTCCGGGTGGGCCCGTTCATCAACGCCGAGACCACGAACGGCGGGCTCCCCTCCTTCGCCCTGCCCGGTTCACGTACCGATGACGCGGGGTACCTGGCCAGGGTCGACGCGTACTTCGCCCGGATCGCCGCTCAGCTCGACGGGATGTGGGCGGCGGACGGCGGCCCCGTCGTCGGCATCCAGCTGGAGAACGAGTTCGCCGACGGCGATCCGGCACACATCACCACTCTGCGGCGGATGTGCGCCGCCCACGGCATGGTGGTGCCCTACTACACCGTCACCGCCAACTCCAGGTTCGACAAGGACACCGCGATTCCCCTCCAGGGCGCCTACACCTACCGGGGGTGGGAACGGGGCGCCGGCACCTCGGCCACGTCCGGGTTCATCTACGGCACCGACGAGTGGACCGCCAACACCGACATCGGCGGGTCGACCTACGACACCCTCGACTACCCCCGCGGATTCTGCGAGCTGGGCACCGGCAGCCCGATGCGGGGCAACGACCGCTTCCTCGTCGAGCGCGCGTACGTAGCGGCGCACGCCTACGACAGCGTGGGGCGGGGCGCCAACTACCTGGGCTACTACATGTTCCACGGGGGCACCCAGATGCCGGGCCTGAGCGGAGACTGGCCGCTCACCTACGACTTCCAGGCCCCGCTGGGCGAGTTCGGCCGGATCCGGGACTCCTACCGGCACTACCGCCGCCTCCACACCTTCGTCACCACCTGCGCCGGGGAACTCGTCCGCACGCGGATCACCCGCGACCCCGGACAGATCATGGACCCGGCGCAGACCCGCAGGCTGCGCTACATCGGCCGCTTCGACACCGAAGGCCGCGGCTTCGTCTTCGTCAACAACACCCAGCGCAACGTGGCGCTGCCGGCCAGGTCCGACGTCCAGATCCGCGTGAACACGGCCGGCGGCACGGTCACGTTGCCCGCCACCGCGCTGACGATGCCGCAGGGCCGGTACAACCTCTTCCCCGTCATGACCGACCTGAACGGCGTCGACCTGCGCTGGGCCACGCTCGAACCGCTGGCGAAGCTCACCGGTGACTCCGTCCCCACCTGGGTCTACTGGGCCCCGGACTGGACGGACCGCGCGCTCGCCTTCGACAGCACCACCGAAATCACCGGCGAACTGGGCACGGTCAGCCAGACCGTGGCCGGGAACGAGCGCATCGCGACCGTACCGGCCGGGCAACGCACCTCGCTGCTGGTGCGCAGGGCCGGTGCCGCGGCCCCGTCCGCCAGGATCATCGTGCTCACCGAGGCCGAGTCGCTGAGCGCGGTCGTCACCCCGCTCGACGGCCGTGACCGCCTCGTGCTCACCGGCCCGGCGAACGTGACCGGCATACAGCCGGACGTGCGGTTCAGCGGCCCGGCCGGCAGCGGGATCACCGCCGAGGTCTTCCCCGCGGCAGGCCTGGCGCCGGGCGCCGGGTGGAAACCGGCTCCGGCCGGGAAGCCGTTCACGGGCCGCACCTACCAGCTCCCCGCGGCCCCGGCCGCTCCGCGGCTCACCTCCCTGGGCGGCGGCCGGTGGCGCGTCGACAGCGGTGCGACGGACCTCGCCGGCCTGGCCGAGGCCCATCTGGTGCTCGACTACCGGGGAGGCGGAGCGACGCTGACCGGTGCGGGAAGCAGGATCACCAACGACCTCTACCACGGCGAGCCCTGGACCATCGATCTCAAGCACCTCGACGAAGCCGCCCGCGCCGACCTGATCCTGGAGGTCTCCGCCTGGGACGACGCGATCCAGGGCGTCCCACGCCCCTCCGGCACCGTTCCCGGCCTGCCCGCATGGACGTGGGAACCACAGCACGAAGTCAGCTGGCGCTGACCGCTCATGGGCCGGGCACCGCGCTCAGAGCATGGCGGTACGGGAACTGCGGGTGTTGGTGACCGTCACGGTCGCGGTGTCCGAGCGGTAGCGGTCCTCGGACCATTCGACGGGGGCGCCCTGGGAGTCCGTCGTCAGGCGCCGCTCCCTGAGCAGCGGGAAGCCCTCGGGGACCTCCAGCAACCGCGCGTCCAGGGCGTTGGCGGGTACGGCGTCGAACGTGTGCCGGGCCGAGTGCAGATCCACCCCCTGCTCGGTGAGCAGAGCGTAGATGGAACCGGCGTCCAGATCCGCGGAGATCAGCGGGCGGCCCAGCGACTCGACGTACGTCATGCGTTCCAGCATCGCGGGGCGTCCGTCGAGCAGGCGCAATCTGACGAGCTGCACCGCGAGGTCGTCCGGGTCGATCTGCAGGGCCGCGGCGATCTCCGGTTCCGGGCGGCGCAACGCGATCTCCTGCAGCCTCTGACCGGGGGAGTAGCCGGTCAGTTCCGCACGGCGGGTGAAGGACAGGAACGACTCGAACGGCTGGGTGGGAACAGTGTCCAGCACCACGGCACGCTTGCCCTGCCCACCACCGATGAGCCCCTCGTCCCGCAAGGTGGCGAGGGCCTGGCGGACCGGTCCTCGCGACGCCGAGAACTCCTCGCAGAGCTGGGACTCGGACGGCAACGATCCACCGACCGCGAGGCTCCCGGAACGGATGCGATGACGGAGGTCGGCTGCGATGGTCCGGTGCAGAGGGGTGGCGGCCATGGACTTGACCCTACAGGTCTTCGTCCCGTCCCTCCGGTCCCCGCCCGACGGGCCCGGCGGGCCCTCCCGACGCTCCCGCCGAGGGTGCTTCCGGGCGATTCAGAAAGAAATACCCCTCTGTCGCGGATGGTTCGGCCGGTCTCACGACCGGCCGCGGACCGGACGCGACCGGCTGACTGTCGTCGGCGAACAGCCTCTGCATCCTCTGTTCATCCAGAGTTTCACTCCAGCCTCGAAAAGCTGTCTATACAGGTTGTCCGCACACTGGCAGTACTCGTGATGGATTGGGTTGACGCGATGCCTGGGACCACTCCCGACGAACTTCTCGACGTCCGCTACGCCCGCTGGGACGGGGTCGGCCGGCCGTTCACGCTGGTGACCACGGTCACTCCCGGGTCGCCGGGCGAGGGCGAGGTGCTGGTGCGCATCGACCTCGCCACGGTGTGCGGCAGCGATCTGCACACCGTGAGCGGCAGGCGCCCCTCCCCGGTTCCGGCGCTGCTGGGGCACGAACAGGTGGGCACCGTGCTGGCGGTGGGCCCGGGAGCCCCGTCGTGCGTGGACGGCGCTCCGGTCGTGCCGGGCCGGCGGGTGGTCTGGTCGGTCACCGCCTCCTGCGGTACCTGCCCGCGCTGTCTGCGCGGACTTCCGCAGAAGTGCCGGGAGCTGCGCAAGTACGGGCACGAGCCGCTGGACGAACAGGCGCCCCTGACGGGCGGGTTCGCCACCCACTGCGTGCTGCGGCCGGGGACCGCCATCGTCGCCGTCCCCGAGGGGCTGCCGGACGCGGTCGCCGCCCCGGCGGCCTGCGCGACCGCCACCGTGGCCGCCGTCATCGCGGCCGCCGGCCCGCTGGAGGGGCGCGAGGTACTGGTCACCGGCGCGGGCATGCTCGGCCTGACCGCCGTGTCGATGGCCGCTCTCGGGGGCGCCCGCGTGAGCGTCGTCGATCCGTCCCCGGCCCGGCGGGCGCGCGCCGGAGAGTTCGGGGCCGCCCGGGTGCTGGACGTCGGTGAACCGCCGGGCCCGGCCGACCTCGCCCTGGAGCTGTCGGGCAGCACGGACGCGGTCCGGCTGTGTCTGTCCGCCCTCGGCATCGGCGGGACCGCCGTGCTGGCAGGCTCGGTCTCCCCCGCGGACACCGTCCCCCTCGACCCCGAATGGCTGGTGCGGGGGCTGCGCACGGTCACCGGTGTGCACAACTACCGGCCCGCGGACCTCCAGGCGGCCGTCGCGTTCCTCGCCGCCCGCCACGCCGCCCACCCCTTCGCGGAACTGGTGGAAGGGGCTCATTCGCTGGGGGAACTCGGCGCGGCCGTACGGGCCGCCCGGGGGGCGGACGCCCCGCGCCAGGCCGTTCTGCCGGGACTGGGCTGAGCGGGCTCCCACCCGCGACGGCCCGGCACCGAACGCGTGGTCCCCGGTGCGGGTGAACAGTGCACAGCATGTCAATGGTCCGCATGAACTCCGAATGACTTGTCGATACAAGCTATTGCCGCCCACCGCTCGCTCTGCCAGCGTCTGCGGCACGGGCCCGGAAACGGGCACCCACCGCCCGGTCTCCTTATCCCGACCGGGCGCACCGGACCTTCCCAAGGAGACGCACATGCCGGACAACGGCCTGGACAGACGGAAGATACTGACGGGCGGCGTCGCCGCGGCTCTCACGGCCGGTGTCGCCGGACCGGCCTCCGCCGCCGTCGCCGCACCGCGCGCCGCCGACGACACCGCCCCGCTGCGCGCCGCCGTCCTGGAGTACGAGGACCCCTGGACCAAGGCCCTGGGCCTGGCCGAACTGCTGCGTACCGCGGGCTTCGAGGTCGTGCCGCTCGATCTTGCGCTGCCGGCCGACGAGCAGCCGCAGCAGGTCGACCTGATCGCCTTCGGCACCTTCACGAACAACAGCGACGACTACCTCGACTACGTCGCCGGCCAGGCCGACTCACTGCGCCGGTTCGTCGCCGGCCACCGGGTCGTGCTGGACCTGGCGCAGTCCGACCAGTACGGCGCCGCGGTGGCCTACCTGCCCACCGGTGTCTCCGCCGTGCGCACCGACGCCGACTACGACACGATCCACCCGGTCGACGCCGGCCACCCGCTCGTCAAGGGGCTGCGCGTCAGCAACGGCCGGCTGTTCACCGGCCGGAACGCCAGTCCGCGGGTGAGCTACGAGACGGTTCAGCGGTGGAGCGGGATGCGGGTCCTGATGGCCTGTTCCGCCTCCGGATTCCCGCCCGCGCTGCTGGAGGGCCAGTTCGGGACCGGCCGGTTCCTCGTCACCAGCCTGACCGTGGACAAGATCCGCAACGGCGCGGGCGCCGTCGTGCAGCCGGCCGGCGCGGTGGCGGACAGCGAGGCGTTCTTCACCGCGCTGGCCGGCTACGTCGCGTCGGTGCGCACCGGCACGGCCCCCACCGTGGTGCCGACGCCGATGCCGCCCGAGCAGCCGGTCGGCCCGATGGTCGGCCACACCGAACCGGGCAGCGCCCGGATCTGGGCCCGCCCCGGCCTCGACCCCTCGCTCTACGCCCGCTGGAACTGCGCCTACCGGGAGCTGGGCGGGACGCGCGCCAGGCCCTGGCGTACCGTCACCACCGCCGTCGAGCCGGGCAACGACAACACGCTGATCGCCCAGTTGCGGGGTCTGGCGCCCGACACGGCGTACGAGTTCGCCCTCACCCCGGTCAGGGAAGCGGCCGATTTCACGCCGATGACCGGATCCTTCACCACCTCGCCCGACCCGGACAGGCCCTCTGTGGTGACCATGGGGATGGGCTCGTGCGGCCCGTCCGTCCCCGACCACGTCTGGACGGCGATCATGGATGAGGGCTGCGACAGCTTCGTCATGCTCGGCGACACCCCGTACGTGGACAGCGCCGACCTCGAAGTGGCCCGCCGGAAGCACCGTACGTTCCTGGTGCAGCCGGAGATCTCCCGCATGATCTCCTCCATGCCGGTCTGGGCGACCTGGGACGACCACGACTTCGGCGGCAACGACTTCCACGGCGACTACAAGAGCAAACGGCAGAACCGCACGGCCTTCGTCAACTACCGCGCCAATCCCACCTTCGGGCAGACAGCGGACGGGAAGATCCTCAAGCAGAGAACGGACGGCGAGGGTGTCTATACATCCTTCCGCCGGGGTCCGATCGAGGTCTTCCTGCTGGACCCGCGCTGGTTCAGCCGTACCGCGCCGAGCTGGGCCGACAGCACCCAGGTGACCTGTCTGGGCACGGTGCAGTGGGACTGGCTCCGCGGGCAGCTGAGCCGGAGCACGGCCCCGTTCAAGGCCATCGCCACCGGCATGATCTGGGACGACAAGGAGAACGCGGAGAAGGACGACTGGGCCACCTACTCCTACGAGCGGGACGCCGTCTACGACTTCATCGCCGCGGAGAAGATCCCGGGCTGCTTCCTGATCGGCGGGGACATCCACGTCTCCCGTGCCCTGAGTTACGGCCCCCGCGTCGGCTACGACCTGTGGCAGTTCATCGTCAGCCCCATGCACGACAGCACCATCCCGAGTCTCAACGTGCCCAGCCCGTACCTGGTGCACAGCGCCGTCGAGCCGCACGTCTTCCTCAAGCTGGTCGCGGACACGACGCTCGACATGCCGACCCTCACGGCGACCTGGATCAACCGCGACGGTGAGCGGCTCTTCGAGGTGACCCGCACCGCGGCCGAACTCGGTCACACCGCCCGCCACAGCCGCCACTGAGCCGCGCTTCCGTCCCTTCTGGCCCACCGCCGGGAGGGACGGACAACTCCCCGCCGACTCACGGATGAACAGTTGGCAACCTGTCGATACAAGTGTTGACCGGGGTGGCTGTGCCTGAAACGTTGGGCACAGCCGCCACGGCGCACGACTCCCCCCCACCTCTCGCACCACCGCCTCCTTCTCCCGCGCTGCCCTCGAACCCGGAGCTCACCGTGCTCGTCCGCCCTTTCCTCCTCGCCACCTCGCTCACCGTTGCCGCCGCGCTGACCCTGACCGCCTGCGGCGGCAGTTCGGACGCGGCAGAGTCCGCCGGCTGCCCCGGCGGCAAGATCCGCTTCGGCGTGGAGCCCTTCGAGGACCCCGCCAAGCTCACCCCGGCCGCCGAGGTCCTTGCCGACGCCCTCGGCGAGAGCCTGGACTGCGAGGTGGAGCTGACCGTCACGGAGGACTACTCCGCCGAGGTCCTCGCCATGGAGAACGGCAAGCTCGACATCGCCATGTTCGGCCCCCTCGGCTATGTCTTCGCCAGCGGGCGGGCCAAGGCCGAGGCCATCGCCTCCTTCGGCGACGGCAAGGGGAAGGTGTCCAGCTACACGGCCGGTATCTGGGTGCCGAAGGACGAAGCCGTCAGGTCGGTCGCGGATCTCAAGGGCCACTCCCTCGCGCTGGCGTCCGTGGGATCGACGTCCGGCGACGCGCTGCCGCGCCAGGCGATGCTCGACGCGGGCCTGAAGAAGGACGACGTGAAGGTCAACTACGCCGGAGGCCACCCGGAGGCGCTGCTGGCCCTCGCCAAGGGCACGGTCGACGCAGCCGAGATCAACTCCCAGCAGCTGGCGAGTGCCACCGCCGCCGGCACCTTCGACCCGTCCCGGTTCCGCAAGGTGTGGGAATCGGCCCCGATCCCGAACGACCCGATCACCGTGCGCGGCGAACTCGACGCGGAGTTCAAGAAGGCTGTCACCGACGCCCTGCTGAAGCTGCCGCCGGACAAGGTCGGCAAGATCGGCGCCCTCCTCGACGTCGACCCGCCGGCGCCGCTGATCGCCGTGGACAAGTCCACGTACCAGCCGCTGTTCGACCTGGCGGCCGCCCTCGACCTGACCGAGAAGGACGTCTGATGCTCGCCCTGTCAGGTATCACCGTGCGGTACGGAGAGCGGCAGGTGCTGCACGGGGTGGACGTCGACGTCGCCGGGGGTGAGCTGCTCGCCGTACTCGGGGCCAACGGTTCCGGCAAGTCGACCCTGCTGCGGGCCGCCGCCGGTCTGGAACCGATGGCGGCGGGCAGCGTGAGCATCGACGGGAAGCCGTGCGCACCGCTGGACACCGCCGTGGTCTTCCAGCACATCCACCTCGTGCGCCGGCGCACCGTCCTGGAGAACGTGTGCGCGGGCGCCCTCGGCCGGCTCCGGCTGCGGCACTCGCTCCTTCCCGCCCTGTTCCCGCGCGCACTGCGGGAGGAGTCGATGGCCTGCCTGGACCGGGTGGGTCTCGCCGACCGGGCGCACGACCGCGCGGGCAGCCTCTCCGGCGGCCAGCAGCAGCGGGTCGCGGTGGCCCGTGCCCTGTGCCAGCGCCCCCGCGTGCTGCTGGCCGACGAACCGGTGTCCGCGCTCGACCCGGCCGCCTCCGAGCAGGTACTCGCACTGCTGGCCGAGCTCGCCCACGACGCGGGCCTGGCCGTCCTCGCCGTCCTGCATCAGCCCTCGCTCGCCGCCCGCTACGCCGACCGCGTGGTCGGCCTGCGAAGCGGCCGGGTGATCCTGAATGGGCCGCCCGGCCAGAACGTCGACGCCCTGTACGGGGCCGCGGCCGTGGAGGCCGTCTCATGACCGAACTCAACAAGATACGGATGCTTCCCGTCCCGGCGAAGCCAGCCCGGCCACGGGCCGCCGCCGTGGGAGCCGTGGCCGCCGCCGTGGTGGTCACCGCTCACGTCATCGCGTGGAACACCACCGAGATGTCCTTCGGCGCACTGGCCGAGGGCTGGGGCGGCATCGCCGGCTTCCTGGGTGACGCGATCCCGCCCGATCTGAGCTGGGGCGTCCTGGAACCCAGTCTCGACGGTGCTCTGGTCACGCTGTGGATCGGCCTGCTCGCCACGACGTTGTCCGTGCCGTTCTCGCTGCTCCTGGCGCTGCTCGCGGCACGTGGGACCGCCCCCTCCGCGGCGGTCTACCAGGCCGCGCGTTCCCTGCTGTCGTTCCTGCGCGCCGTGCCCGACGTGGTCTTCGCCCTGATCTTCGTCACCGCTGTCGGACTCGGCCCCTTCCCCGGCGTCCTGGCGTTGCTCCTCCACAACACCGGTGTGATGGGCAAGCTGTGGGCGGAGACGCTGGAGGACGCCGACCCCGGCCCCGTGCAGGCCCTGCGCTCGGCGGGGGCGGGCAGGATCCAGACCGCGGCGCACGCCCTGCTGCCGTCCGTCACGCCCCAGCTGATCGGACTGCTGCTCTACCGGCTCGACGTCAATGTGCGGGCGTCGCTGGTGCTGGGACTGGTCGGCGCGGGCGGGATCGGCTTCCTGATCAACCAGTCGATCAAACTGTTCCAGTTCGACGAGATGCTGACCCACATCCTGGTCGTGCTGGTCCTGATCGTCGCCGTCGACCGGCTGTCGGCGTGGGTGCGGCAGCGCCTGGCCTGACCTCACAGCACTCCGTCGTCAGAGACGTCATCTTCTCGAATCAGATAGGAAATTGGTGACGTGATGGTTGACCGGGCGGCTCGCGCCGTCAAGACTTTCCTGGCGTCAGATCCTTAGGTGGTCCCCTCGTACAGCCCCCGGTCCCGATGATTCCGGGGTGCGGACAGGGGCCCTCAGGGAGCGTGATGTCGGCGGTAAATCATATAGGAAATCTCGGTTGAAGGGATTGACAGGGCGCGCTAGCGCCGCTGCCCTTCTGCCGAGGCACCACCTCGCAGCCGCCGTACCCCCACGATTCGAGCACCGCTGCCCCAGAAGGAGCCGCAGTCCATGTCCCCTCGAACACCCGCACAGCATCCCGCCCAGGACGAGGCCGGGATGTCGCGTCGCGGCCTGCTGCGCGCCGCCGCGTCGATGACCGCGCTGGTCGCACTGTCGTCACTGCCCGAGTTCACCGCCGGCGCCGCCGCCGTATCGCGCCCCGACGCGCTGTCGCTCGTGCCGGAGGGCGAGGCGCTGACGCTGTGGTACTCCCGGCCCGGCGACGTGAACCGGATGACGGAGGAGGGCCTGCCCATCGGGAACGGCCGGCTGGGGGCGCTCCTCACCGGTGACCCCTCGCGCGACACGATGGTGCTGGCGGACGCGACGCTGTGGACCGGTCACGCCAATGCCGCACTCCAGTCGGACGGGCAGTTTCCCTACGGCACGGGCGACTTCGGCACCTTCGGGACGCTGGCCAGGACGGTGCTGGAGATCCCGGCCCACGGCCTCGGGACGGTCAGCGACTACCGCCGCACGCTGGACATCAGCAACGGCCTGGCGACCGTCTCGTACCGGACCGGTGGCGTCACCTACCGGCGCGAGGTGTTCTCCAGCCACCCCGACGACGCGGTGGTGATCCGGCTGACGCAGAGCGGCGGCGGCTCCTGCACGGGTTCGCTGACCCTGTCCGGGACCCGGGGCGAGACCGTCGTCGCGAACGCCGGCGCCGCGGAGGTGTCGTTCTCGGCGTCGCTGCCGAACACCCTGAAGTACGCCACCGTGGTGAAGGCTGCCGGGACCGGCGGCACCGTGTCGGCGTCGGGCACGAAGGTGACGTTCAGCGGCTGCTCCGAGGTGGTCCTGATCGTCTCGGGAGGCACCAACTACAAGGCCGACGCGGCCGTGGAGTACAAGGACGCGTCCCTGGTACCCCTGGATGCCGCCCGCGCCAAGGCGACGCGGGCGGCGGCGGCCGCCGGCACGGCCCTGCTCGCCACACACGTAGCCGACTTCCAGCGCCTTCAGCGGCGGATGGCCGTGGACCTGGGCACCTCGTCCGCCGCGCAGCGGGCGATGGAGACGCCGGAGCGGCTCGCGGCCCGTGCCGCCACCGGCTCCGCGCCCGACCCGGAACTGGAGGCCACCTACCTGCAGTTCGGACGCTACCTGGCGGTGTGCGGCTCCCGCGGCAGTCTCCCCACCAACCTCCAGGGTCTGTGGATCGACACCAACGCCCCGTCCTGGATGAGCGATTACCACAGCGACATCAACGTCCAGATGAACTACTGGCTGCCCGACCGCGCGGGACTGCCCGAGTGCTTCGACGCGTTCACCGATTACTGCGTAGCCCAGCTGCCCGGATGGCGGGCGGCCACCAAGAACCTCTTCCAGGACTCCCGCAACCGCTTCCGCAACACCTCGGGCAAGGTGGCGGGCTGGACCCTCGGCATCTCCACCAACGTCTGGGGCGGCAACGGCTGGTGGTGGCACCCGGCCGGCAACGCGTGGATGTGCAACTCCCTGTACGAGCACTACGAGTACACCCAGGACCGTGCCCACCTCAGCAGGATCTACCCGCTGCTCAAGGGCGCCTGCGAGTTCTGGGAGTCCCGGCTCGTCACGACGACCGTGGCGGGACGGGAGGTCCTGGTCGACGACCACGACTGGTCGCCCGAGCACGGCCCGGAGGACGCCCGGGGCATCACGTACGCCCAGGAACTGGTCAGACAGCTGTTCGCCAACTACCGCGCCGCCGCCGCCGAACTCGGCAAGGACGCCTCGTACGCCTCCACGGTCGCCGGACTCCAGGGCAAGCTCTACCTGCCGGAGGTCAGCGCCACGAGCGGCTGGCTGGAGGAGTGGATGAGCGACGACAACCTCGGTGAGACGACGCACCGCCACCTGTCACCGCTCGCCGGGCTCTTCCCCGGCGACCGCATCAACCTCCAGGACTCACCGGCCGAGCTCGTCATGGCGGCCACGAAGCTGCTTGAGGCGCGCGGCATGGCGAGCTTCGGCTGGGCCAGCGCCTGGCGGGCCATCTGCTGGGCGAAGCTGAAGCACGCGGACCTGGCGTACGAACTCGTCCTCGACGTGCTGCGGCCGTCGGTCGACTTCAGCAACGGCAGCGCGATCAACATGTTCGACATGTACAGCTTCGGCAGCAGCTCCGTGTTCCAGATCGACGCCAACTTCGGCACGCCCGTGGCGATGATCCAGATGCTGGTGCAGTCCCGCCCCGGACGGGTGGAGCTGCTGCCGGCCCTCCCGGGAGCCTGGGCCGCTGCCGGGTCCGTCACCGGGGCCGGGGTGCGCGGGGGCTTCACACTCGATATGCGGTGGAAGGACGGCCAGGTCACAGAGGCGACACTGCGCGGCGCGGCGGGCAGGTCCACCGACATCGTCTTCGGGGAGTGGAGCAGTCACATCACGATCCCCGCCGCCGGGTCCGTCACGGTCGCACCGCCCGCCCAGACTTCCGTCTTCCAGCTGGTCAACCGCCGTTCGGGCAAGGCGGCCGACGTTTCCGGTGCCTCCACCGAGAACGGCGCCGCATTGATCCAGTACACCCCGAGTCCGGCTGTGAACCAGCAGTTCCGGTTCATCCCGGTGGGTTCGGAGCAGTACGAGATCTACACCACCCACGGCAGTACACCCATGGTCTGGGCGGTCTGGGGCGGCGTCTCCGAGGCCGGCGCGAAGATCACCCAGTGGACTCCGGAGCACAGCACCAGCCAGCGCTGGACGATCGCCGACGCGGGCGACGGCTACGTCACACTCACCTGCGTGCGCAGCGGCAAGGTCCTCGGCATAGCCGACGGCTCGACCGCCAACGGCGCGGCGGTCGAGCAGCAGGAGGCCGATGGCGGCACGGGCCAGCAGTGGCGGCGCGTCGGCAAGTGAAATGACGAGCGCTCTCCGTACGTCAGCCCGAGGGCCCGGCTCCGGCGGCCGGGCCCTCGGGCTGCGCTGGCAGTGGCCGGATCACGCCGCCCACCGCCCTGGCCGAGGGGCCGGCAGGGGGAGCGCGGGGAACGGCGCCGGACGGGCCGTGGGCTCGGACTATGGGGCGATAGCCGAAAGACGGGTTCCTGCTGGCAGCTCCTGCCAGCACGCTCATGGGGCAGCAGGATGTCGGCCACACCGCACGCAGCAGGGAGCTCTTCGTGACATCAGGGACGTTCAGCGTCAACGGCAGGACCTACGCGAAACCCCGCCGGCCGGTGGTGGTGATCTGCATCGACGGCAGCGAGCCCGACTACCACATCGAGGCGATGGCGGCCGGACGCATGCCCTGGCTCACCAAGGTGCTCGAAGGAGAGGGCACGTCCTGGCCCGCCCACTGCGCGATGCCCGCCCTGACCAATCCGAACAACGTGTCCATCGCCACCGGCTGCCCTCCGGCCGTGCACGGGATCAGCGGCAACTACATCTTCGACACCGAGCTGGGAGAGGAGGTGCTGATGAACGACAAGCGGTTCCTGCGGGTCCCCACCGTCTTCGGGGCGGCGAACGAGGCCGGCCTCGACGTGGTCGTCGTGACCGCCAAGGACAAGCTCCGCAGGCTGCTCGGCGCCGGGCTCGTCGAGGACGGGCCCTCGCTCGACGGCTCCGGCGAGTTCGTCGCGCCGTCCCGCCGCGGCATCTGCTTCTCGGCGGAGAAGGCCGACCTGGCCACCGTCGAGGACAACGGCATCGACCAGGTGCTCGAACTCGTCGGCAGGCCGCTGCCGAGCGTCTACTCCGCAGACCTCAGCGAATTCGCCCTGGCCGCGGGCGTACGGATCATGGAGACCCGTGGCGCCGACCTGATGTACCTGTCGCTGACGGACTACATCCAGCACAAGAACGCGCCCGGCACCGAGGCGGCCAACGACCTGTACGAGAAGATCGACCACTACGCCGGCCGGCTGGCCGGCCTCGGCGCGACCGTCCTCCTGACGGCCGATCACGGCATGAGCGCCAAGACGGACGACGCGGGCGTGGCGCGGGTCGTCTACGTCGAGGAGGAGGTCCGCGCGATTCTCCGCATCGCCGAGGGCGTCCAGCCGGAGGGCCTGCGGGTCATCCTGCCGATCACCGACCCGTACACCGTGCACCACGGAGCGCTCGGCTCCTTCGCGAGCGTCTACCTGCCGGCCGGGGCCGCGCGCACCTCCACCATCGCGTCGCTGCGGGCCATCGAGGGGGTGCAGGAGGTGTACGGCCGTGAAGAGGCCGCAGAGCGCTACGCCCTGCCCGCCGACCGCATCGGCGACATCGTGGTCCTCGCGGAGGCCGGTACCGCGCTCGGCCGGTCCCCCTCCTGGCACGACCTCAGCGGGCTCGACGCGCCCCTGCGGTCCCACGGTGCCCTGGGCGAACTCCAGATCCCGTTCCTGATCAACCGGCGTCCGGCGCGGCCCGAGCTGCTGGACAAGCCGTTCGGCGACCCGGCCCGCATCCACAACTACGACGCCCTCTGGGTGGCCACCACGCTGGTCGCCGAGCAGGAGAGCGGCCCGGCCCCGACCGGCTGACGCGACGCGACGCGGCCACCGCCAGGAGGACCCGGCGTCCCCGGATCCGGTGGCCGGCTGCACGGCGGTGCTCAAGCCCTCGCCGCTGACTCCGTGGACATCGGCCCTGCTGGTGCAGGCGTTCGCCGGAATAGCCCGCCGCACGGTGCTCGCGGCAGGCGCAGCCACGGTCGCGGCCGCCACCACGACGCCCGTCCACGTGCCCGCCGCCCACGCCGCCCCGGCCCTGCCGGACGGAGTGCGTCACACCTCGCAGGAGCAGTCCATCGAGGTCCCGATCCCGCCGGGCGCCACCTCGGCGCACGTCCGCTTCCACTACACCGGTGACAACGGCTTCTTCCGGGCGATCGACGGGTCCCGGCTCCACGCCGAGTGACGCCCGAAGGCCCCGGGGGCGGTGCGAAACGAGGTGCCGGGCGGCGGTCGCCCGGCACCGACGCCGCTACCGGCTTCGCCACAACCGGGCGCCATGCGATACGAAGTCCGGTGTGAACGAACAGACCCAGCCCACGACCGTTCGCGTGTTCATCGCCCTGGCCCCGCCCGACCACGCGAAAGCCGAACTCGCCCGGGAGCTCCGCCCCGCCTACGACACGCACCCCCACATGCGGTGGAACCGCATCGAGGACTGGCACATCACCCTGGCGTTCCTCGGGGAGCTCCCCGTCTCCACCGTCCCGCTCCTGCGCCCGCCGCTGGCCGGGCTCGCGGCGGCCCGCCGGCCCCTCTCGCTGGCACTGCGCGGCAGCGGGACGTTCGACGACCGGGTGCTGTGGAGCGGCGTCGACGGGGACCTGGACGGGCTGCAGGCGCTCGCCGCCGACGTACGCGCCCTGGTCAGGAACTGCGGAGTCGCGTTCGAGGACCGGCCGCTGCGCCCGCACCTGACCCTGGCCCGCGCGCGACGGGACGACCGGTCCTCGACGGCGGAGATCGCCGCCCGGCTCACCGGATTCACCGGCAGCCCGTGGCCGGCCGGACATCTGCACCTGGTCGGCAGCAACGCCGGCCGCGGCGCCGGACCGATCCGCTACCGCGACATCGAGGCCTGGGCCCTCGGGGGCGAGGCGCAGAACCTTTCCCGCGAAGGCACTTGACCTGGAGTGCGCTCCAGATCCGAGAGTGGAGGACATGAACACCACAGCTCCTCAGATCGTCCTCGGAACCATGGGCTTCGGCACCCACGTCGCCCCCGGACAGGCCTTCGCGATCCTCGACGCCTTCGTCGCGGGCGGCGGTGTCTGGCTGGACACCGCGAACTGCTACTCCTTCTGGGCCGACCCCAGCGGCGTCGGCGGCGCCAGCGAGCGCGTCATCGGCGCGTGGCTCCGGGCCCGCCCCGGCGCCCGGGACACGGTGCGCATCGCCACGAAGGTCCGGCAGAACCCGCTCGTCGCGCACTCCTGGCCGCAGAGCGCCGAAGGGCTCTCCGCCGACGCCGTCCGCGCCGGAGCGGAGGCGAGCCTCGGGCGTCTCGGGGTCGACCACGTCGACATGCTCTGGGCCCACGCCGAGGACCGGGGCGTGCCGCTGGAGGAGACGGTCGGTGCCTTCGGCGAACTGGTCGCCAAGGGAACGGCGCTACGGGTCGGCGCGGCGAACCACCCGGCCTGGCGGGTCGAGCGCGCCCGGTCACTCGCACAGGAGCAGGGCGTGGAACCGTGGACGGCCCTCCAGCTGCGCCACTCACTCGTCCAGCCCCGCCCCCTCACCCCGCTCGCGGAGGCCGGCCACCGGCTGCTCACCGCCGACGACCTGGACCTCGCCGAGGCGCACCGGCTCACCGTGTGGTCGTACACCTCGCTGATGTGGGGCTCCTACGCGCGCGCGGACAGGCCCCTGCCGCAGACCTACGACCACCCCGGGAACACCCGGGTGCTCTCGGTCCTCGACGACACGGCCGAGGACGTCTCGGCCTCAGGGAACCAGGTCGTGCTCGCCTGGCTGATGCGGCAGGGCATCGATCCCATCGTCGGCGTGAGCCGGGTGGAGCAGATCGAACAGGCACTCGCCGCACGCGAGGTGCGGCTCGGTGACGACCACATGGAGCGCTTCGTCCGGGCGCGATAGCGGTAGCCACACAGAGAGAGTCCATGACCGCCGCCGTCCCCCTGCGGCAGCCGCCGGGCGCACCGGTGTCTCCATCGGCACCCTGCGTTACTGGGAACGCGAGGCGCTCATCGGCCCGATCCGGGCCTCCGCCGGCGGGCGCCGCGAGTACACCGGCGACGACGTCCTCTGGCCCGGCCCGGTCACCTGCTTCCGCGACGCCGGCCTCGGGATCGCGGAACCGCGGGGGTTCGTCGCCCTCCTGCGCGCCGGGCACCCCGCGCGGGCACCGTGCCGCGTTGGAGCGCCGGGTGGCGGCGCTGCGGCGGGCGATGGCGGTCTTCGACGGGAAGATCGCCTACCGCGGCTGAGCAGCCACAGCTGAGCGCCAAAGGCCCCGCGGGCGGGCTCCGGCGCCCGCTCGTCGCACCCAGGATCCGGCTGTGAAACAGCTCTGAGCTCCCCTTTCGTCCCCCGCTTTGCTCCCGCGGACCGCCTAGCGGCTAGTTTGTGTGCAGCACAGGTACGCAGGCCCGTGGTGGCAGAGGTGCACGGGGGACGGGAGGTCGGGGAGAGTGTCGCTTCGCGGAGGTGATCCAGCCGAGATCGGCGGTTATCCGCTGGAGGCGCGGCTCGGCTCGGGTGGCATGGGCACGGTCTTCCTGGGCCGTACCAGCTCGGGGCGGCCCGTCGCGATCAAGCTGATCCACCAGCAGTACGCCGGGGACGACGAGTTCCGGATCCGCTTCCGGCAGGAGGTGGCGGCGGCCAGACGGGTGAGCGGCGCGTTCACCGCCGCCGTGGTCGACGCCGCCCCGGAGGCCGAGCAGCCGTGGATGGCGACGACCTACATCGAGGGCCACACGCTCGCCCAGCACATCGCGGAGAAGGGCCCGCTGAACGGGGCGGAGCTGAGGCTGCTCGCCATCGGGCTGGCGGAGGCGCTGCGCGACATCCACCGGGCGGGGGTCGTCCACCGTGACCTGAAGCCCTCCAACGTCGTGCTCTCGCCCGAGGGGCCGCGCGTCATCGACTTCGGCATCTCGCGCGCCGCGGACCAGCAGACGCTGACGATGACGGGGCGGGTCATCGGGACGCCGCCCTTCATGTCGCCGGAGCAGCTCCAGGCCCCGCGCGGGGTCGGGCCGCGCTCCGATGTCTTCTCGCTGGGGACCCTGCTGGTGTACTCGGCGACGGGACACGGGCCCTTCGACGCGGACAGCCCGTACATGACGGCATATCAGGTGGTGCACGAGGAACCGTCGCTGGGCGCCGTGCCGACGGCCCTGCGCGCGGTCGTCGAGTCGTGCCTGGGCAAGGATCCCGAGGGGCGCCCCTCGGCGGACGAACTCCTCGTGCTGCTGCGGGACCTGCCCGCCGACCTCGGTGGCACCGAGGCGAACGGAGCCGGCGCGGGCCGTACCCGCGACATGATCACCCAGCACCACCTCGCGACGCGTGACACCGGGGCGCGGTCCGGCCCGAACGGTCCCGGTACGGGCAGTACCGGCAGCCCCGTCGCCCGCCGGCTGCGGCGCAACTGGCGCCCCGTGCTGGCCGCCGCCGTGGCGGTCGCGGCGATCGGCGGGGGAGCCGCGGCGCTGAACGCGGGCGGCTTCGGCGCGGACAGCGATGACGACAGGGGCACCACCGTCGCGGCGCCGGGTGCCGCTCTTCCGGCCGGTTTCCGGCCGTGGCACAAGACCGTGCCGGGCGGCCGCGCGGACATCCCCGACGAACTGCGGTGCGTCTCGCGCGGCGAGGCGCTGTTCTGCGGTGGCGGCGGCGTGGTCGCGGCCCGTGTCCGGGCCCAGGACGGCTCGCGGGTGTGGACGGCGAAGAGTCCGGGGGTGCCCGTCCAGGGCATGCACCTGGTCGGCGCCACCGACGACACGGTGCTCGGCTACCGCTTCGCCGACGAGGACGCCCCGCAGGGCCCGCCCCGCGAGGTGGTGGCCCTCGACGCGGACACCGGCCGCGAGCTGTGGTCCGTGCCCTCCGGCGCCCAGTCGACCGCCGTCACGGGCCGCACCCAGGACGCCGTGGTGGCCGGCTCCGCCGTCGTGACGGTGGACGCCTCCAACTCCCGCTTCGAGGCCCGGGACGCGCACAGCGGGAAGACCGTCTGGACGACGCCGTTCCCCTCGGGTACGCAGTGCGCTTCCGTCCCGGCCGGCCCGCGGCTCATGGCGATGTGCGCGACGAACGCGGAGGTGGACGCCCTGGAGGTGCGCCACCCCGCCCTGTACACGGTCGACCGGGCCTCGGGGACGCTGGGCAGGCCCATCGAGGTCCACGGTCCCGCCGTCCCGGTGGGCGTCGCCGACGGCAGGCTCGTACTCCTCCAGGAGCGCAGGGAGGGCGCGGCGATGGTCGGCTACCGGGGTGTGGCTCGGGTCGACCCGAGCTCGCGGAAGGTCACGTACGCCCCACTGGCCAGGACGTACGAGGGAACGCCGGGCATGGCCGGCGGCACCCTCTGCGTGAGCGGACAGACCGGGCTCGTCACCGCGTTCGACCCCGCCACCGGCCGGGAGAAGTGGTCGCGGCAGACGAACGTGGAGGGCGCGTCGGGTCCCGTCGCGGGAGGCGGCGCGCTGTACTTCAGCTCGGCCACCGGCCGGGTGGTCGCGCTGTCGCCGTCCGACGGCAAGGCCCTGTGGTCGACGGACCCGCAGGCCGACGGCCTCACGGGCGAGTCGGGCGCAGACCCGCGGGTGACCGTCGTGGGGCGGGCGCTGGTGGTGGCCGCGGACAAGAACACCCTCTTCGCCTTCGACGCGCAGCACCCGCCGAAGTCGGGCTGACCCCCGGCGGCACCCGCCGGGGTCTCCCGGGCCGGGCGGGGCATCCCCGCCACCCGCTCGGCCGCCTGTGCGGAGAGATTCCGTCCGGTGCGAGATCCGCACGGTTGAGCGACGTGATCACTCGATCGTGAGTTGTTCCGCTCCCCGGCCGGCCAGGGCGCGATGCTCGCAGGGGCGGTGCGCGACCGGTGCCGCCTGGACGCGCGCAGGGTGGGGGAACACGGGATGACGCGGGAAGAGGACCGGTGGGGCGGCCCGGACGGCCAGGCGGTGCTGCTGGCGGCAGGGCTGGCGGATCTGGCCGTGAGCACGCTGGGTACGGCCCTGGGGGCGGTGCGGGGACTGCTGCGCCGCTCCGACGGTGCGGAGCTGGCCGCTGACGCCGAGCACGAGCTCACGGCGCGCGGGCGCCTGGTGCTGGACCGGTACGCGGCCGTCCCGCCGGCCCACCTGGAGATCCTGGCCAGGCGTGCCCAGGACCGGCAGGCCGGGCGATGACGTCCGGCCGGTGGGATCCCGCCGCGTTCAGGGCCCGCGTCGACGGGACACTGCACGGCTTCGTCGCCGAGGAGGCCGACGGGTTCGCGGCGATCGACCCGCTGCTGGGCCCGGTCGCCGGGCAGCTGGAGGCGGCGGTCGCGGACGGCAAGCGGCTGCGGGCGGCGTTCTGCTACTGGGGCTGGCGCGGGGCGGGGCAGCCGGACAGTGACGCACTGGTGCGGGCGGCGGCCTCCATGGAACTGGTGCATGCCGCCGCCGTCGTGCACGACGACCTCATCGACGACAGCCCGCTGCGGCACGGGCGGCCCACCGCGCACATCGCCCTGCGCGGTGCCGTGAGCCGCCGCCCGCGCGCCGACGCCTCGGCCAGGTCACTGGCGATGCTGGTCGGGGACCTGCTGATGGCGCTGGCCGGGCAGCTCTTCACCACGAGCGGTCTGCCGGCCGCCTATCTGTCCCGGGCCCGCCCGTTGTGGTCGCTGATGGCCCGCGAACTGATCGCGGGGGAGTGCCTGGAGATCCTGCGCACCGGAGCCGGTCCGGACACCGCCGCGTCGCTGAAGGTCATCCGCTACAAGACCGCCAAGTACACCGTCGAGCAGCCCCTGCTCATCGGCGGGGCCCTGGCCGGGGCCGGGACGCGGCTGTGCGACGGCTACCGCGCCTACGGGCTGCCGCTCGGCGAGGCGTTCCAGCTGCGGGACGACCTGCTCGGCCTGTTCGGAGACCCGGCACTGACCGGCAAGGCCGGCGCCGACGATGTGCGGGGACACCGCCCCACGGCCCTGCTGGCGGAGACCTGGCGGCTGGCCGCCGACGGCGATCGGAAGCGGTTGCGCGCCCTCATGGGCCGACGCGGCCTGAGCGGCGAGGAACTGGAGGAGGTCCGCGAGGTGATGCGTCGGCTCGGCGCGCCCGCCCGCATCGAGGACATGATCAAAGCGCGGGTCGAGGAGGCGCTCGACGCCCTGAGCGAGCTGGATGTGCCGACGCACGCCGTCGCGGCCCTGACCGCGCTGACCCGCTCCGCGGCGCTCCGCACCGCCTGACGCCCGCACCGGGGCGGCTCAAGGCCGTGCCGCCCTCCGCGGCCGGCGCTCCCGCCGGCCGCGGACGATTCCGTGGAAAGCAGGAACCCTGCCATGACCTACACCGATGCCTCGATGGACGCCCTGCGCACAGGCGGTGACGAGCTCGCCGACGCCACCGTCGCCGCCCTCTTCGCACGCGGGGAGGTGGGCACGTTCAACACCCTGATGCGCTACGTCTCCACCGCGGGCGCTCCGCTGCCCGACGGGCTGCCCGACGTCGCACGCGAGTACCTGGAGGCGACCCGGACCCCACCGGCCTGGGTGGACTGGGAGGAGATGGAGAGGGCCCGGCTGTTCTTCATCGACAACAACGTGCACATCTCCACCGCACTGTCCTTCGCCTCCATGCCCGCCTGCTACGTCGTCCCGCACGTGGCGAAGCTGCTGTCGGCCGCGCACGGGCTGAAGTACCCCTCCAAACGGATGGCGGAGACCGGGCAGTTCACCGTCTACCTGATGCGGCCCGACGCCTTCGAGGCCGGCAGCCGCTTCATCCCGGCAGCCCAGAAGGTCCGCCTCCTGCACGCGTCCATCCGCCATCACCTCGGACGCGAGGGCCGGTGGGACACCGACGTGCTCGGAACGCCGATCTGCCAGGAGGACATGATCGGCGGGCAGATGTTCTTCTCGATGCTCGTGCTGGACAGCCTGCACCGGCTGGGCATCCACATGTCGGTGGAGGGCGCGGAGGCCTACTACTACGCCTGGCGGGTCGTCGGCGCCATGCTCGGCGTCGACCAGGAAGCCGTGCCCAAGACGCTCGACGAGGCCCGCGCGTACCTCGACCTCTACATGGTCCGGCACATGGGGCCCTCGGAGGAGGGAGCGCTGCTGACCGGGCAGCTCATCGACCTCTACGAGGAGGTGGTGCCCGGAACCCTTCTCGATCCGGTCGTCTCCGCTCTCATCCGCTACCTCGTCGGAGACACCTGCGCCGACTGGCTCGCGGTGCCCCGCACCCGGTGGGGCGCCGTCGTCAGGACCCTTCCCCACCTCCTCGGCGTACTGGAGACCATCGAGGACCGCTCGCCGCTGGGCGCCTGGGCGCTGGACCGGCTCGGCCACCTCACCTCGGTCTTCGAGCTGTCCTCCCTCACCCGCGGACGCGTCATGCACTACGCCATCCCGGAACAGCTCAAGAAGGAGTACGGAGTCTCCAGCACGGTGCCCCGTACCCGCCGGTGGACGCCCCCGGCCGCAACGGTCACGGGTGCGAGTAGCTGACGTACAGGAAATCCCGGTGAGAACGGTCTTGCCCTCCTACTCGGTCTCCGTGGTCTGAAGGACCTGTGCGTGGAAGTGGTCGCCGCGGCTTCCTCGGGTGTCAGCGGGGCATCCGGACGCCGGATACGGGTTCGGCCGGGGTGTACGGGATGTCGTCGGCGTCCCGGAGGCCCGTGAAGTCGGCGTGCGCGGCCTCGACGGCCTCGGGGTATGCCTCCCTCTTCTCGCGCTCGGCGAGCGCGCGGTAGATGTTCGCGACGCTGGGGCGCCTGGCCCTTGTGCCTGCCGGTGGTTCCTGCCCGAGGGCCGGGCAGCGGGCGTGGCCGATGCGGATGTCCCGGCCCCGGGGCATCCGGGACGGCCAGGGTCGGGGGCGGGGGTGCTGGGTCCTGCACGGCTGTCCGGGCCCCGCGGCCGGCCGGGGCCTGTACACGCGGGAGCTTCGCAAGGCGGGGCACCGTGGTGAATCGGCCGGTGCGGTAAGTCCCGGCGACCGCGCGGGCGCGCGAGCGGCAGGGCGATCCGGGCTCGGCCGCGCACCGCGGGCAGGGGTGGCGTTCGACGTCGTCCGCGTCGGCGGCCGGGGGCGGGTGAGGGCCCGTCATGGCCCCGGATCTTCGCACGACCCAGTTCTCGGAACAGGGTCCGCGCCGGACTTGAGCGAGAACGGGTTCTGCGAGTGAATCCGGGGCCGGGACGAGTTGTCCGGCCGCTGCCCGGACCTTCTCTGGGAAAGGACCGTTTATGCGAGATCAGACTATCCGCGAACGGCCTGAAACGTCCCTGCCGCCGTGAATGCGTCGGTGATCGGCGAGATGAGCGAGGCGAAGCGGCGGGCTCCTGCGTTGCCGATCGGTGCCCATAGCGCGGCGCAGTGCCGGTCCGTCTCCACTTCGATGCGCTCGCGCGCCGCACGGCCGGCGTCGGTGACCACGCCGTGGGAGTCGAGCCAGCCGCGAGCGACGAGGCGTGCCGTCGCCGCGCTCCACTCCTCGTCGTCCCACCGGCGGGTCGCCCGCGCCAGAGCCGTCGGGAGGGGGCCGGTCGCGGTGTGCAGAACGAGGCAGTCGCACGGCCCGAGGCCGTTGTCGGCGAGTACGACGAGATGGGCGTCGCCGCGCCACTCGCGCGCCACCGTGATCTGCTGCCAGAGTGCGACGAGGGGATCGGGAGGAAGCACGACCGAGGCGTTCGCGGCGGCCAGCACCTTGCCGGCGTAGTCGGCACCGGCGATGACCGGGTCGATCAGCGAGCGCGCCTCGGCAAGGTGGTCGTCGGTGAGGTGTACGCCGACGCGCCGCATCGCCCGGCCGGCGGCCAGGAAGCGGGCGGCCTGCCACCGCTCGGGCGGCGCGGCGTCCCATATGCCCGCCATGGCCCGCGCTGCCCGCGGGCTGAAGTTGTAGAAGGCCGCGAGCGTGACCTGCCACGGAACCGCGCCCATCGCGGCCGACCGGAAGGCCAGATACGTCGGTCCGCGGTCGGTCACGCCGAGCTCGGCCGCCTCCTCGGCGGTCTCGGGGACGAGATATATGAACAGGTGAGCGGCGCTGATGGCGCGGCTGACATCACGGACGGCGTTCAGGTCCATCGGTCCGTCGCCGGTACGGGCGGAATCGGGAAGGGCATCGAGGTGCATGGCTGTGGTGTCTCCAGGAGTCGGGTGGCGCTGTCAGGCGAGTGTTTCGGCGGTGGCGGTCAACACCGCGCGTCCAAGGGTGTGACCGGCCATGGTGAAGCCGAGGACGGCCGGTGTGGCGTCGGCCGGGACGCCTGTCGAGGGGATGTCGAGGGCGTGCACGACGACGAAGTAACGGTGCGGGCCGTGTCCGGCCGGCGGGGCGGCGCCGATGTAGCGGGCCACGCGGGCGTCGTTGGGCAACTGGTAGGCGCCCGCGGGCATCTGTGAGCCGGTGTCGTCACCGGCACCCTCGGGCAGCTCGGTGACGGTGGCGGGGATGTCGGCGACCGCCCAGTGCCAGAACCCGGACCCGGTGGGGGCGTCGGGGTCGTAGACGGTGACGGCATAGCTCTTGGTGCCGTCCGGGGCGCCGCTCCAGGACAGCTGCGGGGATGTGTCCTTCCCGCCGGGCAGGCCGGAGGAGTGCTGCTCGGACGGCCACGCGGCGCCGTCGGTGACGGTGGTGCTGGTGACGGTGAACGAGGCCGCCTGGGGGAGGCGGGCGAAGGGGTCGTTGGCAGACACAGCGGTCGTTCCTTTCCGGACGAGGACGTCCTCGTCGACTACTGAATCGACCATAACACGGATAATCGATTATCCAGTGGATCGTCTAGGGTGGGCGCATGAATCAGACGGCATACTCCTCGCCCCCGCCACCGGGGAAGCAGATGCTTTCCGAGCAGGTCTACGCACACCTGCGGGATGCGATCATGCGTGGGGACCACCCCCCTGGCGCCCCTCTCAAGCCGCAGGACCTTGCCAAGGAGCAGGGCGTGAGCCTGGCTGTGGTGCGTGAGGCGCTCGTGCGGGTGGTCGGCGAGGGGCTGGCCGACCGGCTGCCCAACCGCGGTTTCGCCGTCCCGTCCTTCTCCGACCGCCGCTGGCAGGAGATCGCGGAAGCCCGTCGGACCGTCGAACCGGTCGTACTGCGCATGTCCATCGAGCGCGGCGACGTCGACTGGGAGGCCCGCGTGCGGGCCGCCCACCATCGTCTGGTGCGCACTCCGGCATTCGCGCCGGAGGAGAGCGAGTACTACACCGGCGCTTGGGCCGAAGCTCACGGAGCCTTCCACCGCACGTTGCTGGAGGGGTGTGGCAACCGCGCGCTGCTGGAGACCTTCGACCGGTTGTGGACCCAGAGTGAGCTGGCCCGCCGATGGTCGGCGCACCGCAACCCCGGCCGGGACGGCGCCAGGGAACACCGCCTGCTGGAGGAGGCGGTGCTGGCCCGCGACGCCGACACCGCGGCCGCGGTCCTGGTCCAGCACCTCACTCTGACCGCGGCCGCTCTGACCGACGATTCGGGCCTGGCCACCTAAGGGCTGTCCCGTACCCCCTGGCGGGCGCGCGGCGCACCACCGCCGTCAGCAGTGCGGTCCTCCGCGGCTCCGGCGCCCTCTCGATCTTTGCGCCTTGCTCAACTGCCCGTACCGGGCCGGCGTGGACAGAGGGTTCACCGGTACCCGTGACGGGTTCACCCCGCCCCAGCGCGAGCGCGGAGATCTCCTCCACCCGCTTCTCGTAGGGGAGAAGAAGCGCTCCAGCTCTGGGCGCGTGGGCACATCGGTGAACGCCCCGTACGCCTCGGTCTGCTCATCCGTCAGGGATTCCACCGGCACGAAGCGGAACGCTCACCGGGGTTTCCTGTACGTGAACCCCGGCCGCGCGGGCCGGGAAACGCCTCCGGGGGTGGCGTGTGCCACCCCCGGTCCGCCGGTCCGTTCTCAGGTCTGCGGACGGCTGCCGTGGTTCGCGTTGTTCTTGCGGCGGGCCTTCTTCTTGCGACGTCGCTTCGAGGACATGGATATCTCCTTGATCTGCCGTTCTGTGCCAGTATCCAACGGAACGCGGTCCGCTGCGATCGCTGTGCCCCTACCCACCGAAACGGCGCCAAACATCCGGAGAACCCCCCGGCCGGCCGGTCAGGAGAGGGGCGGCCGCCACTCGAACATGAGGATCGTCGCGTCGTCCCGCAGCCCCGTGCTGCCGGAGTCCAGGATCGCGTGGATGAGCCGGCGCAGCGTCTCCGGCGCCAGCTCACCGGCCGCCGTGGCCCGCGCGACGTAGTTGACGAAGCGTTCCAGGCCGAACTCGGTGCCGTTGCGCATGCGGGACTCCGTCGCCCCGTCGGTGTACAGCAGTACGCGGTCCCCCGGCTCCAGTGAGATGCGGTGCACCTGGCGAGCGGCGGGGCTCAGCGTGGACAGCAGGCCCATCGGCGGTTCCGGGTCGCGTTCCAGCGCGCCCGGCACCAGTGTCTGCCCCCGGATCAGCAGCGGGGCGGGGTGTCCGCAGTTGCTCCACCGCAGCACTCCGCCGGCCAGGTCCAGCTGGAGCAGCACGCCGGTACAGAACTGCTCGGGCAGCCAGGTGGCCAGTGCCGTATCGACACTCTCGACCAGCTGCGGCAGGTCGGCACCGGTGCGGCGCGCGTTGCGGCAGGTGGCGAGGGAGACGGCCGTGGTGAGACCGGAGGCGAGATTGTGCCCCATGGAATCGAGGATCGCTGCGTGCAGGGTCGTCTCGGTGAGCGCGTGATCGAACCCGTCTCCGCCGATCTCGTAGGCGGGCTCCAGCACCGCGGTCGAGACGACCGATGCCGTGCCGATGGTCCGGGGCGGCAGGAACGCCCGCAGCATCTCGGCCGGCAACTGCATCGGTTCCGTGCGGGTGCGCCGCACGAAGCTGTCCTTGTAGGAGCGCTTCGAAGTGATCATCATGGCGAGCAGCGAGGCCAGTGTGCGGGCGCGGCGCAGGGTGACCGGGTCCAGGCCGGGGGAATGCACGGCGACGACCCCGAGCCGTTCCGCGCCGTCCAGGAGGGGCAGCCAGGCGATCAGTTCCCCGGCGCCGGAGTCCTCGACCCGCAGGGACTGCGTGCGGTAGGCCCAGCCGGCCAGGGAATCGTCGATGGGGAGCTGCGAGGTACTGAGGGTCAACGGGACCAGCAGGCGCTGCTGGAGGTCGGTGAGATAGACCACGGACTGCCGGAGCCCCAGCGCCTCCGAGCAGCGCACCACGGAGGTGGCCAGGTCCAGCGTCGAATTGGCCGGATCGGCGAGGAACTCGCCCAGCAGGCCGTCAGCGGCCTCGGAGGACCACACGTCAGCTCCCTTCGCCGCGATCCGGAACGGCCTGCGTCCCGCTCGGCCGGCGGACGCGGGCGATGCGCCGCGTGCACGATTCTGGTGGGAGATTCCCCGGGCCGCACACGCGGCGCCGCTGTTCGGAGGAGCGGGTGCGCCGCTCTCCGGGTGTCCGGGAGAGCCGTATGGGCGCGTGCCGGTCCGTCCTGCCCCGTCGCGTACCTTGGCGACTGTTCTCGCGGAGTCCGGCCGTCACCGACCGGGGCGGTCCTGACCAGGGCGGTTCCGGCCGCCCGGTGCGGCGGACGAGATCTGGCCGCCGCCGTACGGTCGGCAGCCGCGAGCCCTGAGTCGAGATCGGAGCGCACGATGAAGGCAGTCCGTTTCAGCCGGTTCGGAGGCCCGGAGGTCCTGGAGATCGTGGATCTTCCCGATCCGCATCCGGGTCCCGGGCAGGTCCGGATCGCCGTGCGCGCGGCCGGGATCAACGCCAGTGACTGGAAGAAGCGCCAGGGGCTGATGGACCAGGAGCTCCCGCAGACCATGGGCTACGAGGCGGCGGGCATCGTCGACGAGCTCGGTGCGGGCGTCACCGACGCGGCCGTCGGTGACCGCGTGTTCGGCTTCTCCGCCGACGGGGTGGCCCAGGCGGAGCTGGCGGTGCTGTCCTCCTGGGCGCCCGTCCCGCCGTCGCTCGGCTTCGCGGCTGCCGCCGCGCTGCCGGCCGCAGTCGAGACGGCCACGCGTGCGCTCGACCAGCTGGGTGCGGGGGACGGCGGCACGCTGCTCGTCAGTGGCGCGTCCGGAAGCGTCGGCAGCGCCGCGGTACAGCTCGCCGTGGTGCGCGGCGCACGCGTCATCGGCACGGCCGGTCCGGCGAATCACGGGTATCTCCGCTCGCTGGGGGCCGAGCCGGTCGCCTACGGCGAGGGCCTCGTCGAGCGGGTTCGCGCGCTCGCGCCGGACGGCGTCGACCTGGCGCTCGACGTGGCCGGGAGCGGTGTCCTGCCCCAGCTGATCGAGCTCGCGGGCGGCCCCGGGCACGTCGTGACGCTCGCGGATTTCGTGGGCGCGCGGGAGCACGGGGTGCGGTTCAGCAGCGGGGACGCCGGACGCGCGCTCCACGCGCTCGGCGGCATCGGCGAGTTGATCGAGTCCGGGCGCTTCGCCCTCCCGGTCGCGGAGACCTTCCCGCTCACCGAGGTCGCGCAGGCGCACCGAGCAGGGGAGGGCGGCCACGCTCGCGGGAAGCTCGTGCTGCTGGTCGAGGCCCCGGCACCCGGGGCCGAGTGACGCGCACGCCGGACCGGCAGGCGTCGCCGGACAGCTCGACGACGCCGGCCCGCGGCCGTCCGGGGCACGCGGCCGCCGAGGTCAGGCCCCTTCGAACACGGCCCGGGTGCTGGTGACGACGGCACATTTCCCGGCCGCCCAGCGCAGTGCCATCGCATGGTCCTCGGCGGAGAAGTCGGCCACCGCGTCGGCCACCACGAAGGCCTGGATGTCCTGCATCCAGGCGTCGCACGCGGTCATCAGGACGCCGATGTGGGCATAGACGCCGGTGATGACGATCTGGTCCCGGCCCTGTTCGCGAAGCCGCTCCAGGAGATCGGTGCGCACGAAGCCGCTGTACTTCCACTTGGTGAGCACCGCGTCGTCCTCGTCGGGTGCGATGTCGTCCGCGATGGCGGCGGCGTGCGGGTCACCGGGCAGGCCCGGACCCCAGAAGTCCTGTTGCAGGCCGCGCTCGTCGGGGCTCTGCCCGCCGGGCTGCGCGGTATACAGCACCGGTATCCCGATCCGCTTCGCCTCCTTCCTCAACTGGGCCACATGCGAGAGCAGTTCGGGGACGGGTGAGGACCGGCGGTCGTAGGCCGACAGGAAGTAGTTCTGCAGATCGTGGACGAGGAGTACCGCACGCGCGGGATCGACGGTCCACCCGACCCGGTTGGCGGGCAGTTCCCCGGCGCTCGGCATGGGGTACGGGGCGATGGCGGGCAGGGCCATGGTGCTGGGGTTCCGTTCAGGATCGGGGGAGGGAGGCCGGCCGTGGGGCAGAGGGCCGGACGAGCGGGGCGGCGGCCGCGGCGGTCCGCAGGTCCTTCTTGGAGATCTTCCCGACGCCGGTCTGCGGGAACGTCTCCACGAACTCGACCCGGTCGGGCACCTTGTAGGCGGCCAGCCCCCGGTCCCGTACGAACCGTTTGATGTCCACCGGCTTCACCGGGCCCTCGCCCGGGTGCAGGATCACGTACGCGCAGACGCGTTCGCCCAGATACGGGTCCGGCTCGGCCACCACGTTGGCGTCGTGCACCGACGGGTGGGCGAGGAGGTGGTTCTCCACCTCCTCGGCGGCGATCTTCTCGCCGCCCCGGTTGATCTGGTCCTTGGCGCGTCCCTCGACGACGAGGTGCCCGCTCCCGGTGACGCGGACCACGTCGCCCGTGCGGTAGAAGCCGTCCTCTGTGAACGAGCGGGCGTTGTGCTCGGGCGCCCGCCAGTAGCCGCGGATCGTGTAGGGCCCGCGCGTCAGCAGGTGGCCGGTCTCGCCGGGGGCGACCTCGCGGTCCTCGTCGTCCACGACCAGGATCTCGTCGTCCGGCGAGATGGGCCGTCCCTGGGTGGTGACGATCGTCTCCACCGGGTCGTCGAGCCGGGTGTAGTTGACCAGCCCCTCGGCCATCCCGAAGACCTGCTGCAGGGTGCAGCCGAGCGCCGGGCGGACCCGTCGTGCCGCCTCCTCGCTGAACTTGGCGCCACCCACCAGCAGGACGTCCAGGCTGCTGAGGTCGTGCGCGGTGGTGGTGGCCGCCCGGGTCCACAGCAGGGCGAGCGGGGGCACCAGGCCGGTGATGGTGACCTTCTCCCGTTCGATCAGCGGGAAGGCGGCCTCGGGGGAGGGCCGGGGGCACAGCACCACGCGCCCGCCGGCGTAGAGAGTGCCGAGCGAACCGGGGGAGGAGAGCGGGAAGTTGTGGGCCACGGGCAGTGCGCAGAGGTAGACGCTCGTCTCGTCCACGCCGCAGATCTCGTTGGATCCGCGCAGCGAGTAGATGTAGTCGTCGTGGGTGCGCGGGATCAGCTTCGGAACGCCGGTGCTGCCGCCGGACAGCTGGAGGAAGGCGAGGTCGTCCGGGCGCGGGGCGCCGTAGCCGACCGGGTTCTCCGCGACGTCGGACAGCGCTTCGAACTCGCCCGGGTCCCCGGCCGCGACGAACACGTGCCGCAGCGTGCCGGCTGCGGCACGGGCTTTCGCGGCCAGCTCTCGGTAGTCGTAGCCCTCGTGCTCGGCCGCGATGACGTAGGCGACGGCCTCGGTGAACTCGCAGAAGTACGAGATCTCCGTCTCGCGGTGGGCGGGCAGGGCGAAGACGGGCAGCGCGCCGATCCGGAACAGCGCGAAGACGACCTCGAAGAACTCGGCGATATTGGGCAGTTGCACCACCACCCGGTCGCCCTCGGTGATGTTCCGGGCGAGCAGGCCCGCGGCCAGCCGGTCCGCCCGCCGGTCCAGTTCCCCGTAGCTCCAGCGCGTTCCGGCGACCGGATCGACCACGGCGATCCGGTCCGGGTGCGCCTCGGCGCGCTCCCGGAGCATGGAGCCGAACGTCTCTCCGCGCCACCAGCCGGCCCGCCGGTACCGCTCGGCGAACTCGGCCGGCCAGGTGGGTGCGTCGTGCGGGCTCACAGCTCGGCCCCCACAGCGCTCAGGAAGGTACGGAACTTGGCGGCCGTCTCGGCGGTCTCCGCCTCCGGCTCGGACGCGGCCACGATGCCGGCGCCCGCGTAGAGGCGCAGCGTGCGCTCCTCGGCCTCGGCGCAGCGGATCGTGACGACCCACTCGCCGTCGCCCCCGGCGTCGCCCCAGCCCACCACTCCGGTGAAGAAGCCGCGGTCGAACGGCTCGGTGTCCGCGATGACCTGACGGGCCGTCGCGGTGGGTGTGCCGCACACCGCGGGTGTCGGGTGCAGGGCGCAGGCGAGTGCCAGCGCCGACATGCCGGGGGAGGAGAGGGTGCCGGTCACCGTGGTGGACAGGTGCCACATGGTGGCGGTGCGGATCAGGGTCGGCCGGGCCGGGACGGTGAGCTCGGCGCAGTGCGGGGCGAGGGCCTGGTGGACGGCGTCCACGACGACGGCGTGCTCGTGCAGGTCCTTCACGGACTCCAGCAGGGTGGCGGCGCGGCGGACGTCCTCGGCCAGGTCGTTGCTGCGGGGGGTGGACCCGGCGAGCGGATTGGCGACGACCTGCTGTCCGTGCCGGGAGACCAGCAGTTCGGGACTGGCGCCGAGGAGGGTGCGGCCCGTACCGGTGGGCAGCGCGAAGGTGTAGCCGACCGGGTCGCGGCGGGCCAGCCGCTGGAGCATCGCGGGCAGGTCCAGCGGTGCGGGGGAGGTGAGTTCGAGGGTGCGGGCGAGCACCACCTTGCTGAATTCCCCGCGCCACATGCGCTTCACCGCGGCGGCGACGCCCGCTCCGTAGACCTCGGGTCCAGGCACCGGGCGTATCCGCCAGTCCGCGGACCCGGACGCGCCGACGGGCAGGGCGATCAGCGGGTCGGAGGCGAGCGGCGGCGCGATCCGCGGCTCCGCCGGCACGCCGAGGGCGGCCGGTGCCTCGTGGTCGAACGGGACGGCGCCGATGACCAACGGCGATTCCTGCCCGGCCGCCCGCGCCTCGGCCAGGGTGGAGTTCACCCGCTCGTCGAGCGGCCGGCTGTCGTGCGGCACGGGGCGCGCCGCTCCGGAGGCCAGCAGGGTGCGGCCGGGAGTGGCGAGGAACCGGTCACCGGGCCGGTAGCCGTCCAGCAGCGAGGTGGCCGCGCCTACGGCCGGGGATACATGCGTGGCGACCTGGGATGCCGTCGGCACAGGGACTCCATTCTCGATGTTCCGTCAGTGGGGGTGCGTACGGGCTGGGCGCGGTTCAGCGCAGGGTGGCGCCGCCGTCCACGTACAGCTCCTGGAGGGTGATGTGGCGGGCGCGGTCCGAGGCGAGGAACGCGACGGCGTCGGCGATGTCCTCGGGGGCGGCGATCCGGCCCAGTGGGATGCCGGTCCGGTAGCTGGCAGGGTCCCCGTCGATGACCCGTTGCTCCGCGCCGGCCTCGGTCCACAGGGCGCGTTGCATCGCCGTGTCGGTGGAGCCGGGCGCGACGACGTTGCAGCGGACGCCGTCGCGGGCGAGTTCGAGGCCCAGGCACCGGGTGAACATGGTGGCCGCCGCCTTCGACGCGGCGTAGGCGGCCATTCCGGTGCGGGGGATCCCGGCGGCGTTGGAACCGACCGTGATGACACAGCCGTTGCCCCGGCCGGCCATCAGTGCCGCGACGGTCTGCGAGACGTGGAAGACGCCGGTCGTGTTCACCGCGAACGTCTCCGACCAGTCCTCGGAGCGGAGTTCGGTGGCGGGGCCGGTGCGCAGGACGCCGGCGACGTTCACGAGCACGTCCACCGGACCGAGTTCGCGCTCGACACGCGCCACGGTGCGTTCCACCGACGGCCGATCGGTGACGTCCATGACGTACGGCTCCAGCCGGCCCGCCGAGCGTTCGTTCCCCGGGCGTCTGGCCTGCAGCCGGTTCCACCGCACAGCCAGGGCATCGATGCCGTCCTGTGCACGGTCGGTAGCGGCGACCCGGCCGCCGAGGGTGGCGAGCAACTCCGCGACGGCCGCCCCGATGCCTTGTGCGGCACCGGTCACCAGGACAGTACGGCCGTCGAACTCGCCGTTTCCGCCCGGTATGCGCTCAAACATGAGCAACCTCCTACGGGGTAGTTAGGTAAGGGTAACCTAACTTATTCCGTCGATCGGCGCGAGGAGGCCGATACGCTCCGGTGAGTACCGAAGTGACGGTCAGTCACAAACGTGTGGCGCGTCCGAGAGGGGGGGGGGTGGTGCGTGGTTCGCGTTCGGGTGTTCGGCGTCGGTGAGTTAGGTTAGCCTTGCCTGGCCTTGAGCGGGAGAGGGGGCGGCCCTGTGCGCGGAACCATCGAGGGGGACGTGTGGGGGCCTTCTCCGCCGACACCGGCGGGTGCGGACCGAGTGGCCGCGCGACCCGGTGGGCTCGCCCGTGAATCCGGCCAAATGGCCGATGGAGCAGCCGAGTTCTCCCGTGAACGCCATGACCGGGTGCGTGCGTACGCCGTCCCGTGACGTGGTCCCGTAATCATCGCCGCCGACGCGCACCGCGCGGTCGGCGCCCGTCCCGCAGGAGCCGTCCGATGAACCAGACCCTGTCGCCCGAACGCGTCCGCGCGGATGTCGCGGAACTGCTCGACTGCGACCCCGCCGAGATCACGCCGGAGGGGAGTCTGGTCGACCTGGGCCTGGACTCGATGCGGATCATGGCCCTGGTGGAGCGCTGGCGTGCCGCGGGTGCGTCCTCCCTGGAGTTCCCCGATCTCGCGGAGCGGCCCGAACTCGCGCACTGGACAGCGCTGCTGACGGGGCGTACGGCATGAGCGGGACCGACCACCGCCACCGTCACCTGGACCGGATCGCGGAGGTCCGGACGGGCCGGCACGCGGAGAAGGTGGGCTACCCGATCGGTATCCGGGAGACCGAGGTCGTCCGTACCGCCATGGTCGGCACCGGACTGCTGCGGGTGACCCTGGGTGGCGCGGGCGTCGAGGGGTTCGAGGCCCACGCGCCCGATGAGCACGTGAAACTGATCTTCCCGGATCCGGACGGCACGCTGCGACTCCCCGAGCGGAACGGCGCGATGCTGCGCTGGCCCCGGCCGGCGCTCGTCTCCCGCGAGTACACCGTGCGCCGCTACGACCCGGCCGCACGGGAGATCGACATCGACATCGCCCCGCACGAAGGCGGCCTCGCCTCCGACTGGGCGCACGCGGCCCGGCCGGGCGACGTCATGCATATCGCGGGGCCGCCCGGCGGGCTGATCGTCCCGGACTGCTACGACCGTTATCTGCTCGCCGGCGACATCACGGCCCTGCCCGCGATCGCACGCCGGCTGGAGGAGCTCCCGAGGAGCGCGAAGGGCTGGGCGTTCATCGAAGTCGCCGATGCCGCGCAGCAGATCGGGCTGTCGGCGCCCGAGGGCTTCGAGGTGCGCTGGCTGCACCGCGGCGGCCTGCCGGCCGGAACCGGCGACGCCCTGGTGCGGGCCGTGACCGAGGTGACCGTGCCCGAGGGGGAGCGGGCGTACGTGTGGGCCGCGGGGGAGGCGGGGCAGATCAAGCCGCTGCGCCGCTGGGTCCGTGACGCGTTGCGGCTGGCGAAGGCCGACCACGACATCACCGGTTACTGGAAGCGCGGCGTGGCCGACTTCGACGAGGACGAGCACTGACCGACCCGCGGCGCGGGCGGACTTGACGCCTGACGCCTGGTTGCTCTGCCCGAAGATCTTCAACTAAGGTAAGCCTTACCTAAGTAACAAGGAGTTTCGCATGTCCATACGCAGATCGTCCGGCCTCGCCGGCGCCGTGTCGCTGGCCCTCCTCCTGACCGCCTGCGGGTCGTCTTCCGACGGCGGCTCCGACGCCTCGAAGGGGAGTGGGACCCGGGTGTTCGCCGCGGACAACGGCAAGATCACCATCCCCGCCCACCCGAAGCGGGTCGTCGCCACCGGCTACGCCGTGCCCGCCTTGATCGAGGCCGACGCGCCCCTGGTCGGGATCTCGTCCTGGCAGCGCGGTGAGCCGATGATGACCGAGGAGGACCTCGCCACCTACAAGAAGCTCCCCAAGGTGGCGGGCGAGCAGGCGGCCGAGACCAACTACGAGGCCGTGGCCGAGGCCGAACCCGACCTGATCATCATCGGGGTCCCCGCCCCCGTGCTGGGCGACATCGACATCAAGCGCCTGGAGTCCATCGCCCCGGTCGTGGCGATCGGCCCGACCGTGCCCTCCGCCTGGCGCGAGCTGTCCCGCAAGCAGTCCGACGCCGCGGGCGCGCTCAAGCAGTTCGACGTGGCGAAGAACGCGTACCAGAAGAAGGCCGACGCCCTGGCGGCCACGTACAAGAGCGTGCTGCCCCAGCTCAAGCTGGGCCACGTCGGCGCGTACGGTGACACCGCCAAGGGCACCTTCCAGCGCGAGTTCGACGGCTCGTGGGGCACCAACATCGCGGACGACATCGGCGCGAAGTACTACGGCGAGGTCAAGAAGCCGGGGCCGGGCTCCCAGTCGGTCAGCGAGTACCCGTCCATCGAGGAACTCCCGGCCGCGTTCCGCGAGGCCGACGTCATGACGTACTCGGTCAACGCCGACGGCAGCGTCCCCAAGCCCGTCCAGTACGTCCTGGACTCCAAGCTCTGGAAGAACCTCCCCGCGGTCAAGGCCAAGAAGGCCTTCCCGTTCCGCTACACCGAGGCCGCGACCTACGGGGAAGCCATGAAGACCCTGGACGCGATCGACAAGTCGCTCGCTCCGCTGCTGAACCGGTGACCGTCGCGGGCCGCGCGTACCGGGCGGCGAGATCCGGGCGGGCCATGCCGCAGATCGGCCTGCTCGGCGGCGGGCTGGTGCTGCTGGCGGCGGTCGCCGTACTCAGCATGGGCGTCGGAGCCCGCCACGTTCCGCCCGCCGACGTCGTACGGGCCCTGCTGGACTTCCGGCCCACCGACGACGACCACGTGATCGTGCGGGACATCCGGGCGCCGCGCGCACTGCTGGCCGTCGCGGTGGGCGCCGCGCTCGCGGTGTCCGGCGCGCTGATCCAGACGCTCGCCCGCAACCCGCTGGCCGAGCCCGGCATCCTCGGGGTCACCGCGGGCGCCGGGTTCGCCGTCACCGTCGGCTCCGCGCTCGGCCTGGCCACCGGCCAGGCGGGCGAACTCGGCTTCGCGATCACCGGATCGGTACTCGCGGCGCTGCTCGTCGCCGCGGTCGGGCAGCGCTCACCACTGCGTCTGGTGCTCACCGGCGTCGCCCTGACCGCGGTGCTGGGCGGTGTCGCGCTGGGCATGCGGCTGATGCTCCCGAACACCTTCGACAGCTACCGGTTCTGGTCGGTCGGATCGCTGGCCGGGCGCGAACAGGCGCCCCTGGCACTGCCGTTGACCGCGATCGGCGCGGCCCTGCTCGGCGCGCTGCTGCTGAGCCGGGCGCTCAACACCCTGACACTCGGGGAGAGCGTGGCGCACACCCTGGGCGCCGGCGTGGGCCGGGTACGGGCCGTGGCCCTGGTGCTGATCACCGTACTCAGCGGGGCGGCCACCGCGGTGGCCGGGCCCATCCTCTTCGTCGGACTGATCGTGCCGCACCTGGTCCGCAGACCGGCGGGCGGCTCGGTGCCCTGGCTGATTCTCTACACGATGGTGCTGGGCCCGATCCTGCTGCTCGTCGCCGACGTCTGCTCTCGGGTCCTGCTGCCCACCGGCGAGGTGCCGGTGGCCATCGTGACCGCCTTCCTCGGCGGCCCCATGCTGATCTGGGCCGTACGCCGCTACGGGGCGGGGTCACTGTGAACGTGCTCGGACCGAGGACCGAACGCCGCACGGTACTGCTCGTCGCCGTGATGGCGGCCCTGATGCTCGCCCTGGGCCTGCTCGGGCTCTGCTACGGGGCGTCATGGTCCTCCCCCGGCAAGGTGTTCGCCGTACTGAGCGGCACGGACCATTCCGTGGTGATCCGGGACTGGCGGCTGCCGCGGGTGCTGGCCGGGCTGGTGTTCGGCTCCGCCCTCGGGGTCGCGGGGGCCATCTTCCAGAACCTCACCCGCAACCCGATGGGCAGCCCGGACGTCATCGGCCTCGACGCCGGCGCCTACACCGGCGCCCTGGTCGCCATGACCGTGCTGTCCGGCACCTCCGCGCAACTGGCCACCGGTTCGGTGCTCGGCGGGCTGCTCGTCGCGGCCGCCATCTACCTGCTCTCGCTGCGCAGCGGCTTCTCCGGGCTGCGGCTGGTGGTCATCGGAATCGCGTTCAACGCGATGGTGACGGCGATCAACTCGTGGATCGTGCTGCGCGCCGAACTCGAAGTGGCGATCGCCGCCGTCGGCTGGAGCGCCGGCTCGCTCAACGGAGTGGGCTGGTCCGACCTGGGGATTCCGTTCACGGTGATCGCCGTGCTGCTGGCCCTGATGACCGCACGGTCGCACGCCATGCACCAGGCCTCCCTCGGCGACGCGATCGCCGTGACGACCGGGGTCGGTCTCGGCCGGCTGCGGTTGCTGATGGTGCTGGTCGGCGTCGGCTGCACGGCCACGGTGACCGCCGTGGCCGGGCCGATCGCGTTCATCGCCCTGGCCGCCCCGCAGATCGGCCGCAGGCTCGCGGGCGCCGCCGGAGTGCCGCTGCTCCCGGCCGCGCTGACCGGGGCGGTGCTGCTCCAGGGCGCCGACCTGATCGCCCAGATGCTGCTGGCGCCCGTCGCGCTGCCCGTCGGCGTGGTGAGCACCGCGATCGGCGGCTGCTATCTGATCTGGCTGCTGACCAAGGAGGTGAGGCGCGCGTGACCGCACGCCTGACGGCGCGGGAGATCACCCTGCGCTACGGAGACCGCGTCGTGTCCACACGGCTGAGCCTCGACATCCCCGACGGCGCGTTCACCGCGGTCGTGGGACCCAACGCCTGTGGAAAATCGACCCTGTTGGGCGCACTGGTCCGACTGCTGCGCCCCGACTCCGGCCGGGTGGAACTCGACGGCCGCGACGTCGGGGGCTACGCGACCAAGGCGCTCGCCAGACAGCTCGGCTTCCTGCCGCAGGACCCCCTGGCGCCCGACGACATCAAGGTCCGCCAGCTCGTGGGCCGGGGCAGGTTCCCGCACCAGTCGATGCTGGCCCTGTGGTCCGCGCAGGACGAGGAGGCCGTCACGGAGGCCATGGCCGCCGCCGGCGTCGAGGACCTGCACGCACGGCCGGTGCGGGAGCTGTCCGGCGGACAGCGCCAACGGGTCTGGATGGCCATGGTGCTGGCCCAGCAGACTTCCTACCTGCTGCTCGACGAGCCGACGTCGTTCCTCGACATCACCCACCAGTACCAGCTGCTCGGGCTGCTCGCCAGGCTGCGCGACGAGGGCCGCACGGTGGTCGCCGTCCTGCACGACATCAACCAGGCCTGCCGCTTCGCGGACCACCTGATCGCCATGAAGGACGGCCGGGTGGTCGCCGAGGGCGTCCCCGGGGACATCGTGGACGCCGCGCTGATCAAGGACGTGTTCGACCTGCCGAGCGTCATCGTCCCCGACCCGGTGACCGGCACGCCGATGGTCGTACCCACACTTCAAGGAGAGTAAGTTGAGCACCGCAAGCGCGCCCCCGGACGGCCTTCTCGCCCTGACCGGTGCCCAGTCGGGTATCTGGAACGCGCAGCGCCTGGAGCCCGAATCGCCGTACTACGTGGTCGGCGACGTGGTGGAGATATCCGGCACGGAGCCGGTCGACGCGGACGCGCTGGCCGAGGCGGTCCGGGCGACCACCGAGGAGGCCGAGACCCTGCGGCTGCGGGTGTACGACACCCCGGACGGGCCGCGCCAGGCCGTGAGCCGGGAACCGGTCGGACTGCCGGAGGTGGTCGACGTCAGCGCGGCGCCCGACCCCGCCGCCGCGGCCCAGGCCCTCGTCGACGCCGAGCGGGCCCGGACGGGGGAGGCATGCCGGGGGATGACGGACCGGGTGCTGTACGCCCGTACCGTCATCAGGCTTTCCGAGCGCGAGGTCTGGTACACCCAGCTCGGCCACCACCTGGTCTTCGACGGCTACACCGCCGCGATGCTCGCCCGGCGCACCGCCGCCCGCTACACCGCCCTGGTACGCGGGACGGAGCCGCCCGCTGCCACCTTCGGCGGGTTCGCGGACCTCGTCGCCGCCGACCGGGCCTACCGGGAGAGCGACCGGTTCACCGAGGACCGCGCGTACTGGGTCGAGCGGTTCACACCGCTGCCCGAACTCGACGACGCGCCCGGGCCCGGCACCGCCGGCGGTTCGCCCGAGCACACCCTGGCCGCCCGCGCCGTGATCACGCCCGAGGAGACGGCGAGGCTGCGCGCGTTCGCCGGCCGGGAGGGCGTCGCCTGGGGCGAGGCCCTGATCGCCTGCTACGCCGCGTTCCTGCACCGGATGCTCGGCCGCACCGACCTGGTGTTCGCGCTGCCGCTGATGTGCCGGGCGGGCTCGGCCGAGCTGCGCACCCCCGCCATGGCCGTCAACGTACTGCCGCTGCGGGTCACCGCGCGCGGCGGGGACGGACTGGGCGAGCTGAGCCGGCGGGTCGCCTCCGCGATGCGCGAGATGCGTGAGCACCAGCGCTACCGGGGCGAGGACCTGCCCAGGGACCTCGGAGCACCCGGCGCGGGGGCCCTGCTGCACGGACGCGGGATCAACCTCAAGGCGTTCGACCTGGCGATCGACTTCGCCGGGGCCGGCGGTGTGATGCGCAACGTCGCGGGCGGACCGCCGGAGGACATGGGCCTCAGCGTCCTGCCGACCCGGGACGGCGGGCTGCTGCTCGGCTTCGAGGTCGACGCCCGGACCAAGGACCAGGCCGCGGTCGACGCCCTGCTCTCCGGGCTGCTGGCCCTGCTGTCCGGGCTGACCGACGGACTGCCCGTCGGACGGATCGCCCTGAACCGTGACGCGGACCGGCTGCCGGCCCCGTGGTGCCCGCCCGCCCTGCCCGGCACCCCGCTGGACGTACCGGCCGCGTTCGCCGCGATGGCCGCCGCCGGCCCCGGCCGTACCGCCCTGGTCTGCGGCGAGGACAGGCTGACCGCCGCGGACCTGGCGGACCGGGTGCACCGGCTGGCCCGCGCGCTGCGGGCCCGGGGCATCGGCCCCGACGACATCGTGGCGCTCGCGCTGCCCCGCTCGGCGGACTCGGTGGCCGCGCTGCTGGCCGTGCTGGACGCCGGCGCCGCGTTCCTGCCCCTGGACGCCGCACACCCGCCCGAGCGGCTGCGTGAACTGATCGAGGACACCCGCCCCGCGCTGGTCCTGACCGCGGGCGCGACCGAAGGACTGCCGTGGGAGACCCTGCTCGACGAGGCGGCCGGGCTGTCCGGCGCGCCCCTGACGGCCGGTGAACGGGCCGCGCCCCGGCACCCCGAGCACCTCGCCTACGTCATCCACACCTCCGGATCGACCGGACGCCCCAAGGGAGTCCTCGGCCGGGCCGGCGGACTGGCCGCGCTGCTGCACCACCAGCGGGCCACCGTCGTGGCCGAGGCCGAGCAGGCGGCCGGCCGGCAACTGCGCGTCGCGCACACCTACTCCTTCGCCTTCGACTCCGCGTTCGACCACCTGGTGTGGCTGCTGTGCGGGCACGAACTGCACGTCTACGACACCGAGACCGCCCGCGACGCCGACGCCCTGCTCGCCGCGTACGCCCGCGACGGCATCGACATCGTGGACACCACACCCTCGATGGCCGCACCGCTGATCGAGGGCGGGCTGCTGGACCTGCGGCCGACGCTCCTGGTCCTCGGCGGCGAGGCCACCCCGCCCGCGCTGTGGCGACGGGTCACCGAATCGGGCGTCACCGCACGCAACATCTACGGGCCGACCGAGGCAACCGTGGACAGCACCACCGCACGGATCGAGGGCGACGCGCCGACGATCGGCCACCCCCTCGCCGGCACCCGGACCTACGTCCTGGACAGCGCGCTGCAACCCGTCCCGCACGGCACGGCCGGCGAGCTCTACCTGGCCGGACCGCACCTCGCCCGCGGCTACCTCGGCATGCCGGGGGCGACCGCCGAGCGCTTCGTGGCCGATCCGTTCGGCGCACCGGGCGACCGCATGTACCGCACCGGAGACCTGGCCAGGTGGCTGCCCGGCCGGGGCCTGGAGTACCGGGGCCGGGGCGACGGACAGGTCAAGATCCGCGGCCACCGGGTGGAGACCGGCGAGGTCGAGGCGGCGCTCGCCGCACTGCCCGGAGTCACCGCGGCGGCCGCCGGAGTGCGGTCGTCCCGGCTGGTCGGCTACGTCGTGTCCGCCTCGCTCACCGGCGAAGCGGCCCGTGCCCACCTGGCCGAACGGCTCCCCGAACACATGGTGCCCGCGGCGGTCGTGGTGCTGGACCGGCTGCCGGTCACCCCCAACGGCAAGCTCGACCGCGCCGCCCTGCCCGCGCCCACGCTGCCCGGCGGCGCCGGCCGGGAGCCCCGCACCGAGCGGGAACGACAGCTGTGCGCGGTCCTGGCCGAGGTGCTGGACGTCGAACGCGTCGGCGTCGACGACGACTTCTTCGCCCTCGGCGGCGACAGCATCACCGCGATCACCGTCAGCAGCCGGCTGCGGGCGGCGGGCCTCGCCCTGCGCCCCCGGGACCTGCTGGCCCGCCGCACCTTCGCCGCGCTGGCGGCCTCCGCCGAACCCCTGACACGGACGCCCGAGCCGGCGGACGAGCCGGTCGGGCCGGTACCCGCGCCGCCGATCGCGCGCGGCCTGCTCGACCCGCACCCGGACACCGGCGTCATCGCCGGATACGCCCAGTGGACCGCGCTGCACGTCGGCGAACTCGCCCACCACGAACTGGTCAACGGCGTACAGGCCGTGCTCGACCACCACGACGCACTGCGGCTGCGGGTGGCCAACGGGCTGGAGATCCTGCCGCGCGGCACGGTGCGGCCGGTCGTCGACGAGGTCCGCGGTCAGGACGTGACCGCCCTGGCGGAGCGGCTGGCGGCCGAACTCGACCCCAGCTCCGGCGACCTGCTGCGGGCGGCCTTGCTCCGTACCGGACGGGACACACCGGACCGGCTGGTCGTCGTCGTGCACCACCTCGCCATGGACGGTGTGTCCTGGCGCGTCCTGCTCCCCGACCTGCACACCGCCTGCACCGGCGGCACCCTCGAACCGGTCGGCGCGTCCTGGCGACAGCACGCGCTGCTCCTCGCCGCACAGGGGGAATCCGGCGCGCGGCGCGGCGAACTCGACCACTGGCGGACCGCGCTCGCCGCCGCCCCCCGGCTCGGTGCCCGGCCGCTGGACCAGCGGCGGGACACCGTCGCCACCGCCCACCGGTCCGTCACCGTCGCCTCCGCCGAAGCCACCGAGGCGCTCCTGACCACACTGCCCGCCGCGTACCGAGCCGGAGTCGACGAGGTGCTGCTCGCCGCACTCGTCCTCGCGCTGCGCGGCTGGGGGCTGTCCGGTGACGCGCTGACCGTGTCGATGGAGGGCCACGGCCGCGAACACCTCGACCTGGCCCGCACGGTCGGCTGGTTCACCAGCGAGTACCCGGTGCGCGTCCCCGTCCGCGACGACGTCGGGCAGGCCATTCGCGCCGCCAAGGAGGCCCGGCGCTCCGTCCCCGACGGCGGGGTCGGATACGGCGTCCTGCGCCACCTCGACCCGGAGACCGGCCCCGGGCTGGCCGCCACCCCGCCGCCGGACGTCCTGCTGAACTACCTCGGCCGGTTCGCCCCGTTGACCGCGGCCGGCTGGGCCCTGCCGGAGCGCGACGCCTTCTCGGTGATCGAACCCGGAGCGAAGGCCCTGGAGCAGATCCTGGCCCTCAACTGCTTCGTCCACGAGGAGGGCGCGCCCCGGCTCGCCGTCGAGTGGACCGCCGCGACCGGAGTGCTCGGCGCCGACGCCGTGACGGCCCTCCAGCAGGCCTGGGCCGCCGCCCTGGACGCGCTGGCCGCGCACGCGCTCCACACCGACGGCGGACTCACGCCGTCCGACCTCCCGCTGGCCGGCCTCGACCAGCCCGCCATCGACGCCCTCGAACGCACCGGCCCGATCACCGACGTCCTGCCCGCCACCCCGCTCCAGGTCGGGCTCTCCTTCCACACCCTGGTCCGCGAGGACCAGGACACCGACGTCTACGTCGTCCAAGCCGTGACCACCCTGGTGGGCGAGCTGGAGCCGGACCGGATGGCGGAGGCCGCCCGCGAACTGCTGCGCCGCCACCCCGCCCTGCGGGTGTACCTGGCCACCGCCGGGGACGACGTGGTCCAGGTCATCCCCGCCGAAGTCGCCCTGGAATGGCGTCACGACGACCGGTTCCCCGAAGCGGCCCGCGCCGATCTGGAACGCCCCTTCGACCCGGCCCGGCCACCGCTGATCCGCTTCCTGCTGTCCCGCGTCGGGCCCGCGGAACACAAGCTGGTCATCACCAACCACCACGCCCTGCTGGACGGCTGGTCGATGCCGCTGGTCGGCCGCACCCTGCTCGCCCTCTACGCCGAACTGAGCGGCGGCCCCGCCGCCCCGGCCGCCCCGCCGCTGTCGGAGTACTTCCGCTGGCTGGCCGGCCGGGACCGGGAGGCGTCACTCGCCGCCTGGCGGAACGCGCTGGACGGTGTGGACGACGCCACCCGGCTGGCACCCGCGAGCGTCGGCAGCGGAGTCGAGCGGCCCGGCCGCGAGACCATCGCACTGGGCCCCGGATTCAGCGACCGGCTGCGCGCGTTCGCCCGCGAGCGGGGCGTCACCCTGACCACCGTGCTCCAGACGGCGTGGGGCCTGCTGCTGGGGCGGCTCACCGGCCGTCGCGACGTCGTCTTCGGCTGCCCGGTCTCCGGCCGCCCCGCCGAGGTCGACGGCGTCGAATCGATGATCGGCCAGCTCGGCACCACGATCCCGGTACGCGTCCGGCACACCCAGGACGAGTCCGCGCTCGACCTCATGGCCCGGGTGCACGCCGAGAGCGTCGTCCTGGCCGAGCACCACCACGTCGGCCTGCCCGAGATCCAGCGGGCCGCCGGCGTCGGCGAACTCTTCGACACGATGCTCGTCATGGAGAACTTCCCGCTCTCCAGCCGGAAGCGCACCCCGCTCACCCCCGGACTCGACCTGGCCGGGGTGGACATCACCGACGCCACGCACTACGCGCTCACCGTCATCGTCATCCCGGACGACGAGATCACCATCGGCCTCGGCTACCAGCCGCGCGCCTTCACCGCGCAGACCGTGCGCGACTACGGCCGCTGGCTGCGCAACCTCCTGCGGGAGATCGTCGACGACCCGGCACGGCCCGCGCTCCGCCTCCCCGCACTCGACGCGGAGGAGCGGGCGCTGATGCTGCGTACCGGCACCGACGCCGTACCCGCCAGGGAGCGCGGGCACTGGCTGGACGAGTTCGCCGCGTGGGTACGCCGCAAGCCCGGCGCCGAGGCCCTGGTCTGCCGGGACCGCAGCCTCAGCTACGCGGAACTGGACCGGCGGGCCAACCGCCTGGCCCAGGCACTGATCGCACGCGGGGTACGGCCCCAGGACCCGGTCGCCGTCCTGCTCGGACGCGACATCGAGATGACCGTGGCGCTCTTCGGCGTCGCCAAGGCCGGTGCGGTGTACGTACCCATGGACACGAGCTACCCGCGCGAGCGGCTGGCCTACATGTTCGACGACATCAACCCGGCAGCCGCCGTGACGACCGGGGCCGGACTGCCCGTCGACCGCGATATCCCGGTCCTGCGGCTCGACGAGCCGGCCACCCTCGCGGCCGTCCCCGACACCGACCCGGCCGGGGTGCGCGCCCGGCTCACAGAGGACGCCCTCGCCTACGTCATCTACACCTCGGGAACCACCGGGCGCCCCAAGGGCGTCGGCGTGACCCACCGCGGCGTTCCCGACCTGATCGCCCTCCAGGAGGAGGTCGTCGGCGTCACCGAGCACGACCGGTACCTGCACTTCGCCTCGACCGGCTTCGACGTCGCGTTCTGGCAGACCATGGTGCCGCTGCTCTCCGGCGGCACCTCCGTGATCGCACCGGAGGAGGTGCGGATCCCCGGCGACGAACTGCTCGACTACATCGCCGAGCACCGGGTCACCGGAGTGAACCTGCTGCCGTCGTTCCTGGCCGCCATGCCCGACGACCGGACCGTCGGCCCCGAGGTGCTCTTCGTCGTCGGCGCCGAGCGCCTCGACCCCGAGCTGGCACGACGCTGGGGCGAGGGCCGCCGGGCGCTGTTCAACGCCTACGGCCCGACCGAGGTCACCATCAACTCCGTCACCTGGCAGTACGACCCGGACGACACCGGGCCGCTGCCCATCGGCCGCCCCGACCCCAACGTCCGCGCCTACGTCCTGGACACCGGGCTCCAGCCGGCCGGCCCCGGTGTCACGGGCGAGCTGTACCTCGCCGGACCGAGCCTGGCCCGCGGCTACCTGGGACGTCCGGGCCTGACCGCCGCCGCGTTCGTGGCCGACCCGTTCGGCCCGCCCGGCGAACGGATGTACCGCACCGGAGACCTGGTGCGGTGGCGGCCGGACGGACAGCTGGTGTTCCTCGGCCGCGCCGACCACCAGATCAAGATCCGCGGCTTCCGCGTCGAGCTGGGCGAGATCGAGTCCACCCTGACCGGCCACCCCGACGTGCGCGCCTGCGCCGTCATCGTCCGCGAGGGCAGGCTCGTCGGCTACGTCATCCCCGTCGACGGCGCAGAGCTCGGCACCGCACAGGTCCGCGCGTACCTGGCCGGGGAACTGCCCGACCACATGGTCCCGACGGCGCTCGTACCGATCGACCGGCTGCCGCTGAGCCCCAGCGGCAAGCTCGACTCCGCCGCGCTGCCGGCCCCCGAGACAGCGGCGGCGGCCCGGCGCGAACCCGCGAACCGGGCCGAAACCGTCCTGCTCGACGTGTTCCGCGACGTTCTCGGTACCGATGACATCGGCCCCGAGAGCAGCTTCTTCGCCATCGGCGGGGACAGCATCGTCTCGCTGCAAGTGGTCTCGCGCGCCCGCCGCCGGGGACTCGGCCTGACCGCCAAGGACGTCTTCGAGGGGGAGACGGTCGCCGGGATCGCGGAGCGGGCCGCCGCCCTCGACGCCGGACAGGCCCCCACGACCGGGGACGCCCCGCTGACCCCGCTCATGCGCGACCTGCTGCGCCGGGCCGGAACAGCCGCGGACGGCTTCTGCCAGTGGGTGGAGGTCTGCGTCCCGCCGGGCGGCGACGAGAAGGGCTGGCGGTCCGTGCTCGACGCGCTGCTCGCCCGCCACGACGTACTGCGGGCCCGCCTGACCGGCGACACCCTGCACATCCCGCCGGCCGGCACGGTGACCGCCGCCGAGGTACTCACCCGCATAACGGCGACCGGTGACCTGCGGGTACCGGCCGACGCCGCGATCACCGCGGCCCGCGCCTCCATGGACCCGCACACCGGCCCGCTGCTGCGCGCGGTCTGGGTGGACGCCGGAGCGGACCGGCCGGGCCGGCTCCTCCTGATCGCCCACCACCTGATCGTCGACGGGGTGTCCTGGCGCGTCCTGCTGGACGATCTGGAGCACGCCCACTCCGGCGGAACACTGCCCCGGCACGGCCAGTCCTTCCTCGGCTGGGCGCGCACACTGCGCGACGCCGACCGGAGCTCCGAACTCCCGCACTGGCGGCGGATGACCGCCACCCCGGCGCTCACCCGCCCCCTCGACCCGGCCCGCGACACCGTCGCCACCGCCGAGCACCACGAGATCCGGCTCGACACCGAATCGACCCGCGCCCTGATCACCACCCTGCCCGCCCTCTACCGCACCACGCCGGACGCCGTACTGCTGACCGCGCTCGCACAGGCGGTACGGGACTGGCGCGGCACTCCCGAAGTACTGGTCGCACTGGAGAGCCACGGCCGTCCCCGCCACGTCGACCTGTCCCAGACCGTCGGCTGGTTCACCGCCGTCCACCCCGTACGGCTCGACGCGGACGACGACGTGAAGGCGGTCCGGGAGCGGCTGCGCACCCAGGGCGACGGACTCGGCCACGGCATCCTCACGGCCGCGGGCCTACTGGACCCCGTGGCACCGGAGATCGCCTGGAACTACCTCGGCCGCTACCCCGGAGCCCCGGACCGGGAGACGCCGTGGCAGGCGCCTCCGGACGCCGACCCGCTCGGCTCGAACGGCTCCGACACGATGCCCCTGCCGTACAGCCTGATGGTCAACGCCCTGGTGCGCGACGACGCGCTCGGTGTCCGGATCACCTGGCCCGCCGCGCTGCTCACCAGCGCCGAGGCCGAGGAACTGGGGGAGAGCCTGCGGAACGCGCTGCTGCGCATCGCCGCCGCCGAGACCGGGGCGCTCGACGGCGACCGCCAGGCCGCCGACGTACAGCCGCTGACCCCGTTGCAGGAGGTGATGCTGAGGCACTCGCGCACCGAGCGCCCCGACCCGTACACCGTGCAGTCGGCGTTCTCCCTCGCCGGCCCGCTCGACATCGACGCCCTGCGCGCCGCCGGCACCGACCTGCTGGACCGCCACCCGAACCTGGCCGCCGTGTTCCCCGCCGATCTGGCGGTGATCCCGCGATCGCCCCGGCCGGACTTCCGGGTGGCGGACGGGCCCGCCGACGAGGTGCTGGCGGCCGATCTGGCCGAGCCGTTCGACCTCGCCCATGGCCCGCTCCTGCGCCTCACCGTGATCCGGCGCGGCCCCGAACGCGCGGAGCTGGTCCTGACCAGCCATCACGTACTCTCCGACGGCTGGTCCGCCCCGCGCATCCTCACCGAACTGTTCGCCCTCTACACGGCACGGGTGCGCGGCGAGGCCCCGGACCTGCCCGCGCCCGTCCCGTTCGCCGGCTACCTGCGCTGGTGCGCGGAGCACGAGCCCGACCTCACGGCCTGGGCGGGCGAACTGGACGGCCTGCCGGAGGGCGACTACCTGGGCGGCGGCCGGCCCGGCCCGGCCCGGCAGGAACCCGAGGTCATCGAGTTCGACGCGGATCTGGTGGCCCGTCTCACCCGCCTCGCGGCCCGGCGCGGCCTCACCCCGAACACCCTGGTGCAGGGCGCGTGGGCGCTGCTGCTGGCCCGCCGGTCCGGCCACCGGGACGTCTGCTTCGGCGCCATGGTGTCCTGCCGCCCGCCGGAACTGGAGGGCGTCGAGGAGATCATCGGACTGCTGGCCAACACCGTGCCGGTCCGGGCCCGGCTCGACGGCACCCTCGCACAGACGCTCACCCGGCTCCAGTCCCGGCAGCGGGCGCTGATCGAGCACCACCACGTACCCCTGCCGGAGCTGGAACGGCTGACCGGGCGGCGCAGGCTGTTCGACAGCATGGTGGTGTTCGAGAACTACCCCGTCGACCCGGACCGCCTCCGCGAACCCGCCCCCGGGCTCACCGTCGTCGGAACCCGCTTCCGCGAGGCCACCCACCACCCGGTGACCCTGACCGTCATGCCGGACGGCGACGGCTGGACCGGCGTGCTCGCCCACCGGATCGCCGCCCCCGGACTCGCGGAGGAACTGCTCGATCTGCTCCGGGACATGGACGAGCACCTCGACGACGATGTCCTCGCCCTCCTGGAGGGCCGATGAGCGCGAACGCCGCAGCGCCGCAGGAGCGGGTCGACCGGGAACTGCTGCGGATCGCGTTCATCCTGGTGCTCGGCACCTTCATGGCCACGCTGGACGCCACCATCGTCAGCGTCGGAATCGACCGCCTCACCGACGAGTTCGACGTGTCCGTCGCCGAGATCCAGTGGGTCACCACTGGCTACCTGCTGGCCGTGGTCGCCGCCGTGCCCGCCTCCGGCTGGCTGGCCGACCGGTACGGCGGCCGGCGGACGTGGCTCGCCGCCGTGGGCCTCTTCCTGCTCGGCTCGGTGCTCTGCGCGTCGGCCTGGTCGGTGACCAGCCTGATCGTGTTCCGGGTGATCCAGGGCCTCGGCGGCGGCCTGCTGCCGGCGACCGGGCAGGCGCTGCTGGCCCGCGTGGCCGGGCCGGGCCGGACCGGGCGGGTGATCAGCGTCGTCGCGGTCGTCCCGCTGCTGTCACCGGTGTTCGGCCCGCTGGCCGGCGGCTCCATCCTCTCGGTGGCGCCCTGGCCGTGGCTGTTCCTGGTCAATCTGCCGATCGGCCTGGCCGCCGCCCTGCTGGCCCGCCGCTATGTGCCGGCGGTGCCCCCGGCGAACCGGCGGACGCCGTTCGACCTGCGAGGAGCCCTGCTGCTCTCACCCGGCCTGGCCGTGCTCGTATACGGCCTGACCGAGGTCGCCCACGGCCGCACCGTCCCGGCCACCGCGGGCGTCGCCCTGGGCCTGGCGATGCTGGCCGGCTTCACCGTGCACGGCCTGCGGACCCGCAGCACCCCGCTGGTCGACCCCCGCCTCTTCACCCGGCCCCCCTTCGGCGCCGCCGCCCTCTCCCTGCTCGTCCTGGGCGCGTCGGTGTTCGGCACGATGTTCCTGCTGCCGCTCTACTTCCAGACCGGCCGCGGTATGTCGGCCTGGGAGGCGGGCCTGCTCCTCGCCCCCCAGGGGATCGGCGCGGCGGCGGGCTCGGTGCTGGTCACCCGGACGATCAGCAAGGTCGCGCCGAGGACCCTGGTGGTCACCGGGATCGCGCTGATCCTCGCCGGCACCGCCCCCTTCACCCAGCTCCACCACGGCCTCCCGGACGCCGTGATCGTCTCGGCACTGGCGGTCCGCGGCTTCGGCATGGCCATGGTCGGCGCACCCGTGATGAACATCGTCTACAGCCGCATCGAGCCCGAACACCTCCCCCGTGCCTCCGGCGCGCTCAACCTGCTCAACACGGTCGGCGGCTCGCTCGGCACCGCCGCCCTCGCGGTGGTCCTGCAGAACCGGCTGCCGGCCCGCGCCCCCGACATCCCCGCGGCGTTCGGCGACACCTTCTGGTGGGTCCTCGGCCTCTGCCTGTGCGCCGCGGCGGGGGCGACGAGACTGCCGAGGACCGGGGTCAGGAGGGGTCCTCCGGCGAAGGCCTGACGTCACGGCCCGGTCCGGGGGCGGCCGGGTCACGCATGTGGAGAGTGAGCCCGGTGACGCGGCCCGACTGGATCACCGGTCCCTCCTGCACTCCGCCGGTGATGCTGTTGTGCACGGTGACCGGTCCTGGTGCGGCGGTGTCCGCGATCCGCTGGAGTGAGGTCAGCAGATCGCGCAGACCGTCACCGGTGACAGCGCCGGTCCCCAGCAGGCGGTGCAGGTGAACGTGCCACTGGTCGGTGACCTCGCGGGCGGCCCGTGCGTGGTCGCGGGCATCGGCCGCGAGGAGCCGGGTCCGCGCGGCTTCCAGCTGCGCGACCGTGACACCGTCCGAATCCGTACGTGCGACGAGCCGGCCGACGACTTGACGCGCCTGCGCCCAGGAATCGGTGACCATGAGCGAGACCAGGGTGGTCGCTCCCGAAGCGGCGAGGGCGGCCAGCTCAGCGTCCATCGTCCTCCTCCCTCGGCCAGGACGTGGGCGCCGGGCCGGCGCCGCCGTCGGGGGAGTCCGGCGGCGGGTCCGCCGCGTCCGCCGCGTCCGCGATGTACGTCGCCCGTGGGCCGAACCGACGCAGAACGTCGTCAGCCGTCTCGTGCAGGTCCTGGGTCCGGATGACCTCGGCCATCTGCTTGGCCACCATGGTCCGCCGGGGGTCCCCATCGGGGAAGGCCAGCGCGTTCAGCCCGTTCGCGAGATGGTCCGCGGCCGTCGGCACCGGTTCGAAGGGGGTGCCCTGCAACTCCTCCTCCCCGCCCAGCCCCGGAACGAGGTCGCGCAGCCGGTCAGGGACGTCGGTGTCGTTGGCCGCAGATGCGAGCCGGGCGAGAAGGCCCAGGTCGGCGACGGTCTTCTCCACTTGATCATCGTTCTTGGCAAGCCACCAGACCACCGCGCTGCCGGTGTCCTTGAGTACGTCCTCACCCAGGTACTTGCGCTTGCTCTGCTCGTACGTGCGCTGATGCTCCCAGACCGCCTTGTCCTTGCGCACTCCGGCGAGCCTGTCCAGCCGCTCCTGGTCCTGCTCGTGCAGGGTGAGCGTCACGTTCTCCGCCATTGCCTGAAGATGCCCGGTGCTGTCCGGACGCATCCGGCTGAGCGCACCACTCAGCTCGTGCTGCACAAGCGAGACCCGGCCGGGCTCCCGCCACTCGGTGATCGCGCGGGCACGGTCCAGCACCGCTTCGACGGCGAGGCCCGCCGGGTTGAGCACGGGATCGTCGTCGGACGTGTCGAAGGGGTACCACCGGACGGTCGCGGAGATCAGGAAGTCGTAATCCGCCCAGTGACTGGGCAGCGCGATGCGGCTGACGTGGTGTTCCCTGCGCTCGACGGGAGCAGCCGTGAGCTGTTCCTCGAACGTGATCCGCGTGGGTCCACGACGCCGCGCGGCGACCCTGAAAGCCACGGCCGGGGCAGCGCAGAGCACCACCACCAGGACCGGCCATGCCCACGGTGGCCACTGCTCCGTCAGACCGAGGATGGTCAGCAGCAGCCCGCACAGAACAGTCAGAAAGACAGTCGTCGTCCTGCATCCGGTCGTCATGATTCGGTTCCCCTCGCGGATTCCGCCTGTGGCGGTGCGGAGGGCCCGCCGAGGCCCTGAGCCGCACAGATCTTCTGGAACAGCAGTTCAGTCGTCTTCGCGGCGTGCGCGGATCCGACCGGGGCGGTACGCTCCGCGTCGCCCGCGCTCGCGTAGAGCGCCGCGAAGGCCGCGCCTCGCCGGCTGTCGCACCCGCCGGCGGCCTTGACGAGGACGTCGAGCAGGATGCCGCCCAGGCGGCCGGAGACAGCAGCCGTGTGCAGCCAGCGCTCTGCCTGTGGCTGCCAGTCGGGCTGTGGCAGTTCTCCCAGTACGGCTCGCCAACAGGTCGTCAAGGCGCTCTGCACAGCGCTCTCCTCGACCAGTGCGTGCCCGTTGTCGGACGGGTCGGTGAGCGGCTCGGGCGCACTGACCGAGAGGAAGATGCCGAGCTCCGCGAGTGAGAGCCGTGGGCCCGCGAGCCGGTTCAGTACCCGTCGGCGCAGCCGGTGGCTCGTGTCCACCAGCTCGCAGAGCGCGCCCAGCGCCTGCGTGGTGCCGCGCTCGCGGCGGGCCAGGTAGTACAGGCGGAGCATGGCCTGGTCGGGATGGCTCGACGCGATGACATCGGCACACACCTGGACGAGCACTTGGGCGAACTTCCCCTGGAGCTGCTTGTAGGCGCACCACTGATAGACCCTTTCGCGGAAGTTTCGCCCGTGCGCGGGGTCGTTCAGACCACAGGTGAGCGCCTGGACGGCCGCTTCCAGCCTGGCGCGGCTCGCGTTGGTGGAGCTCCACTTCTCGGCGAGGGATGCCAGGTCCTCTCCGTGCCCGGTCCGCAGATACTGCCCGGCCAGCTCTGTCACCATCCCGTCGCGGAGCTCCCGTGTGACATGCGTTCCGTTCAGATCCACGCTGCGGGCGGTCCAGGCGCCCAGATGCTGCCGCAGGTCCGGCATGTGGTCCCAGAAGTGCGTGCGGACCGCGGAGTCGAAGTCCAGTTCCATGAAACGGACACGCCCGTCCGGTCCGGTGCCCGCGGAGACCTCCGTCAGGCGTTCGGCGAGATCCTTGCGCTGGAGCAGCGGGAATTCCTCGGGCGGGGATCCGGTGGTGCGCAGCAGCAGCTGAGCCGTGTGGTGAATGACGTCGGCATGTGCGCCGTGGAGCATGGCCACCGCGATGAGGAGGGCCCGTTGGGGGCTCTCCCGCTTACGTGCGACGAGAGTGGCGACTTCGCTTCGCCTGTCCGTCCGGGACCTGAGCGCCGTTACGCACCACTCCGGGAATCCGTCGCCCTCCCGCCCCGCTTCACGGGCACGTCGGACCAGGTCGGCGAAGTCCGCGACCTCCCGCATCGGCCTTCGCTGGCGGAGGAAGCCGTCCACGGTGGGATCGGGCCGGAGATACTGCTCGCAGGGCACACCGTGCATCCGCAGGTGCCGCCGGAAGACGTTCGGGCCCGGCGGGTCCCCGATCACGACCCGGTTGCGCTGGAGGTCGGATTCCAGGTCGCCGTTGTGCGGCATGACCACCACAAGATGCGCGTGCTGTTCGTGCACGGCCTTGCGGAGAGCGGGGAGTCCGGCGCGGGCAGCGGCCCATCGAACGGCGTCGGCTGCCGACAGGTCCAGCAGTAATCGGTCGCCGGCCCCGACCAGCCCCGGGTCCGTGAGGGACAGCTCGCCCTCCTCTCCCGGCAGGAGCTCACGGAAGGCGCCGGAGCCCTGAGAGGACTCGCGCAGCAGCACACGTGCCGCGGAGGTCCGGCCGCTCCCGGGCGTGCCGTCAAGAATCACGGTGCCGGTACTGGCCAGCTCGGCCCGGGCCGTTCCCATGCCGCCGGGGGCGACCAGCACCCGACGCAGCCATCTGAGCTGGTCGTCGGCGATGCTCCGGAAGGAGGGCCGGCCCGGATCCTCCAGATCAGGGCCGACGGTTACGTACATGTCACCGCTGCCGGTGTGCATGGGGCCCTGTACGCCCTCGACCCGTGTGCTGCTGCGCTCACTCACCGAACGTCGTCCTCGTGCCGGTCCGGTTCGCCGAAGCGGTGCTGGACGCCGCCGTGCTGGTCGCCCTCGACGTACGTCATTCCGCTGCCGGAGAAGTGCCGGCCGCCCGATTCATGACGGGAGTTCTGATAGATGTCGCCCTGACCCGTGTGGACCGGCCCACCCGCGCCCTTGATGACGGTGCCGACGTCTCCGGTGAAGTCGCGGCTCTGTACGGCTGTTCCGCTCACGTCCCGGATCGAGTTCCCCACGGAATCCGGCACGAGTGACATGGCGTCGTCCAGGTCCAGGTCGCGTATGCCGGGGACCATGTCGGCCACCACATCGCCGATGCGTTTCAGACCGGCCTCGGTGTCGTGCGTGCTGAACGCGATGGACTGGAGGTCTGCGAGCCGGGCCAACTCGCCCGGCAGATCCTTCTTGTTGAGCCGGTCCGTCTTGCGACCGTCCAGTACGGGGACGACCGGGAGTTCACAGGCGAACGCCTCGACGAGTTCCCGGCGCACCCAGTCCTTCGGATCGTTCAGCCGGAGCTGGAAGTTCGTCCAGTCCGGACCGATGACCGCCAGGAGCACGCTGCTGCGCCGCAGGCCGTTCAACAGGTCGTCGGGGTAAGGACGACCTGGGGCGACGGACTTCGAGGCCCGGAAGATCCGGTCGCTGCCGAAGCGGCGCGAGAGTTCCTGGTCGATCAGGGCGGCGGTCGTTTCGCCGTCCCCTGTGCGGTAGTTGATGAAAACGTCGGTCATGACGATGCCTCTCTTCATGAAGTGGGAAGGCGTGACAGCGTGCCGAGCCGGGGCCCGAGACGGCGTACGGAGGTGTGATCCGGATAGCGGGCCAGGACTCGGGCGAGGCGGTGGAGATCGATCGTGATGGTCGCGGAACGGATGGTCGCCACCCCGTCGAGCAGGGGCTCCGCCAACGTGCAGGCGTGGTCGATCTCGCCGTCGGACGCGTAGGCCAGCGCCCGGCGGACGCCGTAGCGCGCCTGGGTACGCAGTGCGTCGCCGGGGACCAGGGAGAGCTGCTGGTCCAGCTCCTCGGCAGCCTCCCCTGGCCGGCCGAGATCGACCAGGCACCAACCGGTGACCATGCCGACCGAATCGGGCAGGTGCATGCTGCCGATTACCGTCGCGTCGGGGCTTCCCTCGTGACGGGCGAGCAGCGCACGGGCGCGGTCCAGCGCACGCAGGCAGGCCCGGTGGTCACCGGCGAGGGCGTGCCCCTGTGCTTCACGCTGCGCCGCCAGCCCGCGGATCCGGGGTGGCAGCGTGCCGCTCTGAGCCCGCCGGGCCAGGGCTACCGTCTGCTCGGCGTCGTCCTGGTACAGCGTGATCAACGCCCGGCGGACCAGGGCGTAGCCGGCCAGTGCCGGGTCACCGCCGGCGGCCGCGAGGTCCACCGCGCGCTGTGTCCACCACAGCGCCGCCCGTTCGTCCCCCGACTCCTGCACCAGCCAGCCGATGTACTCGGCATACCGCGAGGCGAGTTCAAGCAGCGCACGGCGGTTGGCGCCGTCAGATCGCGCGGACAACTCCCGTAACGTGTGCGTCTGCGCGATCAGAGCAGGCAGCAGGAACCCGGGCTGGAGGCTCTGGCCGAGCCGCCGGTAGTGCGCGAACAGAGCACGGGACGCCTCCAGCATGCCGGTACCCTCGGCCGGGGTGACCGGGCCGGGGCCGCCCAGTCCCAGCCGCATCAACGAGGCGGCGCCCGCGCCCACGACCTGTCGCCGCCCCATGGGCTGGAACCGGCCCCGGCCGTCCGGTGACAGCTGCATCATCCAGTCCTCCTCATCGTTTTCTTCCGGCACGGGGTCGATCGGCGCGCCGGCAACGGTCGGGGTGCCCAGGGCGTTCAGCGCGCCTTCGGCCTTCAGGGCGGCGTCGCACAGCCGTACGAGGTCTCGGCTGGGCGGCTTGATGCCACGTTCGACCTTGCTCAGCTGCGCCTTGCTGTAGTGCACGGCGGCAGACATTGCTGTGAGGCTGAGTCCGGCGTCCAGGCGACGCCTCCTCAGGTCCTCACCGAACTCGGTGGACGGCTGGGGCACGGGAACCTCCATAACCATCCGTCCAGGCGAAGGGGCCCGCACGAAAGAGTGCGGCAACCCCCGCCGGGCGGACAAGGCGATCGGTGCTGTTTCCCGTTTCCTCTCCCCACGGAGATGCGATGTCTCACCGCGAGTGGGGGGCCGGTCAACAACCGTCGGCTCATTCGTGGTTCGTCCTGACTCCACCGTGCTTCCGGAGACTCCCGCTCCGAACCCCCGCCCCGCAGCCGCCAGTAGCATCCGCACATGCGAGACATCGAGAGGCTGGTGCCGTCCGCAGGCCAGGCGGACACCGTCGGCCTGGGCGAGTTCGACGCCGGCGAACTGGCCCGGTACGCGGCCGACCCCGCGCACCCCTGGTGGCGCCGCAGAGCCTGCGTCCTCGCGCTCGCCGGGCGGGTGCCGGAGCGGTACGCCGCCCCGCTGATCGACCGGGTACGCGACCCGGACGATGTCGCCGAGGTGCGTATCGCGCTTCTCGGCCTGCTCGCGGACCGGGGCGCGGAGCTGCTGCCCTGGCTGAGGCACGAGGACCGCGGGCAGGAGCGTTCGTACGCCATGCCGGAGGCGATCCTCAAAGCGCGCGGCATGTTCGGCGACCGGTCGGCCGCACCGGGGCTGGTGACGCTCGCGGCCTCTCCGTGGCCGCACCGCCGGGCAGCCGGGGAGGCCGCACTGGACGCGCTGGTCACGCGGTACGGGGCCGAGGAGATCCTTGCCGGTATCGGCGTCGCGCGGCCCGAGGACCGCGCCTTTCACGTCCGGATGCGGCACCGTGAGGGAGCCGATGTGACCGACGCGCTGGCGGACAGCGATCACGGCGTCGCGTACCTGGCCCAGTCGCTCCTGTCCGATCCGGTACGGCTCCGCGGTTACCTGGGCGGGGCGCCGACGACGGATGCCGCGCTGTGGGCCGCGTACGCGTTGCACCGCCTCACCGGCGACGTGGGTGAGACCCGGGCCGTGTACGAGGCCCTCGGGCGCCCCCGGGTCGAGGTGGACGGACTGGACGAGGAACTCCGCGCTGCGATCGTGCACGAGTACGCGAACCGGTGTGAACGGCGGAGCGATCCCCGCTGGCGCGTCGAGGCGCTGTGTGCCGAGCCACCCGTGCGCCCGGATCAGGACGGGCAACTCCGGCGGGCGACGGCTGCGTTGACGGCCGCCGGGATGGCGCCGGAACCCCCTGTCCCGTGCGACGAGCACAACCATCAGGGAGGTGGGACCTATCACGTGATCGAGTACGGCGAGAGCGAGCTGTGGGTCAGCACCCTCGGGCGGTTCGTCACGGGGGAGGCCCCCGACGCCCGCGACGCCCTCGAATCGGCCGGCCTCCGCTGGATCGACGGGACCACCGGTGCGGTCCGGGTCACCGGCCTCTGCGTCTACTACTTCGGTGAGCGTGCACCCCTCAGCGTCGAAACCCTGTTGTTCTACTGGCAGGACTAGGTCGTGTCTGACAAATAATCACGGTTTGCGGAGCCAAAGGATGAGCGAGGCGAGTAGGAGACCGGCGAGGTAGCGGGTAGCCAACTTGTCG
>NZ_JBIVLK010000010.1:0-256378 GCF_044751215.1 Streptomyces sp. NPDC088730
GTCGCGGTCAACAAGGACGCCGAGGCCCCGATCTTCGACCTCGTCGACTACGGCGTCGTGGGCGATCTCTTCGACGTCGTCCCCCAGCTCACCGACGAGATCAACGCCCGCAAGGGCTGACCCCTCGCACGACACGCACGACCAATGGCGCGGGGCCGCACGGTGAACACACCGCGCGGCCCCGCGCCATGCGGCGGGCGGTGGGATCAGGCCAGCATCTCCTCGATGAGGTCCGCGGCCCTCATGGTGCCGCCCTCGGCCCGCGCCTCCGCCCGCAGCCGCGCCGAACGACGTGCGACCGCCGGGTCGTCGACGAGCTCGATGAGGGCGGTCCGCAGCGCATCCGCCGTGGCGTCCTCCGTGTCGATACGGCGGGCCACGCCGAGCTCCACGAGCCGGTCGGCGTTCATGAACTGATCGACGCCCTGGGGAACGGCGATCATCGGGACACCGGCGAAGAGCCCCTCCGAACTGCCGCCCATGCCCGCATGGGTCACGAAGGCGTCGGCCTGCTCCAGGATCGCCGGCTGGGGCACCCAGGAGTGCACTTCGACGTTGGCCGGGATGTCACCGAGCTCGCGCCGGTCGGTGTGCCTGCCGACCTGGAGCACCACGTGCCAGCCGGGCAGGTCGCCGTACGCGGCCAGGCACTGGCGGTAGAACTCGGGCCGGTCGGTGTACGCCGAACCCAGCGAGATCAGCAGGACCCGCTCCGCGTCCGCGGGACGCGTCCAGGGCTGCTCGCCGTCACGCGATCCGGTGCATGAGCCGACGAACGTCACCGTGTTCATGTCCACGTCGTCGCTGTGCGGCTGCATCGCACGGGGGATCAGGGCGAGGGTGTTCGCGGGGCGGCTGCAGAAGACGTCCATGTCGGTGGTGGAGGCACCGCACTCGGTGAGCCACCGGCTGAACCCCTCCCGGTACGTGTCTGCGCCGGGCAGCTTCCAGAGCTTCGCCGCCACCTCCTCTCCGTAGCTCTCCCAGCCGACGACGGCCGGGGACAGCTGCATGAGGGGGCGGTTCTGCGACTCGGCCAGCGCACGCCCGGCGTACGCGCCGATGTCGTACAGGTAGAGGTCCGCGGGGTCCTCGTCGTAGAAGGCCCGCAGCTGCGGGAGGGCCTGGACGGCGTCCTCGAAGAAGAGGGTCATCGCGGCGATGGGGTCGTCGGGCCAGTTGTTGTCGGCGACCGGCAGCACGGTCCCGCACGGGACCAGTTCGGCACCGGTGGCCTCGATCCGGTCGGCCACCATCGGGCCGTTGGCGTAGGTCACCCGGTGGCCGCGGGCCACCAGTTCGCGGATGACCTCAAGGCTCGGCAGCACGTGGCTGACGGCGGAGACGCCGACCATCGCGATGTGCGCGCGGGAGCGAGGGCGGGGACGGGACATGAAGGATCACTCATTTCAGCTCTACGGCGGAAGGGACGCGGCTGACCGGCACGTCGACCACCCCGGCGGAGACACCGGGTCGTGGACGCGCGCAACGGTCATACCGGACGCGGGCGGGGCACTGCCCCGGCGGCGTCAGCCGTAGATCTGAACAATGTGCATGTCGCAAACCCTAGCCCGCGCCCCCGCTCCCCGCACACGGATATTCCGCGTGTCGCGGTCCGCCGCCGCGCGACGGCGGTGGGAACGCTCCGGGTTCACACGGTCGGGGCCGCGGCTTCCAGTTCGTCGACGCTGCCCGACATCAGGGTCCGCACATGCTCGGTGATGTGCTCCGCCGGCCAGTCCCACCAAGCCAGCGCGAGCAGCCGGGCGACGTCCCGTTCGCTGTAGCGGGTGCGCAGGAGACGCGCCGGGTTGCCGCCGACGATCCCGTAGTCGGGCACGTCCTTGGTGACCACGGAGCCGGTGCCGATGATCGCGCCGTGCCCGATGCGTACCCCGGGGAGCACGGTGGCGCCGTGGCCGAACCAGACGTCGTGGCCGACGACGGTGTCCCCTCGGCCCGGCAGTCCGGTCAGCAGGTCGAAGTGGTCCGTCCACGATCCGCCCATGGTCGGGAACGGGAAGGTGGAGGGGCCGTCCATACGGTGGTTGGCGCCGTTCATGATGAACCGCACCCCGGTGCCGAGCGCGCAGAACCGGCCGATGACCAGCTTCTCCGGGCCGTAGTGGTAGAGCACATTGCGCGTCTCGAAAGCGGTGGGGTCGTCCGGGTCGTCGTAGTACGAGTACTCCCCCACCTCGATCAGCGGGGACTTCACCAGAGGCCTGAGCTGCACCACCCGCGGCTGGCCGGGCATCGGGTGGAGCACTGTCGGGTCGGCCGGCACTGACATGCGCGACTCCTTAGGAGTGAAGGGCAGGACAGACCTCATGATCGTGCCCGCCGCCCCGCCGGGACAACGGGCTTTCCGCGCGCCGAGGCACAGCGCCGGAGCGGCCGGCCGGCGGTTCCCGCGCCGCCCCTGGCGACGGACGCGGCTGCGCGTCGTCGAGGGCGGGTTCGCGTCGCTCGCCGGACAGCTCCCCGTCTCACGCCAGGCGGTGGTCAAACACCTCACGGTACTGGACGGCGCCGGGCTGCTCTCCGGGGGCCGGGCCGGCCGGGAGGTGCGGTACCCGGTACGGCCCGCCGCGCTCAACGCGACGGCCGGATGGCCGGACTGGCAGCCGACCGGGACCGGCGGCCGGCGCACATCAAACGGGTCGCCGGGGCGGCGGAACGGGATGCTCACCGACCCGGGACGGCACTCCGCCCCCACTGGACCGGCAGTCCGGTGGGGGCGGGAGCCTGGGCAGGCGGAGGGCCGGGTCAGGGCTGGACCGGCATGCTCCAGCAGTTGGACGCGGCCGGCCGGCCCGCGAGCCGGTCGGTCAGCCACGAGATCGCGTCGCCCTGATCGGTGATGAGCGGGACCACGTGGTTGGTGAGGAGCTTGTCGCCGAGGTTGGGCAGGATGATGGCGTCGTACGTGACGTTGCCGCCCTTGCGGCACCAGTCCACGGCCAGTTGCCGGGCCTGACCGTGCGGCACGATGTCGTCCTGGACGCCGGTCGCCAGGCGCACCGGTCCGGCCGGCCTGAGGTTGCCGATGCGCTGCTTGTCGAGGGCGGCCTGCGCGCGGGGCTCGGCAGCGATGACGTCGCCTATGGACGCGCCGCTGTTGGTCCACTTACCGCTCTTGGCGAAGCCGTAGCCGAGGATCGCGTCGCCCACGCACATGGTCGAGGCGTCCTTCAGGGCCGCCTTGCCCGCGGCGTTGATGTTGGCCTCGACGACGTCCCGGACGTCGGTGTCGGCCTGGGCGAAGCCGTTGATCGACCAGGCCAGCGCACCGGCGAGGGCGCTGCCGTCGATGCCCTTCATGACGGCGGTCAGATCCGCGGGCGGCGCCCCCGAGTAGGTGCCGGACAGTTCGACGTCGGGCGCGTAGGAGGGCTGCAGCTCGGCGGCCGAGGCGCTGGCCCCGCCGCCCTGGCTGTATCCGTACAGGCCCGTGCGCGAGCCGGTCGTGATGGACGCCCCGGGCACGGCGTGCGCGGCGCGGGCGGCGTCCAGCAGTGCGTGGCCCTCGTCGACCCGGTTGACGTAGGTGTGCAGCCGGTCGGTCGCACCGAGTCCGACGTAGTCGGTGACGACGACCGCGGTACCGGCCGCGAGCAGACGGTAGATGGCCAGTGCCTCGTAACCGACCGACACCGTCTCGCCGTTCAGGGTCAGCGGGTACTGGAGCGCCATCGAGGGGGCGCACTGGTCGCCCTGGCCCATCGTGCCCGCGGCCACCGCCACCAGCGGCCGGGGACCTCCGCGCTTCCAGGCGGCGGACGGCTCGATGTAGGCGCCGGTCACCGCGACCGGCTGCCCGTTGGAATCCGTCGACCTGTACATCAGCCGGGTGGCCGTCCCGGGCATCGGGCGGCCGTCGAGGCCCGGGATGGCCAGACCCAGGGGGAGCGGCTCATGCCGGATCAACGCGCCATTGCCTGAGGGCAGTTCGGTGGGCGGGGTGTAGAAGTCGGGGATCGTCACGCCCCGGGACACCACGGGCTGCGCCCCGTCGGCGGCCGTGGCGGGTACGGCGCAGGTGATCGCGCAGGCGGCCGCCGTCACGGCGACGGCCAGCCCGCGTGCGGCGCCGGCACGTCGCGTACGGCCTTGGGACGTGACCGGCTCCGCGGCCCTGAAGATGGAACGCGAACGGGTGCTCTTGCGGCTCACAGCTCACTCCTCGCTCTGCTCCGATATACGGGTGAGCGCAAGCTAGCAGCGGAACTTACCGGAGGTAACCCATCAGTAAGTTACGCTGCGGTAACCATTCCGGGTGCGGCGGCGGGACCGGGCGCGGAGGTCAACCGGGCTTCCCCGGCGCGTGCGTTGCCTATTCTTGGGGCCAGCTGATCGCCCAACGCCTCACGCACTCTGGAGTTCACCATGTCCCTGCCGGGCAACGACGCCACCTCGCTGCACATCGACACCAGCAAGCCGCATCCCGCACGGATGTACGACTGGTTCCTCGGCGGCAAGGACAACTACCCGGTGGACGAGGCGATGGGACGCCAGATGCTCGCACTCGAACCGAGCATCCCGGTGATGGCGAAGGTGAACCGGGCGTTCATGCATCGCGCCACCCGCTGGCTCTCGAGCCAGGGCATCCGGCAGTTCCTCGACATCGGTACGGGGATACCCACAGAGCCCAACCTGCACCAGGTGGCCCAGAGTTCGGAGCCCGCCACCCGGGTCGTCTACTGCGATAACGACCCGATCGTGCTGGCCCACGCCGAAGCCCTGCTGAGCGGCACCCCGCAGGGCGCGATCGACTACGTGCAGGCCGACGCCCGCGACGTGGACGCCATCCTCCAACACGCGGGCAAGACACTGGACTTCAATGAGCCGGTCGCGCTCTCACTGATCTCGCTCCTGCACTTCGTGAGTGACGAGGACGGCGCCTACGAGCTGACCAGCAGGCTCTGCGACGTCCTGGCGCCGGGCAGCCACATGGTGATCTCGCACCTCACCGCCGACTTCCACCCGGAGGAGGCCCGGAAGGTCGACGAGATGTACAAGGCCAACACCCTCACGCTGGCCCCGCGCAACCGTCAGCAGTTCGCCGCCTTCTTCGACGGACTGGAGATCGTCGAGCCCGGCATCGTGGCCGCCGAGGCATGGCACCCCGAGCTCGGCGAACCGGTCCCCGGCCAGGACGACATCATCAGCGCGGGATACGTGGCGGTGGGCCGCAAGCCGTAGGGCCACCGCCTCGCCGGGCTCCGCCGCCCCACCGGGGTGACGGAGCCCGGCAGCGATCGTCCGGCGAGCGCGCCCGGCGTACCCGCTGAGCGGGGTCACTCCGGGCGCGCACGGCATCGCTCACGATGCGTGACACCATGCGGCGCATCCACACCAGGCCTTTGCCGTACGGGACTTGCGCTTCGCGGGCGCCACCCGGTGCCGGCCACCGGTCCGCGACACGCGCCGAGGGACAGCGGGCTGTCCGAAACGGTCACCACCGCTCACCGGATCTAACCTTTCCGCAACGGAGACCCGGAACCCCGCCCGAGCCGATCGGCACCGGGTGAGACTCGGCACGCATACGTTCCGCATCGACATTTGACGCTTCGTCACGTGCATATCCCGTGCTGGTCACGGTGTCCCCGTCGAGAAATCTCGGTGGTTCCGCTTACCCCCGGTGGCCCCTCTTCCTGAGCAATGTCGATCGGGTTGGATCGGTTCAACATCGCTTCCTGAGCGCAGACTTTCACCGATCTACGCATCGGTCATTGCGTGGCACGGCATAGGATCAAGCCGCGCCACCGGGGTCCCGCACGCCCCTCCTGTCCCATCTGCAACGGTGCACACGATGCACCCATGTCCGTACCGACACCCCCACACCCCGTTAACAGGTATCTGTGTGTCACCGATACTCAGCGCCGGTTCCGGTGATGGAGCCGTGCAGTGAAAATCAATCGTCGTCTCGTCCTGCTCGTGACCGCACCCCTGACGGTTGCGGTCACCTTCTCGGTTCTCGCCCTCGCACCCGCGACCAGTCAGGCCCTCCAGGCCGACCGACTGACGAAGATGGTGGACGTCGCCGCCGCCGCGGGCGATCTGACGCACCAGCTGCAGCGCGAGCGCGCCACCGCCACCGCGTTGGTCTCCAAACAGGGGACTCCTGACGCCTTCCTCACGAGTTCCAACGCGACAGACAAGAGCATCGCCGCCTTCAACAGCAGCACCTCCCAGCTGTCCGAGGTACCCGCCGGCGCGCAGACCGCGCTGACCCGTATCCAGCGCTTCACGGATGAACTGCCGGCCCTGCGTGCCCAGGTGCGCTCGGGCAGCAGCACCATCTCCGCGCTCGCCTTCGGCTACCGGATCGTCATCGCCGACCTCAACGGCTACCGCGACGGGATCGCCCTGGCCGACGGAGTCGACGCCGACATCGCGGACCGCATCCGCGCCGCAGCCGCCCTGTCCGAGGCCGCGGAGCACACGGCCCAGCAGCAGGTCACCGTGATGAGAGCGCAGGCCGCGGGCGGATTCACCATCGCCTCGCAGCGGACATTCGACGCCAGCCGGCTGGGCTACACGGAGTCGACCGGTGTCATGTTCGGCCTCGGTCCCACCGAGTGGCGGACCTGGCTGGAGCGCACTCTCTCCGGCCCGAAGGCCCTGGCCGCCCGGCAGTTGGAGGACAGGATCGGGCGGACAGGGACCAGCGGGAGCATCCACGTCCCCGCGCAGGCGTGGCAGAAGGCCTCCGATGACCGTCAGACGCTGCTGCGCTCGGTGGAGAAGAGGATCGACGCCTCCGTCATCGTGACGGTCTCCCAGGAGCGCACCCGCCTGATGTGGATCGCGGCCGCCGAGGTCGCCCTGGTGCTGCTGACCCTCGTGGGCGCCGTCGTCCTCGCCGTCCGCCTGGGGCGCGTCATGATCCGGCGGCTGCGCGATCTGCGCAACGCCGCCCACGAGGTCGCCCACACCGGACTCCCCGCCGTGATGAGCGAGTTGTCCCGGCCGGGCGGACTGAGCGGCTCCACACCCGAACAGATCGCGGAGCGGTCCGGTAACCCGGTCGGGACCACGGGCGGGGACGAGATCGGCGAGGTCGGCGAGGCGTTCAACGCCGTCCACCACGAGGCCGTCCGGCTGGCCGCACAACAGGCCCGGGTGCACGAGCAGTTCGCCGAGACCCTGGTCCGGGTCGCCCGCAGGGGCGCACAGCTGACCAGCGTCATGGTGTCCGAGCTCGACGCGGTCCAGCGCGACGAGGCGGACCCCGACCGCATGCAGACGCTGTTCGCCCTCGACCACCTCGCCATCCGCATGGAGCGCAACACCAACAACCTGCTGGTGCTGGGCGGTTACGGTAACGCCCGGGTGCGTTCTGCCGACATCGGCTGCTCCACGGTCATCGTGGCGGCGGCCCAGCAGATCGAGCGCTTCGACCGCGTGTCCCTCGGCGTCATTGAATCGGGCATCGGCATCGCCGCCCGTGCCGTGCACGACGTGGCGCACATCCTGGCGGAACTCCTCGACAACGCGACCCGGTTCTCGCCTCCCGACGCGCAGGTCGGGGTCGCCGTGTGGCGGCTGTGGGACCGGGTCGTCGTGCAGATCGTCGACGAGGGAGTGGGGATCACACCCGAACGCCGCGCCGTCCACAACGCCGCGCTGCGCGAGCCGCGCTCGGGTATCGGGGACGTCCGCTCCATGGGTCTGCACGTGGTGGCCCGGCTCTCGGCACGCCACGGCATCGTGGTCGAGCTGCGCGACTCCTCCGGCCCCGGCACCATCGCCGAGGTCACCCTGCCGGCCAACGTGCTGACCGAGATCCCGCAGGAGACCTCGCCGGGCGCACCCGGCGAGGAACGTGGCAACGATGTCCGCTACGAGGCGCCCCGCCCCGTCACGGCACATGGACAGCCCGTCCGCAGGCAGCCGGGTGACGTGGCCGGGCGGCCGGCCCGGCCGGTGGGCGCGGGGGCCGGCGGCCGGGCGGGCGGTGCTCCCGCGGGCAGGGCGAGGCCCGTTCCTCCGGGCGGCAGGGAGGCCCCGTCCGGCGGCGCCCACGGCGCGGGCTCCGGCACCGGCGGGCGGGAGCGCGCCACCACCGCGGCTCCGCATCCCGGGCATGACGAACCCGTCTCACGCGTGGCCGGGGTCAGCTCCTCGGGTCTGCCGCTGAGGCAGCGCAACACGCCCCAGCAGTGGCCCGGCCCGGGCAAGCGGGGCGGCACCGATCAGCGGTCCGGCGCCGCCACACCGCGGCCGGCGCCCCGCCGCCGGGACTCCCGGCAGGTCTCCGACGTCCTCGCGGCCTACGCCCAGGGGATCAACCGGAGCACGAACACCCGTGGGCGTCCCGCCACCGACGACAACACCGAACGGACCAAGAAATGACCTCACCCACCGACCTGAGCTGGATCCTGAGCGACTTCGCCGGACGCATTCCGGAGGTCACCCAGGCGATAGCCGTGTCCGTGGACGGACTCGCACTGGCCTACACCGGTGTGGAGCGTGACGACGCCGACCGGCTGGCGGCCATCGCCTCGGGCGTCGTCAACCTGCTGTCCGCCGCAGCCCAGTTGACGAACACCGACCCCGTCGAGCACAGCCTCACCGCGATGGAGGGCGGCTACATGTTCTCGATGGCCGTCTCCAGCGGCGCCTCGCTCCTGGTGACCACCACCAGGGACGCGGACATCGGCGAGGTCAGCTACATGATGTCCGAACTGATCAACCAGGTCGGCGACGCGCTGTCTCCCCTCGTCCGCGCCCCGGGCGTCTCGCCCACCAACTGAGTGCCGGCGGTCCCCCGACCGCCACCGGCCCGTCCCCGCCGCCCGGCGGCCGAGTCGGCCCGTTCTGCCCATTCCTCGCGATGAGAGCCCTCATGTTCTTCGACATATCCAGCCCGCGTCACCGCAGATTCCGGCCGGTGGGCGCTGCCGCCCTCGCCCTCGGCCTGGCAGCCGTCAGCGGGTGCAGCAGCGACAGCGGCGCCGGCGGCGACACGGTGAAGGTCGGCCTGGTGGCCTCCCTGTCCGGCACCTACAAGCCGGTCGGCACGGACCTGCGGGCCGGCTTCGAGCTCTATCTGAAGACGCATGACAACAAGCTGGGCGGGCGCAAGGTCGAGCTCGTCGTGGCGGACGAGGGCGACGGCCCCCCGACCGCCGTCCCCGCCGCCACCAAGCTGGTCAAGAAGGACAAGGTCGACGTACTGACGGGCCTCGTGAGCGGCGGCTCGGTCAACGCGGTGCTGCCACTGGTCGACCAGGCCAAGATCCCGTTCCTGGGATCGAACGCCCGCCCGCCGGTCAAGGACCTCACGTACGTGTGGACGACGAGCTTCATGTCCGACGAACCGGGCAAGGCCATCGCCCCGTACGTCAAGGAGAAGGTGAACGGCCCGGTCTACGCGATCGGACCGGACTACCAGGGCGGCTACGACGAACTGCGCGGCTTCACCAAGGAGTTCGAGCGGATCAAGGGAAAGCTCGCCAACCCCGGCGGCAAGACCACCTGGACGCCGTTCCCGAAGACGACGAACTTCATGCCGTACTTCGCCGACATCGCCAAGACCGACGCCAAGGCGGTGTACTGCTTCTACGCGGGCAAGGCCGCGATCGACTTCGCCAAGCAGTACGCGCAGTCCGACATCGCCGATCTGCCGCTGTACACGGCGTTCGTCACCGAGGGCAGCGTCCTCCAGGCCCAGGGCAAGGCGGCGAAGGACATCTACTCGGTCCTGAACTACGCCCCCGACCTCGACAACGCCGCCAATCGCACGTTCGCCGCCGACTGGACGGCCCAGTACGACACCCAGCCGACCACGTACGCGATGTCGTCCTACGACGCGGCCGCCGTGCTGGACAAGGCGATCGCCGACGCCGCGAAGGACGGTGACGTGACGTCGGAGACCATCAACAAGGCCATCTCCGGACTGGGCCAGATCGACAGTCCGCGCGGCGCCTGGGAGTTCAGCGACAAGGCACACTCGCCGGTGCAGACCTGGTACCTGCGCCAGGTACGGCCGGACGGCAACCAGCTGGCCAACGTCATGGTCCAGGACCTGGCGACGCTCGGCGGCTGACATGGAGCTTCTCGATGCCCACCTCGTGCCGGCGGTGGACGGCGTGGCCTACGGGCTGCTGCTGTTCGTGGTCTCCGCCGGCCTGAGTCTCGCGTTCGGCACCGCGGGCGTGCTCAACCTGTCGCACGGCACGCTGTACGCGATCGGCGCCTACACGGGCGCCGAGCTGAGCGACGGAACCTGGGGCGGCCTCGTCCTCGGGCTGGCCGCCGGAACCGCGGCGGCGGCGCTGGCGGGGGCGGGGCTGTCCGCGGCCACCGTTCCGCTCGCCCGTCGTGGGCATCTCGCTCAGGCACTGCTGACCTTCGGGATCGCACTCGTCGGCGGTGATCTGCTCATCCAGCTCTTCGGGGCGGACGAACTCCCGGTGCGCGTACCCGAGGCACTGGACACCTCGGTGCGGCTGCTGGGCCACCGGTACCCCGCGTACCGGCTCTGCTTCATCGCGATGGCCCTGCTGCTGGCCGCGTTCGGCACGTGGGTGCTGACCCGGACCCGCGCCGGGGCGGCGGCACGGGCCTGTGCCGACGATCCGCAGATGCTCGCCGCGACCGGCCGCAGCCCCCGGGCGGTGCACACCGGCGTCCTCGCGGCGGCCGGGGCGCTGGCCGGTGCCGCGGGCGTGCTCGGGGCACCGATCATCGGTCCGGGGCCCGGAACCTCCGAGAACGTGCTCATGCTGTCGCTCGTGGTCGTCGTCCTCGGCGGGCTGCGCTCGCTGTGGGCGACGATCGCCGCCGCGGTCGTCGTGGGCGAGGTGCAGACGCTGGGCGTCTCGGTGCTGCCGGAGCTGGCGCCGTACCTGCTCTTCGCCGCGATGGCGGCGGTGCTGGTGTTCCGCTCCCGCTTCGTGGAGCCGGCGGCGTCGCACGGCCCGCAGGGCCCGGAACCGGTCGCCCGGCTCCGGGCGCGCCTCACCGCGCGGCTGAGGGCGCGCCGGAGCACGGTCCTCACCGCCACCGCGTCGGGGCCCTCCGGGCCGGCGCGCGGGACCGCTTGGCGGCGGACCGCACCGCTGCTCGTGCTGTCCGGGCTGCTGATCGCGCTGCCGGGGATGCTCGACTCGTACAGCATCTCGCTGGCCGGTTCCGCCCTGGCTCTGGGCCTCCTCGCGGTCAGTGTCACCATCCTCACCGGCTACTCCGGACTGCCCACCCTCGGGCAGACCGCGCCCTTCGCCGTGGGCGCCTACGCCACCGCGAACCTCGCGGACGCGGGGTGGACGGTGGGCCCCGTGCAGATCGTCCTCTCGGCGCTCGCCGCGGCGGTCTTCTCGGCGGTGACCGGACCCGCCGTGATCCGGGCCCGCGGCACCACCGTGCTGATGATCACGCTCGCGGTCGGTGAGCTGGCCAGTGCGGTCATCAACCAGTTCAAGTCCGTCACCGGTGGCGCCGACGGCCTCGTCGGCTTCCCGTCCACCCAGGCGCTGTGGGGCGGCGAGGGCATGACCGACGAGAGCGAGCTCTACACCTACGCGCTCGTCGTCTCCGCCGTCGCCGTCGCCGTCACCCTGCTGGTGCTGCGCTCCCCGGCCGGGAAGCTGCTGACCGGCACCCGGGGCGCCGAGGCGCGGATGCGTGCCTCCGGCCATCCGGTGGGGCGCTACCTGCTGGTGGCGCACGTCTGCGCCGGTGCGCTGGCCGGGGTCGGCGGCTCGCTGATGGTCAGCGTGCAGCAGTACCTCTCCCCGGCGGACGTCGGCTTCGAGATCGCCGCGTTCGCGCTGCTGGCGGTCGTCATCGGCGGCACGACGTCCGTGATCGGCGCCCTGCTGGGCGCCGGGCTCATCGTCTTCACCCGGGACTGGGTCGCCGGTTCCTGGCCCGGACACGGGCCGCTGCTGCTCGGGGCGCTGTTCATCGCCGTCGTGTACCTGCTGCCGCGCGGCCTGGCCGGTCTGCGCGGCACTCCGCGCCCGGCCGCACCCCTGCCCCTGCCCACCGGGAAGGCCGCCTCATGACCCCCGCGCACGCCGAGGCCCCGGCACCGCCCGTACTGGACCTCGGCCACCTCACCCGCCGCTACGGCAGCCTCACCGCCGTCGACGACGTCAGCCTGCGGCTCCCCGCGGGCGCCCGGCACGCCGTCATCGGCCCCAACGGCGCCGGCAAGACCACCCTGCTCAACCTGATCGCGGGCACCGACCGGCCCGACCGTGGCACCATCGCGCTGAACGGTAAGGACATCACCCGGACGGCCACCGCGAAGCGCAGCCGGCTCGGTATCGCCCGCAGCTTCCAGCAGCCGTCGGTGATCTCCGAACTGACGGTGCTGGACAACGTCGTCCTGGCGGGCTGGCCGCACCACCCCGAGCGCCGGGGCGCCTGGCGCAGCCCGTCGCGCTACCGGCTGCACGAGGAGTCCGCGGCCCGCCATCTGGAGACGGTCGGGCTCGCGGACCTCGCCCACCGGCCGGCCGGCACGCTCTCCCACGGCCGGCGGCGCATGCTGGACCTCGCCGCCGCGCTGGCCGGTGAGCCCCGGCTGCTGCTCCTGGACGAGCCGGCGGCCGGGCTGACCGACGGCGACATCGGCCGGCTGCTCGCGGTCCTCGGCGGTCTGCCGGACAGTGTGGCGATCATCCTGGTCGAGCACCATGTCGAAGTCGTCGCCCAGCTCGCCACGTCGGTCACCGTGCTGGCCGCCGGGCGGGTCCTGGTCACCGGCCCGACCGGGGAGGCGCTCGCCCACCCCGAGGTCCGCGACGCCTACCACACCACCGCCGTCGCCGGCCCGTCCCCCACCGACGCGAGAGGCTGATCCGGCCCACGATGCTCGAAATCACCGGCCTGACCGCGGGCTACCACGGCGGCACCGTCCTCCACGGTCTCGACCTGTCCGTCCCCGCCGGCACGGTCCACGCCGTCGTCGGCCACAACGGCGCGGGCAAGACCACCCTCGTGCACACCGTCGCCGGACTGATGCGCCCCGACGCCGGCACCGTACGGCTGGGCGGCCGGGAGGTCACCGGGCAGCCCGCGCACCGGATCGCACGCGCCGGCATCGGTCTCGTCCCGCAGGGCCGCCGGGTCTTCGCGGGCCTCACCGTCGCCGAACACCTGCGGCTGTCCCACCGCCCGCCGCGCCGGGGCGACACCGGGCGCCCCAGTGTGTGGACGCCCGCACGGGTTCTGGAACTGCTGCCCCGGCTGGGCGAGCGCCGGGGCAACCGGGGGGCGGATCTGTCCGGCGGCGAGCAGCAGATGCTGGCCCTGGCCCGCGCGCTGCTCGGCTCCCCCAGCGTGCTGCTGCTCGACGAACCGACCGAGGGCCTCGCGCCCGCCCTGGTCCGTCAGGTCCACGAGCTGGTGACCACGCTGGCCGGCGAGGGCATCGCCGTCCTGCTGGTCTCCCCGAGCCCGGACCGGGCGGCCGAGTGCGCCGATACGCTCACGGTGCTGACCTCGGGGCGGGTGGCGCTGCGGCAGGACGGCGCGGACGCCCGTACCGACGCCACCGCCCTGCACGCCGCGCTCGAACTCGCGCCGACGGGCCGCTGAGCGAGGACGGCACGGGGGGGCGGCACGGAGGCGGTGGCGCGGGCGGGGGCCGGAAGCCGGTCACCGCCCCCGCCGTGTCGCGCCTACTTGACCTTGAGGCTGTGGCCGCCGAAGCCACTGCGCCGGTCGGAGCCGCTGTTCTGGTCCTGCCACCACGCGTCGAACTCCGGCTGCTCCATGGCCGACCAGTCCGGTGTGTTCTCGACCTGCGCGCTGCCCATCCGCCGGGCGAGCGCGACCATGGCGGCCCCGACGGCCCCACGGCCGGAGTCGTACCGCTCCAGAACCTCTTCCCAGCTGTCCCCGGCCACCCAGGCGGCCTCAAGGGCGGTGGCGTCCTGGAGCGCCTTCACGCTGCCGGCGCCGATGTGCGGCCGGGCGACGCTCGCCGCGTCGCCGACGAGCACCATCCGCCCGGCGGTGTAGTGCGGCACCTCAAGGTCGTAGATCGGCTGGATGAAAGTGGTCTCGGCGGGCGTGCGCAGGACCCTGGCCGCCCAGTACGGGGGGAAGTTGTCGGCCACCAGGGCACGCAGATGGGCGGTGAGCTCGGCGTTCAGACGGCCCGGCGGCAGCGAGGTCGGGGTCCGCAGGTCGTCCTGGAGGGCGTCGGTCCGCGGGGGCCTGGTGTAGAGCACCCAGTTCAGCCGGTGCCCGTCGGCGCCGTCCGGGATGCGGTAGATCATGCAGTGGCCGCCGGGGAAGACGATGTTGTGCGCGGACCGGCCGTCCGAGGGGAGGCCCTCGACGTCCGGCGAGGTGCCGCGCCAGCCGATGTAGCCGGCGTAGGTGGCCCCGGTGCCGGGGAACATCGCCTCACGGACGACGGAGCGGTAGCCGTCGCCGCCGATCACGATGTCGAAGCGCTTCTCGTATCCGTCGGCCAGCCGCAGCGTCACCCCGTCGGATTCCGGCTCCACGGCGGTGACCACCGCGCCGGACCGGTAGGTGACGCTCTCGGGGACCCGGCGGCGCAACTCGCTCCACAGCGAACCCCAGTTGTAGGCGCGAAAGGGAAACGGCTGCTCGCCGACGGCCCGGCCGTGCTCCGCGTCGCCCTCGCGCACGCTCCACACCCGCCGGGTCAGCGGTGCCCAGGGCATCTCCGGGGCCACGTACCCGGCGTCCCTCAGCTCGTCGTAGCGGTCGCTGTGAAGGGCGATGCCCACTCCCCTGTCACGGAGTTCGGCGCTCGCGCGCTCGAAGACGGTGACCTCGCCGGCTCCCCCGCGCGACGCGGCCAGTGCCGCGGCACACCCCGCTATGCTGCCGCCGACCACGGCGATGCTGCCTCCACGCATGACTGGCTTCTCCACTCACTCGGTGTTCCGGTCGTCGTCCGTGGGCTCCGCCACATCGGCCGGACCGGTCGAACATCCACAAGCACCGGGGCTCGTCGTGCCGTTCGGGTAGGTCAGGGCACGGACGGAATCCTATCCAGGGCCCGTCGGCCGGTGAGCCGCGCGCACCCGGGCAGGGTGTGCGCGACGGTCATAAACGCACGGTGGACGCGATCCGTTCGCGCAGCGCGGCGACCGCCGCGTCGTCGGCGTACCGCCGGCACTCCTTCGACAGGTTCATCACGTCCTCGACCGCACGGCTGGAGCGCAGGCGCCCCACCTCGTCCAGGGCCCGGTGGGCCACCGGCAGGGCCTCCCCCGGGTCCCCGGTCGCCATGATCAGCGTGGCGAGCTTCGTTCCGGAGAGGGCGCGCGAGCGCACATAGACATCGCTGTACCCGTCAACCGCCTTGGTGAGTCTGGCCGTTGCCACCCCGGACGACTGCCCGGAGAGCAGTGCCAGATCGAAGGCGGCGTGCCCGGTGTCGCCGTGGTGCTGGGCGTCGTCGTAGAAGCTCATCCAGACCGTGTCCTCGTCCCTCTTGGCCGGGCCGAAGACCTCGTCGGACCTGCCGATGGCAGCCAGGGCCTGGCCGGGGCGCCCCAGCTTCGCCCATGCCCTGGCACGGGCGTTGTGCAGCATCGCCTGTTCGCGGGGGGTGAGTCGGTCCGCGCGCAACAGCCCGTCCTCCGCGTGGGTGAGTCCCTCGTCCGGCATGCCGCAACAAATGGATTGCCGGGCCAGCCAGTTGAGGGCGGCGGCCCTCAGGTGCCAGTCATCGGCCCGTTCGGCACACCAGCGGCCGAAGCGCAGGAGCCGGGTCGCGTCCTCGTGCTCGTACGCGTCGAAGGCGCTCGCCCCCATCACGATGGACAGGCGCCCGACCGCGGCGAACAGGTCCGCCTCCAGCGCGGGTGGGTACTGGGCGACGAGCAGGCCCCGCGCCCAGCGCAGTTGGCCGTAGAGGGAGCTGCGCACGATGCCACCGCCCCCGTAGAGGTTGTCCCACTCGGTGATGACCGTGGCGGCGTCGAGTATCTGGGCGATGTCCTCGGGGCGGACAACGGTGGGGGGTTCGGCCCGTCCCAGGTCGATGAGGCCCGGCGGATGTTCGTCGAGCACCCACTTGAGCTGCGCGGCCTCCCCGGCCGGCAGTCGGGCCGGAGTCGGGCTGTCCGCATCACCGGAGTGCCCGGCGGCCTCTTCCTCGACCAGACGCCACAGTCTCCGCAGCGCCCCGCCGGCATCCAGGGCGTCGTCGAGCCTTCGGGCCAGCCCGGCGTCGCACAGGCGCTCGTCCTTCTCGATGCGCTCGATCATCGTGCCGCTGAGGTGGACTCTCTTCCCCAGCTCCTTGGAGGACAGCGATCTGACGTTCCGCCAGTTGCGGAGCTCCTTGCCCCACCAGGCGCGTGCGGACTTGGTGTCGTCCAGGCACTTCGGCTTCTGCGGCATTTCCTCTTCCATCGGCGCCTTGATGCGGACAGCTGTCGCGGCCGCGGACTGTCTGCATCGTCATCGGCCGATGCTGCTTTCTCCGCCCCGGCCATGTCCTCCCCGGACTGAATACTGTAACCAGGCGACCGCACAAGGTGTTTCCGGACAGAACGAGGCAACCGGCGGGACCGGCAGGGGCGTTGGACTACGGACTCGCCCCGCCGGGTCGGGGCAGGTCAGCGGGGTCCGGGGCCGTCGCCGCGCGGGGATGCGGTGAACTCCCCCCACGCCAGGCGCGTGAAGCCGAGGACGGCACCGTCGGCCGTCTTCGAGTCGCACATGAGGAGCGCGTGCCGCCGTTCCGCGCACTCGACGGCCTCGCCGTCGGCCCTGGCGCTGTAGCCGCTCCTGAAGAAATCTGGCCGGATCTGTCGTGCCGTGCGCGGTTCCCCGCTACTTCCCACTCCGCCGGTGCGCCCTGCTCGCCTCGGCGATCAGTTCGGCGGAGGCGGTCGTGTCGAGTGCCTCCTGACGCAGGAAGGCCATGGCCTCGGTGTAGCGCTTCAGCACCGGGGGTTCCTCCAGGAACAGGGAGCCGGTCTGATTCTCCAGAAAGACGACGTCCAGGGAAGGGTCGGGGCAACCGAAGAGGATGAACGTACTGAGCGCCGCGCTGTACGCCCCCGACGAGAACGGCAGCACCTGGATGCTGATGTTCGGCTGACGCCCCCTGGCGATCAGGTGGTCGAGCTGAGCGGACATGACCTCACCGCTCCCGACCCTGCGCCGGACCACCGCTTCGTCCAGCACGACGTGGTACTCCGGCGGCGCCGCACGGTCCAGAATCCGCTGCCGCTGCATGCGCATCCTCAGGAACTCCTGCGACTCCTGCGGTGGAAGGGTGCTTCCCGGGGTGGCCTTGATCTCCTGGGCGTAGCTCGGTGTCTGGAGCAGGCCGGGCACCACTCCCACGGTGTGGTGGCTGATGCGCGGCGCCTCGTTCTCCAGGGCCAGCAGCATCCGCATCCGATCGGGCAGCTTCCCGGCGAACGGGATCCACCAGACCTCGTTGTCCCTGCTGTTCTTGGCCAGTTCGACGAGGAGATGGCGTTCCTCGTCGGAGGCACCGTACGCGCGGCAGAGCTGGTCGACCTGGTTCCATCGCACGTTCCCCTTGGCCCGCTCGTACCGGCTGACGGTCGCCTTCGACACCCCGGCGCGCTCGCCGGCCTCCTCGGCCGACAGTCCGCAGGTATCGCGCAGGGCGAGCAGCCGGACCCCCAGCTGGCGACGTCGGGTCACCGGACCCGTTCCGGCGAAGGGCTCCGCGGCCCCGGCCGGCACCGTCAGCCCTTCGGTCATGGCACTACCCCCCTGGACATGCCGCCCCGGATCTCCCCGCCGACGCGTATCAGCCACAAGGAAGTTACCGTGCGGCACCGGAATTCCGCTGCCGCCGCGCCCGCGTACGCAACGCCCATGCGGACACTTACGGGGTGAGCGTTACACCGGGAGAGATCCAGGTCCATACTCCAAGCCGGGCAGAAACCTCGTTAGAAACACAGGCCACTTGGGATTCGTTCGAGTGATCTGGTGTCGATTGTCTTCACCACAAGGATTTCCGCGATGGGCCACCCTACGAGCGACCGCGCAGCGGCTCACCGCCGCGCGGTCCCGCGAGCTCGCCGGAGGCCGGCCGATCGCACCCCGCGGAGCCTGTGGTGCCCCCGGCCGCCGCACGGGCGCGCCGCACCTCCCGCCGCTGCCGCCTGTCCGCGGCCCCCGGACCTTCGGGGCGCGGAGTCCGGACGGCTCACGACGGCCGCGAGTGCGGGGAAGCGGGCCACCGGGACGCGCGCCGGCACCACGCCACCCGCGGGCCGTCCCGACGGCCCCTGCCCACAGACCCGGTAAACCCGGCACTACGGAGTACGGACATCATGAAACGCCATCTCCCGCGTATCGAGCAGCTCCTCCTGACCGGCGGCACGCAGGCCAGAGTGCCCGGCCGTGACGACGTCCGGGCCGGCCGGCTCCGCCGCCGGGGCTCCGGCCACGCAGCCGTTTCCGCCACGATCCCGGGGGTCTGATGCTCGCGCTTACGCTGGTTCTCGCGCTGCTGGCAGTGGCCGTTTCGGTGCTGGCGGTCCGGTTCCGCCGCTCGGCACGCCGGGCGGAACAACGGGCCGGCCAGCTGCACGAGCACTCCGAGCGGCTCACCCGCCAGATACAGATGACCGAGTACTTCGTGAGGCACCTGGCGACCACCGCCGTCCCGGTCCCCGGCGGCCGGGCCGGAGCGGGTCCGGCAGGCGGCACCGACATGGCCGTTCCGCCGCAGCTGGCGGGCAGCCCCGTCGCCGAGGCCGTCGGAGCGCTGGCCGGACAGTTCTCCCTCGCCGTCACCGAGGCCGTGCGGACGGCCGAGGAACACGTGGCACTGGTCCGCCGCGAAGCCGACGAACAGGCCGCCCACGTACGCAAGGAGGCCGTCGACGTCGCGCGGGCGGCGGTGCGGTCCTTCGCCGCGGGCACGGTCCACCGGGCGTCGAAACTGGGCACCAAGGTCAGTGCCGGCGTACGTCAGCACGTCTCGGACGACGCTTACGAGACCCTGGTCGAGATCGACCACCTGGCCCAGCAGATGCTGCTGACGGCCAGCGGGTACGCGGTGCTGGCCGGCGACAAGCTCTCCCGGCGCCATCCGGTGACCGTGCTCGGCGAGATCGTGCGCTCCGCGATGGGCCGGGTCGAGGGCTTCCAGCGGGTGCAGCACGCGGACATGAACACCTTCGCGGTGGAGAGCCGGGCCGTGGAAGCGGTGATCCACACGCTGGCGATTCTGCTGGACAACGCCCTGCGCTATTCGGCGCCCAACACCCGGGTGCACGTCTCCCTGGAGCACGGCAACGACGCGGTCTTCCTGATCGTGGACGATGCGGGGCTGCGCATGGAGGACGAGCGGCTGGAGTGGGCCCGCCGGGTGATGTCCGGCGAGGAGCGGGACGACATCACGAAACTGGGTGCCTACCCGCAGACCGGCCTGCGGGTGGCCGGTGTCCTCGCCGCGTCCTACGGATACCGCGTCGAGGTGACGGCCCCCAACGTGTACGGCGGTACCCGCGCCTTCATCGTCCTGCCGCAGAAGCTGCTCACCGCACCTCCCGCCCCGCAGCCCGCCGTCCCGGCCACCCCGCCCGCGCCGCGTCGCCGGCCGGCCGCGGTCGCCGTGCCGAATCCGGTCACCGGGTCCGCTTCCCCTGCCGCCCCGGCCCTCCTCGTCCCGCCGGCCGCGGTCGCCCCGCCGGCCGCCGCCGACGCGCCGGTTCCGGCCCCTGCCGCCGCCTCGGAGCAGGCGGCCGAACCGGAGCAGTCGAAGCCCTCGACCACGGTGAGCGGACTCACGGTCCGCCGGCGGTCCGCGCCGCCCTCCCGCCGCCACGCCGCCACCGCGGCACCCGTGGAACCCGGTCGGCCCGAGGTGGCCACCGCCTGGCTGAATGGTGCCCGCAGCGTCCGCGACACGCCGGGCACTCCCCCTGAAACCGAAGGACGTTGACCATGTCGACCACCATCAACTCCCTTGGCTGGCTGCTGGACGAGCACCTCGGTGAGATCGAAGGCGTCCGCTTCGCCGTGCTGATGAGCAGCGACGGCCTGTTGAAGGCGCGCACGAACACGATGAGCCAGGAGGAGGGCGAGAAGTTCGCCGCGCTGACGGCCGCGATGCGTGCCGCCGGAAAGGCGTGGGACGACTTCACCGGTGGTGGCGGGGTCCGCCAGCAGATGATCGAGTGCATCGACAACATAGGCCTGACCACGGCCGCCGGGGACAACACGATGCTGTCGGTCTGTACCACCAATCCGCACGCGGACGTGGGCTTGATCAGCCGTGAGATGGCGCAGCTCGCGGTGAAGGTGGGCAGGCAGCTGGGGACCGCGGAACGGGTTCCGTCGCAGCCGGACGGCGGCTCCGCGGCATGAGCGGGCCGCGGCGTGACGCGGATCTGGTCAGGCCGTACGTACGCACCGGGGGACGGGTCCGTCCGCGACAGGACGTGCGCCTGGAGAGCGTGGTCATCGCCGCGACCGGCCCGACGAACACCCTTGGCCCCGACGCCCGGAGGGTGATGAGCCTGTTCGCCGGCGGTCACGGCGGCCTCGCCGTCGCGGACATCGCCGCCGCGCTGCAGATGCCGCCCTCCACGGTGCGCATCCTGGTCTCCACCCTGATGGACAGCGGCCATCTGACCAGCCCGGTCGCGGCCGACCCCGACCGACCCGAATCCGATCTCCTGCGAAGGGTGCGCGATGGCCTCCGAGACCTGGTCTGACCCGAACGTCACCTTCGTACCGGCCGCGGTGACCGAGTCCGCCAAGATCGTGGTCGCCGGGGGCTTCGGCGTGGGCAAGACGACCCTCATCGGCAGCGTGTCCGAGGTGACTCCGCTGCGCATGGAGGAGCCCATCACCATCGACAGCGCGGATGTGGACGACCTCAGCGGGACACCGGCGAAGACCACGACGACCGTGGGCATGGACTTCGGCCGCATCCATCTGGCCGCCGGCCGCCTGGTCCTCTATCTGTTCGGGCTGCCCGGCCAGGAGCGTTTTCACCTGCTCTGGGAGGACATGGCCGAAGGGGCGCTCGGATGCCTGGTCCTGGCCGACACCCGTGACCTCGACGCCTGCCACGGCGCACTGGGCCTGCTGGAGGCGCAGTCCATCCCCTACGCCGTCGCCATCAACACCTTCCCCGGTGCCCCCGCCTACGACCTGGGCGAACTCCGCCAGGCCCTCGCTCTGGACGCCGCCACCCCGCTCATCACCTGCGACGCCCGCGACCGCACCTCTTCGCTCCACGCACTCGTCGCCCTGATGGACCACCTCGTGGAGCACCGACCAGCCGCACCACTGGAGCCCCTGCGATGAATCCCATCAGCACCGAGCCACTGTCCGGGCCGGCCCGGTTCCCCCTGTACGGACCCGAGTTCGCCGCCGACCCGCACGCCGCGTACGAGCGGATGCGCGGCACCTTCGGCCCGTTCGTGCCTGTCGAGCTGTCCCCCGGAATCCCCGCCACCCTGGTGATCGGCTACTTCCAGGCGCGCAGCATTCTCAACGATCCGCTGCGTTTCCCCGCCGATCCCCGGGTGTGGGAGCAGACGGTGCCGGCGTCGTGCCCGGTGCGGCCGATGATGGAGTGGCGGCCCAACGCCCTGCGCAGCGGCGGCACCGAACACTCCCGCTACCGCTCGGCCAACAGCGCGAGCATCGACGCGATCGACCAGCACGAGCTGCGGGCCCTGGTGGAGAAGGTCGCCGCGGACGCCGTGGCCGGCTTCGGCGCCACCGGACGTGCGGATCTCGCTACTCAGTACGCCTTCCCGATCGCCTTCCGCGTCCTGAGCTCGATGCTGGGATGCCCCGACGAGATCGGCGCCCGGATCGCCGACGGCATGTCGCGCATCTTCGAGACCACAGACGCCGCCCGTGGCAACGAGATCCTCGGCCGGGCGGTCGCCGACCTCGTGAGCCTGCGCAGGCAGCATCCGGCGGACGACGTGACGTCCCGTCTGATAGCCCACCCCGCCGGGCTGAGCGACGAGGAGATGGGCCACCAGATCGTCACCCTGTACGGCGCCGGCATCGAACCGCTGACCAACCTCATCGTCAACACCTGGTGGAAGATCCTCACCGACGAGGAGTTCTCGGCCACGCTGCACTCCGCCGAGTCCACGATCCGCGACGCCCTCGACACCGTCCTGTACACGGACCCGCCCATGGCGAACTACTGCATCAGCTACCCGCGGTACGACGCGGACGTGGACGGCACCCTGCTGCCGGCGCACCAGCCGGTCGTCATCTCCATGGCCGCCTGCAACAACGACCCGGTGCTCACGGGCGGACTCCCGCCGGAGGCCTTCGTCGGCAACCGGGCCCATCTGTCCTGGAGCACCGGACCGCACACCTGCCCGGCCCGCTCCCACGCCTACCTCATCGCCGAGACGGCCATCACCTTTCTCGCCGACGCCTTCCCGGAGATGGACCTCGCGGTACCCGCCGACGAGGTGCGCTGGCGGCCCGGCCCCTTCCACCGTGCCCTGGAATCCCTCCCTGTCGTCTTCCCTGCCACTCGCTGAGGAGCCTCCGTGCCCGAACACCCGATCCTCACTCTGGACCCCTCCGCGGCGGACCACCACGCCGAACACGAGGCCCTGCGCTCCCGCGGGCCGGCCGCCCGCGTCGACATCCTCGGCGTCACCGCCTGGTCCGTCACCGACCCCGCCCTCCTCAAGGAACTCCTGACGGACTCCCGGGTCTCCAAGGACACGCGCGCCCACTGGCCGGCCTTCGCCGACACCCTCGCCACCTGGCCCCTGGCCCTGTGGATCGCGGTGAACAACATGTTCACCGCCTACGGCGGTGACCACCGGCGGCTCAGGCGCATGGTCGCCCCGGCGTTCAGCGCCCGCCGGATCCAGACCATGGAGGCCACCGTGGAGGCGATCGTCACGGCCCTCCTCGACTCCATCGAGTCCCGGCCGGCCGGGGAGAGCGTCGACCTCCGCGAGGAGCTCGCCTATCCCCTGCCGATCGCCGTGATCGGGAGGCTCATGGGCGTCCCCGACGACCATCGCCAGGGCTTCCGCAGCGTGGTCGACGGAGTCTTCTCCACCGCGCTCGCGGCCGACGAGGCCGCGGCGAACACGGCCGCCCTGTACAAGCTGCTCGACGAGCTGATCGACACCAAGCGCGCCGCACCGGGCGACGACATGACCTCGCTCCTCATCGCCGCCCGGGACACCGAGGGCGACGGCGGAGCGATGTCCGACGACGAACTGCGCGACACGCTGCTGCTGATGATCAGCGCCGGGTACGAGACGACGGTCAACGGGATCGATCACGGCATCACGGCCCTGCTCACCAACCCCGAGCAGCTCGCCCACGTCCGGGCCGGCCGGGCCAACTGGAGCGATGTCGTCGAGGAGACCCTGCGGTACGAGCCCGCCGTCAAGCACCTCCCGCTGCGCTGCGCGCTGGAGGACCTGCCGCTGCCCGACGGACAGACGATCCGGGCCGGCGAGGCGATCCTCGCCTCCTACGCGGCGGCCAACCGCCACCCCGACTGGCACGGCGAGTCCGCCGACCGCTTCGACATCACCCGGCCGTCCTCCGAGCACCTCGCCTTCGGGCACGGTGTGCACTTCTGCCTCGGCGCCCCGCTCGCCCGTATGGAGATCGCCGCGGCGCTGCGTCTGCTGTTCGAGCGCTTCCCCGACCTCGAACTCGCCGTGCCGGCGGCCGAGCTGAAGCCGCTGCACTCCCTGATCAGCAACGGCCACCAGACCCTGCCCGTCCGGCTGCGGCCGGCCACCGCCTGACCGGGGGCACCGGGAGGCCGTCCCTCCGACGGCACGACGGGCGGGGGCGGTTCAGCGGCCCCCGCCCCTGGCCGCTCCGGTGTACACGTCGAAGCTCCGGCCGGATTCGGCCGCGACGGCGTCTCGGCTACCGCTGGCGCAGCGCCGCGAGAGTGGCGTCGAGGTCGGTGCGCCGGGGACGGTTGTGCGGCAGCCGGGCGAGGACGGCGGCCATGCCGCAGGTGTTGGTGAGGGCGGAGAAGACCAGGCCGCCACCGACGGCGGCCGAGAGTGCGCGGGCCGGGCGGTAGCGGGTGCCGACGGCGAGGCCGAGCACGACGAGGGACCCGGCGGCGAGCCGGACCTGGCGTTCCATGGCCCAGGCCCCGGAGGTACCCGCGGGCCGGTCCAGGGCATGGCCCTCCTCTGCCCAGGCCGTGGTGCCGCCGGTGAGGGTGGCCGCGGCGATACCGGCCGCGGCCAGTTCACCGCAGGCGGTGGCGGAGCGGCCGCCGGAGGCGCAGACCATCAGCAGTTCGCCGCGGGCAGCGGCGGCACGCAGCGCGGGCAGTGCACCGGGTATGCGGTCCAGGGGGATGTTGTGGGCGCCGGGAAGATGTCCGGAGGCGTATTCGCCGGGGGTACGGACGTCGATGACGGCGTACTGGCCGAGCCGGGCCGCCACCTGGACGGGGAGGACGGCGGCCGGGGTGGAGGCGGGGGCTGTCATATGCGCTGTTCCGTTTCTGTGCGGGCCGGGGCCGGCGGTCCCGGAGACGATAGGATACCCCTAGGGGTATTCAGGGCTGTTTACGGAGGAAGAATCGTGGAGCTGGACATGGCGGCCGCCGAGCTGAAGTCGGTGCTCAACCGGCTGAAGCGGGCCCAGGGGCAGATCGCCGGGATCGTCAAGATGATCGAGGACGGCCGGGACTGCGAGGACGTGATCACACAGCTGGCCGCGGTCTCCCGCGCCCTCGACCGGGCCGGTTTCGCGATCATCGCGACGGGCCTCCAGCAGTGCATGGCGGACGGCGGTCAGGCGGCCGGGGACCGGGACCGGATGCGGGCCCGCCTGGAGAAGCTCTTCCTCTCCCTGGCCTGACGGCGCGGCCGGCCGCGCGGACGCACGCGGGTCAGGCCGGTGCGCCCGCGACGGTCAGGCCGGCGCTCCGGGCTCCATCGAAACCGTCGTCCACGGCGACCACTTCGCGGCCCTCGGCGTCGAGCAGGGACGCGGCGATCGCGGCGCGCATCCCGCCCGCGCAGTGCACCCACACCGGTCCGGCCGGGACCTGCGCCGCCCGCTCCCGCAGTTCGTGCAGGGGGACGTGCACCGATCCCCGTACGTACCCACCGGCGCGTTCGGAGTCGCGGCGCACATCGAGCACCACCACGTCCTCCCCGGCGTCGAGTGCCCGCTTCAGGGCGGCGAAGTCCGCGCGGGGGAAGGAACGCAGGCCCTGCCCCGGCCGCAGCCAGGAGGACGGCTCGCCCGTGGCGGCGGCGGCCGGCCGCTCGATGCCGACCCGCACCAGCTCCCGCTGGGCCTCCGCGAGCTCGCCGGCGGATGCGGCGAGGAGGGTGACGGGCTTGCCCCACGGAATCAGCCAGGCCAGATGGGTGGCGAGGCCGCCCCCGGCCTCGAAGTTGAACGTCCCGGCCACATGACCCTGCGAGAACGCGGTACGGCTGCGCAGGTCGACCACCCACTCACCGGCGGCCAGACGCTGCGCGATCTCCTCGGCGTCGGCCGTCCGGGGCGGGGTCAGGTCCACCGGCGCGGGCCCTGCCGCGTTCACCGGGCCCATGTACGCGTAGTAGGCGGGCACGTCCTCCAGCCCGGCGAGCATCCGCGCCACGAAGACGTCGACGTCCTGGTTCAGGGCGTCGTTGCCGGCCCGCTCCCTGCCGATGGTGGTGGCCTCTCCCCCGGCCGCGGCCCCGGAGGCGGAGCAGAAGCTGCCGAAGCCATGGGTGGGCAGCACCCGCACGTCGTCGTGGAGTTCCCCGGCCAGCCGGTGGGCGGAGGCGTGCTGGGAGCGGGCCAGCCGCTCGGTCAGCCGCGGCTCCACCAGGTCGGGGCGGCCCACCGTGCCGATCAGCAGCGACCCGCCGGTGAACGCGGCCACCTCCCGGCCGTCCTCGGCCAGCACGTAGGCGGTGTGATGCGGAGTGTGACCGGGAGTGGCCAGTGCCCGCAGTTCGAGGCCGCTGTCGACGGCGAAGCGGTCGCCGTCCTCGACCGGCACCCGGTCGAAGGAGACCCGGGCCGACGCGGGCACCAGGTACCGCGCACCCGTCAGCCGGGCCAGCTCCAGGCCCCCGGTGACGTAGTCGTTGTGTATGTGCGTCTCCACCACGTACCCGATCCGCACTCCGCGCCCGGCGGCCGCCGCCAGGACCCGCTCCACATCGCGCGGCGGGTCGACGGCCACCGCCGACGCCGCCCCGCCCGCCAGGTAGCTGCGGTTGCCCAGGCCCTCGGTCTCCAGGGTGTCCACGAAGAACACGGCCGTCTCCCTTCATAGCGATGTACCCCGGGGGGTATTTTCTCCTCACTGTAACAGTGATACCCCCCGGGGTATTTCCGGAGCCCTGGGCCACCCGCGCCGAAGGCAGACCTCAGAGCATGATGAGCAGACGCGTCTTAGGCTTGAGCTTCCTGTTCACGGAGCGGCTCTGCACATAGACCTCCAGTTCGGGATTGTTCCCCGCCTTCACCGAGACCGTCCCGTCGATACCCGTGCCGAAGAGAAGACTGCGCGCCGCGTCGCCCGTATAGGCGCGATCGGTGTCCTTCTCGACCACGATCACTTCCTTGTCGGGCTGAACCTGAACCCGGGTGCCCAATTGGTAGTAGCACGAGCCGCGTTCGTAGGTCACACCCGGATGTGAATCGACGAAAGGCCGGATCTCGATCTCCTTGTCGACCTTCAGGAGCCGGTATTTGTCGGCCGGTATCGGTTCGAGATTCGCCCGCACCTCGTCAACCGATATGCCCTGTCCCACGGCGAACAGATTCTTTGTGCCGCGCACCCCCTGCTCGCGGCCCCGCAGGAAGCTGGTGGCGGCGGCGCGCACGGTACCGATCGCCTCCTCGACGCCCTCCTGGGAGTCCGCGTCCCAGATGGCGATGTTCCCCGCCGGGAAGCCGTAGTTCTGGGCGGTGCGCTTCGCCAGCGAGTTCGGCACCAGGATCGCGGACGTCCAATGGCCCGGGAGCCCGCCCATCTTCGCCGTGATCCGGTCGAGCCAGGGACCGAGGACGGCCATGTCGCCGTCGTGCCGCCGGTAGCCGCCGGAGGCGTTCTCCTCGCCGTCGGTCACCACGATCTGCAGGAAGCTGTGCTCGCCGTACTCCTCCCAGATATGGCCCAGATCGTCCAGGGACTTCAAGGAGGCCTCGATCAGGGCCGTAGCACCGTTGTTGACCCGGTACAGCCCCCGCATGGACGGCAGGTGCTTCACGTCCATGTCCCAGACCAGGTTCTCCACCTGGTGATCGAAGGAATAGAGACTGATCCGGGTCTCATGGCCGAGGCTGTCCGATTCGGCCTTGAGGCCGGCCACGAATTCGTCCACGACACGAATGAGCTGGCCCTGGTGCGGCCGCATGGAACCCGAACAGTCGACGACCAGCGCGACGTGATTCACCTTGTGCTGAATCCTGTTGGCGGACACGTTTCCGCTCCTTCTCCGAAGCTCCCCGAGTGATAACTGAACTCTATGGGGAGGCACTGACAACGGAGTTGGACGCGAACAAGGGCCCCGGCCGCACGAGCGGCCGGGGCCCTTCCTCCGTACGGCAGCCGGTGGCTCAGTCCTCGCCCTCCAGGTCGCCCTCGGTCTCCAGGAAGACCTGCCGCAGACCGGCGAGGATCTCCGGGTCGGGCTTCTCCCACATGCCGCGCGACTCGGCCTCCAGGAGGCGTTCCGCGATGCCGTGGAGGGCCCAGGGGTTGGCCCGCTGGAGGAACTCGCGGTTGGCCGGGTCCAGGACGTAGGTCTCGGTGAGCTTGTCGTACATCCAGTCGGCGACCACCCCCGTCGTGGCGTCGTAGCCGAAGAGGTAGTCGACGGTGGCGGCCAGCTCGAAGGCGCCCTTGTAGCCGTGGCGGCGCATCGCCTCGATCCACTTGGGGTTGACGACGCGGGCCCGGAAGACGCGCGAGGTCTCCTCGACCAGGGTGCGGGTCCGGACGGTCTCCGGCCGGGTGGAGTCCCCGATGTACGCCTCGGGGGCGGTGCCCTTGAGCGCGCGCACGGTGGCCACCATGCCGCCGTGGTACTGGAAGTAGTCGTCCGAGTCCGCGATGTCGTGCTCGCGGGTGTCGGTGTTCTTGGCCGCGACCTCGATGCGCTTGTACGCCGTCTCCATCTCCTCGCGGGCCGGGCGTCCGTCGAGTTCGCGGCCGTAGGCGTAGCCGCCCCAGACGGTGTAGACCTCGGCCAGGTCCGCGTCGGTGCGCCAGTCCCGCGAGTCGATGAGCTGGAGCAGTCCGGCGCCGTACGTACCGGGCCGGGAGCCGAAGATACGGGTGGTGGCGCGGCGTTCGTCGCCGTGGGCGGCCAGGTCCGCCTGGGTGTGCGCCCGTACGTAGTTCTGCTCGGCGGGCTCCTCCAGCGAGGCCGCGAGGCGCACCGCGTCGTCCAGGAGGCCGATGGTGTGCGGGAACGCGTCGCGGAAGAAGCCGCTGATGCGGAGCGTCACATCGATGCGCGGGCGCCCCAGTTCGGCGGCCGGGATCGCCTCCAGGCCGGTGACCCGGCGCGAGGCGTCGTCCCAGACCGGGCGGACGCCGAGCAGCGCGAAGGCCTCCGCGACGTCGTCGCCGGCGGTACGCATCGCGCTGGTGCCCCACAGGGACAGGCCGACCGAGGTGGGCCAGTCGCCGTTGTCGGTCCGGTAGCGCTCCAGCAGCGAGTCGGCCAGCGCCTGTCCGGTCTCCCAGGCCAGCCGGGAGGGCACCGCCTTGGGGTCGACGGAGTAGAAGTTGCGGCCGGTCGGCAGGACGTTGACCAGGCCCCGGAGCGGGGAGCCGGAGGGGCCGGCGGGGACGAAGCCGCCGTTCAGCGCGTGGACGGTGTGGTCGAGTTCGTCGGTGGTGGCCGCCAGCCGGGGCACGACCTCGCGGGCCGCGAAGTCGAGGATGCCGGCGACGGAACCGGGGTGTCCGGCCGCGACCTCGGCAACGGCTTCCGGCGCCCAGTGCGCGTCCTCCATCGCCTGGACCAGGGTGCGGGCCTGCTCCTCCACCTCGTCGGCGGTGGTGCGGGTGGCCGCCGACTCGTCGAGGCCGAGCGCCTCGCGCAGGCCGGGCAGGGAGGTGGTGCCGCCCCAGATCTGGCGGGCGCGCAGGATCGCCAGGACCAGGTTGACCCGGTCGGCTCCGGCGGGCGCGCCGCCCAGGACGTGCAGGCCGTCGCGGATCTGCGCGTCCTTGATCTCACAGAGCCAGCCGTCGAGATGCATGATGAACTCGTCGAAGCCCTCGTCCTCCGGACGGTCTTCGAGACCCAGGTCGTGGTCGAGTTTCGCGGCCTGGATCAGGGTCCAGATCTGGGCCCTGATGGCCGGCAGCTTGGCCGGGTCCATCGCCGCGATCTGGGCGTGCTCGTCCAGCAGCTGTTCCAGCCGGGCCACGTCGCCGTAGCTCTCCGCGCGGGCCATCGGCGGTACGAGGTGGTCCACCAGGGTGGCGTGGACCCGGCGTTTGGCCTGGGTGCCCTCGCCCGGGTCGTTGACCAGGAACGGGTAGACGAGCGGGAGGTCGCCCAGCGCGGCGTCGGGCCCGCAGGCGGCGGACAGCCCGGCGTTCTTCCCGGGCAGCCACTCCAGGTTGCCGTGCTTGCCGAGGTGGATCATCGCGTCGGCGCCGAAGCCGTTGTCGTCCGCGGCGGCCGCGATCCAGCGGTAGGCGGCCAGGTAGTGGTGCGAGGGCGGCAGGTCGGGATCGTGGTAGATCGCGATCGGGTTCTCGCCGAAGCCGCGCGGCGGCTGGATGAGGATGAGCAGATTGCCCCGGCGCAGGGCGGCCAGGACGATGTCGCCCTCGGGGTTGCGCGAGCGGTCCACGAACATCTCGCCCGGAGCGGGGCCCCAGTGCTCCTCGACGGCCGTGCGGAGTTCGGCCGGCAGCGTCGCGTACCAGCGCCGGTAGTCGGCGGCCGGGATACGGACCGGGTTGCGGGCCAGCTGCTCCTCCGTCAGCCACTCCTGGTCGTGGCCGCCCGCCTCGATCAGCGCGTAGATCAGCTCGTCGCCGTCACCGGAGGCGAGGCCCGGCACCTCCTCGTCACCGAAGTCGTACCCCTCGGCGCGGAGCCGGCGCAGCAGGGCGACGGCGCTCGCCGGGGTGTCGAGTCCGACGGCGTTGCCGATCCGGGAGTGCTTGGTCGGGTACGCGGACAGCACCAGCGCGAGGCGCTTGTCGGCGTTCGGGATGTGGCGGAGCCGCGCGTGGCGCACGGCGGTCCCGGCGACCCGGGCGGCACGCTCCACGTCGGCCACGTACGCCGGGAGGCCGTCCTCGTCGATCTCCTTGAACGAGAACGGGACGGTGATCAGACGGCCGTCGAACTCGGGCACGGCGATCTGGCTCGCGGCGTCCAGCGGGGAGACGCCCTCGTCGTTGTCCTCCCAGTCCGACCGGGAGGAGGTGAGGCAGAGAGCCTGGAGGATGGGCACGTCGAGGCCGGTGAGGGCGCCGGCGTCCCAGGACTCGTCGTCACCGCCGGCCGACGCCTCCGCGGGCCGGGTACCGCCCGCGGCGAGCACCGTGGTCACGATCGCGTCGGCTCCCCGCAGGGCGTCGATCAGTTCGGGCTCCGGTGTGCGCAGCGAGGCGACGAACAGCGGCAGGGCGCGGCCGCCGGCGTCCTCGACGGCACGGCACAGGGCGTCGATGAACGCGGTGTTGCCGCTCATGTGGTGGGCGCGGTAGTAGAGCACCGCGATGGTGGGGCCGTCCGTCGTGCGCGGCGTGCGCTCCAGCGGGCCCCAGGAGGGTGCCGGGGCGGGGGGTTCGAAGCCGTGGCCGGTGAGCAGGACGGTGTCGGAGAGGAAGCGGGCGAGCTGCTCCAGGTTGCCGGGGCCGCCGTGTGCGAGGTAGGCGTGGGCCTCCGCGGCGATGCCGATCGGGACGGTGGAGGCGGCCATCAGCTGGGCGTCGGGGGCCTGTTCCCCGGTGAGGACGACGACGGGGCGCCCGGTGGCCAGCACCTGGTCGAGGCCGTCCTGCCAGGCGCGGACCCCGCCGAGCAGGCGTACGACGACCAGGTCCGTGCCGTCCAGGAGCTGCGGGAGGTCCTGGAGCGGGAGCCGGGAGGGGTTCGCGTAGCGGTAGGCGACCGGGCCTGCGGAGGCGCGGGCGCTGAGCAGGTCGGTGTCTGACGTCGACAGGAGCAGGATCATGCGGCGTCTGGCCTTCCTCGGGGTATCCACGCCCCGGGCGGTGTCGGAATGGGACTCCCCTGCTCGGACGGGCCGAGTGGCACGGGGAAGGGAGTTCCTGACTCACCCGGCCGGTGGGGCCGGGATCACAGTGGCGGGACCGCGCCGGAATCGCACCGGGCTTCCTCCCCTGTCGCCGTCTGTGGCGACGACGGACCGGCTGGCCCGTCTGTACCGCGTCAGCCAGGGTTTTCCCGTGCTGACGCGGCACTAGGCATAGTAAGGGGCGGCCAGGAACTGGGAGGCATACGGATCTGATGAGATGGTCGGTATGCTCGCCGCCATGCCTCCGCCAGCCACTTCGCCCGTGCCCACAGGCGCCGCGTCCGTCCGTGACCGCGGTGACGCCTGCCCCGGCGCGCTGCGGCTGCACCGGGCGGACGACGGTGCGCTGGCCCGGGTCCGGATCCCCGGGGGGGTACTGAGCGCGGCCCAGGCCGACGTGCTGCGGGAGTTGGCGGAGCGGCTCGGCGATGGTGAGCTGCATCTCACTTCGCGCGGCAATGTGCAGCTGCGCGGTCTGCGGCCGGACTGCGGCGGCGAACTGGCCTCCCGCATGGGTGAGTCGGGGCTGCTGCCCTCCGAGCGCCACGAGCGCGTCCGCAACATCGTGGCCTCCCCGCTCTCCGGGCTCGACGGCCGGGGGCAGCGGGACATCCGCCCCTGGCTGTCGGCGTTGGACGAACTGGTGTGCGCGAGTGATCTGACGACCGAGCTGTCGGGGCGGTTCCTGTTCGCGCTCGACGACGGCCGCGGCGATGTCGATCCGCTCGGCGCCGATGTGACGCTGCTGGCGCTGGCCGGCGGGGACGCGGCTCTGCGGATCGGCCCGGCGGAGACCGTGCTGCGGATACCCGGTGCGCACGCGCCGCGGGCCGCGCTGACCGCCGCCGAGACCTTCCTGGACACCGCCCGCGGCTCCGGCGTCTGGCGGGTGACGGAACTGCGCGCCGACGGCGGGATCCTCCGGGACCAGGTGGCCCGGCGGTTGCGGCAGGCCGGAGTGCGCGCGGCTCACACCACCTTGCGACAGACCGGAACCGGCGCCGCTCACACCGCCCTGCGACAGGCCGGAATCCGCTCCACGCGCACCGGCGGCCCCGTACGCCCCGCGCGGTCCGCCGCTCCCGCTCCCGGCGTCGTGGACGGCCCGTACGACACGGTCGCGCTGTCCGTCGGCGCACCCCTGGGCCGCCTCGGCGCGGAACAGTGGCGGGCGCTGACCCGCGCCGCCCGGCAGCGGGAGGGCGGCGGCGAGCTGCGGCTGACCCCTTGGCGCGGCGTCGTCGTACCGGGCGTGGAGCGCGCACGGGCCGCCGTGGAGCTGGCGGCCCTGGGGGCCGCCGGACTGATCACCGGACCCCGCTCCCCCTGGACCGGGGTGGGGGCCTGCGTCGGGCGGCCCGGCTGCGCCAAGTCCCTCGCCGACGTCCGGGCCGGGGCGGCAGCGGCCCTGGGGCCCGCGGGCGCGCTGCCGGTGTACTGGTCGGGGTGCGAACGCCGCTGCGGTCACCCGCAGGGCACGTGGGTCGACGTCGTCGCCGCCCCGGACGGCTACCGGGTCTCCCTGGTGTGCGACGGTGAACGGCACGCCCCGCTGCCCGTCGCCGACGGTCCGGCCGCACTCGCGGCAGCCGTAGCCGCGGCCCGGGGCGGCCTGGACGAGCAGCGCCCCGCCCCGCGCCCCGGCACCTGACCGTTCCGCGGCCGGCCGCTCGACACCGGCCGGACACTCCTGGACCGACCGACCCTTTCCATGCCCGATGAAGAGAGCGACAGCACTGTGCACCAGTACGAGAAGGACGGACCGGCCATCTATCGCCAGTCCTTCGCCACGATCCGCGCGGAGGCCGATCTGTCGGGACTGCCCGCCGATGTGAGCCAGGTGGCGGTCCGGATGATCCACGCCTGCGGCATGGTCGACCTCGTACGCGATCTGGCCTTCACCCCGGACGTGGTGGCCCGTGCCCGCGAGGCCCTGCGGGCCGGCGCGCCCATCCTGTGCGACGTGGCCATGGTCGCCAGCGGGGTCACCCGCAAGCGGCTGCCCGCCGGCAACGAGGTCGTGTGCACCCTGTCGGACCCGGCGGTGCCCGCACTCGCGGCGGAACTCGGCACCACCCGCAGCGCGGCCGCCCTGGAGCTGTGGCGGGACCGGCTGGACGGCGCGGTCGTTGCCGTGGGCAACGCGCCCACCGCCCTGTTCCGGCTGCTCGAACTGATCGAGGAGGGCGCGCCGCGCCCCGCCGCCGTCATCGGTGTGCCGGTCGGCTTCATCGGCGCGGCCGAGTCCAAGGACGCCCTGGCCGCACACGCGTCCGGGCTCGACCACCTGATCGTGCGCGGCCGGCGGGGCGGCAGCGCCATGGCGGCCGCCGCCCTCAACGCGATCGCCAGCGAGGAAGAGTAAGCGTGAGCGAGCAGAAGAACGGCCGGCTGTACGGAGTCGGGCTGGGCCCCGGCGATCCGGCCCTGATGACCGTACGCGCCGTGCAGGTCATCGCGGAGGCCGATGTCGTCGCCTATCACAGCGCCCGGCACGGGCGGTCGATAGCCCGGTCCATCGCGGCCGGGCACATCCGCCCCGACCACATCGAAGAGGCCCTGGTCTACCCCGTCACGACGGAGACCACGGACCATCCCGGCGGCTACCGGGGCGCGCTGGACGACTTCTACGCCGAGGCGGCGGCCCGCCTCGCGGTGCACCTCGACGCGGGGCGCACGGTCGCCGTGCTCGCCGAGGGCGACCCGCTCTTCTACGGCTCGTACATGCACATGCACAAGCGGCTCGCCGACCGCTACCCCACCGAAGTGATCCCCGGTGTCACCTCGGTCAGCGCCGCCGCCGCCCGGCTCGGCACCCCGCTCGTCGAGGGCGAGGAGGTGCTGACCATCCTGCCCGGCACCCTGCCGGAGGAGGAGCTGACCGCCCGGCTGGCCGCCACGGACACCGCGGTGGTGATGAAGCTGGGCCGGACCTTCCCCACGGTGCGCCGGGCCTTCGAGGCCTCGGGGCGGCTGCCGGAGGCCCGTTACGTGGAACGCGCCACGATGGCCGGGGAGCGCACGGGTGAGCTGGCCGGGATCGACGCCGGCTCCGTGCCGTACTTCGCGGTCGCGGTGCTGCCCAGCAGGATCGACGCACCGCGTCCCGAGGGCGCTCCGGGCGGCGGTGAGGTCGCCGTGGTCGGCACAGGGCCCGCCGGACCGCTGTGGCTGACGCCGGAGACGCGCGGGGTGCTGGCCGCCGCCGACGACGTGGTCGGCTACACCACCTATCTGGAGCGGGTGCCGGTCCGGCCGGGGCAGTCCCGGCACGGCTCGGACAACAAGGTCGAGTCGGAGCGCGCCGAGTTCGCCCTGGACCTGGCCCGTCGCGGACGGCGCGTGGCCGTGGTGTCCGGCGGGGACCCCGGGGTCTTCGCCATGGCGACGGCCGTCCTGGAGGCGGCCTCCCAGGACCGCTACGCGCAGGTGCCGGTACGGGTGCTGCCGGGCGTGACGGCGGCCAACGCGGCGGCCGCACGGGCGGGGGCGCCGCTGGGCCACGACTACGCCACGATCTCGCTCTCGGACCGGCTCAAGCCGTGGGAGGTCATCGCGGAGCGGTTGCGGGCCGCGGCCTGTGCCGACCTGGTGCTCGCGCTGTACAACCCCGGCTCACGCAGCCGGACCTGGCAGGTCGGCAAGGCACGCGATCTGCTCCTGGAGCACCGCTCACCGGACACCCCGGTGGTGCTCGGCCGGGACGTCGGCGGACCGGCCGAGAGCGTGCGCACCGTACGGCTGGCCGATCTCGACCCGGCCGAGGTCGACATGCGCACGATCCTGATCGTCGGGTCCTCGCAGACGCGCTGGGTGCGGCGCGGTGACGGGCGACAGATCGTCTGGACGCCGCGCCGCTACCCGGAGGGCTGAGCCCCGGTCCGGCCGCCGCCGGGCCCGCGCAGCCAGTCGAGGGCCCGCTCCGGGGTACCGGCCACCGCGACCCCCTCGGGAACCGGTGGGCGGCGCACCACGACCACCGGGATCCCCGCCTCGCGGGCCGCGGCGAGCTTGGGGGCGGTGGCGGCGCCGCCGCTGTCCTTCGTGACGAGGACGTCGACGCGATGGCGGCGGATCAGCTCCCGCTCCCCCTCCGCGGTGAACGGTCCCCGGTCGAGCAGGACCTCCATCCGGGCGGGGTACGGCGGCTCCGGTGCGTCGACCGACCGCATCAGGAACCACAGGGCGTCCAGCCCGGCGAAGGCGGCCAGTCCCATGCGTCCCGTGGTGAGGAACACGCGCCGCCCCAGCGCGGGCAGCGTCCGCGCCGCCTCCTCCAGGGAGCCGACCGGGTGCCAGTCGTCGCCACGGCCGGGCACCCAGCCGGGGCGGCGCAGTGCCAGCAGGGGAACATGGGCGGCGGAGGCGGCTGCCGCCGCGTTGAAACTGATCGTCCCGGCGAAAGGATGGGTGGCGTCGATGAGCGCGTCCACCTGGTGCGTGCGCAGCCACGCGGCAAGGCCGTCGGCGCCGCCGAACCCGCCGACGCGCACCTCGCCCGGCGGGAGCCTGGGACTGGCCACCCGCCCCGCGAGCGAGCTGGTCACCCGGGCGTCCTCCGGCAGTGCCGCCACCAGCAGCTCGGCGAGGCGGCGGGCCTCCGTGGTGCCGCCGAGTACGAGTACGTGCATGAGGTCCATCCGTGGGTGAGGCGAAGGGCGGGCGCAGCGCCCAACTCAAACACACCGGTCTGCGGCCCGGCTGGACGACCGGTGCCTGCGCGACCGCGGCGGCCACGGCCGCGTACACCGCCCTGCTGACCGGCGATTTCCCCGACCCGGTGGCCATCACCCTCCCCCGGGGCCAGACCCCGGCGTTCGCGCTGGCGGTGGAGGAGCTGACCGGGGGGCGGGCGACAGCCGGTGTGGTCAAGGACGCCGGGGACGACCCGGACGTCACCCACGGCGCCCTCGTACGCGTCACCGTCCGGCGGCTGCCGCCGGGCTCCGGTGTGGTGTTCCGGGCGGGCCCCGGCGTGGGCACGGTCACCCTGCCCGGACTGCCGCTCGACGTGGGCGAGCCCGCGATCAACCCCGTGCCCCGCCAGATGATCCGCGACCACCTCGCACGGGTCGCGGAGGCGCACCGGGGGACGGGGGACGTCGAGGTGACCGTCTCCGTCGACCACGGCGAGGAGATCGCGCGCTCGACCTGGAACCCGCGCCTGGGCATCCTGGGCGGCCTGTCGATCCTGGGCACGACCGGTGTCGTGGTGCCGTACTCCTGCTCGGCGTGGATCGACTCGATCCGCCGGGGCGTGGACGTGGCGCGGGCGGCCGGCCACACCCATGTGGCGGGCTGCACGGGCTCGACGTCGGAGAAGACCGTGGTGGCCGAGTACGGGCTGCCGGAGATCGCCCTGCTCGACATGGGGGACTTCGCGGGTGCCGTGCTGAAGTACGTGCGCCGTCATCCGGTGGACCGGCTGACCATCTGCGGCGGGTTCGCGAAACTGTCGAAGCTCGCCGCCGGCCACCTCGACCTGCACTCGGCCCGTTCCCAGGTCGACAAGCCCTTCCTGGCCGGACTGGCCCGGCGGGGCGGCGCGGACGAGGCCCTGGCCGCGGAGGTGGCCACCGCGAACACGGGCCTCGCGGCGCTCCGGTCCTGCCAGGCGGCCGGCGTCCCCCTCGGGGACCTGGTGGCGGTGGCCGCCCGGGACGAGGCGCTGACGGTACTGCGCGGCTCGCCGGTCGCCGTCGACGTCATCTGCGTCGACCGGGCGGGGACGGTCGTCGGGCGCAGCGGCGTCCGCTGACGGCCGCGCGCAGCCGTCAGCAGGCGTGCCGGTCGCGTCCGGGCGAGTAGAGGTGGCTGTCGCGGAACTGGTCGGCGCCGAGCGTGCGGCCGACCATGATGACGGCGGTGCGGATCACGCCCGCGGCCTTCACCTGTTCCGCGATGCCGTCGAGAGGTCCGCGCAGGATGAGCTCGTCGGGGCGGGAGGCGAGGGCGACGACCGCGGTGGGGCAGTCGGCCCCGTAGTGCGGCAGCAGTTCCCCGACGACCCGGTCCACGTACCTGGCGGCGAGGTGCAGGACGATCAGGGCCCCGCTGCGGCCCAGCGTCGCGAGGTCCTCCCCCTCCGGCATCGCCGTGGCCCGGTTGGCGATCCGGGTGAGGATGACGGTCTGGCCGACCGTGGGCACGGTCAGTTCCCGCTTGAGTGCCGCGGCGGCGGCCGCGAACGCGGGGACGCCCGGGATCACCTCGTAGGGCACGCCCGCCTCGTCGAGACGCCGCATCTGCTCGTTGACCGCGCTGAACACCGAGGGATCGCCCGAGTGCAGCCGCGCCACGTCGTGACCGGCCTGGTGCGCGCCGATCAGCTCGGCCGTGATCCGGTCGATGTCGAGCTGCGCGGTGTCCACCAGCCGGGCCTCCGGGGGGCACTCTGCGAGGAGTTCGGCGGGCACCAGGCTGCCCGCGTACAGGCACACCCCGCAGGCGGCGAGGGTCCGCGCGCCGCGCACGGTGATCAGGTCGGCCGCACCCGGACCCGCGCCGATGAAATACACGGTCATCTGTTGTCTCCTGATTGTTCTGTACGGGTTTGCGCCGCGGGTCCCGCGTTCGTACCGGCGGAGGGCTTGCCCACCGACAACTGGGTCACCGGCATGGCCTGCCGCCAGCCGGTGAAGCCGCCGACCGGCACGGCGTGCGCGACGGCGAGGCGGACCAGCTCTCCCCCGTGCCGGCGGTACCACTCGGTGAGCACCGCCTCGGACTCCAGCGTGACGGTGTTGGCGACCAGCCGGCCGCCGGCCGGCAGCGCTTCCCAGCAGGCGTCGAGCAGGCCGGGCACGGTCAGCCCGCCACCGATGAACACGGCGTCGGGCACGGGCAGTCCGGCCAGGCTGCCGGGGGCCCGGCCGGTGATCACGCGCAGGGCGGGCACCCCGAGCCGTCCGGCGTTACGCGTGATGCGCTCCGCCCGTACGGGGTCGCGCTCCACGCTGATCGCGCGGCACGAGGGGTGGGCGCGCAGCCACTCGATCGCCACCGACCCGGAGCCGCCGCCGACGTCCCAGAGCAGCTCGCCCGGTGCCGGTGCGAGCGCGCCGAGGGTCGCCGCCCGGATGTGCCGCTTGGTCAGCTGTCCGTCGTGCTCGTACGCGTCGTCGGGCAGGCCGGGTACGGCACCGAGGTGCGGGGTGCCGGGGGCCCGGCGGCATTCGACGGCGATCACGTTCAGCGGGTCGCCGGGCGGGTGCGCCCAGCTGTCCGCGGTGCCGTCGGTACTCGCTTCGCGCGCGCCGCCGAGCTGTTCCAGGACGCTCAGGGTGCTCGGCCCGAAGCCGTGTTCCCGCAGCAGTGCGGCGACCTCGGCGGGGGTGCCGGCGTCCGCGCTGAGGACCAGCAGCCGGCGTCCGTCGTACAGGGCGGCCGCGAGCCGGGCGGCGGGCCTGCCGACCAGCGTGACGACCTCGGTGTCCTCCAGGGGCCAGCCGGCCCGAGCGCAGGCGTAGGACACGGACGAGGGGTGCGGCAGGACCCGCAGCCCGTCGGCGCCGAGCACTTCGGTGAGGGCCCGGCCGATCCCGTAGAACATCGGGTCGCCGCTGGCCAGCACGGCGATCCTGCTCCCCGCGTGCGCGGCGAGCAGGCCGGGAACCGCGGGGAGCAGCGGCGAGGGCCAGGCCACGCGCCGGCCCGCGCACTGCGGCGGGAGCAGCCCGAGCTGACGCTCACCGCCGATCAGGACCTGCGCGCCGACGAGTGCGGAGCGCGACGCGTCGGGCAGTCCGGACCATCCGTCGGCTCCGATCCCCACGACGCTCACCGGCGGCGGAACGGGTTGTGCGGCGGGTTCTGGAGTCACGGACGGTACCTCGGTGTTCGGGGGCTGACGCACCCGAACTCTACTGTCCGGCCTTGTCAGGACACCGGCCAGGTGGAGCGGCCCGGCCCCTGCCGGGGTCTGCGGGGCGGAGCGGACGGTCTCGTGGCCCCCGGCCGGAAGAATGGCCGGCCGTGACGATTCGCGTACTTCTCGCCGACGATCAGGACATGGTGCGCCGCGGCATGCGGCGCATCCTGGAGCACCAGCCGGACGTGGAGGTGGTGGGCGAGGAGCGTTTCGCGCTGCTCGACGGCGAGCTGACCGGCGGCCCCGACGCCGAGGGCTGGCGCGTCACCGGATGGCTGCCCGTCGAGGGCCCGCCCCGTGCCCGTACCACCCCCGGCCGTGGTAGGGCCGGTTCCTGACCCAACGACCCAACGACCCAACGACCGACAACCAGCTGTCGGCTGCCAGCTGCCGACTGGCGAGAACCAACCACCAACCACCAACCACCAACCACCAGTCGGAGAATCCCTCGCCCGATCGCAGATGTGCGGGGGCGCGGTGGACGGGAGTCTTGGGCTCTCACCCGCTGACGCCCTGGAGGCGACGATGATTCCCCGTACCTGGACTCCCCGCCCGAGGGGAGCCCTCGGCGGCTCCTCTCGCCGGCCGACAGCGCCCACCGGGAACTGGGGGGGGAGACAGACATGCTGGAACTGGTCGACATCACCAAGGTCTACCGAGGCGGCAAGCGTGCCGTGGACGGAATGACGCTATCCGAAGGTGAACGAACAGCCCTCGATGCCGGGGGCGGCCCGGAGTTCGAGTTTCGCGTCGGAGGCCTTCGGGGTGTCGATCAGGGAGTAGAGGGAGGGGGTGCCGTGGACGGCCAGGCCGAGGAGGAGGCCGGCGGTGGCGGTACCGGCAACCCGGTCCGCCAGGACGGAAGTCGTGATGCCGCCCATGGGATCCAGGCACCTCATGTGCCGCCTGCGACCCGTCACATAACCTCGTGCGAGAAGACCCCGCACGAGGGCGTGGGTCTCTGCTCCGAGGAGGCAGGGGTGACCGGAACCGGCGCGCGGTGGCTCGCGGGAGCGCTGGTCGCGGTCTGCGTGCTGCTCGTCGGTCCCAGCGCCCCGAACGCCGCCCACATCGCCGAGCCGCTGCCGGCCGGCGCCCCCGGGGAGGCCGTGCCGAACCGCGTCATGACGTGGAACATCTGCAATCCCTGCAAGGGGAGCGGTCAGAACCTCGGCCGAGCGGCGGAGATCGCCACGTACGCGCCTCAGGTCATCGGCCTGCAAGAGGCATGCGTGGGGGATGTCGAGAGGATCCGGGACCATCTGCGGTACATGTACGGGCTGGTCTACCACGTCGAGTACGGATCGGTCCTGCGGAGTTGGAGCCGCTGCGGCGGAGTGCCATGGAATCCGGGGGGCTTCGGCCAGGCGATCCTCTCGGCCGCTCCGATGACCGACCGGTTGAACGTGGAGTATCCGGAAGGCGGTTCCGAGGACCGCGGGTACCTGGCCGTCACCACCCTTGTCGACGGCCGGCCCGTCCGGGTCTTCAACACACACCTGGCCGAGCGGAGGCAGGAGTCGTTCCGCGTGAAGCAGACCGCCGTACTGGCGAAGGCGGTCGCCCGGTACGACCGCGCGATCGTGCTGGGCGACTTCAACGCGGTGCCGGATGCCGCCGAACTCACCGGGATGTGGGGCCTGGCCACGGACGCGGACCGCGCGTGCGGTCCCACGGCGGCCGGTACCTGCGAGCCGACCACCGATTGGCGCAGCAAGTTCGACTACGTCTTCCTGCGCGGCTTCACCCCGCTCAGGCAGGAGGTGCATCTCACCCCGTACTCGGACCACGATCTGGTGCGGGCCGATCTGAGGCGGGGGTAACGAGGTCCGGCACCGTCAGCTGGGCCTCGGAGACCGCGTGAGCCTCCGGACGCACCGAACGCACCGGACGCCGAGGCGATCAGGGCGTCACGATGCCGAAGTCGGGGTCGAACGTGTCGATGAGCTCGGCCAGCGCAGGCAGGACGGTGGCGTCGCCGTCGAGTCGGAGCTTTCCGGCCCCGGCCAGCGGGGCCGCGCTCGCCGGGTTCAGCAGAACGTCCACCAGGGCCGCCTTGGGGCCCGTGACGGTGAGGTGCGTGTCGGAGGAGGCGCCGCGGCGGGCGTTGGGGACGCCGCGTGCGACCCGCATCGTCCACGTCTCGTCGATGTCCGTGAAGGAGAAGCCGATGCGCAGGTCGGCCTGTGCGGCTCTGTCGCCGACCAGGTGGACGGCGGCGTGGTCGAAGAGGATGTCGGTGGGCATGGCGAGGGCCGTATCGGGGCTGGCCGTGGCGAACGTGGCGGGCTGGACGCCCTCCCGCACTTCCTTGGCCGCGGTGCGGAAGACGCCGCGCCACTGCGGCCCCTCGGCCTGGTGGTCCATCTGCTCGTAGGCGTCGGCCTGGAGGTCGCGGGCCGCCTGGTTGTCCGGTTGCGCGAAGACGAGGATGTGCAGGATCTGGGCCGCCCAGCGGTGGTCGCCCGCGTCGACGGCTCGGCGTCCCTCGGCCATCACCGGGGCCTCGCCCATCAGTTCGAAGAAACGGCGGGCCGACTCGCTCGGCGGGTGGGGTGGAGGGAGACGGGGCCCCCGTCCCCCCATGCCGAGTTCCTTCGTGAACAGCGCACGGACGTCGTGGTGCAGCGTGCCGTGGTAGCCGCGGTTGAACCACTTGCGGTCCAGTTCCTCGGGCAGCTCGATGTCTTCGGCAAGCGGTGGCCTCCCTCCTGGCGTCACAGCGCGACACCTACAAGTACATCCACGACCAGTCGCTGTGCCTCGCGAACAAGGGATACACGCCCTTGGAGGCAGCCCCCCGCGGATGTCGCGGGCTTCGTACGCTACCGACGGCGTATCCCCGAGGCACCGCAATTCACCGGCCTTGCCTGGTACGTGCACTCATTCGTCCGACCCTCATCGGCGCTGTCCTCCGGAATGCCGCGGTTGCGCCCCCATGGTGCCGACGACGGTGGCTGGTACGGCGACCGGAGGTTCACGGACGGGGGCCTGAATCCGCCGGACCCATGGGCTCGAAGCGCACCGGGGCCTGGAAACGGGCGCGTCGGGCGGCTCTTCGGAACGTGGTGAGTACCGCCGGGCCGGCCAGCGTGATGCAGATGAAGTTGGTGACGGCCCTTCCTGTGTCCCAGCCGAGGGACGTGGCGAGGTCGAAGGCGAGGTAGCGGTGCCACTGCTCGGTGAACGGCAGCCCGGGAAGGTAGGCGATGGAGCTGTTGGGGTCGAGGGAGAAGGGCCAGAAGGAGAGATTGAGCAGGAAGCCGAAGAGGTAGCCGGAGAGCGATCCGTAGGTGGCGAGCATCAGGACCTCGCGTCGGCCGGTGGCGCGGGGCAGGAATCCGGCGAGCATTCCTACGAAGGCGCAGCCGAACATCTGGTAGGGCATCCATGGACCGACTCCGCCCGTGATGAGGGCGGAGGTGAAGAGTGAGGTGCAGCCGAGGGTGAACCCGAAGCCGGGCCCGTAGACGCGTCCGGCCAGGACGAGGACGAAGAAGACCGTTTCGATGCCGGCCGTTCCGGCGCCCAGGGGGCGCAGCGCGGCGTTGACGGCGGACAGTACTCCGAGCATGGCCAGGGCTTTTGAGCTGATGCCGCCCTCGGCGATCTCGGAGAGCACCACGCAGAGCACGAGGACGAGCAGGACCCCGAAGATGAGGGGCGGGGCGTAGTTCGAGCCGAACTTTCCCGGCGCGACGACGAAGGGCCAGAAGAACGCCACCATGCCGAGGAACGCGGCCAGGGCGATGACCAGCGAGACGCGGGTGTTGAGCCGGATGGCCGTTGCGGCGCTCGTGCTCATGCCCGGTCCCCGCCGTCGCGGGGTGTGGGAGCCGCCGATTCGAGTGCCGAGGTCACTTGGTCCACGGTGAGGAAGGGCAGCGGTGCCAGGATCTTCGCTGTCTGCGGTGCGAACACCGGGGAGGCGACGATGACTTCGGAGGTGGGGCCGTCCGCGACGACATCGCCCTCGGCCATGACCACGACGCGGTCGGCGGTCCGGGCCACGAACTCGACGTCGTGTGTGGAGATGACGACTGAGCGGCCTTCGCCGGCGAGTGCGGCAACGATCCGTGTCAGTTCCGCCTTGGCCCGGTAGTCGAGCCCCCGGGTCGGTTCGTCGAGCAGCACGATCCGGGGTGCGGCGGACAGTTGGATCGCCAGGACGAGTGCCAGCTTCTGTCCTTCGGACAGGTCCCGGGGGTGCGTGCTGTCGGGGATGCCGGGGGCCAGGCGGTCGAGGATGCTTCGCGCCCCGGAGGACTCCGCCTCCTTGGCGGACTCGCTGTCGGCCTGGTCGAGTTCCTGCTTGACGCTTTCGAGGTAGAGGAGGTCCGCGGGTGTCTGCGGGACGAGACCGACCAGGCGGCGCGCGTGGACCGCGGACAGCGAGTGCGGATCGTGCGTTGCGCCGTCTTCCGGGACGCGGACGGTGCCGGCCTTTCGCGGACCGGAGCCTTGCAACGCCCACAGCAGGGAGGACTTCCCTGAGCCGTTGCGCCCCATCAGTGCCGTGATCTCGCCGCCGCGCAGGTCGAGGTCGACCTCGCGAACGGCCGGGACACCGTGGTAGCTGACGGTGACGCCCCGGGCGGTCAGCAGTGCGGGCCGGTCGGTGGCCGGGGTCGGGCGGACCGGGGCGGGCGTCGTACCGGCCAGTGTGGACCGGAGGGGGGCGGCGGCGCGGCGGGCGTCGCGGACGGACAGCGGCAGGGGGTTCCACTTCGCGGCGCGGGCCAGTTCCACGATCGGTGGGGCGATGGAGGACGTACGGAGGATGTCGGCGGGAGCGCCGTGAACGGCCTGGCCGTTGCCGGGCAGGTGGACCACGCGGTCGGCGTACTGAACGACGCGTTCGAGGCGGTGCTCGGCCATGAGAACGGTGACGCCCAGGTCGTGGACGAGCCGGGTGACGGCCGCGAGTACCTCTTCGGCCGCGGTCGGGTCCAGGGCCGAGGTGGGTTCGTCGAGGACGAGGACGCGGGGGTGCGCGGTGAGGACCGAGCCGATGGCCACCCGCTGCTGCTGGCCACCGGACAGTTCGTGCAGGGCCCGATGGCGAAGGTCGGCGAGGCCCAACAGGTCGAGGGTCTCCTCGACGCGTTTGCGCATGACCGTCGGCGCGATCGCCAGCTGCTCCATGGCGTAGGCGAGTTCCTCCTCGACGGTGTCGGTGACGAATCCGTCGAGCGGATCCTGTCCCACCACCCCGACCACATCGGCGAGTTCCCGGGGCGGGTGGGTTGCGGTGTCCCGGCCGTCGACCGTGACGCGCCCGTAGAGAGTGCCGCCGGTGAAGTGCGGCACCAGTCCGTTGACCGCGCCCAGGAGGGTGGACTTGCCGGCGCCGGTGTGGCCGACGACGAGACAGAGTTCGCCCTCCTCGATGGTGAGGTCGACCTCGCGCAGCGCGGGCTCCGCTGCGCCGTCGTAGTGGACGGTGACCTGCTGGAACGTGATCACGTGGCTTCGGCTTTCTCGGCGCGCTGTCGGGGAACGATGGGGTCCGGCGGGGTCGGCGGCGGCGCGAGGAACCCGGCACTCCCGGCGAGCAGGATCGCGAAGGCCGGCACCAGCGGCAGCGCCGGCCAGCTGAGCGGATAGATGGAGGGGTTGAGCTCGGCCGCGTTGTAGCCCACGTTGCTGAAGAGCAGCACCGCGGCGAGCACCCCCGCACCGGCGACCGCCCATTCGGGCAGCAGCCACGGATCGGGCCGGTAAGTGGTCCGCGAGACCCTGCGCCCGCCCAGACGCAGACCGGCCACACAGAGCACGGCTCCGACCGCCATGGCCGGGAGACCGAGGAAGGTGGGCGTGGTCGCGTCGAGGAGCCCGTACGCGCCGGCGCACAGACCACACATCCCCAGGAGCATGAGGGCGCCGGTAATCCGCCGCGAGCCGCGTGTGGCGGTGCCCGCACGTCCGTAGCCCCGGGAGTCCATACCGGCGGCCAGCCGCAGGGAACGTTCGAGGGCGTCCTCCAGGACGGGCACGACGATCCCCCGCAGAGCCTTGAGCCCCTTGTTGCGGCCCGCCCGAAGCCTGCGTGCGCGGGCCACCCGCTGGACGCTCTGCACGAGTTGCGGTGCGACGCTGATGGCCACGGTCACGGCGATGCCGAGTTCGTGCAGGGCACCGGGCAGCACGCGCAGGGCCCGTTTGGGGTTGGCGAGGGTGTTGGCGGCGCCGATGCAGCACAGCATGCAGGCCAGACGCAGCCCGTCGGTGGCCGCCGAGAGCAGTGCCTCCAACGAGACGGGACCGCCGAGCTGGATCCCGGCGTACCAGTCAGGGGTGGGGATGTGCGGGAGGGAGAAGAGGAAGTGGTCATGCGGGGTGATCCCGGTGGCGAACACCGCCCGGAACAGCACCCGGATCGCGACGACGGTGAGCGCGAGGTAGAGGTAGTACTTGAAGCCCCGGGCCCAGGGGGCCTCGGTGCGGCGCGCGGTGACGACGTAGCCGAGCACCGCGAGCACGAGGAACAGCAGCAGCGGGTTGTTGGTACGGCTGACGGCGGTCGCCAGTGCCAGCGCCCAGATCCACCAGGCGACCGGGTGCAGCACGCGGGGCAGCCGACGGCCGCCGATGTCCGGCGTGCGACCGGACATCGGCATGGCCGCCACGGGAGTGGTGCGCGACACCCCCGTCACTCCGTGCGGCGTCGGCGCTTGGCGTACAGCGCCGCTCCACCGACGAGCACGATCAGTGAGCCGCCCACCAGCACGGGCACGAGTGAGCCGACATCGGTCTTCGCGTCGGCTGCCGGGGCGGCGTCGACCACCTTGGTTCCGGCAGCCGGCCCGCTCTGGGTCGGACTGACCGTAGCGGTGGGGGAAGGGCTGGTCGACGCTGACTGCGACGCGCTGGGCGTAGGACTCTTTGATGGCTTCGCCGATGCGGAAGCCGGTGTCGCCGGCTTCGGCTTCTTCGGCTCCGGCGGCTCCGGCGCCTTCGGGCCCGTGTCCGTGCCGGGAGGAAGCTCCGGGGCACGGTCGGTCGATGCGGGCTTGCCGACACTGCCCGTCGCCTTGGTGTTGTGGGCGCGCAGTTGGTCCGGGGTGAGCTCGGGCCGGCCCTTGGTGCCCTCGATGTTCGTGCCGCCGAAGATCCAGAGGTCGACGCTGCCGGGCTTCGGCTTGTAGAGCATGGCACCGAGCTGGCTGTACTCCCAGGAGTTCGCGCCCGGGTCCGCGTGCCAGTACGACCAGTAGGCGGAGGCAGGCGGCGTCAGCACACAGTCGTCCTGCTGGGGCGTCGGGTACTGCTTGCCACCCTGCTGCCCGCTGTATCCGATGCGGCAGATGAACGCGGGTCCGTCGTGACCGGTGCCGGTGGTGCGCCAGCCGCCCTGGTTGAGCAGTTCGTAACCGGTCGTCGGTGTCGTGCCGCACGAGCGGTAGACCGGACCGCCCCAATGGCTGAAGTCGACCGCGAGCACGGCTCCGGAGGTGGTGGTGCAGCGGCCCATCGGCTGTGGATCCGCCGCTGCCGAGGGCACGTTCACCGTCAGTGCTGCGGCCGACAGGAGGAGGGCGGCAGCTGCCTGCACATCCCTTCGCCACATGGGGGCCCTCATATCCGGTCCCCGGTGGCTGCCCGGCGACGGGTCACGACGACGACACGCCAGCCGGCCCCGACGAGCAGGACCGCGAAACCGAGGAGCGCACCGACCTGCACACCGGTCGAAGCCAGCGCTCCCCCGCCGGAACCGCCGGCGTCGGTGTCGATGATGCCACCCGTACCCCCTGTCGAGTCATCGGGAGTGACGATCAGCGGAGTGGAGGAGCTGGGGCTGGGCGTGGGCTGCGGAGTGGTGCCGGTCAGGCTCCGCTCCAGGGTGCCGAACGAAATGCCGGTGGCGCCGCCGACGGCCTGGGTGGAGGCGCGAAGGTCGGACCCGCGCTGGCCTTCCTCCGCGACGTTGAACCCGCCGTCGGTGTTCTGCTGTCCCGCGAGGAACTTACGCGCCTTGGCGATCTGGACCGCGTACTGCTTCGCATCCAGCGAGAGCCCCTGGACGGCGAGAGCCGCGGAGTTGACCGAGTTGCCCGCCGCGCCGGGGAAGCCACCGTCGGTGAGCTGCTTGCCCGCGATCCACGTCAGGGCCTTGTCCACCGCCTTGTCCGCCTTCTCACCGCCGACGAGCTCCAGAGCCATAGCCGCGATGGCCGTCGAGTCGACGTCGGAGTCGCCCGTGGCGGGGATCAGGCTGGGCCATGCCCCGCTTCTGTGCTGCAGACCTTCGAGGTAGGCGATCGGTTCCTGTGCCGCCGCCTTCTCACCGGCGCGCACCTGGGCCATGACCGCAAGCGACTGGGAGAAGACGGACGGGGCGTAGGTGTAGGCGCCCTTGGCGGCGCAGCTGCGGTCCGGGGCCTTGCTCGGCCCCTTGCACACGGCCTTGTCGAGCGCGGTGATGAGGTTCTTGCCGCCGAAGGAGCGCGGGTCGCGGCCTACGGCTTCGGCGAGCAGAGCGGCCTTGCCGATGGAGCCGCCGAGTGCGTACTTCGTGCCGGTTCCGGTCCAGTCCTGGAGGGTCCGGCCGCTCGCGTCCTTGCCTCCCTTGTCGAGGAAGTCGACGACGCCGCGCAGCTTGTCGTTGTTCAAGCCGGTGGCGGCGAGTGCGTAGGCGCCGTCGATGGTGAGGCCGAAGTCCGCGCGGCCCGTTCCGTCGCCGTAGTACTGCCCCTGTTTGAGGTTGGCCGCGCTGGTGAGGTAGGCGACGCCCTTTTTCAGGTCGGGTCCTTCGCCGGCCGGGTGGGTCGGGTCAGTCGTGGGAGGTTCGGTCGTGGGTGGCTTCGTCGTCGGCGGATCGGTCGGGTCCGGCGTCTTCGTCGTCAGGCGGGTCAGGTCGGTGTCCGCCCCGGCCAGCACCGCCGGGCCGGTCGCGTAGAGAGCGGGGTCGGTGGCCGCTTCCTCGAACCCGAAGCCTCCGCTGTCCAGTTGCTCGCGCGACAGCCAGGCCACGGCCGCGTCGGCCTGCGTGGTGTCGTCGAGCATGCGCAGCGCCTGGGCCGCGTACGCGGTCGCGTAGACGCTGCCGGTGGTGGATCCGGTGTAGCCGGGGAACGCGCCGTCCGCGCGCTGCGCCTTCTTCAGGTACGTCCGGGCCTTGGCGACCGCCGTGTCCTGGCCACCTGCCTCGTGCAGGGCCAGGGCCACGAGACCGGTGGTGGCAGGGTCGCCGTCGCAGTACTCGCCGGGTCGGATCAGGATGCTGGTGACCCCGCCGTCGTCGCACTGCAACTGGGTCAGCCGCTCGACCGTCCCGGCCGGGGGCACGGCGCCGGAGCGCAGCACGGCGAGCAGGGCGAGCGCCTGGCCGTCGCCGTAGCCGGCGTTGCGGAAATCGCCCTTGGCAGTACAACCGGGCTCGGGGGTGCCCGATTCGGGGCCCGCGGTGCAGACGTTGTCCATGAGGTCGGCGATCAGGTCGTGGCCGCCGAAGTGGTGCGGGTCGCCCTCGGTGACCTCGGCGACGAGTGCGAGGCGGGCTGCCGCGGTGGCGTCGGGGGCCTGGTCCTTGCCGGCGGCGTAGGCGTAGTCGTCGGCGTGGGCAGCGAGGAACGCGGTGACCTTGCCGAGCGACGCGCTCTCCGGGTCCGCTGCGGCCAGCGCGTAGGCGGCCTCGGTGGTCAGCAGGTAGTTCGGAGCGTCGGCGCCGTCGTCGACGACGCGTTCGCCGTCCTTGAGCAGGCCGTCGACCCAGTCGGCCGCACCGGCCACGTCGATCTCACCGGGTGCGGCCGTCGGCGTGCCGCCGGGATCCGGTGTCCCACCGCCGCCACCGGCGCGAACGTCGTCCGGAGTGAAGGCCGGCCTTCCTGTGGTCCCGCCGATGTCGGTGCCGCCGAACACCCAGGCGTCCACGTCGCCGTCCTTCGGCTTGCGGTCCATGGCGCCGTACTGGCTGTACGTCCACTTGGTCTGCCCCGGCGAGGCGATCCAGTACGACCAGTACGCGGTCGCCGGCGGAGTCAGTACGCACGACTCCTGGTCCGTCGTCGGGTACTGCGTTCCGGAGCCCAGGCCGAGTCGGCAGATGAAGGCCGGACCGTCGTGCTGCGTGCCCTCGGTGGTGAAACCCGCCTCGTGGAGGAGCTCGTAACCGGTCGTGGGGGTCATGTCGCAGCCGCGCTCCACGCCGCCGCCGAAGGGCCCGAAGTCGACCGCCACGACTGCGCCTTCGGTCGCCGTGCAGTTGTCGAGGGGGTCAGCAGCAGCCGGGGTGACCGTGACAAGTGTCACGCACATGGCAAGCAAGAGAAATGCCACGGATATCAGGGACAGGAAGGCTCTGGCCCCCACCTGCCGGTCTCTTCGCTGTGCGGTCCCCACCACGGTCCCCTCGTCATGTCTCCGCGGGGACATGCACGACGTGGCTGAGACGCCCTCACCCCGCAGTTGACCACGGGTGGGCTTGTCGACCACGCCGTAGTCCGCGACGGCGTTTCTCGCTGCAGATCAGGCCCCAGGTAATCCGGCTCGCCCGGCTGTTGCCGGGCCTACGGTTGCGGGTCAGCGCCGGACTTCGACCGGCTTCCCCTGGAACTCAGTGCTTATCAGGCGGATTGCAGCACGCTGATACACACGGCGTCAAGGGGACGTCGCTCAGCGCACATGCCGCCTCACGGGGCTGCTGGCAGGACCGGTCCGCCTGAGGTAGCGTCCTGGGCTGCCACATGGGGGAACCCGGTGAGACTCCGGGGCTGACGCGCAGCGGTAGTGGGACGGCTGGGGGCCGTCCCGAGCCCGAATGCCCACGCGGCGACGTATTCCAGGAAGCCGGTCCACGCGTTCGGGCGGCCCACCTGCTCGCTGCCGTCCTCACCGAGGTGGGCCGCGGGCCCGGTCGGCGCGCCCCTCATCCCAGGAGCAGGCCATGATCCGTCCACGTATGTCACCTCGTCTTGCGTTCACCGCAGCCGTCTCCCTCGGGGCGCTCTGCCTGAGCGCCCTGCCGGCTGCCGCCACGGCCACCCCGGCGCAGATCGCCACATCGAAGACGAACGGCGTCACCTACCTCAAGTCCCTTCAAGCGGCCGATGGTTCGTACGCCGGATCCGGACTGTCCAACGAGTGGGCCTTCAGCGCACTCGCCTCGGCGGGCACCGCCGCGGTCGACGTCACACCGGGCGGCGACACCACGAAGAACGCGAGATCGGTGTACCGCACCCTGCTCGCCACGGCGGGCTGGCCGTCGGCGACACCGGTGGTCACCGACTACGAGCGCGCCACCCTGAACGCCTACGCGGCCGGCATCGACCCGGCCCGCGTCTCGGCCTCCCGCAACCTGGTCGCCGACATCTACGGCTACTGGCAGAACGCCGAGCCCGGCTACTTCGGCCCGTCCGCCAACTTCAACGGCACCGTGTTCGCCGCCCTGGCCCTCGGTGGCGCGAAGACCCAGGCGGGGGCCGTCCGCATACCGCAGTCGCTGCGCACTTCCCTCGTCACGCGCATCCGCGCCAACCAGCACAACGACGGCGGCTGGAACTTCGGCAAGGCCGAGGGCGACCCGGCCGCACTGGCCGCCACCAGCGACATCGACATGACCGGCGCCGCGATGGCAGCCCTCTGCGTCTCCGGGGTGCCCAACACCGACACCGACATCACCCAGGCCAAGGCATTCCTCAAGAGCAAGCTGGTACCCACCAGCGGTGCCTTCAACGCCATGTTCGGCGTCAACACCGACTCCAACGGCTGGGCCGTCTCCGGGCTCAACGCCTGCGGCATCAACCCGCAGACCGGCGACTTCCTCACCTCCGCCGGAAAGACCCCGGTCGACTTCCTCATCGCCCAGCAGTTCAACCCGGGCGGCGGCTTCAAGTACCTGCCCAGTGACACCACCCCCTCCGCGTACGCGTCGATCGACGGTCTGCGCGCCGTCGCCGGCGGCGGGTTCACCGCCGCCCCGCCGACACCCGTGACGAGCGGGGCCCCGACGTGGGTGGCGCAGGGGACGTTCACCTCCGGTACGGCCACGAAGCTGGCGTTGACCGTCGACGACGGGGCCGGCGGCCTGAAGGTCTGCTCCGTCGCTTTCACACCGACGGGCACGACCACCACGCTCGGCGCCGTCCTGGACGCGGCCACCACCGGTTCGACCCCGTCCGGCTGCGTGAGCGGGGTGACGCCTTCGTCGGGAACAGGCACGATCACCGTCCTCAACGGCAAGGCGAACAGCGGCTCGAATACGTGGAAGGTCAGCAGCGACGGTTCCTCCTTCGCGGCAGCCACCCGCGGCAAGGTGGTCAACGCCGGTGACACGATCGCCCTGCGCTGGGGTGCCTGACCTTCCGGATGATCGACGCCCTTCGGCGGCCGGGACATACTGCGACCCGGCCGCCGCCCGTTGGCCGGCACATCGTCGCCGGACGCGGGCGGTCAGGTGATCGCGGACCTGGACGGGGTGCTGGTCGTGGCTCACTCCGACAAACAGGACGCGGCCACGGCCTGGAAGAAGTCCTACGGACATCGTCCGCTGATGGGCTTCGTCGACCACGGACGCGGCGGCACCGGAAAGCCGGTGGCCGCGCTGCTACGGCCCGGGAACGCGGGCAGGAACACCGCCGCCGACCACATCACCACCTCCCAACTCGCCCTGGCCCAGATCCCTAAACGTCACCGGCGCGGCCGGTCCACACTGATTCGTACGGACTCAGCGGGCGGCACCCATGAGTTCGGCGCCTGGCTCTCGAAGCGGCGCCGGCGGCTGTCGTACTCGGTCGGGATGACCCTCACCGACGCCATTCACCAGGCCGCACTGAACGTCCCCTCCTCCGCCTGGACGCCCGCCGTCGAGCTCGGGGGCGAGCCCCGCGACGGCGCCTGGACCGCCGAGCTCGACGGCGACGTCCTGAAGGGCTGGCCGAAGGGTATGCGGCTGATCGTCCGCAAGGAACGGCCGCACCCGGGCCCCAGGTTGCGGTACAGCGACGCCGACGGACTGCGGCTCACCGCGTTTGCCACCAACACCCCCGGCGTCCCGATCGCCGCCCTGGAACCGCGGCACCGCCAGCGCGCACGCGCCGAGGACCGTATTCCTCATGCGCGCGCCACCGGCCCGCGCGACCTGCCCCTGCACGACACCGCGCAGCACCGGATCTGGCTGGAGGTCGTCCAGCTCGCCCTCGACCTGCTGGCCTGGCTGCCGATGCTCGCCCTGACCGGCAAACCCCGGCTCCGGGAGCACCGCCGCCTGCGGCTGCGGCTGTTCTCCGCCGCCGCCCAGTTCGTCACCACTGCCCGCCGTCGACACCTGAGATGCACCCACCACTGGCCCTGGACCGACGTGATTACAGACGCGATCCAGCGACTCGACGCACTCCCAAACCCGGGATGAACAGCAGCAGCAGACCGTCCTGACGCACTCGAACCTCTTACCGGAGTTCTCGCCGACAGCGAAGGCCGAGGGCTGCGGCGCGGGTGGCCTCTTCCCGGTGCACGTGCCGCCGGCTTCTCGCTTCCCTCACATACGGAGGTCATCCTGCGTGAGGTAGAGCGGCATCGAATCCTCCCACCGACTGTCCGTCAGCATCCTGTTGTCGGAACCGTCGGCCTTCATGCTGAAGATCTGGCCGTAGGGCTGGAAGGTGTCGTCGTAGAGCGCGGCTTCTTCGCGGAAGCCGTACATGCCGCTGTTGTAGAGAATGCGGCCGTCGTAGTTCCAGACAGCGTGGCCGTCGTTCGCCCCACTGCTCGTGAGGATCTTCAGGTCGCTTCCGTCGGGCTTGATGGTGCAGACGTCGAAGTTGGTGGGGCTCGTTTTGCGGGTGAAGAGAATGAGTTTGCCATCCCGGGACCAGTCGGGCAGGTTGTCGGACTCGGTGGTCAGGACGGTCGTCGCCCCCGTCTTGAGGTCGAGGATGCGCAGTCCCTTTTCCTCGCCCCATACGCGGTAGACGATGCGGTTCCCGTCCTGCGAGTAGCTCGGGAAACCGGCGTTGGTCGAACCGTCGGTGAGCACCTGGTGCGAGGAGCCGTCGCTGGGCACCCGGACCAGCACGGCGTTGCTGGTCGCGCGGGTCTGGAACCATCCGCCCAGCCCGAACGCGATCCATTTGCCGTCGTGCGACCAGGCGGGCCGGAACGCGCCGGCCAGTCCGTGCTGGACCATCGCCTGGTCGAGGCCCGAGGTGGCGGTGTCGAAGACGACCTTCTGGTCCGATCCGTCCGGGCGCATGGTGACGATCGAGGAGTTGCCGAGCTGCTTGTCGGTGATCGCGAGACGTCCGTCCTTGGACAGTGCGGGGAAGACGTCGCAGAAGCGGTAGTCCCAGTCCGCGTCCCAGCTGTACAGCGGCTCGTCGAGGGTGCGTGTCGTGTAGTCGAGCTTCTCGTAGATCACCTTCGTGCCGTCCGGCGACCAGACCGGGGAACGCAGCGCCCTCTTGACCGGCGGCCGACTGCCGCCCACGTAGGCCAGCCCTTCGTCGGCTCCGCCCTTGACGAGGTACCCGACCTCGGTCGCGCTCACGTACTGGGGCGCGACCTTCAGGTTGGGCCCGGAGGTGTGCTCGACGCGTGCCCCGCTCGCGACGTCGACTGAGACGATCTGGGAGACGACGGTACCGATGGCTTCCGGCCGGTGCGCGCCCCAGGTCCCCTCGACGGTGATCTCGTAGAAGACGATCCGGGAGCCGTCGGGAGACCACTTCGGTGAACCGAGGCAGTACCCGTCCCGAGTTGCCACCTGGCGAAAGCCGGTTCCGTCGGGCCGGATGATGTAGATGCTCAGCTCCTGCGTGTGCTCCCAGCCGGTGCCGTTGCCGTGACCCCGCCAGGTCGTGTTGCGGTCGCTGGAGAAGGCGATCCACTTGCCGTCCGGTGACCAGGAGGGGCGGAAGTGCCCGTCAGGGCTTGCGGGATCGCCGGCGAGGGCTGAGGTGCCGGTCAGGTTGGTCCGCTTGTTCGTGGCCAGATCGAGCAGCCATATGTGCGTCCTGTGGTCGCCGCTCGTGGATACGTAGGCCGCCTTCTTGCCGTCCGGAGAGGGAACGGCCCAGTCGTTCATGGCGGAGTTGACCACCAACGGCCGGACGCCCGATCCGTCGGTCCTGGCGCGGTAGAGGCACGAGTTTCCGTCCCCGGTGCGCTCGGACGTGAAGAACACCGATGTCCCGTCGGCGGAGAAGGCGGCGTGGTGGTCGAAGGCCGGGCTCTGCAGCAGCACGCGTTCGTCGGAACCGTCAGCGTTCGCGACGCAGAGGGTCGAAGCCGACGGGCCGATGCGGTTCATCAGCATCACGCCCTTCTTGCCGGACGCTGCTGCCGCCACCGCGAACGGTTTGGGCAGGAGTGCCACGCCGGCGGCGGCCGTGCCGGCCGTGAGGAACGCTCGACGCTTCATGTCAGGTGACATAGCTGTCCGGGTCCTTTCGTTGACGGGAGGGCGCGCGACCCCACGGGAGAGAGTCACCGCGCGTGACGCATCTACGGAAGTGCGGGAGGGCCTTGTCGGCTCGACTCAGCCAGGCCCGGGGCCGATCGGCCCGTCAGTACATGCGCCCACCGCATGGATTGTCGAACAAGTTGGGCGTGAACGTAACACCGGGGAAATCTGACCACAAGGGATCCTGCAAGAACACGGCACGCGACGCGTCGCCACCTTCAGGAGAGACCGTTATTGTCCAACAACCCTGACGACCGGTGGGTGTTGTAGAACCCGTGGTTCACGGAGCCAGAAGTCCGCGGTGCACCGCGGTGCACGAGGGAGAGTGACGGGCTCTGGAGAAGATCAGCAATTCCTCGGTCACGCGCGGCGCGAGAAGCCTGCCGACGGCCGGGCCTGCCGGCGTCACATCGGCCGTGAACGACGGCCGGTCCACCTCGCGCCCGGCGCGGCCCGCGTCCAATGATCGCCCCCGGCTGTCGCCGGAGTCGGCGGCGGAACCTCCTGTGACGGCACGGATGCCGCCACAGGAGAAGGGTGGATCGACTCAGTGGTGTGCCCTGCGGACACTGACGCAGTCGGGATCGGGGATGTCCACGGCCGTTCCGGTGTCCGTGAGGTGCCCGGATCGCGGGTCCACACGGAAGAGGTTGACCGTTGCGCTCGCCTTGTTCGCGACGAAGAGCCAGCGTCCTCCCGGGTGCAGGGAGAAGCTCCACGGGGTGACGCCCCCGCACGGCAGGCGCTGGGCCTCGGCGAGCAGTCCGGTCGTCGGGTGGGCCGAGAAGACGACGAGGGTGTTGTCGCCGCGGTTGGAGGTGTAGACGTGCCGGCCGTCTTCGCTGACCGCCAGTTCGGCCGCGCTGGTCGTGCCGGTGTGGCCCGGGGCATTCGTCGTCAGGAGTTGGCGGGGTGCCAGCGAACCCTGGCGGGCGTCCCACTGAAGCACCTCGATGTCAGCGGTCAGCTCGTTCAGGAGATACACCGACCGCCGGTTCGGGTGGAAGGCCAGGCGCCGGGGCCCGGACCCGGGTGCCGTCGCGTGGGAACGGCCGCCGTCGGACAGTTGGTGTGTCGCCCGGTCGTAGTCGCGGATGAAGACCCGGTCGGCGCCGAAGTCGGCGACCAGAGCGAACCTGCGGCTCGGGTCGATCACCACGTGGTGCGTGTGCGGGCCGGCCTGGCGCGGATTGGGCCCTGAGCCGGTGTTCTGCACGCTGGAGGCCACAGTGCCCAGCTCACCGTCCGGCCTGACCGGAACGGTCGCTGCCGCGCCGGTGGCAAAGTCGGCGACCAGGAGGGTGTCCGCGTCCCTGCTGAGGCCGATGTACGACAGGCCGCCGCTGCCGCCGGGAACGGCCTCCGTCTCGATCTCGCCGGTCTTTCGGAGAGCTCCGGAGGCGTCGTCGATGCGGAAGGTGCGGATGTATCCGCCCGGCTCCGCGCCCGCGACGTACAGAACCGGGCGGTTCGGGTGCACGGTGACCCAGTTCGAACTGACCTCTGCCACCGCACCGAGGGGGTCCATGGTTCCGTGGACGGGGTCGAACCGGATGGCGTGCACCTGGTCCCTGCCCCAGGTGCCGATGTAGAGCAGATCCTGGCCGGGGTGCCGTGCCGGTGAGGCGGTGGCTGTGCTGGAGAGCAGGGGCACGGCGGTGGCGGCCGATGCCGCGGCGGCTGCCAGGAGGGTCCTGCGGGAGGGCCGCCGGGTGGGCGAGGACTCCTCGCCCCGGATGGCGCCGGCTGAGACGTGCGGAGGTTCGTTCATCGGGGGAACTGTCCTTTCACAAGCCGGAGGGGGTGCGATTCAGTGCTTGGTCTGGGGCCGGCGGCGGGCTGCGAGGCCGAGGCGCTTGAGAGCGTAGGTGTCGAGGCCGCTGAGCACGCCGTTGAGGGACAGGGTCAGGACGACGAGGACGATGAGGCCGGCGAATTCGGAGGCCGCGTCGAGGTTCTGGGCCGCGGTGAACAGTTCGTGGCCGACGCCCTCCGAGGAGGCGATGAACTCTCCGCCGATGACGCCGAGGATGGCCAGGGGCCCGCCGGTCTTGAGCGCGGCGAAGAACGGCGCGGCCAGCGTCGGGATCGTCACATAGCCCAGGACGTGGTGCTTTCGCCCGCCCATCACCTGGACCACCTCGACGAGTTCGCGTTCGCGCATCCGCAGGCCGAGATAGATGTTGTAGAAGACCACGAAGGCGACGCCGGTCATGGCGATGGTGATCTTCGACCAGGGGCCGATGCCGAAGAACAGCAGGAACAGGGGGGCGAGTGCGATCTTCGGGATGCCGTTGACGGCCGCGACGAGCGGTTCGAGGACGCGTCCCAGGAGCGGGAAGGAGCCCAGTACGAGGCCCATGACCGTTCCTGCCGCGACGCCGAGGCCGAAGCCCGCCAGCACCTCCACGGTGGTCACCCTGATGTTGTTCCATCCGGCGGCGGAGCCGAGCATGTCCGTGAGCGCGTCGTACACCTCGGTGGGCTTGCTGACCGCGTACTCGGGTACGACCGGACCGCTCATCAGCTGCCACAGGACGAGGGCGGCGATGATCACCAGGATGCGCAGCAGGATGACGGTGCCCGTGCCCTGCCAGCCGGCACGCGGCTTGCTGACGGGCCGCCCCGAGGTCGCTTGCTCGGGCTTGGTCACGGCTTTGTCTGTGACGGTGGCCATGGTCTTCTCCCTTCCGGTTGGGGTCGGCCGTGTCACGGCAGGTACGTGTTGGTCCAGTTGTCGGCGTCGACGCTCGCGTCGGGCACCGCGCCTATGCCGTCCTTCACGAAAGTGACGGTCTTCTTCCATCCGTCGGCATCCATCTTGGCGGTCTTGGGCCAGTCCACCTCCGAGACGGCTGCGCTCAGCACGTCGTCCGGCATGCCCGGCAGGCTCTCGCGCGCCGCGGCGATGACGGCCTTGTCGTTGGAGGCGTGGGTGTCGAGGTAGGTGGTCGCCTCCTGTACGGCGGTGGCGAATCCCTTGACCAGGGCCGAATTGCTCTTCGCGTAGTCCTTCTTCACGACCACGACCTGGCCGTAGCCCGCCTGTCCGGCGCCCCACTCGGGCACCTTCTCGGGGTTGGCCACCACAATGCCGTCACCCTCGTGCTGGACCTGGAGCGGGATCGGTTCCGAGGTGATGAACCAGTCGACCTCGCCCTTGGTGAGCGCGGCCTTGTCGGCGGCCGGGGTCGGCAGCGAAACCCACTTCAGCTCGGCCGGGTCCACACCGTGGGCCTTGAGGAAGATTCCTGCCTCGGCCTTGGTGTTCGCGGAGCTGGCGCCGGCCGTCGAGTCGGCCAGCGCCCTGGCCACCTCCGCCGCCGGGCTGTCCGCGGTCAGGCGGTGCTTCTTGGCGAACGCCGTACTGACGACGATTCCGAGCGGGTTGCCTCCGCCGTTCGTGGCGACCGACAGCTCCGGCAGGCCCTTGCTGAGGCCGGCCAGGAAACTGGTCGGACTGGAGTTGAGGAACTGCACGGAATTCGACTGCAGGGCCGAGGTGCCCGTCGCGGCGGTCAGCGTCACGTACTTGACCTTGATGTTCTGCTTGTCGAAGTAGCCGGCCTCGTCCGCCAGGCGGATGGACAGGTCGAAGACGTTGCCGCTGACGCCGACCGAGACGGTCGTCTTGCCGTCCGAGCCGACCGAGGACGCGCCGTCGTTGCCGCAGGCGGTCAGGAGCGCCGCGCTCGATATCACGGAGACGGCCAGTGCGAGAGACGAGTGGTTCGTGCGGATGTTCATGGGAACTCCTTTGTTCACCAGGCTTGCTGGGAGGCGAAGAACCGGATCCAGAATTCGGTGCGTACCGGATCGGAGACGGGGATCGTGCGGAAGTGCGCGCCGATCTCCATGACGGTGGCGGAGTCCGGTGAGAAGGCGGGCCAGTGAGGCAGGCCGCTTCCGTTGGGGTCGCCCGTGGAGACGAAGTTGGTCCAGTACCCGGCCAGTGTTCGGGCGATCTCGTGGTCTTCCTCGTTCCACACCCCGGTGCCGCCGGCGGGGTTGTGGAAGACGTAGTCGATCTCCGAACCGTGTCCGGCCCGCCTGGGCCCGGCATCCGGTGACGGGGCGCGATGGGTCCAGAAGTAGGAGCGCACCGTCCCGGTGGCGTGGCGGGTCCAGTCGGAGCCCCACAGGGAAGTCGAGATGCGGGAGTTGTCGCGTGCCGCGAGGCTGCTCGCCCGCGCCGCTTCGTCGTCCGTGCCGGCCGGGTAGAGCCGCAGGAACTCCTCCGCGTAGGGTCCGAACTTCCGACGGGCAGAGGTGACGTGCTGTTCGAGGGTGACGTTGACCGGCGGGGAGCCCGGCCGGGCCTTCTGCCGGCCGGTGCGCAGGGCGGCCACCAGGGTTTCCGGGACCGCGCCGCTCTCGTCGAGGTTGTTTCCGGTCAGGTAGTCGACGTCGTTCTGCAGTCCCTTGGCATACGTCTCGTCGTAGCCGGCGGGCAGGGCCCACCCGTCCACGACGGGACGGAACAGGGGCGGCCCTGCCGGGCCTCCGGTGTCCACCGTCGTGTCGAGCGGGTGGTGGCCGTCGATCAGCTTCCGCCAGTGCAGGTTCCGCAGGCCGCGGGCCGTGGTTGCGCCGTGGGCTCTCGTGTAGCGGTCGCCGGCGCTTTCCGCGTCCGGCTGCAGCCGGTAGGAGGTCGACATGTAGCGGAGCTCGGGATCGCGTGCGTAGCGGGAGTGGCTCTGTGCGATCGCGCGGTGGAACAGGCCCTTGGCGAGGGGCGACATGGCCAGGAAGTTGACCATGCCCGCTCCGGCGGACTGGCCGGCGATGGTGACGCGGGCGGGGTCGCCGCCGAATCGCGTGATGTTGTCGCGGACCCAGCGCAGGGCGGCGACGCAGTCGAGGAGACCGTAGTTGCCGGAGCTGCCGTGCTCGGACTCCTCGCTCAGTTCCGGTGTGGCGAGGAAGCCGAAGGCGCCGAGCCGGTAGTTGAAGGTGAGCACGACGAGGCCGGTGCGCGCAAGGTTTTCGCCGTTGTAGCGGGGGTGGGCTCCCGTGCCCTCGCGGAACCCACCTCCGTAGATCCACACGAGGACAGGGCGGAGCTCCGCGGTGGCGGGTGCACCCGTCCAGACGTTCAGACTCAGGCAGTCCTCGCTCAGGGGCACGTCGACACCGGTCGCGGCCGCGTCGGTCGGTGCCTGTGGGCACATGGGCCCGAACCGTTCGGCACGCCGGACGCCTTCCCAGCGCACGGGCGGCCGGGGCGGCCGCCACCGCAGGTCTCCGACCGGCGGGGCGGCATACGGGATGCCTCGGAATACGGTGACGGTGCGGTCCCGGCACGGTATGCCCTCGACGGGCCCGGCTTCGGTGTCAACCGTGTGGCGCATGGGGTACTTTCCGCCCCCGCGTACGGTCAGGTGACCGGTGGCATCGGGGACTTGTCCAGCAGCAACGCCCTGCGGGCGGAGCCGACGTGATGGCGCATCGCCGCGACAGCCGCGTCGGGGTTGCGCGTGACGATGGCGAGGAGAATGGTCTGGTGCTCCTCCAGCGACCCGGATCGCGGGTGCTGGGCGGAGAGGTTGCGGTACTGGCGCATCACCAGGGGGTAGAGCAGCGTGTCGTAGGCGCGGGCCAGGGTTGTCTGGTGCGCAGCGAGTTTGACCTGCTGGTGGAAGCTGCGGTTGCCGCGCGAGTAGGCGTCCTGGTCCCCGCGTGACTGCGACTCCTCCATCTCCTGCAGGGTGCTGCGCAGCCGTGCGACCTCCTCGGCTGTGGCCCGTTCCGCCGCTTTGCCGGCCAGTGCCGACTCCAGGATCTCGCGGGCCTCCAGGATGTCGGCTGCTTCCTCGGCGGAGAAGCTCCTGGTGCGCACCCCGCGATTGACCTCGCCGGTGATATACCCCTCCTGCGTCAGCCGCGCGAGCGCGGTGCGCATCGTGCTCCGTGACACGTCGAACATCCGCGTGAGGTCCGCCTCTGTGAGCCTCGTGCCGGGCTCGATACTCCCCGACAGCAACAGGGAGCGCAGCCCCTCGTAGGCTTGGCTGTAGCGGGTGCCCGAGGCCTTCGCTACGGATTCGCCACCGATGCTCTCGCTGTCCACCGCGGCCGCCTTCCTCTTGCGTACATGTGAGAACCGAGGCCGGAACACTAGCCGACGACATGGCAGGTCAGCTTCCGTGCCCGCCGAGGAACGGGTACAGGCGCCGGGCCGTTCCCGCGAAGATCTCCTGCCGGACCTGCTCCGGCAGACCGGCGAGCACCTCCTGGGCGAGAGCGAGGAGCTCCGGCAGTGACTGCTCGGCGGCGGGGCAGTTCGATCCCCAGGCGATCCGCTCGGCGCCGAACGTGTCGAGAACCGGTCCGAGGAATTCCCCGGCTCGCTCCCCCGCGTCCCGCAACCGCTCAAGGTTGCGGTGGGTGAGCTTGAGGTGCAGGCCGGGGTGGGACGCGAGTTCCGCGACCTCGGCGCCGGCACGGGCGGGCGAAGAGGCGATGTCCGGGTAGCCGATGTGATCGAGGAGCACCTTCACGCCCGGGAACCGCTTCAGCAGCTCCACCAGCTGCGCGGTGGCCGGGCCCAGGCGCATCTGGAGGCAGACCGGCAGGTCCAGTTCCTGGGCCTGCTCCCAGAAGGGGAACGTTTCCGGGGCGACGAACCACTCCCCCTGGGTGGGCACGGTGCTGCCGCTGGTGAACAGCCGGACGCCGGCCAGGCCCCCTTCGCCGGCCGAGGCCTTGAGGTTCGACGCGGCGTCCGGTCGCAGCGGGTCGACGGTGCCGACGGCGACGAAGCGCTCCGGCCGCCGCCGGCTGCTGTCCAGCACGTAGGAGTTGTCGTAGCCGTAGTTCGTGGTGGCCTGGACCAGGACGGCCTGGTCGATGCCGGTCTCCTCCATGCGGCTGACCATGCCCTCGGCGGTCACCGGCCGGGTCGCGGCCCATTCGGACTGCTTTCCCCCGATGGGGGCCTTCGGGTAGCGGGTCAGGTCCTCGGAGATGATGTGACAGTGTGCGTCGACGACGTCCACGTGGTGCTCCCTTGTCTTCTGTCTTCGGTGTGATCGGTGCGGGCCGGCTCAGGCGTCCGGGTAGTCGCCCTTCGCGAACAGCGAACGCGGGTCGGAGGAGAAGTCCGCGTCGAGCAGGCCCTGGTCCTTGGCGAACCGCACCATCGCGTTCAGGCTGGCCTCGTTGGGCTTGATGCCGTAGGGGACGGGGTCGCCGCCGATCGCACGTCCCTGCCGGGCCAGCCGGGGCACCGCCGACCACTGGGGCTGCTCGGCGAGGTGGCGCCGCTTGCTCTCCACGAACGCGGCGTACAGCCTGGTCGGCAGGCCGGGGTCGCGCTCCACCAGTTCGGTGCGCACGGAGATCAGCGAGTGCAGCGGGTAGACGCCGGTGCGCAGGTAGTGGTCGACGGCGAGCGTGCCGGCCTCGGGGAACAGCGGGTAGGGGCCGTCGTCGCCTGCGGTCTCGGGTTCTGCCGCCGCTGTCCAGCCGGCCTTGGGGGCACCCGCCCGTCCCGTCCCCGCGTTTCCGGTCAGTGCGGCGTCGATCTCTCCGGCGCGCAGCAGCTCGCCCAGCGAGCGGCCGTCGGTGACGCGCTCGACGTTGGAGGGGACCCGGCCTTCGATGTGGTCGTCGTCGTCCACCACCCAGGTGATCTTGTCGATGTCCACTCCGTACTGATCTCGCAGCACGCCACGCACCCACACGCCCGTGCTCACCGAGTAGGCGCGGACCCCGACCCGGCGTCCTTCCAGATCCTTCGGCACGCGGATGCCGGAGTGGGTGGCGCACTGCACGTCGCCGTGGTGGAAGCGCCTGTTGAGGAAGACCGGCACCGCGGTCAGCGCGATGCCTTCCTGGCGTGCCATCAGGTAGGAGACCGGCGCCAGTTCGCACACGTCGAACTCAAGGTCCCGGATCATGCGCCGGTAGGCGCCGATGACCGGCTTGACCTGTACGGGCTCGACCAGGAACCCGTCTGTTCCGGTGTCGCCGTCCAGCAGCGGCCGCGCGTGCGGGAAGTCTCCGAGAACTACCGTGAGCTTGTCCATAGCCTGTCCTTCGCTGTTTCTGATTCGGTTCCGGCAGCCGGTGCGGCGTTCAGCCGCCGAGGCGTGCCGGGGAGACGCCGAGTGCCGCGCAGGACCGCTCGACGAGCTCGTCGTAGTCCACCGCCCGTGGAATCACGTCCTGCTCCAGCGCGTAGGCGGCGGCCTTGGTGAACGCCGCGCGCAGTCCGTCGAAGCCCACGGGATGCAGGGCGACGGGCCCGCCCACCTCGTTGGCGGTGAGTACCGAGCGCATCGCGTCGTAGGCGGCGAGGATGGCGGCGGAGTGCTCCGCCGCTGCCGCTTCGGATACGCCGACCACGTGGTTGACCGGGATGAATCCCTGGTCCTTCGACCACTGACCGGCGACCTCGTGGGCGTTGTCGATGGCGGTGCGGATGCGGTCATCGGAAGGCAGTTCGTTGCCCATGATCCCGAAGTCGACCCGGCCCTCCAGGAAGTCCGCCGGCAAGCCGGCACCCTGCGGCGCCCGCCGCACCCAGGACGGGTCCCCGGCCCCCTCGACGTGATGGCCCTCGTAGGTGGTCCAGTCGGCCTTGCGCAGGTCGACGCCGTACTGCTCGCTGAGGAAACCGCGCATCCACACACCGGTGGTCTGGCTCCAGGCGCGCACTCCGACGCGGTGTCCCTCCACATCGGCGACCGACAGCTTGCCGAGGGTCACCAGGGTTTGATGCTGGTGGCGTCCAAGGGTGGTGACGGGCAGCAGCAGGACCGGCTTGCCGTAGGCCAGAGCCTGCAGAACGGTCACGATCGCCAGTTCGCACAGGTCCACGTCCGACTCGTTCACGAAACCCCGGGAAGCCCTGTGCACCGGCTTGATGGCGACCCGCTCCGGCTCCGAGCCCGCTTCGCGGACGGCCGACAGCGCGGCTGCCGCGAGATCGTCGCGGCCGAGCACCAACTTCATCTTCTTCTCCTCTTCTTCTTGCACGACGCCGGAACGCTTCAGGTCTGCCGGCCGGAGCGCGCCGTACCCGGCCCGTGGTGCCGCTCGTGGTGCTGACGCAGCAGATCGACGCCGAAGTCGTTGCCGTTGGGGGTGCGCACGATGGTGTGGATGTGCCGCCGCGAGGGATAGTCGTTGTCGAAGAGCACACCGGCCATGTGCTCGAACTCGACGAGGATCACCGGACTGTGGAAGCGGTAGTAGAAGGTGCCGTCCGGGTCCCCGGCCCAGCCGAAGCGGGTGTCCCCCTCGTGGCCCAGCACTTCCCTCATGCGCACCCGGGCGTGATGGTCGTCGGCCCGGTTCACGTACAGGCCGAGGAGCTGGAGGGCCGTCTCCCGTTGGCCCGGAGACATGTCAGCGAGCCGCAGCCCCTGGTAGTCGAGCTCCCAGTTGTCCCGGAACGCCCCGACGAAGAGCTCCTCGGGCATCGCGTCCGCGATCACGGCCCGTTCCCGCTGCCCGCCGTCGAGCCGAGTGAACAGCTCGTGGCCCAGTGCTTCCTCGCCCCGGAAGGCCACGGTCCCGGCGTACTTCCCGGACCCGGCGACCACCGGCTCGGCGCCGAGGAAGGTGGGGGTGAGGACCATCTGGTCCCCGACGAACACACAGTTGATGTTGACGTGGTGTCCGTCGAGCTGCCAGCCCCACGGGCCGCCGTTCTCCGGCTCGCCGTAGAGGGAGAACCAGTACAGCCACTCGTTGAGGCCGTCCGTGTTGCCGCTCATCTCGCCGATGGTGAGGTTGAGCCGCATCAGGTCGACCATCTGGCGGTAACCGTCGGCGCTGAGGCTGGCCCGGATGACGGCCAGCGCCCGCTCGCGTCCCGCGTCGTCGAAGTCCTCCAGCAGCAGGCCGTGGCGCAGGAAGTACCGGGCACCGTTGTTCCAGTGACGCCAGCTCACGTCGTCCATCGGGAACCGGCCTTCGGCGAGTTCCGCCGCGGTCAGGCCCGCCAGGTAGTCCTCCGCCGCCAGATACACCGTGCTGACGTCCGCGCCGGTGTCGCGCAGCGGGAACAGCCCCGGCTCCGGCCCGTCGGACGTGGCCACACCCCGGAACGGTTCCTTGGCCGCCTTCACTCGCCAGGCGATCTTTTCGAGCAGGTCGGGCGTCCAGGTCTCCGGCTTGCGCGTGGGCGGGTTGCCCCGCTTGCGCAGTCCTACTGGTTCTCCCATCGCTGCTCCTCCTCTCGGTGTTTCCTCACGGTGCGCCGCCGGGCGGCACACCCCTGGTTGATCGCCTTCTCACTTGTCGAGGAAGGCTGTCTTCTCCTCGATCGCCCCGACGTCGACCGGCGTTCTGATGAGTTCCTGCTCCAGGGCGTAGCGTCCGGCGATCTCCAGGCAGGCGATCAGGGATGCGCTCCAGCCGGCCGTGACCGCGCGGCCGGCCGGTGAGTCGTCGCGTTCGCCGGCGGTGGCCAAGATCGCCTTCTTCAGGGTCCGGTAGAAATTGAGCACGGAGTCCGGACGGGTGCGGAGGACGTCGTCGCGGACCACCAGCAAGTGGTTCGCCGGGACACTCCCGTGCCGCTCGGCCCATGCCGTCCCGGCGTTCTCGGCGTCCGCCACGAGCGGGACCAGTCCCGCACCCTGCCCGCCGATCGCCTTCGGGCCGAGTACGGCCGCCGCCACGTCGCCGGAGCTCAGCAGGTCGACGACCCGCCCGGCCCCCGACCGCTCCACGTAGGGAGGGTTGGCGTACTGCGCGACGTGGACATCCTCCGTGGTCACCCAGGTCACGTCCGAGGGCTTGACGCCGTACTCCTCCTGCAGCCAGCCGCGCACCCACAATCCGGTGGTCTGGCCGTACGCGCGGACGCCCACCCGCCGGCCGACGAGTTCCCCGGGGGTGATCTCCGGGCCCTGCGGCAGACGGGTCAGGGACCGGTGGTGGGTGCTTCCCACCAGCACGGCCGGCAGGAGGGTCAACGGGATGCCGGCATCACGCGCCTGGAGGTAGGTAGCCATCGGCATCTCGCACATGTCGTAGGCGAGGTCCCGGACCATCCGGGCGAAGGCCGGGGGCAGCGGGGAGGACTCCAGGTACTGGCAGCCGACCCCGTCCACGGGGAGGGTGCCGTCCTTCAGCGGCCGGGTATGGGGGTAGTCGCCCAGCAGTACGGTCAGCGGTGCGGTGGAGTGTGTCTCGCTCATCCGGCTCACACGTCCTCGCCGTACTGGATGCGGCGGTACGGGGTGCTCAGCACCTCTCGGGTGATGCGGACGTCGATCACGGTGGGCCGGGGTGCCCGCACGTACTCCGCCAGTGCCTCGCGCAACTCCTGTGCGGTGCGAACCGTGGCCCCGCCGCCGCCCAGTGCCTGGGCGACCGCGCCCAGTTCCGGCGTGGAGATGGTCGCCAGCTCCGGGTCGAGCCCCTTCGCCTTCGCCTTGTGGTACTCGGCGCCCAGGCCCTGGTCGTTCATCACGACGACCAGCAGCGGGATGTCGTACCGGCACGCCGTCTCGAACTCGGACAGGTGCATGATGAAGCTCGCGTCACCCTCCACCACGAAGCCGGGCTTGTTGCCCTTGGCGACCAGCTGGCCCAGAGCGATCAGGGGCGCCTGGCCGATGGCGCCGAACATGCCGTAGTTGGAGAGCACATCCCGGGAGCGCTGGAAGAGCATGGTGCCGAAGTCGGTCTGGTGCCCGCTTCCCAGGACCAGCCCGATCTCGCCGGGGAGTTCGTGGTCGAGGATCCAGATGGCCTCGCGCGGATCGAGCCTGCCGGGCTCCCGCACGTACTCCGGCTGCTGGAACCGGCCCGTCAGGTGCTGCCGGACCTGGTCGGTGTGGTACCCCTCCAGCCGGACCGACCGCCCCCGAAGCACCCGGGTCAGCTCGCTGAGAGCCGTGACCGCGTCGGCCTGCAGATAGCAGTCCGCTCCCTTGCCGTTGCCCATGACCAGGTGCGGGGCGGTGTCGATCTGGATGTAGGTGGCCTCGGGGTAGAGGTAGCCGCTCTCGATGGTGTAGTGGTTCAGACTGGCGCCCACCGCGATCACGCAGTCGGCTTCCTGCAGCAGCTCCATCGACAGTTTGTCGCCGAACAGGCCCGACAGGCCGACATGGAAGTCGGTGCGGTCGCACAGCCAGTTCTTCGCCTGCAGGGTGGTGGCCAGCAGACCGCCCGTCTGCTCCTGCAGAGCCAGGATCTCCTCGCCCGACTCCGCCTTGCGGGCACCCCGTCCGGCAATGATCACCACCCGCTTGGCGTCCTGGATCAGGTCGCAGGCTGCCTGGACCCTGGACGGGTCGGGCAGCAGCCTGGACCTCTCGATCAGGGCGGTGGACGGCACGTAGTTCTCGTCGTAGTCGTCCATGTCGGCGACCTGGACGTCGAACGGCGCACTGATCATCACCGGCCGGGACTTGGTCCGTGCCAGGTAGAAGGCGTCCCGCACCGCCTCCTGAGCGTTCTCGGGCCGGGTCACCTGGATGAATTCGCACTCGATGGCGGCGGCGAAGCGCCGCTGGTCGAGGTACTGCGTCGCGCCCTCGTCGCCCAGCGGGGTCTCCCCGCAGAAGGCGACCAGGGGGGTACCCGCCCGGCTCGCGCAGAGCATCGAGGTGGCGAGCTGCGAGACGCCGGGGCCGCTGGTCGTGGTCACGACACCGGGCTGCCCCGCACCGCGGGCCCAGCCGTCCGCCATGCCCAGTCCGGAGCCCTCGTGCCGCACCTCGTACAGCCGTACACCGCGGTCGGCGAGCGCGGCCATCCAGTGCATGTTGGCGTCGCCCATCATGCCGAAGACGTCGCTGGTGCCTTCCTTGACGAACGCCTCGGCGAGTGCTTCGTAGACCTTCACTTGTGGGACTCCTTCACGTTCGCCGCGGCCGTCGCCCGCGCTTTCAGGACGCCGTCGAGCCGGGAGAAGACCCGGAGCGCGTTGCCTCCGTAGACCGCCCGGCGGTCGGTGTCGCTCAGGGTGCCGATGGAGTCGAGGGTGTACTTGGTGTCGTCGAACCGACGCCCGGTCTCCGGGTCCACGCTGCGGACGGCGCCGATCATCTCCGAGGCGAACAGCACGTTCTGGGCGGGGATGATGTCCAGCAGCAGTTCCATGCCGCGCTTGTGGTACACGCAGGTGTCGAAGTAGACGTTGCGCAGGATCGATTCCTCCAGCGGCGGCCGGCCGCGGTCCAGCATCATTCCGCGGTAGCGGCCCCAGTGGTACGGGACGGCTCCGCCACCGTGCGGCAGGATCAGCCTCAGCGTCGGGAAGTCCTTGAACAGGTCCGACTCGCACAGCTGCATGAACGCCGCGGTGTCGCCGGCGAGGTAGTGGGCGCAGGTGCCCTGCATCGCCGGGTTCCTCGACATCGCGACATGGATCATCGCGGGGACGTCGAGCTCGGCCATCTTCTCGTACAGCGGGTAGTAGACCCGGTCCGTCAGCGGCGGCGCCTGGTAGTAGCCGTCCGACGGGTCCGGATTGAGGAGACACCCGACGAAGTCCAACTCCTCGACGCAGCGCTCCAGTTCGATGACGCAGTTGGCTACGGAGGCGGCCAGGGCGTCGCCCGGCGACTGCGGGAGCTGGCACACGCCCACGAAACGCCCGGGGAAGAGGCCGCACACCCGGGCGATCAGGTCGTTGCTGACCCGGGACCAGTCGAGGCTGGTCTGCTCGTCGCCGTAGTGGTGGGCCATCTTGCCCGCACCAGGCGAGAAGACCGTCAGGTCGGTGCCGCGCTCCCTCTGCAGCTTGAGCTGCCCGTTCTCAAGGGCGGTACGGATCTCCTCGTCGCCGATGTGCAGTTCGTCGGGCGAGACCCGTGCGCCGGATTCCTCGAACGCCCTGATCTGTTTCGCCCGCCACTTCCCCAGCGCGGGAGGCGCCGTGGTGAAGTGGCCATGACTGTCAATGATCATGAATTACTCCGAAACTCGCGATGCGGTGGTGACGTACTGCGCGGCGCGGGCGGATGCCCCTCAGCCGCGGCCGGTCAGCTCGCGGGCCTTCTGCAGGCCGGGGTAGGTACGCACCGGCGCCGACATCAGGAAGCGGTATCCGTCGTCGAGCACCTGCTTGACGTTGCCGGCCGTGACGTGGGGGTGGCCCACGGCGACCCCGCGCTCGGCGCAGATATCGAGAATCCGCCGCTTGCACTCCAGGACGCGCGGGTGTTCGTACTGGCGGGGGAAGCCCAGTTCCTGACTCATGTCGCCCTCGCCGATCAGGATCAGCCCGATACCCGGCACCTGGTCGAGGATGTCCGGCAGGTTCTTGATGCCGAGCTGGTCCTCGATCATGAGGCCGACCAGGATCTCCCCGTCGGGGTCGAGCGGCCATACGTCGGCCCGGTCGTAGTACTCGATGTTCGAGATGCCCCAGTACCGTGTCGCGGCGTGCGGGCCGTCCCCGCGCAGTCCGGCGGGCTCGTAGCGCGGGGTGTCCGGCAGTCGCGGGTAGCGGCAGGCGGCGACGGCGTTGCGGGCCTCCTCCACGGTGGAGATGTGCGGCCAGATGATGCCGAACGCGCCGAGGTCGAGGGCCTGCTTGGCATGCCACTGCGCCTTCTCCGCACCGTTGGCGGGGATGCGCACGATCGGGGTGACGTCCGGGGCCAGGCTGTCCGCCTCGAAGACCCGGCGCCTGCTCAGCAGGTACTGGAAGCTGTCCTTGAGCGCGTTGATGTCCCAGGGCTTGTGCTCCATCTCGAACACCACGGCGTCGTAGTCCGAGTTGCTCAGCTCGATCGCCGACGCCGGATCGGCCGCCGCGAAGGTCGCGAAGACGTGCTTCCCTCCGGCCAGGGCGCCGATCACCTTGTTGAGCCTGGACGTTGTCATCGCCGACCTCCCTGGTCGAGTGCCTCAGCGGACTTGCCCCCAGGGCGCTGCGTCGTCTGACCCGCGCGCCTGAGCCGTCGGCCCGCCCACCACGCCCGCAGTCGGCCAAGGAGGCCGGCGGGCCGGGGCTGGGCGGTCCGCGCCCCGTCGGATGCAGTTGCGGCAGGTTCCACCGGCGTGGCAGCAAGGGGCTCGTCAGGAGCGGCGGCGCACTTCTGGACCAGTTGGCCGGTGAACTCCTTCGTCATTCCGGAGACCACCATCCCCGCACCCGACTCGATCAACTTGGCGAGTTTGCCGTTGAGTTTGATCTCTCCGTCGCAGAAGACCCGCGAGCCGCCGGGGGTGTCCCCCTCGACGACCCGGAAGGTGGCACTGGCACTGAAGCGGGTGGCTCCCTGCCCGTCCGCACCCCGGGCCGTAAGGCGTCCCTCACGTGCGGTCTCGTCCAGGTCGAGAAAGACCCGGGCGGCGAACTTGACCCGGAGGCCGCCGAACCTGATGGCCAGGGTGCCGTCAAAGGATCCGTCGTCGTGCGACGGGCCGAGCTCGGCACCGCCGATGCAGGAGACGACGGCAGCGGGATCGGAGATGACCTCCCACACCCGTTCGGGCGGACTCGGAACGACGATCTCTTCCGTGATCGATATCAAAGCTGTGTACCTCACTGGGCGGCAGGTGCGACGTCAGACGGACAAGAGGGCGTGACGGCACGACCGGCATGGTGGCTTGGGGCGAGCAGCGCCGGACATCGGACCGAGGGCCTGTGTGCGGGCCGCGCGATCCGGCTTGCGGGGCCTGGCCGCGCTACGCGGCGGCCTTGCGCTCGGCGGCGAACAGACCCCAGAGGTCGTTGTAGAGCTCCGAGAACTCGGGCGACTCGACGAGCGAACCGATCTGCCGCGGACGTTCGAAGGGAACCTTGATGACACGGCGGATCGTGCCGGGCCCCTTGGACATCACGATGACCTCGTCGGCCAGGTAGATGGCCTCGTTGAGGTCGTGCGTGACGAAGATCAGAGTCCCGTTCTGCTCCCGCCAGATGTTGAGCAGCTCCTGCTGGAGTTCGAGACGGGTGATGGCGTCGAGCGGCCCGAACGGCTCGTCCATCAGCACGATGGACGGGTTGTAGATCAGGGCCCGCGCTATCGCGCAGCGCTTCTGCATGCCGCCCGACAGCTCCCGGGGGAAGTGGTGCTCGAAGCCGGTCAGGCCGACGAGCTCGACCCACTGGGCGACCCGCTCTTCGCGTTCCTCCTTGGGAACCTTGCGGAACTTCAGCGCCAGCCCGATGTTGGACCGGACACTCAACCACGGCAGCAAGTGGGACTGCTGAGTCACGTACGCGGCATCGGAGTTGACGCCCGTGACCGGTTCACCGGCGTAGTGGACCTGCCCCTGCGTAGGAGTGAGCAGTCCGGCGGCCAGGTTGAGGATGGTGCTCTTCCCGCACCCGCTGGGCCCGATCACGGCCACGACCTTGCCGCGATCGACACTGAACGACACGTCCTCGATGGCCGGTCGGTGAGTCCCGGGAAACTCCAGCGTGACGTGGTCCAGACGGAGTGCCTCCGAATGGGAGTTGCGCTGTGTGGTCGACATATCTGTCTCCTCGGCCTCGTCCTCGCAAGAGTTGAAGCGGGGCCGTGCGCTCGCGCCTGTGGCGGCGTTCGTGGATGGCGGTGCTGTGAAGGTGGTGCGCCTGGAGCACGCGGACGGGCATCCAGGTTGGCGCTGTCTCCTGCTGATCAGTCATCGGCACGCCCGCGCCGCCAGATTGTCTGACAACCGATGAGGGGAAGCTAACACCGCCACTCAGGCCGCACAAGAAGTCCGCAGGAGGAAGCTTCAATTCACAGGAACGGCGGGTTACCCGCTGGAGAACTGTCCGACAAAGGCGCGTCATCGACAGAGCGCTACGCTTCGGGCGCGCACGGTACCGAACGGCGAGGCGGGGGCCCCGCCGGAGTGATGCCGCCATTCCGCCGGAGAGCGCGGGGCGCCGGCTCGGCAGCCGAGGATGACCGGTGCGCCGACAACCGGCCCACTCCGCTCACCGACCCCCGCGGCCGAACCCAGGACGCCTCCCCCGCGCCGGCCCATCACCCCCGAGGCGACAGGGAGGACCGCGGGCCGTGCGCGACCGGGGGTGACGATCTCAGGGCAGGACGTAACCCGAACGCAGTCGCCGGAACCGGAGCCGGAGGCGGAACCGGAGCCGTAGGCGGAACCGGAGCCGACCGTCCATTGGTCAGGGTCCGGGGTATCGGCGCTCACAGGTCTCGCGATCCGCAGCGCCGGCGGGCTGAGCGTCATTGTCAGCGACACGCCGCACTGGGGCCCAGGCGCGCGTGGAATGCTGGGAGCCCGCCCGCAGAAGGGGGTCGGTCACTGCTTCAACGTCGTCAATATCGACGGCAAGGCGGCATTTCTCTGCTTTCAGCCGGGCAAGGCCAATCCGGTCAGTTGCCTGTCTCCGCGACGGAGAACCTCGGGACATGGCTGTCGGTACGGGCTACGTGTGCGTCGACGGAGAGACCAGGGAGTGCCGCCTACTGGGTGCAGTCGAGTCTGCCGAGCTCGACCTCTTCTGACCTGACCGGTCACGACTCCCGCGAAACGTCGTGAAGCGACAGACCCGTGCCCTGCGGCGATCTTTCGTCATTCGACGTCAAGAGTGCTGGACCAAGGTCACACGTGTACACCCGGCCCGGGATCCGCCGTCGCACCGTGCCCCGGTGGTCACGACGAAGGCTTCGTTGGGCGAGACGGCCTCCCGGACCTGATGTGCGGCAGTCCGAGCTCCACGACGGCTGATCGCCCTTGTCCGCGGCCTGATCCGCTACCTACCACGCCTCAAGACACGCCTGCCACGGCTGGGCTGCGGGATCCGCGGACCGTCTGCGGTCGGGGGGCCCTCGTCCTGAACGACCTCCCCCGTGATGACCTGGCCAGCAGGCTTGGCGAGTTCCAGGCAGGAGAGGTGCGTCTTGAGCCTTCTGGACATGGAGCGGAAGGTCGCGAAGGTGAGCCCGCCGGACACCGCAGCCCCGACGAGGGGGATGGCCTTCGAAACGGACTTGGCGAAGGTCTGCTTCGTCATCTCGACGCCTAGGTAACCGGCGACCTTCTTCACGATGGGGTAGACGACGCCCTGGGTCAGCGCCTTCTGAGGCAGCTTCTTGGCCACCTGCTCCGACATCATCCCCGCCACCTTCCCCACGGCGGTGTTCGCGGACTGGGTTCCGAACATCACTCCGAAGAAGAGCGTGAGCACTCCCTTGGTCGCGTCATCCAGGTCGTCGTTGTCGGCAGAGAAGAGATCGGGCCAGCTGTAGAGGTAGGCGAGCTTCTGCGCGATGCGCAGCATGTGGGCGACGTATTGGGCCACATCGGCCGGCACCGTGGCGGGCAGGGCGACGAATCCAGGAATCCCGGCAGCTGCGGAGACCGCGCTCACCTTGGCGGTTTCGTAGCGAATGGACTCGTTGGCCACCCTGTCCAGAACAGCGAGGGGGATGCCCGCCGCCGCGGGGGTCTCTTCTATCGCTCTGCGCAGTTCCTCCTCCGAGCAATGACGGGCCAGCGCCGTCCGGAGGTACGCCTCCCTGTCGATTCGCACGCCCGGAAGCCTTGCGGCGCCGATCAGAAGAGCGGAGAAGCGCGACTCCGCGTTCTCGCTCACTTTGCCCGTGACCATGCCAGGAACGTACAGCAGACGGATGACCCGCATCCCTCGGATCGGTCATTCCGATCCCGGACCGGGATTGCAGGAGCCCGAAGCAGCGGACGGACCGGGGCCGCGTGTCACCGCACCGTCGTCCACGAGGGCTGGCTCCGGCCCGCACGGCGATACGTGTCGAAGTCGTAGCCACGGTCGGCGTACAGCCGTGGCGGCTTGCGTGATCCCCCCTTTGAGCGCTCGGACGTGCGAGCCGTCGAGGACGGACGCATTCGTCGCGGTCTGACAGGTCGGCACGAAGCAACTCGTGGAGCACGGCGGGGTGCAGGCGGGCCCAAGTGCCGGCCTCGGCCCAGTCCCGCAGCCGCAGCCGCAGCCGCAGCCGCAGCCGCAGCCGCAGCCAGGCTGTCACCCCGGAGCGGCCCACGATCTCTGCGGGAACGTCGCACCGGGCGACGCCAGCCCGCAGAACGTGCATGATGCCTGCGAGCGCGGTCCGATCCGGTACACGCAGGCGTCCGGGATGACGGTGGCCCCGATCGGGTACCGGTGGCAGCAGCGGGGCGTCCCGCTGCCAGAGGTCGTCGGGAACCGCAAGGAGGACAACGGCTTCTATCAGGGCTGGTGAGGTGGCCAGTAGCCGGCGCCGTGCCGAACTGGATGATTCGTCGCGTCACGGTGTCCGGCATGGCCGCATCGCGAACACGCGCTGCTTGAGGGCGTCCAGACCGGATGGATCACCCCCCGCCTCACGCTCGGAGTTCCTCCACCCACCCCAGGCATGTCGCAGGCATTTTCAAGAAGGCGATTCCGTGAGTCGCAGGAGCACCTTGTCGGGCTTTCCGTTGCTGTTCATCGGCAGCGCGTCCAACACGTGCATCTTCTCGGGCACATGAATCGGGGACAGCGACTCAGCGATGCCCGCGCGGATCTCCTCTACGTCGACCACCGCCCCCGGGTCGCATTCCATGGCCGCATGAACATGCTCACTGCCATCCTCGTCCCGCACGCCGTATACCGCGGCGTGCCGGACACCCGGGTGCGCAAGAATCTCCGCCTCCAGCACGATGGGATGTACCTTGACGCCACCCACCTTGATGACGTCGGCCACCCGCCCCAAGAGAGTCAGATACCCTCTCTCGTCGATGTATCCGATATCTCCCGTGATATACCAGCCGTCCCGGAGGACCTGTGCGGTCAATTCCGGAAGTCTGTTGTAGCCGTCCATCATCTGGGCCGAGCGAGCACGGACCTCACCGATCTCACCTGCCGCCAGTCGCACCCCCGAGTCCGCGTCGCAGACCATGATTTCCGCCCCGGGGAAGGGCCGTCCGACGGTGCCCGCAAGCTTCGGGTCGCCGTGATCCATGTGCGTCAGATTCGTGATGTGACCGGACTCGCTCGTCCCGTATCCCTGCGACAGAACTGGGCCGAGCAGATCAAAGGCCTGGGCGATTCTGGCGGGTGCGGCGGGGCTACCGCCATAGGCGATGGTCTTCAGCCCGGACAGACCTGCGGCTGCCACTCCTTCAGGGTCGCGGATTCCCCGCTCAAGCAGATGGTCGACGAATTGGAAGACGTGGGAAGTCGCCATGAACGACCACGAGATCTCCGTCTCCGCGGAGACGGCGTCCACGAACTTCTCGACATCGAAGCTCTCCTGGAGATGGATCGTGCCGCCCAAGGCGAAGACCGCGTCTGCCAGCGCGCCGACGGAGTGGCTCAGCGGGGTCGACAGCAGGATCGAGGCACAGCCGTGTTCACGACCGATGTCTATCCATGCGCGCATCGTGGCTTCCCACGCACGGCCGGACAAGCGGATGCCCTTGGGCCGTCCGGTGCTGCCACTCGTGAAGTTGATGACGGCCAGCGCGCCCGAGTCCCATGCCGCGGGTTCCGGGACATCGTCAACGTCGGAAAGGACTGCTTCCTTGCGGCCCACGTGGTGGAGTCGCGTTACCGGTATCCCGGTACGCTCCGCGAGCTCCGCCGCGCGCTCCGCACCCTCGGCGTCGGCGTAGACGGTGACGGCCTCGGTTTCCTGCAGCATCTGGATCTGGTGTTCCACAGGAAGGACCGCGCTTATGGTGCCGGGATTGGTCGTGCGCAGATAGCACACGGCGCCTCCGAGGAGATTCACCGCATACCGCACGATAAGCATCTCAGGGCTGTTGGACGCGACAAGAACCGCTACTACGTCACCCTTGCCCACCCCGCGCTCACGCAGCACCGAGAACACTTCAGTCACGGATCGGACCAAGTCACCACCGGAGAAGGTTTCGCCACGCCAATAGAGGACATCCCGGTCAGGCGCATCTGCAAGCAGAGCAAGGATCTCCGAGGCGTATCCTTGACTTGCGCGCCACCAGTTCTCGGGCGGAATCATTCGATCTCCTTTGGTTTTTTTCGCCGAAGCAATTGAGGTCGGACTTCGCTGCACGATCGCGAAACGGAAACGGCGAACCACCACTCACGCAGGCCGGCGTTGACTGGCCCGTAGCGCAGTGTGGGCACGAGCAGTGATCCATTCTTCGGTGACGTCTGCCGTGTCCGCGGCGGCCGACTCGATCAGGGTGAAATGGTCGGCAGCGACTTCTACGTCATCGTCCGCGATCTCCCAGGCCGGCCAGGGCTGCCCGCTGTCACCGAAGAGTTCACCGGCACGGACAAGGAGGCAGCGGGACGTGATGCGGTCAGCCGGGCGCTCCGCGAGGAGCCTCATGTACGTGCCCATGGAGAGCAGGTTGGCGTCGTCGACGACGACGGCCTTGTCCTCGCGGCTCAGGATTTCCGTCATCACCATCGAGAAGACCCGGTTGGTCTCCTCCGCGCCGTCCGGGGTGGCGGTATCGATCATCACGACGGGCACCGGGGAGTCCCCGGAGGCCTCGAACCGGGCCGCGAGGGAGCGGGCGACCACCCCGCCGACGGAATGTCCGACGAGGACGAAGGGGTCCCCGCCCACCGCCTGCCGGATAGCCTGCTCAAGGACCTCGGTGGCCGCTTCCCAGCTGGCCGGTACGGGCTCTCCGCCGCGGAAACCGGGAAGGGTGCAGACGTAGACGTCGCGCCGGTCCTCGAAACGGGCCGCGAACCGCATGAATTGGTGCGGACCCGAGCCGACCACGAAGGACGGAACGCAGACGATCTTCAGCCGTCTGCCGTCCGCGTCGTCGGCGCCGTCCTCGGCCTGGCGGGCCGCGAGTTGGACGACGTACCCACGAGCGTCCCCGAGCTCCGCCGCGGAGGCGAACGAGCTCTGGAAGCGCGAGGCTTCGATCAGCAGTGGCACCGTGTGCTGGATCGAACCCGAGGTGTGTGCGTGGCTCAGCAGGGTACCCAGGGTGCCCGGGCCGGACCGGCTTTCCGCGCCACTCGGCGCGACCGCCGCCAGGGGCACCGGGACCTCGCCGAAGGTGCCCGCCGTGGTGACGGTGCCGTCGGTCCCGGTGAGGAGGAGCTCGGCCACTGCCTGGGGGGTCGGGTGGTCGAAGACGAGGGTGGCGGGCAGTCGTATGCCGCTGGCCTGGGTGAGGCGGGTGCGGAGTTCGACGGCGCCGAGCGAGTCGAGACCCAGGTCCTTGAAGGCCCGGCCGGGGTCGACCGTCGCCGCTGAGGTGTGGCCGAGTACGGCGGCGGCCTGGGTCCGCACCAGCTCCAGGACGAGACGCGAACGGTCCTCCTCCGCGACGTCGGCGAGGCGCTGGGTGAGGGAGCCGTTGGCGGCCTGGGTGCGGCGTGCGGGCGTCCGTACGAGTCCGCGCAGCAGGGTGGGGAGCAGTCCGGAGCGGGCCTGCTCGCGCAGGGCCGGCTGGTCGAACAGAACGGGTGCCAGCAGGGCGGCGCCCGTCCGCAGCGCCCGGTCGAAGAGGCGGAGCCCGAGTTCGGCGGGGAGGGCGGTGATGCCCGTACGGGCGGGGAGGGCGAGTTCGGCCTCGTTGAGGGCTCCGCCCGTGCCGGTGGCGTCGGCCCACAGGCCCCAGGCGAGAGAGGTGGCGGGCAGGCCGAGGGCGCGCCGGTGGGCGGCCAGGGCGTCGAGAGTGGCGTTCGCAGCGGCGTAGTTGCCCTGGCCGGGACTGCCGATGAGGGCGGCCACGGAGGAGAACAGGACGAAGGAGGACAGGTCCAGACCGGCCGTCAGCTCGTGCAGGTGCAGGGCCGCGTCCACCTTGGGCCCCATCACACGGTCGAGCCGCTCGGGGGTGAGGGTTTCGACGGCGGCTTCGACGGTGGCGTCGTCGAGGGTCCCGGCGGTGTGGACGACGGCGGTGAGCGGGCGGGTCAGCGTGCCGATGAGGGCCGCGAGTTGGGCGCGGTCGGTGACGTCGCAGGCGGCGACGTCGGCCTGGGCGCCGAGTCCGGCGAGCTCCGCGACGAGGTCCGTGGCCCCGGGCGCGGCGGTGCCTCGGCGGCTCGGCAGCAGCAGATGCTTGGCCCCGTACGCCTTCGCGTAGTGCTTGGCGAACAGCGCGCCCAGACCATCCGTGCCACCGGTGATCAGGACCGTGCCCTCCGGATCCAGGGTGGGGCGCGGGGTGACCGCGGCCGTGTCAGCGCGGGCGAGGCGGGGGGCCAGGGGCCCTCCGGCACGGACGGCGAGCTGGGGTTCGTCGAGTCCGGCGAGAGCGGCCCAGTCGAGGGTGGCGGTGTCGGTGCCGTCCTCGGTGTCGATAAGGAGGAAGCGGTCAGGGTGTTCGGACTGGGCGCTGCGGACCAGTCCCCAGACCGGAGCCTGTGCCAGCTCGGGGACTTCGCTTTCGGCCGTCGTGATGGCGTTCCGGGTGACCACGACCAGCCGGGAGCCGGCGAAATCCTCCATCGCCAGCCACTGCTGGAGCAGAGCGAGGGTCCGCTGGGTGACCTCTCGGACCGTGGCACCGGCGGACTCCACCACCGTGACCACCAACTCCGGCGCCGGCTCCCTCGTCGCCACCGCGGTACCGAGCGCGGCCAGATCCCCGTACTCCCCGCCCAGCACGGCGACCGTGGTCCGCGCCACCTGACGGGAGTCGGATACGGCCGTCCAATCGATCCGGAACAGAGAGTGCTGACGACCTCCCTGGGCCGCCTCCAGCTGTTCCCGGCCCCCTGGACGGAAGGCGAGTTCCGCCACGCTGACGACGGGCTCGCCCTGCTCTCCCGCGACGTCGACCCGGAGCGCGTTCTCACCGGCCGAGCCGATCCGTACCCGCACCCGGTCCCAGGCCCGGCCGGTCTCGCCGAGCCGTACGCCCGCCCACGAGAACGGCAGTCCTACCGAGGGTCCGTCGCCCTGGAGCAGCCAGTCCAGACCGCTGTGCAGAGAGGCATCGAAGAGAGCGGGGTGTATGCCGAATCCGTCCGCGGTCCCGGCATGCCCCTCGGGCAGGGCAACCTCGGCGTACACCGCGTCCTCGGCGCGCCAGGCGGCCTGCACGCCCTGGAAGACCGGTCCGTAGTCGAATCCGATACCGGCGAGGCGGTCATACAGTGCCTCGGCCGTGACGGGTTCGGCCCCGGCAGGCGGCCACTGCGCCGCCCGGACCACCGGCTGCTCCGTCTCGGCGGACAGGGTTCCGCGGGCGTGGCAGGTCACTTCGCTGCCCTCGTCCCCCGCACCGTCGTCGGAGCGTGAGTAGAGGGTGACTTCACGTCGGCCGTCCGGCGCGCTCCGCCCGACGACGACCTGGAGCTGAACGCTGGTGTTCCCGTCCAGCGGGAGCGGCGCCTCCATCACCAGCTCGTCGAGTACGGGCGTCCCGACGCGGTGTCCCGCGGCAAGCGCCAGCTCCACCAGCGCGGTGCCGGGGACGATGACGGACCCGAGGACGACGTGGTCTTCCACCCACGGCAGCGTTTCGCTGGAGACGCGGCCGGTGAAGAGCCACTCGTCCCGGTCACCGATCCGGGCACAGGCAGCGAGCACCGGGTGATCCACCTGCCCGAGCCCGGCGCCCGTGACGTCGCCCGTGTCACTGCCGGAGCCGGGCGAGAGCCAGTAGTGCTCGTGTTGGAAGGCATAGGTGGGAAGGTCGACGGGGCGGGCGCCGGTGCCGGCGTAGTAGGCGTTCCAGTCGATGGGGACGCCAGCGGTGTGAGCGTGACCGAGGAAGGTGGCGAAGGCGCTGGTCTCGGATTGGCGTGCGCGCAGCGCCGGGGCGAGAACAAGACCGTCTTCGCCATCGAGGCACTGACGCGTGAGCGCGGTGAGGATGCCGTCGGGGCCGAGTTCCAGGTAGCGGGTGACGCCCTCGCGGTGGAGGGTGCGTACGCCGTCGTGGTAGCGGACGGCGCTGCGGATGTGCTGGACCCAGTAGCCGGGGTCGGTCAGCACATCGGTAACGACCTCGCCGGTGACATTCGAGACAACCGCGATGCGCGGCCGACTGAAGGTCAGCTCTTCGGCGACCTTCCGGAACTCGGTGAGCATCGGTTCCATACGCGGAGAATGAAAAGCATGACCGACCCGCAAGCGGGTGGTCTTACGGCCGAGTTCCTCCCAACGCGGAAGCCACCGGTCCAGAACGTCGAGATCACCGGAGACCACGACCGAACCGGGTCCGTTGACCGCGGCGATCTCCAGACGGCCCTCATACCCGGCCAGAGCCTCGACGACCTCGGACTCTCCGGCCTGCACAGCGGCCATACCACCACCGGCAGGCAGCGCGCCCATCAGCCGGCCACGCGCGGCAACCAGCGCACACGCGTCCGCGAGGGAGAGAACACCCGCGACATGCGCGGCAGCGATCTCGCCGACCGAATGCCCCATCAGGTAGTCCGCCCGGATCCCGAAGGATTCGACGAGCCGGAACAGGGCGACCTCGATGGCAAAGAGCGCGGCCTGGGTGTATTCGGTGGCATCCAGCGTCGAATCCTCCGCGGCGAGCAGCTCGCGCAGCGAACGGCCCAGGAGCGGGTCAAGCTCCCGGCACACCGCGTCGAGCGCGGCGTCGAACACCGGGTAGGAGGAGGCGAGTTCCAGCCCCATCCCGGCGCGCTGCGCACCCTGCCCGGTGAACAGGAAGGCGGTCCTGCCACCCGCCGGCCGCCCCCGAAGCACCCCGGCTCCGGACTCCCCGGCAGCCAGCGTCGCGAGCCCCGCGAGCAATTCCTCCCTACCGCCGGCGACAACCGCACCACGGTGCTCCAGGTGAGCGCGGGTGGTCGCGGCGGAGTACGCGGTGTCCAGCAGTCCGGCCCCGGGCCGGGCCGCCAGATGCCCCCGAAGGCGTTCCGCCTGAGCACGCAACGCCGGCACGTCGTGGCCGCTCACCACCACCGGGAGCGCGGCCGGGCTCTGCCCGGTCCCGGTGGTCCCCGTGGTTTCGGCGGGCGGGCGGGCCGGGGGCTCCTCAAGGATCAGGTGTGCGTTCGTGCCGCTGATGCCGAAGGAGGAGACGCCCGCACGGCGCAGCCGGCTCTCGGCGGCCGGCCAGGGCTCGGCCTCGGCCAGCAGGCGCACCTCACCCGCCGACCAGTCCACCTGCGGGGACGGCGCGTCCACGTGGAGGGTCGCGGGCATGGTGTCGTTCCGCATCGCCATGACCATCTTGATCACGCCGGCGACGCCGGCGGCGGCGGAGGTGTGGCCGATGTTGGACTTGATGGAGCCCAGCCGCAGCGGACCGTTCTCGCGGCCCTGGCCGTAGGTGGCCAGCAGCGCCTGCGCCTCGATCGGGTCACCGAGCCGGGTGCCCGTACCATGACCGTCGACGAGGTCGACGTCCTTGGCCTCAAGCCCGGCGTTGGCCAGAGCCTGGCGGATGACGCGTTCCTGCGAGGGACCGTTGGGAGCGGTGAGACCGTTGGAGGCACCGTCCTGATTGACGGCGCTGCCCCGGATGACACCGAGGATGCGGCGGCCGTTGCGGCGCGCGTCCGAGAGGCGCTCCAGGACCAGCAGGCCCAGGCCGTCCGAGAAGCCGGTACCGTCCGCTCCGGCCGCGTACGATTTGCAGCGCCCGTCGGCGGCGAGGCCGCGCTGGCGGCTGAACTCGGTCAGCAGGAACGGACCGGACATGACCGTGACCCCGCCGGCGAGGGCCAGGGAGCACTCACCCGAGCGCAGGGACTGCGCCGCCAGGTGCAGGGCGACGAGCGAGGAGGAGCAGGCTGTGTCCACGGACACGGCCGGGCCCTCCAGGCCCAGGGTGTACGACACCCGGCCCGAAAGGACGCTGGCAGCACTGCCCGTGAGGCGGAACCCCTCCAGCTCGGACGGCATCCGGCCGCCGTAGTCAGAGGTCAGGGCGCCGCAGAACACACCGGTGTTCGAACCGCGCAGGGAGGTGGGGTCCATGCCCGCGTCCTCCAGGGCCTCCCAGGCGGCCTCAAGGGTGAGGCGCTGCTGCGGGTCGATGGCGAGGGCCTCACGAGGACTGATCCCGAAGAAGCCCGCGTCGAAGTCACCGACGCCGTCGACGAAACCGCCGCCGGTGGCGTACACCTTGCCGAGCCGCTCGGGGTCGGGGTCGTACAGGTTCGCCAGGTCCCAGCCGCGGTCGTCCGGCAGCGGGGTGATGGCGTCGCGGCCTTCCGCGACCAGCTGCCACAGCTCCTCGGGCGAGGCGACCCCGCCCGGGTAGCGGCAGCTCATGCCCACGATCGCCAGCGGTTCCGTGGACTGGCCGAGGAGCCGCCGGTTCTGGAGACGGAGGCGCTCGGTCTCCTTCAGGGACTTGCGGAGCGCCACGATGAGGTCATCCTGGTCTGCCATGGGTGCTAACGCTCCTTGTACGGTCGTGCCACAGCTGACGGCCGGGCCGTGATGGGTGTGGCGCTCACGCCGCGTTCTCCTGGGTCATGCGGATGAGGGCCTCGACGTCCATCTCGTCGATGGACTCGGAGACCTCGGCGCTCTGTCCGGTCTCCTCCGGCCCGCCGACGGCGAGTTCGAGAAGGGGGTCGAGCAGGCCCGCGGAGCGCAGACGGCCGAGCGGGATGGCGGCGAGGGCCTCGCGGATCCGGTCCTCTTCGGAGGACTGGTGTCCGGTGGCGGCGCCCTCGGTGGCCAGGGGGACCAGGTAGCGGGTGACGGCGGTCGGGTTCGGGTGGTCGAACACCAGGGTGGTGGGCAGCCGCAGCCCGGTGGCCTGGGTGAGGCGGTTGCGCAGTTCGACACCGGCGAGGGAGTCGAACCCGAGGCTCTTGAAGGCGCGTTCGGGCTCGATGGCGTCGGGTGAGGAGTGTCCGAGCACGGCCGCGACCTGGCCGCGTACGAGGTCCAGTACGACGCGCTCCCGCTTCTCCTGCGGTACCGCGGCCAGGGTCTGGGCGAGCGAGCCGGCGTCGACGTTGGAGCGGCGGGCGGGCACCTTGGTGAGCCTGCGCAGCAGCCCGGGCAGCAGGCCGGCCCGGGCCTGGGCGCGCAACGCGGCCTGCTCGAAGAGAACGGGCACCACGAGTGCGGCGTCCGACTTCTGGGCCTGGTCGAAGAGTTCCAGGCCGAGTTCGTTGGAGATGCCGCCGAATCCCATGCGCTCCACGCGGGCCAGTTCGGCGGCGTCGAGCTCGCCGGTCATGCCGGTGGCGTCGGCCCACAGGCCCCAGGCGAGGGAGGTGGCGGGCAGGCCGAGGGCGCGGCGATGGGCGGCCAGGGCGTCGAGGGTGGCGTTCGCCGCGGCGTAGTTGCCCTGGCCGGGACTGCCGATGAGGGCGGCCACGGAGGAGAACAGGACGAATGAGGACAGTTCCAGACCGGCCGTCAGCTCGTGCAGGTGCAGGGCCGCGTCCACCTTGGGCCCCATCACACGGTCGAGCCGCTCGGGGGTGAGTCCCTCCACCAGTCCATCGTCGAGCACGCCCGCGGCGTGGACTACGGCGGTCAGCGGATACTCCAACGCACCTATGCATGAGGCCAGTTGGGCACGGTTGGTGACGTCGCAGGCGACGATGCCGGCCTGGGCGCCGAGTCCGGCGAGCTCAGCCGCGAGTTCGGCGGCCCCGGGGGCGTTCATGCCGCGGCGGCTGAGGAGCAGGAGGTGCTTGGCTCCGTACGCCTTCGCGTAGTGCTTGGCGAAGAGGGCGCCGAGGCCGCCGGTGCCGCCGGTGATGAGGACGGTGCCGTCGGGGTCGAAGGGGGTGGGGATGTTGAGGACGGTCTTGCCGGTGTTGCGGTCTTCGTGGAGGCGGCGGAAGGCGTCTTGTCCGCGGCGTACGTCCCAGGTGCGGACAGGAGTGTGGGCGAGGGTGCCCTGTTCGAAGAGAGCGGCGATCTCGCGGAGCATTTCCTGGATGCGGCCGGGTCCCGCTTCGAACAGGTCGTAGGAGCGATAGCGGACTCCGGGGTACTGCTTGGCGATGACCTCGGGGTCTCGGATGTCGTCCTTGGCCATTTCGAGGAAGCGTCCGCCTCGGGGAAGGAGGTCGAGGGTGGCGTCGACGAACTCGCCCGCGAGTGAGTCGAGTACGACGTCCACGCCGCTGCCGTCCGTCGCGGTGATGATGTGTTCGCGGAAGGCGAGGTCACCCGAGTCGGCGATGTGGTCATCGGTCACACCGAGGGCGCGGACGGCGTCCCGCTCAGGCGTGGAGGCGGTGGCGAAGACTGCGGCGCCGAGGTGGCGGGCAATCTGCACGGCGGCCGTGCCGACGCCACCGTGGGCCGCGTGGACCAGCAGCCGCTCACCGGCACGCAGGCCGGCCAGGTCGACGAGGCCGTAGTAGGCGGTCAGGTAGGCGATGGGGATGGCTGCGGCTCGGGCGAAGGTGAACCCGTCGGGCATGGGGACGATCATGGGACGATCGGTGATCGCGCTGGGCCCGAAGGAGTCCGGAATCAGGCCCATGATCCGGTCCCCGGGGGCCAGGTCCGTGACGGCGGCGCCGACTTCGAGGACCACGCCGGCGGCTTCGCTGCCGAGCCGGGCCTCGCCCGGGTACATGCCCAGGGCGATCAGTACGTCGCGGAAGTTCAGGCCCGCAGCCCGGACCCCGACCCGCACCTCGCTGGCACCGAGCGGCCGGCCGGCGTCCGAGGACCGCAGCGCCAAACCCTCCAGCGAGCCTTTGCGCGTCACGCCGAGGCACCAGGTGTCCCCGGCGAGGGCGGAGAGCTCGGCCCGGCCCAGCTGGGGTACGAGGAGTTCGCCCGCCCGGACCGCGATCTGCGGCTCGTCCAGGGAGGCCAGCGCCGCCCAGTCGAGGGTGTTCTCCTCGCTCCCGGCGGTCCGGTCGCCGTCGGAGTCGAGGTCGATGAGGCCGAACCGTCCCGCGTGCTCGGATTGCGCGCTGCGCACCAGCCCCCACACGGGGGCCCGCGCCGGCTCGGGCGCCCTGCCGCCTGCGGCGACGGCGTTCCGGGTGACCACGACCAGCCGGGAGCCGGCGAAGGCCTCCGTCGCCAGCCACTGCTGGAGCAGAACGAGGGCACGGGCGGCGCTCGCGTGCACCGACTCCGCGGTCCCCGCCGGGTCGGCGTCCAGGGCGGCGAGGACCGTCCGGGGTACCGGGGCGCCCTCGGCGAGGGCCTTCTCCAGGGCCGTCAGGTCGGGGTGGCGGTCCCACTGCACGGGGGCGGCGGCAAGCTCGCCGAGGACGGCGACACCGGCCAGGTCGGCGGCCGGGGCCCCAGCGTCGGCCGGTAGGGGCAGCCAGTCGAGCTGGTAGAGGGAGTTCCGGGCCCCGCGCCGGGCGGACTCCAACTGGGCCGGGTCCACGGGCCTGAAGGCCATGGTCTCCACGGTCAGCAGCGGGGCACCGTCCTCGTCGGCGAGAGCGATGCGCACTGCGGAATCCCCGGCGGGGCTGATCCGCACCCGGGCCCGTGTGACGCCGGCAGCGGGGCCGGCACGGACACCGGACCAGGAGAACGGCAGATCGGCGGTGGCACCGGGCTCCCTGTCGAGGAGGGCGCCGTGCAGGGCGGTGTCCAGGAGGGCCGGGTGGAGCGTGAAGCCCTCGGTGCGCGCGTCCTCCGGCAGGGAGATCTCGGTGCAGATGTCGGCGCCCACCCGCCAGGCGGCGCGGACGCCTTGGAAGAGCGGGCCGTAGTCGTAACCGGCCTCGGCGAGGCGGGCGTAGAGGGTGTCCACGGCGACGGGCCGGGCTCCGGCGGGCGGCCAGGCGGCCGGGAACGCGGGTGCCGGTCCGGCGTCGGCAGCGAGCCAGCCTTGGGCGTGACGGGTGACCGGGCGGTCCCCGTCCTCCTCGGAGGTCTCGGGGCGCGAGTAGACGACGAGTTCACGGCGGCCGTCCTCGCCGAGGCGCCCCACGGTGATCTGGAGCTGCCGGGCCGAGTCCTCGTCGAGGACGAGCGGCGCCTCCAGCACGAGTTCGTCGAGTACGGGCGTGCCCGCCTGGCGGCCCGTGGTGAGGGCGGCCTCCACCAGGGCAGCGCCGGGCAGCAGGACCGTACCGAGGATGGCGTGGTCATCGGTCCAGGGCTGCGAGGTACGGGCGAGACGACCGGTGAAGATCCACTCGTCACGGTCGCCGACCTGGACGGTGCCGGACAGCAGCGGATGGCCGAGGCAGCCGAGTCCGAGGGCGGTGGCGTCGCCGGTGCCGGTGCCGGTGCTGGGGGTCACCCAGTGTTGCTCGCGCTGGAACGCGTAGGTGGGGAGCTCGACGCGCTCTGCACCCCTACCGGCGAAGAGGGTGTGCCAGTCGACGGAGGCCCCGCCGACGTGGGCCTCGGCGAGGGAGGTGGCGAAGCGGGCCGGGCCGCCCTCGCCGCGACGCAGCGAGCCGACGGACCGGACGTGGTCGGTGGCGTCGAGGTCCTGGACGGTCTCGTCGACGGCCATGGTCAGGACGGGGTGCGGGGAGAGCTCGACGAAGAGCGTCGCGCCGTTGCCGACGAGTGCGCGGACAGCGGGCTCGAAGCCGACCCGGCCGCGGAGGTTGCGGTACCAGTACGCGGCGTCGAGCTCTGCGGTGTTGAGGAATCCGCCGCGGGTGGTGGAGTAGAACGGGACCGTGCCGTGGCGCGGGGTGATCGGGGCCAGGAGCCGCAGCAGCTCCTCCTGGACGCCCTCGACCTGCACGGAGTGGCTGGCGTAGTCCACGGGGATGCGGCGGGCGCGGGCCCCGTCCTGCTCGCAGACCGACTGGAGCTCGTCGAGTGCGGCGGGCTCGCCCGCGACCACGACGGTGCCGGGGCTGTTGATGGCGGCTACCGAGATCCGGCCGTCGAACCGCTCCAGGTACTTCTCGACGCGATCCGCGGGAAGCAGGACCGACATCATCCCGCCGTGCCCGGTGAGGTGTTCGCGTACGACGCGGCTGCGCAGGGCGACCACACGGGCGGCGTCGTCGAGGCTGAGGCCGCCCGCAACGTAGGCGGCGGCGATCTCGCCCTGGGAGTGGCCGACGACGGCGGAGGGCTCGACGCCGTGGGAACGCCACAGCTTCGCCAGGGAGACCATGACGGAGAAGAGCGCGGGCTGGACGACGTCCACGCGCTTCAGGGTCGGCGCGCCGGGGGCGCCGCGCAGGACGTCCTTGAGGTCCCAGTCCACGTAGCGGGCGAGGGCCTCGCCGCACGCGGTGAGCTCCTCGGCGAACACGGGCTCGGAGTCGAGGAGTTCGACGGCCATCCGCTCCCACTGGGCGCCCTGGCCCGGGAAGACGAACACCGTCTCGTCTCCACCGGGGCGGCCCTCGAAGACGTGGGCGGCGGGCTCGGCCGCGGACAGCGCGGCCAGGCCGGCCAGCAGCGCGCTTCGGTCGGCAGCGACGACGGCGGCTCGGCGCTCCAGGTGGGCGCGAGCGGTGGCCTGCGAGTAGGCGACGTCGGTCACGGTGAGACCGGGCTCGGAGATCAAGTGGGCGCGCAGGCGGTCGGCCTGGGCGCGCAGGGCGGCCTCGCTGCGGGCGGAGACCAAGACGGGCACGGCGGGCAGCTCGCGGGCAGGGGCGCCGGGAGCCCGCGGGGCCCCGGCGGCCGCTTCGGCGGCGGTGTCCGTGCCGGCGGTGGCCGCCAGCTCCGGCTGCTCCGGAAGCGCCGGGGGCTCTTCGAGGATGACGTGCGCGTTGGTCCCGCTGATCCCGAACGACGACACGCCCGCCCGCCGCGGACGGCCGAGCTCCGGCCACTGCTGGGCCCGCGTCAGCAGCCGCACCGTGCCCGCCGACCAGTCGGCCTCCGGGGTCGGCTCGTCCACATGCAGCGTCGCGGGCATGACCCCGTTGCGCATCGCCATGACCATCTTGATGACACCGGCGACACCCGCCGCAGCCTGCGTGTGACCGATGTTCGACTTCAGCGAGCCCAGCCACAACGGCTCCTCGCGACCCTGCCCGTACGTGGACACCAGAGCCCGCGTCTCAATCGGATCACCCAGCTTGGTGCCCGTACCGTGCGCCTCCACCGCGTCCACCTCGGACGCCGACAGCCGGGCGTCGGCCAGCGCAGCCCGGATGACCCGCTCCTGCGACGGCCCGTTCGGCGCGGTCAGCTGACTGCTCGCACCGTCCTGGTTCACCGCGGAGCCACGCAGCACCGCCAGCACCCGGCGCCCGTTGCGCCGCGCATCCGACAACCGCTCAAGCACCAGCAGACCGACGCCCTCGGCCCAGCCCGTACCGTCCGCCGAAGCGGAGAACGCCTTACAGCGCCCGTCCGGCGCCAGCCCGCGCTGCCGGGAGAACTCCACGAACGTACCCGGCGTCGCCATCACCGTCACACCGCCGGCGAGCGCCATCGAGCACTCCCCCTGACGCAGCGACTGCGCGGCGAGGTGCAGCGCGACCAACGACGACGAACACGCCGTATCGACCGTCACCGCCGGCCCCTCGAAACCGAAGGTGTAGGACAACCGGCCCGACGCGATGCTGCCGGCGCTGCCGGTCAACAGGTAGCCCTCGAAATCCTCGGGCTCCTTCGGGGTCCGCGACCCGTAGTCGTCATACATGACACCCGCGTACACCCCCGTACGCGTCCCCCGCAGCGCGGTCGGGTCGATACCCGCATGCTCGAAGGCCTCCCAGGCCGACTCGAGGAGCAGCCGCTGCTGAGGGTCCATCGCCGCGGCCTCACGGGGGCTGATGCCGAAGAACTCGGCATCGAACCAGTCCGCCTCGTACAGGAAGCCGCCCTCGCGGCAGTACGAAGTCCCCAGGTGACCAGGGTCTGGATGATAAAGGCCCTCCAGGTCCCAGCCACGGCCCTCCGGAAACGGACCGACCGCGTCCCGTCCGGCACCCAGCAACTCCCACAGGTCAGCCGGGGAGGCAACGCCACCGGGGAGCCGGCACGCCATGCCCACGATGGCGATCGGTTCATGAGCGCGCTCCTCAAGCTCCCGCACCCGCTGACGGCTCGCCCGCAGATCGACCGTCGCCCGCTTGAGGTAGTCGCGAAGTCTCTGCTCGTTGTCCATGCCTACCTACCGAGTTCCTTGTCGAGTGCTGCAAAGAGTCCGTCGTCGGGCGCCACCTTGAGGTCGGCTCCACCAGGGCCGCACTCCATCGTCCGGAGCGAACCGCGCAGCCTCACGGCGTACGTCTCCGCCGGTCAGGGTTCCGCGGGCGTGGCAGGTCACTTCGCGGTCCTCATCCTCCGCACTGGCATCGGAGCGTGAGTGGAGCGAGAGTAGATGGTGGCTGCACGTGCCGTCCGGCGCGCCTCGTCGACGGCCGGCCCGTCCGGGTCTTCGACGCGCACCTGGCGGAGCGGCGTCAGGAGTCGTTCCGCGCGAGGCAGACCGCCGTACTGGCCGAGGCCGTCGCCCGTTACGACCGCACGATCGTGCTCGGTGACTTCGGAGCGGTCCCGGACACCGCCGAACTCGCCGGGATGTGGGACCCGGCCGCGGACGCGGACCGCGCGTGCGGCCCCTCTGCGGCCGGCGGGTGCGAACCGACCACCGACTGGCGCGGCAAGTCCGGCTACGTCTTCCTGCGCGGCTTCGCTCCGCTCGGACAGGATGCGCATCCCACTCCGTACTCGGACCACGATCTGGTAGAGCCGGTCCGAGGCGCTCGTGGCGGACTCCGCCGCCGGCCGGCCGCGTGGTCCACCGGGTCACCCCTCCTGTTCGGGGCGTCACCCGTTCGGCCCTGCTCGATGGCCGGTGCGGCAGTGAGCGGGAAGCGTGGTCCGTACTTCAGGGGGCTGGAAGGAGACCGCCGGCCCCGGGAACCGGCTGGAAGAGGCTTGTCGTGGCGCATGACCTGGTGGATTTTGAGGACGGCTTTCCGGCGGCGCGGAGTGCGGCTGCCGCGCGGGGCCGACGGGATCTGCGGCGGGCGGTCGAGGCGTACCGCTTCTTCTATCCGACGGTCTCGCTGGAGGGGATCTTCAAGGGGACCCGGGACGCGGGCGCGGTCGACAACGAGACGGCGCTGCTGTTCATCGCCCGGCCGCACCACACCGGCTTCACGCTGAACTCCGACACCCCTTATTCGGGTGGCGTCCTCGACCTGCGCAAGAGCGGGCCGATGGTGATCGAGCTGCCGCCGGGACCGCTGATCGGGCTCGTGGACGACCACCACCACCGGTGGATCGTGGACGTGGGGCTGCCCGGCGCGTACGGAGCGAAGGGCGGCAAGCACCTGCTGCTGCCGCCCGGCTACGACGGGGACGTGCCGGAGAGCGGGTACGTCGTGGCGCGCAGCGACACCTGGACGGCGTTCTGCGCGCTGCGGGTGCTGCCGCTTGGCGGGGATGTGGCGACGGCGAACGCTCTGTTGTCCTCGGTGCGGTTCTATCCGCTGGACCGGAGCGACGACCCGCCGGCGTACACCTTCACCGACTACAGCGACCGCGCCATCGACTGCACCTGCCTGGCCTGGGAGGACAACCTGGAGTTCTGGCGGGTGCTGCTCTCGGTCATCGACTCCGAGCCCGCCGTCGAGGAGATGCGGCCGATGCTCGGGCTCCTCGCCGAGCTGGGCATCGAGGCGGGCCGCCCGTTCGCGCCCGACGACGCGACGGCGGCCCTGCTGACCGAGGCCGCGCGGATCGGGCGCGACGAGATGCTGGTCTCCGCCTTCGCCTCCGACCGGCCCGACCGGACGGTGTGGCCGGACCGGTCCTGGGAGTGGGTGGGGCTGCGGCCGGAGAACGGCACCTTCGAGAGGGAGGGGTCCCTGGACGTCGAGGCCAAGGACCGGTGGTTCGCCCAGGCGATCGTGGCTTCCCCGGCCATGTTCCGCCGGGCAGTGGGACAGGGCTCGCTGTACTGGCTCGGCCTGCGCGACGCCGCCGGGAACTACCTCGACGGCGGCCGCGCGTACCGGCTGACCGTGCCGCTGCCGGTACCGGCCGGCCTGTTCTGGTCCGTGACCGCCTACGACGCGCGGACCCGGTCCGAGGTCGTGGCCGGACAGGGCCGGGCGGCGCTGCGGTCCCTCTTCGAGAAGCTGGAGCCGGCGGACGGCGCCGACAGCGTGGAACTGCACTTCGGACCGGTCGAACCTCCGGGCTCGGGGGGACGGTGGATCCAGACCGTGCCCGGTCGCGGCTGGTTCGCGTACTTCCGCATCTACGGACCGCAGGAGGCGGCGTTCGACGGTTCGTGGAAGCCCGGTGACTTCGAGCCGCTCGAAGGCTGACAGCCGATCTGGACCGCCCGGCCCGCGGACGCCCCTCTGCCGCCCCGCCGCCGGCCAGAGCGGGGTGGCGAAAGGGGGCGGGGCGTCGGCGTATCCGGCGTCATGTTCAAGACCTGCCGAGTGTCAACATCGCTCGTGATCAATACACCTAGAGCGTCATTTCAGCGTCAAGATATCGCCCGTAACACCCACAGTGCACATAACGCACACCAAGCGAACCCTCAGGTTAGAAGCCCTTGTCCGCAGGCTCCGGGATCGCCACACACTCCACATGATGCGTCATCGGAAAGGTGTCGATCTGAGTAAGCCCCAGAAGAGGGCAGGTCAGAGGCACATTCTCGGCTTGATGTGCAGCTTGAAGGATCCCAGAGCGTCATACGCGCGTCACGGCTGACATTGCCGGATCGGTGTCGGGCCACCCGGCTTCGCGGCGAGTGAGGGGGTCCCCTGCGGGCAGATCGGGTTGCCGCAGTCTGTTCTGCCCTCAACGGCACGGAGGAGGCCGCGCGGGCTTCCAGGATTCCTGGAATCGCCTGTACACGCCCCGCTCTCGTCGGCGCAACAGGTCCTCCACCCCCTACAGAACCGCGACCGGCATGCCCGCGATCGCCACGGTCATGTCCGGTCACGATGCATGTGCGGCTCTGTCACCCGTCGAGCGCCACACACTCCCGGAGCACCGGTTCCAGGCGCAGTTGGGTGTCCTCGCGATCGAAGACCTGGAGGGCGTCGAGGAAGTCGACGATCCACCGTGCCTCGTCCTCGTCATCGATCTTGAGCGCGACGGCGGTCACCGCGCCTTCCAGGTCGAAGAGCTCGTCCTTGAACTCGTCGGTGAGTGCCCGGTATCCGGCGGCCGAATCCGCTTACCACGTTCACGGATTCTGTTGAACCGAAGCGTTAACGCTACGAACACGGCCCGGCCGGGGAGACACACCAGCGCCGCCAGCTGCCCCAGCAGTGAAGCTCCTACCGCCAGGGGCCAGCCAGCCAACCACGCAATAGGCCGGTCCTGTGACGGCCGGACGAGAAAGATCCACCACTCCGTGGATGGCGATGGTCGCACGCTGGCAGTCGTAGTCACCTATGGCCAGGTTGACCACGCGCAACAGTCACGGCCCGTGCGTGGGCTCGGTTCCGGATTGGAACGCAGGCGTCGAGCCCCTGCCTCGTCGAACGTCAGGAAACAGGGAACCAGGTCGCGAGGCGTTGAGCGATCACCGGTACATCGATGTTGTCCTGCGCGACTTCCTCGACGAAAGGCCCGGCCACGGAAACGGGCGGCAGGACGGTACTCGCGCTGACGCCGTTGAACCGCAGGAAGACACGCATGGCAAGCCAGGCGGTGCGCTTGTTGCCGTCGATCAGCGCATGGTTGCGGGCGACGGAGTGCAGCAATGCCGCAGCCTTCTCGTGCAGCGTGGGGTAGAGCTCGGCTCCGAACACGTTTGTCCGGGGTCGCTCGATCGCCGACACCAGAAGACCCATGTCACGCACGCTGTGCTCCGTACCGTTGACCGTACGGGCGATGGTCAGGATTTCGTCGACCTGGATGTAGCGCACGTCGGTCACTTCAGGTAGTCCAGGATCTCCGCATCGCTGTCCATGAGCTCGGCCAGGACGTCATCGACCTTCAACTCGGCCCGGTCCTGGGCGTCACGGATGGCCTCAATGGCGAGTTCCTGCTTACTGCGGCCCTCCCGACGAGCACGCTCGGTGAGCTTCGCGTCCAGGTCGTCGGGAAGTCGCAGTGTCATCGCCATACCAGAATGATACCGGACTGGTATCTGGGTGGCGAGGTGATACCAGCGACTGGAGACTTCCGGCCGCGACGCCGTCCTTCGTGGGCCGGCCGGGGCGCGGTCTCCGTTCCGCGGGCGTGCGACGAGATAGCAGCACGCGCCGCCGCCACTGGCAAGGTGCAGTCGGCCCCTGAACTGGAGCCCTTGCCCCGCACCGACAGCCCCCGCCTGCGGCCCAGGGCCGGAGAGGTTTGAGGTTAAAGGCTTCCGATATTCGAGCGTAATCCCAGCGTCAAAAATCCTGCATTGCGCATCGCCACGTCGCCGCGAGACCCACCGACCCTTGAACCTGCAGCTCAGAGCGTTCTGCACAAGCCAACCACTGTCGACGCATTCCGCGAGCGAAAACAGGTCGAGCTGACCACCTGGAATGCAAAACGGCAGGTCAGACGCCCTTCACGGCCGGCTCCAGAATCGCCACGCACTCCACATGATGCGTCATCGGGAAGACGTCAGAAGGGGAGGATCTGACGTATTTGCAGGTCAGCGGCCATTTGTAGCCCGCCGAAGGACCCCACAGACTCCAAGAGCGTCAAACGAGCGTCACAGCCGAGGAATGAACTTGGCCTCCGCCCAACGTCAGCCAGCGGTAAACGCTCGCGCCGCCCCGCCAGCGTTCGCGGCCCTGACCGACTGACCTCCAGCGGCGGTCAGACCGCCCTCAGCCTCAATGTCCACCCGGCCCGCCGTCGGCGCTTCTCCGTGAGAAGGCCAGGCACGAATGGGTCTCAGTAGTCCGGCAAGGTTTCCAGTGCTTCGCGCAGCTCATCGGTTGAGTAGCCAGTGCGAAGGGACATCTCCCGCGGACTGTGAGCATGGAGGATCCAGCGCGCCGCAGGGGCCCACCACTGCGCGACGCTCGCGGGAACGGTGACGGTCATGTGGGCGGGCGCCGCACAAGGGTCGGTGTCTCCGTCGGTGGCAAGAGCTGGTGCGGCGTCCGATTCAGGGAGCGCCGTCGAGAAGACAAGTGTCAAACGGCTGGCTTCACCATACTCTTTGGACTTCCGACGAGCGCTTCTGAGCCGCGACAACAGATCACCCAGTTCTTCGGCATCGCATCCGAAACCCTGCAGCCTCTCGGCGGGGAACTCATTGAGTTCACGCGTCAGGAAGTAAAGCCTCGTGAACTCCGAGTAGGAGAGACTGACGCTGCGGAGATTTTGCTCGGACATACCGCTCCTCTTATTCCAGTTCCTCGAAGTAGGAGTATCCATTCTTGGGGGTGAACACGGTGCCCCCGTCACCGTCCACGATGACCACGGCCTCCTTGTCCGGGTCCCAGAATGCCTCTCGACCATTTCGCAGTCCGTATTTCGGTTCGATGTTGGGTATGCGATCGTTGATCACTCCATCGACGTAGAACTTCAGGGCCTTGGGGTCGACTCCTCGCACGTAGTGCGTTCCGTTGCCGTCGGGGCGGAGCGCTTCGCCGTTGGCGTGGTCCGCGATCTTCTCCGACTCGGGTTCGAGGTCGTAGGGAGCCAGTCCGAGCGGATCGGTCAGCCGGATCGGGTTTCGTGGATACGCATGGTGGTTGTCCGAAGGAGTGAGACCAAGCGGGTCCGGGGTTAGGAATCGAGCCGTTTCCGGGTCGTAGTACCGGAAGTAGTTGTAGTGCAGGCCGCTCTCGGGGTCTGCGTACTGGCCCGGAAAGCGGAGGGGACAGGTCTCCGCGTCTGAGGGGGCGGGGACAGGGATTCCCCAGAGGGTGGTCCTGTGCTGCCACGTCACCTCGCCGTCCGTGGTGAGCAGTTCGGTGGGCGTTCCTGTGGCATCCGTCACTACGACACGGAAGCACGCGGTTCCTGCTTCTCCGCCCGTCTGGGTCAGGGGGCGGTGAGTCTCCGGAGCGTGGTCCCACGTGCAGGTCTCACCATCCCGAGCGGTCTGTTCCGCGAGGCGGGTCATGTCCCAGGTGAAGGTGAGAGTCGCGCCCTTCTGGTCCGTCTTGCCGATGCGGCGGCCCAGAGGGTCATAGGAGTACGTCCACGTCGCGCCGTCCGGCGTGACCACCCGCGTGAGCCTGTCCTCGGCACTCCACGCGTAGGCCCACGTCCGAGTCTGACCGTTGAGCAGCTTCCGGGCCTTGCGGATCAGGCGGCCCGCGGCATCGTGTTCGTACACGGTGCGACCCGCCTTGCGGACCAGGGTTCCGGTGAACTCCCGCTCACCCGAGGCTCCCTGGCCTGGCACCGAGGCGTGGGTTTGGTTCCCGGCCGCGTCGTAGGCGTAACGCTCGGTCCAGCCGTGCGCTTGCACACCTGTGACCCGGCCCGCCGAATCCAGGGTGAAGTGACGAGTACCGGACGTCAGTTCGCGGATCTGAGTGACGTAGCCGTCGGGCCGGTACGCGTAGGTGCGGTACTGGATGAGGTCATCGGCGGCGGAAGTAACCGTCTGTGCGGTGATTCGACCGATGTCATCCCAGCGTTGGCCAAGGGTGACACCGCCGACGGTACGCTGCGTCTCGTGACCGGTGGCGTCATGGGTGAAGGTAAGGGTGTTGTCCGCCGTCGTGAGGGTCAGGGGCCGGTCAGCGGCGTCGTACGTCCACGTTGATGCCGACCCGGACGGCGTCGTGCGCGTCAGACGGTTACCCACCGCGTCGTAGGTGGAGGCGATCGTGCGGCCATTGACCGTCTCTGCCAGAACACGGCCCAGGGGGTCCCGTTCCAGGGTCAGGACCACGTCGCTGCTGGAGGCGCGGGCGAGAGCCCCTCGCGTACCGTAGGCGAAGGTCGTCAGCTCGTCCGTCGTCTCGTCGCGCTGGGTAAGCACTCGCCCCATCGCGTCATGTGTGTACCGCAGCGTCTGGCCAAGCGCATTCGTCCGAGCGGTGAGGCGGCCCGCCGCGTCTCGTTCGTAGGAACGGGCTGCCCCGTTGAAGTCCGTCTCGGCGACCAGGCGGCCGGCAGCGTCGTACTCATAGCGCCATTCATGTCCCTGGGGGTTGGTGACGGACACCAGGCGCAGTTCAGTGTCGTAGGCGAAGGCGTAGTGGGCGCCGTCGGGGTCGGTGCGGGTGGCGGGCAGGTCGAAGTGGGTGTAGGTGTACTCGGTGGTATGACCGGCCTGGTCGGTGTGTTTGGCCAGGTTGCCCTCGCAGTCCCACTTCCATTCCTCGCGAGTGCCGTCGGGGTGCTCGCGCCAGGCCGGTTTGCTCTCTATGGTCCAGCCGAACCGAGTGGTGCGGCCCAGCGGGTCGGTGATGGCGGTGGCGCGGCCGTGGGGGCCGCGGCGGACGTGTGTGGTGTGCCCCAAGGGATCAGTGACCGTCACCGGGAGCCCCGCGGTACCCGTCGTCACTGTCGTGGTGCGCCCGAGCGCGTCCGTGACGGAGGCGAGATGACCTGCCGCGTCGTACGTCCAGTGCGTGGTGGCGCCCGTCGGGTCCGTGGTGGACGTGCGTGCGCCACGGCCATCGTAGGTGTGGCGCCAGACCACACCATCGGGCTCGCGGATGTCCAGCGGGAGGCCCTGCTCGTCGTAGACCGCCTCGGCGCTGCTTCCGTCCGGACGCTCGACATGGGTGAGGTTCCCGTCCTCGTCGTATGTGTACCGCGTCGTGTGGCCGAGTGCATCAGTGACGGTGAGGGGGAGCCGGTTGGTCTCGTCCCATTCGGTGCGGGTGGTGTGGCCCAGCGGGTCGGTCACCTCGACGACCTTGTACGCCTCGTTGAGTACGTACGTGGTGACGTTGCCCTGAGAATCGGTGTAGCGAGTGGTGCGATGGGCGTCGTCGTAGTGGAAGCGGCCCGAGAGGATGCCGGTCGGTCCCAGGGTCCGCAGGACGCGACCGCGGTGGTCGTAGACGTAGGCGAACGCGGTGCCGTTGCGGTCCTTCCAGGACGTGATGCGGTGTTCGTCGTAGCGGTAGAGCTGCGGTGTGCCGGTGGAGTTGACGACCTCGGTCAGGTCGCCGCTGGCGTCGTAGGAGAAGGCGACGAGCCGGGCGCTGTGCTCAAGTTGATCGCCATGCAGGAGACGCAGGGCCGTGACGCGATGCAGGGCTGTGTCGGTGTCGACGGCGATGTGGTAGCCGCCGGAATGGGTGATCCGAATGGGGGCGCCACGCTCGTCGTAGACGAAGTCGATGCGATCACCCCCACCGCTGCGATCGGTGATCGCGTGGAGCGCAAGTTCCGGGCTTCCCAGTGGGAGCCGGGCAAAGTGCAGGCGGCGGTTCTCCTCCGGGACGGTGAGGGTGAAGGTACCGTCCCGTTTGCCGTCCCAGTGCACCGGCCAGCGCGGTCCGGAGGCGGGCAGGGTGGGGGTCTCCGGCTCCGGGACCGGGTATCGCAGCACCATGCCGTCGGCCGCGATGTAGACGAGTCCGGCGTCATCCAGCTCCAGGCGCTGGTCGAGCGTGGCCGCCCAGGTAGGACCGAACCAACCGCCACACGGATGTCCGGAGACGTAATGCCGCTCCAGAACCAACGGCAGGGTGCCCGGCAGACTGACGTCCGTGGAGGACATGAACATCTCGCCGGTTGCGACGTCGACCGGCTCACCCTCTCCACACTTCTCCTTGGTGCACTTGTCATGCTTGTTCGGCTCGCCATCGGCACGTTTGGCGGCGCTGCCGTCCCGACGCAGCGCCCGCTCGCGTCGCGCCAGCCTCTGAGCGGCAGTCTTGGCCGTCGAGGCTCCCTTCCGCAGGGCGCCACCGCCGCCGGTGGCGAGGGCTAGCAGCAGATCCGGGCTGAGCTGGCCGGCAGCACGGCTGGGGTTCCGCTGCCACTCATCCCAGTTGGTGACGGCCTTGGCGAACTCCTGGGGATGGTTCGCGGCGTAAGCAGCGCCGTCGATCACGCCCGCCAGTTGCAAGCTGGCGCCACCGGGACCGTCCTCAGCCATGTACTCGAACTGCTTCCACATGTCCTTGGCGCTGTCGCCCATGCCGCCAAAGAAGTCCCCGACGCCCTTCTTGAAGCGGTTCCATCCCTCGGGCGCGTTGGGAGCCTTCTCAGCAGCCTTGACCAGCTTGGCCCGGGAGTGGTCGACGACGCCCTGCAGCTCGCTCTCCAATTTGTCGAGCCGGCTGTAGCAAGAGTTCAGCCCGGTAATGGGATCGTCGTCCGGCGGCCGCTCGGGCAGCGTGTCATCCCCGCGGTCGACAGCAGCGTTGTAGGCCCTGACATTCTCCCAGTACTTCTTCGACGCAGTCCTTACCTCGTCCGCGTCTTCGATGATCGGCTTGACCCGCCTCTGCACGGACCGCAGCTTGTCAGCGTAGGCGTCCAGAGCGCCCGCCGCGGAGGTGAAGTACTTACGGGCCGACTCCAGCTCCCTCGGCAGACGCTTGCTCGCGTCCTGGAAGGTGTCGGCCGCGGCGCCGGTCCACGGCAGTAGCGACAAGTCGGTCAGCTTGTCGTAGCCGTCCTTGAACGCGTCCGCATAGACACGGAGCTTGATGACCAGGTCGTCAAGCTTCTCGGGCTTACCCGGTATGACTTCATCGGACTCGGCATGCGGGGGTATGCGCTCATAAGCGCCGCCGTCGATGGCGTCCTTCTGCGTCATGCGACAGGGACCTTTCCACCGCCGTCGACCACCCAGCCCTCACCGCCTTCACCGGCCACGCGGTAGCGAGGATTGCTGGGCGGATCGCCCGCGACGGCCGTACCGTCACCACCGCCGCTACCGCTGTCGAGCCACGGCTCCTGGTAGATCTCGGGAGGCGGATCGAAATGAGGTCTGTCTCCGTTCTTCCACGCGCGCAGGCCGTGTTCACCGAAGGGGAGTTTGGCGATGTTGTCCTCGGTCGGTGCAAAGTGCTTGACCTGCAGCAGGTCCGCCATCATGTAGGCCGCGATGGTCTGCCTCAGCCCTTCGACGATGGAGTCGGCGTGCTCGGCGAGCCGCCCCATGCCGAAGCCCCACTCGGTCAACACGTCCTTGGCCGGCTTCTCGATGTCGATGGTGGCCGCGTTCTGGATGCCCTGGGCCATGGACATCCAGTCATTCTTGATCTTGTGCGCCGCGACGACGGATTCCTCCATCGGCTTCATGATCTTGCGCACCCCGGCGATCTCGATCCTGTAGCCGTCCCCCGGCGCAGGCCCATCCGCTCCGCCCCCTGTCATGTCTGCTCCCCCTCCACCTCTGCCGGTTTCTCCAGCATCGAGGTCTCCAACAAGAACGGATTTGACCCCAACGGGTCTACCAGGGCCCGCACCCCTTCAGGCAGCAGATCTACCAGGTCCTCGGCTGTGGTCGACGCCCACTCGCACACTCCCGCGAAAAGAGCCAGCCCCTCCCAGGAGGTGAAGACCGGCACGATCGGACCATCCACCGTCTCGGACACGAAAAAACCGGGGCTCTCCGGCCGCTGGAAGTACAGCCGTGCGAACCTCAGTTGAGCCAACCGTTCCGCCGGAGTCATCTGCGCCATCGCCTCGTCGCGGACCAGGTCACGCAACGACATCCCTGTTCCCCCTCTTCCATCCGGGCCCTGAGCTGGACGAAACACGGCAAGGATCATTGCATGTCCATCGGTATCGGCGCTGATGGAGAGAGCGATGAAACCCACTGGAACGATCGTGTGGCAAACGCCGACTCCGCAGCCGGCTTCTGCCCTGTCACGATGGTCAGGGGGTGACCATTCCCGGTCCTGGCGTGGCAGCAACGGCCACTTGCGTCGGACTCCGGACGGCACCGCGCAGTCCGGGTCCGGGGGTTCGGCATCCAGTTTGACGTAGTTCTCCAGGATGCAGTCGACTGGGACGTGCGGCTCAAGGCTGCGTGTCGGCTCAGTCGGTGGCCCGGTGGAGCGTGGTCCGTACGAGGCGGGGCTTCGCGGTCGTGCCGGTGGCGACGCGCCGCCAGGCCCCGGCGATCACACGTTGCCCGTGCTCGATGTCCTTCCGTACTGCGACCCGGTCGCAGGTCGTCGTCCGGCCAGCGTCTTTCGCGACCGGCCGACCGTACACCTTCCGTACCCGCTCTTCGAACTCGGTCGGTCCGGCGGCATCCGCGGCGTCGATCGTGCCCGCCTTCGACGGCGGCACCGCGACGTCGACCTCACGTCCCAGGGCTCATCGAGGCGGCGGCCAGACTGCTCGACGCGGACGACCCGCACACCGCGATCCGCCGCGAGAGCGCCGAGGAACTCGGTGTCAGGCTCGGGTCGCTCCCCCACGTCCTCGACGCCAACATGAGCCGGGCTCCGTCACCGAACGCCTTCACTTCTTCGCCGCCCCGATGTCGATGACCGGCTCCGCCGAGAAGGGCTCGCTGGCCCCCGCCCAGCCCAGTCGTCCGAGGCCGTGTCACTGAAGGGCCATAGACGCTGAGCGAGAACGGAGCCAGCCAGCTTCAGGCCGGAAGACCGAGGCGTCGCGCTAGCATCGCTCCAGGGGCAGATCAAGTAGCGCAACGCACTCCACACGGTGTACCCGTCCAAGCCTCGAAGGCAGATCGAACAAGCTCACCGGAACTACAAAATGGCAGGTCAGACGCCCTTCGCTGCTGGCTCTAGAACAGCAACACACTCAACATGCGAAGTCATCGGAAACAGATCGAACGCCCGCAGCGTCCGCACCCTGTAGCCGCCCTCCGCGAAGTACGCCAAGTCGCGCGCCAGGGCCGCCGGGTCGCACGCAACGTAGGCGATACGGCGCGCGCCAAGGGCGGAGAGGCGCTTGACGACCTGCTTGCCGGCCCCCGCGCGGGGCGGGTCGAGGACGATCAGGTCGGCCTCGGTGATGCCGGTGCGGGGCAGGATCTGGTCGACCTTGCCGTGCTCGATGCGGACCCGCTCCAGGTCCTTGAGGTTGTGGCGGGCGTCCTCCACCGCGCGCTTGCCGGACTCGATGCCGAGGACCGCGCCCTTGTCGCCGAGGCGTTCCGCGAGGGAGCCGGCGAAGAGGCCGACGCCGCAGTACAGGTCGAGGGCCATCTCGCCCTTGCGCGGCATGAGGCCCTGCATGACGGCCTTCACCAGGGTGTACGCGGCCTGCGGGTGGACCTGCCAGAAGCCGCCGGAGCCCACGCGGTAGGTGCGGTCGTCGGCGCGTTCGCGGACGAAGCCCCGGCCGTGGACGCGGTGGACGCCGCCGTCGTGCTCGTCGACGCGCAGGACCGAGACCGGCTTGTCGAGCTCGACCAGCGGGAGGCGGCCGCCGGTGCGGGGGGTCAGGATGACCTGGCGGTCGTTGGAGCCGGTGGCGGCGATGGCCTCCACCGTGGCCATCTGGGGCCAGTCCTGCTTCTCGATGCCGAGCTCGGAGACGCCGGGGGCGGCGATCAGGCACTGGTCGATGATCTCGATGTCGTGCGAGCGGTGCTTGCGCAGGCCGACCCGGCCGTCCTCGTCGATGGCGTACTGGACGCGGGTGCGCCAGGCCGGGACCTCACCCGGCGGGAGCTTGTCGCCCTCGGCCGGCATGACGGTGCCGTCCCAGCCGGCCTCCTCCGGGGTGAGGCCCGCGAGGTGCTGGAGCTGTTCGGCGATCACTTCGCCCTTGAGCCTTCGCTGGGCGCCGGGCTTGGCGTGCTGCCAGTCGCAGCCGCCGCACTTGCCGGGGCCCGCGAACGGGCAGGGGGCCTTCACCCGGTCCTTGGACGCCTCGATGATCTGTACCGCGTCGGCGCGCAGGAAGCGGGATTCGGCCGTGCCGTCGGTCACCTTGGCGATGACCTTCTCGCCGGGGAGCGTGTGGCGTACGAACAGGACCTGGCCCTCGGCCGTACGGGCGATGCAGTGGCCGCCGTGGGCGACCGGGCCGACCTCGACCTCGTACTCCCGCCCCACGAGCGATTCCACGGTCTGGGCTTCGCCCGTCTGCGGCGAAGTGGATTCGTTCTGCATGAGGGGAGGGCTCCAGAGATCAAGGGGTGACGGCGAACGGCCGGACAACAACCTACGAGTCTACGTGGGTGTCGTCCGGCCGCTTACCACCGCTGAGGGGGCGGTGTCAGCTCTTGTGCGTGTGCTCCTTGGACCGGCGTTCCACCGGTCCCCGGCGCACCGAGCCCGGAGCCGTCCAGTCCGCGCGCCTGCGGGCGCGCTTCTTGGCCGCTTCGGAGGATTCCAGCTGGTACGGGACCGAGGTGACCATCACACCCGGGGTGAAGAGCAGCCGGCCCTTGAGCCGCAGGGCGCTCTGGTTGTGCAGCAGGTGCTCGTACCAGTGGCCGACGACGTACTCGGGGATGTAGACGCTCACGACGTCGCGCGGGCTCTCCCGGCGCAGGCCCTTGACGTACTCGATGACCGGACGGGTCACCTCGCGGTACGGGGAGTCCAGGATCTTCAGCGGTACGTTGATGCCGCGCCGCTCCCAGTCCTCCCTGAGCGCCTTCGTCTCGGCCGGGTCGACGCTGATGGAGAGCGCCTCCAGGTGGTCCGTGCGGATCAGCTTCGCGTAGGCGAGCGCGCGCAGGGTGGGGCGGTGGAGCTTGGAGACCAGGACGATCGAGTGGACCCGGGAGGGCCTGATGCTCTCGTCGGACGGGGTCTCGTCGGCGGCGATCTCCGCGGCGACCCGGTCGTAGTGCTTGCGGATCGCGGTCATCGTGCCGTAGAAGATCACCATGCCGAGCAGCGCGACCCAGGCGCCGTGGGTGAACTTGGTGGCGAGGACGACGACGAGCACCAGGCCGGTGAAGAAGGCGCCGAAGGTGTTGATGGCGCGGGAGCGGATCATGTGGCGGCGCTTGAGCGGGTCCTTCTCGGCGCGCAGGTGGCGGTTCCAGTGCCGGACCATGCCGGTCTGGCTCAGGGTGAAGGAGACGAACACGCCGACGATGTAGAGCTGGATCAGCCGGGTCGAGTCGGCCCCGTAGATCACGACCAGCAGGATCGCCGCACCGGCCAGCAGCACGATGCCGTTGGAGAAGGCGAGCCGGTCGCCGCGGGTGTGCAGCTGGCGGGGCAGGTAGCTGTCCTGGGCCAGGATCGAGCCGAGCAGCGGGAAGCCGTTGTACGCGGTGTTCGCGGCCAGGAAGAGCACGAGCGCGGTGGCAGCGGCGAGGATGACGAAGAAGAACGTTCCGTCGCCGAACACGGCGGCCGCGACCTGGGAGATCACCGGGTCCTGGACGAAGCCGGAACCGACCGGGGAGCCGTTGCTGATCAGGTCCTTCGCCGGGTTCTCGGCCATCTTCACGTCGGTGGCCATGGCCAGCCCGATGATGCCGCAGAACATGGTGACGGCCAGCAGGCCCATCGCCGCGAGGGTGGTGGCGGCGTTCTTGCTCTTGGGCTTGCGGAACGCGGGGACGCCGTTGCTGATCGCCTCGACGCCGGTGAGGGCGGCGCAGCCGGAGGAGAACGCCCGCAGCAGGAGGAAGACGAGGGCGAAGCCCGCCAGTCCCTGGTGTTCGGCCCTGATCGTGTAGCCGGAGGTCGGGGCGTGCATGGTGTCGCCCAGCACCAGTCCGCGGAAGGCACCCCACGCGATCATGATGAAGACGCCGGCCACGAAGAGGTACGTGGGGATGGCGAAGAGCTTGCCGGACTCCTTCACGCCGCGCAGGTTCATCACCGTGAGCAGCACGATGGCCGCGACGGCACTGGCGGTCTTGTGCTCGACGACGAACGGGATCGCTGAGCCGAGGTTCTCCACCCCGGAGGCGATCGACACGGCGACGGTGAGGACGTAGTCGACGAGCAGGGCGCTGGCCACGGTCAGTCCGGCCTTCGGACCGAGGTTGGTGGTCGCGACCTCGTAGTCACCGCCCCCGCTCGGGTAGGCGTGCACGTTCTGCCGGTAGGAAGCGACGACGGTGAACATCAGGACCACGACGGCGACCGCGATCCACGGGCTGAAGTGGTACGCCGACACGCCTGCGATGGACAGCACCAGGAGGACTTCTCCGGGCGCGTACGCCACCGAGGACAGCGGATCGGATGCGAAGACGGGCAGGGCGATGCGTTTGGGGAGGAGTGTCTCCCCCAGCTTGTCGCTGCGCAGGGCCCGTCCGATCAGGATCCGTTTGGGCACGTCGGTCAGTTTGGACACGCTGTGGATCGTAAGGGTTCCGTATGGGGCCCGCCCACGCACCACCCCCGTATCACTTGAATCTCCTGCACTCGGACGGAAAAGCCACGAAATCCTTAACGCAATCCTTGCGCCGGGACGCCCGGAGGAGCTCCGAAACGAGCCGGAACTGTTCGGGGGACGCCCCCTTGCCATCGCGGCGCCGGGGAAAGGGCACTCGAATGCGGCAACGCGCCCGGCGCCGCATAAGCTCATCCTGGGCAACGGGACGAACCGTTGCCCCATTGTTTGCCCGGCCAGCCGAGGAAAGAGTGTGAGCAGGGTGTTTTCGCAGGTCAGCCGGACGATCAGGACTGCGAGGTAGGCGCAAGGTGCACATCGTCATCATGGGCTGCGGGCGAGTAGGAGCCGCTCTCGCGCAGACCCTGGAGCAGCAGGGGCACACGGTCGCCGTCATCGACCAGGACCCCACGGCGTTCCGGCGTCTCGGCTCCGGATTCGGCGGCCGGCGTGTCAGCGGCGTCGGCTTCGACCAGGACACCCTCCGAGAGGCGGGGATCGAGGAGGCCGGCGCGTTCGCGGCGGTCAGCAGCGGCGACAACTCGAACATCATCGCGGCCCGGGTGGCGCGCGAGATGTTCGGCATCGAGAACGTCGCGGCCAGGATCTACGACCCCCGGCGCGCCGAGGTCTACCAGCGGCTCGGCATCCCCACGGTCGCCACCGTCCGCTGGACCGCGGATCAGATGCTGCGCCGGCTGCTGCCCTCGGGCGCCGAGCCGCTGTGGCGGGATCCGAGCGGCGGTGTGCAGCTCGCCGAGGTGCACACCACGCCGTCCTGGATCGGTCACAAGATCAGCACGCTGCAGGAGGAGACGGGCGTCCGCGTGGCGTTCCTCACCCGACTGGGCGAAGCCATACTGCCGTCGTCGCAGACGGTGCTGCAGGAGGGCGATCTGGTCCACGTGATGATGCGTACGGACGAGATCGCGAAGGTCGAGGCGGCCTTCGCCGAGGGCCCTGAGGAGGGCGGTCACTGATGCGTGTCGCGATTGCCGGGGCCGGTGCGGTGGGCCGTTCCATCGCGGCCGAGCTGCTGGAGAACGGCCACGAGGTGCTGCTCGTCGACAAGGCGCCGACCGCCATCTCGGTGGAGCGGGTGCCGATGGCCGAGTGGCTGCTGGCGGACGCCTGCGAGATCACCTCGCTGGACGAGGCGGCGTTGCAGCGCTGCAACGTCGTGATCGCCGCGACCGGCGACGACAAGGTGAACCTGGTCGTCTCGCTGCTCGCCAAGACGGAGTACGGCGTGCCGAGGGTCGTCGCCCGGGTGAACAACCCGAAGAACGAGTGGCTGTTCAACGAGTCCTGGGGCGTCGATGTGGCGGTCTCCACCCCGAGGCTGATGTCGGCCCTGGTCGAGGAGGCGGTGAGCGTCGGTGATCTGGTCCGGCTGCTGCGCTTCAGCCACGGCGACGCCAACCTGGTCGAGCTGACGCTGCCCCCGGAGTCGGCGCTGGCCGGTACCCAGGTCGGGGAGGTGGCGTGGCCGGAGGACACCTCGCTGGTCACGATCATCCGGGGCCAGCGGGTGCTGACGCCGAGCACGGAGGAGACCCTGGAGGCCGGTGACGAGCTGCTGTTCGTCGCGGCCCAGGCGCGCGAGGAGCAGCTGGAGGACCTGCTGTCGGTGCGCCGGGGGGACACCGAGAACTGAGTGGGACCCGGACGTGTGAAGGGCCTGGTGCCGCCCGTGGGCGGTACCGGGCCCTTCACACGTCCGGGTCCGGGCTGTCCGCTCAGAACTCCTGGCCGCGGGCCGCTTCGGCGGCGGCCGCCGCGCGGGTCTGCTCGGCCTTGCGGTCCTTCTCGGCCTGCTCCTCGGCCTCCATCTCGGCGAAGACGTCGATGGGCGGCGGCGCCTTGGCGAGGAAGACCCAGGTGAGGTAGACCGCGAGCAGGAACGGCGGGATCTTCAGTGCCACCAGGACCCAGCCGAACTGGGTGGTGTCGCCCCACCAGTACAGCGGGAAGAGGATCGCGCACTTGGCGAGCAGGATCAGTCCCCAGGCGTAGCTGGCCTTGGCGTAGGCCTTCTTGCGGCCGGGGTTCCTGGTGCGCCAGGAGAGGTTCTCCTTGAAGACCGGGCCCAGGATCAGGCCGATCAGCGGCAGTCCCGCCACCGTGGTGACCAGGTAGGCGAGGGCCAGTCCGAGCGTGTAGACCATGCCCGGGAGATAGAAGTCCTTGGCGTTCCCGGTCATCTTCGCGAAGACGACACCGAAGGCCACACCGAAGACCCCGCTGAAGGCGTGCTTGACGGTGTCCCTGCGGATGAGCCGGACGGCCACGAGCACCAGCGACACCGCCACGGCGGCGATGGCCGAGTACGTGAGGTTCTTGTCGATGGTGAAGATCGTGACGAAGAGCAGCCCCGGCAGGACTGTCTCCACCATGCCCCGGATGCCGCCGAAGGCCTCGAAGAGCGCGGCCTCCGTGACCGCCTTCGCGTCAGCCTCCTGCTGGTCGGTGTGGGTGGTGGGGTCCGTTTCGGACGTCGGCTTGTCGAGAGACGTCACCGGCTACTCCTTGCCGAGCGGTCGGAGTTCGTATTTGGGGTTGAACAGCACCCGGCGCCCGTGGCTCATGGAGATCCGGCCCGAGGCGATGAGCCTGCGGCCCGGCTCGATGCCCACGATGGAGCGGCGGCCGAGCCAGACCACGTCCAGCGGAGCGGTGCCGTCGAAGAGCTCCGCCTCCAGGGCGGGCACTCCGGCGCGCGGTCGCAGGGTGACCGTCCGCAAGGTACCAGTGACCTTCACGATCTGGCGGTCACTGCACTCGGAGATCCGGGTGCATCCCGAGGCGTGCGAGTCCTCCGCGAGCTCCTCGCACTCCAGGTCCTCCTGGGAGCTGGAGAGCCGGTCGAACATCCGGCGGAAGCGCCCGGACGGCCGCTCGGCCTTCCCGGCCTTCTCGAATCGAGGGACAGCACTCATAACCGAAGCGTACCGGTCCCCGGAAGTCGTGGCGGGTGGCCGCCGTCTCACTCGAACGGGTGATGCGGAGAGCCGGTCCGCTGACCTCAGGCCCGCTCGAAGCGGTAGCCCATCCCCGGTTCGGTGACGAAGTGCCGGGGATGCGCGGGATCGGCCTCCAGCTTGCGCCGCAGCTGCGCCATGTAGACCCGCAGATAGTTGGTCTCGGTGCCGTAGGACGGTCCCCAGACCTCCTGGAGCAGCTGCTTCTGGCTGACCAGCCGGCCGCTGTTGCGGACCAGTACCTCCAGCAGGTGCCACTCGGTGGGGGTGAGCCGTACGTCCCGGCCCTCGCGCTGGACCTTCTTGGCGGCCAGGTCGACGGTGAAGCCAGCGGTCTCGACGATCACGGCCTGGTCGGCGCCGTCCTGTCCGACGGGCTCGGCGCGGCGCACCGAGGCGCGCAGCCGGGCCAGCAGCTCGTCCATGCCGAACGGCTTGGTGACGTAGTCGTCGGCCCCCGCGTCCAGCGCCTCGACCTTCTCGTCGGAGGTGTGGCGGGCCGAGAGCACCAGGATCGGCACCCGGGTCCAGCCGCGCAGTCCCCTGATCACCTCGACGCCGTCCATGTCGGGCAGCCCGAGGTCCAGCACGACGACGTCGGGGTGGCGGGCGGCGGCGAGCTGGAGGGCGGTCGCTCCGTCGGGCGCGGCGTCCACCTCGTACTTGCGCGCCTTCAGGTTGATCACGAGGGCGCGTACGATCTGCGGCTCGTCGTCGACCACAAGCACCCGGGTCATCTCGGTCCTGCCTCTCTGCCGTGCATCGGGTCTGTGCTGTACATCGGGGGCGCGGAGCTCTCCGTGGCGTCCGCCGCGGATCATGAGGTGACCCGCGCGGGCAGGTCGGGGGCGACCGGGAGGTGTCCCCGGGCCGCGCTGAGGGTCAGGACCATGGTGAGGCCGCCGCCGGGGGTGTCCTCCGCGTCCAGCGTGCCCCCCATGGACTCCACGAAGCCGCGGGCCACGGCGAGGCCCAGGCCGACGCCGGCGCCGCGCGGGGCGTCGCCGTAGCGCTGGAAGGGTTCGAAGATGCGTTCCTTGCCGTCGTCGGGGACGCCGCGGCCCCGGTCGGCCACCCGTAGCTCGACGCGGGCGCCCAGCGCGCTGGCGGCCACCGTGACGCGATCGCCGTCCGGGCTGTACTTGACGGCGTTCTCGACGATATTGGCGACGGCCCGCTCCAGCAGCCCGGGGTCGACGGCGACCATCGGCAGCGTCTCGGGGATGTCCAGCTCGACGCTGTCCTCCGGTACGCCGCCCAGGGCCATCGGCACGACCTCGTCGAGGTCGATCTCGCGGATCAGCGGGGTGACGGTGCCGGTCTGGAGGCGGGACATGTCGAGGAGGTTGCCCACCAGGTGGTCGAGGCGGTCGGCGCCGTCCTCGATGCCTTCCAGGAGCTCGGCCTCGTCGTCCTCTGACCAGGCGACGTCGTCGGAGCGCAGGGAGCTGACGGCGGCCTTGATGGCGGCGAGCGGGGTGCGCAGGTCGTGGCTGACGGCGGCCAGCAGCGCGGTCCTGATCCGGTTGCCCTCCGCGAGCCGGCGGGCCTCCTCGGCCTCGCCGACGAGGCGCTGGCGGTCCAGCACGACGGCGGCCTGGGCGGCGAAGGCGCCGAGCACCCGGCGGTCCTCCGCGGGGAGCACCCGGCCGGAGAGCGCGAGGGCCATGTGGTCACCGACGGGCATGTCCACATCGGCCTCCTCCGGCCGGGCGACCGGCCCCGGCCCGACGCTCCCGGCGCATGTCCAGGGATCGACGTCGCTCTGCCGCTCCAGCAGTGCGACGGACTCCATGCCGAAGGTCTCGCGGACCCGGTCGAGCAGCGCGGCCAGCGTCGTCTCGCCGCGCAGCACGCTGCCGGCCAGGAAGGACAGGATCTCGGACTCGGCGCGCAGTCTGGCGGCCTGGTGGGTGCGGCGGGCCGCCAGATCGACGACGGAGGCCACCGCGACGGCCACCGCGAAGAAGATCACGATGGCGACGAAGTTCTCGGGGTCCTGGACGGTCAGCGTGTGGGTGGGCGGGGTGAACCAGTAGTTCAGCAGCAGCGAGCCCGCCGCGGCAGAGGCGAGGGCGGGCAGCAGTCCGCCGAGCAGGGCGGCGGCGACGGTCATGAAGAGGAAGAGCAGGACGTCGTTGGCGAGCCCCGGACCGTTCTCCAGGCCCTTGAGAAGCAGCGCGAGGAGGACCGGGCCGCCCACGCCGACGATCCAGCCCCAGAGGATCCGGGCCCGGCCGAGCCGGGCGCCCCGGGCGATGGGCAGGCCCCTGCCCTTGGCGACCTCGTCGTGGGTGACGATGTGGACGTCGAGGTCGGTGCCGGACTCGCGGGCGACGGTGGCGCCGACGCCGGGGCCGTAGATGTACTGCCAGGCCTTGCGGCGGCTGGAGCCGAGGACGATCTGGGTGGCGTTGACGCCCCGGGCGAATTCGAGGAGGGCCGAGGGTATGTCGTCGCCGATGACGTGGTGGAAGGTGCCGCCGAGGTCCTCGACGAGCGTGCGCTGGACGGTCAGCTCCTTGGGCGAGGCCGAGGTCAGTCCGTCGCTGCGGGCGATGTAGACGGCGAGGATCTCGCTGCCGGAGCCCTTGGCCGCCATCCGGGAGGCGCGGCGGATGAGGGTGCGGCCCTCGGGGCCTCCGGTGAGTCCGACGACTATGCGCTCGCGGGCCTGCCAGGTGGTGCGGATGTTGTGCTCGCCGCGGTACTGCTGGAGGTATTCGTCGACCCGGTCGGCCACCCAGAGGAGGGCCAGCTCGCGCAGGGCGGTGAGGTTGCCGGGGCGGAAGTAGTTGGAGAGCGAGGCGTCGATCCGGTCCGGCTTGTAGATGTTGCCGTGGGCCATCCGCCTGCGCAGCGCCTGGGGCGACATGTCGACGAGTTCGAGCTGGTCGGCGCGGCGGACCACCTCGTCGGGCACGGTCTCGCGCTGGCGCACGCCGGTTATCGACTCGACGACGTCGCCGAGGGACTCCAGGTGCTGGATGTTGACGGTGGAGACCACGTCGATGCCGGCCTGGAGGAGTTCCTCGACGTCCTGCCAGCGCTTGGCGTTGCGGGAGCCGGGCACGTTGGTGTGCGCCAGTTCGTCCACCAGGGCGACGGCGGGTGCGCGCTCCAGGATCGCGTCGACGTCCATCTCGGTGAAGACCGCGGCGCGGTGCTCGATCTCGCGGCGCCCGGTCTGTTCGAGGCCGCGCAGCATGACCTCGGTGCGCGGGCGGTCGTGGTGCTCGACGAAGCCGACGACGCAGTCCGTGCCCCGCTCAACCCGGCGGTGCGCCTCGGAGAGCATGGCGTACGTCTTGCCGACGCCCGGTGCCGCACCGAGGTAGATCCGAAGTTTGCCGCGCGCCATGGCCCCATCGTCTTCCCGAAACCGGCTGCGGCCGATGCGGCAGCCACTGTCGAAGCTACCTCGCGAATTTCCGGCATATCGGGCGGGGGGTGCTGGAGCTGACCGTATTGACGTAATTCTGATGCCCGGCCGGGCCGTGTCTCACGGCCTGCGGCCTACGCCTGTTCGACGATGTGCCCGTCGCTGAGTTCCAGTACCCGGTCCGCGAGGCCGAGCAGCTGGGCGTCGTGGGTGGCGACGAGCGCGGTGACGCCCTCGCTGTGCACGACGGCGCGCAGCAATTCCATCACCGCGAGGCCGGTCTCCGCGTCGAGCTGTCCGGTCGGCTCGTCCGCGATGAGCAGCGCGGGCCGGTTGGCGAGCGCTCTGGCGATCGCCACCCGCTGCTGCTGGCCGCCGGAGAGTTCGCCGGGGCGCTGGGCGGCGTGGTCCGCGAGACCGACCAGGGAGAGCAGCAGCGACACCCGCTCCTCGCGCTCGCGCGGGTCGGCCTTGCGCAGCCGCATGGGCACGCCGACGTTCTCCGCCGCCGTCAGGATGGGGATCAGGCCGAACGACTGGAAGATGAACCCGATCCGGTCGCGGCGCAGTTCCAGCAGGCCGTTCTCGCCGAGCGCGGAGAGGTCGGTGCCGTCCACGGTGATCCGGCCGCTGCCGGGGCTGTCGAGTCCCCCGACGAGGTTCAGCAGGGTGGTCTTGCCGGAGCCGGAGCGCCCCTTGAGCGCGACGAGCTCACCGCGCGGTACCTCGAAGGACACCCCGCGCAGCGCGTGCGTGGCGGCGGCGCCGGAGCCGTACGAGCGGTGCAGGTCCTCGACCCGGACCATGGGCCGCTCCGCGACGGCCGTGCCGCTCTTCCCGCCGGTGCCCGCCGCGTCGATGCTCTCGGTCATGTCGCTCCCCGTACGTACTCGGTCCTGTCGGCCGCCAGTATGTGCGGGAGGCCCGGCGACGGGCAATGCCCGGGTCCGGCCGCGGCGGCCGGACCCGGGCACGGTGGCCGGTCAGCGCCCGGCCGCGGCGGTCACGAGCTGTTTCAGGGCGATGTTCAGCCGGAGCACGTTGACCCGCGGCTCACCCGCGAAGCCCAGGATGCGGCCGTCGGTGTGCCGCTCCACCAGCTTCGCCACCAGCTCCGTGTCCAGGTGGTTGCGCTCGGCGACCCGGCGGACCTGGAGCCGGGCGTACGCCGGGGAGATGTCCGGGTCGAGGCCCGATCCGGAGGAGGTGACGGCGTCGGCCGGCACCTGTGCGGGGCTGACGGGGTGGCCGGGGACGGAGTTGTCCTTCACCGCCGCGGCCTTGGCGGCGGTGACCCAGTCGATCAGCTCCTGGTTGTCGCCGGAGCGGTTGGTGGCGCCGGAGACCAGCAGCGAGTAGCGCGTGTTGACGCTGTTGGTGCCGAGGCCGTTGGAGGGGCGCGGCTGGAACCACCTGAGGTCGGGGGCCGGGGTCTCCTGGCCCTTCTTGAGCGGCAGGTCGTAGCGCTGCCCGATGAGTTCGGAGCCGACGACGTCGCCGTTCGCGGTGGTCTCGGAGCCGTTGGCGCGGCCCGGCATGAGGCCCTGGGCGACCCCGGTGACGGCGAGCGGGTAGAGGACGCCGCAGACCAGGGTGAGGACGAGCAGGGCGCGCAGGGCGGACCGGAGCGGCCGGACGGCGTTTGCTAGGGAGTTGTTCATGGCAGGTCAGCCGATTCCGGGGATGAGGGAGATGATCAGGTCGATGATCTTGATGCCGATGAACGGGGCGACCAGTCCGCCGAGTCCGTAGATCCCGAGGTTGCGCCGGAGCATCGAGTCGGCGCCCGCCGGCCGGTAGCGCACGCCCTTCAGCGCGAGCGGTACCAGCGCGACGATGATCAGCGCGTTGAAGATCACGGCGGACAGGATCGCGGACCGGGGTGAGGAGAGATCCATGATGTTGAGCCTGTCCAGGCCCGGATAGACCGCGGCGAACATCGCGGGGATGATCGCGAAGTACTTCGCGACGTCGTTGGCGATGGAGAACGTCGTCAGTGCGCCGCGGGTGATCAGCAGCTGTTTGCCGATCTCGACGATCTCGATCAGCTTGGTCGGGTCGGAGTCCAGGTCCACCATGTTCCCGGCCTCCTTGGCGGCCGAGGTCCCGGTGTTCATGGCGACGCCGACGTCGGCCTGGGCGAGCGCCGGGGCGTCGTTCGTCCCGTCGCCGGTCATCGCGACGAGCCTGCCGCCGGCCTGTTCCCGCTTGATGAGGGCCATCTTGTCCTCGGGGGTGGCCTCGGCGAGGAAGTCGTCGACGCCCGCCTCCTCGGCGATCGCCTTCGCGGTCAGCGGGTTGTCGCCGGTGATCATCACCGTGCGGATGCCCATCCGGCGCAGTTCGCCGAACCGCTCGCGCATGCCCTCCTTGACCACGTCCTTGAGGTGGATGACGCCCAGGACCCTCGCGCCCTCCCCGTCGTCGACCGCGACCGGCAGCGGCGTGCCGCCCTCGCGGGAGATCCGGTCGGTGAGCGCGGCGACGTCGGGGTGGACCGCGCCGCCCCGCTCCCGGACCCAGGCGGTGACCGAGCCGGTGGCGCCCTTGCGGATCAGGCGTCCGCCGAGGTCCACCCCGGACATCCGGGTCCGGGCGGTGAAGCCCACCCACTCCGCCCCGGAGAGCTGCCCCTGATGCCGCTCGCGGAGCCCGTACGCCTCCTTCGCCAGGACGACGACGGAGCGGCCCTCGGGCGTCTCGTCGGCCAGCGAGGAGAGCTGGGCGGCGTCCGCCAGCTCGGCCTCGGTGACGCCCGCGACCGGGAGGAACTCGGCGGCCTGCCGGTTGCCGAGGGTGATCGTGCCGGTCTTGTCGAGCAGCAGGGTGGACACGTCGCCCGCCGCCTCGACGGCGCGCCCGGACATGGCGAGCACGTTGCGCTGCACCAGCCGGTCCATGCCCGCGATGCCGATCGCGGAGAGCAGCGCGCCGATGGTGGTCGGGATCAGGCAGACCAGCAGTGCGGCCAGCACGGTCATGGACTGCTCGCTGCCCGCGTAGCCGGCGAACGGCTGGAGGGTGACCACGGCCAGCAGGAACACGATCGTCAGCGAGGCGAGCAGGATGTTCAGCGCGATCTCGTTGGGCGTCTTCTGCCGGGCGGCGCCCTCGACGAGGGCGATCATCCGGTCGATGAAGGTCTCGCCGGGCCTGGTGGTGATCTTGATGACGATGCGGTCGGAGAGCACCTTCGTACCGCCGGTCACGGCGCTGCGGTCGCCGCCGGACTCCCGGATGACCGGTGCGGATTCGCCGGTGATCGCGGATTCGTCGACGCTGGCCACGCCCTCGACGACGTCCCCGTCGCCCGGGACGATGTCGCCGGCCTCGCAGACCACCAGGTCGCCGACGCGCAGTTCGGTGCCGGCCGTCCGCTCCTCCACGCCACCGGTCAGGCGGCGGGCGACGGTGCCCGTCCTGGCCCGGCGCAGGGTGTCCGCCTGGGCCTTGCCCCGGCCCTCCGCGACCGCCTCCGCCAGGTTGGCGAAGACCGTGGTCAGCCAGAGCCAGGCGGTGATCGCCCAGCCGAACCAGTCACCCGGGTCCAGGGCCGCCAGCACGGTGGTGAGCACCGAGCCGGTCAGCACCACGAACATCACCGGCGACTTGATCATCACCCGTGGGTCGAGTTTGCGTATCGCGTCGGGGAACGCGGCGATCATCATGCCGGGGTCGAACAGCCCCCCGCCGACGCGCCCCTCGGGGCCGTGGCCGGACGGGGTGTCCCGGTGCGGTGCGCGGACCGGTGTGACGGTGGACATGGTGTCCTTCTGCTTCGTACGGAGGGTCATGACGCCAGCCCCTCGGCCAGTGGGCCCAGAGCCAGGGCCGGGAAGTAGGTCAGACCGGCGACGATCATGACGGTGGCGGCCAGCAGCCCGCTGAAGAGCGGTCGGTGCGTGCCGAGGGTGCCGACGGTCACCGGCACCGGGCGCTGCTCGGCGAACGCGCCCGCCAGGGCGAGCACGAACACCATGGGCAGGAACCGGCCCAGCAGCATCGCCAGTCCGATCGTGGTGTTGAACCACGGGGTGTCGGCGGCCAGTCCGGCGAACGCCGAACCGTTGTTGTTGGCGCCGGAGGTGTAGGCGTACAGGATCTCGGAGAAGCCGTGCGCGCCCGTGTTGGTCATCGAGTCGCCCGGGGTGGGCAGGGCCATCGCGACGGCGGTGAAGCCGAGCACCAGGGCCGGGGTGATGAGGATGTAGCAGGCCGCGAGCTTGATCTCGCGGGTGCCGATCTTCTTGCCGAGGTACTCGGGCGTGCGGCCGACCATCAGGCCCGCGATGAACACCGCGATGACCGCCATGATCAGCATTCCGTAGAGGCCGGAGCCGGTGCCGCCGGGGGCGATCTCGCCGAGCTGCATGCCGAGCATCGTGATGCCGCCGCCGAAGCCGGTGAACGAGGAGTGGAAGGAGTTCACCGCGCCGGTCGAGGTGAGGGTGGTGGCCACCGCGAAGAGCGACGAGCCGCCGATGCCGAAACGGTTCTCCTTGCCCTCCATCGCGCCGCCCGCGATCTCGAACGCGGGCCCGTGGTGGGCGAATTCGGTCCACATCATCAGCGCGGTGAAGCCGAGCCAGATGACGCCCATGGTGGCGAGGATCGCGTAGCCCTGCTTGAGCGAGCCGACCATGCGGCCGAAGGTGCGGGTCAGGGCGAACGGGATGAGGAGGATCAGGAAGATCTCGAAGAGGTTGGAGAGTCCGTTCGGATTCTCGAAGGGGTGGGCCGAGTTGGCGTTGAAGTAGCCGCCGCCGTTGGTGCCCAGCTCCTTGATGGCCTCCTGGGAGGCGACCGCGCCGCCGTTCCACTGCTGCGGACCGCCCAGGAACTGCCCGACCTCATGGATGCCGGAGAAGTTCTGGATCGCCCCGCAGGCGACCAGCACGAGTGCGCCGATGACCGAGACCGGCAGCAGGATCCGCAGGGTGCCGCGCACCAGGTCGGTCCAGAAGTTGCCGAGTTCACCGGTACGGGTGGCGGCGAGGCCCCGTACGAGCGCCACCGCGACGGCGATGCCGACGGCGGCCGAGACGAAGTTCTGCACCGCGAGGCCGCCGGTCTGCACGACGTGGCCCATGGCCTGTTCGCCGGAGTAGGACTGCCAGTTGGTGTTGGCGACGAAGGACGCCGCCGTGTTGAACGCCTGGTCCGGGTCGATCGAGACGAAGCCGAGCGAACCGGGCAGCGAGCCCTGGAGCCGCTGCAGCAGGTACAGGAAGAGGACGCTCACGACGGAGAAGGCCAGGACACCGCGGAGATAGGCGGGCCAGCGCATCTGCGCGTTCGGGTCGGCGCCGATGGCCCGGTATATCCACTTCTCGGCCCGCAGATGACGGGGCGAGGTGTAGACGCGGGCCATGTGGTCACCGAGCGGGCGGTACGCCAGACCCAGCGCCACGACGAGCGCGAGCAGCTGGAGCACACCTGCGAGGACGGGGCTCATATCGGGCTCAGAACCTCTCCGGGTACAGGAGGGCGAGGACGAGGTAGCCCAGCAGGGCGACGGCCACGACGAGGCCCACCACGTTTTCCGCGGTCACAGCTTCGTCACCCCCTTGGCGATGAGTGCCACCAGCGCGAAGACCGCGATCGTGGTGACGACGAAGGCCAGATCGGCCATCGGGTGCTCCTGGATGAGGTGCGGATTTCTCGGACCTCATGAGCAAACCCGCCGCAGACACCGCTTTGACCTGCGTTGATGCCTTCCATACGGAGAAGGGCCGGTCCTTGACGGCGCCTGTACGTGCCCGATACGCGCCCCATACGAGGCCTGCCGGCGGCGGCCGGGAACGCAGAAGCCGGTGGGCCGTATCCCCGTGCGGGGATACGGCCCACCGGCCGGTGCTTACGGGTGCGGGGTCAGCGCACCTCGGTGATCTCGGGGCCGCGCTGGAGGCCCGCCATGCCGCCGGAGAACTTCGAGCCCTCCTGCTCCTCCTGCTGAACGCCCTCGGGCACCATCTGGGCGTCGTTCGGAAGCTTCAGGACGATCGGGTCGCGCGGGGCCATCGGGCCGTCGCCGCGGACCACCACGGTGTCCCGGAAGACCGTCTCCAGCAGACCGGCGGCCTCCGGCTGCACAGCGCCCTGACCGGAGATCACACCGCGCAGGAACCAGCGCGGGCCGTCGATGCCGACGAAGCGGACCAGCTGCACGCCGTTCGCCCCGTCGGGAAGCTGTACGGGGACCTGCGCGCGCAGCTCCCAGCCCAGCGGGCCCTCGACCTCGTCGATGATCCCGCCCTGCTGGGTGATGCCGGAGGCGATCTCGTCGCGCACCTCGCCCCAGATGCCCTCCTTCTTGGGGGCGGCGAAGGCCTGCAGCTGGATCGCGCTGTCACGCAGCACCACGGTGGCGGCGACGATCGCGTCACCGGCCACCTCCACCCGCAGCTCCATGCCCTCGACACCGGGCACGAAGATGCCGCCCAGATCCACCCGGCCCTCGCCGGGCTGGGAGACCTCTTCGATGTCCCACGGCCCGTCCGGCCGCGGCGCGGGCGGAAGGTTCATCCGGCGCGACCCGCCCTTGGCGGCATCGGCGTCATCGAGCCCGTCGACGACCTGCTCGGCCTCGCGCGCTTCGTCCGCCTTGTCCTCGGCGGAACCACTGTCCTTGCGACGTCCGAACACGTCACTGTCCTTCCCGGTCGGAATCGACCGAAGCGTAGCTGTTCCCGTCCTGGGGAAGCTCGCCCCGGACGCCATCAACATCAACGGCGGCATGACCGCCGGTGGACCCGAAGCCCCCTTCGGCCCGCGCCGAACCGGGAAGCTCCGACACCTCGTGGAAGCGCACCTTCTCGACCTGCTGCACGACCAGTTGGGCAATCCGGTCGAACCGCTCGAACCGCACGGACTCGCGCGGGTCGAGATTGATGACGATCACCTTGATCTCTCCACGGTACCCGGCATCAACCGTCCCCGGGGCATTCACCAGTGCGACTCCACAGCGCGCGGCGATACCGGACCGGGGGTGCACGAACGCGGCGTACCCGTCGGGCAGCGCGATCGAAACCCCGGTGGGCAGCACGGCCCGCTCGCCCGGTGCCAGCTCGGCGGCCTCGGTGGTCACCAGATCGGCTCCGGCGTCGCCGGGGTGGCCGTAGGACGGGATCGGCACGTCCGGCTCCGTCCGCCGGATCAGCACATCCACGGGGTGCCGCATCAGGGGTTCACCTCGAAGGCGCGGGCGCGCTTGACCTGGTCCGGGTCGGCCATCGCCGCCTGGATCTCGGCCGGGCGGCCGTTGTCGATGAAGTGGTCGACCTTGACCTCGATGAAGAGGGCCTCGGCGCGCACCGCCACGGGCCCGTCCGGGCCGCCGATCCGGCCGGTGGCCCTGGAGTAGATCTTGCGGCCGTGCACGGCGGTGATCTCGGCGTCGAGGAACAGCACGGTGTCGACGGGGACGGGGCGGACGAAGTCGGTCTCCAGCCGTCCGGTCACCGCGATCACCCGCAGCAGCCAGTTCAGCGAGCCGAGCGTCTCGTCGAGCGCGGTGGCCAGTACCCCGCCGTGTGCCAGGCCGGGGGCGCCCTGGTGGGCCGCCTGCACGGTGAATTCGGCGGTGACCCCGACGCCCTCGCCCGCCCTCGCCTGGAGGTGCAGCCCGTGCGGCTGTCCCCCGCCGCAGCCGAAACAGTGTTCGTAGTGCGCGCCGAGGAGCTCACCGGGGGCCGGCGCGTCGGGATGCCGGACCGGTCTGACCGCGTCGGCCGGGGGCTTCAGAGCCGCAGATGTTCCACTCACAGCCGCAGACCTTACCCGCGCGGCTACCCGCTGGTCGCGCCGTGCCAAGCTTGGGCGCATGCAGCCTTCCGCCCCGCCCTTCGACGAACGCCTCACCGCACCCCGTTCCTGGTGGGTGATCTGCTTCCTCTTCGGCATCGCGTGCGCGCTGATGCTGCTGCCCCTGGGCACTCTGCCGCTGCTCGCCGGCCTGGTGGGCGGCACGGTCGCCTCGGCGGTGGTGGTCAGCTCGTACGGCTCCGTCCGGATCCGGGTGGTGGGTGACGCGCTGGTGGCGGGGGACGCGCGGATCCCGGTCTCGGCGCTCGGTGAGGCCGAGGCACTGGACGCGGAGGAGGCGCGCGCCTGGCGCTCGTACAAGGCGGACACCCGGGCCTTCATGCTGCTGCGCAGCTACATCCCGACGGCGGTGCGGGTGAAGGTCACCGACGCGCAGGACCCGACCCCGTACGTCTATCTGTCGACGCGCGAGCCGAAGGCACTGGTGGCGGCGCTGAAGGCGGCGGTCCGGGCCTGAGGTCCTAGTCGCTGGGGGGCCGGTCCGCCGGGTCCTCGGGGAGGGCTTCGTACGGGCGCGCCGGCCGTTCCAGCGGCGGCAGCTCGGGGAGCCGGTCCCAGGGGATCTGCCGCTTGCGCAGATCCGTCCTGACCCGTTCGGCGAGTCTTCTGGTCTCGCGGCGGTTCATCATCGCGCCGACCGTCGCGCCGACCATGAACGGGATCAGGTTCGGCAGATCCCGCACGGTGCGCTTCATGATCTGCTGGCGCAGCTCGCGCTTCAGCTGGCCGCCCAGTGCGGCGTTGACGGTCACCGGACGGGTGACGTCGATACCGCGTTCCTCGGTCCAGGAAGTCAGGTAGGCGGTGGAGCGCTGAGTGATGCCGCCCGGCGGACGGAGTCCGTACACCTCGTGGAGCTCGGCGACGAGCTTCATCTCGATCGCCGCCACCCCGGTGATCTCCGTGGCCAGCTCGGCGAGCATGGCGGGTGGTACGGGCATCATGGCCGCCGCGCCGATTCCGGCGCCGACGGTGGCGGTGGCCTTGCCCGCGCCCGCGATGAGCCGGTCGGCCAGCTCCTCGGGGCCGAGGTCGGGAAACTGCTTGCGCAGGGTGGCGAGATCGCGCACAGGGACGCGGGGAGCGATATCGATGATCAGGTCCGCGATATGACCGACCGCTGCCCTGGCGCTCTCCCCGCCCTTGCGTACGCCCCGTTTCACTGAGTTCAGACGGCCTGCCCCGGTCACGGGCTCCGTCCTGTCGACCTGTTCGGCCCTGTCGGCCGTGTCGACTTCCGCAGCCGCTTCGGCTGCGCCGGCTGCTTCGAGCGAGGCCGGCCGGCCCCGCTCCTCTTCCTGTCCGCCCGGCGAGGGTGGCAGGGCGGACGGCTCGGCAGGCGCTGCTAGGCCTTCTGCCGGGCCGGTACCGCCCTCATGCGTCTCCGGCTCTTTACCGCGCCGGGGGCGCCGCTTCCGGAACGGTGTGTTCCCTGCCACGGCCGACCGGACCTCAGTCGCAGTCGCGGCAGATCGGCTGGCCGTTCTTCTCACGGGCCAGCTGACTGCGGTGGTGCACGAGGAAACAGCTCATGCAGGTGAATTCGTCGGCCTGCTTGGGCAGGACCCTTACGGCCAGCTCTTCGTTGGACAGGTCTGCGCCGGGCAGCTCCAGTCCTTCGGCCGCGTCGAACTCGTCGACATCGACGGCCGAGGCCGTCTTGTCGCTGCGACGAGCCTTGAGCTCTTCAAGGCTGTCCTGATCGACGTCGTCGTCGGTCTTTCGTGGGGTGTCGTAATCCGTTGCCATGTCGCTCTCCCCCTCTGGGTGTCTGCGGTGTCTCAGCGCACGTAACGCGTGAGAGGCCGGACTTGTGCCCGACCCGAGGCGGAGATTTTGCCTCACATCAAGGTCTGTTACTCAATCGACACCCAAAAGGACCGCCTTGTAGCGATCTGCTTGGGTGGCGATGGGGACCGTACACGGTCCCGGCGGTGCCGTTGACCGGTACCACCCCGTGTACTTCCCGTGATAATGACCCCCGAAAACCCCGACTATTGGCGGATTTCCGGTGGGGGCCCTGATCACGGAGCGTGGACGGCCGGAAAATCGCTCTTGTGATCGATCACACACGGGCCGTCCGGGATCGGGTCCCGAAAATTCCGCTCAAAGCGAACAACATAATCCTCGCGCACATCGCTCCGCCCGGCCTGTCAGACAGGCAGTGAGACGCGCATCACAAGACCACCACCCTCGCGGGGCTCCGCGATGATACGGCCTCCGTGAGCGCGCGCGACGGACCTTGCGATCGACAGGCCCAGCCCCACCCCCTTGTCGCTGCCCGTCCGCTCGGTACGCAGCCGTCTGAAGGGCTCGAAGAGGTTGTCGATCTCGTACGCGGGCACCACGGGCCCCGTGTTCGAGACGACGAGCAGGGCCTGGCCCGGCAGGAGCTCGGTGGTGACCTCGACCCAGCCGTCGTCCGGCACGTTGTACCGCACCGCGTTCTGCACCAGGTTCAGCGCGATCCGCTCCAGCAGCACGCCGTTGCCCTGGACCACGGCCGGGGCCAGCTCACCGCGCGTCTCCACGCCCTTGGCCTCGGCCTCCGCACGGGTCTGGTCGAGCGCACGGGAGGCCACCTCCGCGAGGTCGACGGGTTTGCGCTCGACGATCTGGTTGTCGCTGCGGGCGAGCAGCAGCAGCCCCTCGACCAGCTGCTCGCTGCGTTCGTTGGTGGCCAGCAGCGTCTTGCCGAGCTGCTTGAGCTCCGGGGGCGCCTGCGGATCGGAGAGGTGGACCTCCAGCAGCGTGCGGTTGATCGCCAAGGGGGTGCGCAGCTCGTGCGACGCGTTCCCGACGAACCGCTGCTGCGCGGTGAAGGCCCGCTCCAGCCGTTCCAGCATGTCGTCGAAGGTGTCGGCGAGCTCCTTGAGCTCGTCGTCCGGACCGTCCAGCTCGATGCGCCTGGACAGGTCCGTGCCGGCGACCCGGCGGGCGATACGGGTGATCCGGCCCAGTGGCGAGAGCACCCGTCCGGCCATCCCGTATCCGAAGGCGAAGGCGATGACGCTCAGGCCCACCAGAGCCAGCAACGAGCGGTTGAGCAGGGTGTCGAGCGCCTGCTGGCGCTGGTGGTTCACGCAGGAGTTCATCGCGGCGTTGACGGCGTTGGGCGAGTTCCCCTCCCCCAGCAGGTTGCAGACGTTGCTGGACACATGGCCGTCGACGATCTTGAAGGGCAGCTCGCTGCCCACGTGCAGGGCCTGCGCGGCCAGCATGTAGATGATCGACAGCAGCAGGATGCCGGCGATCAGGAACATGCCGCCGTACAGCAGGGTGAGCCGTATCCGGATGGTCGGACGCAGCCAGGGGTACGGGGGCTCCTGCTGCTTGGGCTCCCAGGTGGGCTTGGGAGGCGCCGCCGCGGGCGGCTGGACGGTGGGCACCGGCGTCAGATCCGGTAGCCGGAGCCGGGCACGGTGACGATCACGGGCGGCTCACCGAGTTTGCGCCGCAGGGTCATGACGGTCACCCGGACGACGTTGGTGAAGGGGTCGGTGTTCTCGTCCCAGGCCTTCTCCAGGAGCTGCTCGGCCGAGACCACGGCGCCCTCGCTGCGCATCAGGACCTCCAGCACGGCGAACTCCTTGGGCGCGAGCTGGACCTCCTGATCGCCCCGGAAGACCTCGCGGCGGTTCGGGTCGAGCTTGATCCCGGCGCGTTCCAGGACGGGGGGCAGCGCGACGGTCGTACGGCGGCCGAGGGCGCGTACCCGTGCGGTCAGCTCGCTGAAGGCGAAGGGCTTGGGCAGATAGTCGTCGGCGCCGAGCTCCAGGCCCTCCACCCGGTCGCTGACATCCCCGGAGGCGGTGAGCATGAGCACCCGGGTCGGCATGCCCAGCTCGACGATCCGGCGGCACACGTCGTCGCCGTGCACCAGGGGGAGGTCCCGGTCCAGCACCACGACGTCGTAGTCGTTGACCTCGATGCGCTCCAGTGCCGCCGCACCGTCGTACACGACATCGACGGCCATGGCCTCCCGGCGCAATCCGGTGGCCACCGCATCGGCGAGCAGCTGCTCGTCCTCCACGACGAGTACGCGCACGGCGCTTCCTTCCTTAGAACTTCCACAACAGAGCCGCACAGTGTCCGAAAGCGACCGGTGGAACGTTCGAATCGGACCGCCGGCCGGTGATCCGGGCCGCACCCGGGCCCGGTCTGTGCGTCTCCATCCTGCCCGTAACGCGTATAAACCGGCGGTAAGACGGCGCGGTCCCACCTGCGGCTTCCCGGAAGGCGGTGGTTTTCCGGGCCAGTTGAGGTTTCTCTGAGGGTCGGGCTGGGGAGGACGATTCCACACCCGCGATCACGTCTCGTATGTGGCGTGCCACTGGCCCCTCCGTTCCTCCGGAGGCTGCGTGATCACCCGCCCTACCGCTTCGGCGGAGGGAAACCCGGGCACACCCCCGTGCCACCGACCCACGATGAGGGGGCGCCTCATGGACGCTTTCACCGCAGGTCTGCTGCAACGCATCCAGACCACCGAGTCCGACCTCACGAAAGCCCGCGAGACGGGCGACGACTTCCTCGCGGACGTCGAGCAGAGCGAGCTGGAGGATCTGCACCGCCTCGCTGCCGAGCACGGAGTCCACATCGGCGCCACAAGCGTCTGAGCCGTTACGAGAAGGCCCCGCGGTGCCGCACCGGCACAAGCGGGGCCTTCTCCGTTCCGACGCCGCCCACGGGCCGCACAGCGGCTTCCCGCGGGGAGCGGGCTGCTCACGGGCTGCTCAGTCGTGCCAGGCGCCGAGCTCCTCCAGCAGGGACTGCAGCGGTTCGAAGACGCCCGGTGACGCGGCCACCGTCAGACCGCCGTCGGCGGCCGCCCCCGGCCGCCCGCCGGTCAGCGCGCCGGCCTCCCGCGCGATGAGGTCGCCGGCCGCCAGGTCCCACGGGTGGAGGCCGCGCTCGTAGTAGCCGTCGAGGCGGCCCGCGGCGACGTCGCAGAGGTCGATCGCGGCGGACCCGCCACGCCGGATGTCCCGCAGCCGCGGGATCAGCACCCGGACCACGTCGGCCTGGTGCGCGCGGACGTCGGCCACGTAGTTGAAGCCGGTCGACACGAGCGCCTGGTCGAGCGGCGGCGCGGGCCGGCAGCGCAGCGCGGCACCGTCCCCGTAGGCACCGCCCTTCGCGTACGCGCCGCCGCCGAGGACCGCGTGGTAGGTCTCCCGGCGCATCGGGGCCTCCACGACGCCCACGACCCGCTCGCCGTCCCGTTCGGCGGCGATGGAGACGGCCCAGGTGGGCAGCCCGTACAGGTAGTTCACGGTGCCGTCGAGCGGGTCGATCACCCAGCGGACGCCGCTGCTGCCCTCGGAGCTGGCGCCCTCCTCCCCGAGGAAGCCGTCCCCGGGGCGGCGCTCGGACAGGAAGCCGGTGATCAGCTTCTCGGCGGCGATGTCCATCTCGGTGACGACGTCCACCGGGCTGGACTTGGTCGCGGCCACCCCCAGATCGGCGGGGCGTCCGTCGCGCAGCAGCGCGCCGGCCCGGTGGGCGGCGTCCAGGGCGAGGTCGAGCAGTTCGGACAGCAGGGGGTCGGTCACGGCGCTCCCGGAGGTGTGAGGGGTACGGATCGAATCGCTCTACACGTAGGGGCCGTCGGCGCCCGCGGCAGCCGGTCTGGGCGCACGGGCCGGGCAGCAGCCGGCCGGGCAGAGGTCGTGGCTCGGCCCGAGCGCCCCGAGGGCGCACCGCTGCGGGTCCCGGCCCTGTTCGGCGGCCGCGCGCTCCAGCACGAGTTCGCGCACCGCCGCCGCGAACCGCGGGTCGGCGCCGACGGTCGCGGACCTGCGGACCGGCAGGCCCAGCTCGGCGGCCTTCTCCGTGGCCTCGGTGTCGAGGTCGTACAGGACCTCCATGTGGTCCGAGACGAAGCCGATGGGCGCCATCACCACGGCGGGCACGCCGTCGCTGTGCAGCAGCTCCAGGTGGTCGCAGATGTCGGGTTCGAGCCACGGGATGTGCGGGGCACCGCTGCGCGACTGGTAGACGAGCTGCCAGGGGTACTCGACGCCGGTCCGCTCACGGACCGCCTCGACGATCACCCGGGCCACGTCGAGATGCTCCGCGACGTACGCGCCGCCGTCCCCGTGCGCCTCCCGCGGTCCGGAGGAATCAGCGGCAGCGGTGGGGATGGAGTGCGTGGTGAAGGCGAGGTGCGCCCCGGCCCGGACGTTCTCGGGCAGGCCGGCCAGGGAGGCGATCACACCGTCCACCATCGGCTCGACGAAGCCGGGGTGGTTGAAGTAGTGCCGCAGCTTGTCGACGCGCGGCACCGGCAGCCCCTCGGCCTCCAGGGCGGCCAGCGACTCGGCGAGGTTCTCGCGGTACTGCCGACAGCCGGAGTAGGAGGCGTAGGCGCTGGTCGCCAGGACGGCGACGCGACGGCGTCCGTCCCGGACCATCTCACGCAGGGTGTCGGTCAGGTAGGGGGACCAGTTGCGGTTGCCCCAGTAGACCGGCAGGTCGAGCCCGTGATCAGCGAAGTCCTTGCGCAGGGCGTCGAGCAGCGCCCTGTTCTGGCCGTTGATCGGGCTGACGCCGCCGAACAGGAAGTAGTGCTTGCCGACCTCCTTCAGCCGCTCCTCGGGGATACCCCGGCCGCGGGTCACGTTCGCCAGGAACGGAACCACGTCGTCCGGGCCTTCGGGGCCCCCGAAGGAGAGCAGCAGCAGGGCGTCGTAGGGAGCGGGCTCACGCAGATCGGACATGGCATCGATCCTGCCACCCGCCTCCTCCGCCGCGCCCACCGACATCCGCCCCGCACCGGTGCCGGCCTCCCCGGCCGGGCCCACCGGCATCCGACGCCGCACGGCCGCCGGCCCCCGCGGCCTGGCCGGTGTCCCGCCCGTCACGGCGCCCGCCGACGGTCACGGGTGAGGACGTAAGCTGTGCAGGCCGTATTCACCCCTGACACCGCGTGTGACCGCACCACGCGTACCGGAGTACCCCGTGCCCAGTCCCTATCGCGCGATCTTCGCCGCCCCCGGCTCCAAGGGGTTCTCCTCCGCCGGCTTCCTCGGCCGGATGCCGTTGTCCATGATGGGCATCGGCGTGGTGACCATGGTTTCCCAGCTGACCGGCCGCTACGGACTGGCGGGCGCGCTCTCGGCGACGCTGGCGATGGCCGCGGCGGTGGTGGGGCCGCAGATATCCAGGCTGGTCGACCGGCACGGGCAGCGCCGGGTGCTGCGCCCGGTGACCCTCGTCGCCCTGGCGGCCGTGGCCGGTCTGCTGGTCTGTGCGCAGCAGGGGCTGCCGGACTGGACCCTGTTCGTGTTCGCGGCCGGCGCCGGCTGCGTCCCCAGCGTCGGCTCGATGGTCCGGGCCCGCTGGGCGGAGATCTACCGGGGCTCCGCGCGGCAGCTGCACACCGCGTACTCGTGGGAGTCCATCGTCGACGAGGTGTGCTTCATCTTCGGTCCGATCATCTCGATCGGGCTGTCCACCGCCTGGTTCCCCGAGGCGGGTCCGCTGCTGGCCGCCGGCTTCCTGCTGGTCGGCGTCTTCTGGCTGACCGCGCAGCGGGCCACAGAGCCGGTGCCGCATCCGCACGCACGGCACACCAGGGGCTCGGCGCTGTCCTCCCGCGGCCTCCAGGTGCTCGTGGTGACCTTCGTGGCGACCGGTGCGATCTTCGGGGCGATCGACGTGGTGACGGTGGCCTTCGCGGAGGAGCGCGGCCACAAGGCCGCGGCGAGCCTCGTACTCGCCGTGTACGCGCTGGGCTCCTGCCTCGCCGGGGCGGTGTTCGGCCTGCTGCACCTGAAGGGCAGGCCGTCCGGCCGGTGGCTGGTGGGAGTGTGTGCGATGGCCGTGAGTATGATCCCCCTCCAACTGGCCGGGAACCTGCCGTTCCTGGCCGTGGCGCTCTTTGTCGCGGGCCTCGCCATCGCACCGACGATGGTCACCACCATGGCCCTCGTCGAACAGCACGTACCGCGCACGAGACTGACCGAGGGCATGACCTGGACCAGTACCGGGCTCGCCGTAGGTGTGGCGCTCGGCTCCTCGGCCGCCGGCTGGGTGGTCGACGCGTCCGGGGCGAAGGCGGGGTACGCGGTGCCCGCGGTGGCGGGGGCGATCGCGGCCGCGGTGGCGTTCCTGGGGTACCGCCGGCTCAGTGGGCCGGTTCCTATGGAAGGGCGCGGGGAAGATGACCGACACCTACGCACGGACGGCGACAAGCGCGTGGCGTAACTGGGCGGGAAACGTCACCGCCCGTCCGGTACGGACCGTGTCACCCGCCTCGGTGGACGAGCTGGCCGAGGAGCTGCGCAGGGCCTCGGAGGACGGGCTGAAGGTGAAGCCGGTGGGCACCGGCCACTCCTTCACCGCGACCGCGGCCACCGACGGGCTGCTGATACGTCCGGAGCTGCTCACCGGCATCCGGAAGATCGACCGCGCGGCGATGACGGTGACCGTCGAGGCCGGCACCCCGCTGAAGCGCCTCAACACCGCGCTGGCGCGCGAGGGCCTCTCGCTCACCAACATGGGCGACATCATGGACCAGACGGTCGCCGGGGCCACCTCCACCGGTACCCACGGCACCGGGCGGGACTCGGCGTCGATATCCGCGCAGATCCGCGCCCTGGAGCTGGTCACGGCGGACGGCACGGTGCTGACCTGCTCGGCGACCGAGAACCCGGACATCTTCGCCGTCGCCCGGATCGGGCTCGGCGCCCTGGGCGTCATCACCGCGATCACCTTCGCCGTGGAGCCGGTCTTCCTGCTGACCGCCCGCGAGGAGCCGATGGCCTTCGACCGGGTCACAAGTGACTTCGATCAGCTGGTGACGGAGAACGAGCACTTCGAGTTCTACTGGTTCCCGCACACCGGCAACTGCAACACCAAGCGCAACAACCGCAGCGCGGGCCCCGCCGCCCCGCCCGGAAAGGTCAGCGGCTGGATCGAGGACGAGCTCCTCTCCAACGGGATCTTCCAGGCGGCCTGCGCCGTCGGCCGGGCGGTGCCCGCCACGATCCCCTCGATCGCCAAGCTCTCCAGCCGCGCCCTGTCGGCCCGCACCTACACCGACATCCCGTACAAGGTCTTTACCAGCCCGCGCCGAGTGCGGTTCGTGGAGATGGAGTACGCCCTGCCGCGCGAGGCGGCCGTCGAGGCGCTGCGCGAGGTCAAGGCGATGGTGGAGCGTTCACCGCTGCGGATCAGCTTCCCGGTGGAGGTGCGGACCGCCCCCGCGGACGACATAGCGCTCTCCACGGCCTCGGGCCGGGAGAGCGCGTACATCGCCGTCCACCTCTACCGGGGCACGCCCTACCGGTCGTACTTCACCGCGGTGGAGCGGATCATGACCGCCCATGAGGGCCGCCCGCACTGGGGCAAGGTCAACACCCGTGACGCCGGCTACCTCGCCGGGGTGTACCCCCGCTTCGGGGAGTTCACCGCGGTCCGGGACCGGCTGGACCCGGACCGCCTGTTCGCCAACGACTACCTGCGCCGGGTCCTGGGCGACTGACCGCCGCGCCCGCTCACTCCCCGGTGCCGGTGCCGGTGCCGGCTGGCGGGTCCTGCTGCGCCGGGGCGCTGCCCGTGCCCGCCGGGTCGGGGGCGGTGCTGCCGCCGTCGCCGGTCTCCGACGGGGTGGGCGTGGGCGCCGGCGGCGCCGGGTCGGCCGCGGAGTCCGACGGGGTGGGCGTGGGTGCCGGGTCCGTCGCCGGGCTCTCGCCCCGGTCCGTCTCCGGGCTCCGGCTCTGTCCGCCCGGCTCCTGGCCGGTGCCGGGAGTGGAGCTGCCGCTCCGGTCCGGGGCGGGCCGGTCGTCCTGGCCGGGGTCCGAGCTGTGCGAAGGCGCCGGGTCCGCGGGCGCCGATCCGCGCTCGCCGCGTACGACGGAGCCCACGGTGGTCCCCTGACCACCGCTCAGGTCGTTGCCCGAGACCAGCTCGAACGTGGTGATCCCGGCCATCGAGACGGCGAACACCACGGCCGCCCCGAGCGCCGAGCGCTTCCAGCCGCGGATCCGGGTGCCGTGCGTGGTCGCCTGCGTGAACTCCTCGTCCCCGGCCCCGGGGGCCGTGGTGAGCGGCGGGTTCGCGTCGACCGCTCTGATCAGCTGGGTGCGACCGGGGTCCTGCGACACCTTGCGCAGGACGGTGGTGGCGTCCACGGCGCGCAGGACGGTGGTGGCGTCCGGCTCCAGGGGCGCGGTGGCCGCCGCGTCCGGCCGGCGCGGGGGCGTCGTGGCGTCCGTCGCGGGCGGCACCGCGGCCGCGTCGGCAGATCCGGCCGCCTCACGCAGGGCGACATGCGTCTCGGGGGTCCCCCACGTCCCGTCCGCGTCACCGGCATCACGCGTCTGGCGCGTGTGCACGGTCACCTCGCGGTCCGGGTGCTTCACCTGGACCGTGACCTCGCGGATCTGCTCACCCGTACGACGGAAGAAGTGCTGGAAGACCGAGCCCCCGCAGGTGGCCACGATGCTCATCACCCCGGCGCCCAGAATCGTTCCGTACACGCCTAGTTGCGAGGCCGCCACCGCCGCCGCGACCGCCGCGACGGCACTGCCCGCGACCTGGGGCAGGCTGAGATCGATCCGCCTTTCTCTGGGTTCTATGTCACTTTCCGGCTTCTGCACCATTTCCAGCCCTTGATTGACATCGCTCCCACCATGCAACAGAAGGGACATTTGAGCGAAGCCGATAGTTCCGCTTACGGTGATTCTGTGAAGCAGGACACGCGCGGGGGACATCCCCCCTCCAACGGGGCGGCTCAACTCCCGTACCTCGCGAGAACTTCAGCAGCGTGGCGGTCCACCCACATGGCCCGAATGGAGTACTGTGGCGAGCCCTGGGGCCGGACTCCCGCGTAGAAGTCCGGAACCTTCGGGAGGGGGCCGAAGGAGGCACTCGATCCGGCGGCGCCGCGGCATCGCACGGGGGCCGGCTGCACAGAGTGATCAACTGTTACTGTGTGTTGTGCAAGAGGTCACCGTGCCATACCGGCGATCACGGGCTCACGCCCGACACGCCGGGCAACACGGCAATGTTGTGGCAGGCTGCACCCGGGCAGGTCACACTCGACTAGCGGAAGCAGCGACGCACGTGACGTCGGCAGGCACCACCCGGGAGGTCCCCATGCCCGAACTGCGTGTCGTGGCCGTCTCCAACGACGGCACACGACTGGTGCTCAAGGCTGCAGACAGCACGGAGTACACCCTCCCGATCGACGAGCGGCTGCGAGCCGCCGTGCGCAACGACCGCGCACGGCTCGGCCAGATCGAGATCGAGGTGGAGAGCCACCTCCGGCCCCGCGACATCCAGGCCCGGATAAGAGCCGGCGCGTCGGCGGAGGAAGTCGCCCAGTTCGCCGGCATTCCGGTCGACCGTGTCCGCCGCTTCGAGGGTCCCGTGCTCGCGGAGCGCGCCTTCATGGCCGAGCGCGCCCGGAAGACTCCGGTGCGCCGTCCGGGCGAGAACACCGGACCCCAGCTCGGTGAGGCGGTGCAGGAGCGCCTCCTGCTGCGCGGCGCCGACAAGGAGACCGTCCAGTGGGACTCCTGGCGCCGCGACGACGGCACCTGGGAGGTCCTCCTGGTCTACCTGGTCGCCGGTGAGCCGCACTCCGCGAGCTGGACGTACGACGCCCCGCGCCGGCTCGTCCAGGCGGTGGACGACGAGGCGCGCTCGCTGATCGGCGAGACCGATGACGTCGCCGCGCCCGAACCGAGCTTCCCGTTCGTCCCGCGCATCGCCCGGCTGCCGCGCGACCGGCCGCTGGACCGCGCCCTGGACCGCCAGATCGAGCGCCCCGCGCCGCCTCCGGCCCCGGAGCCGGAGGAGCGCATCGGCGGGGTCACGGCGAGCGAACGCGATTCGCTCACCAGCCTCCTGGAGGCCGTACCCAGCTTCCGGGGCGACATGGTCGTACCGGAGCGCCCCGCACCGCCCGAGCCGCCGGCGATCGAACCGGCCGCGCAGGAGCCGGAGGCCGAGGAGCCCCCGGCCGCCTCCGCGGGCGCCGGTTCCGCCTACGCGGATGTGCTGATGCCCCGCGCGGTGGCCGGTCACCGCGACCGGCTGACCGGCACGACCGACCGGCAGGCCGAGGCGGACGGCGTCCGGCCGGGCCGCCGGGCCGCGGTGCCGAGCTGGGACGAGATCGTCTTCGGCACGCGCCGCAAGAAGCAGGACTGACCGGGGTGACCGCGGCATGAAGGGGGCCCGTGCGCGCTCGCGTACGGGCCCCTTCACGCTGCGTGGACGGAACCCCGACCCCCGGTTACGTCCCGTTGTCCCGTTACCGGGGGTCGGGGCCCGTGGCGACCGGCCGGGTCTCGTCGGCCGACCACTGCGACCAGGAACCCGCGTAGAGAGCGCCGGTGAACCCGGCGACCTCCAGGGCCAGCACCTCGTGCGCGCCCGAGACCCCGGAGCCGCAGTAGACGCCGACATCCACGGCGTCCCCGTCGGCGCCCAGTCCGGTGAAGCGTGCGGCCAGCTCCTCAACGGGCAGGAAGCGCCCGTCCGCCCCGACGTTCTCCACCGTGGGGGCCGAGACCGCGCCGGGGATGTGCCCGCCCACCCGGTCGATCGGCTCCACATCGCCCCGGTAGCGCTCGGCGGCCCGTGCGTCGAGCAGCAGACCCGAGCGCGCCAGGGCCGCCGCGCCGTCCGCGTCCAGCAGCGGCAGCGCCCCCGGCTCGGGAACGAAGTCGCCCTCGGCGGGGGCCGGGGTCTCCTTGGACAGCTCGCCGGTCCAGGCCGCGAGACCGCCGTCCAGCACCCGGACGTCCCGGTGCCCGGTCCAGCGCAGCAGCCACCAGGCGCGGGCCGCCGCCCAGCCCTGGCCGCCGTCGTACACGATCACCGAGCTGTCCCGGCCGACCCCGGCGCGGCGCATCACGGCGCCGAACTCAGCCGGGTCTGGCAGCGGGTGGCGGCCTCCGCTGCCCGCCGGGCCGGCGAGTTCGCTGTCCAGATCCACGTAGACCGCCCCGGGGATGTGACCGGCCTCGTAGTCGGGCCGGCCGGGCGGGCCGCCCAGTTGCCAACGTACGTCCAGGAGCACCGGCGGCCGAGGCCCCGCCGACTCGCTCACATATTCGGATGCGGAGATGATGGGCTTCATGGGAGCCATCCTCGCGCAGTGGCCTGCCAGCCCGTAACAACAACGAAATGGTCGTACCGGCACAAAGCGGAACCTCGTCCGTCGAGATCACGGAAAGTGCGGCGCGGCCGGGGCGCATCGAGCGCCGGGTGGTGCGAGCATCTGCACGGGGCGTACACATCCCGTACCGCACGACGGCGCGCAGGCCCCGTTCCCCCGTACGGCCACCACGATGGTCCGAGGAGATAGTGACGATGACCGAGGCTGCCGCTCGGCGTACACCCGGAACACCTTGCTGGGTGAGTCTGATCGTGCACGGCCTGGACACGACCCAGAACTTCTACGCCGAACTGTTCGGCTGGGAGTTCGGACCGGGCCCGGAGCAGCTGGGCCCGTACGTCCGGGCGCTGATCGACGGCGAGGAGGTGGCCGGCATCGGGCAGCTCTCCCCCGACCGGCACCTGCCGATCGCCTGGACGACCTACCTGGCCACCGACGACGCCGACCTCACGGCGGAGACGATCCGTGCCTGCGGCGGCACGGTCGGTGTCGGGCCGCTGGACGCGGGCGAGGCCGGCCGGATGGCCATCGCCTCCGACCCGGGCGGAGCCGTCTTCGGGATCTGGCAGGCCGGCCGGCACATCGGCACCTCGCTGGCCGGAGCGCCGGGAATGCCGGTCTGGAACGAGCTGGTGACCCGGGAGACGGCGACGGTCGCCAAGTTCTACCAGGCGGTCTTCGGCTACAGGACGGAGGCCGTGGTCTCGGCCGACTTCGACTACCAGACCCTGCACCTGGACGGCCGGCCGGTGGCGTCGCTGCACGGCGTCGGCCACGGCCTGCCGAGGGACCGCGGCCCGCACTGGATGACGTACTTCGAGGTCGCGGACACCGACGAGGCCGCACGGCGCGTGGTGGAGCTCGGCGGGCACATCCTCCAGGCCCCCAGGGAGGGTGCCTCCGGGAGGGTGGCGCTGGTCGCCGACCCCGAGGGCGCCGCGTTCACCATCGTGCGGTCCGCGAAGCACTGACACGGAGGCAGGCGGGGGCCGGCGGCCGCGTCGGTCCCCCGTTCCCGGCGGCGGGCGCTACCGCTGCGCCGCGAGCCAGTCGTACCAGTGGCTCAGGCCCTCGCCGGTGGTCGCGGAGACCGTCAGCACGCGCACGTCCGGGTTGGCCGAGCGCGCGTGCCGCGTGCACTGGTCGACGTCGAAGTCGACGTGGGGCAGCAGGTCGGCCTTGGTGACCGGGATCAGGTCGGCGGCGGCGAACATGTACGGGCACTTCAGCGGCTTGTCCGTGCCCTCGGTGACCGAGATGATCACGGCCTTGGCTCGCTCGCCCCGGTCGAAAAGGGCGGGCAGACCGGGTTCCCGGCGTCCTCCGCCATGAGCAGCGAGCCCTGGGCCGGGGACAGCGCGGTGAGCGCGTCCCGCATCATCTCCGCGTCAGGTGGCAGCCCGCCCCGGTGTTCACCTGCGCCGCGGCGCAGCCGGTGCGGCCGATCCGGTCGGCGTCGAGCCGGGTCTCCTGATCGCCCTCGACGCCGGCCACCGGGCGGCGGGCGGCGAGATCCGTGATGGTGCGTTCGAGCAGCGTGGTCCTGCCGGCGCCGGGTGAGCTCATCATGGTCACCGCTACGACGCCGCGCTCCGTCATCCACGTCCGGTTGCGCTCCGCGAGGAGGTCGTTCCTGGCGAGCACCCCGCTGCTCGATGGTGACGGTCTGGACGGCGCCGCCCGGCTGAGGGCCCGCGTGCGGGTGCGGGTGGGGATGCGCGTGGGGGTGCGGATAGCGCCGGTGACTGGCAGGACGAGCCGGTGCGCCTCGCGGCCGGCGGGCGGACGCTGATCGACGGCGTCCGCCCCGGTGACCGGGTGGCGCTGCACTGGGACTGGGTGTGCGATGTGCTCACCGATGAACAGGCCCTGCGCGTCGAGTCCTTCGAGGCGCGCACCCGCACCGGGCCGGGCCTGCCCGTCGGGCGGGACCGGCCCGGTACGGGCGCGCCGGTCTCCTGAGCCGGAGCCTGCGGACGGTGCCCGGCCCCGTGGCTCCGGTCAGAGCGAGTTGATCTCCTCCGCTGACAGCACCCCGGCCCAGGTGCGCACCTCGTCGATGTCACCGTCGAGGTGGTGGGCCCCCACGCCGTCGGCCGCCGAGTCCCGGCCGGCCTGGAGGAACCGCGCGGCCTCCCAGGCGTCTGCCGCCGCGTACGGCGCGCTGTCGGCGAGGGTGCCGTCGATCCAGAGCTGAACGTCGCCGGCCTTCGCGTCGTACTGGAGCAGCAGGGTCTGGGTGCCGCCCGGCGCGGGTCCGCCGAGCTGTGTCGTGGCGGCGTCCGGCTCGTCGGAGTGGGCGAGGAGGGCCTGCCAGGTCCGGTCGGCCGGGCGGTAACGGAGCGTGAAGGCGTCCGCCTGCCAGCCGTTCTGTGCGAGCACGGCCATGTCGCGGTCGGGGGTGCCGTGCAGCCGGACCTTCGCGGAGACGGCCCAGCTCTTCCCGGTGTCGAGCGGCGGGATGTCGCTTTCGAGATAGTCGCCGTCGCCGTCCAGCGAGACGCTGCCGGTCCCCGCCAGCGCGTCATCGGTGCTGATGTGGGCGTCGCCGCCCAGCAGGAAGTCCGCGCGGTGGTCCACTTCGGGGATGATCGTCAGCCCGTCGCAGCAGGTCTCGGCGCTCTCCATCGGCCAGTAGGCCCTGAGCCACGGCTTGCGGCGGCCGAGCTCGGCGAGTTCGGCCGGGTCGATGGCGGAGTCCCACAGCCTGACGTCCGCGAGGCTGCCCCGCCACCGCTTCGACCGGTCGTTCCCGTCCCGCCCCATCACGAAGTTCCACAGGGCGGTGTCCTCGGGCACGGCCGCCTCCCCGGCGGCTACCGCGGCGCCGTCCACGTAGAGCCGCGCGGTGCCGGTGGCGGGTTCGTAGACCCCGGCGAGGTAGGCCCACTCGCCCGCCCGCGGGGTACCGCCGGTGACCCGGCTCTCGCCGTCGGCCGAGGGCAGCGTGAAGCTCCAGACGGGATTCCCGGCGGCGTCGGTGGTCGTGCCGAGGGAGAAGTTGGCCGTGCTGCTGATGCCGGACTGGGTGATGGCCGTCGTGTCCCGGCCGGTCTCCTCGGGGAGCACCCACACCCCGGCGGTGAAGGCGTGGGTGGTGTCCACGGCCGTACCGTCCGTGTTCAGGTAGCTGAAGTCGCCCCCGTCGAAGTACGCGGCGCCGGGCATGTTGCCGTGGGGCCCCTGGTCTCCGAACCGGACGCCGGGGCCGGGCAGCCCCCGGTAGGGCCCCGCCCATGCGGCGGCCCGCTGGGAGCGGTTGGGGTCGTCGAGCCGCCACGCGGCCACCGGCGGGGTCTCCGTCGCGACCGCGGACCGCCCGCCGGCCGGGGGCCGGGGCGTCAGGTGGTCGTCGGCGGCCGACGCCGAGGGTGTCGCGGTGACGGCCGCCGACAGCAGTGCGGCGACCAGAGCGGTGCGAACCGCGAATCCGACGTGCAAGGTCCCTCCCGATGTGTGATGAGGGTGGGCAGAGCTCTCCCCGGCACACATCAGCCGTCCCGGCACCGGCCCGGCCACCCCCGTACAATCCCCGACTCTAGAACAGGAGTTCGGTACCGCGAAGGATGGGCATGGCCGGTTTTCGGCCGTCGGTTGCCGGAACCGTTGCGCCACGGATCACCCCGGCAGCCGGGCACGGCGAAACCGGCCGAAAATCGGCCATCGGTGCCAGTCGCCTCCTTGCGAAGGCGGACCCGGTGTCAGGCGGACGACACCGGCAGGACATCGGGTGAGAGCGCACCCGCCCGAGCGGACGCGGCGGTCACCCGGCGCGAGTGGTGGCGGCGGCAGAGGACCTCGTAACCGACCTCGCCCGCTTGGCGGTTCACATCACCGACCACGACCTGAGCGCCCTCGACGACCATCTCGCCCTCTATCGTCCGGGCGTTGTGCGTCGCACGCGCCCCGCACCAGCACAGGGCCTCGACCTGAAGCTGCTCGACCCGGTCCGCCAGCTCGATCAGCCGCTGCGAACCGGGGAACAGCTTCGTACGGAAGTCCGTGGTGATCCCGAAGGCGAAGACGTCCATCTCCAGGTCGTCCACGACACGGGCCAGTTGATCGATCTGGTCCGGGGCCAGGAACTGCGCCTCGTCCACGATCGCGTAGTCGACCCTGGCGCCCTTCGAGAGCCGGGCCACCACGTAGGCGTACAGGTCCATCCCCTCGTCCGCCTCGACCGCGTCCGTCACCAGACCCAGCCGGGAGGAGAGTTTGCCCTCCCCCGCCCGGTCGTCCCGGGTGAAGATGACGCCCTGGAGGCCCCGCGCGGACCGGTTGTGCCCGATCTGGAGTGCGAGTGTGCTCTTCCCGCAGTCCATGGTTCCGGAGAAGAACACCAGCTCGGGCATGAGGGGTCGAGCACCTTTCGGGACGGGCGGGGAGGGATACGGGGACCGGGGCTACGAGCGTACTTCGAGGAGCGGTACGAGCTGCTCGACGGGGGTCATCGAGCCGTGCATGCCCACCATCGCGGACTCGTGGGGCTCGTTGTCGGTAGCGGTGATCACCACGTCGTCGTGGGCCGCCGCGACCACGTCACCGATCCGGCCGAGGACGCGCTCGTCGACGTGGGGGCCGAACCAGCCCGACGCGACGGCCTCGTCCCGGCTCGCCACCCAGAACTGCTCGCCCAGCACCTCGCGCCAGACGGCCAGCACGTCGGCCTCCGCGCCCGGGACGGCGTACACATGCCGGGCGCGGCCCTCGCCGCCGAGCAGCGCGACGCCCGCGCGCAGCTCCCAGTCCTCGTCGAAGTCGATCCGGGACTGCTCGTCGAACGGGATGTCGATCATGCCGTGGTCGGCGGTGATGTACAGCGCAGAGCGCGGCGGGAGCTGCTCCGCCAGCCGCCTGGCCAGTCCGTCCACGTGCATCAGCTGGCCGCGCCAGGCGTCGGAGTCGACGCCGAAGCGGTGCCCCATGCCGTCGACCTCGCTGTAGTAGGTGTAGACGAGCGAGCGGTCACCGGCGGCCAGCCGTTCGGCCGCGACGTCCATCCGGTCCTCGCCGGTCAGCCGGCCGAGGAAGGAGCCGCCGCTGAGCGCGACCTTGGTGAGCGGGGTCTGCTCGAAGGCCGGCGCGGAGACCTGGGCGGTGCGCACTCCGGCGGCGTCGGCGAGGGTGAAGACGGTGGGGTGCGGCTGCCAGGCCTTCGGCTCCGACCAGGGCCGCCAGCGCAGCTGGTTCATCAGCGCGCCGGTCGCCGGATTGCGCACGGTGTAACCCGTGAGGCCGTGCTCGCCCGGCGGCAGCCCGGTACCGACCGAGGCCAGCGAGGTCGCGGTGGTCGCCGGGAAGCCCGCCGTGATCGGACGGCCCGTACCGCCGCGCGAGGTGGGCAGCAGCGAGTGCAGGAAGGGCGCCTCGTCGGGGTGGGAGCGGATCTGCTCCCAGCCGAGGCCGTCGATCAGGAAGACGCAGTTGCGGTCGGCGGGGGTGAGCTCCGCGATCGCGGGCGTGAAACCCGCCACCCCCTGCCCCGCGACGAGCGTGGGCAGCAGATCGGCCAGCGAGCCGCTGCCGTACTCGGGCACCGGGGCGGTGTCGATGTCCAGTGGTACCGGGTCCTGCCAGGCCGGCTGGGCCATCAGCGGTCGGCCGCGGCGGTCGCGGCTGTGGCCTCGGAGAGCGCCTGGGCGAAGGCGAGGGTCTGGCGCACGGTGTCGGGGCCGTCGCCGGCCTCGCTGACCCGCAGGCTCAGGTCGTCGGCGGTGGAGCTGCCGGTGTAGCCGTGGTCCGCCTCGCAGTTGGGGTCGCCGCAGGCGGCGGGCTCCAGGTCGATCCGGGAGACCGCGCCCCAGCCGATGGTCAGGACGACCTCGCGGGGCAGCGTGCCGGGCACGTACTTCTCCGGGTTGGCCACCACGCGGCTCACCACGACCGAGGAGATCCGGTCGAGCTTGACCGACTCGGTGGAGGTGGTGGCGTAGGGCGTCGGGGAACTGGTGTCGGCGTTCTGCTCGTCGGTGTGGCTGACGACGAAACGGTTGTCCGTCAGCACCAGGACGGTGACGTGCCGGCGCACCTCGTTGGAGTCGAAGGTGGTCTCCTGGTGCACCAGGTACGAAGCGACCGGCTCACCGCCCACGGCGGCCTCCACCGCCTCGGCCACGAGGGCCGGGTAGTAGCCACTGCGCTCGATCGCCGCGCGCAGCCCCTGGGTCGTCGTACCGGTCTTAGCCATACGGACCATCCTACGGGGGGCTGGTGGCTGCCGGGGACGTCCTGCCCGCCCCGCACCGGACGGCGTCCGGGGGCGGCGCGGGCCCCGCGGGTCAGTAGTTGGAGAGCCGGCGGGGGCCGAGGTCGGTACGGGCCGGGGGCGGCGAGAGCCGGACGCTCGCTCCGAGGACCGTCAGCCCCTGGGTGGCGACCACCACGGGTTCCAGGGCCACGGCGACCACCTCGGGGTGGTCGTCGACCAGCAGCGAGACCCTGAGCAGCAGTTCTTCCAGCGCCGCGGTGTCCACGGGCGCGGAGCCGCGCCAGCCGAAGAGGACCGGGGCGGCCCGGATCGAGCGGATCAGCTCGGCGGCGTCCCGGTCGGTGGCCGGAACCAGCCGGTGGGCGGTGTCGCCGAGCAGCTCGGAGGGCGCGCCCGCCAGCCCGAAGGAGAGGACGGCGCCCGCGGCCGGGTCGATCGTGGCCCGTACGACGGTGTCGACACCGCGCGGGGCCATGGCCTGCACCACGGGCCGCAGTTCGGCGGGCTTGCCCAGCAGGTCCGTCAGTTCGCCGTACGCGCGGCGCACGGCGGACTCGGTGGCGAGGTCCAGCCGGACACCGCCGAGGTCGGCACGGTGGCGCAGATGGGGTGCGGTGGTCTTCAGCGCGACCGGGTAGCCGAGCCGCCCGGCGGCGGTGACGGCCGCCTCCGCGTCGGGGGCCGGCAGCGTCGGCCGGACGGTGATGCCGTAGCAGGCCAGCAGCTCGCGGGCCTCGTCGGGCGGCAGGGGCCTGCCGCGCGGATCGGGGTCATCGCCCAGAGCCGCGTCGATACGGGCTGCCGCGCCCGCCTCGTCGATGGTGTCGTCGAGGAACTCGGGCACCTTGCCGGGGACCGCCGCCTGGCGCCGCCACTGGGCGTACTTCACGGCTTCGGAGAGCGCCCGGACGGCGCGTTCCGCGGCCGGGTAGGCGGGAATCCGGCCGGCGGCGCGGACTCCGGGTCCGGCCGCCCCGAACGCGGTGTCCGTACCGCCGAGGGGCACAGGCGACACCGGGGGCGGTGTCGTGGCCGGGGATGCTGCTGGGGTGGCGGGTGCTGGCGTGGTGGCGGGTGCTGCTGGGGTGGTGGGTGCCGCCGTGGCGGGTGGTGCTGGCGTGGTGGTGGGTGCCGCCGTAGCGGGTGGTGCTGGCGTGGTGGGGGGTGCTGTTGTAGCGGAAGGGGCTGGTGCGGCGGTGGATGCCGTCGTGGCGGGTGTGGCCGGGGGGCGGCCCGGCGCCGGGCCGGACGGCTGCGCCGGGGCGGGGCGCTGCTGGGCCACCGTGCTGGTGGCCGCCGCCAGGGCCTCCGCGAGGCCGCCGATCTCCACGTGGACGACGGCCACCGGCTTGGCCGGACCCGCGGCGGCCGCCGTGTGCAGCGCGGTGGCCAGCACCTCGCCGTCGCCCTGTTCCGCCTCTCCGTCCTCGCCCACCCAGGGGATCGCCGTCACGATCACCGCGTCGCAGCCCTCGTCGGCCAGCGCCTCGGCCAGCGCGTCCCTGAAGTCCTGCGGGGTGGCGGCCGTGGTGAGGTCGCGCGGCGGGCGCGGGCGCAGCCCCTCGGCCAGGCAGGCGTCGTACGTGAGCAGCCCGAGGGATTCGGAGTTGCCGAGGATCGCGACGCGGCCGCCCGCCGGGAGCGGCTGGTCCGCCAGGAGGAGGCCCGCGTCGACCATCTCGGTCACCGTGTCGACGCGGATCACGCCCGCCTGCCGCATCAGCGCGGAGACGGTGGCGTCCGGGATCCGGCTGACGGGCACGGCGTGGCCCGGCGGGGTGGAGCCGCTGTGCCGGGCGCCCTTGACCACGACCACCGGCTTCACGGCCGCGGTGCGCCGGGCGAGGCGGGTGAACTTGCGGGGGTTGCCGAGCGATTCGAGGTACAGCAGGGCGACATCCGTGTCCGGGTCCTCGTACCAGTACTGGAGGAAGTCGTTGCCGGAGATGTCGGCGCGGTTCCCGGCCGAGATGAAGGTGGAGAGTCCCGCGCCGCGCCGGTAGAGCCCGGAGAGCAGGGCGATCCCGATCGCGCCGGACTGGGTGAACAGGCCGATGCGCCCGGAGGCGGGCCGTTCCGGGGCGAGTGAGGCGTTCAGCCGGACCGCCTCGGAGTTGTTGATGATGCCGAAGGCGTTCGGGCCGATGATGCGCATGCCGTACGAGCGGGCCTGGCGCACCAGTTCGCGCTGCCGTTCGCGGCCCTCCGCACCCCACTCGGCGTATCCGGCGGAGAGGACGACGAGGCCCTGGACGCCGTGTTCCCCGCAGTCCGCGACGGCTTCCGGCACCCGCTCGGCGGGGACGGCGACGACGGCGAGGTCGACCGGTTCACCGATCTCGCCGAGGGAGCGGTGGGCGGGCACCCCGTCGATGGTGTCCTGGTCCGCGGCCAGGGCGCTGTTCACCGCGTAGGCGCGGCCGGTGAAGCCCGCGCCCAGGAGGTTGCGCAGGACGGTGCGGCCGACGCCGCCCGGGTTGCGCCCCGCACCGATGACGGCGACGGAGCCCGGGGCGAGCAGCCGCTGCACGGACCGCGCCTCTGCCCGCTGCTCGCGGGCGCGCTGGACGGCGAGCGACTCGGCGGTCGGTTCGAGGTCGAGGGTGAGGTGGACGGAGCCGTCCTCGAAGCTGCGCTGCTGGGTGTATCCGGCGTCCCGGAAGACCTTGATCATCTTGTTGTTGGCGGGGAGCACCTCGGCGGCGAAGCGCCGGATGCCGCGCTCCCGGGCAACGGCCGCGATGTGTTCGAGGAGGGTGGAGGCGACCCCGCGGCCCTGGTGCGCGTCCTGGACGAGGAAGGCGACCTCGGCCTCGTCCGCCGGGGCCGAGGCCGGCCTGCCCGTGGCGTCGATCCGGTCGTAGCGGACGGTGGCGATGAACTCGCCGCCCACCGTGACGGCGAGTCCCACCCGGTCGACGTAGTCGTGATGGGTGAAGCGGTGGACGTCCTTGGCGGAGAGCCGGGGGTAGGGGGCGAAGAAGCGGTAGTACTTCGACTCGTCGGAGACCTGCTCGTAGAAGCTGACCAGCCGTTCGGCGTCGTCCGTGGTGATCGGCCTGATCCGGGCGGTGCCGCCGTCGCGGAGCACCACGTCCGCCTCCCAGTGGCCGGGGTAGGCGTGATGCGGACTCTGCTCCACAGAGGGCTCCATGGGCAAAGCGTACGGCTCCGCCAGCGGTCGCGTGGGGGCCGGGGCCGGGGCAGTCTGGGGTGGCCGGCCTACGGCGGAAGCGGTCCGCGGACGGGCCGCGGACCGGCCGGAGCATCGCGCACTGCATGAGAGACTGGTCTAGACAACCATTGATTCGTGAAGGGCAGAACCATGGCTGAGCGCCGCGTCAACGTCGGTTGGGCCGAGGGCCTGCACGCCCGCCCCGCATCCATCTTCGTCCGTGCCGCCACGGCCTCCGGCGTCCCCGTGACCATCGCCAAGGCCGACGGCAACCCGGTGAACGCCGCGTCCATGCTCGCGGTGCTCGGGCTCGGTGCCCAGGGCGGCGAGGAGATCATCCTCGCGTCCGAGGCCGACGGCGCCGACGACGCCCTGGACCGTCTGTCCAAGCTGGTCGCCGAGGGGCTCGACGAGCTCCCGGAGACCGTCTGATCCGACGGTCACGACCGCCTGGAATTCCTGCGCAAGAGCCGCGGCACCCCCGACCGGGAGCCGCGGCTTTTGCGTTCGCGCGAGAATGCCGCCCGTAGCGGCCCATATGGTCCGGCCACCGGAAATGATTCAGGACGGCGAGCAGAACAACGGAATGGGCAGCACCAGGAATGCTTCGGCGAATAGCTACTTCTTGTATACGGCGTAATTGTTAATGACGGCCGCCCTGGGTGTTTACGGCATGTTGCGAAGTCCTCACCCGGCCGGCCCGGGGTACGGCCGCGGCGCCGGGACGGCCGGGGCGGCGCAGCCGGTGCGCGGCCGTGGCCCGCTCGGCGTGCTGGGCGGCGAGCGCCCTCGCCCGTTCCGCGTCGCCGCGTGCCACGGCGTCCACGATGGCCCCGTACTCGGCCCAGGAGTCGGCGGGGCGGGCCGGCGGGTCGACCGCGTACATCCAGGCGATCTTGTGCCGGAGCTGGGTGAGCAGGGCGATCAGGCCGGGGCTGCCGGAGGCCTGGGCGAGGGTCTCGTGGAACCAGCCGCCCAGTGAGCGCAGGTCCTCGCCCTCACCCCGGCGGGCCCGCTCCTGGCCCAGCCTGACCAGGCCGCGCAACACCTTGAGGTGGGCGTCGGTGCGGCGCTGGGCGGCACGGGCCGCACCGAGCGGTTCCAGCAGCATCCGGACCTCAAGCAGGTCCGCCGCCTCCTGCTCGTCGGGCTCTGCGACGCAGGCCCCGGCATGCCTGCGGGTGACCACGAAGCCCTCGGACTCCAGGGTGCGCAGCGCTTCACGCACCGGGACGCGGGAAACCCCGTAACGGCGTGCGAGCACTTCCTCGGTGAGCCGGCTGCCGCGTTCGAAGACACCGGAGACGATGTCGTCACGGATTGCCGTGCATACCGAATGCGCCGGAATGCGCATGTCCGAACCTCCGCCTTAATCCCCGCGAAACGCGGCCGATCGACGCCTGTCCTGTGACTCTATTGCAATGCGGACGCATTTCCGATGCCGGGCGGAAATTCATGAATATCTTTTGGCCGCGGACGGGTTCGGGGAAGGGGTGCCGCGCCGCGGTCCGGCGGCCGGGTACGGCCGAAGGCCCCGGCGGGTCGCCGGGGCCTTCGGTGGGGTGCTCAGCGTCGGTCAGACGGTGACGCCGTGGGCGCGCAGATAGGCGACCGGGTCCATGTCGGAGCCGTACGACGGGGTGGTGCGGGCCTCGAAGTGGAGGTGCGGGCCGGTGGTGTTGCCGGTGGCGCCGGAGAGGCCGATCCGCTGCCCCTGGCCGACGCTCTGGCCGACGGAGACGGCGATCGAGGAGAGGTGGCCGTACTGGGTGTACGTGCCGTCCGTCATCCGGAGCACGATGTTGTTGCCGTACGCGCCGCCCCAGCCGGCCTCGACGACCGTACCGGCGCCGACGGCGACGACGGAGCTGCCGGACGCGGCGTGGAAGTCGATGCCGGAGTGACTGCCGGAGGACCACAGGGAGCCGCTGGACTTGTAGCCGGTGCTCACGTAAGAACCCGCGACGGGCAGCTGGAAGGTGCCCAGCCGGGCGCGCTCGGCGGAGCGGGCGGCACGCGCCTCGCTCTCGCGGGCCTCCCTGGCCTTGGCTGCGGCCCTGGCCTTCTTCGCCTTCGCCTCGGCCTTCTTCTTCGCGTCGGCCTTGGCCTTCGCCTTCGCCTTGGCCTTCGCCTCGGCGGCGGCGTCGGCCTGGTGCCGCTGTGCGTCCGCCTGGGCGTCGATCCGGTCGGCCAGGTCGCCCTCGATGGCGACGATCTGGGAGAGGCCGGTGTCGGCGGCGGGGGCCTCGGTGTCCGCGGCGAGCGCCGGGGAGGCCAGGGAACCGATGACACCGGTGGTCGCCAGGGTCGCGATACCGACGGCCTTCGCGCCGCGACGCGTCAGACGGCTCGGGGCACGGTGCTTCCCCGTGGCACGGGTGAACGCCATGAAGTGGCTGGTCCTTTCCTTCCTTCTCGCCTACCGGGTTAGCTGACGGGTTCGGAGCAGGAAGGTCTCCTACGGAGTCCCGGCCTCGTGGAGGCACGGACATCCGATTCACCCCAGGGACTGCACGGGTCCCCGGCTCCCCGGGCTCGCGCCTGACGGGGACTCGGCGATGACTGCCCGGTACGTCGCGGATGCGGCATACGAGTGACGGACAGCCGGGCCGACGCTAAACGGGGGCACTTCCCCGCACCAAACGGACAGGCGGTTTTGTAGCGCATCCCACAGGGCAGACAGGCAACCTCTCCACCAAAGGGGACAAAAGGGAAGGCCCTGGCGGCGGACGGCCCGCCAGGGCCTCGCTCCCGCCCCGCTGCCGGGGACGGTGGCAGATCAGCCGGTGACGACCGAGACCTCTCCGATGCCGAGAGCCGCGACGGGCTCCTTGATCTGCGCGGCGTCCCCGACCAGGACCGTGACCAGCCGGTCCTGCGGGAAGGCGTTGACCACGGCAGCCGTCGCCTCCACCGTGCCGGTCTCGGCCAGGCGCGCGTACAGCTGCGCCTGGTAGTCGTCCGCGAGGTGCTGCTCGACCTGGTCCGCGAGGGTGCCCGCGACGGAGGCGGCCGTCTCGAACTTCAGCGGTGCCACGCCCACGAGGTTCTGCACGGCCGTCTCGCGCTCGGCGTCCGTCAGGCCCTCCGCGGCCAGGGTCCGGAGCACCTTCCACAGGTCTTCCAGCGCCGGTCCGGTGGACTCCGTGTCCACCGAGCCGCTGATGGCGAGCATCGCGGCGCCGGTCGCCCCCGAGGCGGAGTCCGGGGCCGAGGAGCGCAGCACCTGGGCGAAGGCGCGCACGCCGTACGTGTAGCCCTTCTCCTCACGCAGCACCCGGTCGAGCCGGGAGGTCAGCGTGCCGCCCAGGCAGTACGTGCCGAGCACCTGGGCCGGCCAGACGCTGTCGTGCCGGTCGGCGCCGATCCGGCCGATCAGCAGCTGGGTCTGCACCGCTCCGGGGCGGTCCACGATGACCACCCGGCCGGTGTCGTCGGCGGTGATCGGCGGGACCGGCCGGGACGCGGCGGTGTTGCCCGACCAGTCGCCCAGGGTGTCGGAGAGCAGGGCGTCCAGGTCGATGCCGGTGAGGTCGCCGACGACCACGGCGGTCGCGGTGGACGGGCGGACGTGGGCGTCGTAGAAGGCTCGCACGGCCGCGGAGTCGATCCGCTCGACGGTCTTCTCGGTGCCCTGGCGCGGGCGCGACATGCGGGCCGTGGCCGGGAAGAGCTCCTTGGAGAGCTGCTTGGCCGCGCGCCGCGCGGGGTTCGCCTGCTCGTGCGGGATCTCGTCGAGCCGGTTGTTCACCAGCCGCTCGATCTCGCTGTCCGAGAAGGCCGGTGCCCGCAGCGCCTCCGCGACCAGGCCGAGCGCCTTGGCCAGCCGGGAGGCGGGAACCTCCAGGGAGACCCGGACACCGGGGTGGTCGGCGTGGGCGTCCAGGGTGGCGCCGCACCGCTCCAGCTCGGCGGCGAACTCCTCCGCGCTGTGCTTGTCGGTGCCCTCCGACAGGGCGCGCGACATGATCGTGGCCACCCCGTCCAGACCCTCGGGTTCGGCGTCGAGCGGGGCTTCGAGGAAGACCTCGACGGCGACGACCTGCTGGCCGGGGCGGTGGCAGCGCAGCACCGTGAGGCCGTTGGGCAGGGCACCGCGCTCGGGCGCGGGGAAGGCCCAGGGCCTGGCCGTCCCGGGGGCGGGCTGGGGGTGGTACTCCATCGAAACTCCAGTCACGGCAGCGTCGCTCACTTGTCCGCCCCTTCGTGCGCGTCGGTGTCGTCGGCGGCGGTCTCCGCCTCGTCTGCGGGCTCCGCGGGCTCGACCGGCTCGTAGACCAGCACCGCCCGGTTGTCGGGGCGCAGCTGGGCCCTGGCGGCCGCCCGGACCTCCTCCGCGGTGACGTCGAGCACCCGGTGCACCGCGGTCAGGGCGAGCTGCGGGTCACCGAACAGCACGGCGAACCGGCACAGTTCGTCGGCGCGGCCCGCGACCGTACCGAGCCGGTCCAGCCACTCGCGCTCCAACTGGGCCTGGGCGCGCTCCATCTCCTCGGGCGAGGGGCCCTCCTCGGCGAACCGGGCGAGCTCCTCGTCGACCGCGGACTCGATCTGCGCCACCTCGACGCCGCCGGACGTCTTGACGTCCAGCCAGCCGAGCGAGGGCGCACCGGCCAGCCGCAGCAGCCCGAATCCGGCCGCGACGGCCGTCCGGTCGCGGCGGACCAGCCGGTTGTGCAGCCGGGACGACTCGCCGCCGCCCAGCACGGTCAGCGCGAGATCCGCGGCGTCGCACTCCCGGGTGCCGTCGTGCGGCAGCCGGTAGGCGGCCATCAGCGCACGCGCCGGGACCTCCTCGTGGACCTCCTCGCGCAGCTCGCCGCCGATGATCTCGGGCAGCGAGCCGTCCCTGGGCGGCTGCTTGCCGTCGTGCGAAGGGATGGTGCCGAAGTACTTCTCGATCCAGGCGAGCGTCTGCTCGGGGTCGATGTCACCGACGACCGAGAGCACCGCGTTGTTGGGCGCGTAGTTCGTACGGAAGAAGGACCGCGCGTCGTCGAGGGTCGCCGCGTCCAGGTCCGCCATCGACCCGATCGGGGTGTGGTGGTACGGGTGGCCCTCCGGGTACGCGAGGGCCGTCAGCCGCTCGAAGGCGGTGCCGTAGGGGACGTTGTCGTACCGCTGCCGGCGCTCGTTCTTGACGACGTCCCGCTGGTTCTCCATCGACTCCTCGTCGAGCGCGGCGAGCAGCGAGCCCATCCGGTCGGCCTCAAGCCACAGGGCGAGCTCCAGCTGGTGCGTGGGCATCGTCTCGAAGTAGTTGGTCCGCTCGAAACTGGTGGTGCCGTTGAGCGAGCCGCCGGCGCCCTGCACCAGCTCGAAGTGGCCGTTCCCCTTGACCTGGCCCGAGCCCTGGAACATCAGGTGCTCGAAGAGGTGAGCCAGACCGGTGCGTCCCTTGACCTCGTGGCGCGAGCCGACGTCGTACCAGAGGCACACCGCGGCGACCGGGGTCAGATGGTCCTCGGAGAGCACCACGCGCAGGCCGTTGGCCAGACGGTGCTCGGTCGCTGTCAAGCCGCCGGAGCCGGCCTGGGCTGTGGCCGTGTGACCCATGGGCATGTACGTCCCTTCGATCGCGATACTGGATGTGATGCGAGACCTGCCACTGTAAGCAAGCGCACCGACACCTGGCGAAGTTCCCGTGCCGCGCACGTCATGCGCAAATCTTGCGGAAGTCGTCGGAAAAGAGGGTTCCGGCCCCCTCGGGACGGGTGGAGCACCCCCTCGGGACGGGTCGAGAACCGCCTTTGGGACGGGTCGAGGTCGGAGTTGTCGGTGCGGCGGTCCACAATGGTCCGCGTCAGAACCTGAGGTTGCCCGAACAGAATCCGTGAAGGAGTCGCAGCCGCGATGGCCCGCCGCAGCACGAAGACCCCGCCGCCGGACGACTTCGAGGAGAAGATCCTCGACATCGACGTCGTCGACGAAATGCAGGGCTCCTTCCTTGAGTACGCGTATTCGGTGATCTACTCACGGGCCCTGCCGGACGCCCGTGACGGCTTGAAGCCGGTACACCGCCGCATCGTGTACCAGATGAACGAGATGGGCCTGCGCCCGGACCGCGGCTACGTGAAGTGCGCCCGCGTCGTCGGCGAGGTCATGGGTAAGTTGCACCCGCACGGTGACGCGTCGATCTACGACGCGCTGGTGCGGATGGCACAGCCGTTCTCCATGCGGCTCCCCCTTGTCGACGGACACGGAAACTTCGGCTCGCTCGGCAACGACGACCCGCCGGCCGCGATGCGGTACACCGAGTGCCGGATGGCCGACGCGACGTCGTTGATGACGGAGTCGATCGACGAGGACACCGTCGCCTTCCAGTCGAACTACGACGGCCAGGAGCAGGAGCCGGTCGTCCTGCCGGCCGCCTATCCCAACCTCCTGGTCAACGGCACGACCGGGATCGCGGTCGGCATGGCGACCAACATGCCGCCGCACAACCTGGGCGAGGTCATCGCCGCCGCCCGCCACCTGATCAAGCATCCGGGCGCGGACCTGGACACCCTGATGCGGTTCGTCCCCGGTCCCGACCTGCCGACCGGTGGCCGGATCGTGGGACTCGGCGGCATCAAGGACGCGTACGCGAAGGGGCGCGGCTCGTTCAAGATCCGCGCCACCGTCGCCGTGGAGAACGTCACGGCACGCCGCAAGGGACTGGTCGTCACCGAACTGCCCTTCAGCGTCGGTCCCGAGAAGGTGATCGCCAAGATCAAGGACCTGGTCTCGGCGAAGAAGCTCCAGGGCATCGCGGACGTCAAGGACCTCACCGACCGCGCGCACGGACTGCGCCTGGTCATCGAGGTGAAGAACGGCTTCGTGCCGGAAGCCGTTCTGGAGCAGCTCTACAAGCTGACGCCGATGGAGGAGTCCTTCGGCATCAACAACGTGGCGCTGGTCGACGGACAGCCGCTCACCCTGGGGCTCAAAGAGCTCCTGGAGGTCTACCTCGACCACCGCTTCGACGTGGTGCGCCGGCGCAGCGAGTTCCGCCGGACCAAGCGCCGCAACCGGCTGCACCTGGTCGAGGGCCTCCTCGTCGCGCTGATCGACATCGACGAGGTCATCCGGCTCATCCGGTCCAGTGACAACTCGGCGCAGGCCAAGGACCGGCTCATCGAGCGCTTCTCGCTGAGCGAGGTCCAGACGCAGTACATCCTGGACACGCCGCTGCGCCGGCTCACCCGGTTCGACCGGGTCGAGCTGGAGAGCGAGCGGGACCGGCTCAACGCCGAGATCGGCGAGCTGACCGCGATCCTCGAATCGGACCCCGAGCTGCGCAAGCTGGTCTCCACGGAACTGGCGGCGGTCGCCAAGAAGTTCGGCACCGACCGGCGTACGGTGCTGCTGGAGTCGGCCGGTTCGCAGATCGCGGCGGTTCCGCTGGAGGTCGCGGACGACCCGTGCCGGGTGCTGCTGTCCTCGACCGGTCTGCTGGCCCGTACGGCAAACGGCGACCCGATCGCCTCCGCCGAGGACGCCAAGCGCGCCAAGCACGATGTGATCGTGTCGTCCGTACCTGCCACGGCCCGGGGCGATATCGGCGTGGTGACCTCGACGGGGCGGCTGATGCGGCTCGCCGTGATCGATCTGCCGCAGCTGCCGGACACCCATGCGGCGCCCAACCTCTCGGGCGGGGCGATGGTCGCGGAGTTCCTCACGCTGGAGGCGGACGAGGAGGTCGTGTGCCTCACCACCCTCGACGAGTCCTCGCAGGGGCTGGCGATCGGCACCCTGCAGGGCGTCGTGAAGCGTGTGGTGCCCGACTATCCGGCCAACAAGGACGAGCTGGAGGTCATCACCCTCAAGGACGGTGACCGGATCGTCGGCGCGGTGGAGCTGCGCACCGGCGAGGAGGACCTGGTCTTCATCACCTCGGACGCGCAGTTGCTGCGTTACCCGGCGGCGCAGGTGCGCCCGCAGGGGCGTCCGGCCGGCGGTATGGCGGGCGTGAAGCTCACCGAGGGCGCAGAGGTGCTCTCGTTCGCCGCGGTGGATCCGGCCTCGGACGCCGTGGTGTTCACGGTGGCCGGTTCGCACGGCACGCTGGACGACTCCGTGCTGACCTGCAAGCTCACCCCGTTCGACCAGTACCCGCGCAAGGGCCGGGCCACCGGCGGGGTGCGCTGTCAGCGGTTCCTGAAGGGCGAGGACGTGCTGACGTTCGCCTGGGCGGGCCCGACGCCCGCCCGCGCCGCGCAGAAGAACGGCGCCCCGGCCACGCTGCCCGCGCCCGACCCGCGCCGCGACGGTTCCGGGACGCCTCTGGAGTCCCCGGTCGCGGTGATCGCCGGCCCGGTGTAGCAGGCCCGGCCGGTGGCGCTACGTGTCGTCGCCGGGCCCGCGCACGTACCGCAGGACGCCCCACATGGATCGCTCGTGTGCGGCGTCCTGCGCCGTGTCCGGCGTCGGCCCGTCCGGTGCGCGACAGCCCTCCAGCTCCTTGCGCAGGGCCGGTACGTCGATGCCGGAGCCGATGAGCACCAGCCGGGTCAGCCGGGGCCCGCCGCGGGTCCAGGGCTGCGGGGCGAACCGCAGGAACCTACCGACGGCGTGCAGCGCGTAGGCGTTGTCGGGGTCTCCCGCGCCGAAGTCGACGTACCCCTTGATCCGGTAGAGGCCTTCCGGCCGGGAGTCCAGGAAGGCCATCAGCCGACGGGGACTCATGGGGACGTCCGAGGTGAAGTCGAGGCTCTCGTAGGCCGCGTGCAGATGGCCGTGCTCCTCGCCGGACTCCGCCGCCCGCTCCTCCAGGTACAGGTCCTCGAAGCTCAGCTGACGTGCCTTCTCCTCGCCGTCGGGCCGCAGCGCGGGATCGAAGAGCAGCTCCGGATCGACACGTCCGTAGCTGGCGGAGACCACGGCCGCCGTGCTGCCGGTGGCCGCGACGGCCTCCCGGATACGCAGCTGCTCGGCCTCCCCGGCCCGGTCGGTCTTGTTCAGTACGACGAGGTCCGCGACGGCCAGATGGCGGTCGGTCTCCGGGTGGCGCTCCCGGGTGGCGGCGAACTCGGCCGCGTCGACCACCTCGACCAGCCCCCCGTACACGATGTGCGGATTGTCGCTGGCCAGCAGCATCCGTACGAGTTCCTGGGGTTCGGCGAGCCCGCTCGCCTCGATGACGATCACATCGAGGCGGGCGGCGGGCCGGGTCAGGGTCTCCAGGTAGCTGTCGAGCTCGCTCACGTCGACCGCGCAGCACAGGCAGCCGCCGCCGAGTGAGACGGTCGAGCCGACCTGTCCGGACACGGTCATGGCGTCGATCTCGATGGACCCGAAGTCGTTGACGATCACGCCGATCCGGTTGCCCGCGCGATGGCGCAGCAGGTGGTTGAGGAGCGTCGTCTTGCCGGATCCCAGGAATCCGGCGAGGACGATGACCGGGATCTGCCGGCTGCGGGGCGGTGACGACGGGTTCAACGGGGCCCTTCCGGGGACGTCAGGCGGCCGGGACCGGCTGCGGCGGAGGCGGGCCGACGTAGCGGGCCGCCGGGCGGATGATCTTGGAGTCCTCCGCCTGCTCCAGGATATTGGCGCTCCAGCCGACCACCCGCGCGGAGCAGAACGTCGGCGTGAACATCTCGCGCGGCAGCCCGCACAGCTCCATGACCACTCCGGCGTAGAACTCCACGTTGGTGTGCAGTTCCCGGCCCGGCTTCAGCTCCGCGAGGATCGCCTCGACCTGCCGTTCCACCTCGACGGCGAAGTCCACGAGCGGGCCGCCGAAACTCTGGGCGATGCCGCGCAGCATGCGGGAGCGGGGGTCCTCCGTGCGGTAGACCGGGTGTCCGAAGCCCATGATCCGGTCACCGGCGAGCACCCGCTCGCGGATCCAGCCGTCGATGCGGTCGGGGGTCCCGATGGCGTCCAGGGTGTCCAGGGCCCGGCTCGGCGCACCTCCGTGCAGCGGCCCGGAGAGCGCGCCGACGGCCGCCACGAGACAGGCGGCGACGTCCGCGCCGGTGGAGGCGACGACCCGGCCGGTGAAGGTCGAGGCGTTGAATCCGTGGTCGACGGTGGAGATCAGATACTGCTCGACGGCCCTGACCCGGGCCGCGTCCGGTACGGAACCGGTGAGCATGTAGAGGTAGTTGGCCGCGTAGGGCAGGTCGTCGCGCGGTTCCACCGGTTCGAGTCCCTGACCGAGCCGGTGCAGGGCGGTGAGCACGGTGGGGACCGCGGCGCAGACGGTCAGCGCGTCGGCGCGGCGCCGGTCCCCGTCGATGTCGTACACCGGGCGGAAGCCCGCCGACGCGCCGAGCAGCGAGAGCGCCGTGCGCAGCCCCGCGAGCGGGCCGGAGACGGCGCCCGCTCGGGCTATGGCGGGCAGGGCGTCCCGCACCTCGGCGGGCAGCCGGCGCAGTGCGGCGGTGCGGGTGGCGAAGTCGGCGCGGGCGGCCGGCCCCGGCAGCTCGCCCTCGGTCATCAGGTACCAGACGTCCTCGAAGCTCCGGTTCTGCGCCAGCTCGATCGCCGAGTACTGCCGGTAGTGGTAGAAGCCCTCGCGGCCCCGGACATCGCCGAGGGCCGTGTCGGTGACGACGACACCCGCGAGACCTCGGGGGACGTCGAGCGGGGCCGAGCCGGTCATGGTCGTCATTGCTTCCTCCAGGAACATTCCGGTGCTGCGACTCTTGACATTGATTCGACTGTCCATGCTTGACTTTGCATCTGTCAATGTTGATTGAATCAATATGGATACGGTGAGCACCATGACGGATCAAGCGGCCGCGGGCGACGGTTCGGAGCGCACGGCGCAACGGCTCACCACCCGGGAGACGGCCGAGCGCCTGGGCGTGAAGCCCGAGACGGTGTACGCGTACGTGAGCCGGGGCCAGCTGAGCAGCAACCGCGCGCCCGGCGGGCGGGGCAGCACGTTCGACGCGGCAGAGGTGGACGCCCTGGCCCGGCGGACGGGGCGCAGGGAGCCCGCCTCCCCCGCGGGCGAACTGTCGTTCCGGACCGGCATCACGCTCATCGAGGGCGACCGCTACTGCTTCCGCGGCGTGGACGCCACGGAGCTGGCCCGGCGTCACACCTACGAGGAGATCGCCGAGTGGCTCTGGACCGGTGAGCTGCGGACGGGCGCACGGTTCACGGCACCCCGCGAGGCGCTGGCCGCGGCGCGCCGGACGGTCGGCGCGCTGCCGGCGCACTGCGGTTCGACGGACCGGCTGCGGGTCGCGGTCGTCGCCGCGGCGGCCGCCGATCCACTGCGTTTCGACCTGTCGCGCGAGGCGGTGCTGGGAAGCGCGCGGAGCCTGATCCCGACGCTGGTGGACGCGCTGCCGGCAGTGGACGCGGACGGAGCGGGGGGCGTCGGCACGGCCGTGGGCAACGGAGTTGGCGGGGGCGGGGAGCGGGACGAGGCCGGGGCCTTGGACGAGGCTGGGGAGCGGGACGAGGGTGGCGGCGCGATCGCGTCCGCCGGTTCCGGCCTGGCACATCAACTGTGGCCGAAACTCACCGCCCACCCGGCCGACGAGGCGTCACTTGCCGTGCTGGACACCGCTCTCGGGCTGCTGATCGACCACGACCTGGCCGCCTCCACCCTGGCAGCCCGGGTCGCGGCCTCGGCCAGAGCCCATCCGTACGCCGTGGTCTCGGCAGGGCTCGGGGTCCTGGAGGGGCCGCTCCACGGCGCGGCCAGCGGACTGGCGCACCGGATGCTGACCGAGGTCCTGGAGCGGGGCGGCGCGGCCCCGGTGGTCGCGGACCACCTCCGCACCGGCCGCCGGGTGCCGGGGCTGGGCCACCGGCTCTACACCGGCGAGGACCCACGGGCCACCGCGCTGTTCGCCCTGCTCGCGGACATCCCACGAGCGGCGCCGGCGCTGGCCGCGGCTCGCGACGTGGTCACCACGACCGCGCGCCACACCCCGTTGCACGCGAATGTCGATATGGCGCTCGCCGTGCTTTCCGTCTCCTCCGGCATGGCCTCCGAGGCGGGCGAGACCGTGTTCGCGATCTCCCGTACGGCGGGGTGGATCGCCCATGCCCTGGAGGAGTACGGGGAGCGCCCGCTCCGGATGCGCCCCATCGGCCAGTACACCGGACCGCGGCCGCCCCAGCCGCTGCCCGATGCCACAGGGTCACCTTCGCAATAGACTGTTCGCGAGGCGCAAATTAACGACGGTCAGCGGGAAGTGCTGCGCGGGGGCTGAGCCGTGGAGCCGCGCACCACCAGTTCGGGCTCGAAGAGCAGCTCGTCGGACGGCACGGCGCGCCCTCCGATCTGCACGGAGAGCAGCTCTACGGCGGCCCGCCCCATGGCCTCGATCGGCTGCCGGACCGTGGTCAGCGGCGGCTCCGTGCAGTTCATGAACGCCGAGTCGTCGTACCCGACGACGGAGACGTCGGCGGGCACCGAGAGGCCGCGGCGGCGGGCCGCGCGCACCGCTCCCAGGGCCAGCACGTCACTGGCGCAGATGAACCCCGTGACCCCTTCGTCCAGCAGCCGCATGGCCGCCGCCTGCCCGCCCTCCAGGGAGTACATCGCCCTGGCGACCCACTTGTCCGGCATGGTCGCGCCGGTCTCCTCCGCGAGCACCCGGGCGGCGGCCAGCTTGCGCTGCGAGGGCACGTGGTCCGAGGGGCCGAGCACCAGGCCGATGCGCTCGTGGCCGAGCGAGACGAGGTGCCGCCAGGCCTGTTCGACCGCCACGGTGTCGTCGCAGGAGATGCCGGGGAAGTCGAGGTGGTCGATGGCCGCGTTGATGAGGACGACGGGGATCTTCCGGTCGGCCAGCACCTTGTAGTGGTCGTGCGGGGCGTCGGTCTGCGCGTAGAGGCCACCGGCGAAGACGACGCCCGAGACCTGCTGCTGGAGGAGCAGTTCGACGTATTCCGCCTCGGAGACGCCGCCCTTGGTCTGGGTGCACAGGACGGGCGTGAGGCCCTGCTGGGCGAGCGCGCTGCCGACTACTTCGGCGAAAGCGGGGAAGATCGGATTCTGCAGCTCGGGCAGGACCAGGCCGACCAGCCGGGCCCGCTCGCCGCGCAGTTGGGTCGGCCGCTCGTAACCGAGCACGTCCAGCGCGGACAGGACGGCCTGCCGCGTGGCGTCGGAGACTCCTGGCTTGCCGTTGAGCACCCGGCTGACCGTGGCCTCACTGACTCCAACTTTTTGTGCCACCTGAGCAAGTCGTCGCGTCATGTGTGCAAGATTAGCGCAAGAAGCGCAAGCGGATTGCGTGGAACTGGAAACGAGTCAATTCTCGGAAAGCCCCGAGTTTCCCGCAGCGCCGCCACGGTGAACGCGCCGCCCGCCGACCGCCGGAACACCGCACCGGCCCGACGGTCCCGGCGGCGCTTCTCGCAGGTACAGCTCATGCGCCGACCATCGCCAACAGCGTCACCGTACTCGTCGTCAGGCCCTCTCCGGCACCCCTCACCGCACAACTCGGCGAACGGGCGGCGCCCCTAGCCGGCCCTCGCACGATGCACCATCGCCGGACCGAATTGGCCGGATCGCCGGTCTGACGGGCCACTTCCGGGCGAAGGTAGCGCCGGTCGGTCCCTCAGACGGCGCCGGCTCCGGTCAGCGCACGGACCTCGGTCTCCGCGTGCCTGGCGGCGTCCGGCGGTTCCGCCGAGGTGACCGTACCGATCCAGCCGGCCAGGAATCCCAGCGGGATCGACACCAGACCGGGATTCTCCAGCGGGAAGAGCTGGAAGTCCGCACCGGGGAAGAGCGAGGTGACGCTGCCCGAGACGACCGGCGAGAAGACGACGAGCAGCACGGCGGGGATCAGGCCTCCGTAGACCGACCAGACCGCGCCGCGCGTGGTGAAGTTCCGCCAGAACAGCGAGTAGAGGAGCACGGGCAGATTCGCGGATGCCGCGACCGCGAAGGCCAGGCCCACCAGGAACGCCACGTTCAGATCCTGGGCGAGCAGGCCCAGCCCGATAGCGGCCACCCCGATCCCCGCCGCCGCGACCCGGGCCACGGCGACCTCGCTGCGCTGCTTGGAACCCGGCCGGCGGAGCGAGGCGTAGAGGTCGTGGGCGACGGAGGCCGAAGAGGCCAGCGTGATTCCGGCGACGACGGCCAGGATGGTCGCGAAGGCCACGGCGGCGACGACGGCGAACAGAATCGTTCCCCCGGTGGATCCCTCGCCACCGCCGAGCACCAGGGCCAGCAGGGGAACAGCCGTGTTCCCGGCGGGATTCGAGGCCCGAACGTCCGCCGTGCCGACCAGTGCCGCCGCCCCGAATCCGAGCACGATGGTCATCAGGTAGAAGCTGCCGATGAGGCCGATCGACCAGACGACCGACCGGCGGGCCGCACGGGCGGTCGGCACGGTGTAGAACCGCGACAGGATGTGCGGCAGCCCGGCCGTGCCGAGCACCAGGGCCAGGCCGAGGCTGATGAAGTCGACGCGGGCCGTCCAGGTACCGCCGTACCGGAGACCGGGCGAGAGGAACTCCTTGCCGTTGCCGCTGTGGTCGGCGGCGGAGTTGAGCAGCTCGTTGACATTGCCGTGGAAGTGCACCAGGACGAGCACGGTGAGCACGATCGTGCCCCCCATCAGCAGGACGGCCTTCACGATCTGGATCCAGGTGGTGGCGCGCATACCGCCGAGTGACACATAGATCACCATGAGCGCCCCGACGCCGATGACGGTCCAGGACCGGGCGGCACCGCTCGTGCCGCCGAGCAGCAGCGCCACCAGGCTGCCCGCACCCACCATCTGCGCCACGAGGTAGAGCACGGAGACCGTGACGGAAGACGTCCCCGCCGCGATCCGGACCGGCCGCTCGGCCATCCGCGCCGCCACCACATCGGCCAGGGTGAACCGGCCGCAGTTGCGGACGAGTTCCGCGACGAGCAGCAGCACGACGAGCCAGGCGACCAGGAAGCCGACCGAGTAGAGCATGCCGTCGTAGCCGAAGAGGGCGATCAGACCGGAGATGCCGAGGAAGGACGCGGCCGACATGTAGTCGCCCGCGATGGCGAAACCGTTCTCCATGGGCGAGAACAGCCGGCCGCCCGCGTAGAACTCCTCCGCGGAACCGTGCCGGTTGCGGCTCGCCCAGGTGGTGATGCCGAGTGTGACGGCGATGAAGGCACTGAACAGCAGGAGCGCCAGGGTCTGGTGATTCCCGCTCAACGCCCGGCCCCCCGCGTCATCTCCTGGGTCTCCCAGCGCAGATCGAGCGCTGCCCGGTCCCTGCGCAGCCGCGCGTGCCGTGCGTACGCACCTGTGAGCAGGAACGTCGTGAGGAACTGCCCGAGCCCCGCCACCATGGCGACGTTGACGGCACCGGCCACGGGTCTTGCCATCAGGCCGGGCGCGGTGACCGCCATGACCACGTACGCGAGGTACCAGACGAAGAACGCGAGGGTGGCGGGGACGATGAAGCGCCGGTACCGGCGCCGCACCTCCTGGAAGGCCTCGCTGCGCTGTACCTCCAGATAGATGTCCGCCGCGCTGGGGCCACGCTGCGGCACCACGGAATGGGCTGCCCCGGCGGGCGCGAAGCCTCCCGTACCGTCCAGTTCCCCCCAACCGGAGGAGAGCGCGTCGTACCACGGGTCATCGAATCGCACCGCTGCGGACTCGCGCCCTGCTTCCTTCTCCACCGAACAACTCCCCTTGTCCACGGACCACTTCGGCCGCGTACCCAAGAATGGTCAGATGGGGAAGATCCCGGGCACTTCATTCGTGAGACTTCACCTCTTCAGGTGAAGGATGCGCCGGGCGGCTGTGCGAGCCCCCGCACGTACGCGTAGCGGACCGCCTGGGCGCGGTCACGGAGCCCCGCCTTGGCGAACAGGTTGTTGATGTGGCTCTTCACGGTGGCCTGCGAGATGTGCAGGCTGCGGGCGATCTCCGCGTTGGACAGCCCCTCGGCGATCAGGACGAGCACCTCCGCCTCGCGCGGGGTCATCCCGTCGGGCAGTTCCGGCTCAGCGCCCGCGACCAGCGGCAACGGCCCCGTGGTGACCTGCTCCAGCAGCCGGCGCTGCACGGCTGGCGAGAGCCCGACCTCGCCCGAGAGCACCGCCTCGATGGCCCGCGCGATCTCGTCTCCCCCCGCGTCCTTGGTGAGATAGCCGCGGGCCCCCGCCCGGAGTGCCGGGAAGAGCGAATCGTCCTCAGCGAAGGTCGTGAGCACGACGACCTGGGTGTCGGGATGGTCCTTGCGGATCCGGCGCGTCGCCTCCACGCCGTCACAGCGGGGCATGCGCAGGTCCATCAGGACCACGTCCGGGGCATGCTCGGCCACCAGTGCGACGGCCTCCTCCCCGTCCTTCGCCGATCCGACCACCTCGATACCAGGCAGCAGGCCCAGCAGCATGACGATCCCCTCGCGCACCACCGACTGGTCGTCCGCCACCACTACCCGCGCGGTCACGCGGGCACCCGCAGATTCACCACGAACCCCTCCTCGCCGGGACCGGCCTCCAGCGTGCCGCCGAGCAGTTCGGCGCGTTCCCGCATTCCCAGCAGACCGTATCCGGAGCCGCTGACAGCGAGGTCGCCCTCAGGACCTCTGCCGCCCGAATCGCTGACCTCCAGAGCGATCCCGTCCGCCAGGTACTCCAGCCGGATGAGCACCCTGGCGCCCGGCGCGTGCTTACGGACATTGGTCAGCGCCTCCTGTGCGACGCGACGGACCGCCTGCGAGGCCTCGGCGGTCAGCACCCGGCGCTCCCCCTGCACCCGGACCTCGACCGGCTCGGCCGCCACCAGCTGTCGCAGGAAGTCCTCCACCGGCGACACCTCGCCGCGCAGGGCGGAGAGCGCCTGGCGGGTCTCGGCAAGCCCCTCACGGGCCATGGAACGGGCCGCGACCACCCGCTGCAGGACCTGGTCCCGGAACTCCCCCGCAGGCTCCCTCTCGATCAGCAGCCGCGCCGCCTCCAGATGCACCAGCTGTGCGGAGAGACTGTGGGCGAGCACGTCGTGGATCTCCCGGGCGATCCTGGACCGCTCGTCCAGAGCAGCCGTCTCGGCCTCCGCCACCCTCGCGGCCCGCTCCTGCGCGAGAAGCCGCCGCGCGCTTCCCCTGGCCTCGGCGTCCAGGCGCAGTACGTAGCCCACGAGGCAGAGCCCGGCTGTGGTCACAGCCGTGGACGGCCAGTTGTCGGTGTTCACCACGGCGTACGCGCCGAGCGCCACCGCCGTGGACGGGACTCCCGCGACCAGCGGCAACCGCTCCAGAGCCGTGACCGCACAACCGCACCAGAGCACCACCGCCGGCACCGTGGCCCCGGCCTCCTGCGCCCCGAACGCCGCCAGCATCAGCAGGGCGAGCGTGCCCAGCGAGAGCCACAGGCGGTTCTCCAGGCTCACCCGGAAGAAGGCCACCGCGAGCACCGCGCAGCCGAACACGCCGATCAGACCGACCGCGATCTCCCAGGGCTCGAACAGCCCGTCCGTGAACGTCCCCCAGAGCATCACGATGAGCAGCGCGGCCCGTGCGGACCACGTGATGGCGGTCCGCGGACGGGTGCGCCTCTCCCGCGAGAGAGCTTCCCGTGAAGGCCAGCTCGTCCATGAAGCGGGGGTCACACCCGGTCCTTCCAAGCCTGCCGGAACGGCGCGCGGTCAGCGGTATCACCGTATGACGCCGGTATCTCCTCGACCCTCCGGGCCAGCACCCCACCGCGCACCAGCAGCGTCACCGCGAGCGCCGCCATCAGGACGGAGCTGCCCTGATGTATGCCCAGCGCCGCGGCCGCCCCGTAGAGGGCCGCCCTCAGGACCAGGCCTCCGGTCCAGACGTAGACGGTGGCCCTGGTCCCCTTGCTCCAGAGGGAGCCGTCCTCCTCGCGCCACAGCCGGGCCGTCCACCCCCAGGCCGCGCCCGTGACCAGCGCGACGAGCAGCTCGGTTCCCAGGACGACGACGGAGAGCGTCTCGTGGTGCCGGTCGACCAGTCCGGGCTCGCGCAGGGCCATCACGAGCAGGATGCCGGGCAGGACCCACCAGCGCCGGTCGCCGGAGACCCGCCGGGCCGAGCACTGGCGGACCACGACGAGAGCGATGACCGCGACGATCACCAGGACGTTGAAGAGCCCGGACATGGAAGCCTCCGAATAGCGGGAAGTTCTGTGACTCCGACGCTACGGAAACGGCCAGTACAGGGGATCGGCTCAGGGGTTGAACGCGGGTGGAGCCGTCGTCTCCACCCAGGGGTGGAGACGACGGCTCCGGTGTCGTGCGGGCCGGTCCTGCCGGACCGTGGACTCAGACGTCGATGCGCGAACGGTCCAGCGTGGCCGCCGAGCTGGTGATGAACTCCTTGCGGGGTGCCACCTCGTTGCCCATCAGCAGATCGAAGACCTGCTCGGACGATTCCAGATCACCGATGTTGATCCGCCGCAGGGTACGGAAGCGCGGATCCATCGTGGTCTCCGCCAGCTGGTCGGCGTCCATCTCGCCCAGACCCTTGTACCGCTGGATCGAGTCCTTGTACCGGACGTTCTTGCGCTGGAGCTCCAGCAGCCGCGTGCGCAGCTCGTTGTCCGAGTACGTGTAGATGTACTTGTCCTGGCCCTTCTTCGGCTGGACGAGCTCGATCCGGTGCAGCGGGGGCACCGCGGCGAAGACCCGCCCCGCCTCGACCATCGGCCGCATGTACCGCTGGAAGAGCGTCAGCAGCAGGATCCGGATGTGGGCACCGTCCACATCGGCGTCGACCAGCAGCACGATCTTGCCGTAGCGCGCGGCGTCGATGTCGAAGGTCCGTCCGGACCCTGCTCCTATGACCTGGATGATCGCGCCGCACTCGGCGTTCTTCAGCATGTCCGAGACGGATGCCTTCTGAACGTTGAGGATCTTGCCCCGGATCGGCAGCAGGGCCTGGAACTCGCTGTTCCGGGCCAGTTTGGCAGTGCCGAGCGCGGAGTCCCCCTCCACGATGAACAGCTCGCTGCGCTCGACGTCGTCACTGCGGCAGTCGGCGAGCTTCGCGGGCAGTGAGGAGGATTCCAGAGCCGTCTTCCGGCGCTGCGCGTCCTTGTGCTGGCGGGCCGCGATCCGGGTGCGGGCGGCGGCCACCGCCTTCTCCAGGACGGCCCTGGCCTGGGCCTTCGCGTCGCGCTTGGTGGACGTCAGGAACTCCTTGAGCTCCTTGGTGACGACATTGGCGACGATCCGGTTGGCCGCGGAGGTGCCGAGCACCTCCTTGGTCTGCCCCTCGAACTGGGGCTCCGCCAGCCGCACCGTCACCACCGCGGTGAGGCCCTCCAGAGCGTCGTCCTTGACAATGTCGTCCTCGGCGACGCGAAGGATCTTCGCGGAACGGAGCACTTCATTGACCGTCTTCGTCACCGAGCGTTCGAAACCGCTCACGTGGGTGCCGCCCTTGGGCGTGGCGATGATGTTGACGAAGGACCTGAGGGTGGTGTCGTAGCCGGTGCCCCACCGCATCGCGATGTCGACGACCAGCTCCCGGGTGACCTCGGTCGCCGTCATGTGGCCGCGGTCGTCGAGCACGGGCACGGTCTCCTTGAACGTGCCCTGCCCCGTCAGGCGCAGGACGTCGCAGACCGCCTTGTCCTGGGCCAGGTACTCGCAGAACTCGCTGATCCCGCCGTCGAAGCGGAACGTCTCCTCCGTCTTGCCCTCTCCGTCCAGGCCCCGCTCGTCGCGCACGACGATGGTGAGGCCGGGGACGAGGAAGGCCGTCTGGCGGGCCCGCTGGTAGAGCGTGTCCAGACTGAGCTTGGCGTCCTTGAGGAAGATCTGCCGGTCGGCCCAGAAGCGCACCCTCGTACCGGTACGCGTCTTCGGGACCCGCTTGCCCTTGCGCAGCCCGTTGGCCGGGTCGAAGGGGCTGTCCGGCCCCTGCTCGGTGAAGATGCCGGGGACCCCGCGGCGGAAACTGATCGAGTGGGTCGCCCCGTGGAGGTCGACCTCCACGTCGAGCCGGGCGGAAAGGGCGTTCACGACGGAGGCGCCCACACCGTGGAGACCGCCGGAGGCGGCGTACGCGCCGCCTCCGAACTTGCCTCCGGCGTGCAGCTTCGTCATGACGACCTCGACGCCCGACAGGCCCGTCTTGGGCTCCGCGTCGACCGGGATGCCTCGGCCGTTGTCACGGACCTCGACGGAGTTGTCGTCGTGGAGGATGACCTCGATGTGGTCGCAGTAGCCGCCGAGGGCCTCATCGACCGAGTTGTCGATGATTTCCCAGAGGCAGTGCATGAGGCCGCGGCTGTCGGTGGACCCGATGTACATCCCGGGGCGCTTGCGAACCGCTTCGAGCCCCTCGAGTACGAGCAGATGCCGCGCGGTGTAGTTGGAACCGTCTTGGTCTGCTCCGGTCAGCAGCGCAGTGGACGGCACGGACGTATCGGCGGTCACGCGGTTCGCTCCTCGCTGAATTTCATTTGGGGCCCAGTGGGTAACGGGCTCGGCTTCGGTCGCCGCTGAGAGGGTACCGAGGCCTGGTAGAGCGGGTGTAACGCCACCCTAGGAGAACCCTCACACTAGTCCAGCCTCGCATACACGTTCGATCCCTCGTCGGAGTGACGTGCACATCACGTTCCCTTCCAGGCATGAACCATTTAGGCTCCGGGCACGTCCTCATCAACAAGCCGGCAAGCCAGCCGGTCGGACGGACCGACCAAAGACAAGCAACGCGAAACCGTAGCGCCACGCAATACGGCACATTCGCCGCGAACCGGCAACAGACAGCCTTGCTGAGAAGAAGTTTCGAAGAAAAGCCACGAGCGGGAACGTTTTCGGCCTGGTTGGATGTTGACCCTGGTACGACAGCTCGTCGAGCTAGAGAAGAGGCGACGTGACTACTGTTCTGACCCCCGCGAGCCCGCTGACCGCAGCAGACCGCTGTGACCGTTGCGGCGCCCAGGCATATCTGCGCGTCGTCCTGATCAGTGGCGGTGAACTGCTCTTCTGCGCCCACCACGGTCGCAAGTTCGAGCCGGAACTCAAGAAGATCGCCGCGGAAATACAGGATGAGACGGACCGACTGACGGCCGTGCAGGCCCAAGCCGCCGAAGAGGAACAACACTGAGACCTCGCATCCACGACGAGCCAGGGGCCGGTCCTGTACCGACCGACGGGCGGCTCCCTCCACCGGAGGGAGCCGCCCGTTCTCGTACCCGGAGCCGGTGACGTCAGTCGGCGTCCGCCATCCACCCGATGGCGGCGGAAATCCGCGTATAGACCCCGGGACTCCCGGCCTGGCCGCAGCCGGCCCCCCAGGACACCAGCCCCACGAGCCGTCCATGGGCCACCAGAGGCCCTCCGCTGTCGCCCTGGCATGCGTCGTACCCGCCCTGCGGTTCGCCCGCACAGAGCATCGCTGAGGCCTCGTACGTGCCGTTCCTGCCGCCCGGGTAGGCCTCCTCGCACGAGCTGTCCGGCAGAATGCTCACGTTCGCGGACCGGAGTGACGAGGCGTAGTCACCGTTGCCCGTGGTGTCACCCCACCCGTAGACGACCGCGGCGGTACCCGCCCGGTAGCCGGCGTCACCGGCTTCGGCCATCGGGATCGCGTCCTGCTCGGGCAGCGCCTCGGCGAGGGTCAGCACCGCGACGTCCCCGCTGTTGGTGGTGGCGTCGAACCCGGGGTTGACCCACGTCCCGCTCACCGCGATCTCCTTGCCTCCGGAGCCGGTCAGCTCGTTCCGGCCGGAGATGATCCGCAGATCTCGCACCTGGGCGACATCCGTCCCGAGCGCCTCGCGGCTGAGGCAGTGCGCGGCTGTCAGCACCTTCTTCGGCCCCACCGCCACGGCGCCGCAGAACTGACCGGCGCGGGCATCCCCGAACCGGCTGCGACTGGAGAGCGCCACCACCCACGGACTGTCCTTGACCTGGGCGGGCTGACCGCCGATGACGATGCTGTCCGCGACCGCCGAGGCGGGGGACGCGAGCGGTATCACGGCCGCGGCGGCAGTGAGGGCGAGCGCCCCGGTCAAGGCGCGGACGACGGTACGGGACATGGGTACTCCTGACTCTGTGATGGACCATGCCTACCCAGAGTCATCGCGCCGACGCCGATCCGCACCCCCACATAGGCCGAGGGTCCGCATCCCCATGGGACGCGGACCCTCGTACCGGGTACTCCCCCGACCTAGTCGAGGTAGTCGCGCAGCACCTGCGAACGCGACGGGTGACGCAGCTTCGACATGGTCTTGGACTCGATCTGGCGGATGCGCTCACGCGTCACGCCGTAGACCTTGCCGATCTCGTCCAGCGTCTTCGGCTGTCCGTCGGTCAGACCGAAGCGCATCGAGACCACACCGGCCTCACGCTCGGAAAGCGTGTCGAGCACCGAGTGCAGCTGCTCCTGGAGGAGCGTGAAGCTGACCGCGTCGGCCGGGACAACCGCCTCGGAGTCCTCGATCAGGTCACCGAACTCGCTGTCCCCGTCCTCACCCAGCGGAGTGTGGAGGGAGATCGGCTCACGACCGTACTTCTGGACCTCGATGACCTTCTCCGGGGTCATGTCGAGTTCCTTGGCCAGCTCCTCCGGGGTGGGCTCGCGGCCCAGGTCCTGGAGCATCTGACGCTGCACGCGCGCGAGCTTGTTGATGACCTCGACCATGTGCACCGGGATACGGATGGTGCGGGCCTGGTCCGCCATGGCGCGGGTGATCGCCTGCCGGATCCACCAGGTGGCGTACGTGGAGAACTTGTAGCCCTTGGTGTAGTCGAACTTCTCGACGGCGCGGATCAGACCGAGGTTGCCTTCCTGGATCAGGTCCAGGAAGAGCATGCCGCGGCCGGTGTACCGCTTGGCCAGCGAGACCACGAGACGGAGGTTGGCCTCCAGCAGGTGGTTCTTGGCGCGGCGGCCGTCCTCGGCGATGATCTCCAGCTCGCGCTTGAGCTTCGGCGCGAGCTTGTCGGAGTTCGCCAGCTTGTCCTCGGCGAACAGGCCCGCCTCGATGCGCTTGGCGAGCTCGACCTCCTGCTCGGCGTTGAGGAGCGGGACCTTGCCGATCTGCTTCAAGTAGTCCTTGACCGGGTCGGCCGTGGCGCCGGCGACGGCGACCTGCTGCGCAGGTGCGTCGTCCTCGTCGTCGTCGGAGAGGACGAAGCCCTTGTTCTCGCCCTCGCCCTCCTCTTCCTCGCCCTTGCCTGCCTTGACTTCCTCGGCCGCGTCGTCGCCGTCGAGGGCTTCGTCGTCCTGCTTGCCGGCCTTCTTCGACGCGGTCTTCTTGGCAGCCGTCTTCTTCACGGCGGTCTTCTTGGCAGCCGTCTTCTTGGCTGCCGCCTTCTTCGCAGGGGCGGCCGCGGTGGCGTCATCGGCCACCACGTCCACGGTCTCGGCGGACGGTGCGGCGGTGGCCGCGACGGTCCGCGTCACGGTCGTCTTGGCCGCGACAGTCTTGGTGGCGGTGCGCTTGACCGGGCTCTTGGCTGCGACGCTCTTGCGGGCGCGCTTCGACGGCTCCGCGGCACTGACCATCAGCGTCACACCCTCTTCCTCGAGGATCTGGTTGAGGCTGCGCAGAACGTTCTTCCACTGGGTTGGCGGAATCTGGTCAGCCTCGAAGGCCCGACGCACGTCATCGCCGGCGATCTGCCCATCAGCCTTTCCCCGCTCGATGAGCGCCATCACAGATTCGGACTCGGCGATCTCCGGCGGGAGCGTACGGGATGTGCTGGCCGACACGAACAACCTCTCGGAACGATGGAAACGGCTTCCGGCCCGGCCCCGGAGAGGGCTGAACCGACGACCGTCGGCTGGGAATGTGCCGACGGCGCGGGCTATGCCTCAGAACTGCACAGCACACTGAATGGCTGCTGTATTCCTTCCGCGGCGGTCACCTCTTAAGTCATCGCGCTGTTTCGAGGAGTGTTACGCCCAATCCGCGTGGCCCGAGTCACACCCCATTTCCGGCGAACGCGACCAGGGGCGACATCCCCCCACAATTGTGCCGCCGGACCGCGGGGGCCCGGCGGCACACGGCCGGCACACCCGCGAAGTGCCGCGCTCAGTGCTGCTCGCGCGGCGCCGGCACCACCGGTTCGGCCGACTCCGTCTCCTGTTCCAGCGGGACCGTGAGCAGCTGGCGCATGGCCGATTCGGCGCCGGCGGAGTCACCTGAGGCAAGGGCGTCGACGATCCGCGCGTGATGGCCGAGCGATCCCTCGTTCGGCCGGTCACAACCGGTCACCGGCCCGCCCGAGACGTGCAGGGCGGCGGAGACGATGCCGGAGAGGTGCTCCAGCATGCGGTTTCCGGCGGCCTGGATCAGCAGGGCGTGGAACTCCGCGTCGGCGCGGGCGCAGGTGATCACGTCGCCCTGTCCGAGCGCGTGCCCCATGATCTCGACCATGTCGGCGAGGCGCTGCTGAAGATCATCCCGGCCGTGGCCCGCGGCGAGGCTGGCGGCCAGCGGTTCGATCGTCCATCGGAGCTCGTTCAGCTCACGACGCTGGTCGTCGCGCTGCGGGCCGAAGGCACGCCATTCGATGATGTCGGGGTCGAGCAGATTCCAGTCACTGACAGGCCTGACCCGGGTACCCACATTGGGCCGGGCGCTCACCAGCCCCTTCGCCTCCAGCACACGCAGCGACTCCCGTACGACGGTGCGGGAGACCTCGAATCGCTGCCCGATCTCCTCCGGCACCAGGGGGCGGTCCGCGCCCAGGTCCCCGGAAACGATCATCTGTCCGAGCTGCTGGACAAGTTGGCCGTGCAGGCCTCGGCCACGGCTGGCCGATCCCCGCCGGCCCACCCTGCCGAGCTCATTGTCGGTACCGCTCCAGGAGCGAATGGCGGCACGCTCGCCGGCCGGCGCGTCCGCGTAGGGGTAACGGTCGAGTTCGCCCGAGCCGGCGAGGCCGGAGTCGGCAGTGCGGGCGGCGGTCATCATGGTGTGCGCAAGGGTACTCACGCATCCTTTGTCGGCGCGGCTCAGCCGCCCCTTGAGGTCTTTGGTGAAAAGCACACGAAAGGGTGATCGGCACCCACTTCCCAATTGACGCCTTAGTGGGATAAAACGGGCATTTCAAATGGAGTTGTGAGACTTTTGGCGCTCCGGAGCCGCCGGGCGATCACCAACGCACCCTGCCGCGAACGCTGGTGAACAGATACGCGCAGATGAGAACCGACAACGACAGGGCCAATGCGGTCCCCACGGGTTGGGCCACGACCCTCATCACGGCCAGCACCCACCTGTCCGTCTCGTGCGGCCAGTACGGCCAGGCCAGTTCCCGCAGCCGACCCGGAAGTCCGGCCATCGAACGGGCGGTCGGCGCCTTCGGCACCCGCTGGACGAGGGGAACCATCAGCACCGGAACAGCGAGCACCGCGGCCACACCCGCCGCCGTCACCCGGAAGATTCCGGCGGCCAGCAGTCCGGCCCAGGCGCAGCCGACGGCCAGGCCCGACCAACTCACGCCCAGCGAAATCGCATTCGGGGGGACCCGGATCAAGTCGCCGCCGTACACGAGGTGAAGAGATGCCGCGGAGGCCAGTACGACGAGCAGGGCGAGCAGTAGGGCCACCCCCGCGGACACCACCAGCTTGGCGAGGAGCAGCCCGAGGCGGCGGGGCACGGTGCCGCGGCCGGCGGCGAGCGCGGGATACCGGAACTCGTCGCCGAAGGAGAGCGCCCCGAGCAGCCCGGCGCAGAGCGCGGCGGGCGGCAGCGGGAGCAGGGACGGCCAGGCGGCGAGCACGTCGGGCAGCGGCGCACGGCCGTCTCGGGCGAGCAGTACGGAGATCATGGCCGACGCGACCAGGGCGACGGCCATGATCAGGGCCGTGGTCCTGACCCCGAAGAGGCGGCGCAGTTCGTAACGCACCGGGCGCAACGGACCACGGGCGGGACGCCGTCTGATCGGCGGCGGAAGATCCGGCCCGGCGGCGTTGCGAGCCGGCGCGCCCGCCGCCCTGGCGTGCCCGGCGCCGACGGTAGCCGATCCGTCGCGATCCGATCCGTCGGAACCCGATCCGTGCGGCCCGGTCCGGGCGACCGCTGCCCCGCCGGGCCCGGTCTCGTCCGCCCCGGTCTCGCGGCGGGCGGGACCTGCGGGAACCACGTGGCCGACGACCGGGCCCGTGTCTCCGACCTCGTCCGCGAGCTGGTGGACGGGAAGCCCGTGCCGGAACGCCGTGTCTCCGATCTCCGCGCAGCTGCTGCCGTAGACGGAGAGCCGGCTGCTGCTCGCCTCGGTGACGACCTCGACGGAGCGCCGGGCCGCCCTTGCCTCGCGGCTGACGACCGCGGCGAGCCGGGCGGCGTGCGGGGAACGGACCGCGACGCGGGGGCGGAGCCGGGTGCGCGCGAAGTCGACGACGCCCTGATCCGCGACGAGCCGTCCGCCGTCGATGGACACCACCCGCCCGGCCACCTGCCCGGCGGCCCTCGCGGCCTCCTTGGCGTCGCTGGTGGTGTACAGCACGGTGCCGCCCCTGGCCGCGTGGGATCGCAGCACCCCGTGCAGCCAGTCGGCCTCCCGCGCGTCGAGGCCCTGGGCGGGTTCGTCGAGGATGAGCGTGTGCGGGTCACCGAGCAGCGCGGATGCGAGGGCCAGCCTGCGGTCCATGCCGGGGGAGAGCGAGGCGATGCGCTGGTCACCGAGCCCGGCGAGGCCAACGGTGTCGAGGAGTTCGTCGGCCCTGGACGCCGGTACGCCCGCCGCGGCGCAGAGCATGCGGAGCTGCCCCCGGACGGTACGTAGCGGGTGGCCCGGTACGTCCCCGAGGACCGCTCCCACCTCGCGGGCGGGTTGTGCGACGCGGTGCAGCGCCCTGCCTCGGAAGTACGTGACCCCCCGGCCCGGATCCAGTTCGAGCATCAGCCGCAGGGCCGCGGTCTTGCCGGAGCCCGGCGCGCCCAGCAGGGCGGTGACGTGACCGGAGCCGGCCTCGAACGTGAGGTCGTCCACCGCGGGCGGAAGTCCGCGGTGGCGGGCGCTGGTGAGTCCGATGGCCTGGAGCATCGCTTCTCTCGTACGAGGTGAGACCGCTCGACGGCAGTGCGTACCACAGAAAGATAACCCGACATATCCGACTTTTTGCGCAATGCTGCCTCTGCGGCGTTCCGGCCCCACCTCCGCGCGAACCCCGAACGGCCCGTGCAGCCGCCGTGCAAACACACACCGGCCGTGCGGACACACGCCGGCCGCACGGGAACACATCGGCCGGCCGGGCATGGATCGACCGCACGGGCACCCAGCGCGTACGGGCCTGCCTCACGTGTGCGGGCACGACATCGGCCGTACGGCCGCGGCGGGACTTGCCCCGCCGCAGCGGGTTCAGACCTCGGGCCGGAGCATCGGTGGGTTGAGTACGGTGGCCGCGCCCGACCGGAACAGCTGCGCGGGACGGCCGCCCTGCCTGGTGGTCGTACCGCCGGAGGGCACCAGGAACCCGGGCGTGCCCGTCACCTTGCGGTGGAAGTTCCTCGGGTCGAGCACGACACCCCAGACCGCTTCGTACACCCTGCGCAGTTCCCCGACCGTGAACTCCGGCGGGCAGAAGGCGGTGGCCAGCGAGGAGTACTCGATCTTGGAGCGGGCCCGCTCCACACCGTCGGCCAGGATCCGGGCGTGATCGAAGGCCAGCGGCGCCGGGTGTTCACCGTCGCGGCCGTACCCGTCCTCGGGTCCGAGCAGGTCACCCACAAGTGCCCAGCGGGCACTGTTCGCGTCCCCGCCCGCCCGGGGCGCCGGCAGGTCGGGCGCCAGCGCGAGATGGGCGACGCTGACGACCCTCATCCGCGGATCGCGCCCTGGGGCCCCGTAGGTGGCGAGCTGTTCGAGGTGAGCGCCGTTCCCGACAGCGGGAACCACCGGGTCGTGCGCGGAGAGCCCGGTCTCCTCGACGAGCTCACGCGCCGCGGCGGCTCCGAGATCCTCATCGGCTTTGACGAAGCCGCCGGGCAGCGCCCACCTGCCCTGGAACGGCGATTCACCTCTGCGCACCACCAGCGCGCAGAGCGCGTGACGGCGGACCGTGAGCACGACCAGGTCGACGGTGACGGCGAAGGGCGGGAAGGTCGACGGGTCGTAGGGCGGCATGCCGTGATCATAGTCGTCTGCCTGACGATAAACACTCCCTTCGTCGCGCTCTTCGTCCGTCCCGGCAGCGGCCGGACCGCTCCGAACGCGCTCCGTACCGTGCTCCCCCGCGCCTCGGAGCCCAGGAGCCGGGCACCCTCACCGCGTCCGCCGTCATCGACGGGTCCTGGCACCCCGGCGGCCCTGCGTCCGGGGCAGTCCGGCGCGGCGCCGGTCGGCCGCCGCTCCGGGCCTAGCGGACCCCGGCCGTGTCCGGCGCCGCCCGGCCGCCTGCGCACGCACGGAACGGGCCCCCGCGACCCGTCCCGCGCCGCGGCCACGCCGTACTGTCCTGGTGGCGCGTTCGCCGCGCAGACAGCGTCGGAGTGTCTCCGGATCGAGGCCCTGGTTGCAGGCCTCGTGCAGCAGCTGGGCGAAGGTGTACCCGGGATCCAGCCGCAGAGCGAGGCCCAGCGCGACCCTCGCGGCCGGCTCGTCCCCGGTGGACCAGGCGACCCAGCCCGCCAGGGTCAGCGGAGCCGCCGCGTGCTCCACATACGGCGCGACACAGCGGCGTGCCAGCGCCCGCCACAGCCTCAGCGCGGACTCGGCCTCGGGCCCCTCCATCCACTCGGCGGCCCTGTCGCGGGTCTCCCGGTCCTGGAGGCCGAGAATCACCGCGGCGGCCTCCTCGTGGCTGATCAGCCGGTCGTCGTTGAGGTCGGACAGCGAGGGCATCGCCGCCGGTGCCTCCCCGAGGCGCTTCATGAGCTGCCGGGCGAGCCTCAGCGTCGATCCTCCGACCTCCTTGCGGCCCTCCTCGTCGAGAAGCTTCGGCAGCAGCGCGGATCCTGCGCGGTCGAGCGCCTGCTGCTGCCCGCTGCTCGCCGTAGCCGCCGGGGGCGTCAGCCTCGCCTCCATCTCGCGCAGTGATCCCCGTACTTGAACGCCCGCGTAGGTGGCTGCCGCTGCCATGACCGAGGTGCCGGGCACGGCCAGCGGGGTGCCGTCGGCCGGGCAGCACCGGGCGTCGGGGCAGCAGTAGGACCAGTAGCGGTCCTCGGAGATACAGAGCGCTTCGAGCACCGGCACGTCCAGTGCTCCGCAGGCGGTGCGCAGTCGTTGGGCGAAGGGCCGGAGCCGCTCCATGATCTGGTTGCCGGTCTCTCCGTCCGCCGGATCCTGGCAGAGGAAGACGACGATCGCGTCGGGCCGGTCGCCACGCCGCTCACTCCCCTTGATCAGGCATTCCGCGAGCTGCTCGGCAACCGACGGCCACTCCTGCGCGGACTGCGGAATACCGAGCCTGAGCCGCCCGCCGAAGCGGCCCCGGCCACCGTGCAGGGCGACCATGACCACGCTGTCGTTCGGATGGAATCCCATGAGATACGGGAGGGCGTCGGCCAGCTCGGCCGGGCCTCGCAGGGTGATCTGCTGCTCGTCGGAGGGACCAGTGGATTCGTGGTGCTTGTTCATGGGATGACGGTCTCGTGCCGGTCAAGAATCCGCGACCCCCTGTGGATAAGTTATCCACAGGGGCAGCGGGGGTGTTCGCGGTTTGTCGTACCCATCGGGTTGCATGGGGGCATGACCAACGCAGACCGCGCAGAGCTCAGGGCTTCGGCCGACTCCGTACTGGCCCGACTCGTCGGGGACGCCTCCGGCACCGCCCGGCTGCGCGAGGATCAGTGGCGAGCCATCGAGGCACTGGTCGCCGACAAGCGCAGAGCGCTGGTCGTCCAGCGGACCGGCTGGGGCAAGTCCGCCGTGTATTTCGTCGCCACCTCACTCCTGCGGGCGCAGGGCAGCGGCCCGACCGTCATCGTCTCGCCCCTGCTGGCGCTGATGCGCAACCAGGTCGCGGCCGCGGCCCGAGCCGGTATCAGCGCCCGCACGATCAATTCGTCCAACACCGAGGAGTGGGACACCGTCCAGGCCGAAGTGGCCGCCGGAGAGGTGGACGTGCTGCTGGTCAGCCCCGAGCGGCTCAACAATCCGGACTTCCGGGACCAGGTCCTGCCCAGACTCGCCGCCGCGACCGGACTGCTCGTGGTCGACGAGGCGCACTGCATTTCCGACTGGGGCCATGACTTCCGCCCCGACTACCGGCGCCTCCGGACCATGCTCGCCGAGCTGCCCTCGGGCGTACCGGTGCTCGCGACCACCGCCACCGCCAACGCCCGCGTGACAGCGGACGTCGCGGAGCAGCTGGGCACCGGAGCGGGTACGGACGCCCTCGTGCTGCGCGGCCCGCTGGACCGCGAGAGCCTCAGCCTCAGCGTGCTGCAGCTTCCCAATGCCGCCCACCGGCTGGCCTGGCTCGGCGACCACCTCAAAGAGCTGCCCGGATCGGGGATCATCTACACCCTGACGGTCGCCGCCGCGGAGGAGATCACCGCCTACCTGCGCCAGTGCGGGCACACCGTCGCCTCCTACACCGGCCGTACCGAGAACGCCGACCGGCAGCAGGCGGAGGACGATCTGCTGGCCAACCGTGTCAAGGCGTTGGTGGCAACCTCCGCGCTGGGCATGGGATTCGACAAGCCCGACCTCGGATTCGTCGTGCACCTGGGCTCGCCCTCCTCCCCCATCGCCTATTACCAGCAGGTGGGCCGTGCGGGCCGAGGTGTCGAACACGCGGAGGTGCTGCTGCTTCCCGGCAAGGAGGACGAGGCGATCTGGCAGTACTTCGCCTCGGTCGCCTTCCCGCCGGAGGAGCAGGTCCGGCGCACGATCGACGTCCTCGCCCAGGCGGGCCGCCCGCTCTCGCTGCCCGCCTTGGAACCCCTGGTCGACCTGCGGCGCACGCGGCTGGAGACCATGCTCAAGGTCCTCGACGTCGACGGGGCCGTCCACCGGGTCAAGGGCGGCTGGGTCGCCACGGGAGAGCCCTGGATCTACGACACGGAACGCTACGCCTGGGTCGCCCGTCAACGGGCCGCCGAGCAGCAGGCGATGCGCGACTACGCCACGACGGACGGCTGCCGGATGGAGTTCCTGCGCCGCCAGCTCGACGACGAGGAGGCGACCGCCTGCGGGCGCTGTGACAACTGCGCCGGCGCACGCTTCGACCAGGCCGTCTCCTCGGCCGCGCTGGACACCGCCCAGGGTGAGCTCCGCAGGCCGGGTGTCGAGGTGGAGCCGCGCAAGATGTGGCCGACCGGTCTCGCCGCGGTGGGCGTCGATCTCAAGGGCCGTATCCCCGCAGGGGAGCTGTCCGGTACCGGACGCGCGCTGGGTCGGCTGTCCGACATCGGCTGGGGCAACAGGCTGCGCCCCATGCTGGCGCCGCAGGCACCGGACGCACCGGTGCCCGACGATGTGGTCGACGCGGTGGTCACCGTGCTGGCCGACTGGGCCAAGGGGCCCGGCGGCTGGGCGTCCGGCGCGGCGGACGCCGTGCCCCGGCCGGTCGGCGTGGTCACCATCGCCTCGCACAGCAGGCCGCAGCTCGTCCAGTCGCTCGGCAGCCGGATCGCGGAAGTCGGACGGATGCCCTTCCTCGGCAGCGTCGGCCATGCCCCGGAGGCCGACGGGATCCGGATCTCGCAGACCAACAGCGCGCATCGTGTCCGGGCACTGCACGAGACGCTCGTCGTGGGAACCGAGCTGGCCGAGGCCCTGACGCGGGCACCGGGCCCCGTGCTGCTCGTGGACGATCTCTCGGACACCGGATGGACGCTCGCCGTGACGGCCCGCTTGCTGCGACGGGCCGGCGCTGACGCGGTGTTTCCGCTGGTCCTCGCTGTCCAGGCGTGACAGGTGGCGTCAGCCGGGGCCCGATTGGGCAGGGATATCCGTGTCATTCCGGCTGATTGCCGTCAGCCGCGCCAATTGCTCGTTGCCGCCTGCCGATACGCCAGGGAGAATTGCACTCGCTCCCCGCACAGTTCTTTCGCGGCCCGGAAGGGCTGTGCCGCGGCGCGCCCTCACCCGACCCTGCCCGCATCGTGGGCGCGTATGCGAAGGGAGGACCGTGACCTTCGGATTCGCTCCGTCCGCAGCCACTTCCATGTCGGCAGCCGCCGACTCCGCCAACCGCCTTGCCCGGATACTCGAACCGGCCGAGTGGGCCGCGGCGGGCATACCGCTGCTGCGCAGCCCGCGCGAGGTCGTCAGCGGCCTGCACGCCAGGCACCGGCCGACTCCGGCGACCGCCGTCGTAGCCGTGCTCGATCACGAGGAACGCCTGACAGCCAGTGCCTCGTTCGCCCGCCGCTCGGTGACGGCGGACGGCTGGGAATTCCGTAACTCACTGCTGGCGCATCTGCGCCGGGTCATCCCGCACGATCTCCGCCGCCGTACTCCCGTCCGTACCGCAGTGCTTCTCTACTGCCGCGAGGGGGACGAGCGCTGGACGGAGGAGGACGGGGCGTGGATGTGGGGCCTGCGGGACGCCTGCACCCTGCACGGCCTGAGGTGCGGCGCGTACATCACGCTGACCACCGGCGGCTGGCAGGTGCTGGGCGAGGGCAGGGGCGGTCGTCGCCCCAGCTCCACCTCTCGTCCGGCGGCTCTCGCGGACACCGCGCTGGACCAGGATCCGGGCGCCCCGCCGCGCACCGGCGGCGGCGTGGCCCAGGCACTGCACCGCAGCGTGGCCCGCTGACCCCGCCGGCCGGTGGCCCCGGCCGCCCTCGCAGGCGGCCGGGTCACCAACACAGGTGGGGTCACCAACCGGCAGGGTCACCCAACAGGCGGGCGTACCGCAGCCCAGGTCGCCGCAGAACGGGCTCACCACGGGCCGGGGCTGGGCCCATCAGCCACCCCGGCCCGTTCGTGCTGCGGTCAGACGCCCGCGCCGAGCACCGCGTTGACCTGCTGCGGGTCACCGCAGACGATCAGCAGCGCTCCGGCGCTGCGCCGCGCGGTGGCAAGCGCACGGGTGACGGCTTCATCGACGGCACCGTTCACCGCGATGATCACCACCGGCCGGGGCTTCACCCGGTCGACGGCTGCGGCTCCGGCGAAGAACACGTCGTCGCCGGCTTCGTGCTGGGCCCAGTAGGCGGCCTCGCCGAAGGACAGCTCATGTGTTGCCCACGGGTGTTGCTCATCCGTGGTGAGCACCAGGATGTCGCCCGGCGCCCGACCGGAGTCGAGCAGCAGGTCCACCGCCTCGTCGGCGGCGGCGAGCGCGCCGTCGGCGGGGGCGGGGATCAGCTGGAGCTGCGGCGCGGAACGGTTCTCCGGCACGGCGGCCCGGGGCCGGACGGGGGCAGGGTGCGGGCGCTGCGCCGGGGGCGCTGGCCGCGCGGGGCCGGGACCCGGACGACCGGGGCGCGGCATGGCCGCTGTACGCGGGCCGGGTACGGGACGAGGGGTCGACGCGGCGCGGCCGGTGGCCGGAGTGGCGCGGGGACCCTGGGCGCTCTCGTGAATCTGAGGCTCCTCGGGGATGAGAGGCATGGGTGGTTGTCTATCAAACGCTGGCGCACAAGCCGTCAGCGGGTGGGTACGTGTGTGCGATCAGAAGTCGAAGCCGAGCTGGCCCCCGCTTTCCAGTGCGGCCGCCTCGGCGGAGAAGCGGACCTTCTTGAGGTGCTGCCACCTGGGCAGCGCGTCGAGGTAGGACCACGAGAGGCGGTGGTGGGCCGTTGGCCCCCGCTCCTCCAGTGCGGCCCTGTGCACGGGGGACGGGTAACCGGCATTGGCACCGAACGCGAAGTCCTCGTACTCACCGGATTCCGCGCCGAGTTCGGCCATCACCGTGTCCCTGCGGACCTTCGCGATCACCGAGGCCGCCGCAACCGCCACACAGGACTGATCGCCCTTGATGACGGTACGGACCTGCCAGGGCGAGCCCAGGTAGTCGTGCTTGCCGTCGAGGATCACCGCGTCCGGGCGCACCGGCAGCGCCTCCAGGGCGCGGACGGCCGCGAGCCGGAGAGCGGCGGTCATCCCGAGTTCGTCGATCTCCTGCGGTGAGGCGTCACCGAGTCCGAAGGCGGTGACCCATCGCTCCAGCAGCGGCGCGAGCTCCGCGCGGCGCTTGGGGCTGATCAGCTTGGAGTCGGTGAGTCCGGCGGGCGGTCTACGGAGACCGGTGACGGCGGCACACACGGTGACCGGACCCGCCCACGCTCCGCGCCCGACCTCGTCGACACCGGCGACGGTCCTGGCCCCGGTGGTGGCGCGCAGTGAGCGCTCGACGGTGTGCGTGGGTGGTTCATACGGCATGGCGCCAGCAAGCGTACGCCGATGCGGCAGCCGGGAACACCCCGGGGCGCGTGCCGGCCGCCGCCGTCCGGCGCGGCGCCGCCGGACCGGTCACGGCACCTCCGCCGGGAGCGACCCGGAACCGCGCCCGGCGAGGGCCTTCAGCGGGCGCCGGAGCGGAAGAACGGCATCGCGACCTGATCGATCAGCTCAGCGATGTCGCCGTCATTCCATTCGCTGCCGCACACCTTGCTGCGATACATCATCATCGCGGGGATCACGTCGAAGGCCAGCCCGCACAGAGCGTCGGGGCGCACCTCTCCCCGGTCGACCCCACGGCTCACCACTTCCCGGATGAGCTCGGTCGACGGCGCGATCACACTGTGGAGGATCACCGACTGGAACCGTTCGGCCGTGCTCGCGTCACATTCGTGAAGGACCGAGCGCAGCGCGGTGCCGGACTTGGAGAGCATGCCGTCCCGCAGCGTGCGGCACAGCTGATAGAGGTCGTCACGGATGTTGCCCGAGTCGGGCGCATCCCCCATCGGCGGCAGCGCGCGGCGCAACGCGTCGGCGACCAGATCCTCCTTGGACGGCCATCGCCGGTAGATCGCCGCCTTCCCGGTCTGGGCACCCGCCGCGACACCCTCCATCGTGAGCCCGTTCCAGCCGACCGTGCTCAGCCGCTCCAGCACGGCTTCGAGGATCGCGTTCTCCAGCACGGAGCCCCGGCGGCGAAGGGACACCACCGGCGGCCGGGCGGCGGCTGCCGATCGCGAAGTATCCATGAGTCTCTCTCCATCGAATCGGGTTCGCCGCGCCCGCTCCGGCCGGGCAGGCACGGCGGAACAGGGCGGCATGCGGAAGCCGGACGGGACCGAGCGGTCCCCGGCCGGGGCGGCGGTGCCGGACATGACCGGGCGGCAGCGGACTCAGTGAACGCTTACGTTCACTGAGGGGATTCACTACCGTTACCGGAACAGTGAACGGATCCGTTCACTAATTCACTTGCGGGGGATCCATAGTGACAACCTCTCAGTTAGAAGCACGGGACACACCGAGCCAGGCACGGCGGCAGGGCCGCCCAGGTATCGCCCTGACCGTCATCGCCGCCTGTCAGTTGATGGTTGTGCTCGATGCCACGATCGTCAACATCGCACTCCCGCACATCCAGAACGCCCTGAGCTTCTCGACCACCGATCTCTCCTGGGTCCTCAGCGCCTACACACTCACCTTCGGCGGGCTGCTGCTGCTCGGCGGGCGGGCCGGGGACATCCTCGGCCGGCGCAGGGTCTTCATGGCCGGAATCCTGATCTTCACCCTGGCCTCGCTGCTCGGCGGATTCGCCCAGGAACCCTGGCAGTTGCTAGCGGCCCGCGCACTCCAGGGCATCGGCGGCGCGATCGCCTCACCGACCTCACTCGCCCTCATCACCACCACCTTCCCGGAGGGTCCGGAGCGCAACCGCGCCTTTGGGGTCTTCGCCGCCGTGTCGGCGGGTGGCGGTGCGGTCGGCCTGCTGGCGGGCGGAATGCTCACCGAATGGCTGGACTGGCGCTGGGTCTTCTTCGTCAACGTACCGATCGGCGTCCTGATCGCCGTACTCGCTCCGCTGTACATAAACGAGTCGCAGAGGCACCCGGGCCGCTTCGACATGTCCGGAGCGCTGACCTCGACCCTGGGCATGGCCTCGCTCGTGTACGGGTTCATCCGGGCGTCGGAGGAAGGCTGGAGCGACGCCCTCACACTGAGTTCGTTCGGCGCCGCGGTCGTACTGCTCGCCTCGTTCGTCCTCATCGAGATGCGCGCCAGGGAGCCGATCACCCCGCTGCGGATGTTCGCCGACCGCAACCGCTCCGGAACGTACGTCATCATGCTCAGCCTGTCCGCGGCCATGCTCGGCATGTTCTTCTTCATCGTGCTGTTCGTGCAGAACGTACTGGCCTACACACCGATCCAATCGGGCCTCGCCTTCCTGCCCGTGGCCGTCGCGATCGCCACGGGAGCCGGACTCTCGCAGCGGCTGCTCCCGGTCCTCGGACCGAAGCCCTTCATGGTCACCGGCTCGGCGCTCACCGGTGTGGGTCTCGGCTGGCTCACGTTCATATCCTCCGACAGCGGCTATCTGTCCGGGGTGCTGGGACCGATGATGTTCTTCGGCGTCGGCATGGGGCTGAACTTCGTGACGCTCACCCTCACCGCGGTCTCCGGCGTCGCCCAGCACGAAGCGGGAGCGGCGTCCAGTCTGCTCAACGCGAGCCAGCAGGTGGGTGGTTCGCTGGGGCTCTCGATCCTGGTCACCGTCTTCGGCACGGCGAGCCGCAACGAGGCGGAGAAGCAGGTCCCGCAGTTCCTGGCGAAGGCTTCGCCCGAACAGAAGGCGGAGTTCGCCCGGACGCACGAGCTGCCGGGGAGCTGGGGACACCAGGTGCTCGCCCAGGGCATCTCCACCGCGTTCATCGCGGCGGTGGCCATGGCGGCCCTCGCCCTGCTCACCGCGGCTCTGGTGATCCGGGTACGCAAGAGCGATCTGGACGCGCTCAGCGGCAAGGCGTCGACGGGAGGAGCGGCCGTGTAGCGCCCACCCGCACACCGTCCTTACGGACGCGGCCTGTCCGGCCGGCCGGGCAGGCCGCACCCTGGGGATCAGCCGGGGGGCAGCCAGGGATCAGCCGGTGGCCGGCCGGGGATCAGTAAGGGTCGTACGGATCGTACGAGTCACTCACACCGGCCCCGTCGCCGCCTCGCCCGTTCCCCATGTCTCCCGACCCCAGATCCTGGCAGTTGCGCACCCGCGCACCGGGATCCCAGTCACCGAGAATGTCCCGGGCCCGCGCCTCACCCCAACTCGTCGCGTACCAGGGCGCGTCCGAGCCTCGTAGTGCCCGCTGGATCTCTTCGAGGGCGCACGAGCGCAGCGGCTCCGGCAACGTGTCCAGGGCCGGCACGGCATCGGCGGAGAGGCCGCGGAGGTACTGAATGTCGATCGTGTGATGGTCGCCGTACCGCTGGACGTTCTGTTCGGCGATCAGTCCGTCCGGTGAGACCAGTCCGAAGGCCAGCACGCCGACGGCGGCACTCGCGGCGACGGCGCGCGGAAGCATCTTCGCGCCGAACACACCGGCCGCCATGATCAGGAGGAGGATCACGCCCAGCCAGAGCTCGACCGCGGCCACGGAGATGCGGAGCCGGGTCAGACCATAGGCGTCGACGTACAGATCCATGCGCCGCAGCGCGGAGGCGACGACGACGAGGGTGAGCAGACACAGCGTGCCGAGCACGGAGCGCACGAGCGTACGGTCGCGTGCTCCGCCGCGCGGTGCCCAGCGGAGTGCGAGGGCGATGACCAGCAGCGTGAGGACGGTGGCCCAGAGCAGTTGCCAGAAGCCCTCGCGGGCGTACTGGGCGTAGCTGAGACGGGTCTCGGCCATCACCTTGTCGTAGCCGCCGAGCAGCACCGTGAGCTGGATGGCGAGGAAGCCGGCGAAGAGCAGGTTCAGGACGATCAGCGGCAGCGCCCACTCCACCCGCCCGCGTGCCGGGCCGGAAGGTACGGTCAGCGCGTCCCAGCGCACCGGGGCGGCGGCGGTGTACGCGGCCGCGAGCGCCCCCACGAGCCCCAGCGCGGCGAGGAACAGCCGCCACGGGCCCTCCCCCACCGACACATCGGGGAACAGGCTGCCCAGTACGTCGGCGAACGCGGCATCGGCGCTCGCGAAGAGCGCCCCGAACACGATGAGCAGCACGACGGCGGCGGCCGTGGAACGGAACGCGACGCGCCAGCGCCCGCGGGAGCCGGCCATCCGGTCGCGTACCCCGTGGACACCCCAGCCCAGCGAACCCGCGACGGAGGTGAGCAGTCCCAGCGAACCGAGGAAGATCCCGAGCCAGCCCCGGCTGCCGTGCAGCGCGAGCGAACCCACCGCCACGGCGGACACGACGGCGAGGAAGACCGGCCAGCCCGCGTCGCGGAGTGCCGGGACGGCGAGGAGCGCGAGGCCGCCGACGGCCCAGACCGCGGTCCACGGGCGCAGCCGACGGCCGGCCGCCCGTGCGGCGAAGTACGCGGCGAGCGCCGCGGGGACCGCCACGACGAGCAGGTTCAGGCCGATCCCGTCACCGAGCAGCAGGGCACTGAGCAGCGCGGTCGCCAGGACGGACCAGAGAGTGGCCGCGGGGACGGGCCCGGGTGCGGCGGGGCGGATCCGGCTGAGCTCCGAGGGCGTCTGCTTTCCGCCGTGCGCCCAGTGCGAGGGTGGCTGCCCTGGGCGCGGCTGCCGCGCGTAGGCCGGGACCTTCGGCGGCTCCTGAACGGCGCCGCGCTCGTCGGGTCCGGCGGAGCCCGGCCTACCGGACCGCGCGGGCGCCGGAACCGGCTCCGACGTCCGCACCCCGGCCGGCACCGGCTCGGGCGTTCGTGCCTCGGCCGGTCCGGGCTGATCCGCCGGCTCCGGCGCATGCTCGGGCCGGGACGATTCTGCTCTGTGATCGGACATGGGACCCCTCCCCACCGAGGTCCGCCCACGCGAGCCCTGGGCAGCGCGCGGCGCCCCGGCGTCTCTTTCGGTGCGCACCCGTCGTAATGATCACCGAGGGCGGCGTGGCCGAAAGAGTAACCCCCCGTTACCGTCGTCGGCCGAAGGGGGAAGTGCTGTGGCAGTACCGTGACAGTCCGGTACGGCGCGTCGCTTCTGCCGCGCGTCCAGCCCGGCAGCCGGGTCCGTTACGCCGCCATCCAGTCGGGCAGCCGTTCCGTCCTCGCGGTCCAGTCCGCCGGTGGTGCACCGGCCGCGCCCGCCGCGACCACCCCGCCGACGATCGCGCAGGTCGTGTCGACGTCTCCGCCCGCCTGTGCGGTCACCCAGAAGGCCTGCTCGAAGTCGCCGAGACTGCGGGCCGCGGACCAGAGGGCGAAGGGGACGGTGTCGTGTGCGCTGGTGCGACGGCCGTTGCCGAGCACCGCGGCGACCGTTCCGGCGTCGCGGTAGTCGAGCATGTCGCGGGCCCTGCGCAGACCCGCACCGACCGCGCTGCGCGGTACGAGCGCGATGACGCCGTCGAGGAGGTCGGTCGGCTTCGGCGGGCCGGTGGGCGACGCGGCGAGCGAGGCGGCCGCTGCCACGGCCATCGCGCCGACGACCGCTTCCCGATGCTGGTGGGTCGGGTAGGAGGAGATCTCGGCCTGGTGCGTGGCCTGCTCGGGGTCGTCCGCGTACCAGGCACCGAGCGGGGCGATGCGCATCGACGAACCGTTGCCCCACGATCCCTGGCCCTGGAACAGCGCGGAGGCCAGCTCCCGCCAGTCCCCGCCTTCGCGGACCAGTCTGAGCAGGCGGTTCACGGCGGGACCGTAGCCGCGGTCGAAGTCGTGGTGCACCGCGAAGGAACGGGCGAGCGCGTCCTGATCGATGCGGTCGTGCTCGCGGAGTACGGACAGGACCGAACAGGCCATTTCCGTGTCATCGGTCCACTGCCAGGGCCCCGGGGGCAGGGAGCGGTCCTTCAGGAGCGGATAGTTTGCGGGCACAAAGAACTGTGAGCCCAGGGCGTCTCCCACGGAGAGGCCTCGCAGGCTGGCAAGGGCGCGTTCGAAGCGCTGGTCGGAAGCCGATTCGGTCATCGGTTCCACTCTATCCGGTGATGCCGTACGGCTCAGGGGTGCGCCAGCGCTCGAACGGCCGGTCAAGTGTGTAGCGCCCGTCCTTGCCGAGCACCAGCGTCCGGGATTCGCCGTTGCCCGGATTCGAGAGGGATTCGAATTCGGCCACGGACCAGTGGAACCAGCGCATACAGAACAGCCGCATGGTCAGACCGTGGGTGACCAGCAGGACGTTCGGTGGGTGGTCCGGGGCCTCGAAGCTCCGGTGCAGGCTCTCCAGGAAGGCTCCCACCCGGTCGTACACATCGGCCCCGGACTCGCCCTGCGCGAAGCGGTAGAAGAAGTGCCCGTAGGCGTCCCGGTACGCCTTCTGCAGCTTGACGTCGTCCCGTTCCTGCCAGTTCCCCCAGTCCTGCTCGCGCAGCCGGGGTTCCTCCCGCACTCGCACGCGTTCGAGGTCGAGGCCGAAGGACCTGAACGTCTCGTGCGTTCGGCGGTAGGGCGAGACGTACACGCTGACCTGCTCGCCGTCGAAGAGTTCGCGCAGCCGCACTCCGGTCTCGCGGGCCTGCCGCAGCCCTGTCGAGGTGAGCCTCAGCGCATGATCGGGCTCACGTTCGTACACCGTGTCGTCGGCATTGCCCTCGGATTCGCCGTGGCGGACGAGGACGATGCGTTGCGGTCTTGCCATGTACCGACCCTAAGCGTTGTCCCTCGGCCGCCGCGTTCGAGCGGCTGACCGGATCTCGGCCGTCGGGCGGAACGGGTGTGACGCGAGTCTCCGCTCACACCGTCCACGAAGGTTCGAGCTGCACGACGTCACCGGAGAGCGCCGCCACGTCGTCCTCGGTCTGCGCCCGCTGCGCGAGCCGTTCGACGCTCCCCGCCCGGTATTTGCCGCGTTCCGCGCTCGATTGCCACATGGAGAGGACCAGGAACTCGTGGCCCGGCGCCTCTCCGAAGACTCCTCGCAGCATCCCCGGCGATCCGGCCATCGCCGGATTCCACACCCGCTGCTGCATCTGCGCGAAGTGCTCGACCCGGTCCTCGTGCACCCTGCTGTGCGCCACCCTGAGCACGTCCGCGTCGGTGAACCCGGGTTCGAAGCCGGTCTTCACGTCGAAGCGGTACTCGAACAGCTTGACCTGTATGTCGTTGCACGTTCCCGACTGCGCTGCGGCCAGGGCATCGTGCCCGCGTGCCATGAACGAGTCGTAGAAGACCCGGTTCTCCCAGAACGCGAAGACGTGCGCCACCTCCGGCCGGCCACGGCTCCAGCCACCGCCCTGCCCCCTGAACCCCGGCTCCCCCAGCAGCCCCGCCCATTTGCGCTGCCCCCGCTCGAAACCGCGACGGTCGACCACATTGCAGCGAATCCACTTGACCAGCACGGCCCCATCGTACGGGCGAGGGACGTGGCGCGGGTCACGCTCTCCCGGAGTGCACCGGAAACGGCCGCGCGACGGTCCGCCGCGGCGGCTTCCGCACCGGGCCGCCCGGTCCCCGCGGTGGCCCGATTCCGACGGCCCTGGCCAAGCCGGTTGGTTTCACCGACGGTTACGGAGATGATCTGGTGATAGAGCCGGGGCGACGGCCCCACGGGCGAAGGAGGGAAGTCCGATGAGCACGCCCAACAAGGACATCGAGAAGGTCGAGGTGAGGGTCAAGTGGGACCCCAGCCCTCACGGCGATCCCCCCAATGACCTCGACATCATCGCGGCGACCTACTCGACCGAGGAGCCGTACGGCAGCCCCGCCTACCTCGTCCACTTCGACAGCCGTGCGCCCGACGGCACGATCACGCTCGACCGGGACAGCCGGACCGGTCAGGGGCTGGGGTTCGACGAGGTGATGACGCTGGAGCTGGACCGGCTGTCGGAGTCGTACACCCGGGTCATCGTCGGTGTGGCCATACAGCAGCGCGACGGCCACAAGACCTTCGACGCCGTGGAGAACACCGCCGTACAGGTCCGCGAGGGCTACGACATCCTGGCCGAGAACGACTTCTCCGCGGTCGGCGGCGCGACAGCGGCCGTCGTCGCCGAGTTCGTCCGGGACACCACGGGAGCCTGGCAGTTCCACGACACGGTACGGGGCTTCGACGGCGACGCCGACTCGTTCGCCGCGACGATGGGGAACCGCCCGACCGGAGTATGACGCTCCGGATATAGGACGGGGCGGGAAGATCTCCGAGAAGATCCTCCCGCCCCGTGACCGCCGCCGGGCGCGGCTCAGCCGTCGCGCCTCATGCGGCCGGGATCAGCTGCAACCGCTGGTCGAGCCGCAGCCCTCGCAGATGTAGCAGGATCCGGCGCGCTGCATCTTCGTACCGCAGGAGAAGCAGAGCGGAGCGTCGGCGCTGATGCCCAGCTGCATCTCGACGAGCTCCGCCGAGGTGTGCGCCGTCTTCAGGTCCGGCTTCGCGGCCTCACGCACGGGGGCGACCGCCTTCAGCGGCTCCGCCGGCCGCACGGGGGCGGACTGGGCCAGGCCCTCCACGTCCAGCTCGTCCTCGTCCATCGAGGCCTCGTACGAACCGGTGTCGAGGTGGCGCTGACGCTCGTCGGCCGAGTGGATGCCGAGTGCCGACCGGGTCTCGAACGGCAGGAAGTCGAGCGCCAGGCGACGGAAGATGTAGTCGACGATCGACTGCGCCATCCGCACATCCGGGTCGTCCGTCATGCCGGCCGGCTCGAAGCGCATGTTGGTGAACTTCGAGACGTACGTCTCCAGCGGGACGCCGTACTGCAGACCGACAGAGACGGCGATGGAGAAGGCGTCCATCATGCCCGCGAGGGTCGAGCCCTGCTTGGACATCTTCAGGAAGACCTCACCGAGGCCGTCGTCCGGGTAGGAGTTGGCGGTCATGTAGCCCTCGGCCCCGCCCACCGTGAACGAGGTGGTGATGCCGGGTCGGCCCTTGGGCAGACGCTTGCGGACCGGGCGGTACTCGACGACCTTCTCGACCGCGGTGCGGATGGTGTCCTCGGCCTTGGCCGTGACCTCGTCCTTCTTCTCCTCCCACTTCTTGGTGGAGAGGGGCTGGCCGACCTTGCAGTTGTCGCGGTAGATCGCGAGCGCCTTGACGCCCAGCTTCCACGCCTCGAAGTAGACCTCCTCGACGTCCTCGACGGTGGCCGTCTCCGGCAGGTTCACCGTCTTGGAGAGCGCGCCGGAGATCCACGGCTGGATGGCCGCCATCATGCGCACGTGGCCCATCGCCGAGATGGAACGCTCGCCCATCGCGCAGTCGAAGACCTCGTAGTGCTCGGGCTTCAGGCCGGGCGCGTCGATCACATTGCCGTTCTCGGCGATGTGGGCGACGACCGCCTCGATCTGCTCCTCCTGGTACCCCATGCGGCGCAGCGCCTGCGGAACGGTGCCGTTCACGATCTGCATCGAGCCGCCGCCGACCAGCTTCTTGAACTTGACCAGCGCGAGGTCGGGCTCCAGGCCGGTGGTGTCGCAGGACATCGCGAGACCGATGGTGCCGGTGGGCGCGATGACCGAGGCCTGCGCGTTACGGAAACCGTTCTTCGCGCCGAGCCGGATGACGTCCTGCCAGGCCTCCGTGGCGGCGGCCCAGATCGGGTTGTCCAGATCGTCGGCGTGCACGGCCACCGCGTTGGCGTCGGAGTGCTGCTTCATGACGCGCTGGTGCGGCTCGGCGTTACGGGCGTAGCCGTCGTACGGGCCGACGACCGCCGCCAGCTCCGCGGAGCGACGGTAGGAGGTGCCGGTCATCAGCGAGGTGATGGCGCCGGCGAGCGCGCGGCCGCCGTCGCTGTCGTACGCGTGGCCGGTCGCCATCAGCAGGGCGCCGAGGTTGGCGTAGCCGATGCCGAGCTGGCGGAACGCGCGGGTGTTCTCGCCGATCTTCTGGGTCGGGAAGTCCGCGAAGCAGATGGAGATGTCCATCGCGGTGATGACCAGCTCGACGACCTTGGCGAAGCGCTCGGACTCGAAGGACTGGTTGCCCTTGCCGTCGTCCTTGAGGAACTTCATCAGGTTCAGCGAGGCGAGGTTGCACGAGGTGTTGTCCAGGTGCATGTACTCGCTGCACGGGTTCGAGCCGTTGATCCGGCCGGACTCGGGGCAGGTGTGCCACTGGTTGATCGTGTCGTCGTACTGGATGCCCGGGTCGGCGCAGGCCCAGGCGGCCTCCGCCATCTTGCGGAAGAGGGACTTGGCCTCGACCTCTTCGATGACGTCACCGGTCATCCGGGCACGCAGCCCGAACTTCCCGCCGGACTCGACGGCCTTCATGAACTCGTCGTTCACCCGGACCGAGTTGTTGGCGTTCTGGTACTGGACGGACGTGATGTCGTCGCCGCCCAGGTCCATGTCGAAGCCCGCGTCACGCAGGGCGCGGATCTTCTCCTCCTCCTTTACCTTGGTCTCGATGAAGTTCTCGATGTCGGGGTGGTCGACGTCGAGGATGACCATCTTGGCCGCACGGCGGGTGGCGCCACCGGACTTGATCGTTCCGGCGGACGCGTCGGCGCCGCGCATGAAGGAGACCGGACCGGAGGCGTTGCCGCCGGAGGAGAGGAGCTCCTTGGAGGAGCGGATGCGGGAGAGGTTCAGGCCTGCGCCCGAGCCGCCCTTGAAGATCATCCCCTCTTCCTTGTACCAGTCGAGGATCGACTCCATGGAGTCGTCGACGGCCAGGATGAAGCAGGCGGAGACCTGCTGCGGCTGGGGCGTGCCCACGTTGAACCAGACCGGCGAGTTGAAGCTGAAGATCTGGTGCAGGAGGGCGTACGCCAGCTCGTGCTCGAAGATCTCCGCGTCCGCGGGAGAGGTGAAGTAGTTGAAGTCCTCTCCGGCCTTCCGGTAGGTCTTCACGATCCGGTCGATGAGCTGTCGCAGACCGGTCTCGCGCTGCGGGGTGCCTACGGCCCCGCGGAAGTACTTGCTGGTGACGATGTTGACCGCGTTCACCGACCAGAAGTCGGGGAACTCGACGCCACGCTGCTCGAAGTTGATCGAGCCGTCGCGCCAATTGGTCATGACGACGTCACGGCGCTCCCACGCCACCTCGTCGTACGGATGCACGCCGGGGGTGGTGTGGATGCGCTCGATACGCAGGCCCTGCTTGGTCGCAGTCGACTTGGCTCCCTTGTTGCGGGAACCTCGTGCCGGGCCGCTCGCCGTCTCTGTCATGCCGCCTCCCATATATGGGCAAAAACGCCCTGAAGTGCCGAGAACTTCCCCGGGCACAGTGTGTGTCTGGTACTTCGGACGCCTCGTGGGGCATCCGGAGCAGGTCTGCGTGCCACCCGGCCACCGGTCCGGGGACCGGCGTGGGGCGGCCTGCGCCGCTCAGTCGGCGGCGACGGCGGGAACGGGGACCTCAAGGGTCTCGCCGGTCCCGCACCCTTCTACGGGAGGCCGCTGTTCGCGGAGTTCCACGATGGCGGCCTCGAAATCTTCGAGGCTGTTGAACGCCCGGTACACGGACGCGAACCGCAGGTACGCGACCAGGTCGAGTTCCTGCAGGGGGCCGAGGATGGCCAGGCCCACGTCGTGAGTGGTCAGCTCGGCACTGCCGGTGGCACGCACCGCCTCCTCGACCCGCTGGCCGAGCTTGGCGAGGGCGTCCTCGGTGACCGGCCGCCCCTGGCACGCCTTGCGCACGCCGGAGATGACCTTGGTGCGGCTGAAAGGCTCGGTCACGCCGCTGCGCTTCACCACCATGAGCGAGCAGGTCTCCACCGTGGTGAAACGGCGGGAGCAGTCGGGGCACTGACGGCGCCGGCGGATCGAGGTCCCGTCGTCGGTGGTGCGACTGTCGACGACCCGGCTGTCGGGGTGCCTGCAGAAGGGGCAGTGCATGGCTCCCAACCCTCCTTCACAGCACGACTGAATGGCCTCATCAAGCCCCGCGAGGGGCCTTCGAAGCAGTCTCAAGCATAGGCGATGACCGCACCCCCGGAAGACGGGGACCACAACCTCTGGGCGATCGAGGCAATCCAACCACTAGATCTTGGGTTTGGCCGCGCATTTGGCCCTAGCGCGTGTCGCGCATCACGGGTGGCCGGAAGGCAGCGTACGACCGAGCAAGAGAGTACGGGAAGCATGTGGCCGCGCCGATTGCGGGGCGGCGGGTTCCGGGGTGCACGGAAGGTCGGGCGACGACCCCGGAGAGCGACCCCGCGCGATGCCGCCGCGACGGCGGAGGCTACCGTAATAGTCCGAATTGCCGTTCGGCCCGGCGGCGGGCGGCGCGCATCGCGGCTTCGCTCATACACCCAGCAATGAACACCCAACAGCCTTTTATTTGTTTTTCACTCGAACGTGTGTTTGGCGCAACCTTTCGAAAGCTACTACCGTTGTGCAGCTAGGGAGACCATTCGAGAGGGGCCCGACGTGACCACCACCGCAGACAGTGCCATCATCACTGCCCAGGACCGCTCCCAGAGCCGACGTGAGCCGGTGCATGCCATGAATGACTCAGCCACGCACACGGAGGGGTCCGAGACCGCACGCCCAGCGCGCTCGCTTCCCGGGCGGCCTCCTGGAATCCGGGCGGACAGCTCGGGGCTCACGGACCGGCAGCGGCGAGTGATCGAGGTCATCCGGGACTCCGTGCAGAGGCGGGGATATCCCCCGTCGATGCGGGAGATCGGTCAGGCGGTGGGCCTTTCGAGTACGTCCTCCGTCGCGCATCAGCTCATGGCTCTGGAACGCAAGGGGTTCCTGCGACGCGACCCGCACCGCCCCCGGGCGTACGAGGTCCGCGGTTCGGACCAGCCCAGCACGCAGCCCACGGACACCACCGGGAAGCCCGCGGCTTCGTACGTACCGCTGGTCGGCCGGATCGCGGCCGGTGGTCCGATCCTCGCCGAGGAGTCCGTCGAGGACGTCTTTCCGCTCCCCCGCCAGCTGGTCGGTGACGGCGAGCTCTTCGTCCTCAAGGTCGTCGGTGACTCGATGATCGAAGCGGCGATCTGCGACGGGGACTGGGTCACGGTCCGGCGCCAGCCCGTGGCGGAGAACGGCGACATCGTGGCGGCGATGCTGGAGGGCGAGGCCACGGTCAAGCGCTTCAAGCGGGAGGACGGCCATGTCTGGCTGCTCCCCCACAACTCCGCGTACCAGCCTATTCCCGGCGACGAGGCGACCATCCTCGGCAAGGTCGTGGCGGTGCTGCGGCGGGTGTGAAGTCTCCACCGCATGGAGGGGGCCCGGAAACCGGTAGTGCCGGTTTCCGGGCCCCCTCCATGCGATCGCGATCCCGCACCGGCCTACTTGCCCTCGGCCTTCGCGGCGGCGTCGATCGCCGCCAGCGAGCGACGCGTCTGATTGCGGTCGGTCGTGTACCAGAAGTCGGGGAGCGAGGCGCGCAGATAGCTCCCGTACCGGGCATTGGCGAGACGCGGATCGAGCACCGCGACGACGCCCTTGTCCCCCGTGGCACGGACGAGCCGGCCGGCGCCCTGTGCCATCAGCAGCGCGGCGTGGGTCGCCGCGACCGCCATGAAGCCGTTGCCGCCCGCTTCCTCGACCGCCTTCTGGCGTGCGCTCATCAGCGGGTCGTCGGGGCGGGGGAACGGGATCCGGTCCATGACCACCAGCTGACAGCTGGCTCCGGGGACGTCCACCCCTTGCCAGAGCGAGAGCGTGCCGAAGAGGCAGGTCTCCGGGGAGGCCGCGAAGTTCTTGATCAGCTCCCCCAGCGTCTCCTCACCCTGGAGCAGGATCGGCCTGTCCAGCCGCCCCCGCAGCTCCTCCGCGGCCGCCTGGGCGGCCCGCATGGAGGAGAACAGCCCGAGGGTACGGCCACCGGCGGCCTCCACCAGATCGGCCAGCTCGTCCAGCATGTCGGTGCGGGAGCCCTCCCGGCCGGGCGTCGCCAGATGCCGGGCGACGTACAGGATCCCCTGCTTCGGGTAGTCGAAGGGCGAGCCGACGTCGAGCCCCTTCCACTGCGGGACGTCTTCGCCCGCGGTGCCCTCGGGGGCCAGTCCGAGTGACGCGCCGACGCCGTTGAAATCGCCGCCGAGCTTCAGTGTGGCCGAGGTGAGCACGACGGAGCGGTCCGTGAAGAGCTTCTCGCGCAGCAGTCCGGAGACGGAGAGCGGGGCGACCCTTACGGAGGCGCCGAAGCGGTCGTGGCGTTCGTACCAGACGACGTCGTACTCGGAGCCCTGTGTGATGCGCTCCGCGACGCCGTGGATGGTCTCCACCGAGGCCAGAGCCTGCTTGCGCACGGCGTCCTCGTCCTGGACGGACTTGTCCCGGGTGGAGCCCAGGGCGGAGATCACCGTACGCGCGGCGTCACGCAGGGCCATCAGGGCATAGCCGAGATCCTCCGGTACCTCTTCCAGGCGGCCGGGAAGCGCGAGCTCCATCACCCGCTCGAAACCCTCCGACGCGCTCTGCAGGGCATCCGCGGCCTTCTCGTTGACCAGCTTCGCGGCGCGCCGCACCGCGCGGCCGACCTGGCCGGGGGTGAGCTCGCCGGTGGCCACGCCGGTGACCCTGGAGACCAGCTCATGGGCCTCGTCGACGATCAGCACCTCGTGCTGCGGGAGCACCGGAGCGCCCTCGATGGCGTCGATGGCGAGGAGCGCGTGGTTGGTGACCACCACGTCGGCGAGCTTCGCCCGCTCACGGGCCTGCTCCGCGAAGCACTCCGCCCCGTACGCGCACTTGGTGGCGCCCAGACACTCGCGCGAGGAGACGGAGATCTGCGCCCAGGCGCGGTCGGAGACTCCTGGCGTCAGATCGTCGCGGTCACCGGTCTCCGTCTCGTCCGACCAGTCCCGCATCCGCAGGAGGTCCTGGCCGAGCTTGCTCGACGGGGCCGCGGCCTCGAACTGGTCGAAGAGGCCCTCCTCCTCGTCCTGCGGCACTCCTTCGTGGAGGCGGTGCAGACAGAGGTAGTTCGACCGGCCCTTGAGCATCGCGAACTGGGGGCGGCGGCGCAGCAGCGGATGCAGGGCGTCGACCGTACGCGGCAGGTCCCGTTCCACCAGCTGGCGCTGGAGGGCCAGGGTGGCCGTGGCCACCACGACACGCTCGCCGTGTGCCAGGGCGGGCACCAGGTAGCCCAGCGACTTGCCGGTGCCGGTGCCGGCCTGGACGAGCAGGTGGGATTGGTCGTCTACGGCCTCGGCGACGGCGTTGGCCATGGCGGCCTGACCGGGCCGCTCCGTACCGCCGACGGCGGTCACGGCGGCGTGCAGGAGCTCGGGGAGGGGTGGCTTCGTCATAGCCCGACCAGCCTACGGGGCGCCACTGACAACGGCGGTCACTCCCGGCCTCACGCGGAGGGGTGGAGCGGGTTGGCCACGGTGCCGTGGACCGCCGCGTGCGGTCGCTCGGGCCGGTCCCGGTAGCCGTCCAGATGCAGGCGGTTGCGGTTCAGGCAGAGGCGTTCGATGCGCGGCGTCAGCATGTCGAACATCTCGAACCTGTCCTTCAGCTCGGGGAAGCGGGCGTGATGGCGCAGGATCTCCGCCCGGACGAGTGACCAGAATTCGGCCTCCGGTACGCCCAGCTGCTCCTCGCAGAGCGGTGAGAGGAAGCGGAAGACTCCGGTGAACAGCCCGGAGTGGATGAACTGGGTGAGGAAGCCGGGCTCCTCGGTGAGCAGTACACGGCGTACGTCGTCCGGCATGCTGTCGTGCTCCGGCAGCGGCCGGGCGCTGACGTTCACGTCGTCGACGAAGTCCTTGATCGCCAGGCGGACGGGGACGTCCTGGCCGTCGAAGACGACGATGGCGTTCTCGCCGTGCGGCGAGAACACGGTGCCGTAGCGGTAGAGGAAGTGCAGCAGCGGCGGGAGCAGCGCGGCGAAGAGCCGGCTCAGCCACACGGTGGGGGCCAGCCCCGAGCGGGCGACCAGCTCGGCGGTGAAGGCGCGGCCCTGCGGGTCGGTGAGCAGCAGTGAGGCGAGGGTGCGGGCGCGCTCGCCGGGCGCCAGTCGAGGGAGGAGGGGTTCGCGCCAGATCGCGCCGAGGATCTCCTTGAACTGGTACGGCGTCTCGGGGAGGTGGTCGTACAGCGGGTGCTCGACGGTCACCGATGCCACCTCTCCCAGCAGGATCACGCCGCAGGTGTCGCGCAGGAAGGGATCGTTGTCGCGCAGTCCCTGGACCCAGCCGGTCACGGCGGGGGCGGCGAGGGTGCGTTCCGTCGGCAGTCCGCGCCAGACCAGTGTGTTGAGGATCGACAACGGCAGCTTGACGGTGTGCCGGTCGGGCCGTTCCACGTTGGTGAAGGTGCGGATGGACTGCTGCGGCAGCCGCAGGTCCGGGTCTGCGTGCAGCGGAACGATGTCGTCCGCTGCGATGGCCGGAGCGAACAGCGGAACGATCCATTCGTCCCACTGCCAGGGGTGCACGGGCAGACAGAAGTAGTCGTCGGGGTCCAGGCCCCGGGTGCGCAGGGCCGCGGCGAAGGACGCGCGGATCGTCGGATCGAGCTCCGTGGCGTAGAGCTGCTCGGCGGTGGCGAGCGAGTTGACGCCCCGGTAGGCGGCGATCCGGGAGGAGACCGCGATCCACGGCAGCCTGACCGGCCTGCGGGCCTCGGGGGTGAAGAGGGACGCGTCGCTGGCGGAGAACCCGAGCCGTCCTTTGTTGGCGACGATCCAGGGATGGCCGGTCTGGTGTCCTTCGAGTTCCGCGTAGTCGAGGTCGGCCAGTTCGGAGACCGTGAGCGCACTGTGGTCGAGGCGGGCGTCGGCGGTGAGTGTGGTGGTGAGCTCGCGCACCAGGTGGCCGAGGGTGGCGCCGTCGATCCCGAGCAGGCGGCGAGCGCGGGCGAGGAAGAGCAGCGGGTCGCGGAAGGGGACGCCCGCGGGCGCTTCGGACGCGGGGGGCGCATCGGATGCCGCGGGGGCTCCTGGGGCGGCGGTCACTGCCGGGACGGTCGCTTCCACAGCGGTCACTGCCAGGACGGTCACTGCCGGGGCGGTCGCTTCCACCGCGGTCGCTGCCGGGACGGTCGCTTCCACGGCGGTCGCTGCCGGGGCACTCGCTTCCACCGCGGTCACTGCCGGGACGGTCACTGCCGGGGCACTCGCTTCCACCGCGGTCACTGCCGGGACGGTCACTGCCCGGGCACTCGCTTCTTCCCGGGCGGCGAGGGCGTGCGCCTCGGTCTCGGCCGTGCTCGCCTCGCGGATCGAGTCAGGGGCGACCCGCCAGCTGCCGTAGACTCCGCGGCCGGCGGTGAAGATCAGGCTTCCGCCGTCGTCCAGCACGAGGGTGTACGTATCCCTCGCGGCGGATCGCACGACCGGCTGGATGACTTCCTCGTAGGCGAATTCGCCGAGCATCTTGGCAAGCATCCGGGCGGCGGCTCGGTCCCACACCGCCCGGTTCAGTTCTGGAGTGCTGAGCAGCGCGGGCGACTCCGCCGAATCATGGCTCACAGAATATTTGGGCACGGGGACTCCTCGGGATGGAACCGATGGGCTTCGAGCGGTGTGGACAAAGCGGCGGTTGGTTCACAGCTGGGCACGGTGGGCTCGGTCGCGGATCATCAGCGCGGCCCGCTTGTCCGGGAGTTCGACCTCCGCGGAGAAGCGGAATCCGGCGCGGAGAAAGGCGTTGACGGAAGGGGTGTTACGAAGGTCGGGTTCGGCGACGACCCGGGTACACAGGGGACGGTTGTCGAGTACGAGGTCGGAGGCGGCCCGGAGCAGCATGGCGCCGACTCCCTGGCCGCGGTTGTTGATCTCGCCGATGAGGAGGTGGATTCCGGTGTCATGCGAGCGGGCTGGATAGTGGTGGGCCAGCGGGTCCAGATCGGCGCGGTAGATCTCCCAATAGCTCATGGGGATGCCTGACAGCAGTCCCAGACAGGGGAGGCTGCGTCCGTCGCCTTCGAGTTGGGGCCTCAGATGGTCCGCTGTGACGGTCTCCGCTCCGGCGAGTTCCCAGAAGGCCGCGACGGCGGGGTCGTTCATCCAGCGGCTGATCACCGCGAGGTCGCGCTCCAGCCGTACGGGGACGAGCTGGAACACTCCGGCCGGCGTGGTGGCGGGCTGCCACGTGGCCGGCCGGTCGAGCAGCTCGGAGACGCCCGCGGCGTTCTCGATGACAGACGCACCGGGTACGTCGGACGTGGTGGCCGTGCTGGGCGTGCCGGGTATGTCTTCGGCTTCCTGGGGGCCGGGTGAATCACGTGTGTCCTCGGCGCCCGTTCCGGCCCTGGGGGCGGGGCCGGGTCCGGGGGCGGCGTGCGCGTCGGTGGGAGGCACGGTGGTGCTCTCCTCTCTCAGCAATTCGGACGATGAGGTTCCTTCGGGCACCCAGCGGGATTCCTTCAGCCGCAGAGGGGGTTGGTGATGGTGACGTAGACGGACTGGGTATCGACGGGGCCCACGAGTTCATCGAGGCCGTGCAGCCGGGTCAGCATGTTGGCCTTGCAGCGCAGGCGCGGGGTTTGCAGCAGGTGTGCGGGGAGCGGGGAGCCCAGCCCGTTTGCCGCGCCGAGGAACCGGCGGAAGGCGGCGAGGAGCATCTGTTCGTCAGCGAGCTGCTGGGCACCGAACGCTCCAATCAGTCCGAATACGTTGTTGATACCGAGGTAGTACGCGAAGCGCTCGTCGGTGATGGGGTCGGAGACGAAGGTGTCACTGACCGATCCGATGCCGGGAAGCCTGCGCTCAAGTGCCGCGCGGTGCGACTCACGGAAGTAGTAGCCCTGATTGTCGCGGTAGCGGCCACCGACCGGCCAGCCTTCGGCGTCGAGCACCACCAGGGTGTTCTGCTGATGCGCTTCGAGTGCGACCCCCGCGTGCCCGTCGAGCCAGAGCACCGGCCGGACAACCCGGTCGAGGTAGCGCAGGAACCACTCGGCGGCGACGGCGGTCGTGGTCCGTCCGGTGGCGGCGGCGAGTCGGCGGACGATGTCGGCGAGGCGTGAGTGCATGCCCGCCCGCTCCGGCCAGGGGCGCGGCGCGGTGAGACCGGCGATGCAGACCGCGTCGTCGTGCCGGCCGAACGGGTTGTGGCGCAGCATCACGTCGAAGCCGTGCACGGGCTCGCCGTCCGGGGTGTCGACCGCGAGCCATGCGGGGTCCCGGACGATGTCGAAGCCGGGATGGGCCAGGTGCAGCTGCGTGGCGAGCCCGCTGCGCAGCAGACGGTGGACCTCCACGCCCCGGTGGAGTTCCTTACGGAGGTTCTCACGGCGGGAGTTGGTGATACGCAGGCCGAGGGAGAGCTTCAGCATGGTGTCGACACCGGGCCGGTGCACGGTGCGTACCGACGAGGTGGGGTGCCAGCGGGCGCCGTGCGGACCCAGGTCGTGCACGAGGCCGGCGTCGAGGAGGGCGGCGACCTCGGGGCGGTTCGCCAGTTCCCGGGCCTGCCAGGGGTGCAGTGGGATCGGCGCGGTGTGCTCGGGGAGTGGAAGGCCCTTGGCGTGCCGGGCCACGAGTTCGGTCGCCGGCACCGGCCGGCCCTGGTCGGTCCATGCGGAGTCGGCTGCCAGTACGGAGCGGTCGACGGCCATCCAGTGGAGGGGGAAGGAGCCGTGCAACTCGGGCGAGTAGAGGCGGGCTTCGGAGTCGGAGAGGCCTTCCCGGCTCTTGGGAGAGGGGTGAAGCGGATGTCCCAGGAGCAGCGACTGCTCGGCGCTGAGGAAGAGGCCGGCCCCGGCGGGTGCGGTGGGCCGGCGGCGTTGCCCGTCGATGAAGACGGCGGTTCGCCGCACCGAGTCGGCGACCCTGCCCACCATGTCCGCGCCCCCGTTGTGGTCGGCCTCGCGGCCGAGGAGTGCGGCGACGGTGACGGCGTCCGCGGTGGGCGCTCCGTCGGGTGCCTGTGCCAGGACGGGTGCGCCGAAGCGGTGCCAGCCCGTGGCGGACCAGTGGCGGACGGGGACGAGGAGGGCGGTGCCGCTCGCGGGCAGCGGGACGCGGAGGGTCTCCCCCTCCGGGCGGGGGAGGTCGCATTCGCGGACCCAGCAGCGCAGCAGGTTCTCGATGCCGGCGGCGTCCGCGGCCCGGAGCGGATCCGGGTGGTCCAGGGGGTCGGCGGCCGGTGCCGGGCAGGCGGGCGTCGTCCTGGCGGCGTGCCAGTGACCGTGCGGCATCTCCTTCTGGCGGGGCACAGTCGGCGGCTCGACGGCGAGGTGACCGGATGTCCCGGCCTCTCCTCGGTGGTGGGTGGAGGGAGGGCCGTCGGCCTCGGGCGCGGGGGTGGGGTTCACGGCGGTCTTTCCTGTGAGGGTGTCCGGGGTCAGCGGATCGACCCGGTCGCGGTCCGTCGGTGCGGTGAGCGCTCCGCGGCTGCCATGGCATCGGCGAGGCGGTCGATGACCGCTGTCGCCTGTTCGTCGGTGAGCGTGAGGGGAGGGAGCAGGCGTACGACCGTGGAATGGCGGCCGCCGAGTTCGACGATGAGACCTCGGCGCAGGCACTCCTGCTGGACGGCGACGGCGAGGACGGGGTCGGGCGGGGCCTCGCTCCCTCCGTCCACCGGGGCCGCCTCGGGGTCGACGAGCTCGACGCCGATCATCAGGCCCCGGCCGCGGACGTCGCCGATGCACGGATGGTCCGCCGCAAGTGCCCGCAGCCTCGCCAGCATCCGGGCGCCGAGGATCCCGGCGCGCTCGGCCAGCCGGTTCTCCCGGACGTAGGCGAGGGTGGCGGTGCCCGCCGCCATGGCGAGCTGGTTGCCCCGGAAGGTGCCCGCGTGGGCACCGGGCTGCCAGGTGTCCAGCTCTGAGCGGTAGACGATGACAGCGAGCGGAAGGGAGCCGCCGATGGCCTTGGAGAGCACCATCACGTCGGGGACGATCCCGCTGTGCTCGACGGCCCAGAAGGCACCGGTCCTGCCGACACCGGTCTGGACCTCGTCAGCGATCAGCGGGATGGACCGGGACGCGGTGATGTCCCGCATCCGGCGCAGCCAGCCGTCCGGGGCGGGGTTGACTCCGCCCTCGCCCTGCACCGGTTCCAGGATCATTCCGGCAGGCGTGGGTGTCCCGCTCTTGGGGTCGTCCAGCACGGTCTCGGTCCACCGCGCGGCAATCCGCGCACCGCGTTCGCCGCCGACCCCGAAGGGGCAGCGGTACTCCTGCGGGAACGGGAGGCGGGTCACCCGTACGTCCTCGGCGCCGCCGGACGCCGCGAGGGCACCGGCCGTCATGCCGTGATAGGCGCCGGTGAAGGCGAGGAGTCCGCTGCGTCCGGTGGCGGCGCGGACGAGTTTGAACGCCGCCTCGACGGCGTCCGTACCGGCCGGTCCGCAGAACTGGATCCGCGCGTTCTCCGCGAACTCACGCGGCAGCGTGGCGAACAGCTCGGTGGTGAAGGCGTCCTTGACCGGCGTGGCCAGATCGAGGACGTGCAGGGGCGCACCCGAATCGAGGACCCTTTTGATCGCTTCCAGAACGACCGGGTGGTTGTGCCCGAGGGCCAGCGTCCCGGCGCCGGAAAGGCAGTCGAGATAGCGCCGGCCGTCCGCACCCTCGATGGTCAGCCCGCGGGCGCGTACCGGGACGATCGGCAGCGACCGGGCGTAGGTGCGAGCGGCCGACTCGCGCATCGCCTGGCGACGCAGGATTCCCTCGTATGCCGCGGGCGGTGCCGCCGGAGCTGGTTCGGTCACGGCCACGGATCTTGATCCTCCCGCTGTAACAGTTGCGTTGCACGTCAGCACGATTGCGCAGGGACGGGCTGCGGGGGTGAACTCTGTCCCTGTGTCCCCCGTACGTACCAACGACGCCGGACGCGGAGGATCACGGGTAAATCCGAAGATCCTTGCGGGACGGAACCATGCCCCTGCCGTACACCGTCAACACCGGCACCGGCATAGTGGGGGACCGCGCCGAGCCCCGGGGACAGCTCCCCGGGGGCCGCGGCACCACCGGAGCAGTCCCGGAACACCGTCCGGGAGGGGGCCGGCGTGCTGCGAGGAAGTGCGGTGCGCCGTACAGAAGTGCAGTACAGAAGCGTTGAGTTACGAAGTCCCAGGGGGATCACCAGATGCGACTCATTCGACCAGCAGCCACCGCACGCCGCGGGGGGAGCGCCCGTCGCCCCTCTCCCGTGCTCGCCACCGCGGCGGTCGCCGCCGTCCTCGCACTCACCGCGACCGCCTGCGGGCCGGACGACGACAGTGCGAACGCCGAGCCGAGCGCCGGCTCCGCGGGCCGGACGTCGGACACCAAGATCACCGTTCCGGACGATCTGAAGGACCGGCTCAAGGAGCACGGGATCGACCTCGGCCAGTGGAAGAACGGCGACTGGAAGAACTGGGACAGGGACAAGTGGCTGCGCGAGGCCAAGGACTTCATCAATCCGATCATCGCGGGGCTCTGGGACCCGGACCGGATGCGGGACGCCGACAAGACGCCCGAGAAGCCCGTCGACAACGACATCTCGGGTGACGAGGGGGTGACCGACCCGACCCCGGCGCCGGTCCGGGCCGTGGGCGTGAAGACGCCGCTCCACGCCAACGCGGCCGAGTCCGGGAAGCTGTTCTTCGACTCCCCCGAGGGCTCCATGGTCTGTTCGGCGACCGTGGTGAAGGACCCGGCGCACCCCGGCAAGTCCAACATGGTGTGGACCGCGGGCCACTGCGTCCACGCGGGCAAGAAGGGCGGTTGGTACCGCAACATCGCCTTCGTGCCGTCTTATAACGACAGCGGCCTGTCCACCGATGAGCTCCAGAACAACCCGCCCAAGGAGAAGGTCGCCCCGTACGGCGTGTGGTGGGGCTCGTGGGCGCAGACCTCCGAGCAGTGGATCGACCAGGGCGCCTCGGTCGGCGGGCTGGGCGCTCCGTACGACTTCGCGGTGCTGCACGTGACGCCGGAGAAGGGCTCGGACGGAAAGTCCCTTGAGGAGACGGTCGGTTCGGCGCTGCCGGTCGACTTCAACGCCCCGGCCGTGCCGAAGATCGCCGACATGACGGCTACCGGTTACCCCGCCGCTCCGCCCTACGACGGCCAGGAGCTGTTCCAGTGCAAGGACAAGCCGGGCCGGCTCTCGCTCACGAAGGACGACCCGACGATGTACCGGATCGGCTGCTCCATGACCGGCGGTTCCTCCGGCGGCGGCTGGGTGGCGGCGGGCCAGGACGGCAAGCCCGCACTGGTCTCGAACACCTCCATCGGCCCGGTGACGGCCGGCTGGCTGGCCGGACCGCGCCTCGGCAAGGAAGCCAAGGGTGTCTACGACTCGGTCAGCGAGAAGTACGCGGGAGAGTAAAGCACCGGGGACGGTAGGGACCGGCTGTCACCCGCACAGGCGCGGGTGACAGCCGGTCGGCGGTCTCCGGTCCGGCGGAAACACCGTCCACCGGACCGGAGGCCACCGGTCCGCGCGTCCCGGTTCCCGGCATCCGGCATCCAGTCACACCCTGCCCCGCTCCGGCCCGTGACGCCTCGTCGCTGCCCGGGTGCCGGGCGATGACAGAGCCTCGGTCCGGGCCGTCATAGGGTGGTCCGCATCATCCGACAGCCGGTCCGACCGGCGTTTAGCATGACGCGCTCATGCCACTTGGCACGCTCATGCCATTTTTTAGATTTCAGGGGGAATCTCTTCCATGCGATCCATACGTCCGCTGCTCGCGGCCACCGGTCTCGTCGCCGCACTGGCGCTGACCGCCACGGCCTGCGGTCCGAGCGAGGACCAGTCGGCCGACAAGCCCGCCGCCAGCGAGTCCGCCGGTGCCGGCGACGGCGGCCTGTCCGCCGGTCTGGCCGACACGCTGAAGAAGCACGGTGTCGACCCGGAGAAGTGGAAGAACGGCGAGTGGAAGAACTGGGACAGGGACACGTGGCTGCGTGAGGCCAAGGACTTCGTGAACCCGGTCATCGACGGGCTGTGGAAGCCCGACCGGATGAAGTCCGCCCAGGATCCGGCCAAGACGATGTCCGCGGGCGACTTCTCCGGTGACCAGGGCGTCAGCGACCCGGAGCCCGAGCCGGTCGAGGCCGAGCGCGAGAAGACGCCGTACCACAGCTACGCGGCCCCGGTCGGCAAGGTGTTCTTCGACTCCCCCGAGGGCCACATGGTCTGCTCGGGCACGGTCGTGAAGGACCCGAAGAACCCGGGCAGGTCCAACCTGGTGTGGACCGCCGGCCACTGCGTCCACGCCGGTTCCAAGGGCGGCTGGTACCGCAACATCGTCTTCGTTCCCGCCTACAACGACCAGGGCAAGGACGCCGCCGCGCTGCGGAACGCGCAGCAGCAGGAGATCGCCCCGTACGGCGCCTACTGGGCCGACTGGGCCACCACCTCGGGCGAGTGGCTGGCCGACGGCGGCCCCACCGGTGGCGAGGGCGCGCCGTACGACTACGCGGTGCTGCACGTGAAGCCGGAGAAGGGCACCAAGTCCCTGGAGGAGACCGTGGGCAACGCCCTGGCGGTCAACTTCGACGCCCCGGAGGCGAAGCAGATCAGCGCGATGGGGGCCTGGGGCTACCCGGCCGCCCCGCCGTACGACGGCCTGATCATGCACAAGTGCGTCGACCGCCCCGGCCGGCTCTCCATCAGCCCCGCCACGCCCACGATGTACCGCATCGGCTGCACCATGACCGGCGGTTCCTCCGGCGGCGGCTGGTTCACCGAGGGTGACGACGGCAAGCTGGCGCTGGTCTCCAACACCTCCATCGGCCCGGTGACCTCGGGGTGGCTGGCCGGACCCCACCTGGGCGAGCGCGCCGAGCAGATCTTCGCGATGATGAGCGACAAGTTCGGCGGTCAGTGACGGCCGCGCACGGCGAAAGACCGACGGCCCGCTCCCAGTAAGGGGGCGGGCCGTCGGCCTGTGCGGTACCGCGCGTCGCGGTCAGTGCACCACGGTCACTGCGTCACGGCGTCACCGCGCCGCGGCGTCAGTGCGCCACGGCGTCAGTGCGCCACGGCGACGAACGTGGAGAGCTCCGCGGCGAGTTCCTCGTGCACCAGCGCCTTGAGCAGGGTGCCCTCCGCCAAGTGCTCCTCGGAGATCACCTCGCCCTCGGCGTGCACCCGGGAGACCAGACCGCCCTGGGTGTACGGCACGAGCGCCTCGATCTCGACCGAGGGCCGCGGCAGTTCGCCGTCGATGAGCGCGAGCAGCTCGTCGATGCCGGCGCCGGTCCGGGCCGATACCGCGATGGCGTGCTTCTCGATGCGCAGCAGCCGCTGGAGCACCAGCGGATCCGCTGCGTCCGCCTTGTTGATCACCACGATCTCGGGCACGTCCACCGCGCCCACCTCGCGGATCACCTCGCGCACGGCGGCCAGCTGCTCCTCCGGCACCGGGTGCGAGCCGTCCACCACATGCAGGATCAGGTCGGATTCACCGACCTCCTCCATGGTGGAGCGGAACGCCTCGACGAGGTGGTGCGGCAGATGCCGTACGAACCCGACGGTGTCGGCCAGGGTGTAGATCCGGCCGCTCGGCGTCTCGGCCCGGCGCACGGTCGGGTCGAGGGTGGCGAACAGCGAGTTCTCCACCAGTACGCCCGCACCGGTCAGCCGGTTGAGCAGGGAGGACTTGCCGGCGTTGGTGTAGCCCGCGATGGCGACCGAAGGCACCTTGTTGCGCTTGCGCTCCTGGCGCTTGATCTCGCGCCCGGTCTTCATCTCCGCGATCTCCCGGCGCATCTTCGCCATCTTCTCGCGGATCCGTCGCCGGTCCGTCTCGATCTTGGTCTCACCGGGACCACGGGTGGCCATGCCGCCACCACCGCTGGAACCACCGCCGCCCATCTGACGGGAGAGCGAGGCGCCCCAGCCGCGCAGTCGCGGCAGCATGTACTGCATCTGTGCCAGTGAGACCTGCGCCTTGCCCTCACGGGACTTGGCGTGCTGGGCGAAGATGTCGAGGATCAGGGCGGTCCGGTCGACCACCTTGACCTTGACGACATCCTCCAGGTGGATCAGCTGCCCGGGGCTGAGCTCACCGTCGCAGACGACGGTGTCCGCCCCGGATTCCAGGACGATGTCGCGCAGCTCCAGCGCCTTGCCCGAGCCGATGTACGTGGCGGCGTCGGGCTTGTCACGGCGCTGGAAGACGGCGTCGAGCACCTGGGCTCCCGCCGTCTCCGCGAGCGCCGCCAGCTCGGCGAGCGAAATCTCCGCGTCGTGCACGGTGCCCGAGGTCCAGACGCCCACCAGCACCACGCGCTCCAGGCGCAGCTGCCGGTATTCGACCTCGGTGACGTCCTCAAGCTCGGTGGAGAGTCCCGCCACGCGCCGCAGGGCGGCGCGCTCGGAGCGGTCGAGCTGTTCGCCGTCGCGCTCTCCGTCGATCTCGTGGCTCCAGGCGACGTCCTCTTCCATCAGGGCGTCGGCCCGGAGGGGCTCGTTGAGGCTCTCGGTGGCGTTCTCCGTGGCGCTCTGCGCGTCCTGCGCGTCCTGGGGAAGGGAAGAAGAGGAGGTCATTGGATCCTTACGTCGATACGAGTGGTCTGCAACAGTCACAACGCGTCACCTGGCCGGATGATTCCCGCACGGGGAACGCTCCGGCCCGGCCGCCGCGGCGACCCGTCGATAGTCGCACGGAGCGTCCGGCCCGTCACGCGGGTTTCCCGCCCCCCGCCGGTGCCGTGCCGTGCCAGTCGGGACGGCCGGGCATCGGCGGTGTGGTCTTCGCGTACAGCCAGCCGTCGAAGAACGTGCTCAGGTCGCGTCCGGCGACCTGGGACGCCAGCCGGATGAAGTCCGCCGTGGCGGCGTTGGCATCGCGGTGCTTGCGGACCCAGAGCCGCTCCAGCCGGTCGAAGGCGCTGTGGCCGATCTCCTGGCGGAGCGCGTACAGGACCAGCGCGCTGCCGTCGTAGACCACCGGCCGGAACAGGCTGATCTTCTTGCCCGGGGCCGGTGCGTCCGGGCGCGCGGGCGGGCCGCCGTCGGCGCGCCAGCTGTCCGAGTAGGTGTAGGCGTCGCGCATCCGGGCTTCGAGCGTCCTGCCGCCGCGCTCCTCCGCGTAGCGCGACTCGTACCAGGTGGCGTGTCCCTCGTTGAGCCAGAGGTCGGACCAGGACTGCGGCGAGACGCTGTCACCGAACCACTGGTGGGCCAGCTCATGGACCATGACCGAGTCCACGTACCACTCGGGGAAGCCGGGGTCCGTGAACAGCCGGCGTTCGAAGAGCGACAGGGTCTGGGTCTCCAGCTCGAAGCCGGTGTCGGTGTCGACGATCAGCACGCCGTAGTTCTCGAAGGGGTAGCGGCCGACCTGCTTCTCCATCCATTCCAGCTGGCCCGGGGTCTTGCTCAGCCACGGTTCCAGCCGCTTCCGGTCGGCGGCCGGCACGACGTCGCGCACCGGCAGCCGGTGCGGCCCGGTCCGCCGCACGACCGCGGATTTCCCGATGCTGACCTGGGCGAGTTCGGTGGCCATCGGGTGTTCGGTGCGGTAGGTCCAGGTGGTGCGGTCGCCGTGCCGGGTGCGTCCGGTGCGCACCCCGTTGGCCACCACCGTCCGGTCGTCTGGGGCGGTGATCCGGAAGGTGAAGTACGCCTTGTCGGAAGGGTGGTCGTTGCCCGGGAAGACCCGGTGCCCGGCGTCGGCCTGGTTGGCCATGGCGAGGCCGTCGGCCGTCTGCACCCAGCCGCCGTCGTTCCGTTCGCCTCCGGGGTCGCTGGTGTGCCGGACGGTGATCCGCAGCGGCACGCCGGCCTGGAGACGGCCGGGCGGTTCGACGATCAGGTCCTCGTCCTCGACGGCGAAGCCGGCCCGCAGTCCGTTGACGGAGACGGAGTGCACGGTGCCCCGGGTGAAGTCGAGGTTGATCCGGTCCAGCGGACCGGTCGTGCGCGCGTCGATCGTGGTGACGGCTTCGAGCGGTTCGCTGTTGCTGCCCGGGTAGTCGAGGCCGATGTCGTAGGCGAGTACGTCGTATCCGGGGTTGCCGAGGTGGGGGAAGAGCGGGTCACCGATGCCGAGCGGCACCGGTGCGGGCAGGGTGGCGGCGACGAGAGCGGCCGATGCGGTGGCCAGCAGAGCGGCCCGCAGGCGGCGGGAGAGGAACGGCATGCACTACGGCTACCAGCGCCGCCCGCCCGCCGCGGGACGGCGCGCGCCACGCCACTCGAACGAGATCCGCGGTGGCGGACGGCGCCGGGCTCCTGGGGCGCATTCCGAGGTCCCGCCCGCTCGCGATGCCTGGCACGACCCGGGGCCGCCCCGGTCAGAGAACGGCGGCCGGGTGCTGCGCGCGGCTCACGTCGTACACCCCCGGTACGTCGCGCATCGCGCGCATCAGCGAGGGCAGCCCGGCGGCGTCGGGGAGTTGCAGGGTGTAGGTGTGCCGCACCCGTTGTTCGCTGGGCGGTTCGACGGTGGCGGAGACGATCGCCGCGTCCGCACCGGCGATGGCCTCGGTGAGGTCGGCCAGCAGCCGGGGCCGTCCGAAGGACTCCGCGACCAGCGTCACCCGGCACTCCGACGCGTCGCCCCAGCTCACCGCCACCGGTACCCGGCCGATGGCCTCCATGCGGGACACCGCCGGACAGGCCAGCCGGTGGACGGCGACGGCACCGCCGCGCACCGTGAAACCGGTGACGTCGTCGGGCGGTACGGGGGTGCAGCAGCCGGCCAGCCGTACGGTGGCGTCCGGCCGGTCGACCAGGGCCCTCGCGGCGCGGCCGCCGGCGCCCTCGGATCCGGGCGGCGCGGGCTGCGGTCCGGGCCTGGGGTCCGCGGCCGCGTTGCCGGACACGGTGTCCGCGTCCTGCGGGTGGGCGTCGAGCCAGCCGGTGATCGCGATCCGGGCGGTGGGCGTCCTGGCGTGGTCCAGCCAGCCGGGCGAGGGGCCGGAGGCGGCGTCCTCCGCCAGCAGCAGCTGTACGGTGTCGCCGTCGCCGAGCGCGGTGCCGAGCGTGGCCAGCCGGCCGTTCACCCGGGCGCCGATGCAGCTGTGCGCCGCGTCCCCGTACTGCGCGTAGGCGGCGTCCACGCAGCTGGCCCCGGCGGGCAGCCCGAGCGTGCCGCCGTCGGTGCGGAAGACGGTGATCTCGCGGTCCTGGGCGAGGTCGGCGCGGAGCGTGGTCCAGAAGGTGTCGGGGTCGGTGGCGGACTGCTGCCACTCAAGGAGGCGGGACAGCCAGCCGGGCCGGGTCGGGTCGGCCCGTTCGCCGTCGGCGGGCTCCGCGCTCTGCGCGCCGCTGTCCGCGGCGTACGGATTGCCGAGGGCGATGACACCCGCCTCGGCCACCTTGTGCATCCGGTGGGTGCGGATGAGGACTTCGGCGACCTCGCCCTCGGGGCCCACCACGGCGGTGTGCAGCGACTGGTACAGGTTGAACTTGGGGGCCGCGATGAAGTCCTTGAACTCGGAGATCACCGGGGTGAAGCAGGTGTGCAGCTCACCGAGGACGGCATAGCAGTCGGCGTCCTCCCCGACGAGCACCAGCAGCCGTCCGAAGTCGGTGCCGCGCAGCTCGCCGCGTTTGACGCTGACCCGGTGCACGGAGACGGAGTGGCGCGGCCTGACGAGGACTTCGGCGGGGATTCCGGCCTCCCGCAGGACCGAGGCGACGTTCTCGGCGATGGCGGTGAGCGGGTCCGCCCCGCCAGTGGCGGTGGAGATCACGGCCTGGGTGCGTGCGTACTCCTCGGGGTGGAGGATCGCGAAGACGAGGTCCTCCAGCTCGGTCTTGAGCGCCTGCACACCGAGCCGTTCCGCGAGCGGGATCAGCACGTCGCGGGTGACCTTGGCGATCCTGGCCTGTTTCTCGGGGCGCATCACGCCGAGCGTGCGCATGTTGTGCAGCCGGTCCGCGAGCTTGATCGACATCACCCGGACGTCGTCCCCGGTGGCCACCAGCATCTTGCGGAAGGTCTCCGGCTCGGCCGCCGCGCCGTAGTCGACCTTCTCCAGTTTGGTGACGCCGTCGACCAGATAGCGGACCTCGTCACCGAACTGCTCCCCCACCTGGTCGAGGGTCACCTCGGTGTCCTCGACCGTGTCGTGGAGCAGGGACGCCGTCAGCGTCGTGGTCTCGGCGCCGAGTTCCGCGAGGATCAGGGTGACCGCCAGCGGGTGGGTGATGTACGGCTCGCCGCTCTTGCGCATCTGCCCGCGGTGCGAGCTCTCCGCCAGGACGTAGGCCCGGCGCAGCACGGTGAGGTCGGCGTCGGGATGGTGGGCCCGGTGCGCCTCGGCCACATGGCCGATGGCGTCGGGCAGCCGGTCCCGGGAGACCGGGCCGAGCAGGGCTACGCGGCCCAGCCTGCGGAGGTCGATCCGGGGACGGCCCCGCCTGCGGATGGGAGCACCTGGGTTGGTGGCCTCTGCGCTCATGGGGCACCTCCGGCGACGTCGACCGGCGGTGGATAGGTGCGGTCGCGCCTCCGGGCCGGTGCTTGATGCTACCGACCCCACCACGTGGCTGAGTCCGGCTCTCGCCCAGCGTGAAACGGATCACCCATTCGAGCGAAGCGCTATCCGTTCAGCGTTTCGAGCCAGGCCGGATCGATCGTGCCCTCCGCGACGATCACGGCCGGTCCGGTCATCTCGATCCCGCCGTCCGGGTGCTCGGTGATCACCAGCGTGCCGCCGGGGAGGTCGACGGTGTACGTGACCGGGGTGCCGGTCAGCGCGGGGTCGGCCGCGTCCCGGCGGGCCGCGGCGACGGCCACCGCGCAGGCGCCGGTGCCGCAGGACCGGGTCTCGCCCGAGCCACGCTCGTGGACGCGCATGGCGACGTGGCGGGGGCCCCGGTCCACGACGAACTCGATGTTGACGCCGTCCGGGTAGACCCCGGCCGGGCCGAAGGACGGCTCGGAGAACAGATCGCCGGCGTGCGCCAGATCCTCGACGAAGGCGACCGCGTGCGGGTTGCCCATGTTCACGTTGCGGGCGTCCCAGCCGCGGTCTCCGACGGTGACCGTGACTCCGTCGGCGGGCAGCTGCGCGCGGCCCATGGAGACGGTGATGTCGCCGTCCTTGGCGAGGTGCACGTTCTTCACCCCGCCTCGGGTGGCGACCGCCAGATCGCCCTCCCCGACCGAGCCGGAGCGCTGGAGGTAGCGGGCGAAGACCCGTACGCCGTTGCCGCACATCTCGGCGATCGAGCCGTCCGCGTTGCGGTAGTCCATGAACCACTCGGCCTCGTCCGCCATGGCCCGCGCCTCGGGGTGGGCGGCGGACCGCACGACGTGCAGCAGCCCGTCCCCGCCGATGCCGGCCCGGCGGTCGCAGAGCCCGGCCACGACGGAGGCGGTCAGGTCGAGGGCGTTGTCCGGGTCCGGAAGGATCACGAAGTCGTTCTCGGTGCCGTGGCCCTTGAGGAAGTCGATCTGCGAGGTGGTCACGGGACAACTGTACGAGGTGGCACCGACAGCGCCGGAATCCGCCCGCTCCGCCCCACCGGCCGCTGCCACCGGTCCGCGGGGGCGGGCAGGACGGTCCGGCCGGTGTCAGGAACGCAGCCGGGCCACGCGCCACACGGCCAGCGCGACCAGTGCCGCGCACACCGCGACGTACAGCACGATCACCCGCCAGTCGGGGCGCTCCCCCGAGCCCCTGGCCGGCAGACCGGGCCAGGTGTGTCCGACGCGGCGGGCGGCCATCATGCCCCAGCCCGCGGCGCAGCAGCTGATCAGCAGTCCCAGCATGGCGACGACCGCGCCGCCGTCACCGAACTCGAAGGCGAGCGGGAAGGCGAACATCAGCGATCCCATCGCGGCGAGCGTGACGATCGGCGCGAGCTGCCAGATGCGCAGCCGGCGGGCGGGGCGGAGCTCGACCTCGACCTCGGGGGTCACGGCGAGCTCGTCGGGCCCGTCGGGGCTCAAGCTTCCTGCCTCGTGCTGCGTGTCCGGTGCGTCTTGTTCTGTGTCGCGAGGGCCGGCCTCCATCGCCACGCGCCCTCCCAACTCGGACTCCACTGGTCGATCGATGCTCGATGATGGCACGCCGCGACCGGCCGAACTGACGGGCAGGGCTTCCCGATGCCATCACGTGATCAGGCTGTGACCGCTCGTTCGACCAACGCCAGCGCCTGGCGCGGGAGTTCTCCGCGGTGCTCGGCGGCGCCGCTCAGCCAGTGGACGCGCGGGTCGCGGCGGAACCAGGAGTCCTGCCGGCGCGCGAACCGTTTGGTGGCGCGCACGGTCTCGGCACGCGCCTCGTCCTGCGTGCACTCCCCGGCCAGCGCGGCGAGCACCTGCTGGTAGCCGAGCGCCCGGGAGGCGGTACGCCCGTCCCGCAGCCCCCGCGCCTCCAGTGCGCGTACCTCGTCGACCAGCCCCGCGGCCCACATCCGGTCGACGCGCAGGGCGATGCGCTCGTCGAGTTCGGGGCGGGCCACGTCGACGCCGATCTGGACGGTGTCGTAGACCGCATCGTTACCGGGAAGGTTGGCCGTGAAGGGCTTGCCGGTGATCTCGATGACTTCGAGGGCCCGGACGATGCGCCGCCCGTTGCTCGGCAGGATGGCGCGGCCCGCCTCGGGGTCCGCCGCGACGAGCCGGTCGTGCAGCGCGCCGGAGCCCCGTTCCGCCAGCTCCGCCTCCAGCGCGGCCCGGATGCCGGGATCGGTGCCGGGGAACTCCAGGGCGTCGATCGCGCCCTTCACGTAGAGCCCGGAGCCGCCCACCAGGACCGGGGTGCGGCCCTCGGCGAGCAGCCGGTCGATCTCGGCGCGGGCGAGGCGCTGGTATTCGGCGACGCTGGCGGCCTCGGTCACGTCCCAGATGTCCAGCAGCAGGTGCGGGACGGAGGCGCGTTCCGCCAGGGTCAGCTTCGCGGTGCCGATATCCATCCCCCGGTACAGCTGCATGGAGTCGGCGTTGACCACTTCGCCCCCGAGCTGCTGGGCGAGGAACACCCCCAGGTCGGACTTTCCGGCTGCGGTGGGACCGACGACGGCGATGACCCGCGGTGCGGGAGCTGGACTTCTCACCGGCACAGTCTCGCAAACCCGGGGGCCCGTTCCGAATGGCCGACAGGGCGGGCCGGGGGCCGCGGCGCGTACGGACACCCCGTCAAGTAAAATGTCGAGTACATATGGGCGTTTTCTCACGGTTCGGCTTTTCGTTCCGCCACGACAGCGGGTATCGCGGCGGTGACTGCGCGGCAGCATGGCGGGTACCCGGTCCGGAGAGAAGACGCGCACGCACGCACTCCCCCAGCAGAGAAGGTGTCCGATGGGCTTCATGGACAATTTGAAGGCGAAGCTGAGCCCGGCCAAGGACAAGGTCAGCGACCTTGCGCAGCAGCACGGGGGCAAGATCGACCAGGGGCTCGACAAGGCCGCGCGGACGGTGGACCAGAAGACCAAGGGCAAGTACAGCGACAAGATCGTGTCCGGCACCCAGAAGGCCAAGGACGCGGTGGAGAAGCTGTCCCACAAGGACGGGGGCACCACCCCGCCCGCTTCCTGACCCCGGTCCGGCCGGACACCGCGACGGCCGCGGAGCGATGCGCTCCGCGGCCGTCGCGGTGCGTGCGGTCGCGGGACCGGGTGGACCGGCCGGGTTCGGGACGGGCTCGGGTTCGGGACGGGCTCGGGTTCGGGACGGGCTCGGGTTCGGGACGGGCTCGGGACGGGGTTGCTCAAGGGCTTCCGGGCGGCCCCAGCCGTCGCCGGATCAGGCCCAGGCGGCGACCAGGTAGCCCACTCCGTAGGGCGCGTCGTCGTACAGCAGCCGGCCGTCCAGACCGGCGCCCTGCGCGGCCCCCGCGAGCACCTGCCAGGGTGCGCGGCCCGCGGCCTTCAGCTCGTACGCGAGCGCCTCGTCCAGCCCGGTCAGCGCGCCGGTGTCCGCCGCGCCCAGCGCGCGAGCGGCCGCCTCGTCGAACGCGGCGGCGCGCTCGTCCAGGTAGCCCGGAGCCTTGAGGGTGCGGCAGGCACTGCCGTCGCCCATCACCAGCAGCGCCACCCGGTCCGCCCGGCCGGCCAGCGCCCGGCCGGTCTCCGTGCAGCGGGCGGTCTCCAGCGGCTCCCCCACGCCCAGCGCCTCGACCGGCGCGTCCGCCCACCCGGTACGGGCCAGCAGCCAGGCGCCGACGGCGAGCGACGCCGGGAGCGGCCGGTCGGCCACGGTGCCCAGGTCCCGCCCGAGCCGGACCGAGAGATCGACGCCGAACTCCTCGAAGGAGCCGGTGGCGCCCTCGGGATGCGTCCCCCGGCCCGCGATGCCGGCCGGGCCGATCACGATGAGCAGATCGGGCCGGGAGGCGGCCAGCACGCCCAGCGCGTCGGTGCACGCGGTCCTCGCGGCGTCGAGCTCCGGCGCGGCGCCGGCGGCGACGTCGGGGACCAGCAGGGGCGGACAGGGGCACACAGCGGCGGCGACAAGCATGGTGGGCAGCGTACTGGCTGCGCGCTCACGTGCCCCTCGGCGCACGGCCACGTCCCGCTCGGCGCGCGGCTACCTCCAGCTCGGCGTGCGGCCACGTGCCCCTCGGCCGGTCCGAGATCACGTGTCCCTCGGCGCACAGTCCGTTCAGTCGCAGCCGCAGCCCGGGGCGGAGGCGGCGGGCAGCGGGGCCGGGGCGCCGATGCCGGGCAGGCCCAGCATCACACCGGCGGGCTTGGCGGCAGCCGCGGCGTTGCGCTTCTCCCAGGCGTCCCCGGACCGGGTCCGCCGCACGGCGAGGGGCGCGCCCTCGGCGAGCAGGTGGTGCGGGGCCGCGTAACTGATCTCGACGGTCACCACGTCGCCGGGGCGGACGTCCTGGTCCGGCTTGGTGAAGTGCACGAGGCGGTTGTCGGGGGCGCGGCCGGAGAGCCGGTGGGTCGCGCCGTCCTTGCGGCCCTCGCCCTCCGCGACCATGACGTCCAGCGTGCGGCCGACCTGCTTCTTGTTCTCCGACCAGGAGATCTCCTCCTGGAGGACGGACAGGCGCATGTACCGCTCCTGGACGACCTCCTTGGGGATCTGCCCCTCCATGTCGGCGGCCGGGGTTCCGGGCCGCTTGGAGTACTGGAAGGTGAAGGCGTTGGCGAAGCGCGCCTCGCGGACCGCGTGCATCGTCTGCTCGAAGTCCTCCTCGGTCTCCCCGGGGAAGCCGACGATGATGTCGGTGGAGATCGCGGCGTCGGGCATCGCGGCCCGCACCTTCTCGATGATGCCGAGGAAGCGTTCCTGCCGGTACGAGCGCCGCATCGCCTTCAGGATCGTGTCGGAGCCCGACTGCATCGGCATGTGCAGCTGCGGCATCACGTTCGGCGTCTCGGCCATGGCGGCGATCACGTCGTCCGTGAAGTCGCGCGGGTGCGGCGAGGTGAAGCGGACCCGCTCCAGTCCTTCGATCCGCCCGCAGGCGCGCAGCAGCTTGGAGAAGGCCTCCCGGTCGCCGATGTCGGAGCCGTAGGCGTTGACGTTCTGGCCGAGCAGGGTGATCTCCGAGACGCCCTCGGCGACCAGGGCCTCGATCTCGGCCAGGATGTCGCCGGTCCGGCGGTCCTTCTCCTTGCCGCGCAGCGCCGGGACGATGCAGAAGGTACAGGTGTTGTTGCAGCCGACGGAGATGGAGACCCAGGCCGCGTACGCGGACTCGCGGCGGGTGGGGAGCGTCGAGGGGAACGCCTCCAGGGACTCGGCGATCTCGATCTGCGCCTCCTCCTGGATGCGGGCGCGCTCCAGCAGCACGGGCAGCTTGCCGATGTTGTGCGTACCGAAGACGACGTCCACCCAGGGGGCGCGCGCCACGATGGTGTCGCGGTCCTTCTGGGCGAGGCAGCCACCGACCGCGATCTGCATCCCGGGGCGCTTCGACTTCATCGGGGCGAGCCGGCCGAGGTTTCCGTAGAGCTTGTTGTCGGCGTTCTCCCGCACCGCGCAGGTGTTGAAGACGACGACGTCGGCGTCCCCGTCGGAGCCCTCGGGCGCCCGTACGTATCCGGCGTCCTCCAGCAGACCCGACAGCCGCTCGGAGTCGTGGACGTTCATCTGGCACCCGTAGGTGCGCACCTCGTAGCTTTTTCTGACGTCCACTGCTTCGCTCCGGTTGCCGCTGCTCATGCGACAAGGGTAGGCGCTGCCCGGACACCTCCCGTCGCGGGCGGCTCCCCGGACGGTTCCCCCGGCCCCGCGCCGGGTGGCAGATCCGTCGGCGCCCCTGGCCATGGCCGGGAACCACCTGGCAGGATCGCCGCCATGCTCCCGGCGGCTCTGTCCCGAATCGGCCGGCGTCGCTCCCTGCGGGCAGGCGCCGCCCTCCTCGTCGTGCTCGGGCTGCTCATGTGGTGGCTGCTCCCGCTCGGGGACTCCACACCGACCGGGAGCCTGTCGTTCAGCACCGGCGTCCGCACGGGCGTCTACCAGCTCTACGGCGAGCGGCTGAAGGGCGCGCTGGCCAAGGATCTGCCCGATGTGTCGATAGAGCTGCAGACCAGCGAGGGATCCCAGCAGAACATCGCCCGGGTGGCGACGGGCAAGGCCGATTTCACCATCGCGACCACCGACGCCGTCGCCACCTACCTGCGGGACCGGAAGCCGGGCGCCGAGCGGCTGCGTGGCTGTGTCCGGCTCTACGACGACTACATACAGCTGGTCGTGGACCGGGGCTCGGAGATCCGTAAGGTCTCCGACCTGCGCGGCAAGAAGGTCGCGGTCGGCCAGCCGGGCTCCGGGGTACGGCTGGTCGCGGACCGGCTGATGACGGCCGCCGGACTGGATCCCGTCAACGACGTGACGGCGGTACCGGCGGGCATCGACACCATGCCGGAGCTGCTGCAGGACGGCAAGCTCGACGCGTTCTTCTGGTCCGGGGGGCTGCCGACCACCGCGGTGGCGGACCTCTCCGACCGGTTCGAGATCCGGCTGGTCCCTCTGGAGAACCCGCTGATCAAGCAGCTCCAGGCGGCGGGCGGCTCCACCCGCTACTACCGCTCGGCCGTGATGCCCGCCGACGCCTACCGCAACGCGCAGCAGGGCCAGGCCGTGCCCACCGTCGCGGTCGCCAACGTGCTGGTGACCACCGACCGTACGGACGCGGCGATGACCGAGGCCTTCACCCGGACCGTGATCGACAGCCGGGACCGCATCGGGCGTGAGGTGCACGCCGCGCAGCTGGTGGATCTGCGGACCGCGATCTACACCGATCCGCTGCCGCTGCACGAAGGGGCCAAGCGCTACTACCGCTCGGTCAAGCCCTGAGTCCGCACGACCGCTCGGCCAGGCCCCGAGTCCGGACCACGGCTCAGCCAGGCCCTGGGTCCGCACTGCCGCTCGGTCAAGCCCTGGGTCCGCACTGCCGCCCGGCCGGGCCCTGGGCCCGCACTGCCGCTCGGTCAAGACCTGAGGCAACGAGGGCGGGCCGCCGGACAGCCCGCTCAGCCGTGCGGGTCCGCTCGGTCGGCCCCACACGCCCCACACGCTCCGCTCAGCCGTGCGGACCGTTGCGGGGCACCGAGACCGTCACCCGCAGCCCGTGCGGTTCGTGGCGCTCGTAGGCGATGGTGCCTCGGCTCGCGGCCAGGAGCGCCTTCGAGATGGAGAGGCCCAGCCCGGAGCCCCGTACGTTCTGGTGCTGCGAGCTGCGCCAGAAGCGGTCTCCGACGCGCTCCAGCTCCTGCTCGGTGAGGCCCGGTCCGCGGTCCGCGACGGCGACCGTGACGCATTCGCCTCCGGAGGCGACCGTGACCCGGACCTCCTCCTCCGCGGGGGTGAACTTGAGGGCGTTGTCGATGATGGCGTCGAGTGCGCTGGACAGGGCTATGGGGTCCGCCCAGGCGGTGACGGCGGGTGTGCCGTCCGTCCGGAGCCGGACGCCCTTCTCCTCGGCCACCGGACGCCAGGAGAGCACGCGTTCCGCGGTGAGGGCGCCGATGTCGGTGAGCTGGAGATCGGCCGCGGCGTGTTCGGCCAGGGCCAGGTCGAGCAGGTCGTCGAGGACCTGGCCCAGGCGCTTCCCCTCCGTGCGTACCGAGGCGATCTCCTCGTTCCCCTCCGGGAGTTCCAGGGCGAGCAGCTCGATCCGGAGCAGCAGCGCGGCCAGCGGATTGCGCAACTGGTGCGAGGCGTCCGCGACGAAGGCGCGCTGCTGTTCCAGCACGTCCTCGACGTTGTCGGCCATCTCGTTGAACGAACGGGCCAGCCGCCTGAGTTCCGGCGGTCCGCCGGAGGCCGCCACCCGGGACCGCATCCGGCCGCTGGCGATGTCGTGGGCGGCCACGTCCAGGGTCCGCACCGGGAGCAGGACCCAGCCGGTGAGCCGGATCGCCGCGCCGACGGCCACCAGCATCGCGACCACCTCGCCCGCCGCGATCACCAGCCAGCCGCGCAGGGTGTCGGAACGCATCTGCGCGGTGGGCGAGTCGATGACGACGACGGCGACCACGTCACCGTCCCGCACGACGGGTGAGGCGACGACGACCCGGCCGTCCTGCCAGGGCCAGACCTGCGGCGGATCGTGGCTGCGACGGCCGAGCAGCGCCTCGTTGAACGCCTCGCGCCCCTCCCCCTCGACCGGCAGCCGCCAGTCGCCCGGGGCCTTCGCCATCGCGGAGTCGTCCCGGTAGAAGACACCGGCCCGGATGCCGTACACCGAGTCGTACGTCTCCAGTTCGGTCTGGAGTGTGCGCTGCCGCTCGTCGTAGCCGTTGGTGCGCTCGGTGATGAACTGGGCGAGTGCGGCGAAGCGTGCCGTGTCGTCGATCCGGTCGATCACCACGCCCTGCTGCTGGGCGGCGGCCACACTGACCGCCAGCGGGAAGCCGAGGGCGAGCAGGACACTCGCCATGAGGACGATGAGCAGCGGAAGCAGCCTGGTACGCACCGGAGACGTGCCGCCTCTACGCGGACGGGGCGACGAGGCGGTAGCCGACCCCGCGCACGGTCTCGATCAGTGCGGGCAGCCGCAGCTTGGCGCGCAGGGAGGCCACGTGCACCTCAAGCGTGCGCCCCGTCCCCTCCCAGCTCGTGCGCCAGACCTCGCTGATGATCTGCTCCCGGCGGAACACCACGCCGGGCCGCTGCGCGAGGAGTGCGAGCAGGTCGAACTCCTTGCGGGTGAGCTGGACTTCGCTGCCGTCGACACTGACCCGCCGGGTGGGCAGCTCGATGTGCACATGGCCCAGGCGCAGCGCGGCGACGGGCGTGGGCCCGGTGTCCTCCGCGGCGGGCTTGCGCCGGCTGACGGCGTGGATTCGGGCGAGGAGCTCGCCGGTGTCGTACGGCTTGGTCACGTAGTCGTCCGCGCCGAGGTTCAGCCCGTGGATGCGCGAGCGGACGTCGGCCCGCGCGGTCACCATGATCACCGGGACGGAACTGCGCTTGCGGATCTTCCCGCAGACCTCGTAGCCGTCCTGGTCGGGCAGCCCGAGATCGAGGAGTACGACTCCGAAGGGCTCCGCGTCCGTGGGGAGAAGGGCCTGGAGGGCCTCCTCGCCGCTGCGGGCGTGCATCACCTTGAAGCCGTGCCGGCCGAGGATGGCGGACAGGGCGGCGGCGACGTGGTTGTCGTCCTCGACGAGCAGCAGTCTCATGGGCCCCCTCTCCGGAGTCGCGGTGCCGGTGAATGTCGTGGTGCCGGCGGACGTGGTGTCGGTGCGGTCGCGTAGTCCCCTGGTCACTTCCCCGTATCGAGGCGTTTCACGTCAGGGTGTACCAAGGCATCCACCCCGATGACCGGTGGGCCAGTCAAGTGCCTGCCGGTTGCATCCATGTTTCCGTTATGCACCCGGTACGCCGGGACGGCCCGCGTGACGTCCCGTTCACGCGGAGTGTCCGGTTGCGGCCGGATCGTTATGCTCAATTTCCGCTCAGATGTAATGACGCTGGTCGCACTGCGTCACTAAGGTCCTTGCCAACCGAGGAGGACGGAGCAAAAAGCCGATGAGCGGAGTTTCAGTGACCAAGGGCGCCGAGGACGCTGCACCCGCGGCCGGCGGCGACCTGGTCGTGCTGAGCAACGTCAACAAGCACTTCGGCGCGCTGCATGTGCTCCAGGACATCGACCTGACGATCGCCAGTGGCGAGGTCGTGGTCGTCATCGGGCCCTCGGGGTCCGGGAAGTCCACGCTGTGCCGCACGATCAACCGCTTGGAGACGATCGACTCGGGCGCGATCTCGATCGACGGGAAGCCCCTGCCCGAGGAGGGCAAGGAGCTGGCGCGGCTGCGTGCCGATGTCGGCATGGTCTTCCAGTCGTTCAATCTCTTCGCCCACAAGACGGTGCTCGAGAACGTGATGCTGGGCCAGCTCAAGGTCCGCAAGACGGAGAAGAAGGCGGCCGAGGACAAGGCGCGTTCGCTGCTCGACCGGGTGGGCGTGGGGACCCAGGCCGACAAGTACCCGTCGCAGCTCTCCGGCGGTCAGCAGCAACGCGTGGCGATCGCACGGGCGTTGGCGATGGACCCCAAGGTCATGCTGTTCGACGAGCCGACCTCCGCGCTCGACCCGGAGATGATCAACGAGGTGCTGGAGGTCATGCAGCAGCTCGCCCGCGAGGGCATGACCATGGTCGTCGTCACCCATGAGATGGGTTTCGCCCGCTCCGCCGCGAACCGGGTCATCTTCATGGCGGACGGGAAGATCGTCGAAGAGGCCGTGCCCGACCAGTTCTTCAGCAACCCGCGCAGTGACCGGGCCAAGGACTTCCTGTCGAAGATCCTTCACCACTGATGGAGCCTTCAGCGCCGGTTCCAGGACCGGCTGATCACTCACATCGCGTCAACTCTAGGGAATTTCACCATGCAGCTTCGTAAGGTCACTGCCGCCTCGGCCGCCGTGCTCGCCCTCGCTCTCACCGCCACCGCCTGTGGGTCCGACGACAAGGACGACTCGTCCGGTTCGGGCGGCGGCAAGAAGATCACCATCGGCATCAAGATCGACCAGCCGGGTATCGGCCTGAAGACCCCGGACGGCAAGTTCACCGGCTTCGACGTCGATGTCGCCACGTACGTCGCCAAGGAACTCGGCTACGACGCCAAGGACATCGAGTTCAAGGAGACCAAGAGCGCCGACCGCGAGACGTCGATCGACCGCGGTGACGTGAAGTTCATCGCCGCCTCCTACTCGATCAACGACGAGCGGCTGAAGAAGGTCGACTTCGCGGGTCCGTACCTCCTGGCCCACCAGGACATCCTGGTCCGCGCGGACGACACCTCGATCAAGTCGCCCAAGGACCTGAACAACAAGAACCTCTGCTCGGTCACCGGCTCGACCTCGGCGCAGAACATCCACGACACGCTGGCCCCGAAGGCGCAGCTCCAGGAGTACGGCGGCTACTCGGAGTGCCTCACCGGCCTGGAGAACAAGGCCGTTGACGCGCTGACCACGGATGACAGCATCCTGGCCGGCTACGCCTCGCAGGACGCCAACAAGGGCAAGTTCAAGCTGGCCGGCTTCAAGATGACCAACGAGAACTACGGCATCGGCCTGAAGAAGGGCGACGCCGACCTCAAGAAGAAGATCAACGACGCGCTGACCAAGATGGTCTCGGACGGTTCGTGGGAGAAGGCCGTGAAGGCCAACTTCGGCCCGGCGAACTACAAGAACGAGCCCGCCCCCAAGATCGGCAACGTCGTCAAGTGAAGCAGGGCTGACCGGGCGCGCCGTCACTGACGGCGGCGCGCCGTGCCCTCCTACACGCGGAAGCGCGGGAGATCGTGTTCGACTTTCTTGATGGTTATGACCTGCTCGGGGCGTTCTGGGTGACGGTGCAGCTCACCGTCTACTCCGCCCTCGGCTCCCTCATATGGGGAACGCTGTTGGCCGGTATGAAGGTCAGCCCGGTCCCCCTGATGCGCGGTTTCGCGACCGGCTACGTCAACGTGGTCAGGAACGTACCCCTGACCGTGATCATCCTCTTCGCTTCGCTGGGCCTGTTCTCGACGCTCGGTGTCAAGCTCGGAGCGAGTGACTTCACGGGTATCAACTTCCGGCTCGCGGTACTCGCCCTGACCGCCTACACCGCCGCCTTCGTGTGCGAGGCGCTGCGGTCCGGCATCAACACGGTGCCGGTCGGCCAGGCCGAGGCGGCACGCGCCCTCGGTCTGAGCTTCACCCAGGTACTGCGGCTGATCATCCTTCCGCAGGCGTTCCGCTCCGTCGTCAATCCGCTCTCCAACGTGCTGATCGCGCTGACGAAGAACACCACCATCGCTTCGGCGATCGGTGTCGCGGAGGCCTCGTACCTGATGAAGAAGATGATCGAGAACGAGGCCCAGCTCATCCTGATCTCGGCCGTCTTCGCGTTCGGCTTCGTCGTCCTGACCCTTCCGACCGGCCTCATCCTCGGCTGGGTGAGCAAGAAGGTGGCGGTGAAGCGATGAGCTCCGTCCTCTACGACGCCCAGGGGCCGCGCGCCAAGCGGCGCAACATCCTCTACACGGTCCTGTTCGTGCTCGCCGCCGCGGCTGTGGTGTGGTGGGTCTACGACGGCCTCGCCTCCAAGCACCAGCTCGACTGGATCAAGTGGAAGCCGTTCTTCACCAGCTCCCTGCCCTGGCAGACGTACATATGGCCGGGCTTCCAGAACACGATCAAGGCGGCGTTCTTCGCTCTGGTCATCGCCCTGCCGCTGGGTGCTCTGTTCGGGATCGGCAGGCTCTCTGACCACCGGTGGATGCGGGTGCCGTCCGGCGTGGTCGTGGAGTTCTTCCGCGCCATCCCGGTACTGGTCCTGATGATCATCGCGAACCAGGTGTACTCCGAGTACACCAGCATCGACACGGAGACCCGTCCGCTGTACGCGGTGATCACGGGCCTGGTGCTCTACAACGCGTCGGTGCTCGCCGAGATCGTGCGCGCCGGCATCAAGACGCTCCCCTCGGGGCAGACCGACGCGGCCAAGGCGATCGGCATGCGCAAGGGCCAGACGATGCTCTTCGTGCTGCTGCCGCAGGCGGTCACCGCCATGCTCCCGGCGATCGTCAGTCAGATCGTGGTGATCGTGAAGGACACCGCCCTCGGTGGCGCGGTACTCACCTTCCCCGAGCTGCTGGCCTCGGTCCGGCCGATGGCAGCGAACTACGGCGCCAACACCATCGCGTGCTTCACGATCATCGCTTTGATCTACATCGCGCTGAACTTCACCCTCACCTCGTTCGCGAGCTGGCTGGAGCGGCGGCTCCGGCGCGCGAAGAAGAGCACGGGCGCCGTCGTGGGCACCGGCCCCGGGGGCGAGCTGGAGACGATCGGTGCGCCGTCGCTCAACATTGATGACGGACGCGCCGTCTGACGGCTGATCAACAGAAGTCCGCGAGGGGCGGTGGCGCACGCGCCACCGCCCCTCGCCGCGTTCCGGTGTCACTTGACGCAAGCACCGGCAGTAGGTTGCATACGTTCTGTGATCGCGCCCCGAGCCCCCTACGCCGCCACATCTCCGTCGCCGCCGTCCCCGACCTCGCGGGCTGCTGGCCCGTCCGCTCTGCCCGTGCGCCGCCACGCGTCCGACCGCACACGTTCCGGGGGCCGCGCCGTGGACCCGGTGATCATCGTCGGTGCCGGGCCGGTCGGCCTGGTGCTGTCGCTCGCCCTCGCGGCTCAGGGGGTGCCCTCCGTGCTCCTCGACGAGGATCCCGGCAAGGAGGAGACGCGGCCGGCCCGCACGGTGGTGCTCCGCGAGGACACCGCGGCCCTGCTGGAGCGGCTCGGCTGCAAGACCCTCCAGGACGAGGGGCTTCGCTGGTCCGGCTGGCGGTCCCTGCGACGCAAGCAACTGGTACGCGAACTGCCCCTCGGCGAAGGCGAACACGCGCAGTCCGGGGACTCGCCGGCCGCCCCGGTCCACATCCCGCAGCACGCACTGGTGCGCGGACTGCGGGACGCGGTGGCCGCGCAGGACCTCGTGCGGACGGCACGGCACAGCCGCATCGACACCCTGGAGCAGGACCCGGCCGGGGTCACCGTGCACACCAGGGAGCCCGGGTCGACCTGGTGGCGCGGGAGCTACCTGGTCGGCTGCGACGGGGCCCGGTCCACCGTGCGCAAGCTCCTGGACATCCGGTTCCCCGGGCGCACGGCGGTGGAACGGCATGCCGTCGCCGCCCTGCGCACCGAACTGCCCTGGCCGGGCGAGGCCGTACTGCACCGGCTGCCGCCGTGGCGCTCCGGCGGTGCGGAGGTGACCGCACGGCCGCTGCCGGACGGCGTCTGGCGGCTCGACTGGCTGCTGCCGCCGCGTGGCGAGCTCGTCACGCCCGACGTCCTGGTCGCCCGGGTCCGGGACACCCTGGCGGGCTGGTGCGGCGAGACACCCCCGTACGAACTGCTGGACACCGGCGTCTACACGCTGCACCACCGGCTCGCCCTGCGGTGGCGGGTGAAGCGGGCGTTCCTCGCCGGGGACGCCGCCCATCTGCTGGGCGCGCTCGGCACTCAGGGGCTGGACGAGGGGCTGCGCGACGCCGAGAACCTGGCCTGGAAACTGGCGCTGGCCTGGCACCACGGCGCCTCCGACGTGCTGCTCGACAGCTACCAGGCCGAGCGCCGCGCCGCCGTCGCCGCACGGCTGCGCGCAGCCGACCAGTCGCTGCCGATACTGCGGGGCGGCGGCGGGCTGCGGACCCTGGTCCCCGGGAGCGCACGGGGGCACGATTCGCTGCTGACCGACGGGCATCTGGGATGCGGCCCCCTCGGTGCGCCCCCTTCCTACTCGCTGTCCCCCCTTGCGCCCCCGCGCGCCGAGGCGCACACGTCCGTGGGTACGCCCCCCGGTGCGCCGGTCTCCGATGTACGGGTGACGGCACCGGACGGCACCGGCGTACGGCTCCGGGAACGGCTGGGGCAGGGGCGGCTGCTGGTCGTCCTGGTGGCCCCCGGTACTGGAGTATGGGACCGGCGGCACTGGATGGGCGCTGGAGTGATGCCCCGGCTCGTCGAGGCGGTGGACGCCCTGCCGGTGAAGGGCGAACTGCTGGTGGCGGAGAGCTATCCGGGGGCCCCCGCGCACACCGTTCTGCTGGTCAGGCCGGACGGTCACCTGGTGGAGTCGTTCAGCGGGGTACGGCCCGCCGAGCTCCGCGCGGCAGCGGAAGCGGCGCGCGGCGGCGCGGCCCGCACCTCCGAACGCTCCGACCGCACCGCAGACATCAATTGACCCCCGCGGGCGCACATGGTCTACTCCGGAACATGACCGACACCGATGTGCGCCTGTGGCGGAGGGTCCATATGGACCTGCTCCGCTATGCGGGCTGCGTGTGTCGCCCGTCCTGCTGAATCGCTCTCTCCTGCTCCGCCGTGCGCCATGACGTACGGCAGGACATCCACGCGAACCCTCAGGACGGTCCCCTGTGTCTGCCTCTGCTTCCCCTGCGCCCGCTTCCCCTGCGCCGGCCCCCTCGGCCCCCGCGTCCGTCTCTCCCTCCCCCGTTCCCGTACCCGCTCCCGCTTCTGCCCCGACCGCTCCGACCGCTCCGACCGCTGCGGAACTGCTCGACTTCGTCCGCCGTACCGCCGCGGACGCCGGCCTCATCGCCTCGCTCCCGCTCGACCCCGAGGGCCGCACCTGGATCCGGCTCGACGGGCCCGGCGGCAGTGAGGCCTGGCTGATCGGCTGGCCGCCCGGCACCGGCACCGGCTGGCACGACCACGCCGACTCCATCGGCGCCTTCCTCACCGCGAGCGGCACGCTCAAGGAGCACTCGCTCGCGGCGCGGCTGCCCACCGACGGATGGAAGACCCTCGAACTGACCGAGGGCATCGACCGTTCGCGGGAGTTGACGCCCGGTCAGGGCAGGGCTTTCGGCAGGCACCACGTGCACGAGGTGCTGAACGAGTCCGTGGACGAACACGCCGTCTCCGTCCACGCGTACTACCCCCCGCTCCCGCAGATCCGGCGCTACAGCCGCACGGACGCGGTACTCCGCCTCGAACAGACCGAAATCCCGGAGGACTGGCAGTGAGCGACGCAGCGCACGGAGGTACGGGGCCGGAGGGCACCCGACAGGTCGCGATAGACGAGCTGCTGGAGCGGGTCAGGTCCGGATACGAGCGGATCGGCCCCGAGGAGGCCAGTGCGGCCGCCGCCGACGGGGCCCTGCTCGTCGACATCCGCTACGCGGAGCTGCGCACGCGGGACGGGCTGATACCGGGCGCGCTGCTCGTCGAACGCAACGAGCTGGAGTGGCGGCTGGACCCGCAGGGGAGCCATCGCGCGGCGGAGGCGGTGAGCCACGGTCTCCGGGTCGTGGTGATCTGCAACGAGGGCTACGCGTCGAGCCTCGCCGTCGAGTCGCTGCACCGGCTCGGGCTCTACCGGGCAACCGATCTGGTGGGCGGCTTCCAGGCTTGGCGCGCGGCTGGGCTCCCGGTCGATGTGTGACCGGGAGCCCCCGCCGGCCCCGGAGTCCCCGGGGCCGGCGGGGGCTCCGGGGGCTCCGGGGGCTACTGGCCCGATGTGACGGCCTGGACCGGTCGGGCCTTCAGCGCCATCCGGCCCGGCAGTGCCGTGGCGGTCAGGGCCAGCAGCGCCGCGGCGCCCACCACGGTCGCGTACACCAGCGGCAGAACGGCGGGCGCCGCACCGCCCGTCAACCCGATGCTGAACGCGGTCAGTACGGCGAGCGCGATCCCGGAGCCGAGAACAGCGGCGATCAGCAGGACCGACAGGGTCTCGATACGGAGCATCCGCAGCACCTGGCGGCGCGTCGCACCGGCCAGCCGGAGCAGCGCGAACTCCTTCAGGCGCTCGGACACCGACATGGCGAGCGTGTTGACCACGGCGATGGCGGTGAAGGCCAGGACGAGGCCCATGGCGAGGAGGTTGACCTCGGCGTTGTTCTGCTGCTGGTCCGCCTGGAGCCGGTCGGCGGCGGTCGGTGCCAGGACCGCGATCCCGGGAAACTTCCTTACGGAGGCGGTCAGATCGCTGCGTGAGGCGTCTCCGGACACCAGGACGGTGGCGGCCAGGGGGTTGTCCATGTGACGGGCGACCAGTTCGTGCGGCAGCGTCAGATCCCCGAAGCCCAGGCCCCGGTGGTAGACGGCGGCGACCGTGAGGGTGGCGGGCGTTCCGTCGCCGAGGTGCAGTCGCAGCTTGCTGCCGGGGTGGAGACCGAGCTGGTCGGCGGCGAGCTCACTGACCGCGGCGGTACGCGAGCCGGCGCTGAACGCGGCGAGCGAACCGCTGGTCACCTCGGGGTCCCAGGTGCGGGCGAGGCCGGCCGGGGTGACCCCCTGGGCCGGGTACTTGTCGAGCCCGACCCGGACCGTGGTCCGGACGACCTCCGTGGCCGCGGTGACACCGGGCGTCGCGCGGACCGCGTCGACGGCCGCGGCCGGGACGCCGGGGCCCTGTGCGCCCAGTACCCAGGTCGCGCGGGTGCCCTCCCGGGCCTGCGCCAGGGCGGCGTTCCCGAGGGTCGGCTGGATGAAGAGCACCGTGCAGGTCATGCCGATGAGCAGGGTGAGCGGGGTGACGACGGAGGCCATCCGGGTGGAGTTCCCGCGGACGTTCGAGTGGGCCAGCTTCCCGACGGGCCCGGCCGGCCGGAGCACCAGGCCCAGCAGAACGGCGGCCGCCCGTACGAGGTGGGGACCCAGGAGCGACACCGACGTGGCCAGCATCACCACGGCGAGGAAGGTGACGGGGGTCGAGGCGGCCTCGGTGCGCAGGATGCTCAGTACGGCGACCAGCACGCCGCCGCCGACGAGCAGGACGAGACCGGCGGCGGTCCGCAGGCGAGCCGGACGGGCACGCTCGACCGCCGCTTCGGCCATGGCCTCGGCCGGGCGGAGCCCGGCGATGCGGCGGCCGGAGATCCGGGCGGCGGCCCAGGCGCCGATGAGGGTGACGGCCAGGGCGACGCAGGCCGGGAAGATGCCCGCCGTCCGCTCCAGGGTCGCCGGGACCGCCCCGGTGTCGATGAATCGACCGTGCAGCCAGCCGGCGAGCGGCAGCCCCGCCAGCGCGCCCAGCACCCCGGCGACGGCACCGACCACCAGCGCCTCGCGTCCGAGCAGGCGACGGATCTGCCGTGAGGTGGCGGCGATGGTGCGCAGGAGGGCCAGTTCACGGTGGCGCTGCTGGATGGAGAGCGCGAAGGTGCCGACGACGACGAGTACGGCGACCAGCAGCGAGGTGCCGCCCATGGCCGCTCCCATGGAGACGAGCTTGACCCGGGCGCCCGCCGCGTCCAGGAACTCGACCGGTCCCCGGTCGTCACCCGTGGCGACCTGGGCGGTCGTTCCCTTGAGGGCCTGACCGACCCGCTGCTTCAGGAGGCCGGGATCCGTACCGGCTGCGGGCAGCACGCCGAACGCGGTGACCTGGCCCGGACGGGCGGCGAGGCGCTCGGCCTCCGCGGTGGAGAAGAACAGCGAGGTCTGCTCCCGGAGCCGGTCGCCGCCTTCCGGGGCCGCGACGCCGCTGACGCGGTACGTACGAGGGGCCCGGGTGGACTGGACGGTGATCCGGTCCCCGACGGACAGTGCCGCCCGCCGGGCGAGGCCCCGGTCGATCACCACATCGTCCGCGGCGGCCGGTGCACGGCCCGCCGTAAGGGCGAACGGAGTGAGCGGGGCGGAGGTCCACGCGTGGCCGTAGGACGGCGGACCGGACGCTCCGCCGTCCCCGGGGAGGCCGAGCGGCTGGGCGAGGAAGGTCAGTTCGGGTACGACCGCGCGAACGCCCTCCACTGCGCGGAGCCGGTCGGCGTCGCCCGCGGGGAGCCAGGCACGTTCAGCGACCGGCTTCGCCTTGTGCTTGGTCTTGGTCTTCCCGTTGCCCCGGTGCTTGACGGTGGTCTGATGGACGTTCTGGTCCGCGGAGACGACGAGCGGGGTCGCGGCGTAGCGCTCGGTGGCGATGCGTCCGCGCAGGCCGGTCTCCAGCAGGGTGCCGCAGGCGGTGACGAGGGCGGCGGCGCACATGAGGGCCAGCAGTGCTCCGAGGAATCCCCCCTTGCGGTGTCTGATCGTCCCCAAGGCGTAGCGCAGCATCATGATGCGACCGTCTCTTTTCGATTGTCCGCGGTGTTGTCGGCCGAGCCGCCACCGTCTCCGGGCCCTCTTCCCAGGCCTTGTCCGGGCTGCTTCGGCATGCGTCCCAGACTCCTCTGTGCGTGGGGGCCGGTGCACTGGAGCGTCCCGCCGTCTTGATGCGGGGGCTTTCCCCCGTACCGGGTCCCTCTCTCCGCGGCCCGCGGGCTCTTCCGGCCCGAATCCGTCGCGACACACCCGTATGGCCTGGCTCCGGTGGAGCGATCCCCGTACGGGACGGACATTCGGCTCAACGACAAGGCCGCTACGACGGGGAGCCCGCACCGATGCCGACCACCGCTCCGACCACTGCCCTGACCCCTGACGAGCTGGACATTCAGGCCGCTCGACTCCATGACACGGATGCGTGGCGGCAGATCGTCACGGGCTGGGACCGCACGGCCCCGGAACCCGGACGCCCCGTCCCGGCTGAGCCTGCTGCGGACACGTCACATCCGGACCGGTCGCTTCCGGACGCGCCACTTCCGGAGGCGTCGCATCCGTCGCAGGCGGACCCGGCCGACTGGCGTGATCTGCTGTCCGTGCCGGTGGATCAGCTGATCGCGGACACCCTCCGTACGCTGCCCGTCGCCCCGCCGCGCGAGCGTCCGCTCCCCGGGCGCCTCGGTGCGGTACTGCCCGACCGGCTCCACTCCTGGCGGCGCATCGGACAGCCCGAGGTGCGGCCCTCCACCCATCTCGCCCACGCACGGCAGATCCTCACCGAGTGGGGCTGGCAGAACACCCCGTACCGGTTGCGCAACGCGAGGGGCGCCCGTTGCGTCTGCGGTGCCATGCTCACCGCGCATCGCCTCGGCTACGGTTCGGCGGCCACCGTCGACCGGGCCGGCGCCTGGCTGATCACCGAGCTCCGCTCCCAGGGCTGGACCGGGCTGATCGGGCCGTGGAACCGCTACCCCGGGCGCACCGCCGCCGATGCGGTCGCCCTGATCGACGCCACCATCAGCCGCGCAGCCCGCGCCGGGCAGTAACGCAGGCCGGCCGCGGGACCGACGGGTCAGAAGCTCCGGTCAGTAGCTCCGGTCAGAAGGGTTCGTCCAGCCCTTCCGTGTCCTCGCCCTCCTCTTCGAGTGCCGTGCGCACCACACGCAGGGCCATTCCCTCCCCGTATCCCTTGCGGGCGAGCATGCCGGCGAGCCTGCGCAGCCGCTTGTCGCGGTCCAGCCCCCGCGTGGAGCGGAGTTTGCGCGCGACGAGTTCGCGCGCCGTCGCCTCCTCCTGGTCCGGGTCGAGCCGGCCGACGGCCTCGTCGATGACCGTGGCGTCCACGCCCTTGGTCCGCAGCTCGCGGACGAGGGCGCGGCGGGCGAGTCCGCGGCCGTGGTGCCTGGATTCCACCCAGGCGTCGGCGAACGCGGCATCGTCGATCAGACCGACGTCCTCGAAGCGCGACAGGACCTCTTCTGCGGCCTCGTCCGGGATCTCCCGCTTGCGCAGGGCGTCCGCGAGCTGTTTGCGGGTGCGCGGGGTCCCGGTGAGCAGCCGCAGACAGATGTTGCGCGCCTGCTCGACCGGGTCTCGCGGCTCCCCCTTCTCGGCCCTCGACGAGGAGGGGGAGCCGCTGCTTCTGGAACGGGACCGGGAACGGCGCCCGGCCCCCTCACCGAACCCCGGACCCGACCCCCTGCCCCGGCCGGCCCCCGCTGCCGATTCGTAGGGGAGTTCGGTCTCCGAGCCGGATCCGGAGGTGCGGCCGCCGGTTGATGCGGCGGCGAATCCGGGGCCGGGGCCCTCGCCGGATTCGGCGGCGCTGCCCGGCCACTCCGTACGACGCGTCACGGTCTAGCTCTTGGCCGCCGCCGTCTTGGCCGGCTTGGTCTTGCCGGCCGCGGCGGACACCGGCTTGGCCGCACCGTCGGCCGGAGCAGCGGCAGTCCCGGCCGCCGCGTCCGCTGCGGGCTCGGCGGAGGCCGCGTCGGGCCGTACACCGACGCCCAGCTTCTCCAGGATCTTCTTCTCGATCTCGTTGGCGAGATCGGGGTTGTCCTTGAGGAAGTTGCGGGCGTTCTCCTTGCCCTGGCCGAGCTGGTCGCCCTCGTACGTGTACCAGGCGCCGGCCTTGCGCACGAAGCCGTGGTCCACGCCCATGTCGATCAGGCCGCCCTCGCGGCTGATGCCCTGGCCGTAGAGGATGTCGAACTCGGCCTGCTTGAAGGGCGGTGCGACCTTGTTCTTGACGACCTTGACGCGGGTGCGGTTGCCGACCGCGTCGGTGCCGTCCTTCAGCGTCTCGATACGCCGGATGTCGAGGCGCACCGAGGCGTAGAACTTGAGCGCGCGGCCACCGGTGGTGGTCTCCGGCGAGCCGAACATCACGCCGATCTTCTCGCGCAGCTGGTTGATGAAGATCGCGGTGGTCTTGGACTGGTTGAGCGCGCTGGTGATCTTCCGGAGCGCCTGGCTCATCAGACGGGCCTGCAGACCCACGTGCGAGTCGCCCATCTCGCCCTCGATCTCCGCACGGGGCACCAGGGCCGCCACGGAGTCGATGACGATCAGGTCGAGGGCGCCCGAGCGGATCAGCATGTCCACGATCTCAAGGGCCTGCTCGCCGTTGTCCGGCTGGGACAGGATGAGGTTGTCGATGTCGACACCGAGCTTCTTCGCGTACTCGGGGTCGAGGGCGTGTTCGGCGTCGATGAAGGCCACCGTGCCGCCGAGCTTCTGCGCGTTCGCCACGGCGTGCAGCGTCAGCGTCGTCTTACCGGAGGACTCCGGCCCGTACACCTCCACCACACGGCCGCGCGGCAGGCCGCCGACGCCGAGCGCGACGTCGAGCGCCGTCGAACCGGTGGGGATCACTTCGATGGGCTCGTTCGGCCGCTCGCCGAGGCGCATCACCGCGCCCTTGCCGAATTGCCGCTCGATCTGTGCGAGTGCGGCGTCCAGCGCCTTCTCGCGGTCGTTTCCTGCCATGGGTTCCACCCGATTTGCTTGAGTCGATCGCTTCACGTCTCAGACGCTAACCCCTGCCACTGACAATGGGCCTCGACGTCCTCCCGGCCTGTGGACAACTCCACGGTCGAGCCCGGCAAACCCCGGCCGGAATTCCATAAGAAAGGATGTTCGATTTTGGTGTCAAGCGCGCCACGCCCCACCGGCTCACCCGCCCTCAGGGGCGCGGCTGCGGTCCCTGCGGCTCGTCGTCCTCGCCCGCCCCGTGCCCGTCACCGCTCTCGGGGGCATGCCGGAACCGGCGCAGCCGCGCCGCCAGCGGTTCGCCGAGCCGCCACTGGTGCTGCCCGTGCACCCGCGGGTCGTCCGTGACGTCGTACCGCTTCACATAGGCGCCGAGGAAGGCCTGCAGCGTGGCCACCGCCGGAATGGCGATGAGCGCGCCGACGGCGCCCATCAGTGCCGTGCCCGCGATCACCGAGCCGAAGGCGACTGCCGGGTGGATGTCCACCGTCCTGGCGGTCAGCTTGGGCTGCAGCACGTAGTTCTCGAACTGCTGGTACACCACGACGAACCCGAGGACCCAGAGTGCGTACCAGGGATCGACGGTGAAGGCGATCAGCATCGGCAGGGCGCCCGCCAGATAGGTGCCGATCGTGGGGATGAACTGCGACACGAGCCCGACCCAGACCGCGAGCGCCGGCGCGTAGGGCACTCCGAGAGCCGCCAGCAGGATGTAGTGCGCGATTCCCGAGACGAGCGCCATCAGGCCGCGCGAGTAGAGGTATCCGCCGGTCTTGGCGACCGCGATCTCCCAGGCCCGCAGCACCTCCGCCTGGCGGGAGGGCGGGAGAACGGAACACAGTCCGCGGCGCAGCCGGGGTCCGTCGGCAGCGAAGTAGAAGGAGAACAGGAAGATCGTCAGCAGCCGGAACAGGCCGCCGAGGACCGTGGTCGACACGTCGAGCACACCGGTCGCACTGTTCTGGACGTACTTCTGCAGCCAGTCGGAGTGCAGCAGGCTGTCCTGCACCTCGACCCGGGAGAGCTCCGTGTGGAAGGTCTGGTTGACCCAGTTGATCACCGAGTCGAGGTACTTGGGGAACTCGTCGACCATGTCGACGATCTGCCCCGCGAGCATCGATCCGAGCATCACGACGAAACCGACGCTCGCGATCAGCACGGCGAGGAAGACCAGGAACGTGGCGAGGCCCCGGCGCATACCGGCGGCCGACATGCGGCTCACCGCGGGCTCGATGGCGAGCGCCAGGAAGAAGGCGATCAGTATGTTGATCAGCAGGCCGATGAGCTGGTCGAACGCCCAGCTCCCGAGCCGGAAGCAGGCGTAGAGCGCAAGGGCCAGCACCATCGCACGCGGCAGCCAGCCGGGCATGCGGACCGGCCCGGCATCCGACGGCGGGGCCGGTGGCTCGACCGGCGGGACGGGCGGGGTGAGGGGCGGCTGGGTCTGAACGGTCTCGTCTGTCGGTGCCACAGAACCAGTCTCGCCTACGGCCGCAACACTCCGGCGCGCGCCCCGGGCGACCGTTGTCCGGCGCACGGCTCCGAGCTGCGCCTCAGCGCTTGTCCGCGGGGATGCCGACCGCCGTGCAGACACCGCGCCAGACGTCCTTGGCCTCCCAGCCGGCGGCCAGTGCCTCATGGACGGTACGACCGCCCAGCTCGGCCATCACATGGTCGCGCGCGAAGGAGTCGGCATAGCCCGCGCCGAAGTGGTCCGCCATCCGTTCCCAGAAAATCGTCAACCGCATGCCCTCAGTATCCCGCTCCTGAGAGTGCAGCCGGGCCGCCTGCCCTTGCCGGGAGCTCACACCGGCTTACGGTCGGTCCATGGCTGGAACCGGAGAAAGTCCCCTCAACCGTGCCGAGCAGTTCATCTGGCTCACGGCCCGTGTCCTCGAACAGCGGCGGTTCGCTCACCACTTCCTGAACGGAAGCGCTGATGCCGTGGAAACGGCGCTCGCCGCCCATCTCAACGAGGACGGCGGGTACGGTCACGCGCTCGAACCCGATCTGCGCGGACCCGTCAGCCAGCCGCTGCACACGGCCCACGCGCTGAGCGTCCTCGATTCCATCGGCCGCTGCGGCGGGATCCGGGTGGAGCGGATCTGCCGCTTCCTTACGGACGTGTCCACGAAGGAGGGTGCCCTTCCCGCCCTTCTTCCCTCGCAACGCGGCTATCCGGCCGCCCCCTTCATTCCGATCGTCGACGACCCGCCGGCCGAGCTGCTGGCCACCGGCCCCGTGGTCGGGCTGCTGCACCGCAACGCGGTGTGGCATGCCTGGCTGTTCCGGGCCACCGACTTCTGCTGGGCGGCCGTCGATGCCCTCCAGGTGTCTCATCCGTACGAGATCGAGGCGGCCGTCGCCTTTCTCGACGGAGCCCCGGACCGGTCGCGGGCCGAGGCGGCCGCCGACCGTCTGGGACGCCTGGTACGCGAGCAGCGGCTCGCCGTGCTCGATCCGGAGCAGCGGGCGGATTACCCGGTGGCGGCCGGTTACGCGCCCGGCGAGCAGCACTTCCCGTACGACTACGCCCGTGCCCCCGAGTCGCTCGCCCGCCGGTGGTTCACCGATGCCGAGATGGAGCTGTCGCTGGACCACCTGGCGGCCGGGCAGCAGGCGGACGGCGGCTGGCCGGTGACCTGGCGGCAGTGGGCGCCGGGGACCGCCCTGGAGGGGCGGCCGCTGGTGACGCTCAGGGCGTTACGGACGTTGCGCGCGCACGGGCGCGTTCTGGTCTGACGCGGCCCCGGGCGCGGCTGGTCAGCCGAGGGCGCGCACCGCGGCGGTGACGGCCACGGCAGCGCCCACCACCACGAGGAAGGGTGCGCGCAGGACGAGCGCGAGCGCCGCCGCGGCGAGCCCCGCGCCCCTGGCGTCCAGCGCCAGGTGCTGTCCGTCACCGAAGGTCTGCTGCGCGGTCAGGGCGGCCAGGAGTGCCACCGGCAGCAGCGCGGCGAGGCGCTGCACCATGGGGCGCTCCAGGGCTCCGGCGGGCACCAGGAGGCCGAGGAGCTTGGCGAGGTAGCAGCCGACCGCGGTGAGTGCGATGGCGATCCAGACGTTCATCGGCCGTCCTCCGGCGTGGTCGGGCGCGAACCCTTCGCGCTCTCTGCGTGCGGCGCGTTCCCGGCGGGCCGGGCGCCCTGGGCGTTCCGAGGTGCCGGGCCCTTGTCGCGTCCCCTCATAGAGCCCTTGCCGCGTCCCTTCATAAAGAGGACGACGGGCGCCGCGAGCGCGGAGACCAGTACGGGCACCCCTGCGGGCAGGAGCGGCAGCAGACCGAGGACGAGGACGACCGCGAGCCCGGCGGTGACGCGCTCCGTCGTGGTCTTCAGCATCGGCGCGAGCAGGGCCAGGAAGACGGCGGGGCTGGCCGCGTCCAGCCCCCAGGCGTCGGTGTCGCCGAGTGCCTCGGCGCCCAGGGCGCCGACCAGCGTGGTGAGGTTCCACAGCACGTAGAGCGTGAGCCCGGTGACGGTGAAGCCGATCCGGGCGGCGCGCCGGGTGGGCTGGGGCAGGGTCACGGCCGTCGTCTCGTCGATCACCCAGTGGGCTGCGAAGGGGCGCACGGCGCGCGGGAGGGCGAGCAGCTGCGAGAGCCGCAGGCCGTAGAACGAGTTGCGCACTCCGAGGAAGAAGGCGCCGGCCGCCGCGGTGTACGGGTTTCCGCCCGCTGCGAGCGCCCCCACCAGGGCGAACTGGGAGGCGCCGGTGAACACGAGGAGGCTGAGCGCGCAGGTCTGCAGCAGGCTCAGTCCGGAGCCGGCCGAGGTGACGCCGAAGGCGAAGCCGGAGAGTCCGACGGCTACGCCGACGCCGAGCGCGTCCCGTACGACGGCCGCGTCCGGTTTGGCGCCGGCGGTGATCACACTGCCGCCAACGATCGCACCGGAATCGGCGAGCGCACCGGCGTCGGCCGGTTCACCGGCTCGTTGAGGTGTTGTCTGTTCTGCCACGTTCGGCAAGCTACCCGGGCGGTTCCGGGCCGGTCTTGTACGTTCTTGCACGTTCGCGCTGGTAGGCGCCCGGTGGCACGCCCACGATCCGGGTGAAGTGACGGTTGAGATGCGGCTGGTCGGTGAAGCCGACCTCGGCGGCCGCCACCGCCGGCGGCGTGCCCGCGTCGAGCATCCGGCGGGCCCGGCGGACCCGGGCGTCGGTGAGCCAGGTGTGCGGTGGCATTCCGTACTGCTTCTTGAAGGCTCTCAGCAGTGCGAACGGGCTGGTGCCGAGCTCGGTGGCCAGTGCCTCCAGGGTGGGTGGCCCGGCCATCCTGCTCTCCAGCACGGTGCGGGCGCGTTCCGCGTCCCGCGCCCCCGCCGCCCGGGGCTCGAACGCGGAAAGAACGCTGCCGTGCCGGGTGAGCAGGCGTGTGACGAGGACTCGCAGCACGCTGTCCGCCGCCAGCGCGTTGCCCTCCTCCGCCGCCCGGTGGACCGCGCCGATCAGCCGGGCCGCGTGCGGATCGCTCACGCGGGTCTCCGTGAAGCCGACCGTGCCGCGCAGGCGCGTCGTGTCGGCCGCGATGTCGCTGATCACCTGTGCGGACGGGTAGAGCGTGGCGTACACCCAGCCCTCGGGAACACCGGCCCTGGCGGTGTGCGGCACCTCCGGATTGATCATCACGACGGAGCCGGGGTCCGCGTGGACGGTGCCGCCGGGCAGGGCGACGTCCTCGATGCCCTGGCTGACGGCGCCGAAGACATAGCCCTCATGGCTGTGACGCGGGAAGGTGTGGCGGACGTAGCGGGCCCGCAGCAGGTCGAGCTCCGGCAGTTCCTCGTACTGCCAGTGCCTCGCCCACTCGCCCGGTCCCGCGACTCCCGCCATACCCGGATTCTCGCAGCTCGCGGCCGTTGTCAGTGGCTGGGTGCACGATGGGGAGCATGACCGGCTCCGCACTCGATTCGTTCTCCGCCGCGACCCGCAGTTGGTTCACGGGAGCCTTCAGCGCACCCACGGCCGCGCAGGAGGGCGCCTGGCGGGCGATCGGTGAGGGCTCTGACGTACTGGTCGTCGCGCCGACCGGATCGGGCAAGACCCTGGCGGCCTTCCTCGCCGCTCTGGACCAGCTGACGGCGGCCCCGCCGCCCGCGGAGGCGAGGAAACGCTGCCGGGTGCTGTACGTGTCGCCGCTCAAGGCCCTCGCGGTCGATGTGGAACGCAACCTCCGCTCCCCGCTCACCGGCATCCGCCAGGAGTCGGTGCGCCTCGGACTGCCCGAGCCCGAGGTACGGGTCGGCATCCGCTCGGGCGACACCCCGCCCGCCGAGCGCCGGTCCATGGCGACCAGGCCGCCGGACATCCTGATCACCACACCCGAGTCCCTGTTCCTGATGCTGACCTCCTCGGCCCGGGAGGCGCTGGCCGGGATCGAGACGGTGATCCTGGACGAGGTGCACGCCGTCGCGGGCACCAAGCGCGGCGCGCACCTGGCCCTGTCGCTGGAGCGTCTCGACGAGCTGCTGCCACGGCCGGCCCGCCGGATCGGCCTGTCCGCCACGGTCCGTCCGGTCGACGAAGTGGCGCGGTTCCTCTCCCCGCAGCGGAGAGTGGAGATCGTCCAGCCGCCGTCCACCAAGCAGTTCGATCTGTCGGTCGTCGTACCGGTCGAGGATCTGGGCGAGCTGGGCGGCTCCCCCGCGGCCGGCCCGGACACCGCGGACCAGGCGGACAAGCCGTCGATCTGGCCGCATGTGGAGGAGCGGATCGCCGATCTCGTCCAGGCGCACCGCTCCACCATCGTGTTCGCCAACTCCCGCCGGCTCGCCGAGCGGCTCTGCAACCGGCTCAACGAGATCGCGTACGAGCGGGCCACCGGCGAGACGATGCCGGAGGCCCACTCACCCGCCGAGATCATGGCCGAGTCGGGTGCCGCGAAGGGCGCACCCGCCCTCCTTGCCCGTGCGCACCACGGATCGGTCTCCAAGGAGCAGCGGGCCCAGGTCGAGGAGGACCTCAAGGCGGGACGACTGCCCGCCGTGGTCGCCACCTCCAGCCTGGAGCTCGGGATCGACATGGGCGCGGTCGACCTGGTGATCCAGGTCGAGTCACCGCCTTCGGTCGCCTCCGGGCTGCAGCGGGTGGGCCGGGCCGGACACCAGGTGGGCGCGGTCTCCACCGGAGTCGTCTTCCCGAAGTACCGCGGTGACCTGGTGCAGGCCGCGGTGGTCACCGAGCGGATGCGGGAAGGGGCCATCGAGGCGCTGCGGATCCCGTCCAATCCGCTGGACGTGCTGGCCCAGCAACTGGTCGCGATGGTCGCTCTGGACAGCTGGCAGGTGGACGACCTGCTGGCCGTGGCCCGCCGGGCGGCGCCCTTCGCCTCGCTTCCCGAGTCGGCGTTCACCTCCGTCCTGGACATGCTGGCCGGCCGCTATCCGTCCGACGCCTTCGCGGAGCTGCGCCCGCGCGTGGTCTGGGACCGCGTCGCGGGCACGGTCACCGGCCGTCCCGGCGCCCAGCGGCTCGCCGTCACCTCCGGTGGCACCATCCCCGACCGCGGGCTCTTCGGGGTCTTCCTGGCGGGCGCCGACCCGAAGAAGGGCGGCGGCCGGGTCGGCGAGCTGGACGAGGAGATGGTCTACGAGTCCCGGGTGGGAGACGTCTTCACGCTGGGCACCACGTCCTGGCGGATCGAGGACATCACCCGCGACCGGGTCCTGGTGTCGCCCGCCCCCGGCGTCCCCGGACGGCTGCCGTTCTGGAAGGGCGACCAGCTGGGCCGCCCGCTGGAGCTGGGCCGGGCCCTCGGCGCCTTCCTCCGCGAGCTCGGCGGGCTGTCGCCCGGGGACGCCCGCGAAAGACTGCTGGCCGCCGGTCTGGACACCTGGGCCGTGGACAACGTGCTGGCGTACATCGACGAACAGCGCCGGGCCTGCGGCCACGTACCGGACGACCGGACGATCCTCGTCGAACGTTTCCGCGACGAGCTGGGCGACTGGCGCGTCGTCGTGCACTCACCGTTCGGCGCCCAGGTGCACGCCCCCTGGGCGCTCGCGCTCAGCGCCCGCCTGGCCGAGCGGTACGGCATGGACGCCCAGGTCATGCACGCCGACGACGGCATCGTCCTCAGGCTGCCGGACGCCGACATGATGGGCCTGGACCTCCTGGACTTCGACCCGGTGGACCAGGACCGGGCGTCCGAGTCCGGCGGCGGGGCGGCCCTTCCGGCGCCGAACGCCGCCCACGACAGCGATCAGCCCCCGGTCGGCGCCGCCGACGTCGCCTTCGACCAGGGCGAGATCGGGCAGATCGTCACCGACCAGGTCGGCGGTTCCGCCCTGTTCGCCTCGCGGTTCCGCGAGTGCGCGGCACGGGCCCTGCTGCTCCCCCGGCGCAGCCCCGGCAAGCGCACGCCGTTGTGGCAGCAGCGGCAGCGGGCCGCCCAGCTCCTCCAGGTCGCCTCCGAGTTCGGCTCGTTCCCCATCGTCCTCGAAGCGGTCCGCGAATGCCTTCAGGACGTCTTCGACGTCCCCGGGCTCACGGAAGTGATGGGCGATCTGGAAGCCCGCCGGATCCGCCTGGTCGAGGTGACGACCCAGGAGCCCTCCCCGTTCGCGCGCTCACTCCTGTTCGGCTACGTCGCACAGTTCCTGTACGAGGGCGACTCACCCCTCGCCGAGCGGCGGGCCGCCGCGCTCTCCCTCGACTCCCACCTGCTGGCCGAGCTGCTGGGCCAGGCCGAGCTGCGCGAGCTGCTGGACGCGGACGTCCTGACCGAGCTGGAGCGGGAGCTCCAGTGGCTGGCCGAGGACCGCCGGATCAAGGACATCGAGGGCGTCGCCGACCTGCTGCGGGTCCTCGGACCGCTCACCACCGCCGAGCTGACCGAGCGCGGGGCGAAAGCCCCGTGGGCGCAGGAGCTGTCGTCGGCCCGCCGCGCCATCCGGGTCCGGATCGGTGGTGACGAGCACTGGGCGGCGATCGAGGACGCGGGCCGGTTGCGCGACGCGCTGGGCACGGCGCTCCCCGTCGGCGTCCCGGAGGCGTTCACCGAACCGGTGAAGGACCCTCTCGGTGACCTCCTCGCCCGCTACGCCCGTACGCACGGCCCGTTCACCTCCACCGCCGCGGCGGCCAGGTTCGGCCTCGGCACCGCGGTCACGGACGGTGCGCTGCAACGCCTCGCGGCCTCCGGCCGGATCGTCCAGGGAGAGTTCCATCCCACCGGCATCGGCCAGGAGTGGTGCGACGCCACGGTGCTGCGCCGGCTGCGGCGCCGCTCGCTCGCCGCGCTCCGCCATGAGCTGGAGCCGGTCCCGCCCGCCGCCCTCGCGGGCTTCCTGCCCCAGTGGCAGCACCTCGGCAGCAACAGCCTGCGCGGAGTCGACGGACTGGCCCGCGCCATCGAGCAGTTGCAGGGCGCTCCGGTCCCCGCGTCGGCCCTGGAGAAGCTGGTCCTGCCCGGCCGCGTCACCGGCTACTCCCCCGCGCTCCTGGACGAACTCACCACCACCGGCGAGGTCGTGTGGGCCGGTGCGGGCGCCCTCCCCGGCAAGGACGGCTGGCTCTCCCTCTACCTGGCCGACAGCGCGCCCCTGCTGCTGGCTCCCCCGCGCCCGCTCGAACTCAGCGCGCTGCACGAATCCGTACTCACCGCCCTCACCGGCGGGTACGGGCTCTTCTTCCGCCAGATCGCCGACCAGGTCCGGGCCACCACGCACCCGGACTGCACCGATCCGCAGCTGGCGGACGCCCTCTGGGACCTCACCTGGTCGGGCCGGCTCACCAACGACACGCTCGCACCGCTGCGCTCCCTCCTGGGCTCGGGCCGAACCGCCGGGTCGACCGCGCACCGCGCCAGACGGAACGTCCCGCGCGGCCGTTACGGCTCGCTGACGGCCGCGTCCCGCCCCGCCTCGCGCAGCGGCCCGCCCACGGTCTCGGGCCGCTGGTCCCTGCTGCCCGCCGCCGAACCCGAACCCACCCACCGGGCCCACGCGCTGGCCCGCACCCTGCTGGACCGGCACGGGGTGGTGACGCGCGGCGCGGTCCAGGCCGAGGGCGTCGAGGGCGGGTTCTCCGCCGCGTACCGCGTGCTGGCGGCCTTCGAGGACAACGGGCAGGCCCGTCGCGGCTATGTCGTGGAGGGGCTGGGGGCCGCACAGTTCGCGATGGACGGCGCGGTGGACCGGCTGCGCGCGGCCTCCACCGCCCGCGACCGCAGGGAGCCGGGCCTGGCCCCCACCGCCCTGGTCCTCGCGGCGGCCGACCCGGCCAATGCCTACGGGGCGGCGCTGCCCTGGCCGGAGCCGCCGGACGGGGCCGGGCACAAGCCCGGCCGCAAGGCCGGCTCCCTGGTGGTCCTGGTCGACGGCGAGCTGACGCTGTACATGGAGCGCGGCGGGAAGACGCTGCTTGCCTGGCCGACCGATCCGGAGGACCCCGCGCTGCGGGCGGCCGCCGCCGCCCTGGCCGCGGCGGCCCGTGCCGGAGCCCTCGGCACGGTGACGGTGGAGCGCACCAACGGCGTCTCGGCACTGACCTCACCGCTGGGCCGCACGCTGGAGGCGGCGGGCTTCCTCGCCACCCCGAGGGGCCTGCGCCTGCGCGCGTGACCCGGCACGCGCACGCGCTCGTCCCCCGCCCACGCACCGCGCGTCCCCCGCATCCCCCGCATCCCCCGCATCCCCCGCATCCCCCGCATCCCCCGCATCCCCCGCATCATGGAGGCATGCCCGAAGGAGACACCGTCCTGCAGACCGCCAGGCGTCTGCACCAGGCACTCGCAGGCCAGGTCCTCACCCGGTCCGACCTGCGCGTCCCTCGCTTCGCCACCGCCGACCTCACCGGCCGGACCGTGCTCGAAGCCATCTCGCGCGGCAAGCATCTGCTGACCCGTTTCGAGGGCGGCCTGACCCTCCACAGCCATCTGCGGATGGACGGCGCCTGGCGGATCTACGGCCCCGACGAGCGCTGGCGCGGCGGCCCCGCACACCAGATCCGCGCCGTCCTCGCCAACACCGCGCACACGGCCGTCGGCTACCGCCTGCCGGTCCTGGAGCTCCTGCGCACCGCGGACGAGGAGCAGGCGGTCGGCCATCTCGGCCCCGACCTCCTGGGACCCGACTGGGACGCCGGCAAGGCGCTGCGCAATCTGCTCGCGGAGCCGGCCCGCCCGCTCGGTGAGGCCCTCCTGGACCAGCGCAACCTGGCCGGCATCGGCAACGTCTACAAGGCCGAGCTGTGCTTTCTGGCCCGTGCCACCCCATGGCTCCCCATCGGTGACCTGCCCGCCGCCACGGCCCCCCTTCTGGTGAGCACCGCCCACCAGCTCCTCGAAGCCAACCGCGACCGTCCCATCCGTATCACCACCGTCGGCGCGCGCCCCCCGACCACCACCGGCGCACGTCCACGCACCGCCACCCGCCGGCCGTTCCCCACCGGCCGTCCGAGCGAGAACCTCTGGGTCTACGGCAGAACCCACCGCCCCTGCCTGCGCTGCGGGACACCGATCCGTAAGGCGGAGCAGGACGCCAGGCCCGCCTACTGGTGTCCGCACTGCCAATCCGGCCCCACCGCCTAGTTGACGGGCCGTCAGATCCGGTCGTACGGTCCGGTCATGCCCCTTGCCGCGTACGACCTCACCGGCCGATCCGCGTTCGTCACCGGCGCGGCGGGCGGCATCGGCCGCGCCTGCGCCGTTCTGCTCTCGGAGGCGGGCGCCACCGTCCACTGCGCGGATCTCGACACCGAGGGCCTCCAGGAGACCCTGGAACTGATCACCGCGGCGGACGGCGAAGCCCACACGTACCCGCTGGATGTCACGGACCGCAATCAGGTCCGGGCCGCTGTCGCGGCCGCCGGAGATCTCGACATCCTGGCCGCCGTCGCCGGGATCATGCACACCAGCAGCGTCCTGGAGACCGCCGACGAGGACCTCGACCGCGTGCACTCGGTCAACTTCAAGGGCGTGCTGTACGCCTGCCAGGAAGTGGCCCGCACCATGCTCGCCCGCGAGGCCCCCGGTTCCCTGATCACCATGGCCTCGGGTGCGGTCGACTCCGCGAGCCCGGGGCTGCTCTGCTACAGCACGGCCAAAGCGGCGGTGGTCCAGCTGACCAAGACCCTGGCGACCGAACTGGGGCCGCACGCCATCCGGGTCAACTCCGTCGCGCCGGGCTGGGTCCGCACCCCCATGACCGCCCGCCACGACGCGGAGCAGCAGCACCGGGCCGAGGCCACCATGGCGCGGATCTCGCCGCTGGGCAGGGTCGGGGACCCCATGGACGTGGCGCACACGGTGCTGCACCTGGCGTCCGACGCCTCGGCCTTCATGACGGGGCAGATCCTCCGCCCGAACGGCGGCGTCGCCATGCCCTGGTAGCCGCCGCGCCGGCCCACCAGGACCGCGCCCCCGCGGCACACCGCCGCAGCAGGCCAGTGCCCGCGTCGAATATCCCGGTCGGCCGGGCGGTCGCGGCCACATGCACCGGCAGGAGGCTCAGCCCCCAGCCGCCCGCCGCCACCGCTCCCTCGACCACCCCGGCGTGCGCGGGCTCCAATATCAGCCGCAGCACGGCCCACCACCACACAGCGCCGAGAACGAGCGCCGGCACCCATCGCCGTACCATGGCTGCCTCCTCCGGCCGAACCCAGTACCTCACGGCAATATGTCCGGCCTGATCACTCAGTGGGAGAGCGCACCGGTGCAGTACCGGCGCGCACGGCGCAGGCGCACACCCTCGCAGTCTCACCCGGCTCCGCCGGGGCCGCATCCAGAGCGGAGCCCCCACCGTCTCCGGTGGGGGCTCCGCTTCCACGCACAGGCCCTGAGGCCTCTCACACCCCGGGCACAGACCTCTCAGGCCCCAGGCACAGCCTCAAGCACAGGCTCAGGTCTCACGCGCCTCGGGCCTCACGTCAGCGCTTGTCGTTGTCGGTCAGGGAGTCCTTGACGCCCTCGGCGTGCTCCTTGGCACCGCCCACGGCACCCTTGGCCTTGCCCTTCGCCTGGTCCGCCTTGCCCTCGGCTTCCTTGCGGCGGTCACCGGTCATCTTGCCCATGGCCTCCTTGGCCTTGCCGGTGATCTTGTCCTTCGTGCCGTCGTCAGTCATGGCTACTCCTCGTTCAGAAGGGGCAAAATGGGGGGCGTGGACTCAGGCGCTCTCGGCCTGGAACATCCACGCGTGCTTTTCGAGATCAGCGGTCAGCGTGATCAGGATGTCCTGGCTGACCGGGTCGGGCTCGCCGGTCACCTCGATCCGCTCGCGCATCCGGCCGATGACCACACCGAGGGCGTCGACCAGCGTGCGCACCGCGTCCACGTCCTTGACCCAGCCCTCGGGCACGGAGTCGATGGCCGTGGTCCGGGCGACCGTCCCCGACCGGCCATCCGGATTGACGCCGAGCGCGGAGGCCCGTTCGGCAACCGTGTCGGAGTGCTGGCGCGCGGTGTCCACGACCTCGTCGAGCTGGAGGTGCACAGACCTGAAGCGCGGCCCAACCACGTTCCAGTGGACCTGCTTCGCGACCAGCGAGAGGTCGACGAGGTCCACCAGGGCGCCCTGGAGCGCACCGCCGACAGACTTGAGGTCGGCCTCGGACAGCGGGCTCTTCACCACAGACATGCACATCTCCGATCTGTATCCGTTCCGTTCAGCACCACCCACGATGGCACAAACGAAGCGAAACGGTCATTCGGGGGAATCTCTGTACGAGATCGCTCCCCGGTCTCACAAAGACCGCATGCCCCCCATTACGCAGACAACACACAGAAACCCCGGTCCACCCTGTGAGGGGAGGACCGGGGCTCCGTTTCGCACCGAACCGAGCGGGTCAGGCGGCGACGACATCCACCGCTTCCGCAGGCGCCTTGATGGTCACCCGTCCCGTCGGCACACCCGCCACCGACGAAACAGAGACGGAATTGAGCCTGGGGCGCACCGGCACGGGTACCGGATCGCCGGCTGCTGCCGACTCGGCCAGTTCAGCCAGCGACAGATCATCGCTCACTTCACGCATGAGCTCGGACATCCGTACGTCAAGCGCGTCGCAAATGGCGGAGAGCAGTTCGGAGGATGCCTCCTTCTGCCCCCGCTCCACCTCGGAGAGATAGCCGAGCGAAACTCGGGCGGACGAGGAGACTTCGCGCAGAGTACGGCCTTGGCGCTGGCGCTGCCGACGCAGCACGTCACCAAGCAGGCGACGGAGCAGAATCATCGGTGGCTCCCTCCTCGGACCGCGTAGCCGCATCCTTCACGCCCCACCGTACCGCCTAGCGCCGCGGCCGTGCGGGGAGCGATGTCGTGTTCACTCAGGGCTGCAAACATCAATTCCCCCCGATCTGTTCCGTATCCTGTGCGCTCGCGTACCCGCCGAGTTCGCCGGAGAGCAGATCGAGCACGCTCCGTACACTCTCATTGCGGATGTCCGCTCGTCCGCCGTTCAACCTGAGTGTGGCCACTTTCGCCTCGCCGTCAGGCCCGCAGGCTGCGACGAAGACCGTTCCCACCGGCCGGCCGTCCTGCGGCTCGGGGCCCGCTACGCCGGTGGTGGCCAGGCCCCAGTCCGTGCCCAGGAACCGGCGTACGCCCGCCGCCATCTGGCGGGCCACTTCGGGATCCACCGCACCGCGTGACGCGAGAAGGGCCGGATCCACACCCAGGACTTCACTCTTGAGGGGGGTCGCATAGGCCGTCACGGACCCGCGGAAGGCGTGCGAGGCACCGGGTACGGACGTCAACTCCGCCGCGACGAGACCGCCGGTGAGCGACTCCGCCACGGCCAGGGTCTGGCCCCGCTCGACCAGCAGTCGCAGCACCCGGGCCGCGGCTGTCACCGCTCGGCCTCCGCCGCATCGCGGGCCCCCGAGGTCCCGGAGACCCGCTCAGGGCTCCCGGAGACCCGGTCCGCGCCCTCGCTGCTCCCGGGCGCCTCCACGGCCGCCTCGACGGCCTCCTGTGCCGCGGCCGACCGTTCCGCCGCGAGCCCCTGGCGACGCAGCACGATGGCCTGGCGCACGTAGTCCAGACCGGTGACGACCGTCAGCACGACGGCCACCGCCATCACCCAGAACCGCAGAGTGGCCAGCGGTCCGGTCAGCGCCAGGACGTACATCCCGACCGCCGTCCCCTGCGCGAGCGTCTTCATCTTCCCGCCGCGGCTGGCCGGGATCACCCCGTGGCGGATCACCCAGAACCGCAGCACGGTGATGCCGAGCTCGCGGAAGAGGATCACGCCCGTGACCCACCAGGGCAGATCGCCCAGGTAGGACAGGCAGACCAGCGCAGCGCCCATGATCGCCTTGTCCGCGATCGGGTCGGCGATCTTCCCGAAGTCGGTGACCAGGTTGTACGTACGGGCCAGATGCCCGTCGAACAGGTCGGTGATCATCGCGATGGCGAAGGCCGCCCAGGCGAAGGAGCGCCACGCCGGGTCGTATCCGCCGTTGTGGAGCAGCAGCATGACGAAGCCGGGGACCAGCACCAGCCGCGCCATGGTGAGGAGATTGGCGATGTTCCACAGGCTCGCCTGATTGACGGCCGCAGTGCCCAGCTTCCCGCCGCGGACCGGCGTAGCGCCGGAGCCCCCTGTCGCGGATGCCGGCGCTCCGGTCATCTGGCCACCTCCGCAAGCTCACGGCATTCCGCCACCAGGTCGACGCCCTCGGTGCCCACTGCCTCTGCCTCGACCATACGGCCCGGGACGAGTCCCTCGCGTGCGGTGAAGAGCACCTGGCCGTCCGTTTCCGGGGCCTGGTGCGCCGCGCGGCCCACGGCGCGGGATTCGTCCTCGGTCGCCTCGACCGACTCGACGAGCACCTGGAGCGTCTCCCCGACGCGTTCCTCGGCCCGCTGGGAGGTCAGCTCCTCGGCCAGTTGCGAGATGTGCGCGAGCCGTTCCGCGATGGTGTCGGCGTCCAGCTTGTTGCCGTAGCCGACCGCCTCCGTGCCGTCCTCGTCGGAGTAGCCGAAGACGCCGATGGCGTCGAGGCGCGCACCGGTGAGGAACCGTTCCAGCTCCGCCAGGTCCGCCTCGGTCTCACCGGGGAAGCCCACGATGAAGTTGGAGCGCGCGCCGGCGTGCGGCGCCTTGCTCCGGATGGTGTCCAGCAGTTCGAGGAAGCTGTCGGTGTCACCGAACCGGCGCATCGCCCGCAGCACACCGGGGGCGGAGTGCTGGAAGGAGAGGTCGAAGTAGGGCGCGACCTTCGGCGTGGAGGTCAGCACGTCGATCAGGCCGGGCCGCATCTCGGCGGGCTGCAGGTAGCTGACCCGGATGCGCTCGATCCCGTCGACGTCCGCGAGCTCCGGCAGCAGCGTCTCCAGCAGCCGGATGTCACCGAGGTCCTTGCCGTACGAGGTGTTGTTCTCGGAGACCAGCATGACCTCCTTCACCCCCTGCTCGGCCAGCCACCTGGTCTCGCCCAGGACGTCCGAGGGACGGCGCGAGATGAAGGAGCCGCGGAAGGACGGAATGGCGCAGAAGGAGCACCTGCGGTCGCAGCCGGAGGCCAGCTTCACCGAGGCGACCGGGCTGGTGCCGAGCCGGCGGCGCAGGGGCGCCCTGGGTCCGGAGAGCGGGGCGACACCCTCCGGGAGATCAGCGGGGGCCGGTTCGGCCTCCTGGGCGTGGCCGGGCAGGGCCACCACGGCGTCCTGGCGCTCGGCCGGGCTGATCGGCAGGAGCTTGCGGCGGTCGCGCGGGGTGTGGGAGGCGTGGATGCCACCGTTGAGGATGGTCTGGAGGCGGTCCGAGATGTCTGCGTAGTCGTCGAATCCGAGGACTCCGTCCGCTTCCGGCAGGGCCTCTGCGAGGTCCTTGCCGTAGCGCTCGGCCATACAGCCGACGGCGACGACGGCCTGGGTGCGGCCGTGGTCCTTCAGATCATTGGCTTCGAGCAGGGCATCGACGGAGTCCTTCTTGGCGGCCTCGACGAATCCACAGGTGTTGACCACGGCGACATCGGCATCGGAGGCATCCTCGACGAGCTCCCAGCCGTCCGCTGCCAAGCGGCCTGCGAGCTCCTCCGAGTCCACCTCGTTACGGGCGCAGCCAAGAGTGACAAGGGCGACGGTACGGCGTTCGGGCATGGGCTCAAGACTACTTTGTCCCGGCACTGGCCCCCGCGTGCAGGTTCCCCGGTCACAGGGAGTGACAAAGCGGCGAGCGCCCGGCGTGGTGGCCGGGCGCTCGCCGCTGTGCGTGAGCCGTGGAGTACGGGTCAGCCGACCTCGGGGTCACCCTTGGTGTACGAGAGCCGCTCGACCTGGCCGGGCTGGAACTGGTCCTCGACCTTCTTGCCGTTGACGAAGAGCTCGACAGAACCGGCGTCACCGAGGACGAGGTCGACCCGCTCCTTGTCCTGGAACGTCTTGGACTGGCCCTGCTGGAGCAGTCCGTCGAAGAGCAGCCGGCCGTTGTGGTCCTTGGCGGAGATCCAGCTCTTGCCCTGACTGGCGCTGAGCTTGACCGTCACCTTGTCCTGCGGCGCCGCCGCGATGGCGCTGTCGGAGGGGGCCGGCTTGGGATCGGCCGGCTTGCTGCTCGCCGGCTTGGGGGTGGTCTTGTCGGACGTCGGTCCCTCGGCGACCCGGCCGGCGGTCGAGGGCTCGTCACCGCCCTTGAAGAACGTGAAGCCGACGAACCCCACCACGGCGACGATGGCCGCGACCATGGCCGCGGTCCAGTTGGGCCGCCGGGGTTCGGAACGGATCCGCTCTGCTTCGAACAGCGGAGCCGCCGGGGTGGGCGAGGGACGGCCGCCGTGCTCGCTGTCGTACTGCGAGACCAGCGGTTCCGGATCGATGGAGACGGCACGTGCCAGCGTGCGGATGTGGCCGCGCGTGTACACGTCGCCGCCGCAGCGGGAGAAGTCGTCGTCCTCGATTGCGTGCACGATGGGGATGCGCACCCGGGTGGACGTGCTGACCTCTTCGACCGTGAGGCCTTCGGCGATTCGAGCCTGCTGGAGCACTCGACCGATCGAAGGCCGGTCGTCTTCGGGGGAGTTGCCGATGGACACGGGGGCGCCTTTCGAGCGTGAGCCACCTGCTGGATGTTCAGTCTAGGGGGGGTGGGAAAGGGTGGGGCAACCGGGAGGGAGCACTTTGTACGCCATCAGATTCGAACAGACTCCGATGCGCGGTATCGCCTCCCGGAAGGACACTCTGCTGTCCCTCCCTTCAACTTGACGTACGACCCGGCGAAACGGTTGCCCGCAAAACCCTCACGAACCGGTTTCCCCGCGGATAAGTGCCAACACCCCGTCGAGCTCGTCCGGCTTCACCATGACGTCGCGCGCCTTGGACCCCTCGCTGGGTCCGACGATGTTCCGGGACTCCATCAGGTCCATCAGCCGGCCGGCCTTCGCGAAGCCCACCCGCAGCTTGCGCTGGAGCATCGACGTGGAGCCGAACTGGGTGGAGACGACCAGTTCGGCGGCCTGGCAGAGCAGATCCAGGTCGTCGCCGATGTCCTCGTCGATCTCCTTCTTCTGCTTCGTGCCGACCACCACGTCCTCGCGGAACACCGGGGCCATCTGGTCCTTGCAGTGCTGGACCACTGCGGCGACCTCGTCCTCCGTGACGAAGGCCCCCTGCATACGGGTCGGCTTGTTCGCCCCCATCGGCAGGAACAGCCCGTCACCCTTTCCGATGAGCTTCTCGGCTCCGGGCTGGTCGAGGATGACCCGGCTGTCCGCGAGGGACGAGGTGGCGAAGGCGAGCCGGGAGGGCACGTTCGCCTTGATCAGACCGGTGACGACGTCCACCGAGGGCCGCTGGGTGGCGAGGACCAGATGGATGCCGGCGGCGCGGGCTAGCTGGGTGATGCGGACGATCGAGTCCTCGACATCGCGCGGGGCGACCATCATCAGGTCGGCCAGCTCGTCGACGATCACCAGCAGATACGGGTACGGCGACAGCTCCCGTTCGCTGCCCTCCGGAGTCTTGAGCTTTCCGGTGCGCACCGCGTGGTTGAAGTCGTCGATGTGCCGGTAGCCGAACGCGGCGAGGTCGTCGTAGCGCAGATCCATCTCGCGCACGACCCACTGAAGGGCCTCCGCGGCCTTCTTCGGGTTGGTGATGATCGGCGTGATCAGGTGCGGAATGCCCTCGTACGCGGTCAGCTCGACGCGCTTGGGGTCGACGAGCACCATCCGGACGTCCTCCGGAGTCGCCCTTATCATCACCGAGGTGATCAGGCAGTTGATGCAGGAGGACTTCCCGGAACCGGTCGCACCGGCCACCAGGACGTGCGGCATCTTCGCCAGGTTGGCCATCTCGTAGCCGCCCTCGACGTTCTTGCCGAGCGCGACCAGCATGGGGTGGTCGTCCTCCGCCGCGTCCGCGAGGCGCAGCACGTCTCCGAGGTTGACCATCTCGCGGTCGCTGTTGGGGATCTCGATGCCGACCGCCGACTTCCCCGGGATCGGGGAGATGATCCGGACGTCGGGGCTGGCGACGGCGTACGCGATGTTCTTCGCGAGCGCCGTGATCCGCTCGACCTTCACGGCCGGGCCGAGCTCCACCTCGTACCGCGTCACCGTCGGGCCGCGGGTGAAGCCGGTGACGGCCGCGTCGACCTTGAACTCGGTGAAGACGTTGGTCAGGGACGCGACGATCGCGTCGTTGGCGGCGCTGCGGGTCTTGCCGGGGCCGCCCCGCTCCAGCAGGTCGAGCGAGGGCAGCGAGTACGTGATGTCGCCGGACAGCTGGAGCTGCTCCGCGCGGGCCGGCAGCGACTGCGACTCCGGGCGCTCCGGCACCGGCTTGGTCAGGTCGGGTACGCCGCCGGAGGGCGAGGACGCCTTCTCGCCCGGCCTCCTCTCGCCCGGCCTCGGCGCGGGCTCCGCCTCCCTGGCCCCCGGCACCGGGGTGCCGGAGCGCTCCCGGTCCGGTGAGACGCCCTGGGTGAGGTCGGCGACCACGGGCGAGGGCGGCATGCCGTTGAGCACGGCGCCGTCGAGCGCGGCGGCAGCGGCGGCCGCGACGTCGACCGCGTCCATGGTGCGGTTCATCGCGGGCTGCGCGGAGGGCCTGCGCGGCCGGCCGCGGCGCTTGGCGAGCGCCTCGGCCTCTACGCGGTCGGTGTCGTACACCTCCTCAGACGCCTCGGAGCGCCGGGAGGAGCGCGGGGAGCGGGCGGGCAGCGACTCGCGCCACTGCTCGTCGTACCGCTCGTCGTCGCTCCCGTCCTGCGCCTCCGGGCCGTACGCGGGGTCGACGATCCCGAGTCGGACGCCGAGCAGCCGCAGCCGCTGCGGAATGGCGTTCACCGGGGTCGCCGTGACGACCAGCAGTCCGAAGACGGTGAGCAGCAGGAGCAGCGGGACGGCGAGCACCTCGCCCATGGTGAAGATCAGCGGTTTGGACGCGGCCCAGCCGATCAGGCCTCCCGCGTCCTGCATGGCCTCTGTGCCGTCCTCGCGCCCGGGTGAGCCGCAGGCGATGTGGACCTGGCCCAGCACCCCGATGACGAGCGCGGAAAGACCGATGACGATCCGGCCGTTGGCCTCGGGCTTCTCGGGATAGAGGATCAGCCGTACGGCGATGGCGCCCAGCAGTATCGGCACCAGCAGGTCGAGCCGGCCGAAGGCGCCGGTGACGAGCATCTGGACGAGATCACCGACGGGACCGCGCAGATTCGACCAGGTGCCCGCGGCGACGATCAGCGCGAGGCCGAGGAGCAGCAGCGCGACCCCGTCCTTGCGGTGCGCGGGGTCGAGCCCCTTGGCGCCGCGCCCTATGCCGCGGAACATCGCGCCGATGGCGTGGGCCGCACCGAGCCAGACCGCGCGCACCAGGCGGTACACACCGCCGGTGGGCGAGGGCGCCCGTCTGGGCGCGACCGCCTTCTTGGCCACCGCCTTCTTCGCGGGAGCCTTCTTCGCGGGCGCGCTCTTCCTGACGGCCGCCTTCTTCGCGGGCGCGGCTTTCTTCGCCGGACCCGGGCCACCGCCGACACGCTTCGCGGTGCCCGCCGTGCCCTGGGAACCCTTGCCGGACGTACGTGAGGCCATGGGCCGAGGTTACCGTTGTCCGCGGTGGTGAACACGTGCGCGGGCCCGTTCACCCGACCGTGTCGTCCTGCGGCGGACGCTAACTGACGCGCTCTCACCCGCTCCGCGCCCCAGAGGGGCCACCGACCCGCCCGCCCCGCCGGGCACTTGTCACCGCCGGGCCCGAAGACACCTGACGGGCAAGGCCGGTACGGGCCGCGGCCCGAGGCCTTACGAGGTGAGCGGGGCCGGCCCGCCGTTGGTACCGGGCTCCAGGGCGTCCAGCGCCCGGCGCAGCCCGGTCAGCTTCCGTTCGAGATGAGCGGCGGTGGCCACCGCTCCGGCGTCCGCCGACTCGTCGTCGAGCTGCTTGGACAGCGCCTCCGCCTGCTCCTCGACGGCCGCGAGCCGTGCGGAGAGTTCGGCCAGCAGGCCGGCGGGCTCCTTCTCGTGGTTCGCACCGGCGGGCACACCGCCTTCGAGCTGGAGACGCAGCAGCGCCGCCTGCTCACGGAGCTGGCAGTTCTTCATGTACAGCTCGACGAAGACCGAGACCTTCGCCCGCAGCACCCACGGGTCGAACGGCTTCGAGATGTAGTCCACCGCGCCGGCCGCATAACCCCGGAAGGTGTGATGCGGACCGTGATTGATCGCGGTGAGGAAGATGATCGGGATGTCCCGGGTCCGTTCCCGCCGCTTGATGTGCGCGGCAGTTTCGAAACCGTCCATGCCCGGCATCTGCACATCCAGCAGAATGACCGCAAAGTCGTCCGTGAGCAGCGCTTTGAGCGCTTCCTCCCCTGACGATGCCCGCACCAGTGTCTGATCGAGCGCAGAGAGGATGGCCTCCAGCGCCAGCAGATTCTCCGGCCGGTCATCGACCAGGAGGATCTTGGCCTTCGGCACCATGGCCCGTCCTCCTCGCCCCGGAATTGCACCGGGCGCCGCCCCAGGGGACGACTCCCTTACGCCGTCCGTCCTTGTGCCGGTCATGGTAGCCGCACCCCGCCCGTCACCACACCCTGTCACCGCGATGTCACCGTGCACATACCAGAAACGCGGCGAGAGACCAAAAGGTTCCCCGGATACCGCGTTCCCACACCACTTCGGACACACTCGATCAACAAATCATCATTGATTCGCTCAATCGGCGATCACTCTCCGCGCATCCAACCCTCCATGACGGAAAGAAGATGATCAGGGTCGACCGGCTTGGTGACGTAGTCGGAGGCTCCGGACTCGATCGCCTTCTCCCGGTCGCCCTTCATCGCCTTGGCCGTCAGCGCGACGATCGGCAGCCCGGCGAACTGCGGCATCCGGCGGATCGCGGAGGTCGTCGCGTAACCGTCCATCTCCGGCATCATGATGTCCATCAGTACGACCGTCACATCGTCGTGCTGTTCGAGGACTTCGATCCCCTCGCGCCCGTTCTCCGCGTACAGAACGGCCAGCCCGTGCTGCTCCAGCACGCTGGTGAGCGCGAAGACGTTCCGGATGTCGTCGTCGACGATCAGCACCTTCTCGCCGTTGAACCGGAACGTCCTGCGGACCTCGGGCTCCTCCTGGACCGCAGGCGTCCAGGGCTCCTGCGGAGCGCTCCTGGGGGCCTGCGGGGCCGCCGGGGCCTGCGGCAGCGCGGGCTGCTGCCCGGAGCCGTCCAGCGCCTTGCGGCGGCGCCTGAACAGCCCTGCGGCGCCACCCTGGTCGTCACCGCTCCCCGGCCGGCCCAGCTCCCGTCCGAAGTCCTGGAAGCCCTCCACGAGCCCCTGCCCGGCCTCGGGCAGCCGCCCGCCCTCGACCGCGCCGCCGGGCATCTCGATGGGTCCGGGGCCGATCTGCGGGTAACCCTGCGGCGGGAGTTCGCTCGGGTGCAGCGGCAGGTACAGCGTGAACGTCGAGCCCCGGCCGGGCTCGCTGGCCGCGTGGATCTCGCCGCCCAGCAGTCGGGCGATCTCCCGGCTGATGGAGAGGCCCAGGCCCGTACCGCCGTACTTGCGGCTGGTCGTGCCGTCCGCCTGCTTGAACGCCTCGAAGATCACCAGCATCTTGCTGGAGGCGATCCCGATGCCGGTGTCGGTCACCGAGAACGCGATCAGATCTGCGTCGGCGTCGCGCAGCGAACCGGCCTCCAGCAGCTGTTCGCGGATGGCGTCGGGCACCTCCGGCCCCGCATGCCGGATCACCAGCTCGACGGCACCGCTGTCGGTGAACTTGACCGCGTTGGAAAGGAGGTTGCGCAGCACCTGGAGCAGCCGCTGTTCGTCGGTGTGCAGCGTGGCCGGCAGCTCCGGCGACACCCGGACGGAGAAATCCAGCCCCTTCTCCGCGGTGAGCGGGCGGAATGTCGCCTCCACGTAATCGACCAGCTGAACCAGTGCGATGCGGGTCGGGCTGACGTCCATCTTGCCCGCCTCGACCTTCGACAGATCAAGGATGTCGTTGATCAGCTGCAGCAGATCGGACCCCGCGCCGTGGATCGTCTCGGCGAATTCCACCTGCTTCGGTGACAGGTTTCCCTCGGCGTTGTCCGCCAGCAGTTTGGCCAGAATGAGCAGCGAGTTGAGAGGCGTCCGCAGCTCGTGCGACATGTTCGCCAGGAACTCCGACTTGTAGCGCATCGAGACCGCGAGCTGCTCGGCGCGCTCCTCCAGGACCTGCCGCGCCTCCTCGATCTCGGTGTTCTTGACCTCGATGTCCCGGTTCTGCTGGGCGAGCAGCTCGGCCTTCTCCTCCAGTTCCGCGTTGGACGCCTGGAGGGCTTTCTGCCGGTTCTCCAACTCCTGCGAGCGGTCGCGCAATTGCTCGGTCAGTTCCTGCGACTGCTCCAGCAGTTTCTCGGTGGTCGTGTTGACGCTGATGGTGTTGACGCTCGTGGCGATCATCTCCGCGAGCTGGTTGAGGAAGTCCCGCTGGATATGCGTGAACGGCTGGAACGAGGCCAGTTCGATCACTCCGAGGACCTTCCCCTCGAAGAGCACCGGCAGCACGATCACATGCGCGGGCGGCGCCTCACCGAGGCCGGAGGAGATCTTCAGGTAACCCGGCGGGACGTTGTCCACCTGGATCGTCCGCTTCTCCTCCGCGGCCGTGCCGATGAGCGTCTCGCCGGGCCGGAAGGACGTCGGCATGGAGCCCGCGGAGTAGCCGTAGCTGCCCCGCATCCGGAGCACGTACGCGCCCTCCTTGTCGCCCTCCGCACCCAGCGCGTCGGTGTCGCCGGTGGCCATGGCCAGGAAGAACGCACCGTGCTGGGCGGAGACGACCGGGGTCAGCTCGCTCATGATCAGGGAGGCGACGTCGTCGAGATCGCGCCGCCCCTGCATCAGGCCGGAGATCCGGGCGAGGTTGCCCTTGAGCCAGTCCTGCTCCTTGTTGGTCGCCGTGGTGTCGCGCAGGTTGGCGATCATCGTGTTGATGTTGCCCTGCAGCGCCTGGATCTCGCCGGCCGCGTCCACGTCGATCTTCAGATTGAGATCGCCGCGGGTCACCGCGGTGGCCACGGCCGCGATGGCGCGCACCTGGCGGGTGAGGTTTCCGGCCATCTCGTTCACCGACTCGGTGAGGTCGCGCCAGGTGCCGTCGACACCCCGGACGCGTGCCTGGCCGCCCAGCTGCCCCTCGGTACCCACCTCGCGGGCCACCCGGGTCACCTGCTCAGCGAAGGAGGACAGCTGGTCCACCATCGTGTTGATGGTGTTCTTCAGCTCCTGGATCTCACCGCGGGCATCGATGTCGATCTTCTTGGTGAGATCGCCCTTCGCGATGGCCGTGGTGACGGTGGCGATCTGGCGCACCTGACCGGTCAGGTTGGACGCCATCGAGTTCACGGACTCCGTGAGGTCCTTCCAGGTACCCGCGACCCCGGGGACCCGTGCCTGGCCGCCCAGTTCGCCTTCGGTACCCACCTCGCGGGCCACCCGGGTCACCTCGTCCGCGAACGAGGACAGGGTCGTCACCATCGTGTTGACGGTGTCCGCCAGTTCGGCCACCTCGCCGCGTGCCTCGACGGTGACCTTCTTCGTCAGGTCGCCGTTGGCGACGGCGGACGAGACCCGGGAGATGTTCCGCACCTGACTGGTCAGGTTGTTGGCCATCAGGTTGACGTTCTCGCTGAGGTCCTTCCAGATGCCCGTGGCGCCGCGCACCCGGGCCTGGCCGCCGAGAATGCCCTCGGTGCCCACCTCCCGGGCGACCCGGGTCACCTCGTCACCGAAGTTCATCAGCTGGTCGACCATCGTGTTGACGGTCGTGACCAGTTCGAGGATCTCGCCCTTGGCGTCGACGGTGATCTTCTTGGAGAGGTCACCCTTGGCGACCGCGGTGGTGACCTCCGCGATGTTGCGGACCTGGAGGGTCAGGTTGTTCGCCATGCCGTTGACGGACTGCGTGAGGTCCTTCCACGTACCGGACACACCCTGCACCTCGGCCTGGCCGCCGAGGATGCCCTCCGTGCCCACCTCGCGGGCGACCCTGGTCACCTGCTCCGCGAAGTTCGACAGCTGGTCGACCATCGTGTTGAGGGTGTTCTTGAGCTCCAGGATCTCGCCGCGGGCGTCCACGTCGATCTTCTGCGACAGGTCACCGCGCGCCACCGCCGTGGCGACCTGCGCGATGTTACGGACCTGAGCGGTGAGGTTCCCCGCCATGCCGTTCACCGAGTCGGTCAGATCACGCCACACACCGGCCACGCCGGGCACCTGCGCCTGGCCGCCGAGCCGTCCGTCCGTGCCCACCTCGCGGGCCACCCGGGTCACCTGCTCGGCGAAGGCGGAGAGCTGGTCGACCATCGTGTTGATGGTGTTCTTCAGCTCCAGGATCTCGCCGCGGGCGTCCACGTCGATCTTCTGCGACAGGTCGCCCCGCGCCACCGCCGTGGTCACCTGGGCGATCTGGCGCACCTGGGAGGTCAGGTTCCCCGCCATGAAGTTGACGGAGTCGGTGAGCTCCTTCCAGGTACCGGAGACACCGTCGACGCGCGCCTGACCGCCGAGGCGGCCCTCCGTGCCCACGTCCCGCGCCATCCGCGTCACCTGGTCGGCGAACGACGACAGCTGCGCCACCATCGTGTTCACGGTGTTCTTCAGTTCGAGCATCTCGCCCGCCACATCGACCGTGACCTTCTGCGACAGGTCGCCGTTGGCGACCGCCGTCGTCACCTGCGCGATGTCCCGCACCTGGCCCGTCAGGTTCCGGAACGCCGTGTTCACGGAGTCCGTGAGGTCCTTCCAGGTGCCGGCCGCGCCGGGCACCTCTGCCTGGCCGCCCAGCCGCCCCTCGACGCCGACCTCCCGGGCCACCCGGGTCACCTCGGAGCCGAACGACTGCAGCTGGTCGACCATGGTGTTGACGGTGTTCTTGAGTTCGAGCATCTCGCCGGCCACGTCGACGGTGACCTTCTGCGTCATGTCGCCACTGGCCACCGCCGTGGTCACCTGCGCGATGTCCCGCACCTGGGTCGTCAGGTTGCGGAAGACGGTGTTCACCGAGTCGGTGAGGTCCTTCCACGTTCCCGCGGCACCCGGCACCTGCGCCTGCCCGCCGAGCACACCCCCGCCGCCGACCTCGCTGGCCACCCGGGTGACCTCGTCCGCGAAGGTGCGCAGCGTCTCGGTCATCTGGTTGATGGTCTCGGCGAGCTGCGCGACCTCGCCGCGGGCGCTCACCCGGACCTTCTGCGACAGGTCGCCGTTGGCGACCGCCGTCGTCACCTCCGCGATACCGCGCACCTGCGAGGTGAGGTTGCCCGCCATCGTGTTGACGGAGTCGGTGAGGTCCTTCCACACCCCGGCCACGCCCGGGACGGTCGCCTGTCCGCCCAGCTCGCCTTCCGTACCCACCTCGCGGGCGACCCTGGTCACCTCGGAGGAGAACGAGGACAGCTGGTCGACCATCGTGTTCACGGTGTTCTTCAGCTGAAGCATCTCGCCGGCCACATGGACGGTGACCTTCCGCGACAGGTCGCCCTTGGCGACCGCGGTCGTCACCAGGGCGATGTCCCGCACCTGCGCAGTCAGCCGGTACGCCATGGTGTTCACGGAGTCCGTGAGGTCCTTCCAGGACCCGGACATGCCGCGCACCTGGGCCTGCCCGCCGAGCTTGCCCTCGGTCCCCACCTCCACCGCGACCCGCGTCACCTGCTCGGTGAACGCCGACAGCTGGTCGACGAGGTTGTTGACCGTACGGGCGACCTTCAGGAACTCGCCCCGCAGCGGCCGTACCGTCTCGTCGGTGGTGTGCGAGCGGAGCTCCATCCGCTGCTCCAGGTCACCGTCGGCCACCGCCGACAGCACTCGTCCGACCTCGGAGACGGGGCGCGCAAGGTCGTCGACGAGCTCGTTGGAGGCGTCGATCGCGGCGGCCCAGGACCCTTCGCAGGCGCCGGTCTCCAGCCGCTCGGTGAGCTTGCCCTCCCGTCCGACCACCCGCCGTACCCGGGCGAGCTCACCGGTGAGGTGCACATTGCGGTCGGCGACCTCGTTGAAGACGGCGGCGACCTCCGCCATCACGCCGTCACCGGAGACGGTCAGGCGCCTGCGGAAATTACCGTCGCGCATGGCCACCAGACCGGCCAGCAGTCTGTTGAGCGCTGCGGCGTCGACTTCGATGGTCCCATTGCGCTGCTTCTTCACGGACTGTCCGCCTTTAGTGCGCGTGCCTGTTCCCCGCGCCGCCACGCCAGACTCCACCGTGTCCCTCCCGCAGGGTTGACCGTATCGCTCGGGTCTTCTCTGGGAGCTTGCCCAGATCCTCAATGGCTCACCGCCACAGCACACCGTTGACGGGTGACTATGCGGACGTCAAATCGTTGAAACCTACCAGGCCGGAACCGGTAGGGGCGGAACGTCCAACCGTTGTCCCACATCCCCTCCCGGGGAAGCCCGCACCTGTCCGGTCACAGGCCCGTATCCATCCGTCCTCGCCCCAAGTCTGCCCTCGTGTACTCGGTACCCGGAGGGAGCGTCTAGCCTGGCAAGCGAATCGAAGCGGCTAGAAACGGGCACAGGACTCGGGGAAGCGACGAGACACCATATGGGGAGTGCTGTGATCACGGCGCGCGCGGCTGCCACCTTCGACCCGGTCGGGCGCTCCGTCGCGACCGCCCGCGCCTTCGTCCGCGACACCCTCCAGGGGTGGGGATACACCGACGTCGTCGACGACGCGGTCGTCCTCACCAGCGAGCTGGTCACCAACGCGGTGGTCCACGCGGGCACCGCGGCGGACGTGCTGTGCCTCCGTACGGAGGACGGCGTCCGGGTGGAGATCTCGGACCACTATCCGGAACGGGAGATCCCGCTCCAGTCCACCGGCCCCGATTTCGGCAGCCCGGACCGCGAGGGCGGCCGCGGCCTGCTCCTGTGCGCCGCGCTCGCCTCGCGCTGGGGCGTCGAGTACTCCCCCGCGCACAAGCACGTCTGGTTCCAGCTCGACCTCCCCGACCGCCCGGTGGGCATCCGCTCGGCGGGCCCGCTGCTCCCCGTGGACCTGCTCCCGGTCACCGACGAACGCGTCCGGGTCGCCGTCGTCCAGATCGACAGCCTCGGCGCCATCGGCGCGTGGAACGACGACGCCGCGTACCTGTTCGGATACGCCGCTGAGCAGGTCATCGGCAAGCAGCTCACCGACCTCACGGCGTGGCCGCAGACTCCCGGGACCAACACCGGTATCGCCGACGCGCTCCGCCTCTCCCGCTGGGAGGGCAGCTACGGCATCCGGGGCGCCGACGGCCGCACCATCCCGGTCTACGGCTCCCACCTCCGCGTACGGGACACCCGGGGCGAGCCCTCGACGGTCTGCCTGCTGGTCCGCGACTACGAGCGGGCCGTGCTCCAGTCACCGGTACGCACCCCGGTCACCGACAACGGCACGGAGAGCCGCAAGACGGACCCCTTCGAGGTCTTCATCGGCTCCCCGGCCCCCGACGACCTCGACGGCCTGCTCCAGCGCACCGTCGAACGGGCCCGCGACATGCTCGACGCCGACGCCGCGTTCCTGCTGCTGGCAACGGACGACGAGACCGAGCTGGAGGTACGGGCCACGACCGGCCTTCCCTCCGCCCGCCAGCGCTTCGCCCGCGTCCCCGTGGAGGCCGGCACCGGACGGTACGGCTCGGCCCGCATGCCCGCGGTCCACGAGGACCTCGACGCCGTCCCGGGCGCCGTCCCGCTGCTGGGCAACACCGGTATGCGTTCGGTGGTCACCGTTCCGCTGAAGGTCGAGGGCCGTCTGACGGGTTCCCTGGGCGTCGCGGCGGAGGCCGCCGGGCGGTACTCGAACGAGGAGGCCCTGCGCCTCCAGTTCGCGGCCGACCGCATCGCCCTGGCCGTCGAATCGGCCCGCCTGGGCGAACTGGAACGGCTGCGGCGCGGCTCCCTCTCCTTCCTCGTCGAGGCGTCGGACCTGCTGGCCGGCACGCTCGACCGGGACCAGACCCTGGCCCTGATGGCGCAGATGACGGTCCCCACCCTGGCGACCTGGTGCGCCGTCTACACGATCGCCGACCAGTCCTCCGATCCGTACCTCTCCTACGTGCTGCACGAGGACGAGGAGCTCATCGACGGTCTCAAGGCCCTCCTCTCCAAGATCTCCCCGCCGGATCCGGTGCCGGCCCCCGGGGCCCGCTCCTGGTCGGCCCCTTCGGAGGCGGCCCATCAGGATGCCCTGCGCACTTCGATGCGCGGTATCGGCCTCGGTGACGCGGGCAGCCTGGGCGCGGGTATCCGTACGACGCTCGCGACGGCGGCCGCGGTGGGCGGGGAGACGGTGGTCCTTCCGCTCGTCGCCCGCAACCGTGTCATCGGCATGCTCACGCTCGGCAAACCGTCCGACGACCATTTCCGCCAGGAGATCCTGGAACTGGCAGAGGACCTGTCCCGCCGGGCCGCCCTGGCGCTCGACAACGCCCGCCTCTACTCGGAGCGCATGGCGATCAGCCAGTCCCTCCAGCGCAGCCTGCTGCCACCGGGGCTGCCGGACGTGCCCAATGTGGAGATCGAGGTCATCTACCGGGCAGCCGGCGAGGGCAACGAGGTGGGCGGCGACTTCTACGACGTCTTCCCGATCCGGGACGGCGCCTACGGCTTCGCCATCGGTGACGTCTGCGGCACGGGCCCCGAGGCCGCGGCCGTGACCGGCCTGGCCCGCCACGCCCTGCGCCTGCTCGCCCGCGAGGGGTTCGGCGGCCCCGCGGTCCTGGAGCGGCTGAACGCCGCCATCCTCGACGAGGGCGCCCGCAGCCGCTTCCTCACCCTGCTGTACGGCGAGCTGTGGCCCCAGGAGGACGGCAGCGCGCTGCTGAAGGTGGTCTGTGCGGGTCACCCGCTGCCGCTGCGCCTGCGCCAGGACGGATCGGTCGAGGCCGCGGCCGAACCACAGCCGCTGCTGGGCGTCATCGAGGATCTGGAGCTGTACGAGCAGACGGTCACTCTCGATCCCGGCGACGTCCTGTTGTGCGTGACCGACGGTGTCACCGAACGCCGCGAGGGCACCCGCATGCTCGGCGACGACGGCCTGGCGGACGTACTGGCCACTTGTACGGGCCTGACGGCCGGTGCGGTGGCGGCCCGCATTCTGCGGGCAGTCGAGCGGTTCGCGGCGGAGCCGGCCTCGGACGACATGGCCATCCTGGCGATGCGCGTCCCGGAGCCGCAGGCAGGTCAGGCCGTACCTGTCTGACCGGTGTGCGACACCAGGGCGTCGATGAGCCGGGGCCAGAGCTCGCGGGGGCGGTCGTGGCCCATGTCGGGGATCATCAGGAGTTCGGCACCGGGCACCAGTTCCGCGGTGCGCTTGCCGCCGCTGGGGTCGATCAACGTGTCGTCGAGGCCGTGAATGACCAGCGTCGGCGTCCGTAGTTCGCGCAGTGCGTCCGCCCGTGAACCGCTGAGGATCATCGCGCCGAGCTGCCGTCCGATCCCCGCGGGGTAGTAGGAGCGGTCGTAGCTCTCGGCAGCCAGTTCACGCAGCGCGGCGGCGTTGCCGTATCGCCGGGAGGCCCAGACGAGTTCCTTCTCCGCCGCCGCGACATATCCCTCGCGGTCCGCAGGCTTGGGGGCGAACAGCACCGCCTGTGCCTCCGGGCTGGACCGGCCGTATTCGTTCTCGCCGGTCGAGGACATCATCGACGTCAGGGTCAGTACGCGCTCCGGGCAGGAGAGGGCCATCGTCTGGGCGATCATGCCGCCCATCGAGGCGCCGACCACGTGGGCGCGTTCGATACCGAGCGCACTGAGCAGCCCGAGACCGTCTTCGGCCATCTCACGGAGCCGGTACGGAACCATCGCGAGGGCGGTGGGGAGGTCGCCGGAGCTGACGGCTGCGATGAACTCACCCATGTCGACGGGGTGCTCGTCGAACTTGGTGGACAGCCCGCAGTCCCGGTTGTCGTACCGGATCACGTAGCGGCCACGGTCTGCCAGGGCCCGGCAGAAGTTCTCGTGCCAGCCGAGCAGCTGCGCGCCGAAACCCATCACGAGCAGGACTGGCGGGTCCTCGGGGTCACCGAAGCTCTCGTACGCGATGGACACCTCGGAAGACACGCCAATGATCGACATGCGAGGAGCCTGTCATGTCCGATCGAGGAGCGCACCCAGAATTCTTCCTCCTGCTTTGCTGCCGGCTGTCCATACGCGAAAGGCCCCCGCCGAGTGGCGAGGGCCTTTCGTCTGTACGAGCCCCAATGCGGAATCGAACCGCAGACCTTCTCCTTACCATGGAGACGCTCTACCGACTGAGCTATTGGGGCCTTGCTGCCCTGCGGCAACGAGCTAAAGCATACCCTGAATCAGGGGGTGCGCAAAACCGCCTGACGCGCCATCACCCACCTTCGTACCAGGGCCCGTGCGGGCCGGCCCGGACCGTGGCAGCCAGGCCCGGGGGTCCCGGGAGTACGAACAGGGAACGCAGAAGAGCCCCGTGCCACAAGGGCACGGGGCTCAACTATTCTAAAAGGAGTTCGGCGGCGTCCTACTCTCCCACAGGGTCCCCCCTGCAGTACCATCGGCGCTGAAAGGCTTAGCTTCCGGGTTCGGAATGTAACC